>NZ_JABJVX010000009.1 GCF_013155465.1 Alterinioella nitratireducens | reverse complement strand
CGTTTCAGTCCCATAGTCAGTCTCCTTTGTTGCAGTAAATGCTATCAAAGGAGCGGCATCAAACCGTGACAGGTCCAGCCCGCTGGTCGTCATTGATCGACACCAGCAGCACCCCGTCTTCGGCCAACAAGTCCCGCGCCAGTGTCAGGCGGCGATAGAGAAACTCCAGCCATGTGGACTGGCGGAACCGGTCCTCCTTGTCCATATAGCTGTCGTTATAGACCCAATCCTTGTTGCCGGTGTTGTAGGGCGGGTCGATGTAGATGCACTTCACCCGGCCTGCATGGGTCATGCGCAGCCAGCGCAGCGCGTCGAAGTTGTCGCCCTCGATCACCAGATTGTCCCATGGCGCGGGCTTGTCCGACAGCGCCTCGTCGATCCGGCAGGCGATGAAGTTGGCATCCACCGCCGCGTCCGCCTCGATCTCGTCCCGCTCCCACACCAGCCCCAGCTTCTTGGTCCGGTCGCGCTTTTCCAGCAGTTCGACAAGTTGCGCGCGGGTGAGGTCGTCGTATTTTCCGGCCATGTGGTAGGGTCTGCCCTTGTCCTTGTTTCTTGTCACCTTAGCGGTCCAAGGTGGCGAACGGAAGTCGCGGTGTTCGTGATAGCCAACGGAAAACAGATAGATATGCCCCATGCCTTCGCGCCCGTTTGACCCGCAATGGACCACCGACGCCCCGGCGCTGTCCGCGTTTCTGGACACGCTCTGCGCCGACCTGACCGCCGCACGTCCCAAACCGCTCAAGTCCGATGCGCAGCCGCGTTTTGAAGCGTCCATCAAGGCCATCGTACTGGACCTGTTCCGGGCGCATGAAAGCGACCCTTCGCTTGAGGTGGGCATTGCGAGCGGTGCGACCGCGATCACGAAGAAAAGCAAGTCTCGATATGGGGCCAGCTTCTTGTCCTATCGGACCTTCACCGCTGCGATGGACGCATTGGAAGACGCCGGGTTGATCGTGATGAGCACGCCGCACTGGGATGACCCCGCGAAGAAGAACAGCCGTGTGGCCCGCTACATGGCGACCCCTTCCTTAATGGCAGGGATTGACCGGGCCGGTGCCTCTGTGGTCGATCTGCGACGGCACCCGAACGCCGAAGGCATCCGCTTGAAAGACAGCAAGAAGCGGCTTGTCGAGTATGGCGATAACGCCTTCGCGAACGTGGCGCGGGATCAACTGCGTATCATCAACGACATGCTGGAAAGCCATTGGGCAGACCTGGCACTGACGGACGTACAACTGGCCCAAGAGTTGAAGCGCATAGACGGGACACGGGACGATGAAGCCGCTCAGTCCTTCGACTTTGCCGCGCGCACGGTCTACCGGGTTTTCAACAACGATGAGTGGGAACAGGGCGGGCGCTTCTACGGTGCATGGTGGATCAGCATTCCCAGCCATTTGCGGCGGCACATCTTGATCGACGGCAAGAAGACGGTCGAGGTTGATTATTCCGGCATCCATCCCGCGATGCTGTTCGCACTGGCAGGCAAGGACATTCCCACCGACCCATATGCACGCTGTGTCACGAACAAGGGGAATGAGGATGAGCGCAGACTTGTGAAGAAGACTTTCAATGCGCTTCTGAATGCCGATAGCGTCAAGGAGATGAAGAAAATAGAGAAGTATGAAGAAACGCTAACCGGTCGAAACTGGACAGACTTCAAGCGTTTCATTGTCGATAGCTATCCGGAATGTGCGGATCACTTCGGGACCGGTTTCGGGTTGCGGCTTCAACGTATGGACAGTGATCTGGCCGAAACCGTGATGCTCAGATTTGCTGGCATGGGCTATGCCTGCTTGCCGGTGCATGACAGCTTCATTGTGCACCACGACATGCGGGATGTTCTGGAAGACACCATGAAAGCGGTTTTCAAGGACATGTTCGGCGTAGAAAACAAAGTCGAGTTCGACATGGGCGAAGGTGAGAATGTCGAGCCAAGCGAAGACCCCATCGCGCCAGACATTGCAGGGTTGCTGGAACCCGATGGGTACGAAGGACGCTTGCAGGCGTTTCGGGCATCCCGTGAACCGCTCTAGGGTTTCCCCTATATGTGTGGAGGTCGTATAGCCTTTTGAAAGATATGGTAGTAAAAGCTTATTGGAATACCCTGTCGGTCGCGCCGTCTGCGCCGCTCCCGCATTACTGGTAACGATTAGGAACGGCGCGACCCGTCAGACACGAAACTTTTCGATGGCCTCGCTCAACTGGCGCAAAGTGAAGCCTTGCCGCAGGTAGACTTGTTGTGTGACCCCGGCCCGAGCATGGCCGACGATGCATTGATAGATCGGTTCCGGCACGTCAGCACGCCCAAGCCGCGTAACCATCGTGTGTCGGAAGCTGTGAAAGACGATACCCGGTTTCTTGATCCCAAGTTTGGGTAAGAAGCTTTCATTGTACCAGCGCCCCAGATTGCGACCGTAGCCGCCATTGACGTTGTAGCTGTAGTCCGGGAATAGGCGCTGGCCGCACTTTCGGCTTTCAACGAAGTCAAGAAAGCCTAGCCGGATCAACTCCGTGTGCAGTGGGACTTTCCGTCGGCTTGCACTTGCCTTAACGCGCTTATTGTCGTCGCCTTCGTCTGTGATGTTCAGAAACCACTGGTCGCCGTCTTGCTGAATATCAGCAATGTCGAGTTGGCAAATCTCGTTCAGACGCGCCCCAGTGAACAGGCCCAACAGCACGCCCCACTTGTGACTGTCCTTCCGAACGAGGCCAGAGGGGTGTATCCGTCCGGCGTGACCGCTCTGACGGAGGGGGACTGCTGCCGATAATGTCCATGATTAACAATGGACATCTTGAGGCACTCCATGGCGGGAAAGAAGGGCCAGAAGAAGCGGTTCTGGTCTGACGAGGAGAAGCGGTCGATCTGCAGTCAGACCCTGGTGCCGGGCGTCTCGGTTGCCCAGGTGGCGCGGCGGTATTCGATGAATTCCAACCTGATCTTCACCTGGTTGCGGGACCCGCGCTACGCGCCCGGACCGAAGGAAGAGAACTGCGGGCCGGAGGACGGCGACGTCTTCCTGCCGGTGGAGATTTCCGGTCCGGCGATTGACGATCAAATGGTTGCAGCGAGTGTGGCGGGGGCCGATTTGACCGACGGGGCCGTCATGGCCAATCGCGTCGACATCACGCTCTCGGACGGGCGGAGGATCGTCGTTGAAGGACCGACGGCGTTGTCGGCGGTGGTCGGTCTCGTCCAGGGCCTGATGGCATGATCCCGGTGCCGAGCAACACGCGAGTCTGGCTTGCCGCCGGGGTCACGGACATGCGGCGGGGGTTCAACACGCTTGCAGCGCAGGCCGAGAAGACGCTCGAGGAAGACCCCTATTCGGGCCACCTGTTCGTGTTCCGCGGGCGCCGGGGCGACCTGTTGAAGATCATCTGGTGGGACGCACAGGGCGCGTGCCTGTTCTCGAAACGTCTGGAGCGCGGGCGCTTTGTCTGGCCCGCCGCCAAGGACGGCAAAATCAGCCTCAGTCCGTCGCAATTGTCGATGCTTCTGGAAGGGATTGACTGGCGCATGCCGCAGAAGACGTGGCGGCCTCTGACGACCGGCAATTTGCGAGAGAATCCAGCAACCTAAGCTTCACTTGCGCACGGCGAAACAGTACTCTTCCGGCAATGCTGGAGACGCCTCAAACCCTGCCATCCGATCCCGACGAGCTCCGCGCCGTCGCGGCACAGCTGCACGATCTGGCCAGGTCCCAGGCGCTGAAGATCGAGAAGCTCGAACATCAACTGGCCGGTCATCGCAAGGCGCGGTTCGGCTCCAAATCCGAAAGCCTCGACCAGTTGGCGTTCGATCTGCAGGAAGACACCGAGATTGCTGAAGCCGCGGCGGCTCAGCTGGATGAAATCGATCAGTACGACGAAACGGTCGATGACGATAAACCCACCAAACGGAAACACAGCCGGGCTCCGCTGCCTGATCACCTGGAGCGACAATCCGAGGTTCTCTCCCCCGGCGAGACCTGCGCCGACTGCGGCGGAGCCCTGCGGACCCTTGGCGAGGATGTAACGCAAGAACTGGAATACGTCCCCGGCCACTTTGTTGTCCGCGAAATCATTCGCCCGCGCATGGCCTGCTCCTGCTGCGAGACGTTCGCTCAAACGCCGCTGCCGAGCCGCCCGATCGAACGTGGCCGCGCAGGCCCCGGTCTGTTGGCGCACGTATTGGTCGGCAAGTATTGCGATCATCTGCCGCTCTACCGGCAGTCCGAAATTTACGCCCGCGAGAAGGTCGATCTGCACCGGTCGACGCTGACCGATTGGGTCGGGCGTTCCACCGCGCTTCTGGAGCCTTTGGCCGATCACATCGGCAAGCTCGTGCGCGCGGGGCCCGCGCTCTTCGCCGACGATACCCCGGTCAAGATGCAGACAAAGGGCAAGACCGGCAAAGCCCAGACCGCGCGGATGTGGAGCTATGTCCGCGATGAACGACCGTGGTGTGGCCAGGCCCCGCCTTGCGCGTGGTACCAGTTCAGCGTGGACCGCAAGGGCAAACATCCCGCCGCGCATCTCGCGGGTTACAAGGGCATCGTGCATGCTGACGGATTTACCGGCTTCAACGGGTTGTTCGGCGAGGGTCTGGCCGCGGAACAGGCCTGCATGGTGCATGTCCGCCGCAAGTTCGTGGACGTCTTTGAGCGAAACGGCTCCACCATCGCCCGGGAAACCATCGAGCGCATCGCCGGGCTCTATGCCGTCGAAAAGGAGGCGCGGTACAAGCCGCCCGAAGAACGCGTCGCCCTGCGACAGGCCAAGGCCAAACCCATCTTCGACGACCTGGAGAACTGGCTGAAACTTCAGCTGCCGAAAATCTCCGGAAAAACCAAACTGGCCGAGGCCATTCGCTACGCCCTCGGTCGCATGCCCAAAGCACGGGCCTATCTCGAAGATGGCCAGTTGGAGTTGGATAACAACATCTGCGAGCGGTCAATCCGGCCGCTGACTCTCGGGCGGAAGAATTATCTGTTCATGGGATCGGAAGGCGGCGGCAAGGCCGCGGCCATCGCCTACACCCTCGTCGAGACAGCCCGCATGAACCGCGTCAATCCGGAAGCCTGGCTCACCTGGGTGCTGACACACATCGCCGATCACAAGATCAACCGCCTCGACGAACTGGCACCCTGGAATTGGCAGGCAACTTGATTGTCAACGGCGGTCACGCCGGACGGATACAGAGGGGTTGTCAGTCAACTCCCTGAAAATCAGGGCTGTCTGGTCCGGCGTGTAGGGCTTTACAGTGGTTTCCGCGTTCTTCTCTTTAGCCACCTTCATGCCTTCAAAGAGCGTGTGCGGTGAATGTCCATGACGTTCTGCCCAGTCGAAGAACATCTTGAACATTTGGATGTGGCTGTTGATCGTCTTGGCCGCGATATTCTTGTGCCCCGGTTCCTTGATGACCTGCATCAACGGCATGGCCTTCAACTTGGGCTTCGTGTTCCGGCTGGCCGGTAGCGCCTGCAACACTTTCTTGACCTCGCTCGCATCCTGCTTGGTGATCGTGGCAAGCAGCCGATCAGGGCCGAAGTATTCGACAAGGATATTCAGGTATGCCCGGTTCTGGCCGATGGTCTTGTCAGCCCATTGGCGCGAATGCTCAGCGATGAAATCATCTACCGCCGCACCCAAGGGCGATGACGCTGGCAGAGCGGGCGCAGGAGCGGCAGGAGCGATGGCTGGGGCATCGTCATAGGAATAATGCTCAAGGCGCTCAGCGGCTTCCAGAACGCGCCTTAGCATGTCCCGGCGACCCTTGCGTAGTTCAATGGCGATGCGGGGCAGACTTGCGTCCCAATCGGCGTCCGAGACTTCCATCTTCGTCTTGAAGCGGGCGATTGGCAGGTATTGAGGATGGACGCTTTCAAGATCGACCATGCTGTCATGGTCCAGCATTTCTTCGCGGGCATCGGCCAAGGCATTCTTCGACAAGCCGCGCCGGTCCAACCAGTCAAGGTACTGGTCCAGTTGCGCCTTGAAGTAGGCTTGCACCTTCTCGCGTATCTCGCTTTGTCTCAGTCCCGCCAATGCATTGTTCTCGCGCAGTATTCGTCCGCAGGATGCAAGATGGCGGGCCAAATCACCAGCCCGATCCGGGCAACGGGTCCGCAGGGAGATGCGAACCGTGGTCCGCTTTCCGTCTGAGGACGGAGGGATAGGCCAGCGGAAGTAGTAAATCCCGTGTCTTGAGGGGCTTAGATAGGATGACAGCATCATAGGGCGTGTGTCCCACTTTGTGTCACACCCGACCGTTCAGCCGCTAACCCTATGATTTAGAATGAAATGGAGGCGAGTACCGGAATCGAACCGGTGTACACGGATTTGCAATCCGCTGCGTCACCACTCCGCCAACTCGCCGCGCTTGTGGTCTGGCGCTGGTTTTGCCTCAAAGCGGGGCGGGGTGCAAGCAGGTTCGCGGGGCTTTCGTGCCACGTTTCGCCCTTGCCTTCGCGGCAGGCGTCCTTCCTGCGTTGCCCTGCCGGGACACCTGTGGCAAGACGGGCGAAACGATAACAAGCCGCTGGATGTGATCATGCAGGATTTCACCGCTCTCCGCACCATGATGGTTGATACGCAGGTGCGCCCGCAGGATGTCACCAAGTTCAACATCATCGAGGCCATGCTCGACGTCGCGCGCGAGGCCTACCTGCCCGACAGCCTGCGCGACGTGGCCTATGTCGGCGAGAACGTGACCCTGGAAGGCGGCCGCGTGGTGCTGGAGCCGCGCACGATGGGCAAGATCCTGGACGCGCTGGATATTCAGCCGGGCGACCTGGTGCTGGATCTGGGCTGCGGGCTTGGCTATTCCGCCGCAGTGCTGGCGCATCTGGCCGAGGCCGTCATCGCCATTGAGGATGTGCCGGACCTGGCCGCCGAGGCGCAGGATATCCTGGCCGCGCAGGGTGTCGACAATGTCGCTGTGATCGAAGGGCCCCTGGCCGAGGGCAGCGTCAAGCACGGGCCCTATGATGCGATCGTCATCGAGGGCGGCGTGGAAGAGGTGCCGCCGGCCCTGCTGGACCAGCTCAAGGAAGGCGGACGGATCGCGGCGATCTTCATGACGGGTGCGCTTGGCGAGGCCCGGATCGGCCACAAGCTGGATGGACGGGTCTTCTGGCGCATGTCGTTCAACGCCACAGCCCCGGTATTGCCCGGATTTCGCCGCGCCGAAGAATTCGTGTTTTGAGGCAGGGCGCCGATCATTCCGGGGCGGGGTATCAGGTTGAACAGGGGCGACAGTCGATGCGTTTCACAAGAATATTGTCCTCCTTCCTGGCGGTCCTGATGCTGTCCATCATCGGTCTCGGTCAGGTGGCGCGGGCCGAAACCCTGGCCGACACGCTGGCGGCCGCCTATCGCAATTCCGACGTGCTGGAACAGAACCGCTATCTTCTGCGGCTACAGGATGAAGGCGTGGCACAGCAGGTGGCGGGTTTGCGCCCGGTGATCACCTTCATCGCGTCGTCGCGGTGGCAGACGCCGACCACGCGCCAGACCGACCGGCTGACGCTGACCGCCGAGATGCTGCTCTATGATGGTGGCGGGCGCAGACTCTTGCGCGACGCGGCGCGGGAAACCGTGCTGGCGACGCGGCAATCGCTGATCGGCCTAGAGCAGCAGGTGTTGCTGGACGCCGTGACCGCCTATCTGCAGGTCTGGCGCGATGCGCAGGTCGTCAGCGTCCGCGAAAGCAATCTGCGCGTGATCACGCAGCAGTTGCGTGCCGCGCGCGACCGGTTCGAGGTCGGCGAGGATACCCGCACCGATGTGGCGCTGGCCGAGGCGCGCCTGGCCGAGGCGCGGCGGGCGCTGGTCTCGGCGCAGGGCGCGCTGATGATCGATTCCGAACTGTTCCTGCTGGCAGTCGGTCGCCGCCCCGGTGCGTTGAGCGGCCCGGGCGTGATCCCCTCGCTGCCCGACAGCCAGGAGGAGGCGCTGGAGATCGGGCGCCAGAACCACCCCTCGATTCAGGCCGGAAGACACGGCCAGCGCGCCGACGAGTTGAACCTGGCCGCCGCGCGCACCGATTACGGCCCCAGCCTCAGCCTGCGCGCCGAGGGTTCCGTCGATCCCGCCGATCGCAGCGAATGGTTCGAGGATTCCGCCAGCGCCTCGCTGACCCTGAGCCTCTCGCAGCCGATCTACAATGGCGGGCGGCTGGCCTCGTCCGAGCGGATCGCGCTGGCCACGCTGCATGCCAGCATGGCCGAGCTGAACCAGACCGTGCGCCGGGTCAACCAGAGCATCGGCAATGCCTTCGCCCAGATCCGCATCGCCTCGGCCTCGATCCAGGCCTCGCAGCAGCAGATCCGCGCCAACCGGCTGGCGTTTGAAGGCGTCCGGGAGGAGGCCTCGCTCGGGGCGCGCACGACGCTGGATGTGCTGGACGCCGAACAGGATCTGCTGGATGCCCGGATCGGGCTGATCGAGGCGCAGACATCGCTTTACCAGGCCAGCTATGGCCTGTTGGCGGCGATGGGCCTGCTGACGGTCGAGCATCTGAACCTGGACGTGCCGGAATACGATCCCACGGCCTATTACGACGCGGTCAACCGTGCACCCATCCATACGCCCACGGTGCGCGGCGAGCGGCTGGATGCGGTGCTGGACCGGCTCGGGCGGGACTGAGCCGACAGGCTGAAATCGCTGCAAATTTACCTATCCATTGTGCGAACGGGCCTGTGGCTGTATCTTTGCGTGAAAATGATGGCGCGCGCATGAGGCAGGTGCAGCCAAACCGGAGTGGTGAGGACATGGCAGACCCAATGAAATCCGATGAGATCGAGGATGTCCTGTCGTCGATCCGCAGGCTTGTCTCGGAACATCACCCGGCGGAGGGGACGCAGGCCGTGCCCCCGGCCGGCGAGGGTGGGGATGCCACCGCGCCGGACAAGCTGGTGCTGACGCCCGCCTTGCGTGTGACCGACCCCGAGGACCCCTGGGTGCCGATCACGCCGCGTGGCGACGACCCCGACCCGTCCCGCGATGAGGGGACGGATTGGGCGCAGGAATTGTGGGGCGAGCCGGTCGAGGATGCTGACGCGGGCGATGACGCGGACCCGGCGGAGCCGGTCGCGTTCGACGATTCCCCGCCCCTGACGGATGCAGAGCCCGAGGCGGATATGGCGGATGTGGCTGACATGCCGGAGCCGGACGACGACGCGCCCCCCGAGGATGAGGCCACGGACGCACGGGAGGCCCCCGAGACCGCGGAACTCGCCAATGACATGGCGGAGGATGACGCGGTGGACGCGCCTGACGACAGCCCGCCGATCTCCTTCATTCGCCGGTCCAGTTCGCTGGCCGAGTATGAGCCGGAGGAGGGGGCCTTTTCCTCCCCCGACGAGGCACCGCCCTTCGCCGCGCGCGAACTGGCCGAGGCGCGGGCCGCCCAGATGGCCGTCTCGGGTGTGCTCTCTGCCGTGATCAGCAAGGGTGCGCGGGAAGATGAGGGCGAGGAGGACGCATCGGCGCCGGATGAGGTGGAGACCGAGCCGCAGGACGCGGTGACGGAGGAGGTGCCCGAGGAGGTTGCCCCGGAAGACCCCGCCCCGGACCTGGCGGCCGATCTTGAGCCTGAGCCGGAGCCGCGTGACCGCTCGGAGGTCGAGGATCTGGGCGAGGGGCCCTTTACCTTCCCCGATGAGGATGCCGGTTTCGTGGACGAGGAAACCCTGCGCGAGATCGTCGCCGAGGTCGTGCGCGAGGAGTTGCAGGGCGAGTTGGGCCAGCGCATCACGCGCAATGTGCGCAAACTGGTGCGCCGCGAGATTCGCCTCGCGCTGGCCGCCGACGACCTGGAGGATTGAGCGCAGCCCGCGCTGACGCCCCCTTGACCGGGACCGGCAGAAGGGCAATCTGAACCCCATGCTGCCCCTGCGCGATCACAACCCGTCGGAACGAAAGCCCTTTGTCACCTGGGTTCTGATCACGATCAATATCGGCGTTTTCCTCAGCTATTTCCCCTCGATCGGTGAGGCCCCGCGCCTGTTGATGGCGTTCTACGCCGATTGGGCGCTGGTGCCCGCGCAGGTCAGCCAGGGCGACCAGACCTACACGATCTTCACCTCGATGTTCCTGCATGGCGGCTGGATGCACCTGGCGGGCAACATGCTGTTCCTGTGGATCTTCGGTGACAATCTCGAGGATCAGATGGGCCATCTGGGCTACCTGGTCTTCTACCTCGCGGCGGGCGTGGCGGCGGCCTTCGGGCAGATGATCGCCAACCCCTATTCGCCGGTTCCCATGGTGGGGGCCTCGGGCGCGATTGCGGGCGTGATGGGCGGATATTTGTTGATGTTCCCCCGTGCGCGGGTCGATTTCCTGCTGATCCTGTTTGTCTTTTTCCGGGTCATCACGGTCCCCGCCTGGCTGATGCTGGGGCTGTGGTTCGGGATGCAGTTGGTCAATGGCGCGGCGGCCGACACGCTGACCGGCGGGGTCGCCTATTGGGCCCATGCCGGTGGCTTCATCGCCGGTGTCGTGCTGGCGGTGCCGGTCTGGTTGCGGCGGGGCGGGCCGGCCTTCTGGAATGCGACCCACGGCCACCCGCCGCATGAAGAAGCGTTTGACGACCGGGCCGTTTCCCGACCGCGCCGCGCGCGCCCCCGCGAGGTGGAGCCGACCGCAACAACGCGCATCCCCCGTACCGGACAGGGGCGCAGGCCGCCGCCGTCATCGCCCTGGGGCGGGCGGCGCTAGCGTTCGCGGTCGGAAGAGTTTTCAAAAAACCTCTTCGGGCGTGAAAACCCTTGGACAAGGATTTTCGTCACGCGCGTTCGGAGTATTCCATGGTCTCGGTGTTGACGACGATCATCTCGTCCTGGCCCACGAAAGGCGGCACCATGACCTTGACGCCGTTGTCCAGCACCGCGGGCTTGAAACTGTTGGCGGCGGTCTGGCCCTTCACCACGGGCTCGGTCTCGACGATCTTGCAGGTCACTTTTTGCGGCAGGGATGCGTTCAGCGCCTCGCTTTCGTGGAATTCCACCACGATTGTCATGCCGTCCTGCAGGAACGGGCGGCGGTCGCCCAGAAGGTCGGCGGGCAGTTCGATCTGCTCGTAGGTTTCGGTGTCCATGAAGACCAGCATGCCGTCGGTTTCATAGAGAAACTGCTGATCCTTCTGCTCCAGCCGCACCCGTTCGACCTTGTCCGCCGAGCGGAAGCGCTCGTTCAATTTCGAGCCGTTGCGCAGGTTCTTCATCTCGACCTGGGCGAAGGCGCCGCCCTTGCCGGGCTTGACGTGATCGACCTTCACCGCGGCCCAGAGGCCGCCATTATGCTCCAGCACGTTTCCGGGGCGAATTTCATTGCCGTTGATTTTTGGCATGTGTCATTTCCGTGGCAAAAGGTTGAGATTTCGTTGACCGGACCTATATCTGCCGCTTGGTAGGGTGGCAAGACACCGGAAATAGCGCGAATTCGAGCTGAGCCATGCGGGGTGCGCATGGCACATATGCAAAAGTTGCACACACGAATCGGCTTTGATTGGGCATAACGGGTGGACCGCCGGAAATGCAAGAGCAATAAAAGGACGACGGAATGAGAGATTTCGTTGATGGAACGGCATTCAACTTCGAACAGGGCCAACGGTCGCGCAAGCTTTTTGCCGCCGTGGTCCTCGCCGCTTTGGATGACGCCATTGCAGATGACAAGAAATACGGCAACGGGCCCGATCAGATCGCCCGTTGGGCACGCTCGCGCGATGGCCGCGAAGTGCTGTCCTGTGCCGGGATCGACCCGAACGAGCGTGTCGTGACGGGGCTGATGGCCTTTGTCTCGAACGGTGTGCGCACCTCTGTCGCGCTCAGCCGTGAGGAAAGCGAACGCCGCAGCCAGGCCGAAGCCGCCTGAGCTGACACGAATACTGCTGCCCTGAAAGCCGCGCCCCCTGACCGGGGCGCGTTTTTCTTTGGGACGCGCAGTCTATTGCAGGCGTTCGGCGATCCACAGCTTGATCAGGGATTGCCGCGTGACGCCCAGGTGGCGGGCCTGCTTGTCCAGCGCTTCGACGACCCAGGCCGGGAAATCTACGTTCACGCGCCGGGGTTGGTCATTCGGACGGCGGGCTTTGGACCAGTCCAGGCTGCCGCCGACATCCTCGCCCGCATCGAATGCCTCGTCGAAATCAGTGGCCTTCATAATACGCGATCTCCTCTTTCCTGGCGCGCCGGACCGAGATGATCCGCACCGCGTCGCCCCTCGGGGTCCAGATGGCTGACCAATGCCGACCGTCGATTGCGCCGATTGACAGAACGCGCGGCTCATCCTCGGTTCGGGCTGGCACCTCCAGCATCCACGGATCGTCCCAGATCGCCTGCGCGGTCTCGAAATCGATGCCGTGCTTTTCCATGTTCGAGGCGCTCTTGGCCGGGTCAAACTCAAACCTAATACCCAAATATGGTATAGTAACTCTCCATTTTCAATAAGAGATAGGGCCGCCCCGCATCCGGGACGGCCCTATCTCATCTCTGCGCGCAATCGTCAGTCCGCGCCGCGCACGTCGAAGGTGGCGTCTGGGGCGGGGTGGAACAGCTTCTGGATGAAGAAGACCGCCACGGCCCCGCCGATCCCGATCACGTCCGAGACCCAACCGCCCTCGATCAGGAACAGCGCCGCGGCGATGATCGCCACCCGCATGAACCAGGCCATGCGGCCTCCCATGAACCAGCCCTGGACGCCCGAGGACAACAGGAACACGCCCACGGTCGCGGTTGCGGCGGCGCGGATGATCTCGAACCAGGTGCCGTCCATCAGGATCGCCGAGTTGTAAAAGAACATGAAGGGCACGACGAAGGCCGAGATGCCGATCTTGAAGGACGCCATCGAGGTCTCCATCGGGTTCGACCCCGATATCCCCGCCGCCGCGTAACTGGCCAGCGCCACGGGGGGCGTGATCGCCGAAACGACGGCGAAGTAGAAGACGAAGAAATGCGCCGTCAGGGCCGGAATGCCAAGCTGCACCAGGCCCGGCGCCACGACCGAGGCCGCCACCGCATAGGCCGCCGTGGTGGGCATCCCCATCCCTAGAAGGATGGCGATACACATGGCGAAGAACAGCGCCAGAAGCTGGCTGGCCTCGGCCAGGCCAAGCAGCAAGGACGAGAACCGCGCGCCGACCCCGGTGAGGGAGATCACGCCCACGATGATACCGGCGCAGGCGCAGACCGTGATGATCTGGATCGACATGACACCCGCCAGCTCGAACGCCTTGATAATGGCGCGCAGGCCCATCCGGTGCGGCGTCAGCCAACTGACCACGGCGGCGGCGACGGTCGCGAGTGTGCCCGCCCGGATCACCGAATAGCCCATGAACAGCGCCACGATCAGGATGATGATCGGGATGAACAGGTAGACCTGGCGCACAAGCTGCTTGAACTTGGGCAGCTCGTCCTCGCGCATTCCGCGCATTCCCAGCTTGGCGGCCTCGAGGTCGACCATGAAGTAGATCGACGCGAAGTAGAGCACGGCGGGGATGATCGCCGCGATGGCGATCTCGGTATAGGGGATACCGGTGATCTCGGCCATGATGAAGGCGCCCGCGCCCATGATCGGCGGCATGATCTGCCCGCCGGTACTGGCCGCGGCCTCGATCGCGCCGGCGGTCTTCTTGTGATAGCCGACCTTCTTCATCAGCGGGATGGTCAGCGAGCCTGTGGCCACGACGTTGCCCGCGGATGTGCCGTTGATCATGCCCATCAGGCCGGAGGCGAAGATCGCCACTTTTGCGGGCCCGCCCCGCGCGCGCCCCGCCGCGGCGAAGGCGAAGTTGACGAAGTAATCGCCCACCTTCGACGCCTGAAGGAAGGCCGCGAAGATGATGAAGAGGATGATATAGGTCGAAGAGACGGCCGTGGTCGGCCCCAGGATACCCGCATCCGTGTAGACGAAGCCGAAGAAGCGCTGCCAGTTATAGGGCGTCTGCACGGCCAGGATGCCGGGCAGCAGATGCGCGGTGAAGGTGTAGATCAGGAAGACACCGGTGATGATGACCAGCGCCAGCCCCGCGACCCGGCGCGTCAGCTCAAGGATCAGCGCGGTGCCGGCGGTGGCGGCAAATGCCACGCCAATCGGCACGAAGGTGGTCCCGACCGAGTTGCGCGCGGCGGTGGAGTAGATCGGCACAAGGTAGAGCGCGACGACGACCCCGCAGACCGCCAGCACGACATCCGAGGTGGAAAAGCGGGTGCGATGGGTGTTCTCGAACCAACCCAGAACGATCGCGCCGCCGGTGGCGACGAGCAGCGGAATGCCGAACCAGCGCACTTCCTGCGCGTAGATCTCGGTGCCGGGGAAGGCGGCCCATGTGGTCAGCCCGCCCATTTCGGGCAAGGTGCCGCTGTTGATAACAAAGGCGAATTTCACGGCCATGTAGCCGGCCAGAAGCGCCGGGATCAGCAGCAGGTATCCGATCAGCGACAGGGTCCGGGTTTCGGGCTTTTCGTCATCGGGAAACAGCCGCGCGGCGAATAGCAGGAACCCGAGCGCCAAAGCGCCGGAGACGTGGACAATGCGGAAATTCCAGGTTTCCATCGGGAATGTCGGCAGGAAGGGGATCTCGATCCCGGTCCAGTCGCTGATCGACACGCCGTTGAGCGCCAGCATGTGAAAGCCCGCATAGAGCGCCGAGAAGGTGGCGATAAAGACAAAGGACGGCCCGGTGAAGAGGCGGCGGTTCTTCTCGACCGGCTCCTCATCGACGCCTTCGGCGAGCACGATCTCGTCGATCTCGTTTGTGTTGGTGGTCATTGTCCCCTCCGCTTCCCCGCGCGTGTCGCACGGGGATTCCCCCGGTGTTTGAAAAAATGCCGCGCCCGAGCATAGCCGGACGCGGCGTCTGTGTCAGGCCACTGGCCCGGTTTCGATCACATGTCGCCGTAGATCATGTCGGCGGCAATCTCGGCGCCTGCGTTTTCCGTGAACCAGCGGGCCGCACCGGGGTGCCACATCATGACGGTGTTCTTGTCCCAGTTCTCGGGCAGGGTGGAACGTGCGGCGCGGTGGATATTCATCATCCGCTCATTGTCCGACATCACGACATCGACCACGGCATAGACGAAGCTTTCCGGCAGGTCGCAATTGGCGATGGCGAAGTTCCACATCGAGACCGAGCGCGCGGGCTCTTCCAGCGTGGTGTAGATATCGGCCGAGATCTCGAAGGCGGAAACCGGGAAGGCTTCCATGATCGCGGCCTGCTCTTCCTCGGTGAACTCGATGATGTTCACATCCGTCTGCACCTCAAGCTGGCTGACAGCCGGAACCGGCACACCGGCGGCAAAGGCGATCACGTCCAGAAGGCCATCCTGCAACTGCCCGCCAAGGTCGGACCAGCCGCCATTGCGGCGCTCGAAGTTGACGCCGAGCTCTTCCATCATGCGCGGGAAATAGGTGTCCGAGGTGGAACCCGCGGGGCCAAAGCCGATGCGCGCGCCATCGGGAATATCCGCGACCGACATGATGCCCGACGACGACAGCGCGGTGATCGAGAACGGCGTCTGGTACATCGGGAACATGGCGCAGGCATTGGTCATTTGCAGACCGGGCGCGATCGGGTTGGTGCCTTGCAGGCTTTCCGCCGCCGGGCCCATCGTGGTCATGCCGAACTGTGCCTCGCCGGTATGGACCAGCGCCATGTTCTGCATCGGGCCGCCGGTCACTTCGCCGCCGCCGGTCAGGCCAAGCTCTTCCGCCACAAGGTTGGCCCAACCGGAGCCATAGGCGAAATAGGTGCCGCCCTGGCTTGCGGTGCCGACGGTGAAGCTCTCGGGCCAGTCGCTGCGGTCCTCGTGGCTTTCCGCAAAGGCGGCGGTGCTCGCAAGGGCGCTGGTCATGGCAAGCGCGGTGAGTTTCTTGAAGGTCATGTGTTTTCCTCTCCCTTTGGAATTGGCGGCAAGGGACACAAGGCCCCGATCCGCTCAACCCCCCTCATGCGGGCGCGGCTTCCCCCAGGGCAAGGGCGCTGAGGGCCGCAAGGGGCATCGACGCGACATTTCCTGGCCCGATGGGTCGGTCGGGCCCCATGGCGTCGCAATCATGTGTCGAAATCCGCCCATCGCGGTCAGTCCCGGCGGAACGCGTCCCGGTCCAGCCCGTATTTCTGCATCTTCTCGTAGAGCGCCTTGCGCGACAGGCCGAGCGCCTCGTAGGTCTCCTTGAGGCTGCCGCCATGGCTGGTCAGGCTGGCCGCGATGAGGGATCTCTCATGCGCGGCCATCGCCTCGCTCAGGCTGCGGGCCTCCTGCGGCGCCGCCTCGCCGATATCGAGGTCGAGGCCCAGGGCAAAGCGGTCGGCGGCATTGCGCAATTCGCGCACATTGCCGGGCCAGTCGCGGGCGGCAACGGCGGTCAGGACCGCACCGGGGATGGGAGGGGAGGGGCGCTTGTATCGGGCGGCGGCCTCATGGACCAGTTGCGTGAAGAGGCGCGGCACATCCTCGCGCCGTTCGGTCAGGTCCGGCATCCGCAGCGTCACGACATTCAGCCGGTAGAGCAGATCGGCGCGAAACTGACCGGCGGCGGCGGCGGCCTTGAGGTCCTGCTTGCTGGCGGCGATGAAACGCACGTCCAGTTCCACCGGATCGTTCGAGCCGAGCCGCGTCACCACCCGGTTCTGGATCGCGTCCAGCAGCTTGGCCTGCACGGGCTGCGTCATGCTTTCGATCTCATCGAGGAACACGGTGCCGCCGCGCGCATGTTCAAAGCGCCCGTAGCGCGGTCGCGTGGCGCCGGGAAAGGCCCCGGCCTCATGCCCGAAAAGCTCGCTTTCAATGAGGTCGGCGGGCAGGGCGGCGCAGTTGATATGCACGAAGGGCCTTGCCGCGCGGGACGAGGCGCGGTGCAGCGCGCGGGCCGCGACCTCCTTGCCGGTTCCGGTCGCGCCCTCGATCAGCACGTCGGCGCCGGTCTCGGCGATGGCGCGGATCTGGCCGCGCAGCCTGATCATCACGTCCGAGCGTCCCGTCAGCCGCGCCTCGATCGCGTCGCGCCCGCCGACCTGGCTGCGCAGGGCGCGGTTTTCCAGCGTCAGCCGCCGCTTGTCCAGCGCGCGGCGCACGGTCGAGACCAGCCTTGCGGGGGCATAGGGTTTTTCCAGGAAATCATAGGCCCCGTCGCGCATCGTCCGAACCGCCAGTTCGACATCGCCATGCCCGGTGACCAGGATCACGGGAAATTCCGGGTCGATCTCCAGCGCGCGGGCCATCAATTCCTGCCCGTCCATGCCGGGCATCCTTATGTCGGTCACCAGGATTCCGGCGAAATCGCGCGCGACATGGGACAGCGCCGTTGCGGCATCGGCGAAGGTCGTCACGTCCAGATCCTCAAGCTGCAGGCTCTGCTCGGCGGCCAGGCGCAGGTGATCCTCGTCATCGACAAAGAGGATGGTCTCGGACGTCATTGCGCGGCGATCTCCGTCTCATCGCTGGCGGGGGCAAGATCGACGGTAAAGACCGCGCCGCCGCCTTCATGGTTATGCGCGGCCAGCCTGCCACCGAAATCGCGCACGATATTGTAGGAGATCGACAGGCCGAGCCCGAGCCCCTTGCCGGGGCTCTTCGTGGTGAAGAACGGGTCGAATAGCTGCGCCAGCGAGGTCTCCGACAGGCCCGGCCCGTGGTCGCGCACCGAAACCTGCCAGCGCCCGCCGCGGGTCTCGACGCTGATCTCGATGACCGGCACCTCCTGATCCTCCATCGCGTCGATGGCGTTGGAGAGAAGGTTCACCAGCACCTGTTGCAGCCGCACCTGGCCGCCCATGACGGTGATCTCCTCTTCCGGCCGGTCATAGCTGATTTCGGCCCCCACCTCGGCCAGCCGCGCCCGCATCAGTGCCAGCGCGTCGTCGAGAACGGGCAGCAGCGGCACCGGCCCGATTTTCTCCTGCGGACGGCGGGCGAAGTTGCGCAGGTGTTTCGAGATCGCGGCCATCCGGTCGGCCATCTGGCTGATCAGTCCGATATTCTGGCGTGCTTCCTCGGGCCGGTCGCGGTCGAGGAAGGTGGCGGCGTTGTCGGCATAGGATTTCACGGCGGCAAGCGGCTGGTTGAACTCATGGCTGAGGGCTGCCGACATCTGCCCCAATGCGGCCAGCTTGCCCGCCTGCACCAGGTCTGTCTGGGTCTTGCGCAGCCGCGCCTCGGTCAGGCGGCGTTCCTCGACCTCCTGGCGCAGCTGCGCGTTGGCGTCATGCAGGTCGGCGGTGCGTTCCGTGACGCGGGCCTCCAGAACTTCACTGTGGTGGCGTTGCTGGTCGAAGCGTTCCAGAAGCCGCGCGCGGCGCTGGATGAAGAGCGCGCCGACCAGCCCCGCAAAGAGGATGACGAGGATGATCGAGGCCAGCGCCTGACGTGCCTGCAAGATCGCGTGGCGGGTCGGCGTCAGCACCCAGACGCGCCAGCCCGCGGCAGCGATGAGGCCGATATTGGTGACATATTCCTCGGCTCCGATGCGCAGCAGTTCGGTCGTGGGGCCAAGCGGCTCGCGCGTGGCGGGCAGGGGGGTCAACTGGTCCAGCGGATATTGCCGGGTCGCCGCGATCCGGCCCCGCGCGCCATCGGGGATCGGCCCGAGCGTGTTGAAATGCCATTCCTCCCGGTCCGACAGGAAGATCACATTGCTCGAATCCATCACGATGATGGTGTTGTCGCCGTCGCGCCAGGTCTGCTCGAACGTGTCGAGATGGATCTTGACCGCGACCACGCCCAGAAGTTCGGTATTGTCGATGATCGGGGCGGCGAAATAGTAGCCGCGCTGCCCGGAGGTGACGCCAAGCGCGTGAAACCGCCCGCGCCCGAGCGACAGCGCGTCCGTGAAATAGGGCCGGTAGGCGAAGTTGCGTCCGACGAAGGACGCCTCGCGCCGGTAATTGCTGGCCGCGATGGTGTTGCCGCGCAGGTCCATGACGAAGATGTCGGCCAGCTCCAGCGTCAGCGCGGTCTGGCGCAATTGTTCATTGGCAAAGGGCAAGAGGCCCTCGTTGTCCGGGTCGCGCAGGATCTCGGATAGGATCGGGCGTTCGGCCAGCAGCGCGGGCAGCGCCTCGGACCGGGCCAGCGCGCCGCGCAGGGACGCGGTGGCCAGGCGCAGCGTCGCCTCTTCGCGCGCCGCCGTCTCGGCGATGAAATAACGCTCGATCCTTGGCAGGGCGGCCAGCGCCAGACCGATGGCCAGCAAGACCAGCAGCGCAAGATTGCGCATCGCCGTTCGCATTGGCCGGGGTCGGGGCGGGGTCACTGTCATGGGGCCGAGTATGATCGGCGCGGCGGCGATTGCCTAGGGGGGAGGGATGGGCCATGTTCGGCCCTGACGGAGGAGTGCCATGACACCAGAAATGCCCCCATTCACCGGGCCCGAGCTTTGCGCATTGCAGGCCCATGAGGCTGTCGCGCTGTTGAAAAAGGGCGAGGTCAGCCGGGATGAGTTGATCGACGTCGCGATCACGCGGATTGGCACGGTTGAGCCCGATGTCAACGCCATGCCGACGCTCTGCGAGACCCGCGCGCGCAAGGCGGAGCTGGACGGTTCGCAGGTCGATCACCCCGGATACCTGGCCGGGCTGCCCATCGGCATCAAGGACCTGACGCCCGTCGCGGGCGTGCGCACCACCTGGGGCACGCCGGGCCTGGCCAATTTCGTGCCCGAGGAAAGCGGGCCGCTGGTGTTGCGGCTGGAGGCGCGCGGTGGCGTCGTCCTGGGCAAGACCAACACGCCCGAGATGGGGGCGGGCGCCAACACCTTCAACGCGGTCTTCGGCATGACCCGCAATCCCTGGGACACGTCGCTGAACGCGGGCGGATCGTCGGGCGGGGCGGCGGTGTCGCTGGCCACCGGCGAGGTCTGGCTCAGCCACGGCTCGGACCTCGCGGGCTCCTGCCGCACGCCGGCAGCCTTCTGCGGTGTCGTGGGTATGCGCCCCTCGCCGGGTATCGCGGGGCCGGGGCCGGCGGGCAACGGGTTCCACCTTGAGGCGGTGCAGGGTCCGATGGCGCGCTCGGTGCGGGATTGCGCGCTGTTCCTCGACGCGATGGCGGGGTTCAACCCCGATTGGGCAATTTCTTTTCCGCCGCCCCAGACCTCCTATCAGCAGGCGGTGGCCGAGGCCGACCCCCATGTGCGCATCGCCTTCACCCCCGATCTGGGCGGGTTTGCTCCTTGCGCGCCGGAGGTCGAGACCCATCTGCGCCGCGCCCTGGGTCAGGTCGAACGCGCGGGCGCCATGATCTCCGAGGATTGCCCGAACGTGACCGGCCTCGACCATGCTTACCGCACCGCGCGGGCGCTTCTCTGGGCCAACGGCGCGGGCGCACTGCCCGAGACCGTGCAGGCGCAGTTCAAGGCCAGCCTGCGGCAGAACATCCAGCAGGGGCGTGAGTTGAGCCTTGATGACATCGTCACGGCGGGCCGCGCCAAATCCGACATCTTCGACCGCATGGTCGCCTTCCTCAAACATTTCGACGTGCTGGCCTGCCCCGTCGTCGGCCTGATGCCCGGCCCGGTGGAGGAAGAGTTCCCGACCGAGATCGAGGGGCAGACGCTGACCGACTACATCGACTGGCTGCGGTTTTCCTTCCTGGCCGCGACCGCCGGTCTGCCCGCGCTGTCGGTGCCCGTCGGACGCGACCGGCACGGCGTTCCCGTGGGCCTGCAACTGATCGGCCCCCCGCGCGGCGAGGCACGCCTGTTGCAGGTCGCGCGCGCGGTCGAGATGGCGATGGGCGGGCCGCTCGGGCCGATTGATCCGGTGGTGACGCATGGTTGACCCGAAAACCCACCACGGAAAGGCCCGTTTGCCCGATGTATGACGCCAACCATCTTGCCCACCGCCTGCGCGCCGCCTCGGTCGGGCGCGAGGACGCGCCGTTCCTGCGCCATGTCGGCACCGACCGCGTTACCAGTTATGGTGATTTCTTCGCCAATGCCGAGCGGATCGCCAACGCGCTGCGGCGCATGGGCGTTCACGTCGGCGACCGGGTGGCGGTGCAGGCCCCCAAGACGCAAACCATGCTGGAGCTTTATCTCGGCTGTGTCCTCTCCGGTGCGGTGTTCCTGCCGCTGAACCCCGCCTACACGGAAAGCGAGCTGCGCTATTTCCTGGGCGACGCGACGCCCACGCTGCTGGTCTGCGATGCGCAGAAACATGCGGCGCTTGAAGGGCTCGCGCGCAACTGCGCCGTGCCGAACCTCATGACCATCGCGGCGGATGAGACCGGCACCCTCGCGGACGCGCGCGATGCGGAACGGCCCGGGTTCGACCCCGTCCCGCGTAACGCCGACGATCTGGCCGCGATCCTCTACACCTCCGGCACGACGGGCCGCTCGAAGGGCGCGATGTTGAGCCATGGGGCGCTGGCCTCGAACTCCGAGACCTTGCGCGACTATTGGCACTTCACCAGCGATGACGTCTTGATCCATGCGCTGCCGATCTTTCACACGCATGGCCTCTTCGTCGCCACCAACATCACCCTGATGGCGGGCGGCTCCTGCCTGTTCCTGCAAGGCTTCGACGAGGGCGCGATCCTCGACGTGATGCCGCAGGCCACCGCGTTGATGGGCGTGCCGACCTTCTACACGCGGCTGCTCCGGCAGTTCGGGCTGGCCTATGCCGCGCGCAACATGCGGCTCTTCATCTCCGGCTCCGCGCCGCTTCTGGCCGAGACCCACGCCAGATGGCAGGAGGTCACCGGCCATGCGATCCTTGAACGCTACGGCATGACCGAGACCAACATGAACACCTCCAACCCCTATGACGGCGAACGCCGCGCGGGCACGGTGGGCTTTCCGCTGCCGGGGGTGGAGTTGAAAATCTGCGAGCCCAAGACCGGGGCGGAGCTGCCGCGGGGCGAGATCGGAATGCTGGAAGTGCGGGGACCAAACGTCTTTTCGGGCTATTGGAACATGCCGGAAAAGACGGCGGAGGAGTTGCGCGAGAACGGCTTCTTCCTCACCGGCGATCTGGGGCGGGTCGATGAAGATGGCTATGTCCATATTGTCGGGCGCGGCAAGGATCTGATCATTTCGGGCGGGTTCAACATCTATCCGAAAGAGGTCGAGGCCGTGATCGACGATCTGCCCGGCGTGTTGGAAAGCGCCGTGATCGGCGTGCCGCATCCCGATATGGGCGAGGCGGTGGTGGCCGTGGTGGTGCCGCAAGAGGGGCGCGGCCTGATGGAGGCGCAGGTATTGGCGGGGCTGGAGGGCGAGCTTGCCCGCTTCAAGCAGCCGCGCCGGGTGATCATCGCCGATGACCTGCCGCGCAATACGATGGGCAAGGTGCAGAAGAACGCCCTGCGAGAGGACCACGCGGGGCTGTTCGCCAGCGCCTAGGGCGGATCTGTCAGCAGGTCTGTCAAGGTCGAGAAGGGGACATCCTCGCAGGCCAGCGCCAGCGTTGCGTCACGAATGGCACCGGCGCGGAGCGGGCCAAGGACAGGTGCTGCGAAGTCCATGAACTTGGCGCAGATATCGGCCTCGGAGAATGGATGCTCGGGCCCGCCGCGCGCGTGAACCTCGCCCGATTGCAGCACCTCGCCATCCTCCAGCGTGATCGAGAGATCGGCCCATCGCCCCTCGGGAAAGCGCGCCTCGTGCTCGGGTGCGACATCAAGCTGCGTGCGCGCAACCAGGCGGGCGACATCCGCATCGCGCAGGCCCGCGCCCGAGATATGCGGCACTCCGATCTCGCCATGCACCAGCATCGTGGCGACCGCGAAGGGCAGGGAATATTGCGCCTGGCTGGTCGTCTCCGGCATGTCCGGAAAGAGGGCCACGGCATTGGCGAAGCTGCGGATGGTGATGGCGCTGATCCGGGTGGGGTCCAGTCCGGGCCGCAGCATCTGTGCTGCATCGATCGGGGCATGCGCCCACCGGCAGATCGGGTAGGGCTTGATATATTGCAGATCGGTCTGCCAGAGCGTGCCCAGATCGTCCCAATGGGGGGCGGCCTCTTCCCCCTCCAGCGTGATCGCGGGTGCGCCGGTAAAGCCCTGCTCGGCCATGATCGCCGCCGAAAGTCCGACCAGCGCCCCCATGCCTGACCCGTCATGCAGCATGGTCGGATTGGCGATCTCGCGCATCATCTGGCTGCGGGGGCCGTGATATTCGGCGATGCCGAATCCGTGGCGCAACTGATCCGCGCTGTGGCCCCGCAGCCGCGCCGCCAGCGCCACGACGCCAAGCCCGTTCCAGGCGCCCGAGGTATGGTAGTCGCTGACCGTGGCGTGCAAGGCGATCCCCGCCCGGCCCGCGATCTCATAAGAGATCACTAGCGCGGCGAGGGCATCCGTGCCGCTCAGATCGGGGCGCGCTTGGGCCAAAGCGGCCAGCGCGGGCACCACCGCCACCCCGATATGGCCCTTGGTCGGGTTGTAGCCGTCATGCCCGTCGAGGTTGTCGATCTGGCTGGCGGCAGCGAACCCGGCCCCGGCCAGGCTGGCGCGGCGACCGTCGAAGAGGATCGGCGCGGAAAGGTCGGGCGTGCCCGCGCCATAAAGC
The DNA here is from genome assembly GCF_013155465.1 of Alterinioella nitratireducens. GTDB lineage: Bacteria > Pseudomonadota > Alphaproteobacteria > Rhodobacterales > Rhodobacteraceae > Alterinioella > Alterinioella nitratireducens. Next base: position 92,746 of record NZ_JABJVX010000009.1, on the reverse strand, counting down.
GCCACCGCGATATTGCGCGCGATGCGGCCCGCCTCCATCGGGGCCGCCGCCGCGCAGATGCCGAGCGTGTCGAGCAGCAGAAGGGCGGCGTGCGCCCGCGTTGCCTCGGGAATGTCGCGGGCAGACTGGTCCAGCGTGAACCGCGCTATGCGCTGAAAGACCGGCGAAGGGGCGGGGATGGCGAGTGTCATGGCTTGAAGCCTACCGCCGGGACAGCTCTGTAACCGCCCATCCGCGACGGCATTCGCGTCGGTTTCAGGCCGGGGTGTCGTAGCGCAGCAGGTAGATGTCCATGATCCATCCGTGGCGTGCGCGGGCCTTGGCGCGGGTGTCCACGATCTTCTCCGTCACCTCCGCAACCGGGCCGGAGAGGGTGATCTCCTCCGCCATCCCGGCATAGGCGCTCCACCAGATATGCAGGCCGTCGGGGTCGAGCGCGCGGAAACTGCACTCGCCGTCCAGCATGATCACCAGACTGTCGGCCCCGTGCGGCCAGCCCTCATCCCGCAGCCTGCGCCCCGTGGTGATCGTCACCGGCGCATTGAGGCGGTTGAGCGGAACCGCATGCGCGGCGGTCAAAGCCTGGATCGAGGTGATGCCGGGAATGACGCAGGGCCTGAGCGGCAGGTTCCGCGCGACGCGCTCGGCAATCCGCAACGTGCTGTCATAGAGCGACGGGTCGCCCCAGACCAGGAACGCAACGCGGCCCGTATCGCCCAGATGTTCGCGGATGGCCCCAACCCAGATCGCGGCAATCGCGTCGTGCCAGGCCTCGACCCGCGCGGTGTAATCGGGGATTGCGGGGTCGCGCGCGGGCAGATCGAACTGCACGATCTTCGTTTCGCCCGTCAGCACGTCGCGGCAGATCCGGTACCGCAGCGCCGCCAGGTCGTCCTTCTGCGCGCCCTTGTGCGGGATCAGGATCAGGTCGGCGGCGTTCATCGCTTCCACCGCCTGCAAGGTCAGGTGTTTCGGGTTGCCAGTGCCGATGCCGATGAGGTCGAGATGGATCATCCGCCGTCGCCCTCCGCCAGCGGACCATAAAGGATCAGACCCGGCAGTTTGCTGTCCGATTGGGCAAGCTGTGCGGCCAGGTCGGTGATCGTCGCCCGCGTCAGCCGCTGGTCGGGGGTGGTGACGGCTTCGGCCAGCATCGCGGGCGTGTCGGCGGGCAGCCCCTCCATCACCAGGCGCGCCACCAGCCCCGCGAAGGTGCGCTTGCCCATGTAGACGACGGTGGTTGCACCGGGATCGGCCAGCGCCTTCAGGTCCAGACCCTCGGGCAGCGCGCCGGTCACGTCATGGCCGGTGACGAACTGCACCCGCCGCGCGGTCAGGCGGCGCGTCAGCGGGATACCGGCGGCGGCAGCAGCGGCCGAGGCCGAGGTGACGCCGGGGACGATCTCATACGCGATGCCCGCCGCGCGCAGGGCGATCACCTCCTCCTCCAGCCGTCCGAAGATGCCGCAATCGCCGGATTTCAGCCGCACCACGCGCTGGCCGGTGCGGGCGTAATCGACCAGCAACCGGCTGACATGGTCCTGCTTGGGCGAAGGGCGGCCCGCCCGTTTGCCGACGCCCACAAGGTCGGCACCGGCGCGGGCATGGGTCAGGATGGGGCCGGAAGACAGATCGTCGAACAGAACCGCATCGGCGCGCGTGAGGCGGTCGACGGCCTTGAGCGTCAGCAATTCCGGATCGCCGGGGCCGGAGGAGACGAAGCTGACAACGCCGCTCATGCCGCCTCCGCGATCATGTGAAAGAAGGTGCCGGTGGCGTTTGCGCGCCGCGATCCGGTTTCCGGCACCGCATCGCCATTCGCGTCCACCACATGGGCCAAGGCCGTGTCGGGTTGTTCCAGGATGGTCGAGTAATGGAACTCATGCCCGCGCGCCCTGGCCCCCGCCGCCAGCCCCGGCATCGGTTCCGCGAATGTGGCCAGCCGGTAGCCCAGGTGCATCTTGCGCTTGGCGTAGGAGGTCACGAGCCCCAGAAGCCCCGCCATCTCGTGGCGCGTGCCCTCCTTGTCGATCAGGGCCGCCCCCATCGCCATGTAGCCGCCGCATTCGCCATGCACGGGCCGGGTTTGGGCGAAGTCGCGCAGGCCCGTGCGGAAGGTGTCGGCGGCGGCGAGTTTTTCTGCGTGAAGCTCGGGATAGCCGCCGGGCAGCCAGCAGATATCGGCACCGGGATCGGGGGCCTCGTCGTTCAAGGGCGAGAACAGCGTGATCTCCGCCCCCGCCGCGCGCCAGCCATCCAGTTGATGCGGATAGACGAAGGAAAACGCGGCGTCGCGGGCCAGTGCGATCCGCTGCCCCGGCGGCGTGATCCCCGTGGTCGCGCCGACCAGCCGGGTGTCGCCCGCGACGGCGAGGAGGCGGTCGAGATCGACATGCTCGGCCACGAAATCGCCCGCGGCGTGCAGGATCCGCGCCAGATCCCCCTGATCCTCGGCCTGCACGAGCCCGAGGTGACGGGCGGGCATTTCGACATCCTTCTGGCGCGGCAAGGCCCCCAGAACCTCGATCCCCACCTCGGCCATTCCGGCGCGCAGCATGGCCTCGTGCCGGGGTGAGGCGACCTTGTTCAGCACCACGCCCGCCAGCCGCACATCGGCCCGCATGGAGGCAAAGCCAAGCGCCACTGCGGCGGCCGATTGCGCCTGGCCCGAGCAATCCAGTACAAGCACCACCGGCCAGCCGGTCAGGGCCGCGACATGGGCGCTGGCCCCGGTGCCGCAGGCCCCCGATTTCACGACGCCATCGAAAAGGCCCATCGAGCCCTCCGCCAGGATCAGCTCCGCCCCTTGCGCGCCCGCGATCAGCCCCGCCAGCATCTCGCGCCCCATCGCCCAGGTGTCGAGGTTGACCGAGAATTGCCCCGACGCCGCCCGGTGCAGGCCCGGGTCGATATAGTCGGGGCCGCATTTGAAGGGCTGAACCCGGGTGCCGCGCGCCTTGAAGGCGGCGAGAAGCCCCAGCATCAGCGTCGTCTTGCCGGTGCCGGATGCAGGCGCGGAAATCAGCAGGCCGGGGGGGATCATGACGCGTCCTCCGGAAAGCGGGGGCTGGTGCCGACGGGGCGGAAGCGGCGGTCGTAATCGCCCGCATAGAGACAGCTTTCGTCGAAATTCTCCGCCCCCAGGGCGTGCCCCACAAGGATCAGCGCGGTGCGCCCGCGTTCGCCGCCGGTCGCCTCTTCCAGCGTCGCCAGCGTCGCCTTGACGATGCGTTGATCGGGCCAGGTCGCGCGCCAGATCACGGCGACGGGGCAATCCGCGCCGTAATGCGGCGTCAGTTGCTCGACCACGTCCTCCAGCACATGCACGGAAAGATGGATGGCCAGCGTCGCGCCGGTGGCGGCGAAATTCTCCAGCGTCTCGCGCTCCGGCATCGCGCTGGCGCGACCCGATGTCCGCGTCAGCACCAGCGATTGCGCCACCCCCGGCAGGGTCAGTTCCGCGCCCAATGCGGCGGCGGCGGCGGCGAAGCTCGGCACGCCCGGCGTCACGTCATAGGGGATGTTTTCCGCGCGCAGTCGGCGCAATTGCTCGCCCATGGCCGACCAGACCGAGAGGTCACCGGAATGCAGCCGCGCCACGTCCTGGCCTGCCGCATGGGCCGCCCGGATCTCGGCCATGATCTCATCCAGGCTGAGGGGCGCGGTGTTCACGATGCGCGCGCCATCGGGACAATGCGCCAGCAGCGCCTCGGGCACCAGCGACCCGGCATAGAGGCAGACCGGGCAGGCCGCGATCAGGTCGCGCCCGCGCAGGGTGATCAGGTCCGCCGCACCGGGTCCGGCACCGATGAAATGGACACTCATATCGGCCTCCCTTGTGCCAATGCCACCGTGACCCTGCCGCAGGGCGAAGTCACGCGGGGCGCGATGATCCGTGCCTCATGGCCGGTTTTGCGCAGTGCCGCAAGGGCCGCCGCCTCTGCGACGCTGCCGGTGGCAAAGCGGGCGAGGATGCGGGCGGAGCGCGTGGGCGTCTCGATCCCGGCGATCTCGGCCTCGGTCAGAAGCGTGAGGGGCAGGGCGCGGGCGCGGGCCATGTCGCGCAGCGCGGGCGTGGCCTTGGTCTCAAGGCAGGCCAGCGTGTCCGGGGCTTGGCCCGTGGCGGTCAAGGCCGCATCCAGCGCCTCGGCCGTGGCCGCCGCCCGCAAGCCTATGCCTGCCACGATCATCGCGTCACGCTCCATTGAATGACGGGGCGCGCGCGGTCCCATCCGCGCATCGTGCCAAGCGGCGCGGCCTCGGCCAGTTCCACGCGCAGCAGATGCCCGCCCTTCGCGCCGTGCCACGCCATCAGCAGGGCCTCGGTCTCCAGCGTCACCGCGTTGACGACCAGCCGCGCTCCTTGCGGTATCCTGTCCCACAGGGCCTGCAAAAGCGCCTCGGACGCGCCACCGCCGATGAAGACCACATCGGGCGCGGGCAGGCCGGTCAGCGCGTCCGGCGTCCGTCCTTCCGTCACCGAGATGCGATGCTCCAGCCCGAACCGCGCCGCGTTGTCGCGGATAGTCGCGGCCCGGTCGGCGCGGGCCTCAATGGCGCTGGCGGTCGCACCGGGGGCGGCGAGGCAGAACTCGACCGAGATGGAGCCCGACCCGGCGCCGAGATCCCAGAGGTGGGTGCCGGGACGGGGGGCAAGTGCCGAAAGGGTCAGTGCCCGCACGGGCCGCTTGGTGATCTGGCCATCATGGGTGAAGAGGTCGTCGGGCAGGCCCGAAGCGCGCGGCAGTCCCGGCGCGCCGTCGGCCTCGATCGCCAGTAAGACGGGATGGGCAATGTCGCCGATGTCGCCCCCCGCCGCCGTGGTTTCGCGGATACGCTGGCGCGGCCCGCCGAGCGCCTCCAACACGGTGAGGCGTGAGGGGCCGAACCCCTGTCCGGTCAGCCACGCCGACAGATCGCCGACCGCCGCGCCGTCGCGCAGGGTGCAGAGAACGCGCACGCCCTTCGCCAGAACCGGGGTCAGCCGGGTGAACGGCGCGGCGTGCAGGCCGAGGCAGAGCACCCCCTCGATTCGCCACCCCATCGCGGCAGCGGCCAGCGAAAAGCAGGACGGCGCGGGGTGGGTGATGTAGTCATCCGGCGACAGTTGCCCCGCCAACGACCCGCCAGCGCCATGCCAGAACGGATCGCCCGAGGCCAGCACGGCGACCTTGCGGCCCCGTTCCGCCAGCACCGGCGCAATGTCGAAGGGCACCGGCCAGGCGCGGCCCCGATCCCCGACCTCCGCCAATTGCAGATGACGCGGCGCGCCGAAGACGATCTCGGCCGCGTCCAGCGCGGCACGGCTTGCGGGCGGCAGGCCATTCAGGCCATCCTCGCCCAATCCGATGATGGTCAGCCAGGGGTCAGCCATGACACGCATCCTTCTGCTCGGCGGCACATCCGAGGCCTCGGCGCTGGCGCGCGCCTTGGCCGAACGGGGGGATGACGCGATCTTCTCCTATGCCGGGCGCACCGGCACTCCCGTGGCGCAGCCGCTGCCCACGCGGGTGGGGGGATTTGGCGGGGTCGCGGGGCTGGTGGAGTATCTGCGGGCCGAGGCCATCACCCATGTCGTCGATGCGACCCATCCCTTTGCCGCGGGGATGAGCGCCAATGCCATAGCGGCCTGTGACCGGGCCGGGGTCGCCCTGGCGGCGCTGGAGCGGCCCGAATGGCGGGCGGGCAAGGGCGACGATTGGACCCGCGTTCCCGATATTGCCGGCGCGGTGGCGGCGCTGCCCGATTCCGGCGCGCGGGTGTTCCTGGCCATCGGCAAACAGCATGTCGACGGCTTCACCGCCAAGCCCGGAAATTTCTACCTCCTGCGCCTGGTCGATCCGCCGGAAACGCCCTTGCCCTTCCCCGATTGCGCCATCGAGATCGCGCGCGGACCCTTCGACGTAGCCAGCGACGAAGCCCTGATGGAGGCGCATGGCATCACCCATATCGTGGCCAAGAACAGCGGCGGGGCGGGGGCCGAGGCCAAGCTGACGGCGGCGCGTGCATTGGCCCTGCCGGTGGTGATGATCGACCGGCCCGCCACCCCCGCGCGGCGGGTGCTGGACAGCGTCGGCGCGGTGCTGGACTGGCTCGATCATGGGGCCGACCGGGGCGTGTAGACAAAGCGCCCGATGCGGCGCGTGTCGCGGTTGCCGACGATCACCATGGTGCGCATGTCGGCCATCTCTTGCGTCGCCTCGTTCAGCGGGACGGTGGTGATGCTCTCCTCTTGCGTGCTGACCGCGCGGGCGAAGGAAATCAGCGTCTCGCCGCCGCAGGCCTCGCGCAGGATTTCCAGCGCGCGGGCGAACTGATGCGGGCGTGACCTGGAGCGTGGGTTGTAGAAGGCCATTGCGAACCCGGCCTCGCCCGCCGCGCGCAGTCGTGTCTCGATCAGCGACCACGGCTTGAGGTTGTCGCTGAGGTTGATCGCCGCGAAGTCGTGCCCCAAAGGCGCACCGAGACGCGCGGCGGCGGCCAGCATCGCGGTGATGCCGGGCAGGATGCGGATATCGAGGTCCAGCCAGTCGCGCGGGCCAGCCTCCAGCGCCTCGAACAGGGCCGAGGCCATGGCGAAGACGCCGGGATCACCCGAGGAGACGACAACGACGCGCGCGCCCTCTGCGGCCATTTGCAAGGCATGGGCGGCGCGGTCCAGCTCCAGCCGGTTGTCACTTTCGTGTTTCGTGAGGCCGGGGCGGTTGGCAACCCGACGAACATAGGGGATGTAGCCGACAATATCGGTGGCCTCGCCAAGGGCTGCCTGCACCTCGGGCGTCACGAGGTCATTGCGCCCGGGGCCGAGCCCTCCAACCGCCACCCACCCGGTCATGGCCTGCGCCCTTTCCCGTGCAGCAGGCAAATGGCGAAATAGGGGGCCTCGCCATTGAAATCGCACAGCTTCTGCACGGATTGTGCCGGCATCGTGCCGCGTTCGACCAGCCAGGCATCGTCGAGCCGTCCGGCGGTCTCCAGCGCGCGTTTCAGTTTCCCGAGGTTGCGCCCGATCTTCATCACGACGGCGGCGTCGGTATCCTTGAGCCGCCGCGCCAGTTCCGCCTCGGGCAGGGTCGCCATCGCCACGGTCATCACGTCATCGCCCCAGGTGATCGGCAGATCCGTCGCGGTCCAGCAGCCCGACATGCCGGTGATGCCGGGGACGATCTCGACCTCGACGCGGGTTTGCAACCGGCTGTGCAGGTGCATGAAGGAGCCGTAGAAAAACGGGTCGCCCTCGCAGAGCACGACCACGTCCGCCTCAGCGGCCAGCGCCTCAAGCCGGTCGGCCCAATCCGCGTAGAAGGCGGAGAGGATGCGGTTGTATTCGGGGTCGCTGACGGCAATCTCGGTTGTTACCGGGTATTCCATCGCGTGTTCGGTGACATCCTCGCGCAGCATGCCCTCGACGATCTGGCGTGCCTGCCCCTTGCGGCCCGCCTTGCGGAAATAGGCGACATGGCGCGCCCCCCGGATCAGGCGGTCCGAGCGCACGCTCATCAACTCGGGGTCGCCGGGGCCGAGGCCGGTGCAGATCACCTTGCCCATCATTCCGCCTTCGACGCCAGGGCGTTCACGGCCGCGACCGTGATCGCCGAGCCGCCAAGCCGCCCGCGCACGATCATCGCGGGCACCGGCAGATCGGCCATCAGCGCGTCTTTCGACTCCGCAGCGCCGACAAAGCCGACCGGGCAACCGATGATCGCGGCGGGGCGCGGGCAGGCGGGGTCTTCGAGCATGTTGAGCAGGTGAAACAGCGCCGTGGGCGCGTTGCCAATGGCGACCAGCGCGCCCGCCAGATGTGGCCGCCACAGCTCCAGCGCGGCAGCGGAGCGCGTGTTCGACATCTCCTTTGCCATATCCGGCACGCGGGGGTCGCGCAGGGTGCAGATCACCTCGTTCTTCGCGGGCAGCCGTGGCCGGGTGATCCCTTCGCTGACCATATAGGCATCGCAGAGGATCGGCGCGCCATCCGCCAGCGCCTTGCGGGCAGCGGTCGCCATGCCGGGGGAAAACTGCACGTCGCGTTCCAGCCCGACCAGACCCGCCGCGTGGATCATGCGCACGACGACGCCTTCCTCATCGGGTCCGAACCGGGCGAGGTCGGCCTCGGCGCGGATGGTGCGAAAGCTCTCCTCGTAGATCGCGGCACCGTTGGTCTCGTAGCTATGGGGCATCTTGCAGGGCTTTCGTGAGGGCATCTGGGGTGAGATCGCGGGCATCGGGGGGGGTGCCCGCGCGGCCATTGCGGATCAGGTCGAACCGCTCCGGCGCGGTCGCGGTCAGGGTCAGCGGCGTGGCGCCGGGATGGGCGCAGCCCTTTGCGCAGCCCGAGATATGCAGGCGCTGATCGGCGGACAGATGTGGGGCGAGGGCGCGGGCGAGGGGGCGGGTTTCAGACAGCCCCTGCGGGCATCCCGGCGCGCCGGTGCAGACATGGATGCGGAGGCGCGGATCGGCCGCGTCATGGATCAGGCCGGGCAGGTCGGGGGCGTGATCAGTGCCCTCCAGCAGCAGCATCCGCCAGGGTGTCAGGCGGAGCGGGGCGATGGTGGAAAGGGCCGCGAGGGTCGCCGCGCCGATCTGGCCGAATTCAAGCGCGACGAGGCGGCCTTGCGGGGTTGTGCCGGGTGTGGGGGCTTGAGAAGTCTCCGGCATGGAATTGATTTGACGGAAGTTTTCCGGCAGCGGCGTGCGTTTCAGATGCGCCGCCATTCGGCCCCGCCCCTCGGGCGCGCCGCCTGTCTCCAGGAACCAGTCGGCAAGGTCCAAGGCGACCTCTGCCGCTGTTTCGTCCGTCACGCGCGCCCCGGTGTCAGCTCCATCGGCACGGCAGATCATCCCGCCCTCAGCGCGTTCGATGCGGATATCGGCAGAGATGTTTCGCAAAAAGGGCAATGCGCCGCAATCCACCGCGTAACCGAATTTGCCGGGGGTCTGCGGTGCGCTCGTGCCGCGCAGCGCGTCGTTCAGCGCCTGCGATATGCGCGCGGTCTCATCGCCCGCCTGCCAGAACGGCTGCACCACGACATTGCGGCGTGCCTCGGTCTCGGCGTCCTCATCGACCAGCCCGAGTGTGGCCAGCCGCTCTATCAGCGCGGCGTGATCGGCCTCCGCCACGCCACGGATTTGCAGATTGGCTCGCGCCGACAGGTCCAGCAGCCCGTTGCCATAAAGGCGCGACAATTCCGCCACGCCTGCCGCCTGCCGGGGCGAGAAGCGCCCCAAGGGCGCGCGCAGCCGCACCACCAGCCCGTCGCCCGACATCATCGGACGCAGCGCGCCGGGGCACCAGCCGCGCACGACCGGCGCGCTCATTGCGCCACCTGCAACGTGGCGGCGATGGAGTTGCGCCGCGTTGCCCACAGTCCCGCCTCATGCAATGCCTGAAAGCGCGCGCGCAGCGCGGCCAGCGCCCGCGGGTTGGCCTCTTCCATGAACGCCACCAGGTCGTCGCGGCCAAGCGTGGCGTCATGATAGAGATCAAAGAGATGCGGCGGCACGGCGGCGGCGAGATGCGCGAAGGCCGCGAGGTGATCGAGCGTCGCCGCGATCTCGGCCGCCCCCCGGAAGCCGTGGCGCATCATCCCCGTCGCCCAATCGGGATTGGCCGCGCGGGCGCGGGTGACACGGGCGATCTCCTCGGTCAGGTCGCGGGCCCTGGGCGCGTCGGGGCGGGTCGCGTCCATGTGGTAGAGGGCAGGTTTGTCCCCCCCCAGGCGCGCCACGGCGGCGGCGAACCCGGCCTCATGCGCGGCGTTGTCCGAGGCCATCAGCAGGTCGGTTTCGGGCAGGTCTTGCAGGTGGACGAAGCTGTCGGCGGATTTCACGCGGGACTCCAGCGCGGCGCGGGCCTCGTGGCTCGCGCCTTGCGCGTCGATGGCGAAGCTTGAGGCCGCAAGCCAGGCCTCGCCCGCCGCATGCCGCGCGGCGTCGGAATAGTCGTCCAGATGGGCGGTCATGCCGACGCCGTAGAGGCCCGGTTTCGGTCCGAAAACGCGTGGGGTTTGCGTCAGGTAGGGGTTGTCTTCAGCGGGTTCTTCCCGCCCGGACAGGGCGCTTGCGGCGGCCTCGAACATCTGCGCCAACCCTGGAAACACGTCGCGGAAGAGGCCCGAGACCCGCAAGGTCACGTCGATCCGGGGGCGTGCGAGCAGCGCCAGCGGGATCACCTCGAAGCCGCTTACGCGCTCCGATCCCTCGTCCCAGACCGGCTTCAGCCCCGCCAGATGCAGCGCCATGGCAAATTCCTCGCCCGCCGTGCGCATCGTGGCCGAGCCCCAGAGGTCCACGACCAGACCGCGCGGCCAATCGCCGTTATCCTGCAGGTGGCGGCGCAGAAGCTCCTCGGCCAGCTTCACACCTTGCGCATGGGCGGCGCGCGACGGCACGGCGCGCGGGTCGGTGGTGAAGAGGTTGCGCCCGGTGGGCAGCACATCCGAACGGCCCCGGTAGGGTGAGCCGGAGGGGCCGGGGGCGACCAGCCGGCCCATCAGCGCGGCGCGCAACCCGGCGCGTTCCTCAGCCCCGCAATCGCCGGTGCCGAAGATGTGCAGCCCGTCGCCATACTGGCTTTCCTTGATGTCGCAGACGAAACGGTCGATGCGGGTGATGGCCTCTGCCGGGCAGGCGGCGGCATCGAGCCCCAGATCGGACTCGACCCCCGTGCCGCGCGCCTCGTCGCGGATGTCTTCGATCAGCCGGTCGCGGCGGGCGGGGTCCAGCCCGTCGGCGGTGGAGTATTCGTCAAGCAAATGTTCGAGACGTCCCATGTTCGCGGGCAGGGTGGTCTCGGCCAGGGGCGGCGGCAGGTGGCCGATGGTGACCGCGCCGACGCGGCGCTTGGCCTGCGCGGCCTCGCCGGGATCGTTGACGATGAAAGGGTAGATCACGGGAAGCGGGCCGGTCAGGGCCTCGGGCCAGCAGGTGTCGCTGAGGGCCACGGATTTGCCCGGCAGCCATTCCAGCGTGCCATGCGCGCCGACATGGATGAGGGCGTCGGTGCGCGCGGTCAGCCACAGGTAGAAGGCGACATAGCCATGGCAGGGCGTGCGGGCGAGGTCGTGGTACTCATCGTCGCGGGCCGCCACATCGCCGCGTTCGGGTTGCAGGGCGATGGTGGTCTTGCCGCTTTGCAGCGCAGCGAAGTGGAACGCGCCGTCCTTGCAGGCCGGATCGGTTTCCGGGGCGCCCCAGGCGGCGCTGAGGTCTTCGCGCATGGCGTCCGGCAGACGGGCGAGGGCCGCCCGGTATTCCGCGACGGGCCAGGACATGTACCTGTCCAGCAGGGCCTTGCCCAGATCGGGGCGGGTGCCGGTGTCATGACCCTCCTCCGCCAGCGCGTTCAGCAACGCGTCGGTCGAGGCCAAGGCATCCAGACCGACGGCATGGGCCAGGTTCCATTCGCGGCCGGGATAGGTCGAGAGAACCACGGCGAGGCGTTTCTCCTCGGGCGCTGTCGTGGCAAGGCGGTGCCAGGCGGCCACACGCGCCACCACCGCCGCGATCCGCCCTGCATCGGCGCGGTGGGCGAAGCGGGAGTATTCCAGCTCGGGATCCTTGCGCCCCGGCTGTTTGAAACTGGCGACACCGGCGAAGATCCGGCCATCGACCTCGGGCAGCACCACATGCATGGCGAGATCGGCAGGCGACAGCCCCCGCTCGGCCTGGACCCATTCCTTGCGCCGCGCGGTGGACAGCGCGACCTGGAAGACCGGGCAGCCGCTGGCATTGAGCGGCGAAGGCGCGCCATCGGCACCTTGCGCGGAAAAGGCGGTGGCGTTGACGATGGCCGCCGGGGCGTGGTCGGCGGCCTGCGCGCGGATCCAGTCGGCGGCGGCGGGGTTCTTCAGTGAATTGGCAAAGAGGCCGATGGCGTCAAAGCCCCCGGCCTCAAGCGCGCGGATCAGGGCATCGACCGGCTCGGTATCGGCGGCGGTCAGGTAGGAGCGGTAGAAACTGACGAGAACGCGCGGCCGGTCCGATGCGGGGGCGGTCTGGGTGGCGCCCGTGTCCGGGTGGTAATACCCGAAATCCGGCACGGTCTTCTCACCGATCACCGGCCCGCAATACATGCCGCCCGCCAGTGCCAGCTGCGCCAGCGCCGCATGGGCCGCAATCGCGCCGCCCGCGTCGCAAAGATGCTGCAGCCGCCGCAGGGTGGAGACGGGCAGGGTGGAGATCTCGTCCAGCCGCGCATCCGGCCTGCCATCGGCGGGCAGCACCGCCAGCGCCATTCCGGTGGTGTCGGCGATCTCGCGCAGGGTGGCCAGGCCGTAGGGCCAGTAGCTCTCGCCGCCGATAAGCTTGACGAGGACCGCCTTGGCCCCGGCCAGGGTCTGTTCGGCATAGGTATCGACCGAAAGGGGGTGTTTCAGCGCCACCAGGTTGGCCAGGCGCAGCGTGGGGTCGAACCCATTGGCTCGCGCCCGGTGATAACCTGCCGCGAAAGCCCCGAGGTCGGAATCGGAGAAGGACAGCACCACCAGATCGGCCGGGCTCTGGCCCAGATCCTGCGGCGTGTCGGTCTCCTCCAACCCATGGCTTTCGCGAAAGACGACGTGCATTAGCGCAGCCCCATCGCCTGGCGCGCGACCGGGCATCGACGCCCGGTGACAACGATGCGTCGACGCATCGTTTTGGGCGCGTGGGGCAAACGGTGTGGCACTATCTAGCCCTCCAGAACAGCGCGAATCCTTGCGGCGTCGATATTGTCATGCTCGCCGATCACCACCAGCTGCGAGCGGCGGGGCGTCTCGCCCCAGGGCCGGTCATACTGCGTGCGCAACCTCTCCCCCACGGCTTGCACCAACATCCGCATCGGTTTGCCTGTCACCGCGATATACCCCTTGACCCTGAGCGCCCCTTGCTCGCGCGCCAGCCGCAGGATCGCGGCCTCAAGCGCCTTGGGGTTCTCTACCTCATCCAGCTCGATCACGACGCTGTCGAAATCGTCATGTTCATGGTCATCCGCGCCGTCATGATGGCTTGGGCGGGCATCCAGATCGTCCTCGGCCGCCGCGCCCAGGCCAAGCACGACGCGCGGGTCGATGACGCCTTCCGTCATGGCGATCAGCGGCACCTTGCGCGGCATCTCGGCTTCGATCACGGCTTTCGCCTTGGCCAGCCCGTCCGCGCCGGCCAGATCGGCCTTGGAGAGCAGGATGATATCGGCGCAGGAGATCTGATCCTCGAACACCTCGCCAAGCGGTGTGTCGTGATCGAGGCTGTCATCGGCCTCACGCTGCTTTTGCACGGCGTCCACATCCGGGGCGAAGCGGCCCGCCGCCACGGCCTCGGCATCGGCCAGCGCGATGACGCCGTCGACGGTGATGCGGCTGCGGATCGCGGGCCAGTCGAAGGCCTTGAGCAGCGGTTTGGGCAGGGCCAAACCGCTCGTCTCGATAAGGATGTGCTCGGGCGTCTCCGGCAGGGCCATCAGCGCCTGGATCGTGGGGATGAAATCATCGGCCACGGTGCAGCAGATGCAGCCATTGGCAAGCTCCACGATGTTATTCTCGGGGCAGTTTTCATCGGCGCAGGATTTCAGGATATCGCCATCGACGCCCGCCGTGCCGAATTCGTTGACCAGGACCGCCAGACGCTTGCCCTGCGGGTTCGCCATCAGGTGGCGGATGAGCGTGGTCTTGCCCGCGCCCAGAAAGCCGGTGATGACGGTGACGGGGATCTTGGAAAGCTCAGACATCGGCTCAGTCCTTTTGCGGGGGGATACGGGCAAGGCTCTGCTTGCGGAAGATGACGGGACGGTCGCGCCAGGGGACGATGCCGTCATCGGTGGCGGCATAGGCGGCGGCGCCCTTGAGGATCTCATCGACATGGGTGTCGGGATCGAGATGGCTGTAGATATAGGTCCAGCGCTCCGGCCCGCCGGAGAGCACCAGCGAGCAGCCATTGTCGCAGGCGGAGAGGCATTCATTGCCGATCACGCGCACGCCGTCGGGCAGGTCGGCTGCGCGGAGGGCCTCATAGAGGCGCAGGCCCGGGCGCGGCTCCTCGGCCACGCGGGTGCCATCCACCGTCTTGCGGCAGGTCGTGCAGACCGTGAGTGTCACCTGAGCCATGCGCGGGCCCCCTTTGGTCGATGCGGGAAAAGGGGAAAAGCCAGCCGGGGGCGAATTGGCCACATGCCCCCAAAGCCAGCCCGAAACACCCCGTTCGCGCGGTCTTCATCCATCCGTCCCGTGCTGGCAGGTCTCCCGGCTTGCGGATATCGGAGCGATGCCCCGGCGACCCCTCACCCTTCCCGGTCGATGCCAGTGGGATACGGGGGCCATTCTCCGGTCACGGTCGCGGGGGCGGCTGCGCTTGCGGCTTTCCACCGGTGATCGGTCGCAAAGCCTGTCGCATTCCCTCTTCGCCTGTCCTAAGACAGGAACCAGCACGGCTACGCACCTGCTCCATCACCGAGCCCTTTGTCAAGCATGAGGATGACGCCAGATGACCGACACACCGCTTTCCGACGAAGACCGCCATGCGCAGAAGATGGCCAAGAAGAAAGCCGCGCGCGACAAGATCATGGCGAAGAAGGAGGGTGAGAAGGGGCTGATCATCGTGCATACCGGACCGGGCAAGGGCAAGTCCTCCTCCGGGTTCGGCATGATCCTGCGCTGCATCGCGCATGGGATGCCCTGCGCCGTGGTGCAGTTCATCAAGGGGGCCTGGGATACCGGCGAGCGGCGGCTGCTGGAGGGCAATTTCAGCGATCTGTGCCAGTTTCACGCGATGGGCGAGGGCTTCACCTGGGAAACCCAGGACAAGACCCGCGATATCGAGATGGCGGAGAAAGGGTGGGAGAAGGCGAAGGAGCTGATCCGCGATCCCGCGATTCGGATGGTGCTGCTGGACGAGATCAACATCGCGCTGCGTTATGACTACCTCGATCTGGCCGAGGTCGTGCGGTTCCTCGCGGAGGAAAAACCCGAGATGACGCATGTGGTGCTGACCGGTCGGAACGCCAAGGACGACCTGATCGACCTGGCTGACCTTGTGACCGAGATGACATTGGTCAAGCACCCGTTCCGGTCCGGGATAAAGGGGCAGAAGGGGGTGGAGTTTTGACTTTGGCCTCGAATTGCCTTCGGCAATCCGACCCGCCGGGGCTCTGCCCCGGACCCCGAGGTATTTTCGGCAAAATGAAAGCAATGGTTTGTTAGGATTTGCCTGCCAGGGTGGTGAAGCGGTACAGGGAGAGGTCCCGATGACCGCGCAAAGTGAAAGCGCCGCGCCTAACCTGATCTGTCAGCACTGGGCGTGGCGTGTCTCTTGTGCATCCATGCTTTCATTTTGCTCGAAATACCTCCGCCGGAGGCTCCGACATCTGTCACGGGGGCTGCCTCCAAGATTGTGCCTTTGTCCTCTGCTGCGAGTCCTTTCATGACCGGTCCGCGGCTTCTGACCGAGTTCGGCATGGGTACCAGCCTGCGCCGACAGGATTACACCGAAGCCGCCATTCGGGCGGTTCGGGATGCGCTGTGGCACAACTCGATCAACCTCGCCGGCCTGTTCGGGCGCGAGAAATCCGAGATGCGGATCACCGTCGAGATCGGTGTCGCTGCGCCGTCGCGTGTCGATCGGGACCGGGTCGCGGCGGTGTTTCCATATGGCCATGTCGATCTGCGCATCGTCGAGGGCGGGCTGGACGTGCCGCGTCCGGATGGCGCCCCGACGGTGATCGCCAATGCCGCGATCTCGGTCTCCTTCGACCGGGAGGGCGCGTGATGCAGCGGTTCATCATCGAGATGGGGATGGGCAACGATCTCTACGGGCGGGACTACACCAAGGCGGCGGCCCGTGCGATCGAGGATGCGATCCGGCACTCCTCGATCCCGCTATTCGAGGCGCTCGGGATCGACCATGCGGCGATGGAGGTGCGGGTCACGGTTGGCGTGCAGGTGCCGGGTGAGGTGGATTGTGACGCGTTGCGGGCGGGGTTGCCGCGGGGCGAGGTCTCGGTGCGGGCCGTCCGTGGGGGACTGAACGTCACCAACCCGGACAGTGGCTCGATTACGGTGATCGCGAGCGCGGCTGTGGAGGCGTTCCTGCCCGCCGATCTCTTGCGCGCGGCGGGGGGCGGGGCTTGAGTATTTGTCACCAGGAAGATGGTAGGGATTTGTTCATCATTTCCTGTCAACCTCGATCCTGCGGGGCTGGTTCTGGTTCCCGCGCTCTTGCCGCCGCGCTTACCCCGCCCTCTCGGGGCCGAGCGGGGTGTGCAAGGTGACGGCCCTGATGATCCAGGGGGCGGGCTCGAATGTGGGCAAGTCGCTGCTGGTGGCGGGGCTCTGCAGGGCCGCGCGCAGGCGGGGGCTGTCGGTGGCCCCGTTCAAGCCGCAGAACATGTCGAACAATGCCGCCGTCACGGTAGATGGCGGCGAGATCGGGCGCGCGCAGGCTTTGCAGGCGCAGGCGGCGGGGCTGGAGCCGGTGACGGATATGAACCCGATCCTGCTCAAGCCCGAATCGGAGATCGGCGCGCAGGTCGTGGTGCATGGGCTACGGCTGACCACGGTGAAGGCGCGCGGCTATGCCGATCTCAAGCCGCGACTGTTGCCCCGCGTGCTGGAGAGCTTCAGACGCCTCAAGGCGGCGCATGACCTGGTGATCGTCGAAGGCGCTGGCAGTCCGGCGGAGGTCAACCTGCGGGCGGGCGACATCGCCAATATGGGCTTTGCGCGGGCCGCGGATGTCCCCGTTATCCTGGCGGGCGATATCGACCGGGGCGGGGTGATCGCGCAGATCGTCGGCACCCAGGCGGTGCTGGATCCGGGCGATGCCGACATGATCGCGGGCTTCCTCATCAACAAGTTTCGCGGCGATGTGAGCCTTTTCGACGACGGATACAGACTGATCGAGGCGCGCACCGGCTGGCGCGGCTTCGGTGTCCTGCCCTTTTTCGCGGATGCCGCCAGGCTGCCCGCCGAAGATGCGCTGGACATAAGGGGCAGGAGCGCGGGGCAAGGCCTCAAGATCGCCTGCCTGACCTTCGAGCGCATCGCGAATTTCGACGATCTCGACCCGCTGGCGCAGGAGCCGGGCGTGTCGCTGACGATGATCCGGGCGGGGCAGGCCATCCCCGGCGATACCGACCTCGTGATCCTGCCGGGCACGAAATCCACCCGCGCCGACCTGGCTTACCTGCGCATCGAGGGGTGGGATGTGGACCTTGCCGCCCATATCAGGCGGGGGGGGCAGGTGCTCGGGCTTTGCGGCGGCTACCAGATGCTCGGCACCGCCATTCACGACCCCGAAGGGATCGAGGGGCCGCCGGGCAGCACCGAAGGGCTCGGGCTTCTCGGCATCGAAACGGTGATGTCGCGCGACAAGAGCCTGGAACGGGTGACGGCGCGGCATGTCTTCACCGGGCACGAGGTCTCGGGCTACGAGATCCATATCGGGCAGAGCGACGGCCCTGATCGGGCGCGGCCCTTCGCGCATGTGGGTGACCGGCCCGAGGGGGCCTCGACCCTCTACGGGGAGATTCAGGGCACCTATCTGCACGGGCTTTTCGCAAGCGATACGTTCCGGCGGGCCTACCTGGAAGGGTTCGGCGCGGTTGCGGGCGCGGCCAGCTACGGCGCAGGCGTCGATGCGGTGCTGGACGATCTGGCCGAGCACATGGCGCGGCACCTGGACCTCGACGCGATCCTGGCCACCGCCCGCTGATCGGTTGACGGTTACAAAATCGGAGCGGATAAGCGCCACGAAGTTGAGGATCCGCGCCGATGACACCGAACCCCTACCGAACCATGGCGTTGAACAATGCCTGGGCCAACGCGACGCTCTATGGGGCCATCGCGGGGATGAGTGCGGCCGAGTTCGCCGCGCCGCGCCCCGGTTTCTTCCCGTCGCTGCGCGAAACGCTTAACCATATCCACGAGGTCGACCTCTACTATGTCGATGCGCTGGAGGCGGGCGGGCGCGGGCGGTCGGTCTATGAGCGGGAGGAGATCGCGCAGGTCGCGGACCTGGCCCGCGCGCAGGCCGATGTCGATCTGCGGTTCGCGCGGTTCTGCAGCGACCTGACCGAGGAGACCCTGACCCAGACCCGCATCACGGAGCGGCAGGACGGACCCGTGCAGGAGGAGGTCGGCGCGCTGATCCTGCATCTGGTGCAGCACCAGATCCACCATCGCGGGCAGGCCCATACCATGGTGCTGGAGGCCGGGATCGACCCGCCGCAACTGGATGATTTCCACCTTCAGTTTGGCCGCGTTCCCTCGGCGCGGGCCTATTGGGGTGGGTGACGGAAAAGCCGTTCGACCCGGCCCCATGGCTTGGGTAAGCTGCGGCGAAACGTGACGGGATCGGGACCGATGAAACTCTATACCTATTGGCGATCTTCCTGTTCCTACCGGGTGCGTATCGCGCTGGGCCTGAAAGGGTTGGCGTGGGAGAGCATCCCCGTCCACCTCGTCAGGGGCGAACAGGGCGCGCCGGATTACCTGGTGCATAACCCCTCGGGCTTCGTGCCGGTGCTGGTGTTGGAGGATGGCACCGAACTGACGCAATCCATGGCGATCCTGGATTGGCTGGAGGCGACCTATCCGAGCCCCGCGCTGGTCCCGGAGGAGCCGCTGGCGCGCGCCCGGATGCTGGCTGCCGCCCATGTCATCGCGATGGATACGCAGCCGGTGACGAATGTGGGCGTCGTCGTTCACCTGAAACGGGAATACGGCGCGGATGCCGAGGGCGGGATCGCCTGGATGGTGCATTTCATGACGCGAAACCTGGCCGCGTTTCAGCAGATGATCGCGCCGACGGGTGATTTCTGCTTCGGCGACCGCCCGAGCTGGGCCGATATCTGCCTGATCCCTCAGCTTTACAACGCGCATCGGTGGGGCGTCGACCTGGCCCCGCTGACCCGCCTGACCGAGATCGAATCCCGCGCGCTGGCCCTGTCGGCCTTCGACGCCGCGCGGCCCGAAAACCAGCCTGATGCCGACTGAAGGAGAAACCGATGAGTGACCTGCGCCGTTCCTGGGTCGAGAGCGCGAATGCGCCCGACTGCGACTTTCCGCTGAACAACCTGCCCTATGGCGTGTTCTCCACCGAGGGCAAGGGGCCGCGCTGCGGCGTGGCCATTGGCGATTTCATCCTCGACGTGCAGGCGCTGGAGGCCGAGGGCGTGCTGTCGGCGGGCGATCCGCCGGTCTTCACCAAGCCCTCGTGGAACGCCTTCATGGCACTCGGGTCCGAGGCTTGGCAGGGCTTTCGGCAGGCGCTGATCGTGCTGTTGAGCGAGAAGACCGGCATGGATCGCCGGGCCGAGCCCTTCCTGGTGCCGATGGCGGATGCCACGATGCACATGCCCTTTGACGTGAGCGAATACACCGACTTCTACGCAGGCAAGAACCACGCGGTGAATGTCGGCACGATGTTTCGGGGCGCGGAAAACGCGCTGCCGCCGAACTGGCTGCATATCCCCATCGGCTATAACGGGCGCGCGTCCTCGGTCGTTGTGTCGGGCACCGATGTGCGCCGCCCCTGGGGCCAGTTGAAAGGCCCCGACATGGAGGCCCCTATCTGGGCGCCCTGCAAACGCTTCGACCTTGAGCTTGAGATGGGCGCGATTGTCGGCACGCCCTCGCAAGGGCCGGTGACGGTCGCCGAGGCCGATGCGATGATCTTCGGCTACGTGCTGCTCAACGATTGGTCGGCCCGCGACATCCAGGCCTGGGAATACCAGCCTCTGGGGCCGTTCCAGGCCAAGGCGACGGCGACCACGATCAGCCCCTGGATCGTCACGGCGGCGGCTCTGGAACCCTTCCGCTGCGACACGCCCGCGCGCGAGAAGGAGTTGTTGCCGCATCTGAAGGACGCGGGCCCGATGCTCTATGACATCGACCTCGCCGTGACGCTCGCCCCCGAGGGCAAGGCGGCCAGCACCATCGCGCGCACCAATTACAGCCAGATGTATTACTCCGCCGCGCAGCAACTGGCCCATCACACGACAAGCGGTTGCCCGATGCGGGTGGGCGATCTTCTGGGCTCCGGCACCATCTCCGGCCCCGAGACATCGCAGCGCGGGTCGCTGTTGGAGCTGAGTTGGGGCGGCAAGGAGCCGGTGACGCTGGAGACCGGCGAGGAGCGGAGTTTCCTGGAAGATGGCGATACGCTGGAGCTGCATGGCGTGGCGAAGGGCGACGGTTACCGGATCGGGTTTGGCCCTTGCGAGGGCAAGCTGCTGCCCGCGTTGAAGGATCCTTACGCGCGGTGAAGGGATGCGGCCCATCGACGGGCCGCGCCCACGCGATGTCGACATCGCGTGTTACAGCCGAAACCGATGTGCGCCGGATGTCGTAACATTTCCCTTGCGTCGAATCGGCAAAGCCCATATCCCGACCGTGCGGTCAGCTATTGACCGCGCGAGCCAAGGGGAGTCCGACGCCAATGGATGCATTCATCTGCGACGCCACACGCACGCCGATCGGGCGCTATGGCGGGGCCTTGTCCTCGGTCCGGGCCGACGATCTGGCGGCCCATCCCATCGCCGCGCTGATGGCGCGCAACAGGCAGGTGGATTGGGCCAGCGTCGATGACGTGATCTATGGCGATGCCAACCAGGCGGGCGAAGACAACCGCAACGTGGCCCGCATGGCGGCGCTGCTGGCGGGCCTGCCACAGGACGTGCCGGGGACCACGGTGAACCGGCTTTGCGCCTCCGGTATGGACGCGGTCGGCATGGTCGCGCGCGCGATCAAGGCGGGCGACTATGACCTCGCCATCGCGGGCGGGGTGGAAAGCATGAGCCGCGCGCCGTTTGTCATGCCGAAAGCCACCACCGCCTTCACCCGCGCCAACGCGGTCCATGACACCACCATCGGCTGGCGCTTCGTGAACCCCAGGATGCAGGCGAAACACGGCACCGATTCCATGCCCCAGACCGCCGATAACGTCGCCGCCGAGTATGGTGTCAGCCGCGAAGATCAGGACGCCTTCGCCGCGCTTAGCCAGGCCCGTTGGCAGGCGGCACATGAGGCAGGTGTTTTCGCCGATGAGATCACCCCGGTCACGATCCCGCAGCGCAAGGGCGAGGCGATCACGGTCGATACCGACGAACACCCGCGCCCCGGCACGGATGCGGCGAAACTGGCCAAGCTCAAGGGCGTGAACGGCCCCGACCTCAGCGTCACGGCAGGCAATGCCAGCGGCGTCAACGATGGGGCTGCGGCGCTGCTGATGGCCTCGGGCACGGCGGCGGAGGCGAACGGCCTCACCCCCATCGCCCGCGTCGTCGGCATGGCGGCGGCAGGCGTCGCGCCGCGCATCATGGGCATCGGCCCGGTGCCCGCCACCCGCAAGGTCCTGGCGCGCACGGGGCTGAGCATTTCCGACATGGATGTGATAGAGTTGAACGAGGCCTTCGCCGCACAGGGCCTGGCCTGCCTGCGGGAACTTGGTATCCCCGATGACGCCCCCCATGTGAACCCCAATGGCGGGGCCATCGCGCTTGGCCACCCGCTTGGCATGTCGGGCGCGCGCCTGGTGATGACGGCGGCCTATCAGTTGAAACGCACCGGCGGGCGCTATGCGCTGTGCACCATGTGCGTGGGGGTCGGACAGGGCGCTGCCTTGATCCTGGAACGCGTGTAGCGCAACCCGAAAAGTGGGAACCGGTTTTCGGATCAAGTTGCGCGAAAAACAGGAATGGGAGGACGAAACATGTATGCCCAAATGGTGAAGACGGCCGGAACCGGGATCAAACCCCGCGAGGAAATGACCGACCAGGAACGCGATTTTCAGGACAAGATCGACGCCGACATCAAGATCGAGCCGCGCGACTGGATGCCCGATGACTATCGCGCCACGCTGATCCGCCAGATCGGCCAGCACGCCCATTCCGAGATCGTCGGCCAATTGCCCGAAGGCAACTGGATCACCCGCGCGCCGACGCTGGAAAGGAAGGCCATCCTGCTGGCCAAGGTGCAGGATGAGGCGGGGCATGGCCTCTACCTCTATTCCGCCGCCGAAACGCTTGGCGTGACGCGCGATGAGCTGACCGAGATGCTGCTCTCGGGCAAGATGAAGTATTCCTCGATCTTCAACTACCCGACGCTCAACTGGGCCGATATGGGCGCGGTCGGCTGGCTGGTCGACGGGGCCGCGATCATGAACCAGGTGCCGCTGCAACGCACCTCCTACGGGCCCTATAGTCGCGCCATGATCCGCATCTGCAAGGAGGAGTCGTTCCACCAGCGGCAGGGCTACGACATCATGATGAAGATGGCGAACGGCACGCCCGCGCAGAAAAAGATGGCGCAGGATGCGCTCAACCGCATGTGGTATCCGTCGCTGATGATGTTCGGGCCGTCCGACAAGGACTCGGTCCATTCCGCGCAGTCGATGGCGTGGAAGATCAAGATCAACACCAATGACGAGCTGCGCCAGAAATTCGTCGATCAGACCGTGCCGCAGGCCGAGTATCTGGGCCTGACGGTGCCGGACCCCGACCTGAAATGGAACGAGGAGAAGGGCGGCTACGATTTCACCGAACCGGATTGGGACGAGTTCTTCACCGTCGTGAAGGGTGGCGGCCCGTGCAACGTGGAACGCCTGGCCGCGCGCAACCGCGCCTGGGACGATGGCGCCTGGGTGCGCGAGGGGCTGCTGGCCCATGCGCAGAAACGGGCCGCGCGCAAGGTCGCGGCGGAATAAGGGAGTAGCGAGATGAAAAACGAATGGCCCCTTTGGGAAGTGTTCATCCGTGGCCAGCACGGCATGAGCCATCGTCACGTGGGCAGCCTGCACGCCCCCGACGCCGAGATGGCGATCAAGAACGCGCGCGATGTCTATACGCGGCGCAATGAAGGTGTCTCGATCTGGGTGGTCGAGGCGCGCCATATCTCGGCCACGGCTCCGGGCGAGAAAGGCCCGATGTTCGAGCCCTCCGAGGCCAAGATCTACCGCCACCCGACCTTCTACGACATTCCCGACGAAGCGGGGCAGATGTGATGACGCATGACGAGGCGCTTTTTCAGTTCCTCCTGCGCATGGGGGACAACACGCTGATCCTCGGCCACCGGGTCAGCGAATGGTGCGGCCATTCCCCGGTTCTGGAGGAGGATATCGCGCTGGCCAACACGGCGCTGGACCTGATCGGCCAGACGCAGTTCTGGCTTGGCCTGGCCGGTGAGGTCGAGGGGCAGGGACGCTCCGCCGACGACCTGGCCTTTCACCGCGATGCCTGGGATTTCCGCAACCTGCTGCTGGTCGAGCTGCCAAATGGCGATTTCGGCCAGACGCTGATGCGGCAATTCCTGTTCGATGCGTATCAGTCGGTGCTTCTGGGGCGGCTGATCTCTTCTTCGGATGAACGCGTCGCGGCGATTGCGGCCAAGGCGTCCAAGGAAGTTGCCTATCACGTCGAACGCTCCGCCGACACGGTGGTGGGCCTTGGCGACGGGACCGAGGAAAGCCACGCCCGGATGCAGGCGGCGCTGGACTATCTGTGGCCTTACGTGGGCGAGATGTTCACGGGCGACGAGGTCGATGCCGCCATGGCTGACACCGGCATCGCGCCCGACCCCGCCAGTTTGCAGGAGGATTTCAACGTGCTGATCAGCCGCGTCATGGGTGAGGCGACGTTGAGCGTTCCGAACGCGAAATACAGCCACAAGGGCGGGCGCAGCGGGGTGATGCACACGGAACATCTGGGCCACCTGCTGACCTCGATGCAATGGCTGCAACGCGCCTATCCGGGGGCGGCGTGGTGATCATGGACAAGCCCACGACAGATCAGGTCTGGGCCTGGCTGGACGAGGTGCCGGACCCCGAGATCCCGGTGATCTCCCTGGTCGATCTGGGGATTATCCGGGGCGTGGAGTGGCAGGGCGACACGCTGGAGATCGCGGTGACGCCGACCTATTCGGGCTGCCCCGCGACGAGCGTCATCAACCTCGATATCGTTACGGCACTGGGGGCCAAAGGCGTCGATAAAGTGCGCCTCAGGCAACAGATCGCACCGCCCTGGACCACCGATTGGCTGTCGGACAAGGGCCGCGAGAAGCTGGAGAAATACGGCATCGCGCCGCCGCAGGCCGCAGGCGGCCCCGCGCGCTGCCCGCAATGCGGCGGTGAGGATCTGGAGAGGGTGAGCCAGTTCGGCTCCACCCCCTGCAAGGCGTCCTGGCGCTGCCGCACCTGCCTGGAACCGTTCGACTATTTCAAATGTATCTGAGGGAGGGGCATGGATGGCCCGATTTCACGACCTGACCGTTACCGACGTGACCAAGACCATCCGCGATGCGGTGGTGGTGACGTTGCAGCCCGACGACCCCGCGGCCTTCGATTTCACGCAAGGCCAATACCTGACCTTCCGCCGCGAGTTCGACGGCGAGGAATTGCGCCGGAGCTATTCCATCTGCGCGGGGCGCGGCGAGGGCCACCTCCAGGTCGGTATCAAGCGCGTCGAGGGCGGCGCGTTTTCCACCTGGGCCAATGAAGAGCTGAAACCGGGCGACAGGCTGCAGGCCATGCCGCCGATGGGCAGTTTCTTCACGCAGCTCGATGCGGGGACCGAGCGCAATTACCTCGGTTTCGCGGGCGGCTCGGGCATCACGCCCGTCCTCTCGATCATCAAGACCGTGCTGGCCGAGGAACCACGCGCCAGTTTCACGCTGGTCTATGCCAACAAGGGCGTAAACTCGATCATGTTCCGCGAGGAGCTGGAGGATCTGAAGAACCTGCATATGGGCCGGTTCAATGTCATCCACATCCTCGAGACCGACGCGCAGGAGATCGACCTGTTCACGGGGTTGGTGACAGAAGAGAAATGCGCCGAGCTGTTCAAGGGCTGGATCGACATCGCCAGCGTGGATACCGCCTTCATCTGCGGGCCGGAGCCGATGATGTTGGGCATTGCCCGCGCGCTGCGCGACCACGGGCTGAGCGACGCACAGATCAAGTTCGAGCTTTTCGCCAGCGCCCAACCGGGCCGCGCCAAGCGCCCCGCGGTCGCCCGCGAGGCCGGCAAGACCGCCAACCAGGCCGAGATCGCCTATACGCTCGACGGCTCCACCCGCACCATCACGGCGGCCAAGGGGGTAAGCATCCTGGACTCGGCGCTGGCCGAGCATCTCGACGCGCCCTATGCCTGCAAGGCCGGGGTCTGTTCGACCTGCCGCTGCCGGGTGCTGGAGGGCGAGGTCGAGATGATCGCCAACCACGCGCTGGAGGATTACGAGGTGGAAAAGGGCTATGTCCTGTCCTGCCAATCCTACCCCGTCACCGACCGTGTCATCGTCGATTACGATCAATAAAGGACCGGACCCCATGGATATGAGCATCGAGGACTACCTGGCCCAGGGCGGCGTGTTGTCGAACCCGACCAATGTGCCGCCGCGCTACCGGGCGGAGTTGCTGAAGCTGATGACCAGTTTCGTCGACAGCGAATTGGCGGGCGCGGCGGGCTTTGCCGACATCATCAACGAGGGCCCGGGGATCAAGGAACGCATCGCGGCGGCGCGGATCGTGCTGGAAAAGACCGATCACGCCGGGAAAGTCCTGCGCGTGATGGAGGGCTTCGGCGTCGACAGTGAACGCTACGCCAACCACCACCCCTGGACCGCGCGGCTGGATCGTGACGCCGATATCGGCACCACGCGGGGCGATCACGACATGCGGCTGGCGGTGTTCAACTATCCGCTTCAGGGCTGGACCGATGCCGTGGTGATGAACCTGCTGATGGGCTGCGCCGTCGCCGTGCAACTGGCCGATTACACAAGCGTCTCCTATCAGCCGCTGGCCGAGGCGTTCCGCGAGATCGCGCCGGTCGAGGCGCGGCACGCGGACCTGGCCGAGGAAGGGCTGCAACGCCTGATGGGCGAAGGCGAGGGCGAGGCCATCGTCGCCTCGATCGGCTACTGGTTCCCGCGCGTGGCCGCCAGTTTCGGACAGGCCAACTCGCCCCGTTACGAGATGCAGAAACAGATGGGCCTGCGCCAGCGCAGCAATGACGAGATGCGCGCGGAATGGGAAGCCAAGGCGCTTGCCGCGCTGGACCGGGTCGGTATTCAGCCGGGGTAGACTGTGCCCTGGGCATCTGCGCGTCTTCGGCGAGCGGACCGCCTGCCTTGCGGTTCTGCAGCCTTCCCTCTCGGCCGCATCCGCCGCCTGTCGGGCAATGGACGAGGATATTTGAAGAACAAAGAAGGGAAGGGCGGCCCTGATCCGGGAGGGACTGCCTCAAGCGGGCGTTCGGGGGGCGCAGGGCGCGGGCGCGTTAACCTTAATCCCATCCTAATTGACCGGCGATGCCGCGGGTTGGCGGCGGGGCACTGGTCAAGCGTCGCGTCCTGTGCTTGCTTGCGGGGTGACGCAAACCGGAAGGTGCGACAATGCCCTGGCCCGACGACATCACCCTGAGCGGCGATCACGTGACGCTGGAACCGCTGCGCCCCGATCACCTGGGCGGCATGCGCGTGGCGGCGGGCGAAGGCGGCTTGCACCAGCTCTGGTACACCACGATCCCCGATGCCGAGGGGATGGAGGCCGAGATCGACCGGCGGCTGGCGCTGCGCAAGGCGGGCGCGATGATGCCCTTCGCTGTGCTGGACCCGGCGGGTCGCGCGGTGGGGATGACGACCTATATGAATATCGACGCGAGCCTGCCGAGGCTGGAGATCGGATCGACCTGGATCTCGCGCGCCGCGCAGCGCGGGCCGCTGAACACCGAAGCCAAGTTCCTGCTGCTGCGCCATGCCTTCGAGACGCTGGATTGCGTCGCGGTTGAATTCCGCACCCACATCCTCAACCAGCAGAGCCGCCGCGCCATCGAGAGGCTCGGCGCGAAGCAGGACGGCATCCTGCGCAACCATATGCGGATGGACAATGGCACCCTGCGCGACACCGTGGTCTATTCGATCCTGAACACGGAATGGCCGATGATCTCCGCGCATCTGCGTTGGGAAATGCAGCGGCCGAGGGTGTAACGCGGATGCGCGAGCTTCACAGCGATGACAGCGTGTTGATCCAGACGCGGGACGGCGAGGACGGGCCGGGTGACCGCCTGCTGCTGTCCTTCACCGGGATCGGCCATGGCAAGAGCGTGGGCCGTATGCAGAAGCCGGAATTTCCAAGCGCGGGCAACGGCTTCGCCAACACGATCTTCGTGACGGATATCACACGCTCCTGGGGCAACGCGCTGGATTTCGACGCCATCGGCGCGGTGCTGGCCCCGCATATGGAGGGGCGCGAGGTCTATGCGCTAGGCAATTCCATGGGCGGGTTCCTGGCGGTGCTGGCGGCCCAGTTATGGCCGATCAGGCGCGTCGTCGGCTTCGTGGGGTCTGATGCCGGAGAGTGCAGAATCCTACGCTAAGGGCTGAGAACCCGTTTCCCATAATCGCGCAGATTGCCATTTGGGTCGACATATCGGTAGAGCGTGACCGGTTTGACCCCCAGTTCCTTACAGAGTTCAGGAACTGACGTGTCGCGGCTAGCCATAGCGGCCTGGGCCATGCGGACCTGCGCTTTCGTCAGCGCGAACTTCCTTCCACCCTTTCGGCCGCGGGCGCGGGCCGCTTGGAGCCCCGCCATTGTGCGTTCGCGGATCAGCTCGCTTTCGAATTCGGCGAGAGCGGCAAAGATGCCGAATGAAAGTCGTCCTGCCGCAGTCGTTGTGTCAATCTGCGCGCCTTGCCCAGTGAGAACCTTGAGGCCGACGCCACGCTCGGACAGCATGCTAACGGTTTTGACAAGGTGGTGGAGGCTGCGACCCATGCGGTCGAGCTTCCACACGACCAGAACATCGCCCTTGCGCAATGCCTTGAGGCAGGCCTCAAGACCGGATCGGTCATCCTTCTTTCCAGATGCCAGGTCCGAATAGATCTGGCCTTCTTCGACCCCTGCTCCGATCAAGGCGTCTCGCTGTAAATCGAGGGACTGGCTGCCGTCGGCTTTCGAGACCCGTGCATAGCCGATCAGCATGTTTCACAAACGTTCGTTTGAGACGATCTGGAAAACGACGCGCTTTCGGCCATCCGAACAATTCCTTATTCAGTATCTTAATCATCAATACGCAAACCATATGTAGAAAGCAAAAGAAACATGGCGCATCGTACTATCCTCACCGAGCGTCAGCGCTCAGTACTTTTTGATCTTCCGACCGATGAGACGGCGATGTTGCGCCACTACACCCTTGCGGACGACGATCTGGAAATCATCCGCGCCCGCCGCCGCCCCCACAATCGTTTTGGGTTCGCTCTCCAGCTTTGCGCATTGCGCTATCCCGGTCGGTTGTTGACCCCGGGCGAGGTCATTCCAATGGAGGTCACGCGTTTCCTGGCAGCGCAGCTTGGGCTGAAGTCAGACGATCTGGCTGGATACGCAAGCCGCGAAGAAACGCGTCATGAACACCTGGCGGCCCTGCGGGTTCTCTATGGCTACAAGATGTTCACTGGCCGAGGATCGCGCGACCTGAAGGCCTGGCTGGAGACAACAGCCGAAACTGCCCGATCGAACGAGGATTTGGCGCGGCGTTTCGTGGAACAATGCCGGGCGGCCCAGACCATTCTACCGGGGATCACGGTTATCGAACGTCTTTGCGCGGATGCACTCGTCGCTGCAGAGCGACGGATCGACGCTCGGATTGCCGACCGGCTGGATGATGAGATGTGCAGCCAACTTGACGCCTTGCTGACGGAAACGGCGGACGGCTCTGTCACCCGCTTTGTCTGGCTGCGCCAGTTTGAGGTGGGCCAGAACTCGGCCGACATGAACCGGCTGCTCGACCGGTTGGAATTCTTGCAGGCCATGGCCGTGGACCGCACCGTCCTGTCGGGTGTGCCGCCCTACCGTATCGCGCGCCTCCGACGGCAAGGGGAACGATATTTCGCCGGTGATCTGCGGGATATTTCAGGCGACCGCCGCCTTGCCATCCTCGCAGTCTGCGCTTTGGAATGGCGTAGTGCCATTGCCGATGCAGTGGTCGAGACCCATGACCGGATTGTGGGGAAGACGTGGCGCGAGGCGAAACGCGTACGCGATGCTCGGGCGGATGACGCCAAGGCTGCTTTGAAAGACACCTTGCAGGGCTTCTCAAATTTTGGATCGGCACTGCTGGAAGCGCATGAAGATCAGGCGTCCCTGATGGAGGCCGTCCAAAACGCCGGAGGCTGGTCATCGCTCAGGGGGCTTGTTTCCACCGCCGCCCAACTGACCGACACATTGGCCGCCGATCCACTGGCACATGTTGTTCACGGGCATCATCGCTTCCGACGCTATGCGCCGCGCATGCTCCGGGCGCTCGATATTCAGGCGGCCCCAGTGGCCGAACCGTTGCTGGCCGCTGCCGGTGTCGTTGCGGGTACGGAAACGACGACTACCCGGCCACTGACCTTTTTGCGCCGCACCTCGAAATGGCACCGGCACTTGAACAACGACGATGGGAACCGGCTTTGGGAGGTGGCGGTCCTGTGCCACCTGCGCGACGCATTCCGGGCGGGCGACATCTGGCTCGAACATTCCCGCCGGTATGGCGATCTCAAGGACGCGCTGGTTCCGACAGAAGTTGCCAGGGCCACGCCAAAACTGGCCATGCCGTTTGAACCGGAGCTCTGGCTCGCGGAGCGAAAATCTCGCCTAGCGGATGGCTTGGAACGACTGGCCCGCGCCGCCAGGGCGGGTGCCATTCCGGGAGGTTCTATCGAAGATGGCGTGCTCAAGATCGACCGTCTGACGGCCGCTGTCCCCGAAGAGGCCGATGCCATGGTGCTCGATCTTTACAACCGCCTGCCGGAGATCAGGATCACAGACCTCCTGCTCGAAGTGGATGACGAGATCGGCTTTACCGAGGCCTTCACCCATCTGCGCACCGGCGCCCCCTGCAAAGACAGAGTTGGCATGCTGAATGTATTGTTGGCTGAAGGGCTGAATCTCGGCCTCAGCAAGATGGCTGGGGCCACGAATACCCATGATTATTTCCAACTGTCGCGCCTGTCGCGGTGGCATGTCGAAAGCGAGGCGATGGCGCGCGCCCTGGCCATGGTGATCGAAGGCCAATCCGCCTTGCCGATGGCCCGGTTCTGGGGCGCAGGGCAGACCGCTTCGAGCGACGGACAATTCTTCCCGACCACGCGCCAGGGCGAGGCGATGAACCTGATCAACGCCAAATACGGCAATGAACCCGGTCTGAAAGCCTATACCCATGTCTCCGACCAGTTCGGCCCTTTCGCCACCCAGACCATCCCGGCTACGGTGAACGAGGCCCCTTACATCCTGGACGGCCTGTTGATGACACACGCAGGCCAGAAAATCCGCGAACAGTATGCCGACACCGGCGGCTTTACCGACCACGTATTCGCCGTCACTGCCCTTCTGGGCTTTCAGTTCATCCCCCGCATCCGGGATCTGCCATCCAAGCGCCTCTACCTCTTCGATCCAGCATCCTGCCCGAAAGAACTGAAAGGTTTGATCGGCGGCAAGGTCAGGGAACACGTTATCAGCTCAAATTGGCCAGATATCCTGCGCAGCGTGGCCACCATGGTGGCGGGCGCAATGCCCCCAAGCCAACTCTTGCGGAAATTTGCGTCCTATCCCAGACAACACGAGCTTGCGGTCGCATTGCGCGAAATCGGACGGGTCGAACGGACGCTGTTCATCATCGATTGGCTGCTGGACGCCGATATGCAACGTCGCGCCCAGATCGGGTTAAACAAGGGCGAAGCACATCATGCCCTCAAGAATGCACTGCGCATTGGCCGCCAAGGTGAAATTCGCGACCGAACAACTGAAGGACAACATTTCAGGATGGCCGGGCTGAACCTGCTCACAGCCATCATCATCTACTGGAACACCAAGCACCTCGGTCAGGCTGTCGCCAGCCGCCGCCACGATGGATTGAATTGCTTACCAGACCTTCTGGCGCATATTTCACCCCTCGGGTGGGCCCACATCCTGCTCACTGGCGAATACAGATGGCCCAAAAGATGATCAAACCGCCTTAGCGTAGGATTCTGCACTCTCCGGCATCAGACCCCTTCGTGCCGCAATTCAGCGTCCGGCCCAAGGTGATCCCCAAGGAGGCGCGGTGGAGCGAATACCGCGCAGCCATTTCAGACTGGCGCTATTCCAGCCTTCAGGACCGGTTTTCGCCCGAGACCGAGTATTTCCTCTTCTCCGGGCGCAAGGGGCCGGATTGGCGGCAATGGCGGCGTTTTCCCGAGGCGCCCAATATCTCGAACGTCCTCTTTTCCGATCTCGGTCACGGGGTGGCGAAGCATCTCAAGCGCACGGGCGTCTTGAACCCGATCATCGCGGCCTGTTTCGAGGGGCGGTTCAGCCTTGCCTGGTTGAACGCAACCAGCCCCTTCAAGGCCGAACTGCGCGCACCGAAATCCGGTGGCCCAAAACCTCGACCAGGCCCGCGCTGACGATCACGACGCTGCCGATGGCTTCACGCCAGCCAAAGGGCTCGCCCGCGAACAGGGCCGCGGTGACGACGCCCGCCACGATCTCGGTCATCAGGATCAGCCCGACGCGCGCGGGCGGCAGGACCGTCGCTGGCCAGACCGTCAGGAACAGGACCGGCACCACGATCAGCGCCGACAGGATCAGCACGGGGCCAATCGCGGCGGTCAGCGCGACCGCCCCCGCCAGCGGGTTCATCGCTGCGCCGCCAAGCGCGATTGTGGCCAGCGTCACCACCAGCCCGCCGCCCACAAACCCGATCACCTGCAACGGCACCGCGATATGGCCCCCCTGGTAGAGCCTCAGCGACCCCACGGCCCAGACCACGCCCGAGGCCAGCGCCAGCCCGTCGCCAAGCGACCTCGGCACCGGCCAGCCCGCGCCAAGCCCGAGCATGATCAGAAGGCCCATGAGCCCAAGCGCCAGCGCGCTGCCCCGCGCCACGGTCAGGCGTTCGCCCAGGAACAGCAGGCCAAGCCCGGTGCTCCAGACCGGGGTGAGATAAAAGAGCAGGATGGCGCGGATCACATCCGTCATCAGGATCGCGGTAGAAAAGAGCGAGAACGCCGCGCCCGTCAGCATCCCGCAACTGACCAGCGCCCACCAGTTGGCCCGGATCTGCGCCCGGTAGCGCCAGATCAGCGGCGAGAGGATCACGCCCGCGCCCGCAAAGATCACCGCGCCGGGCCAGGCGCCCCCCATGCCAAGCCCCGCCAGCCAGCGCAGCGGCACCCAGTAAAGGCCCCAGAACGCGCCGCCGATGGCGAGGCCGATGGCGGCGGCCCCGGTATGGCGGGCGATCTCGGACAGGCGGGGCATGGGCGGCTTTCGAGGTGCGGCAAGGGTGGCGGGCGCGACTTTGGCCGCTGTGGGGCCGGGCCGCAAGCCCTAGAGCCCGCCGACCCCGCGCAGGGTCAGGTTGGTGACCAGCCGCGCATAGTCTTCGCGCGCCTCTGTCCCCGCCCCGGTATTCCACATGTAATACCAGTTCAGCATCCCGAAGACGGACATGGTCGTGGCGCGCAGCTTTGGCTTGTCATCCGCGAGGACCTCGGGCGCGGCTGCGGCGATGGTGTCGGAGAGGAACCGCACCATGTCACGCTGATAGCCGCGCATCTGCGCCTGCTGATCCTCGGGCAGGGCGCCGAGCGCATTCAGTTGCACCTGATGCTCGTGATCGGCCCCCTGGTAGGCGCGCAGGATCTGGCGGATCACCTCATGCAGCCGCGCCTCCGGGTCCAGCCCCTCGACATTCGTGCCCAGGATCCGGTCGCGCAGGGTGGACAGGTAATTGTCCAGGATATCGTAGAGCAGCGCATCCTTGCTGTCGTAATAGTGGTAGATATTGGCCTTGGAGATCCCGCATTCGCGCGCCAGTTGCGCCATCGAGGCGCGGTCGAAACCGTCGGTCGCAAAGATGCGGGCGGCCGATTGCAGGATCAACTCGCGCTTCTGGTCATGGTCCTTGGCGATGGTGCGGGCCATGTGGCTTACCCCTTGTCCCGGTTGTCGACGACGCGGCGGGCCTTGCCCTGGCTGCGCTCCACCGCGCCGGGATCGCCCACGATCACCTCGGTCGAGATGCCGACCACATCCTTGATCCGCTTGACCAGCATCCGGGTCGCGGCGGTTCGGCTCAGTTCGTCGGCGGCATCCAGCGTGGCCTCGACATGGACGCGCATCGCGTCCATCCGGCCCGCCTTGTAAAGCTCGATCTGGAAATGCGAGGCAAGGCCGCCGGTGGCCAGCACCTGTTCCTCGATCTGGGTCGGGAAGACATTGACGCCGCGCAGGATGATCATGTCGTCGGAACGTCCGGTGATCTTCTCCATCCGCCGCATCGACCGCGCCGTGCCGGGCAAAAGCCGCGTCAGGTCGCGGGTGCGGTAGCGGATCATCGGCAGCCCTTCCTTGGTGAGCGTGGTGAAGACAAGCTCGCCCATCTCGCCATCGGGCAGGACATCGCCGGTTTCGGGGTCGATGATCTCGGGCAGGAAGTGATCCTCCCAGATATGCAAGCCGTCCTTGGTCTCGACGCATTCATTCGCGACACCCGGCCCCATGATTTCGGAAAGGCCATAGATATCAACGGCGTGCATGTCGAAGGCCGCCTCAACCTCGGTCCGCATCGCGTTGGTCCAGGGCTCGGCCCCGAAGATGCCGACATCGAGCGAACACGCGCGCGGATCGAGCCCCGCCTTGCGGAACCCTTCCAGGATATTGAGCATGTAGGAGGGCGTGACCATGATCGTGCCGGGCTTGAAATCGTTGATCAGTGTGACCTGGCGTTCCGTCATTCCGCCCGAGATCGGCACCACCGTGCAGCCAAGCCGCTCGGCCCCGAAATGCGCGCCGAGCCCGCCGGTGAAAAGCCCGTAACCATAGGCCACATGCACGATGTCGCCGGGCCGCGTGCCGCTGGCGCGCATCGACCGCGCGACGAGGTCGGCCCAGTTCGAGAGGTCGTTCCTGGTATAGCCCACCACTGTCGGCTTGCCCGTCGTGCCCGAGGAGGCATGGATCCGCGCGATCTGCTCACGCGGGACGGCGAAGAGGCCGAAGGGATAGTTGTCGCGCAGGTCGGTCTTGTAGGTGAAGGGGAATTTCGCAAGGTCTGACAGGGACTTGAGGTCGGCAGGATGCACGCCCGCATCGTCGAACCGTTTGCGATACATCGCCACGTTTTCATAGGCATGGTTGAGGGACCATTGCAGCCGGTCCAGTTGCAGCGCGCGGATTTCGTCCAGCGAGGCGATCTCGATCGCGTCGAGGCTGTCCTTGGCGGGGGTCAGGTCTTTCATGGTCTATTCCTCCTCGAAAAGCTGGCCGCGAATGGCGCGGGAATGGCCGCGGAACTCGGCGATCCTCGTTCCGGCCTGGCTGGTGACGGTGACGTCATAGATGCCGCTGCGCCCACTCAGGCTGACCTCACGGGCATGGGCGGTCAGCGTGTCGCCGACATGGGCCGGGGCCAGGTAGGTGATGGCGTTCATCTGCGCGACGGTGGATTGATTGCGGCTGTTGCAGGCGAAGGCGAAGGCGCTGTCGGCCAGCGCGAAGGTGATGCCGCCGTGACAGATGCCGTGGCCGTTGGCGTGGTGGCGCTCGACCCTCAGGGACAGCTCGGCGCAGCCTTCGGTGACGGAAATGATCTTCATTCCCAACCACTTGGAGGCTTCATCGCCCTCCCACATGGCACGGGCGGCGCGGCTGGCGCGGGTCTCGGGGGTCATTTGCCTTGAAACTCCGCCGGACGTTTTTGCAAGAAGGCGCTGACCCCTTCGGCATAGTCCGCGCTTTCACCGCAGAGCTTCATGGCGTCGGCCTCCATGTCGAGGTGATCGGACAGGTCATGGGTCGCGGCGGCCTGGATGCAGGCCTTGGTCTGCGCAAGTCCGAAGGTCGGGCCGGCGGCGAGGCTCGCGGTCAGCGCGCGGGCCTCCTCCATCAGCATGTCGTTGGCGTGAACATCCCAGATCAGCCCCCAATCGGCGGCCTTGCGGGCGGGCAGGGGCATCGCGGTCATCGCCAAGCCCTTGGCGCGTGCCTCGCCGATCAGGTGGGGTAAATGCCAGCTTCCGCCTGTATCGGGGATCAGGCCAACCTTCGCAAAAGACTGGATAAATTTCGCGCTCTCGGCAGCCAGCACAATATCACAGGCCAGCGCCAGATTGGCTCCGGCCCCGGCGGCGACGCCATTCACCGCACAGATCACCGGGCAGGGCAACTCGCGGATCAGGCGCACCAGCGGCGCGTAGAACTCGCGCACGGTGCGGCCCAGATCGGGCGGGTCGTCCATCTTTGAAGGGTCGCGGTCGCCCAGGTCCTGGCCCGCGCAAAAGCCACGGCCCGCGCCGGTCAGCAGCACCGCGCGGGCCCCCTCATCGCGGGCGTCCTCAAGCGCGGCCCGCAATGCCCCGTGCATCTCGTCGTTGAAACTGTTCAAACGATCCGGGCGGTTCAGCGTGATCTCCCGCCAGTCGCCCTTGTTTTCAATGCGTATCGTGTCGCTCATATCCGCCGATCCCCCCTTTGCCTGACAATTACCTTGCATAAACCGAACGGTTGGTCAATAAATTCCGCACGTCAGACCAAGGGGGATTTTTCATGTCGGAACGCGATGTGGTGCAGGTGGTGCGAGAGGGCGACATCGCCTGGGTGACCATCGACAACCCGCCGGTGAACGCGACCTCGACTTTGGTGCGCGCAGGGCTGTGGCAGGCGGTCGATGCCGTGCAGGGCGCGACACTGGCCGTGCTGCGCGGGGCGGGCAATTGCTTTGTCGCGGGCGGCGACATGTCCGAGTTCGACCGCCCCCCGGAAGAGCCGCATCTGCCTGATGTCGTTCAGAAAATCGAAGACAGCCCGGTGCCGTTCCTGGCCGTTCTGGATGGCGCAACGCTTGGCGGCGGCTGGGAGATTGCCATGGGCTGCGCCTGGCGGATCGCCGCACCGGGCGTGAAGATCGGGCTGCCGGAGGTCAATATGGGCCTCATTCCGGGAGCTGGCGGGACGCAGCGCGCGCCGCGGCTGATCGGGATGGAGGCGGCTATTGACATGGCCTGCCGGGGGCGGATCTTCGCGGCTGAAGAGGTCTTTGACCTGGGCGGTATCGACCTGATTTCAAAGGACATCATTGCCGATATCAAGGCGTTCGCCGAGGATCTTCCGCCCCGGCCCGAGCCGGTCAGCGCGCGCGATGTCGATGTGCCGGACCT
This sequence comes from Alterinioella nitratireducens, assembly GCF_013155465.1. Classification (GTDB taxonomy): domain Bacteria; phylum Pseudomonadota; class Alphaproteobacteria; order Rhodobacterales; family Rhodobacteraceae; genus Alterinioella; species Alterinioella nitratireducens. The sequence goes on along the minus strand of NZ_JABJVX010000009.1, from coordinate 56,603 downwards.
GAGCGGAGTCGCGGATGAGGTGCGAAAAAGGGCCAAGGGGCAGAGCTCACCGCTGGAAAATCTCAAGGCGCTTCAATGGGTTGCGCTGCCCTTCGCGGAGGGCCAGCCGAAGGAGCGGGCGCGCCATCTGGAACTGCGCCAAAGCGCCGAAAGCCGCGCCCTGCGCCATGCCTTCTTTGCCGAGCGGCAGGCCGCCAAGCCCGATGCGATCAAGGGCGTCACCCCGCGCGACATCGCCCGCATCGCCATTGTCGGCGGCGGGTTGATGGGCGCGGGAATCGCGGCGGCGGCGCTGTCGGCGGGGTATGAGGTCGTGATCCTCGAGCGGGGAAAGGCAGAGGCCGAAGCCACCGAAGCGCGCGTCACGGGGCTGCTGGAAGGGGCGTTGAAACGCGGCAAGATAAGCCGGGAAGTATCGGAAAAACAACGGGATAATTTCAGCGTTGCACCGGGCTACGGGGCCGCCGCCGGGGCCGATCTGGCGATTGAAGCGGTCTTTGAAGACCTGGAGGTCAAGCGCGAGGTGTTCCGCAACCTTGCCGAGGCGATGGGCGACGACGCGATCCTCGCGACCAACACCTCCTACCTCGATCCGACCGAGATCTTTGCGGGCGTTCCCAACCCCGCCCGCTGCCTCGGCCTGCATTTCTTCTCGCCTGCGCATATCATGAAGCTGCTGGAAATCGTGATGACGCCCGACACCGCGCCCGAAGTGCTGGCGACGGGCTTCGCCTTTGGCCGCAAACTGAAAAAGATGACAGTTCTGTCAGGAATTTGTGACGGGTTTGTCGGAAATCGGATGCTGGCCGCCTATCGGCGCGAGGCGGAATACCTCTTGGCCGATGGCGCGCTGCCGCATGAGGTGGACGCGGCCATGCGCGGCTTCGGGATGCCGATGGGACCGTTCGAGTTGCAGGATCTGACCGGATTGCAGATCGCCTGGGCCAATCGGCAGCGGCAGGCGGCGACGCGGCCCGAGGGCGAGCGCTATGAGACGATTGCCGACACGCTTTGCGATCTCGGTCGATTGGGCCAGCGCGCGGGCAAGGGCTGGTATCGCTACGGCGAGGCCAGCCGAAGCCCCGTGCGCGACCCGGAGGTCGAGGGCATGATCCGGGCCTATTCGGCGGAGCGCGGGATCACGCGACGGGGCTTCGGCGCCGATGAGATCGCGAACCGCCTCATGGCCGTGCTGATCAACGAGGGCGCGCGGATCGTCGAGGAGGGGATCGCCGAACGCTCCGGCGATGTCGATACGGTGCAGATCCACGGCTACGGCTTTCCGCGCTGGCGCGGCGGGCCGATGCACTACGCCTCCGAACGCGGCTGGGACGTGGTGGCACAGGACATGGCCCGCGTGGCCGAGGCGAGCCCGGGATCGTGGGTGATTGCCGATCAATTGAAAGGAGCAGCGAGATGAGCCTGCAAGATGTTTCAAGTTTTGCCGCCGGACGCTGGATCGCGCCGGATGCGAATGCGCGCCTGATCGAAAATGCCGTCACCGGCGAAGCCATGGCGCGGGCGGGCAATGACACGTTGGATGTGGCCGCGATGCTGGAGTTTGCCAGGACCAAGGGCGGGCCTGCCCTGCGCGCGCTGAGTTTCCATGACCGGGCGCGGATGCTCAAGGCGCTGGCCGTGGAACTGGGCAAGCACAAGCAGGCGCTCTATGACCTCAGCTTCGCGACCGGGGCGACGCAGAGCGATCACCTGATCGACATTGACGGCGGCATCGGGACGATGTTCGTCTTCGCCTCCAAGGGGCGGCGGGAAATGCCGGATGGGCATGTCTACCTCGATGGCGAGGTTGAGCAGCTCAGCCGTGACGGCACCTTCCTGGGGCAGCATATCTGCACGCCTTTGCAAGGGGTTGCGGTCCATATCAACGCGTTCAACTTTCCGGTCTGGGGGATGCTGGAAAAGCTCGCGCCGACGCTGCTGGCGGGGGTTCCGGCGATCGTGAAACCGGCGACGGCGACCTGTTACGTGACCGAACTTGCGGTGCGGATCATGTTGAAAAGCGGCATCCTGCCCGAGGGCGCGCTGCAACTGGTCTCGGGCGGGCTTGGCGACATGCTGGACCATCTGACCTGTCAGGATGTCGTGGGCTTCACCGGATCGGCGGCGACGGCGCTGAAACTGCGCTCCGCGCTCGTGATCATGCAGAACTCGGTGCGCTTCGTGGCCGAGCAGGACAGTCTGAACGCCTCGATCCTGGGGCCGGATGCAGTGCAGGGCACGCCGGAGTTCGACCTTTTCGTCAAGGAGGTGACCCGCGAGATGACCACCAAGGCGGGGCAGAAATGCACCGCGATCCGGCGGATCATCGCGCCGGAGGGGCAGGTCGCGGCGCTGATCGAGGCGCTGTCGGCGCGGCTGGCCAAGACGACGGTGGGTGACCCGAAGGCTGAGGGCACGCGGATGGGCGCGCTGGTCAATAACGGCCAGAAACGCGACGTGCTGGAGAAGATCGGCACCATCGGGGCCGAGGCCACGCGCGTCTTCGGCGACCCCGAGGATTTCGCGATGGCCGGGTCCAGGGGGGCCTTCCTGCCGCCGATGCTGTTTCATTGCGAAAGCCCCGACACGGCGGCCCGCGTGCATGACACGGAAGCCTTCGGGCCGGTCAGCACGATCATGGGCTACCGAGATCTGGACCATGGTATTGCGCTGGCCAACAAGGGGCAGGGGTCGCTTGTGGCCTCTCTCATCACGCATGACGGCGATGTGGCGCGTCAGGTGGCCTTGGGGGCCGGCGCCTTCCACGGGCGGCTCTATATCAACAACCGCGATTCGATGAAGGAAAGCACGGGCCACGGATCGCCCCTGCCGCATATGGTCCATGGCGGGCCGGGACGCGCGGGGGGCGGCGAGGAGTTGGGCGGCGTGCGTGGCGTGATGCACTACATGCAGCGCACGGCGATCCAGGGCAGCCCCGACATCCTGACCGCGATCGGCGGCGTCTACGTCAAGGGCGCTACGGTGCACAAGGGTCCGGCGCATCCGTTCCGGCGCAGGTTCGACGAGCTTCAGATCGGCGAGAGCATCACAACCGATCCGCGCCAGGTCACGCTGGCCGATATCGAGCATTTCGCGGAGTTTACCGGCGACACGTTCTACGCCCATATGGACGAGGAAGCCGCCGCGCGGAACCCGTTCTTTCCGGGCCGCGTGGCGCATGGCTACCTGCTGCTGAGCTTTGCGGCGGGGCTGTTCGTCGATCCCGATGAAGGGCCGGTGCTGGCCAATACGGGCCTCGACAATCTGCGTTTCCTCAAGCCGCTGGTCGCGGGAAGCTCCATCCGGGTTCATCTGACGGTCAGGAAGAAGACCCGCCGCAACGAGGAGTATGGCGAGGTGCGTTGGGCCGTGCGCGTGACCGATGAGGAGGGCGAGGCGGTGGCCGAATATGAGCTGCTGACGATGAACGCCTCTTGAGCGGGGCGGGGCGGCGCGCGTAGCATGGCCTCCATGCACGAGTCCGCCAGCCCCACCTTTCGCGCCTGCGCCGCCGCCCTCACGGGTGATCAGGGGCATCGGGTGTGGTCGCTGATCGTGACCATCTTCGGCGATCTCGCGCAAGGAAAGGGCGACGCGATCAGCGGGCCCTTGCTGTCGCAATTGACCGGGCTGATGGGCGTGAGGCCCGAGGCGATGCGGGTGGCGCTGCACCGGCTGCGCAAGGATGGCTGGATCGAGAGCCTGCGCGAGGGGCGCGCCAGCACGCATTTCCTGACGGGCTATGGCCGTGCGCAATCGGCCGCCGCATCGCCGCGCATCTACGGGACCGGCGTGCCGAGCCCTGACCTGTGGCACCTGCTGATCGCGGGCGACACGGTTGGCGCGGCGCGGTTGGAGGCTTTCTTGCAAAGCGACGACTATATCGCGCTTGGCGGGCAGGCGGCGTTGGCCCCCGGTCCGCTGCCTGACGATCACGGCGGGCTGCTCGGGGTCGAGACGGGCGCGGTCGCGGTGCCCGACTGGCTGCGCGCGCAGATCTGCCCCGAACCGCTGATGCGGGCCTATGCGGAATGTCTGGCGGCGTTCGAGAACGTGCTGGACTGCCTCGACCGCAGCCCGCCCTTGACCGGAGCCGAGGCCGCCGCCCTGCGCGGGCTGGTGGTGCATAGCTGGCGCCGGATCCTGCTGCGCCACCCGGACCTGCCACCGGCGTTCTTTCCCGAAGGCTGGCCGGGCGTGGCGGCGCGGGAGCGGTTCTCGCGGATCATGGCGGCGCTGCCGGTGCCTGACCTCGCGGTGCTGGAACAGGGGCTGACGGGGCATGATTCGAGGCGCGCGGTTTTGGAGGGTTGACAAGCGTTCGTCGGGCCGGGTGCGGAACCTCTGTTCGATTGTGGCAAGGGCTGGTCCGCATCCTTTTTGAAGACCGGAGAGGATGGACCTAACCATCTGATCATGAACGAAAAAATTGAGTGCTTCAGGATGCCATCCGACCTCAATGCAGGTTCCGGGATGGTGGCCTCTTGCAGGTCGTTTCCAGTGACCTTCAAGAAAACGGGTGGACAGCGAATATCAAGCTCTTACAGTGAAGAGGCTGGGACGATGTCGTTTTCTGGCCGTGTATTGTCGTTTTTCGACCCGGTTGTATCAGGAAGCGCCGCAATGATGCCGCAATGGCCACAGGAAGCGCGCAAGCGCCGAAGAACAGGGAAGATTCATGAACGCAAGTTCTGACGCAGACCATTTCGTGGTCTTTGACCGTGTGCAGAAAAGCTATGACGGTGAAAACCTGGTCGTAAAAGACCTCAATCTCGCAATCGGCAAAGGTGAATTCCTGACCATGTTGGGGCCCTCGGGCTCGGGCAAGACGACCTGCCTGATGATGCTGGCGGGCTTCGAGACCGCGACACATGGCGAGATCTTGCTGGACGGCCAGCCGATCAACAACATCCCGCCGCATAAGCGCGGTATCGGAATGGTGTTCCAGAATTACGCCCTGTTCCCGCATATGACGATCGCGGAGAACCTGTCCTTCCCGCTGGAGGTGCGCAAGATCGGCAAGTCCGACCGCGAACAGAAGGTGCAGCGCGCGCTGGACATGGTCGAGATGGGATCGTTTGGCGGCCGCCGTCCGGCGCAGCTTTCGGGCGGTCAGCAGCAGCGGGTGGCACTCGCCCGGGCGCTGGTCTTCGAGCCCGAGCTGGTGCTGATGGACGAGCCGCTTGGCGCGCTGGACAAGCAGCTGCGCGAGAAGATGCAGTTCGAGATCACCAACCTGGCGCATAATCTGGGCATCACCACGGTCTACGTGACCCACGACCAGACCGAGGCGCTGACCATGTCGGACCGGGTCGCGGTGTTCGACGATGGCCGCATCCAGCAGCTTGCCGCACCCGATACATTGTATGAATCGCCCGAAAACAGCTTCGTCGCGCAGTTCATCGGTGAGAACAACACGCTGATGGGCACGGTCGAAAGCATCGAGAACGACCTTGCCGTGGTCAAGCTGGACGATGGCGAGCTGATCGACACGCTGCCCGTCAACGTCACCAAGGTGGGCGACCGCACGCTGGTCTCGATCCGGCCCGAGCGGGTCGAATACGACCCCTCCCGCCTGCAACCCGGCGCCCACACCGTCAAGGCCGAGGTGCTGGAGTTCATCTATATGGGCGACATCTACCGCACCCGTTTGCGTGTCGCCGGAAATGATGATTTCTTTATCAAGACCCGCAACGCCCCCGATCAGCGCCGGTTGCAACCCGGCGAACAGATCGAGATCGGCTGGCGGGCCAAGGATTGCCGGGCACTGGACGCCTGAGCAAAGTGGAGAGCCCCCGGCGCGTGCAATGCCAAAGGGGGCCGATAACGCGAACAGAACGACCAACAGAGGAGAGAAATATGAAACTGAAATCAGCACTTATGCTGACAACTGGTATGGCGATGTCCGCCACCATGGCCAGCGCCGAAGCGCATATGGCCGACAGCCTGACCCTGGTCAGCTGGGGCGGGGCCTATCAGGCCAGCCAGGTTGCCGCCTACGCGGAGCCCTACATGGAGAACAATCCCGGCGTCGAGATCGTCTGGGACGAAAGCTCGAACGAGGCCGTGGCCCGTCTGCGCGCCATGAACGAAGCCGGCAACATCACCTGGGACCTGGTCGATGTCGTGGCCTCGGACGCCATTCGTCTGTGCGACGAGGGTCTGGCCATGGAGATCGACCATGACGAGGTTCTGGCCCCGGCCCCCGATGGCACCCCTGCCTCCGAGGATTTCGGCGACCTGATCGTCAGCGACTGCTTCATCCCGCAGATCGTCTATTCCACCACCTTCGGCTATCGCACCGATGTCGAGGAATGGAACGGCCGCACGCCGGATGACATCTGCGACGTGTTCGACCTGGAAGCCTTCCCCGGTCAGCGGTCGCTGGAGCGTCGCCCGATCAACAACATGGAATGGGCGCTCTTGTGCTCGGGTGTTGCCGAGGAAGACGTCTATGACATGCTGGAGACCGAAGAAGGTATCCAGATGGCGTTCGACAAGCTGGAAACCATCCGTGACGAGACCGTCTGGTGGTCCGCCGGTGCCGACACGCCGCAGCTTCTGGCTGATGGCGAGGTCGTGATCGGCTCGACCTATAACGGGCGTCTCTTCAGCGTGATCGAAGAGCAGGACCAGCCGGTCGCCATGCTCTGGGACGCGCAGGTCTATGACCTCGATGGCTGGATCATCCCCGAGGGTTTGCCCGAGGATCGCCTGGCCCGCGTGCTGGACTTCCTCTACTTCGCCACCGACACGCAGCGTCTGGGTGATCAGGCGGCATACATCTCCTACGGCCCGGCGCGCGCAAGCTCGGCCCCGCTGGTGGGGGATCACGCCGAACTGGGTATCGCCATGGCCCCGCATATGCCGACCGATCCGGCAAACGCGGAACGCACCTTCCTCTACAACTACGAGTGGTGGGCCGATTACCGTGACGACCTGGACGCCCGTTTCCAGGCCTGGCTGTCGCAATAAGCGATCCGTGGCGGCGGGGTGACCCCCGCCCCACGACCTGAAAAACAGGGTAGGGCGGGGGGTTCCCCGCCTTCCCCGCCCAGAGAAAAACCAACAAGGCGGGACAGATGCCCAAAGGCTACATCATCGGCCATATCACGGTGACAGACCCCGACAGTTACCCGGAATATATCCGCCGCGACACGCCCATCCTGGAACGTCTCGGCGCGAAATTCATCGTCAGGGGCGGTCAGGCGCAGGTGATGGAAGGCCAAGCCGGCGACCGTCATGTGGTGATCGAGTTTCCAAGCTATGAGGCGGCCCTCGCTGCCTATAACGATCCCGAATATCAAGATGTCGCAGCGATCCGCAGGGCAAGTGCCGACAGCGTGATCCTCGTCGTGGAAGGCACCTGAGACATGACAGACGCAGCCGCACAGACCGAAGCGAAATCCGGCCCCGTCCTGGCCGCCGACGGACGCCCCCTCAAGGCCAGCCTGCGCCGGGCGCTGAGGGCCCAGAAGATGCGGGCGCTCCTGCTGATCGCGCCGCTTCTGCTGTTCATCATGATCACCTTCATCCTGCCGATCGCGGATATGCTGTTTCGCTCGGTCGAGAACCAGATCGTCTCCGAGACGCTGCCGCGCACGGTGGTCGCGCTGGAGGATTGGGAGGATCACGATCAGCCGCCATCCGAAGACGTCTACGCCGCGCTCTACTATGACCTTTTCGAGGCCGCCGAGTTCCGCATCCACAGCCGCGTCGGCAGCCGCCTGAATTACGAGATGACCGGCGTGTCGTCGCTGTTCCGCCAGTCGGGGCGCGGCGTGGGCCGGTTCGACACCGATATCTATACCGACCAGTTCGCCGAGCTGGACGCCGATTGGGCCGACCCGCGGGTCTGGGCCACGCTGATGGAGGATGAAAGCGTCCGCGCCGCCCTGCCGGAAACTGCCAGCGCCTATGACGGGTGGGTCAATGTCACCATCGAGGCCAACGAGGATGACCCTCTGGAGGAGGATGTCGAGGATTACGTCTATACGGCGCTCTACCGTGATCTTGCGGCGCGCGGATATGATGGGTCCAGCGCGATGCTCTCCGAGGCGGCGGAGGCCGTCGGCGCGTTTGAGACCGTCTCGCTGCGCGAGCAATTCGCCGAGATCGACGAGGATTGGCTGGACCCGGCCGTGTTCGAGACCATCTGGGTCTACAGCCCGAACTACACCGCCGGCTATTTCCTGACCGCCGTCGATCTGCAACTGACCGCCGACGGGATCGAGCCGCAGTCCGAAGACCTGCGGGTCTACCTGACGCTCTTCAAGCGCACGATGTTCATGTCGCTGGTGATCATGGGCTCCTGCGTGCTGCTTGGCTATCCCATTGCCTTCCTGCTGGCGAACCTGCCGATGCGGATATCGAACATCCTGCTGATCCTGGTTCTGCTGCCGTTCTGGACGTCGCTGCTGGTGCGGACCTCGGCCTGGAAGGTGCTGTTGCAGCAACAGGGCGTGATCAACGATATCCTGGTCTGGATCGGCCTGGTGGCCGACAATGACCGATTGGCGCTGATCAACAACCAGACCGGCACGATCATCGCGATGACGCATATCCTGCTGCCCTTCATGATCCTGCCGCTCTATTCGGTGATGCAGACCATCCCGCCCTCTTATGTGCGTGCAGCCAAATCGCTTGGCGCGACCGACTGGACGGCGTTCTGGCGGGTCTATTTCCCGCAAAGCGTGCCCGGGATCGGGGCGGGGTGCATCCTCGTCTTCATCCTCGCCATCGGCTATTACATCACGCCCGAACTGGTGGGGGGGCGCACCGGCACCTTCATCTCGAACCGGATCGCCTATCACATCTCGACCTCGCTCAACTGGGGTCTGGCGGCGGCCCTCGGGTCCATCCTGCTGATCCTCGTCCTGGCGCTCTACTGGGCCTATGACCGGATCGTCGGCATCGACAACGTGAAACTGGGGTAAAGATCATGAGCCTTCCAATCTATGCCTCCACCGGCCAGAAGATCTGGTATTACAGCTTTCGGGTGATCTGCGGGTTGATCTTCTTCTTCCTGATCGCGCCGATCATCACGATCATCCCGCTGAGCTTCAACGCCGAGGATTTCTTTACCTTCACGCCGGAAATGCTGCGGCTGGACCCCGAGGGCTACAGCCTGCAGCATTACCGGGATTTCTTCACCAATCCGGACTGGCAGCAGCCGCTGTGGAACTCGGTCAAGATCGCGCCCGCCGCGACGCTGCTGTCGGTGTCACTGGGCACGCTGGCCGCGATCGGGTTGAGCCAGAGCCATGTGCCCTTCAAGGGCGCGATCATGGCGATCCTGATCTCGCCGATGATCGTGCCGCTGATCATCTCGGCCGCCGGCATGTATTTCTTCTACAGCCGGATCGGGTTGCAGGGCACCTATCTGGGTGTCGTGCTGGCCCATGCGGCCCTTGGCATTCCCTTCGTGATCATTACCGTCACCGCTACGCTGGTGGGGTTCGACAAGTCGCTGACGCGGGCCTCGGCCAATCTGGGCGCCGATCCGGTGACGACCTTTTTCCGGGTGCAGATGCCGCTGATCCTGCCCGGCGTGATCTCGGGCGGGCTTTTTGCCTTCATCACGTCGTTCGACGAGGTCGTGGTGGTCCTCTTCGTGGGGTCGGCGGGGCAGAAAACGCTGCCCTGGCAGATGTTCATCGGTCTGCGCGAACAGATCAGCCCGACGATCCTGGCGGTGGCGACCATCCTCGTGATCATCTCGATCTGCCTGCTGACCACGGTGGAGTTGCTCAGGCGGCGGTCGGAACGGCTGCGGGGGATGTCGCCGGGCTGACAAGGATCGAGCGGCGGATCGCGTTCGGGATCCGCCGTTTTCTCCCGTATGGAGGAGTTTCGCCGCGCGCGTTGCGCGCGTCGATCCGCGCGCCCTTCGGGCGCGCTTTCTTTCAGGTAATTACACGAAGAAGATGAGAAATCGGGGCTTCTGCGGTGGTGTCGCCGCGCGCGTTGCGCGCGTCGATCCACGCGCCCTACGGGCGCGGAAGGGTGAGTATTTGGGCCAAGAAGATGTGGGCAGGGTGCCGCTTCAGATCGTCAGGCCGCCATCCACGACCAGCAATTCGCCTGTCGTGTAGCTTGCCGCGTCGGAGACGAGGTAGAGCACGGCCCCGGCCATTTCCTGCGGCTCTGCCGGACGCTTCATCGGCAGGCGGGCCATGATCGCGTCGTGATGCGGTTTGCTGTCGAGAAGCGCGCCCGCGAACCTGGTCCGCGTCCATCCCGGTGCGATGGCGTTGACGCGGAGGCCGAGAGAGGCGCATTCCTTGGCGAAGGCCTGCGTCATGTTCACCACCGCCGCCTTGGTGATGGAATAGGTGCCCTGCGCGTCTCCGGGCTCCAGCGCGTTCACTGACGCGACGTTGACGATGGCCCCCTTGCCTTGCGCCCGCATCAGTTTGCCCGCCGCTTGCGACATGAAGAAATAGCCGCGGATATTCACGTCGAGCGTCTTCTGGAAGCTGCCCGCATCGGTGTCCAGGATATGGCCGAAATAGGGGTTGGTCGCGGCGTTGTTGACGAGGATGTCGAGCCGCCCATGCCTGGCCTCGACATGCGCGATGGTGGCCGCGATCTGGTCCATCTCGCCGATATGGCAGGGATGGCTTTCGGCGCGGAGGCCCTTGTCGCGGATGGCCTGTGCGACGGCCTCGCACCCCTCGGGCTTGCGGCTGGAACAGATCACGTGCGCGCCATGCTCGGCCAGCAGGTGGGCGATGGCCTCACCGATGCCGCGGCTGGCCCCGGTGATGAGGGCGATGCGGCCCGTGAGGTCGAATAGGGGATGGGGGGTCATCTGCGGGCCTCCTGATGGGTCAGGCAAGGCTAAAGAGGGGGCGGACCCGAAGGCAAGCGTTGACTTGGGCGGACCGGCGGCGGAGGCTCTGGACAAATGGCGGGAAGGGCGATCATGGATTTTGAACCGAGTGAGAAAGCGGTGGAGATGCGGGCGCGGCTGGAAGCGTTCATGGAGGCCCATATCTACCCCGCCGAGTCCGGGTTCCGGGCGTATTTCGAGACCACGGACACGCCCTTTCGCACGCCCGAATTCATGGAGGAGCTGAAGCAAAAGGCGCGGGATGCGGGGCTGTGGAACCTGTTCCTGCCGCCCGCGCATGGCGGCAGCCTGAGCAACCTCGATTACGCGCCACTGGCCGAGGTCATGGGGCGGGTCTGGTGGGCGCCCGAGATCTTCAACTGCAACGCGCCCGATACCGGCAATATGGAGACGCTGCTGCTCTATGGCTCCGAGGCGCAGAAAGCGCGCTGGCTGGCGCCGCTGATGACGGGCGAGATCCGCTCGGGCTTTGCCATGACGGAACCCGATGTCGCCTCCTCCGATGCCACCAATATCCGCACCGAGATTCGCCGCGAGGGCGACGAGTATGTCATCAACGGGCGCAAATGGTACACCACGGGCGGCATGCGCGAGAGCTGCGCCGTCTTCATCGTGATGGGCAAGACCGACGCGGAGGCCGACCGCCACAAGCAGCAGAGCATGATTCTGGTGCCGCGCGACGCGAAGGGGCTGGAGATCGTGCGCCATGTCTCGACCTTCGGCTATAATGACGCGCCCTTCGGCGAGGCCGAGATCGTGTTTCGCGACGTGCGGGTGCCGGCCGAGAGCATGCTGCTTGGGGAGGGGCGCGGTTTCGAGATCGCGCAGGGGCGGCTTGGGCCGGGGCGGATTCACCACTGCATGCGGCTGGTGGGGGCAGCGCAACGGGCGCTGGACCTGGTGCTGACCCGCGTGGAGGAGCGGCGCACCTTCGGGCGGAAGCTGAGCGAGCATCAATCGGTGCGCGAGGATATCGCGCTCAGTTGGTGCGAGATCGAGCAGGCGCGGCTCTTGACGCTGAAGGCGGCGGCGAAGGTGGATGCCGAAGGGGCCAAATCCGCCCGCGACCTCATTGCGGCGATCAAGATCGTGGCCCCTAAGATGGCGCAGAAAGTGATCGACCGGGCGATCCAGATCCATGGTGGCGCTGGACTGACCGGCGATCTGCCGCTGGCGGAGTTGTTCAATTACGCACGCCAGATCCGGCTCGCGGATGGGCCGGACCAGGTGCATATGATGGCGCTCGGGCGGCAATTGGTGCGGGCGCATCATGGGCAGTGACCTGGCTGTCGGACCCCTCGGGCGCTACCTGGAGGCGCATCTGGACGGCTTCCGCGGCCTGCGCGCGGTGCGGAAATTCAGCGACGGGCAGTCGAATCCGACCTATCTGCTTGAGGCCGACAGCGGACGCTATGTGCTGCGCCGCAAGCCCGGTGGCGCGCTTTTGAAATCGGCCCATGCGGTGGATCGGGAGTTCCGGGTGCTGCGCGCGCTGGAAGGTTCCGACGTCCCGGTGGCCCGCACACTGCATCTTTGCGCCGACGAGGATGTCATCGGGGCGATGTTCTACGTGATGGAGTTTGTCCAGGGCAGGGTGTTCTGGAACCCCGCCCTGCCCGAGCTTGAGGCGGGCGAGAGGGCGCAGGTCTATGACGCGATGAACGCGACGCTGGCGGCGATCCATTCGGTCGATCTGGAGGCGGCGGGGCTGTCGGATTTTGGCCGTCCGGGCGGCTATTACGCCCGCCAATTCGCCACATGGCAGCGCCAGTATCGCGCCACGGAAACCGGCGAGATGCCGGAAATGGAGCGCATCATGACCTGGCTGGAGGCCAATATGGTGGGCGATGACGGGCGCGTTTCGCTGGTCCATGGCGATTACCGGCTGGACAATATCATGTTCGCGGATGATGCCCCGCGGGTGGTTGCGGTGATGGATTGGGAGCTCTCGACGCTTGGCCATCCGCTGGCCGATCTGGCCTATCAGTGCATGTTGTGGCGGATGCCGCCGGGGCCGGTGCTGAGCGGGCTGGAGGGCGTCGAGAGGGGCGCATCGGGCCTGCCGGAGGAGGCGGACTACGTCGCGCGCTATTGCGAGCGGATGGGGATTTCAGAGATCCGAGACTGGCCTTTCTACCTGGTCTTCGGCCTCTTTCGTCTGGCCGCGATTGTGCAGGGCGTGAAGTTCCGCGCGTTGCAGGGCAATGCCTCCTCGGATCGTGCGATGGCCGTGGGGGCGCTGGCGGGGCCGCTGGCGCGCAAGGCCTGCGATATTCTGGACAGGGACGGCTGACGCTTTCGCCGGATTCTGGCGCGTCGCGGGGCGGTGACGGTCTGGAAATCGGCCAGAGCGTTTTATTTTGCCTTATCCAGGGCGCGCAAGGCCTTGATAAACAATGTCTAAACGGCGTCCCGTCCAGTTCATTGAATCGCAAGAGACATGACGGGGCCGGAGGGGGGATTTCGGCCCGCAAACAGGCCGAAATCTTTTGATCAAATTTATATCCACGGAAGAACGACCTGTAAGCCATTCATTTCTTTTGGAAAGGTGGAAAGCGGGTTTTCTCGGCTGCGACGGTCCAATCCATGTGGTTGCGGACATATTCCTGTGACGCGTCGCGGGGCGGGTTGTAGTCCCAGGAGACCAGTTTGCCGATCTCCATCGCCTGATAGACCGGCCTGCGCTGGCTTTGCGAGGCCAGAACGCGGGAATACAGATCGGCCTCGTTCCAGCGCTCGGCAATCTCGGCTTGGAATTCTGCCACCCGTGCCCCCTGCGCGGGATCGTCGGCCAGGTTGTTGCGCTCCATCGGATCATCGGAAATGTTAAAGAGTTGAGGGGGATCAACCTGGCAGTGAATGTATTTCCACGGACCGCGCCGGATCATGAAAATGGGGTGGCTTGCACATTCCGCACAATATTCCCCAAGCACCTCGCCCCCATCAGGGTTATCCACAGCCCCCTTCAGCAGCGGCCAGAGCGACCGGCCATCCAGCGGCATGGCAGGGGGCGGCGTATCGGCCCCTTCGCTGGCCGCGATGTCGAGGAAGGTGGGCAGCAGGTCCATCAGGCTGACAGGTTCGCCCACGGCGCGGGCCTGCACGCCGGGACCGGAGACGATCATCGGCACGCGGGCGGAGTGCTCGAAGAAGCTCATCTTGTACCACAGCCCGCGCTCGCCGAGCATGTCGCCATGGTCCGAGGTCACGATGATGATCGTGTTGTCATACTGGCCGCTCTCCTTCAGGGCCTTCACGACCTCGCCAACCTTGCTGTCGAAATAGGAGGTGTTGGCGTAATAGCCATGCCGCGCGTTGCGGATTTGCTGATCGGTGACCGGCTGGATGTCGGCGGCGATGCCGTGATGAACCCTCCGGGTGTGCGGGTCGTCGGTCAGGCCGGTTTCGGGCATGTCGATGTCGGCAGTGTCGTAGAGGTCCCAGAACTCGGGCCGGGGCACGTAGGGGTCATGCGGGTGGATCAGGCTGACGACCATCGCAAAGGGGGCGGTGCCAGACATCGCGTATTCAAAGATGCGGCGGCGGGCGGCAAAGGTGGTTTCCTCGTCGAACTCGATCTGGAAACTGGTGGCGGCGGGGCCGGCCTCCTGCACCGACTCCATGTTGTGATACCATTTGTCGATGCGGTCGTGGGGGTGATCCCAATCCGGCGTCCAGGCGTGATCGGAGGGGTAGACATCCGTGGTCAGCCTTTCCTCGAACCCGTGCAGCTGGTCGGGGCCGACGAAATGCATCTTGCCGCTGAGGCAGGTGCGATAGCCCATCATCCGCAGGTAATGCGCGAAGGTGGGGATGGAGGCGCCGAACTCGGCCGCGTTGTCATAGGCGCCGATCTTCGAGACCAGTTGCCCGGTCATGAAAGACGCGCGCGAGGGCGCGCAAAGCGGCGAGTTGCAATAGGCGGCATCGAAGCGCGTGCCGGTTTCGGCCAGTGCATCCATATGCGGCGTCTTCACCAGCGGGTGGCCATAGGTGCCGGTGAAGTGCGGGGCAAGCTGGTCGGCCATGATCAGGACGATATTGGGCGGGGTGGGCATGCGTGGTCCTCCGGGTCTGTCGGGCTGCGGTTTTCGCGGTTTGTCGCAACATCACGCATTTCGCGCGCATCCGAAACCGGCGAAGTTTGGACGTTTTCGGCGCGTGAACGCGAAAGAATATTGCCTTACACCGTGAAGTGATGTCGCAAACCGGCCCCAACCTGTCGAAAAGTGGTTCCGGTCCCGACCGTCTCATGCAAAACTGCGCTCATGTTTGGGGAATCCATCAGTTCTTGCCGCGGCGGCCTAGCCTTGTCCGGCGCGCCCCGATTTCTGCGCCCAACCCGGGATGAACCCGGGAGGGTCCCTGACCTGAAATAACCAACAGTGGAGAAAGACAAATGAGGAACTCATCCTTGATTACCGGCGGTGTCAGCCGCCGTGGCGTGCTGAAGGGCGCATCGGCGCTTGGCGGCGCGGCCCTGATCGGGCCGATGGGCGCGGGCATGGCCCGTGCGCAACCGACGCGCGGCGGCACGCTGAAGATCGGGCTGGCGCATGGCTCGACCACCGACAGCCTCGATCCCGGCTCGTGGGAGAACGACTTCACCATCTTGATGTCGCACACGCGCAACGGTTTCCTGACCGAGATCGCCACCGATGGCAGCCTGGTGCCGGAAGTGGCCGAAAGCTGGGAAGCCTCCCCGGATGCGCGGATCTGGACCTTCACCATCCGTCCCGATGTGCAGTATCATTCGGGCGGCACGGTGACGGCCGAAGACGTGATCGCGTCATTGCAGCATCACCTGGGCGAGGATTCGACCTCCGCCGCCAAGCCGATCATCGAATCGATCACCGAGATGCGGGCCGACGGCATGAACGTGATCATCACGCTCTCCGAAGGTAACGCGGACTTCCCGTTCATCGTCTCGGATTACCACCTGCCGATCCTGCCCTCGACCGATGGCGCGATTGATCCGATGACGACCGACGGCTGCGGGGCCTATGTGCTGGACAGCATCGAGATGGGGGTCGAGGCCAATTTCTCGCGCCATGAAGGATATTGGAAGCCGAACTCGGCCTTCTTCGACGGCGTTCAGATCATCTCGATCCATGACAACGCGGCGCGCCAGAACGCGCTAATGTCGGGCGAGGTGCATTACATCGACGGCGTCGATCTGAACACCGTTCACCTTCTGGCCCGCGCGCCGAGCGTCGAGGTCCTGTCGATCACCGGGACGCAGCATTACGGCTTGCCGATGGACAGCCGCGCCGCCCCCTTCAGCGACAACAACATCCGCATGGCGCTGAAATATGCCATCGACCGCGAGCAGATGGTCGAAACCATCCTCAACGGCTATGGCTCGGTCGGCAACGACCATCCGATCGGCCCCGGCCAGCGCTATTTCAACACCGAGCTGGAACAGAAGAGCTACGATCCCGACCAGGCGCGCTACTACCTGCAACAGGCCGGTGTCGACAGCCTGGATGTCGATATCCACCTGGCCGATGCGGCCTTTGCGGGCGCGATTGACGCAGGGGTTCTGTTCGCGGAATCGGCGGCGGCGGCGGGGATCAACCTCAATGTCGTACGCGAGCCCAATGACGGTTACTGGTCCAATGTCTGGATGCAGCTGCCCTTTGTCGGCACCTATTGGGGCGGGCGCCCGACCGAGGACTGGATGTTCGCCACGGCTTATGCCGACGGCGCGTCCTGGAACGAGAGCTACTGGAGCCATGAGCGCTTCAACGAGCTGATGGTGCAGGCCCGGTCCGAGCTGGACGACGACCTGCGTCGCGAGATGTATTTCGAGATGCAGCGGATCGTGTCCGACGAAGGCTCGACCATCATCCCGATGTTCGCGGCCTATGTCAGCGCGTATTCCGACAGCCTTGCCCACGAGGAGGAGATTGCCTCGAACTGGGCCAATGACGGTCACCGCATCGCGGAACGCTGGTGGTTCGCCTGATCCCACCCCTGACCCCCGGCCAAACGGCCGGGGGTTTTTCAAATGACGACCCATGGCCAGCGGCACGCAAGATGGCGCGGCGACCCAACGAGGGGGAACGAATGTCACATATCTGGAGCATGATCGCGAAGCGATTGGCGCTCGGGCTGCTTACGCTGTTTATCGTATCGGTGCTGATCTTCCTGGCGACGGAACTTCTGCCCGGCGATTTCGCGCAAGAATTCCTGGGCCAGTCCGCAACGCCGGAGACTGTGGCCGCCATCCGGCGCGAACTGGGGCTCGATCAACCGATGGTGACGCGCTATTTCGACTGGCTCGGCGGGGTCGTGACGGGCGATTTCGGCAATTCTCTGTCCAACCGGCGCCCCGTGGCCGACCTGATCGCCACGCGGCTTGGCAACACGCTGTTCCTGGCGCTTTATGCCGCGGCCATCGCGGTGCCGCTGTCGCTGATCCTGGGCATCCTGGTGGCGCTCTTTCGCAACTCCATGTTCGACCGCATCGCCAATGCCTCCGCGCTGACGGCGATTTCCTTCCCTGAATTCTTCGTGGCCTATATCCTGATCCTGTGGCTGGCGCAGACCGGGGTGTTCCCGTCAATGGCGCGGATCCCGGCCACGGCGGGGTGGGGAGAGATCCTCTATCGCACCTTCCTGCCGGCGCTGACGCTGACGCTGGTGGTGACCGCCCACATGATGCGGATGACGCGGGCCGCGATCATCAACCTGCTGGCATCGCCCTATATCGAGATGGCGCGTCTCAAGGGCATGAACCCGATGCGGGTGATCGTGAAACATGCGCTGCCCAATGCGCTGGCCCCGATCATCAACGTGATCGCGCTGAACCTCGCCTATCTGATCACTGGCGTCGTGGTGGTCGAGGTGGTCTTCGTCTATCCCGGCCTCGGCCAGTTGATGGTCGACAGCGTCGCCTCGCGCGATATGCCGGTGGTGCAGGCGGTGGCGTTGATCTTCGCCTCGGCCTATGTGCTGCTCAACCTTCTTGCGGACGTGCTTTCGACCCTGTCGAACCCGCGTCTCATCCATCGTCGCTGAGGGGGTTGGGATATGGGAATTCTGCTGAACATCCTTTACTTCATCGGTTTCATCGTGGCCGCCATGGCCGCGGGCTGGCTGTTCAAGACGGTGATGACCCTGGTCAGCCCCAGGGGCATCGCCAAGGAGATGCGCACCGCGCCGCTGACCGCCAGTTTCGGGATGCTGATGATCCTGATCTATATCGTCGTCGCGGTCTTCGCGCCGCTGATCGCGCCATACCCCGAGACGCAGATCGTGGGGCGCGAGTTCCAGCCCTGGGACGGTGAGCATTGGCTCGGCACCGACACGCTTGGCCGGGATATGCTGTCGCGGATGATCTTTGCCGCGCGCAACACGGTCGGCATCGCCTTCGCCACCACGGCCCTGGCCTTCCTCATCGGATCCATCCTGGGGCTGCTGGCGGCGACCGTGGGCGGCTGGCTGGACCAGGTTCTCAGCCGGGCGGTGGATGCGCTGATGGCGATTCCGTCGCTGATCTTCCAGCTTCTGCTGCTGACCATCTTCGGCACCTCCATCGTGACGCTGATCCTGGTGATCGCGGTGATCGATTCCACCCGTGTCTATCGCCTCGCCCGTGCCGTCGCCGTCAATATCGTGGTGATGGACTATATCGAGGCCGCCAAGCTGCGCGGCGAGGGCAAGTGGCACCTGATCACGCGCGAGATCCTGCCCAATGCGCTGGCCCCGCTGGTGGCCGAGTTCGGGTTGCGCTTCTGCTTTGTCTTCCTGGCGATCTCGGCGCTCAGTTTCCTTGGGCTCGGGTTGCAGCCGCCGATGGCGGATTGGGGCTCCATGGTGAAGGAAAACGCGACGCTGATCAGCTTTGGCGACATCACGCCGCTGCTGCCGGCGGGCGCCATCGCGCTGCTGACGGTCTCGGTGAACTTCGTCGTCGACTGGCAGTTGCATCGCGCCAGCGGATTGAAGGAGTAACGATATGAGCGATCAATTCGCCGACAAGGATGTGCTGCTGACCATCAAGGATCTCCGGATCGAGGGCCGCTCGGACGAGACCTGGTCGCCGATCGTCAACGGTGTGGACCTGACCCTGCGCAAGGGCGAGGTTCTGGGCCTGATCGGGGAATCGGGGGCGGGGAAATCCACCGTCGGCCTCGCCGCGATGGGGTTCACGCGCGACGGCTGCCGCATCTCGGGCGGGACCATCGACTTTGACGGGATCGACCTGCGCAAGGCCGGAAAGGACACGCGGCGCAAGCTGTTGGGCAAGCGCATCGCCTATGTCGCGCAATCGGCGGCGGCCAGTTTCAACCCCGCCCACAAGCTGATCGACCAGTATTCCGAGGCCCCGGTGCAGCATGGCGTCATGGGCAAGGCGGAGGCCGAGCGCGACGCGGTGGACCTCTACCGCCGGATGCAGTTGCCCGACCCCGACAGCATCGGCTTTCGCTATCCGCACCAGGTCTCGGGCGGGCAGTTGCAGCGCGCGATGACGGCAATGGCGATGTCCTGCCGCCCCGATCTGATCATCTTCGACGAACCGACCACGGCGCTGGACGTGACCACGCAGATCGAGGTTCTGGCCGCGATCCGCAATATCGTCGAGCAATTCGACACCGCCGCGATCTACATCACGCATGACCTGGCGGTGGTGGCGCAGATGGCCGACCGGATCAAGGTGCTGCTGAAGGGCGACGAGGTCGAGGAGGCCGATACCTACACGATGCTGAGCGCCCCGCAGGAGGACTATACCAAGTCGCTTTGGGCCGTGCGCAGTCATACCCGCGCGGAACAGCCGCCGGTCGGGAAAGGCACCACGCCCGTTGTCTCGGTGCGCAACGTGACCGCGGGATATGGCACGGTCGATGTGCTGATGGATGTGAATTTCGACATTCACCAGCGCCGCACCGTCGCCGTGGTGGGCGAATCCGGGTCCGGCAAATCGACCACGGCGCGGGTGATCACCGGCCTCCTGCCGCCGCGCCGGGGCGAGGTTCTGTTCGACGGTGAGGCACTGCCGCCCGATTACCGCCAGCGCAGCCGTGACCAGTTGCGCCAGGCGCAGATGATCTACCAGATGGCCGACACCGCGCTGAACCCGAAACTGCGCATCCGCGAATTGATCGGCCGGCCCGCGCAGATGTATCTGGGGCTGCGCGGCCGCAAGCTGACCGAACGCATCCGCAACCTCCTGGACCTGATCGAGCTGGAGCCGGACGACTATATCGACCGCCTGCCATCCGAGCTGTCGGGCGGGCAGAAACAGCGCATCGGCATCGCCCGCGCCCTGGCCGCCGAACCCCGGTTCATCATCTGCGACGAGGTCACATCGGCGCTGGATCAGCTGGTCGCCGAGGGCATCCTCAAGCTGCTGGACAAGCTCCAGACCGAGTTCGACCTAGCCTATATGTTCATCACCCACGATCTGGCGACGGTGAAGGCCATCGCCGACGAGGTCGTGGTGATGAAGGAGGGCAGGGTGGTCGAACAGGGGCCCAAGACCGACATGTTCCAGCCGCCGCATGATCCCTACACGGAATTGCTGCTGTCCTCGGTGCCCGAGATGGACCCCGACTGGCTGTCGAAACTGCTGGCCGAACGGGCGGCCAAGGGGCAGTAAGCGGGGGCAGGGCGCGCAAGGGGGTGGAATCTTGGCACGAAACCGCGCCATACTGCGCCCGGAATACAGGAGTTACCGGCGCGCGGGCGGCGACCGTCTGCATCAAGGAAGAGTGCTTCGGCTCGGCCCGCCAGGGCCGATCCGGTCAAATTGGTGTCCATTCCGGTGAGGATCACCAGGGGGACGCCCGTAATCTGATCAGAGCGGCCCGCGAAGGGCGGCCAACAACAGGGAGCAAGACATGAAGAAACTCGCAATCGCAGCCGTTGTGCTGTCCACCATCGGGGGCGCGCAGGCCGCCGAACTGGGCGATACCGGCACGCCGATCCGGCTGGCGATCAATGAATGGACCGGGCAGCACCTGACCACGCAAATCGCGGGCCAGATCCTGGAGGAGGCGGGCTATACCGTCGAATATGTCACCGCCGGCTACATGAACATGTACCAGGCGATGGCCGATGGCGAGATTCACGCCGCGCTGGAAGTGTGGGAATCGAACGTCTCGGACCAGTATTACGACCAGCTGGAAGCGGGCGGCGTGGTCGAGGTCTCGGACCTTGGCCTGACCGCGCGCGAGGGCTTTGTCTACCCCGCCCATGTCGCCGAGATCTGCCCCGGCCTGCCGGCCTGGGAGGCGCTGAATGACTGCGCGATGCAATTCGCAACGGCGGAAACCATCCCCCAGGGCCGCCTGGTGGATTACCCCGCCGATTGGGGCACGCCGGGGGCCGACCGCGTTGCCGGTCTGGAACTGCCCTACCGCGCCGTGCCCGCAGGGTCCGAAGGGGCGCTGATCGCCGAATTGCGCGCCTCGACCGAACGCGAGACGCCGCTTCTGATGGTGTTCTGGCAGCCGCATTGGGCGGTCTCGGCTTATGATCTAACCTTTGTCGATCTGCCCGCGGGCACGCCGGAATGCTACGAGGATCCGTCCTGGGGCGTGAACCCCGATGCGACCTTTGACTGCGATTTCCTGCCCTCGCGCATCTTCAAGGTGGCCTGGTCCGGGTTCGAGGAGCAATGGCCCGCCGCCTATGAGATCCTGGAAGCCTACCAACTGGCCACCGAGGACCAGCAGCCGATGATGGGTGCGGTCGATGTCGACGGGCAATCGGTCGAGGAGGTCGCGGCCGCCTATGTGGAAGCGAACTCCGAGGAAATCTCGGCCATGATCGCCGCGGCAACCGAATAAGGGCCTGACATGACCACACCCGATGCGAACGGCACTCCGGCGATTGCCGTCGAGGGGCTGTGGCAGGTCTTTGGCAATGATGCCAGGGCCAGGCTGAAAGAGGCACGGGGGCGGACCGGATCCGCCCCCGAGGCCGCCGAGGAGTTGAAGCAACAGGGACTCATCCCTGCGGTGCAGGATGCCGGGTTCGAGGTCCGCGAGGGCGAGCTTTTCGTCATCATGGGGCTGTCGGGGTCCGGCAAGTCGACCATGGTGCGCTGCATCTCGCGGCTGGTGGAGCCGACCGCCGGGTCGGTCCTGATCGACGGCGAGGACATTCTTGCCGCCAGCCCCAAGCGCCTGATCGAGCTGCGCCGCCGCAAACTGGGCATGGTGTTCCAGCATTTCGGCCTGTTCCCGCATATGACGGTGGCCGAGAACGTCGCCTTCCCCTTGAAAATGCTTGGCAAGTCCCGCGCGGAGCGGCGTGCGCGCGCCTTCGAGGTGCTTGACATGGTCGGCCTCGACGGGCGCGAGGACAGCTATCCAAGGCAGCTTTCCGGCGGGCAAAAGCAGCGCGTCGGCATTGCCCGGTCGCTGGCGGTGAACCCCGATATCTGGTTTCTGGATGAACCGTTCTCGGCGCTCGATCCGCTCATTCGCCGCCAGTTGCAGGATGAGTTCCTCAAGATCCAGTCGGGCCTGCGCAAGACCATCGTCTTCATCACCCATGACATCACCGAGGCGCTGAAACTGGCCGACCGCATCGCCATCATGCGCGACGGGCGTATCGTGCAGATCGGCACGCCCGCCGAGATCGTGCTGAAACCGGTCGACAACTACGTGCGCGAGTTTTCCAAGGACGTGGCGCGGGGCCGCCATGCCTGCCTCGATTCCGTGATCCAGACCGAGGGGCCGCTGCCCGAGATGCCGGACGACCCCAAACTGCGCATCGACATGACGCTGGATGATGCGCTTGCGGCCTGCATGTCCTGCTACGAAAATGTCCCGGTCTATGACCGCGACGGCAAGATGGCGGGCTATGTCCACCCCAAGGAACTGGCCGACGCATTGACGGTCGACAGCGAATGACCGACCAGACCGCCCCCCCCGCTACCGCCCTGCCGTACCTGACCCCCGGCACCCGCGCGGCGCTGGCCAGCCTGCTGGTCGCCGCGATCTGCCTGGCGCTGGAGGGGCGGGCGGATTGGCTGTGGGAGTGGCCGGATGCCTGGACATTGCCGGTGACCGACTGGATTTCGCAAGGTTTGGGATGGCTCTTCGACCTGATCCGGCCTGTGGTGCGGGTGATCTCGACCTTGCTGCGCTATCCGATGGATTGGGTGAATGTCGCGCTGGTTCAGACGCCCTGGCCGCTGATCATCGGCGCGACGGTGGCGCTTGGCTGGTATGCGGGCGGGCTGTCGCTGGCCCTGCTTTCCGCCATCGGCCTCGGCTTCGTGCTGGCCTCGGGCTACTGGGTCGAGGGGATGAACACGCTGGCGCTGGTCTTCGTCTCGGTGCCTCTGGCGCTGATCCTGGGCCTTTTCATCGGCATCTGGGCCAATGAAAGCCCGCGCGCGCGGCCCTGGATCGAGGCGACGCTGGACCTGATGCAGACGGTGCCGACCTTTGCCTATCTGACGCCGCTGCTGCTGCTGTTCGGGTTCGGCCCCGTGGTGGGCCTCATCGCCAGCGCGATCTACGCCGCGCCGCCGATGGCGCGCAACACGCTTCTCGGCCTGCAGCGGGTCGAGGCCGAGGTGAAGGAGGCGGGCATCATGGCGGGCGCCACCCGCCGCCAGCAACTGGCGCTGGTCGAGATCCCGGCGGCCTCCACCCAGATCATGATCGGCGTGAACCAGTCGCTGATGGCGGCGCTGTCGATGGTCATCATCGCCGCCGTGATCGGGGGCTTCGACGATATCGGGTGGGAGGTCCTGCTGACGATGCGGCAGGCCAATTTCGGGCAGAGCTTTCTGGCCGGGCTGGTGATCGTGGCCTTCGCGATCATCATCGACCGCATCTCGGCCCGGATGGCGACCA
Source organism: Alterinioella nitratireducens (assembly GCF_013155465.1). Taxonomy (GTDB): domain Bacteria; phylum Pseudomonadota; class Alphaproteobacteria; order Rhodobacterales; family Rhodobacteraceae; genus Alterinioella; species Alterinioella nitratireducens. The sequence continues at coordinate 32,927 of NZ_JABJVX010000009.1, read as the reverse complement.
ACCGGGACCGCCACGATCTGCGGATTTCCTGGATCATCCTGGCCGCCTCCGCCGCGCTGGCGGTCTATGCCTGGGCGGCGCTGCCCGCGGCATCTGATATCGCGCTGCTGGCGCCGACGGTCGAGGCCGTGGATGGCGCGTTGACCCAATTCACCCGCGCGACCGGCGCGACGCTGGACAGCATCAAGAACACCGCGATGTTCTATGGGCTTCTGCCGCTGCGGATCGGGTTGGACGGCGCCGTCTTGCCCTTCACCTGGGGGTTTTCCTGGACCGCCACCATGTCCTGGGTGCTGCTTGGTGGCGGTGCGGCGCTTGGCCTCGCGGTCGCGCTGACGGGCCGTGTGGCGTTCGGGGCCAGCCTGCCGGTCATGGCCGTGGTGCTTGAGACCGGGGTGGCGGACCTGCCCTGGCCCTTCGTCCTCTTCGGTGTCGGCGCGGTGGCCTGGGTCGCGGGCGGCTGGAAGCTGACGCGGCTGGCGCTGGTCCTGCTGGCGCTGATCCTGGTATCGGGGCTTTGGGAACGGGCGCTACTGTCGCTCTACCTCTGCGGCGCGGCGGTCATCGCCTGCGCGGTGCTTGGCGGTCTGCTCGGCCTTCTCTCGGCGGTGTCGAACATCGCCTGGGCCATTATCCGCCCCATCTGCGACATGTTGCAGACGATCCCGCTTTTCGTGTTCCTGATCCCGGTGCTGATGTTCTTCCAGATCGGCGAGTTCTCGGCCTTCCTGGCGATCATCCTCTACGCCATCGTGCCGATGATCCGCTACACCCGGCATGGGTTGGTCACGACGCCGCCCGAGTTGTTGGAAGCGGCGGTCGCGGCGGGGGCCACGAAGACCCAGATCATGCGCGATGTGCGGGCACCCTTCGCGGCCCCGACGATCCTGTTGGGGCTGAACCAGACCATCCTCTATGCCTTCGCCATGCTGGTCATCACCGCGCTTATCGGCACCACCGGGCTTGGCCAGTCGATCTACCTGGCGCTTGGTCAGGCGGATGTCGGCCTCGGCATCGCCGCGGGTGCGGCGATGGCGATCCTGGCGCTGATCTCGGACCGCATCGTGCAAGGCTTCGCGGAGGAACGGCGCAGGGCCCTCGGGCTATGATCGTGCCGGTGGTGCCCAAAGGCGTGGCGCAGGTGGACCTGGCCGGGGGACAGACCGCCGAGGTGATCAGCTTCCTGATGCTGCCCAAGCTGTCGATGCTGGCCTTTTCCTCGGCCATTGAGCCCCTGCGCATCGCCAACCAGTTGACAGGGCAGGAGCTTTACCGCTGGCAGACCATCACCGAGGATGGCGGCCCGGTGCGCTGTTCCAACGGGGTCGAGATCAGCGCCTCGACCGACATGGCGGGGGCCGAGATCACCGACAGCCTCTTTGTCTGTTCCGGGGTCGAGCCCGACACCGTGGTGACCGACCGGGTCGCGGGGCTGCTCCGGCATCACTGGCGGCTTGGCCACAGCGTCGGCGGCCTGTGTTCGGGGGCCTACGCGCTGGCCAAGGCGGGCATCCTCAAGGGCCATGACTTCACCCTGCATTGGGAGAATATTCCGCCCTTCCGCGAGACCTTTCCGGGGTTGGAGCCGCTCGATCAGCTTTACGTCATCGACGGGCGTATCCTGACCTGTGGCGGCGGGTCGGCGGCGACCGATCTTTTCCTCAGCCTGATTTCGCGGCGCTTCGGCTCGGGCCTGTCGCAGGCGGTGCTGAACATGTGCCTGCACCCCGTCCACCGCGCCGAGGAGGAGGCGCAGCAGGCCAGCCGCGCCGCCTCGCTCGGCACCCGCAACCGCAAGCTCCTGCGCATCCTGCGCTACATGGAGGAGCATATCGAGGACCTCTTCACGCTGGATGAGCTTGCGGAGGAGTTCGACGTCTCGCGCCGCCAGATCGAGAGGCTGTTCCTGGCGCATGTCGGCGTCACGCCCAAGCAATACCTGACCGATCTGCGCCTGACCCGTGCTCGGATGCTGCTGGCGGAAACCGACCTGAAGGTGGCCGATGTCGCCTCGGCCTGCGGGTTCGACTCGAGCAGCCATTTCTCGCGCAGGTTCCGCACGCGTTTTGGCATTTCGCCGCACAGGTTCCAGAGCACACGGGCACCGACCTGACCCACCGCCCTATGCAGAATGCGGGAAATTGGCTAGGCTTTCGGGCGGGAGGATGCGAGCCGGAAACAAATTCGTCCGTCGCACCGTTTATTCAATATACGCAATTCCAGGGAGGTTTCATCCGCCATGACCCGTTTCATCACCGCTTTGCCCCTGTCACTGGTTCTCGCCGCGCCCGCGCTGGCGGGGCCGCCCGTCACCACGCAAGGCCCCGGCGACGGCGTCGCGCCGATGGTCGGGGAATCTTCGGATGTTGAACTGGATGTGGAATGCCAGGTCAATGGCCGAACCGAGCGCTACACGATCAGGGGGGATATCCTCGTCGGCCATGACGGTGTCGTCATCGAAATGGCGCAGGGCAATTACCGCGTCGCCCTGGCCGAAGGCAACCTGCTGTTGAGCGAGACCCGCGCCCAGATCAGTGGCGGGCCCGATGTCGGCAAATGGGATTGCGTCGCCGCGACCGGCCCGGTGCCGACGCCGGGCAGCGTTGCGGATGATGGCGCGATGGCGGCCCTTGAACAGCGTCTGGCCACGATGCGCGCGGCGCTGGAGGCCAGCCAGGAGAATCTGGTGACGGCGATTGCCGAGCGCAATGCCGCGCAGGCCGCGCTGGAGGAGATGCGGGCCGCCCGCACCCAGGATGCCGCCGAGATCGCCAGCCTGGAACGCGAGCTTGCAGAGAGCCTGAGCGCCGAGGCCCGCGCACAGGCCGCCATGGCCGAGGCACAGGCCCAGGTCGAGGCCGGGGCCGCCGCCCGCGCCGAGTTGGAGGCGCGTCTCGCCGCCGCCGAGGCGCGCAGCACGGAACTGGAGGGGACCGCCGCCGGGGCGTCGGAGGCGCAAGCGCAGATCGCCCGGCTTGAGGATCAGGTCGTGACGCTGGAGGCGGAGCTTGCCCGCGCCGAGCGCGACATGGCGGCACTGCAGGCTGAGGTGGAGGAGGCACAGGCCGCCAGCGCGATGGAGGACGCCACCGAAGACAGCACCGAGGCCGGGTTGCCCACTTTCGACGCCGATGCCGCGCTGGAGATGGTCGAGGGGGCCGAGATCGGCGCCATTGCCCGCGAGGCGCTGGTCACCGCGATCGAACAGGCCCGCAACAACCCCGCCATGGGCGCGGAAGTCATGGCGCGGCTGCAAGCGGTGTTGGGTGAGTAACCCGGCCTAACCGCGCATCCGTGTGCCCTCGGGGTCATAGGGGCAGGCGGCGATAACCTTGGCCGGAACCGGCTGGCCGAGGCTGTCGATCACCATGCCGGTGCCGGGTCCGGCCAGGTCGGGGCGGATGAAGGCATAGGCCAGGTTCAGCCCCACCCGGTGCCCCCATGCGCCCGAGGTGACGCTGCCGACAACCAAACCGTCCAGCATCACGGACGCGCCGGGATGGGCCGGGGCGTCCGTGCTGTCGAGGGTCAGCGTGACCAGTCGCTGTTCGATCCTGCCGCCGCGCGCCGCCAGCGTCTGCTTGCCGATGAAATCGGGTTTCGACATGTCGACGAAACGGTCGAGGCCGGTCTCGTAGGGGTCGAACTCGCTCAGGATATCGGCCTTCCAGTGCAGGTACCCTTTCTCCATCCGCATGGCGTCGACCGCCAGCGCGCCGAACAGCCGCAGGTCATGGTCGGCCCCCGCCAGCCGCAGCGCCAGGTAGGCGGCGTGCAGCGAGGCGTTGGGGATGTGGATCTCATAGGCCAGCTCGCCCGAGAAGCTGACCGCGAGAACGGTCGCGGGCGCAATGCCGATGAAGCATTCGCGCAAGGACAGCCAGGGGAAGGCGGCAGCCGACCAGTCGCCGCGCGCGACGCTGGACAGGACCGCGCGCGCCTTCGGACCGGCCAGCACGAGGATGGTCATGTCATTGGTCAGGGACCGGATCTGCACGTCTTCATCTTGCCGCAGATTGGCCCGCAGCCAATCCATGTCATGCAGTTCCGACGCGGCGGCGGAACCATACCAGATCCGGCCCGGTCCCCGATCCGAGGCCGGGATGTTGGCAATCGTCGCCTCGGATTTCAGCCGCCCCTGGTGGTTCAGCAGATAGGCCAGCCCGACGCGGCCCGGTTTGCGCGGCAGGCGTCCGCAGATCATCCGGTCAAGGAAGCCGACCGCATCCGCGCCGGTGATCTCGAAGCGGTTGAAGCCGTTCACTTCGCACAGGCCCACGCCGGTCTGCACGGCGGCGACCTCTGCCGCCACGACGTCAAAGCTCTCGTCGAAGCGAAAGCCGTGGGTGACGTGGAAACCGGGGGCGGGCTTGAAATACTCGGCCCGTTCCCATCCGTTAACAACGGTAAACGCCGCGCCCTCGGCGGCCAGCACCGGGGTCAGCGGCGTGGTGCGCGCCATGCGGCCCGCGGGGCGGTGTTCGTTGGGGAAGTGAAAGCGAAACTCGTTCTGGTAATCCTCGATGGCCTTCAGCGCGGTCAGCTCCACATTGGCGTGTGGCCCGAAGCGGCGCGGGTCGAGCCCCCAGGTGTCATAGCAGGCCTCGCCATGCACGATCTGTTGTGCCAGCAGCCAGCCATGCCCGCCGCCCTCGCCAACGCCCGCCCGCAGTCCGATGATGCAGAACGCATTGCGCTTGCCCGGAATGGGCCCCACCAGCGGCGCGCCGTCGATCGTGTAGGTGATCGGGCCGTTCACCACCCGCTTGATCCCGGCCTCGGTCAGGACCGGCATCCGCGCGAAGGCCCCTTCCAGCACGCCCATCACCCGGTCGAGGTCGTCGGGGCAGAGGTCGTTGGAGAAGTCCGGGCTGATACCGTCCAGCCCCCAGGTCTTGCAATCCTGTTCGTAGAACCCGAGCAGCAGCCCGTTCTTTTCCTGGCGGCAGTAGTAATCGCTGATCGGACAGCGCAAGAGCGGCATCCGGTGGTCGGCATTTGCGATCTCGGGGATGTCCTCGGTCACGAAATACTGATGTTCCATCGAGGCCACGGGGTGCTGCACCCCCATCATCGCCGCGACCTCGTTCACGCGGTAGCCGCAGGCGTTGACCACGATCTCGGCGTCGATGTCACCCTTGTCGGTTTGCACGGTCCAGCTGTCATCGGCTTTCTGCGTCAGCCCGGTGACGGCGGTGTTGCGATAGACCTCGGCCCCGGCCTTGCGCGCATGGAAGGCCAGCGCCTGGCACAGCTGCGCCGGGTCGATATCGCCATCCTCGCCATCCCAAAGCCCGCCAATCAGGTTGTCGGTGGTGATCAGCGGATGCCTGCGGGCGCATTCAGCGGCGTCGATGACCTCGAACTCCACCCCCATGCCACGCGCGACGGAGGCGAAATGGCGATAGCCCTCCATCTGCTCGGGCCGGTTGGCCAGACGGATGCCGCCATCGCCATGGTGATAGCCGACCGGGTAATCGGGATCGTCGCGCAGCTTCTTGTAGAGCGCGATGGAATGCGATTTGAGGCCGACCATGGTCTGGGTCATGCCGAAATTCGTCACCTGCGCCGCCGAATGCCAGGTGGTGCCCGAGGTCAGCTCATCGCGTTCGACCAGCACCACATCGGACCAGCCTTCCTGCGTCAGGTGATAGAGTGTCGAGCATCCGGCGATGCCACCGCCGATGACGACGACCCGAGTTTGCGTTTTCATGTTCCCTGCCTTCCGGTTCAAAGCCAGAAGGCTCCGCGCGGGTCGGTCCGGTCAAGCCCCTTTGCGACATGCGGGGGGCTCAGATCTCGGGGTCCAGCCGGGGCGCGCCGCGCTCGACGATGAAATCGACAAAGGCGCGGATCTTGGGGTCGAGCAGTTTCTTGTGCGGGTAGAGGCAGCCGAACATCGACGGCGCGGGCGGCGTGTCGGGCAGAACCTCGACCAGCGACCCGTCGCGCAGGTGATCGGCCACGTCGAAACGCGGCTTGTTGATGATGCCGCGCCCGTCCAGCGCCCAGGCGGTCAGCACGTCGCCGTCATCGGCGTCGTATTTGCCCTCGACCTCGAATTTGCGCGGGCCATCGGGGGTTTGCAGCACCCAGAAATACTCGGGACTGCGCGGAAACCGCAGCAGCAGGCAATTGGCCTTGCCGTCCATCAGGTCTTCGGGGCTTTTAGGGGTGCCGAACTCCGCCAGGTAGGAGGGCGCGGCACACAGCACCCGGTCGCAATCCATGATCTTGCGAAGTTTCAGCGTGCTGTCGCCGGGGCTGCCGATGAAAAAGGCCACGTCCAGCCCGTCGGCCATGATGTCGACCTTTCGATCCGACAGGCGCATCCGGACCTCGGTTTCGGGGTAGGTATCGACGAATTGCGGCACCAGGGGCGCGATGATCCTGCGGCCCGCCCCAAGCGGTGCTGTCACCCGGATCACGCCGCGCGGATGGTCCGAGAAATTGGCCACCCGCGCCTCGGCGCTGTCCAGCGTGGCCAGCACCTTGCGCGCCTCGCCGTAGAAGACCTTGCCGACCTCGGTGGGCGACAGTGACCGGGTGGTGCGGTTGAAGAGGCGCACGCCCAGATGGGCCTCAAGCTCCTTGATGCGCTTGCTGGCGACAGCAGGCGTCAGGCGCAGGTCGCGCCCGCCCGAGGTGATCGAGCCGAGATCGACCACCCGGATGAAGAGCCGCAGGCTCTCGATATAGGACATATGCCTTCCTCTTCCCTGCCGCGCGCAACCCAAGGTGGCACGGATCGGCGATTTTATCAACGCGTTGTTGAAAGTGCTTCCCGATTGGGTGGATTTTTCGGGGCAGTCATTCGCGGTAGTGTTTTCACAAGCCGGAGGAGGTTCGGCCCGAATGAATGGGGGGAGATCACATGCAACATCGTCGCGAGATCCGGTTTTTGCTGAACGGGCGCGAGGTCAGCGTCGCGGATGTGGGGGCCAGCCAGACCCTGCTGGACTTCCTGCGGCTCGACCGCCGGTTGACCGGCACCAAGGAGGGCTGCGCCGAGGGCGATTGCGGGGCCTGCACGGTTCTGGTCGGGCGGCTCGGGGCGGAGGGCCTCAGCTATCAGCCGGTCAATGCCTGCATCCGGTTCCTCGCCTCCTGCGACGGCTGTCATGTGGTGACGGTGGAACATCTGAGCGGCCCCGATGGCCGTTTGCATCCCGTGCAACAGGCGATGGTGGAGCATCACGGGAGCCAATGCGGCTTCTGCACGCCGGGCTTCGTCATGTCGCTCTATGCGTTGTGGATGGCGGTGCCAAAGCCGAGTGAGAAACAGGTCGAGACCGCGCTGCAAGGCAATCTCTGCCGCTGCACCGGCTACGCGCCGATCATCCGCGCCGCCGTCGCGGTCAGCCAATATGGCAGCCCCGCCGCCGATTACCTGACCACCGAGCGCGAGGCGATCACCGCGCAACTGCGCGCGATGCAGGACGGCGCGCGCGTTGTCACCGGCCCCGAGGACAACCGCGCCATCCTGCCCGCCAGCGTCGATGATTTTGCCGCCGCGCTGCTTGAATACCCGCAAGCCACCATCGTGGCAGGGGCCACCGATGTGGGGCTGTGGGTGACGAAATTCCTCAAGCCCATCGGGCCCGCGATCTTCATCGGGCATCTGGACGGGCTGAAAGAGATCGAGGAGGGCTCGGACGCCCTGACCATCGGCGCGGGCGCCAGCTATACCGATTGCGAGGCCGCGATTGGGCGCCATTTTCCGCATCTTGGCCCCTATTGGGACCGCATCGCCGGCTGGCAGGTGCGCAATATGGGCACTGTGGGGGGCAATATCGCCAATGGCTCGCCCATCGGGGACACGCCCCCCGTTCTGATCTCGCTCGGGGCCGAGGTGGTCCTGCGCAAGGGTGATGCGCGCCGGACCCTGCCGCTTGAGGCGTTCTTCATCGACTATGGCAAGCAGGACCGCGCGGCGGGCGAGTTCGTCGAGAGCATCCGTGTGCCGTTGTCCGCCCAAGGCCAGCGCGACGCGGCCTACAAGATCTCCAAGCGGCGGGACGAGGATATATCCTCGGTCGCCGTGGGCATCAGCGTGACCCTGACGGGCGAGACCATCACCGCCGCGCGCATCGCGTTCGGCGGCATGGCGGCGACGCCGAAGCGCGCGGGCGAGGCCGAGGCGGCGTTGCTTGGCAAGACCTGGGGCAAGGCGGCTTTTGGCGCAGCGGCCGAGGCATTGCCGAGGGATTTCAAACCGTTGAGCGATTGGCGGGCCTCCTCGGATTACCGGATGCTCTCGGCGCAGAACCTCCTCCGCCGCTTCTACCTGGAACAAGACGGTGCCGCATCACCCGTCCAACTGACGGCTTGAGGGAAGGATCAAAGAGATGAAAGACAACGTCACCATCACCGGCTCCGCCCATACCGACCGCATCCATGACAGCGCCATCAAGCATGTCACGGGGGCCGCAGACTACACCGATGATATTGCGCAGCCCGAAGGCACGCTGCACGCCTATCTGGGCGTCTCCACCGTCACCCATACGCGGATCGTTTCACTGGACCTGAGCGCCGTGCGCGCGGCCCCCGGCGTCGTCGGCGTGATGACCGCCGCCGATATTCCGGGCCATAACGATATCAGCCCCACGGGCCAGAATGATGAGCCGGTCTTTCCGACCGACCTGATCCAGTTTCATGGCCAGCCGCTCTTTGCCGTGGTCGCCGAAACCCGCGATGCGGCGCGGCGGGCGGCGGAACTGGCCAAGGTCGAGACCGAGGCGCTGCCCCACGCGCTGGACCCGGTGCAGGCGATCGAGGCAGGCTATCCGCATGTCACCGCGCCCCTGAAGCTTGAGCGCGGCGATGTCGAGGCAGGGTTCGCCAACGCCCCCAACCGGATCAAGGGCCGGATGGTTATCGGCGGACAGGATCACATGTACCTGGAGGGCCAGATCGCCTTCGCCATTCCCGGCGAGGATGACGAGGTGGTTGTGCATTGCTCCACGCAGCACCCGTCCGAGGCGCAGCATATGGTGGCGCATGTGTTGGGCGTGCCGTCCAACGCGGTCGTGGTCAATGTGCGGCGCATGGGCGGCGGGTTCGGTGGCAAGGAAAGCCAGATGAACATCTTTGCCGCCGTCGCCGCGCTGGCCGCGAAGAAATGGAACCGGGCGGTGAAAATCCGGCCCGACCGCGACCAGGATATGACCGCGACCGGCAAACGGCATGATTTCGTGGTCGATTATGACGTGGCGTTTGATGACGAGGGCCGGATCGAGGCGGTCGGCGGCAGTTTCGCCGCGCGCTGTGGCTATTCCTCGGACCTTTCCGGCCCCGTCACCGACCGGGCGCTGTTCCATGCCGACAACGCCTATTTCTACCCGCATGTGCGGCTGGAAAGCCGTCCGATGAAGACCAACACCGTGTCGAACACCGCCTTTCGCGGCTTTGGAGGGCCGCAGGGCGTGATCGTGGCCGAACGCATGATCGAGGAGATCGCTTATGCCACCGGCCAAGACCCGCTGGACGTGCGCAAGGCGAATTTCTACGGCGGCGAGGGCCGCGACCTGACGCCCTATCACCAGCAGGTGACGGATAATATCCTCGACCGTCTGGTCGGCGAGCTGGAGCAGAGCGCCGACTACCGCGCGCGGCGGCAGGCGATCATTGATTTCAACGCCTCATCGAAGGTGCTGAAGAAGGGCATCGCGCTGACGCCGGTGAAATTCGGCATCTCCTTTACCGCGACCTGGTACAACCAGGCGGGCGCGCTGATCCATGTCTATAATGACGGCTCGATCCACCTGAACCATGGCGGCACCGAGATGGGGCAGGGCCTCAACACCAAGGTGGCGCAGGTGGTGGCCGAGGCGTTCCAGGTCAACTTCGAGCGCATCAAGATCACCAAGACGACCACCGAGAAGGTGCCGAACACCTCGGCGACAGCGGCCTCCTCGGGCTCGGACCTGAACGGGATGGCGGCGCTGAATGCCGCCGAGCAGATCAAGGCGCGGCTGGTGGATTTCGCCTGCGAGCACTGGGGCGTTGCGGCGGAAGAAGTGGCGTTCCTGCCCAACCGGGTGCGGATCGGTGAGGAAACCCTGTCTTTTGACGCCTTCATCAAGGCGGCCTATATGGCGCGGGTACAGCTTTCCGCCGCCGGGTTCTACAAGACGCCCGACATCCATTGGGACCGCGACAAGGGGCAGGGGCGGCCGTTCTACTACTACGCCTATGGCGCGGCCTGTTCCGAGGTCACCATCGACACCTTGACCGGCGAATACCGGGTCGAACGGACCGATATCCTGCACGATGTGGGCCGGTCGCTGAACCCCGTTCTGGACAGGGGCCAGGTCGAGGGCGCGTTTATCCAGGGGATGGGCTGGCTGACCACGGAGGAGTTGTGGTGGGACACGGAGGGGCGGCTGCGCACCCACGCGCCCTCGACCTACAAGATCCCGCTGGCCTCGGATCGACCGCGCGTCTTCAACGTCGATTTGGCCGATTGGTCCGAGAACCGCGAGCTGACGATCAAGCGGTCCAAGGCCGTGGGTGAGCCGCCTTTCATGTTGGGCATCTCGGTCTTCGAGGCGTTGTCGATGGCGGTCGCCTCGGTTGCCGATTACCGCGAATGCCCGCGTCTGGATGCGCCCGCCACGCCCGAGCGGGTGTTGATGGCCGTCCAGCGGATGAAGGGGGCCTGAGGCGATGAGGCTCGAAGACTTCCTGTCCCAAGGCCCGGTGATCCGGGTGCTGCTGACCTCCGTGCGGGGATCCTCGCCGCGCGAGGCGGGGACCGAGATGTTCGTGAGCGAGACCGGCCTTTTCGGCACCATCGGTGGCGGGCAACTGGAATATATGGGGCTGGACAAGGCCCGTGCGATGCTGCGCAGCGGCGAGACACGCAGCGATATGGACGTGCCGCTTGGCCCCGAGATCGGGCAATGCTGCGGCGGGCGGGTGGCGTTGCGCCTCACCCGGATGCACCGGACCGACCGCTATGCCGCGATGGAGCGGGCGCGGGAGGAGACGGAGGCACGCCCCCATGTCTACGTGATGGGGGCGGGCCATGTGGGCCGCGCGCTGGCCGATCTGTTCCAGCACTTGCCGGTGCGCTGCATCCTCATCGACACGCGGGCCGAGGAGCTGGCGCTCTGCCGCGCCGATGTGGAGACGCGCCTTTCCGCCATCCCCGAGGCCGAGATTGCCGCCGCGCCTCAGGGTAGCGCCTTCATCGTGCTGACCCATGACCATGCGTTGGATTTCCTGCTGACGGCGGCGGCGCTGGAGCGGGGCGATGCGGGGTATGTCGGCATGATCGGCTCGGCCACCAAGCGCGCCAGATTCCGCACCTGGACCCGTGAAGCCGACGCGGGCCAGCCCATCGACCAATTGACTTGCCCCATCGGGGCGAACGGCAGCCGCGACAAGCGGCCCGGCGTCATCGCGGCCTTCGTGGTTGCCGAGGTGATGGCCGAATTGACCTCTGAAACTGTCGTGAACCGGCCGGAACGGCCAAAGGGAGCGCCCGCCACGGGCACGGAAACCGGCCACCCTGTCGCCCCATAGGCAACAGGCCCGGTCTTAGGAGGAGGAGACCGTCATGGACGGCACAACCTACAATTACAAGCTGTTCACGCGTAGCGATTTCAACGCCTTCTGGGCGCTGTTTACCGATAACCTCGTCAACCTGCTGATCCTGTCCGGGATCTGCCAATTCGTCTTTCAGATGCCCGCCGAGATCGTCTTTGGCCGCATCGTGCCGGGGGCGGCCATCGCCATCCTCGCCGGTGTAGCGGTCTATACCTACCTGGCGAAATGGGCGGCCAACCGGCAGGGCAAGGATGTCACCGCGCTGCCCTATGGCATTTCGACCCCGGTGATGTTCGTCTATCTATTCGGCGTGATCGGCCCGATCTACTGGGCCACCAATGACGCGCTTCTGGCCTGGCAGGTGGGCATCGGCGCGGGTTTCATGGGCGGTATCGTCGCGGGGCTCGGGGCCATCGTGGGGCCGTTCCTGAAGCGGATCACGCCGCGCGCGGGCATGCTTGGCACGCTTTGCGGTATCGCGCTGGTCTTCATCGGATCGGTGCCCCTGGCCGAGATCTTCGAGTATCCGATCATCGGCTTTGCCTCGCTTCTCTTCATCCTCTGGGGCCTGATCGGGCGCTTCCGCCTGCCGGGCAACGTTCCCGCGGGTCTGGTGGCCATCGGCGTCGGCACGGTCATCGCGATCTTCCTGGGGCAGTCCAGCTTCACCACCGAGGGGATCGGGTTCTACCCGCCGGTTCCCTACCTGGGCGACATGATCGTGGGCATCCAGTATCTCTTCGCCAACCCCGAGCTGTTCCTGGTGCTGATCCCGGTCCAGATCTACAATTTCATCGAGACCATGAACAACGTCGAATCGGCCGAAGCCGCGGGCGACCATTACCCCGTCGCCGTCTGCCAGGTGACCGATGGCGCGGGCACCATGATCGGCGCGCTTTTCGGCTCGCCCTTTCCGACGACCGTTTATATCGGCCATCCCGCCTACAAGCGGCTGGATGCCCATGCTGGCTATATCGTCGGTGTGGCGCTGGTCATCGCGGCGGCGGCCTTCCTGGGCTTCCTGTCCTTCCTGGCCGGTCTGATCCCGATTGCCGCCGCCGCCCCGGTGCTGGTTTTCGTCTCGGTCAGCCTGATCACCAACACGGCCTTCGCGGTGAAACCGGCGCATATGGCCGCCGTTGCCTTCGCGATCCTGCCGCATATCTCGGCCTTCCTGGTGACCAAGTGGGGATCGCTGATCAACGCGCTGCGCACAACGGGGGTCGAGGGGCTGCCGGGCCTGGGGGATGCCGACCTGACCGCCGCGCTGCTGATCGAGGGGGCGCATTACGAAGGGCACCTCGCGCTCAGCCAGGGCGCGATCATCACGGGGCTTGTCTGGGGCGCGATCGTGGCCGATGTGATCGACGGGCGGTTCCGCTTCGCGGGCGGCTTCGCCCTCGCGGCGGCGGCGATGTCCTCGGTCGGGATCATCCACAGCAACACGCTGCAGGCCCCGCAATTCGACGGCATCACCATCGGATACCTGATCATCGGCGCATTCCTCTATTTCTACCCGGCAATTGCGCCGAAGGAGGATCTGGAACATCGTATCATCGTGCCGGACGAGCCGGATTTCATGGATACCGATGCGCCACACGCAACCCCGGGCGAATAATCCTTCGTTTTCACCCGGACACTTCACAGGGCGCGTGGACCCCATGCGCCCTGTGCTTTCAAGAAACGGATACCTGAGCCATGACAACCCAAAAGACCCTCCTGCGCGGCCGCATCCTGGATTTCGTGGCCGAGCCGCAGAGCCCCGAGGATGACAGCGCCCATATCCATATCGAGGATGGCGCGATCCTGATCGAGGGGGGCCGCATCGTGGCGCGCGGCGGGTTTGCCGAGGTGAACCGCCAGGCCGGGGATGCCGAAATCATCGACCACCGCCCGCACCTGATGATGGCGGGCTTCATCGACCCGCATATTCATTTCCCGCAGGTGCAGGTCATCGCCTCCTGGGGGGCGCAACTGCTGGATTGGCTGAACAACTACACCTTCCCGGCGGAGACCGAATATGCAGACCCGGCCCACAGCGCCGCGATGGCGGGCAGGTTCTACGACCAGATCCTGGCGCATGGCACGACGACGGCGGTGGCCTATTGCTCGGTCCACAAGACCTCGGCGCGGGCCTATTTCGCGGAAGCCGCCCGCCGCAACATGTGCATGATCGGCGGCAAGGTGATGATGGACCGCAATGCGCCGGACGGGCTGCGCGATTCGCCGCAATCAAGCTATGACGACAGCAAGGCGCTGATCGCCGAGTGGCACGGGCGGGGCCGCGCGCAATATGCGATCACGCCGCGATTTGCGATCACATCGACACCGGAACAGATGGAGATGGCCGGCGCGCTGGTCGCTGAGCATCCCGACTGTTTCGTGCAGACGCACCTGTCGGAAAATCACGACGAGATCGCCTTCACCGCCGAGCTTTACCCGGAAGCGCGCGATTACCTGGACGTGTATCAGTCGCACGGGTTGCTGTCGGAAAAGATGCTGCTTGGTCATTCCATCCACCTCAAACCGCGCGAGATCGACGCGCTGGTCGAAACCGGGGCGCGGCCGGTCTTCTGCCCGACCTCGAACCTTTTTCTGGGCAGCGGCCTCTTCGACGACGCGGGCCTGCGCGCGCGCGGGACAATCAACGCGATTGCCACCGATGTGGGCGGCGGCACCAGCTATTCGATGCTGCAAACGCTGAACGAGGGTTACAAGATCCTGCAACTCCAGCGCCAGCGCCTGCACCCGTTGCGCGCCTTCCACTGGATTACGCGCGGCAATGCGGTGGCCCTGGGGATGGAGGACCGGATCGGCACCCTCGCCCCCGGCAGCGATGCCGATATCGTGGTGCTGGACGCGCGCGCCACCGACGCGATGGCGTTGCGGATGGAGCGCGCCGAGACACTGGCCGAAGAGCTTTTCGTGTTGCAGATCATGGGCGACGACCGCGCGGTTGCGCAGGTCTATGTCGCGGGCGCACCGGCATGAAAAAGGCGCTGCGGGACGGTTCAGGCCCCGCAGCACCGGTTTGATCGGATGGGCCTCCTGTCAGAGGAGGAGGTCGTCCATCCCGTCATCCTCCCAGTCCTGCTGCTGGTTGGACGGATCGTCGACATCCTGGTTCATCAGAGCCATGATGTCATCAACCGACAAAGCGTCGTCCTGGGCGTCATAGCTGAACGCTGGCAGCGCTGCCGCAGCCGCGGTCAACTGCGTCCCGCCGCCCGTGCCCCCAGAGCCGGAGCCCTTGGACCCACCGGAACCGGACCCGCCCGTGCCACCAGACCCGGAACCCTTCGTGCCGCCGGACCCGGAGCCGCCCGTGCCGCCAGACCCGGAGCCTTTGGAGCCACCGGAACCGGACCCGCCCGTGCCCCCAGAGCCCGAGCCCTTGGAGCCGCCGGACCCGGAGCCGCCCGTGCCACCCGAACCTGAGCCTTTGGAGCCACCGGAGCCGGACCCGCCCGTGCCACCAGACCCGGAGCCCTTGGAGCCACCGGAGCCGGACCCGCCCGTGCCCCCAGAGCCCGAGCCCTTGGACCCACCGGATCCCGACCCGCCCGTGCCCCCAGACCCGGAGCCCTTGGACCCACCGGAGCCGGACCCACCCGTGCCACCAGACCCGGAGCCCTTGGAGCCACCGGAGCCAGAGCCGCCCGTGCCCCCAGAGCCGGAGCCCTTGGAGCCGCCGGACCCGGAGCCGCCCGTGCCGCCAGACCCGGAGCCCTTGGAGCCACCGGAGCCGGACCCGCCCGTGCCGCCAGACCCCGAGCCCTTGGAGCCACCGGAACCGGACCCACCCGTGCCCCCAGAGCCTGAGCCCTTGGAGCCGCCGGAGCCGGAGCCGCCGCTACCGGACCCGGATCCCTTCGTGCCGCCGGAGCCAGAGCCGCCCGTGCCGGAGCCTTTCGTGCCGCCCGCGTCGGAACCGTCGCTTCCATCCGTCATGAACTGATCGAGCGAGACTTCCGGCGGTTGGCCGGGGCCGTGCGCTCCGATCACGTTGAGATCGTCTTCGGTGTAATACTTGCTGGTCGGATCGTCCGAGGGAATGACCTCGTCCACGCCATCGTAATGGCCCCATCCGACGGGCTCACCATCAGCGTTGGAGAACTCGACCGTGCCGCTATGGGTGCCGTCGGGGGCGACGGATTCGTTGATCGTCTTGGCCGCACCGGCATCGGACAGGTCCAGGATCGTCTGGCCCTCGGACCCGGACGCGCTGAACTCGGTCTCCAGGTTGGCCGAATACCAATCCGCGAAGGAGTCACCCTCGACGCCGCCATTGTGATAGGCCTTCGTCGTGCTGGCGGTATCATTGCCCGAGCCCGATCCCTTGGAGCCGCCGGAGCCGGAGCCACGCGATCCGCCCGAGCCCGATCCCTTGGAGCCGCCCGAGCCGGAGCCACGCGATCCGCCCGAGCCCGATCCCTTGGAACCGCCAGAGCCGGAGCCTTGCGATCCGCCGGAGCCCGATCCCTTGGAGCCGCCAGAGCCGGAGCCTTGCGATCCGCCCGAGCCCGATCCCTTGGAGCCGCCAGAGCCGGAGCCTTGCGATCCGCCCGAGCCCGATCCCTTGGAGCCACCGGAGCCAGATCCGCGCGTTCCTCCCGATCCGGAGCCATTTCCGGCACCGGCATTTTCATAAATGGTTTGGTATTCTTCAGACATCGAGAGTCCCCCTGTTTCAGGCAGCATTCATTCGGGCAGCACTTTCACTTGCGCAAAAGGCGACTATTCCGGTTCAGATTTCGGACCCCCATCCGATAGGAACTTTACGGACAATTCCGAAATCGGGCAAATTCTTCGTTATTTTTCGTCGAAAATGAGGCGCTTGGTTTTCGATCGGGAAACAGTCTTGATTGTACTATTAAGATTCTCACGGGGTTCCGGAACAATCCATTGCGGTCTTGGCGCAATTCGCGCCCGAATCACGCGACCTCCTTTGCCCATTGTTGCCAAAGACTGTTCTCAATTCGGGCTCAATTCCGCGGTATTCATGGCCTTGGTTCCAGATCCGCGTCGGCATCCGGCGCGCCAAACTGCTAGGTATTCACGTGACGAACAGCTCTCGGCAGAAACGTCTGACCCAGGTCGTCCGGGCCGCGGAAGGGCATTTCGGCAACAAGATCCGGCGGGTGACGGCGCCCGGCGGCGACGGGCGTGCGAGCTACAAGCTGCATTTCGACGACCGCACGGTCTTCGCCACGCTGCGCCCGAATTTCCGCCGCACCCATCTTGAGGCACATGTCCTGAAACAGCTCGCACCCCATTGCGACCTGGTCCCGCGCTGCCTCGGCGTAGTCGGTGAGGTGATGTTCCAATCCGATGTCGGCGGGCGCCGCCTGAACATGGAAATCGCGGCCCGTGACGCGGGCGGGCAGGCCGATCTGGCGGCCGAAGCCGTGCGCGCGATCTTCATGGTGCAGGAGGCGTCCCGCAAGACCCGGCTGCACGAGATCATGCCGCACCTGGGCAACAACCGCGACTGGATCGACAATTTCGCCGAGGGCGTGCGCGGGCTGGAGCCCTATTCGGGCGGGCGCTCGGGCCCGGTGGACCTCGATGCGATCAAAGCGGCGGTGGCGCAGCCGGGGCGGCAATTCGTCAAATGGGATTGCCGGTCGGGCAATGCCGCGATTGGCCGCGACGACGTGCTGCGCTGGTTCGATTTCGAGTATAGCGGGTTGCGTCACGGGGCCGAGGATATCGCCTGGCTGATCGGCGACGAGGCGTGGCCAGTGCCACCGGAGGTGATGCTGGAGATTGTGCGCTCGGAATTCGACCCCGGCTGCGGCCATGCGCTGGAGCCCTATCTGAACTACCTCTCGCTCTACCTGACCTTTCACTGTGCGCAGCGTTTCAAGCTGATCGTGAAGGAGGCCGGCAAACGGGGCTGGCTGTCGAAACGCCGCATCCGTAAATATGACGATGCGGGCGTCCACCCCGAATTCGGGGCGCAGATCTGCCGGGTCGGAGCATATTTCGCCGCCCGTAACCGGCTGACCGCGCCGATCGCGCGCGATTTCGAGGCGGCGCAGAAGATGTTCCTGAGCATCATCCTGGCAACGCTGGAGGAGGGCAGGGTGTGAACATGGCCCCGCGCGACATCTCGCAGGATCTGACGGTCCACCTGCTGCGCAGCCTCTCGGAGGTCGAGGACTTGCGCGCCGACTGGACCGAACTGCACCGACGCGATCCGCAGGCGGGGTTGTTCCTCAGCTGGGACTGGATGATGCGTGGGTTTCGTGACAATCCGGGGCGCTTCACCGTGCTTGTCGCGCGGGCCGATGCAGTGTCGGACCAGGTTGTCGCGATCCTGCCGCTGAAGTCGCGCGTGCATTGGAGCCGGTCGAAATCCGAGTTCCAGACCCAGTATCAGGCCGCCGGGCGGCTCATCGGCGGTGAATATACCGGCTTCATCTGCGACCCGGATTGGGAGGAGGTGGCGCTGCCCGCCCTCGCGCAGACGCTGGACCAGATGCCCTGGACCACGCTCTCGCTGCGCTATGTCGACCAGATCGACCGGATCAAGGCGTTTCGGGCCGGGTTTGCGCGGGCGGAGTATTCGACCAGATTTCGCCCCTACCTCATCAACAAGGGCGAGACCGACAACCTGGTGTCGCCGCAGGTGACCCTGCCGGACAGTTTCGACGCGTTCCTGAACGAGGGCCTCAGCGCGAATTCACGGCAGAAGTTCCGACGGCTGGAGCGCAAGCACCTGAACACGGGCGAACTTCACCTGACCGATACCGGCGCCGAGACGTTTGACGCGCATCTGGAGATCCTGCTGGAGTTCTGGGGTCGGAAATGGATCCCGAAGAAGGGGGCCGCGACCGCCGCGAAGGCCGCCGACATGTACCGGCGCACGCTGCGCGCGGGGCTTGAGACGGACACGCTGTTCCTGCCGGTGCTGTGGCGCGGGGATACGCCCCTAGGGGCCTTGGGGCATATCCTCGACCATGAACAGAAGACCGTCCATTTCATCGTGGCGGGGCGCGATGTCGATGCGGACGTGCCCTTCGCGGGGCAAATCCTGCATCTGGGCAGCATCGAATGGGCCATCGCGCATGGCTACCGGGTCTATGATTTCTGCCATGGGAACGAGCCCTACAAATACTCCTACGGGACCACCGACAAGGAGACCCGATACCTGACGGTGCAGCGCCGGGAGGCCCTGGGCGCGCGGGCGTTCGACCGGGACAACACGCCGGAGGCGCTGTTGCGGGTGCAGGACCAGATCAAGGCGAAGAAATACGACCTGGCGATGCGGGCCTGTGCGCAATTGATCGCGTCATTCTCGGATGAGGCGGGCGGGGCGGAGGCGTCCTAGGCCCTCAGCCCCTGCCGTCATTCAACTCGGCCTCGACCAGAGCGGTCGCGCCGGTAATCCGGCCAAGCGGCACGCCCGGTTCGCGATTGGCGCGACGCTCCTGCGCGATCTGGCCTCGGGTCAAGGCAATCTCGCCCATGGCGCGGGCCTCATCCGCCGGCAGGGCAAAGACACCATCGGCATCTGCCAGCACCACCGCGCCGGGCATCACAACGACGCCGCCGCAGCTGACCGGCACATGCGCGCGGCCCGCGATGTTCAGAAGGCGTGTTGTCACCGGCGCGGTGCCGCGGCACCAGACGGGAAAGCCCATCCCGGCCATTTCGTCGGCATCGGTGCAGGGCCCGTCGATCACCGCGCCCACGATCCCTGCCAGTTGGGCGGCAGAGGCGACTCCATCCCCCAGGCAGGCGTATTTGTCATCGCCCAACCGGTCGATCACCAGCATGTCGCCGGGCCGCGCGAGGCCAATGGCGTGGTGCAGCATCGTCGAATCCGCCGCCGGGCATTGCACGGTCAGGGCGCGGCCCACGGTACGGGGCCCGAACCCCCGGCTGGCCTGAATGCCACGATCCATGCTGCCCCAGTAGAGGATGTGGCCAAGCATCGTCGTCTCAAGCCGGCCCATCAGCCTGATCAGGTCGGGCTCCAGCGCGGCGGGCTCGGGGCCGATGGTGTATTTCCGCGGACGGGGCAGGGGCTTGGACATGGGGGGAACCCTCAGTTTTCGGATCTCAATGTCGGGTCGAAGCGGTCGCGGACCCAGTCCCCCACCAGGCTGATCGACAGCGCCAGCAGGAAGATGATCACGCCGGGGAAGAGCGTCAGCCACCAGGCGGTCAGCAGGCGGTCGCGCCCCTCGCTCATGATCTGGCCCAGGCTGGTCAGCGGCGATTGCACGCCAAGCCCAAGGAAGCTGAGCGCGGTTTCCAGCAGCACCGTCAGCGGCATGTTCACGGTGAACTGGACCAGCGCGACCGAGACCACGTTGGGCAGGATATGGCGCAGGTAGATGCGGTAGGGCGAGGCCCCGAGCGCGCGCACGGCGGTGACATAGCCCTGTTCCTTGGCCGACAGCACCGCACCGCGCATCAGGCGGGCATAGACCTCCCACCCGGTCAGGCCGATGAGGAGGAGGAAGAGGGTGAAACTGCTGTCGAACATGGCCAGCACGAAGAGGGCCACGACGATGATCGGAAGCGACGCCTGTACATCGACCGCGCCCACCACGACGGTTTCGACAAAGCCGCGCCGTGCGGCGGCCAGCACGCCCAGAAGCGAGCCCAGGACCGCGCCGATCAGGGTGCCGACAACGGCGACGATCAGCGTTATCTGCGCCCCCACGGCCAGGCGCACCAGCAGGTCGCGCCCGCGCGCATCGGTGCCGAGCGGATAGTCCCAGGTGCCGCCGAACCCGACCGGGGGCCGCAGCCGATCGAGGAGCGACGTGGCGCGGAACTCGTGCGGTGACAGCCACTGGCCGAAGAGGGCGAAGAGGACGAAGACCGCGATGAAGCCAAGCGCCAGGCGAACGGCCCAGGGGATGGCGGGGCGCTGATATGTGGTGGCGTCGCTCAAGTCACTTGGCCCGGATGCGCGGGTCGATCACGAGGTAGAGCAGATCGACGATGAGGTTGGCGGTGATCATGGTCGCGGCAATCGCCAGCACCAGGAACTGCACCGTGGCGATGTCGCGCGTGGCGACCGAGCGCACCAGAAGCTGGCCGACACCGGGCCAGGCAAAGACCTGCTCGGTCACCACGGACCCGGCGATGAGAGAGCCGAGCGACAGACCCACCAGCGTCACCAGTGGAATGGCGGCATTGGGCAGGGCGTGGCGAATGAGGCGGCGTTTATAGGGGATGCCGCGCGCCTCGGCGGCCAGCATGAAGGGCTTGTTGATGGTCTCCAAGAGCGATGACCGCGTGAACCGCGCGTAGCTGCCCATCGACGCCAGGCCAAGCGTCAGGGCAGGCGCGATCAGGCCAAGTGCGGTGCTGCTGGCCCCCTGACCGCCCAGATAGACTTGGAACGCCAGCGATCCGACAAGGATCACGACAAGACCGAAGAGGAAATTCGGCATGGCGAAGGCGAAGACGGAAAAGGCCATTACGCCCCGGTCGATGGGCCTGCCCCGGTTCAGCGCGGCCACGGCCCCAAGCGTGATGCCGCAGACCAGCGAAATCAGAAGCGCGGTGCCGCCAAGGCGCAAGGTGGCGGGCAGGCGGTCGAGGAAGATTTGCAGCGACGGGCGCCCCGAATGGATCGAATAGCCGAAATCGCCCTGGATCAAACGGCCCAGGTAGCCGGTATATTGCACCCAGAACGGTTGATCGAGACCAAGCGCGCGGCGGTATTGCTCGATCACCTCCTGCGGCGCGTCGGGCGGGGCGAGGGCTGCCGCCGGATCGCCGGAAAAGCGGATGAAGACAAAGACCAGCGTGACCGTCACCAGCAGCGTGATGATGGCGCGGGCGACGCGCGAGAGGATGAAGCCGATCATGCCACCAGCCCCCGCTTCTGCCCCGGTGCCGATTGCAGAAGGGCCCGCGTGTAAGGGTCGCGCGGGTTGGCGAAGATTTGCGCCGTCGGCCCCTGTTCTACGACGCGGCCATGCTGCATCACCAACACGTTGTCCGAGATCGCGGCCGCGACATGCAGGTCATGGGTGATGAACACCATCGAGAACCCCAGGCGGTCCTGAAGGTCGGTGAATAGGTCCAGCACCTGCACCTGAATCGACACATCCAGCGCCGAGACCGCCTCATCCGCGATCAGCACCTCGGGTTCCAGCACCAGCGCGCGGGCGATGCAGATGCGCTGCCGCTGGCCGCCGGAAAACTCCTGCGGGTAGCGGTCGGCGGCCTGCGGGGTCAGGCCGACAAGCTCCAGCATCCTCAGCGCGCGCTCGCGAGCCTCAGCCTTCGGCACACCGTGGATGATCGGCCCCTCGGCAATCGCGTCGATAGTCTTGAAGCGCGGGTCGAGCGCGCCGAACGGGTCTTGCAGCACCACCTGCACCTTGGAGCGGAAATCGCGCAGGGCCGCTCCTTGCAGCGCGGTGATGTCCCGTCCCTTGAAGATCATCTGCCCGCCATCCGTGTCCTGCAAGCGCAACAGGCACTTGGCCAACGAGGATTTGCCCGAGCCGCTTTCGCCGACCACGGCGAGGGTCTGCCCCTTGTGCAGGTCCAGCGTCACCTCGCGCACGGCGGGCACCTCGGTGCGGTTGAAGAACAGCCCCCGGCGGTAGGTCAGCGACAGGTCGCGGACCTGGAAGATCGCCGCGCCATCCGCGGCCTGGTCGCGTGCAGGGGCCAGGGCTGCGGCGGCCAGCAGGCGTTTGGTGTAGTCGTGCTGCGGGTCTTGAAGAACGGAGGGGGCGGTGCCGGATTCGACGGCAATACCGTCCTTCATCACCACGACATGGTCGGCGATATCGGCCACAACGCCGAAATCATGGGTGATGAACAGGACCGAAGTGTCGAATTCGACCTTGAGCTTCTCGATCAGTTCGAGGATCTCGGCCTGCGTCGTGACATCGAGCGCGGTGGTCGGCTCATCGGCGATCAGGAGCGCGGGGTTCAGCAGCAGCGCGCCCGCAATGACGATGCGCTGTGCCTGTCCGCCCGACATCTCATGCGGGTAGGAGCGATAGGCGCGGTCCGGGTCGGGCAGGAGCACGGCGGCCAGCATGTCCATGACGCGGGCGCGGCGCTCGGATTTCGGCACGCCGTGAACTTCGAGGATTTCCTCCAACTGGCGGCCCACGCGCTGAATCGGGTCGAGGCTGGAGATCGCGTCCTGAAACACCATCGCCACCTTGGGCCCGCGCAGGCGGTGATAGGCCGAGGCGCGCTGCGGCGGGTTGGGGGTGCCTTGCAGGGCGATCTCGCCGCTGGTCATGGGCAGGGCCGGAGGCAACATGCCCATGATCGCCTGCGCGACCACGGATTTGCCCGACCCGCTTTCGCCCACGAGGCACAACGTCTGGCCGGGTTCGATCGTCAGGTCGATACCGGTGACCGCGTGGGCGCGGTCGGCACCCGGCGGCAACGCGATGGTCAGATCGCGCACCGCCAGGACGGGAGAGAGGTCCGTGGGCGTCATTCAGCCCATATACATCCGGTCGAAGATGGTGACCGAGTCATTGCCCGGATCCCAGTCAAGGTCTTCACGCACGCCGTAGCTGACCACGTTGCGCCACAGGTACATGCCGGGGGTGACGTTTTCCCATTCCTCGACGAGGTCCAGATAGGCCGCATGACGTTCGTCGAATTCCTGCGCCGCCGCGAAGCGTTCGCCGATTTCCAGGAACCGCTCGGTCGGCTCCCACGTCCGGTGCGCGGCGCGGGTGCGGCTGGAATTGGGCCCCCAGTCCAGCCAGAGCGGGCGGTAGGGGTCGCCGGAGAACTCGCTGGACATCGACATGTTGAGCAGGTGGAACGGGCGCTGATAGGCCAGCGAGAAGTTGTCGACGATGCGGATGCGCACGTTGACCCCGATATCGCGCCACTGCTCGACCATGAACTCGGCCGCAACTTCGTAATTCGGGTAGAAGCCGCGCGTGATGTGCCAGATCAGCTCCTCCCCGGCGTAATCCGATTGCGCCAGAAGCTCGCGGGCGCGGTCCGGGTCGTAAGGGTAGGCGCGTTCCCGGTCGGGGTCGTAATAGGGCCCGTATTCGGGGAAGTTGAACGGCGTCGGCACGAAGGTTGCGTCGCCCCAGAGCGCCTCGACGATGGCCTCGCGGTCGATGGCCGAGACCATCGCCTTGCGCAGGTTCGGATCGGTCAGCGGGTTGTTGGGCAGATCCTCGGTTTCCAGCGTGTTGAAGGCGAACATCGGGTAGTTCTCGATGGATTTCTCCATCACCTCGACGCCCGGCGTATCGCGCACCTGTGCCACCTGGTCGGCGGGGATATTGACGATGACGTCAAATTCGCCCGCGGCGAGACCTGCGTAGCGGGTAGAGAACTCGGGGACGATGCGGAAGGTCAGGCTCGCCGCAGGGACCGGCGCATTCCAGTAATCGTCAAAGGCCTCGGCCACCAGTTCGGTCGACGGGTCGAACGAGACCAGCTTGTAGGGGCCAGTGCCCATCGGGGCCTGGCCAAAGGCGTCCTTGCCGACCTCCTCGTAGTAATGCTTGGGCAGGACAAAGCCGATCGGCGTGACCATGCGGTAGGCGATCGAGGGGTCGGGGGCCTCGGTCTCGATCTCGACGGTCAGGGGGCCGACCGCTTCGACCCGGATGATGCCCGCGACATAGCGCGTGCCGCGCGGCGCGTCGGGCTCCTCACCCCAGAGCCGCTGCTCGGAGATCGAGAAAGCCACATCCTCGGCATCCATCACATGGCCATCATGGAACTTGACCCCCTCGCGCAGGTGGAACGTCCAGATCGTCGGCGTCGTGCGTTCCCAACTGGTGGCAAGCCAGGGCACAAGCTCGGTCCCGTCGGGGTCTTCCCACCGGTTGCGGCGCACAAGCGTGTCGAAAAGGTTGGAATGCACCCGGCCGCCCGAGGTCGAGATGCCGATCACCGGGTCCATCGTCTCCCAAAGGTTGTCGACCGCGATCACCAGGTCGGGGCGCGCCTGCTGCGCATAGGCGCGAAACGGTTTCAGGGCCGTGACCGTGCCGATTGCGGCGGCGCTGGCAAGTAGGGTTCTGCGTGTGGTTTTCATGACAAGTCCTCCTGGGAGATGTGAAGATCAGGTGCCGCTGGCCGTGACATGCCGCAGCGTGTAGTCGCGTTCATTGCGCAGGGACGGGATCTGGTCGCGGGTGCGTGTGACCTGGTCGAGGTCGAGATCGACAACGGCAAGACCCGGCTCGGATCCACCCATATCGACCATCACCTTACCCCAGGGATCGACGATCATCGAGTGGCCCCAGGTTCTGCGCCCGTCATCGTGAAGGCCCACCTGCGCCGCCGCGACCACGAAGGCCCCGTTCTCGATGGCGCGCGCGCGCAACAGGGTTTCCCAATGCGCGTCGCCGGTGGGGACGGTGAAGGCCGAGGGGATGAACATCACCGTGGCCCCCCGCTTGGCGAAATCGCGGTAGAGATGCGGGAACCGAAGGTCATAGCAGATGGTCAGGCCCCATGGGCCCCAGGGCGTATCGACCAGCACGGCCTCCCGGCCCGGTGCGTAGCGGTTCGATTCGCCGGTGGGCGGGCGACCCTCCAGGAACACGTCGAAGAGGTGGATCTTGTCGTATTGCGCCACCGACGCGCCGGTGTCGTCGATCAGGTTGCCGTGGTTCAGAAAGCGCCCGTCGCCGCTGGCAACCGGGGTCGAGCCGGTTTGAATCCAGATCCCGTGCCTGGCCGCCAGCGTCTTGCAGGCGGTGACGAAAGGGTCATCGGCCTCCTGCGTGATCTGGCTGCGCGCGTCGTCGCGGTCCTTGTTCATCATGCCCGCGGCTTCCGGCAGGGCGAGCAGGTGGCAGCCCTGGTCGGCGGCGTGGGCAGCCGCCGCCTCAACGAAGGCGATATTGCCCGCATGGCGGTTGGTCGATGTCATCTGGGCCATGCATAGCCGTAACTTCCGCTGCACATTGTCCTCCGAATGCCTGTCCATCCTCTCATCCTGAAATCAAAACCCTAACTTAAAAAGCACAAATAACTTGGATAGCGTTCAAAAAACTAACATATTGGACAGATGAGCTCGACACGACGCCTGCCACCGCTCAAGGCCCTGCGCGCGCTGGAGGCGATCCACCAGACCGGCTCGATCACCGATGCCGCGCATCAACTGAACGTGTCGCATTCTGCGATCAGCCACCAGGTCAAGATCCTGGAGGCCTGGGCCAGCGAGCCCTTGTTCATTCGCCAGGGCCGCGTGACCACGCTGACCGATGCGGGCCGCAGCCTGGCGGGCGTCACGCATGAGGCCTTCGACGCGATCCGGCACGAGATGGACCGGCTGCCGATGCGCGGGCTGCGCAGTGTCTCGATCGCCTGCCTGCCGCTGGTGGCGACCGGGTGGCTGATGCCGCGCCTCAAGGGGTTCAGCGCGGCGCATCCCGAGATCAACCTGCATGTCACGCTTCTGCAGACCGACAGGCCGGTGACGCCGCCGCCCGATATCGAGATCCGCTTTGCCCGCCGCGCGCAGCTGATGACGCATGATATCGTGCTTGCCCCCGGCGACGCGGTTCCGGTCTGCGCGCCCGCACTGCTGGCGGGACGGGAGCCGGACGAGTTGCTGACGACCGGACCGCTTCTGTTCGATGAAGACCTGCGGATGTGGTCGCTCTGGTACGAGCGCTCAAGCCACCCGCGCCAACCGGCCAGTGGCTCGGGCCTGATGCTGGAAGGCTCGGCCCTGTTGCAAGGCGCGGCGGTGGCCGGTCTGGGTGTCGCGATCTGCCGAAAGTGGTTCCTCGGCCGCGACCTGGCCGCGGGCCGCCTGGTCACGCTGTCCGATCACACCATAGACGAGGATTGGTGCTACTTCATCCGATGCGACGCAGAAAAGCGCCAGGCCCCCGAGGTGGAGGCCGTGGTCGCCCGGCTATCGCAATGAGGCGGGCGGCGCATCATGCCGCGTCCAGGGCGGCAAGCCGTTTGGCCTGTCGGTCCATAAGCGTGTCGATCTCCGCGATGTCCTGCGGGGCGAGTTTGGGGCCGGGGCGGCGCAGGGCCGCGTTCGCGATGATGCCGCGATGGGCCAGCACGTGTTTGCGCAGGGCAAGCCCCAGACCCGGCTGGCTTTCATATCGGATCAAGGGCAGATAGGCGTCAAAGAGGTCGCGCGCCTTGTCGTGATCGCCTGCTTGCGCGTGGCGGCAAACGCCAATCATCATCTCGGGGAAGGCGAAGCCGGTCATCGCGCCATCGGCGCCGCGCGCCATCTCTTCGGGCAGGAACAGCCCCGAATTGCCGCACAGGATCGAGATCCGGCGGCCGCCCACATCGGACGCTTTGCGCAAGGCAGAGATCTTGGACAGGCCCGGCCAATCCTCGTGCTTCAGCATCACGCAACTGGGGTGGTCGTGGATGATGTCGATGATGACCGAGGCGTCGATCCGGACCCCGGTGGCCAGCGGAAAATCCTGCAAAACGAAAGGCGTATCGGGGCCGAGCGAGTCGGCGACGGTCGCGAAATAGCCCTTGATCTGTGCGTCGGTGCGCAAGGCAGGGGTGGGGGCGACCATGACCCCGGCGGCGCCGAGATCCATCGCGGTGCGCGAGAGCCCGACCAGAGAGGCAAGCCCGGGCGAGGACACGCCGACAATGACCGGAACGCGGTCCGCGACGGCGGCCATCACGCGCGTCATCACGGCGACGGATTCGTCTTGCGTGAGTTTCTCCGCCTCGCCCATCATACCCATGATCGTCAGACCGTCGGCCCCTGCGGACAGGAAGAACTCCACCATGGTGTCGATGCTGCCGTCATCGATCGCCCCGCCATCATCGAAGGGGGTGGGGGCGATGACGTAGACGCCTTTCGCGGATTCCGTCAGTTT
This sequence comes from Alterinioella nitratireducens, assembly GCF_013155465.1. Taxonomy (GTDB): domain Bacteria; phylum Pseudomonadota; class Alphaproteobacteria; order Rhodobacterales; family Rhodobacteraceae; genus Alterinioella; species Alterinioella nitratireducens. The sequence continues at coordinate 5,559 of NZ_JABJVX010000009.1, read as the reverse complement.
GGACATGGGGGACCTTTCCTGGTCGAAGAGCGGCCTGCGCAACGGGATGAATGTGCATTACAATCATGGGCCTTGCGGTAAAGGCAAGCCGGAACCCGACGCGATAAAGGAGAGGTCAAGTGGCAGCCCGTAGGGGAATCGAACCCCTCTTTCCAGGTTGAAAACCTGGCGTCCTAACCGATAGACGAACGGGCCACGCTTGGCGGTGAGGCGGGTTCTAGGAAAAGCCGGTGTGATGCGCAAGGGGAAATTGACGCATCGGGCAAGGAAATTTTCGAAGGTCTTCCGTCATGCCAAGGCGGCATCCTCCAGCCGCAATTGCACGCTCTGGCGGCCGTTCCAGTGGTTGACCTCGATCCGGCCCGCAAGGTGGATTGGGCGGCCTGCGTGGCCTTCGATCAGGTCGGCCAGCCCGGTGCTGCGGGCATTGAAGGCGATGGCCTCCAGCGTGACGGGGCCGCCATCGGAGAAGCTGAATTTCAGGTGGCCGTCGCCCACCGGCTTGGTGAAGCGGATGCTCTGCGACGGAAACACGAAGCGCGGGGCGGGGGACCCGGCGCCAAACGGGCCTGCCGTCTCCAAAGCCTCGATCAGCTCGACTGTTGCGCCGCCCGGCATCAGCATGGCGTCGATGCGCAGGTCGGCGGGGCCGGCCTCGCCCGCGCCCTGTTTGGCCAAGAGCTCCGAGAGGCGGGCCATGGCGGGTTCTAGCTGCGCGCGGCTCAGGCTCAGGCCCGCTGCCATGCGGTGGCCGCCCCCTTTCTGGATCAGCCCCTCGGCGGCCAGTTTCTGGATCGACGCACCCAGATCGACGCCCGCGATTGAGCGGCCCGAGCCCTTGCCGTCATCGCCGTCGAAGCCGATCACCACGGCGGGGCGGTTGGTGGCCTCTTTCAGGCGGCTTGCCACGATGCCGACGACACCGGGGTGCCAGCCCTCGTCGGCGGCCCAGACCAACGGCGCGTCGAGACAGCGCGCCTCGGCCTGCGCCAGGGCCGCATCGCGCACATTGGCCTCGATCTCGCGCCGGTCGGTGTTGAACATGTCCAGACGTTCGGCCATCGCTCGTGCCTCGGCCGGATCGGTGCAGGCCAGGAGGCGCGCGCCCAGGTCGGCCTCGCCGATGCGGCCCCCGGCATTGACGCGCGGGCCGAGGACGAAGCCGAGATGGTAGGAGGTCGGCGCCCGGTCCAGCCGCGCCACGTCGCAGAGCGCCACCAGGCCAGGGCGGTCGCGCCGCGCCATGACCTTGAGGCCCTGCCGCACGAAGGCGCGGTTCACACCGGTCAGTTGCGCCACATCGGCCACGGTGGCCAGCGCCACGAGGTCCAGCATCGCCATCAGGTCGGGGCCCTTGCGGCCCGCTTCCCGCAACTGACGGCCCGCCTCGACCAGCATCAGGAACACGACGGCGGCGGCGCAGAGATAGCCCAGGTCGCCCGGTTCATCCTGCCGGTTGGGGTTCACCACGGCGACGCAATCGGGCAGCTCCGCGCCACCCAGGTGGTGGTCGAGCACGATAACCTCCGCGCCCCTGGCCGCCGCGATGGGGTCGTGCGACAGGGTTCCGCAATCGACGCAGATGATCAGGTCGTGGGATGTGGCGAGCTCGGCCATCGCGGCCTCGTTCGGGCCATAGCCCTCGTCGATGCGGTCGGGAATGTAGAGCGTCGCGGCATGGCCCTGCTGGCGCAGCCAGTCGATCAGCAGGGCGGCGGAGGTGCCGCCATCGACATCGTAATCGGCAAAGATCGCGATGCGTTCGCGGTCGGCCATGGCGGCAAGCACGCGGGTTGCGGCGACCCCCATATCCTTCAGGCGCAGCGGATCGGGCAGCAGGTCGCGCAGGGCAGGGGCCAGGTAGCTGTCGGCGGTCTCCGGCAGCACGCCGCGCCGGGCCAGCACGCGGGCCAGCGCAGGCGCGATATCGGCCCGTTGCGCCAGCGCCTCCGACAGGCGGTCCTCTTCGGGTGACAGGCCCACCCAGTGCCGCCCGGTGGCCGAGGCCGTGACGTTCAGGATCGTGCTGGTCATGCCTCGGGCGCGACGGGCGTGCGGTAGGTCATGCGCCGCACCGATCCGGTCTTGGAGCGCATCAGCAGGGTCTCGGTCGTGACCCAACCGACCTCGCGCTTGATGCCCGACAGGATCGAGCCGTTGGTGACGCCGGTGGCGGAAAAGATCACATCCTCGGTCACCATCTCGTCGCGGCCATAGATCTTGTCGAGGTCGGTGATCCCGGCCTTTCCCGCGCGGCCGCGTTCATCGTCGTTGCGGAATACGAGGCGGCCATACATCTGCCCGCCCATACATTTCAGCGCGGCGGCGGCCAGCACGCCTTCGGGTGCGCCGCCTTCGCCCATATACATGTCGATGCCGGTGGCCTCGGCCTCGGCGCAATGCATGACGCCCGCGACATCGCCATCGGTGATCAGGCGGATCGCGGCCCCGGTCGAGCGGATCTCGGCGATCAGCTCCTGGTGGCGGGGGCGTTCGAGGATGCAGACGGTGATGTCCTTGGGCAGGCAGCCCTTCGCGGATGCCAGCGCCGAGACACGGGTGGCGGGGGGCATGTCCAGGGACACGATACCCTCCGGGTAGCCCGGACCGATCGCCAGTTTCTCCATGTAGACATCGGGCGCATGCAGCATGGATCCGCGCGGCCCCATGGCAATGACGGTCAGCGCGTTCGGCATGTCCTTGGCGGTCAGCGTCGTGCCCTCCAGCGGGTCCAGCGCGATATCGACGCCGGGGCCGTTGCCGCTGCCGACCTCCTCGCCGATATAGAGCATCGGGGCCTCGTCGCGTTCGCCCTCGCCGATCACCACGACGCCCGCGATGTCGAGCTTGTTGAGCTGGTCGCGCATCGCGTTGACGGCGGCCTGGTCGGCGGCTTTCTCATCGCCGCGCCCGATCAGGCCGGCCGAGGCGATGGCGGCAGCCTCGGAGACGCGGGCCAGCCCGAGCGAGAGCATGCGATCGTTGAAATCGGTTTTCGTGGGCATGGGGCCGGTGTCCTTCGTGGGATAGAGGTTGCCCCTGTCTGTAACCCGTGGCCGGAAAGCCGCGCAAGCCCGTGTCGCGTCAGGGTTGCGCTAACAGGGGCGCGCGCGCTCGGTCGACCGAGCGCATACGCGGCCCGTCGACGGGCCGCCTGCCGCGCGTCAGATGTTTTCGATCCTCAACGCCACGGGCTGGCCCAGGACCACATCGGTCTGCGGCAGTGCTTCCAGCGCGTCGGCCAGCGACGGGGCCGAGACCTTGTGCGTGACGATCAGCACCGGGGCCTCGCTGCCGCCATGTTCTGGCTGGCGCATCCGGTCGATGGAAATGCCGCAATCGCCCAGGACCGAGGCCACCTTGGCCAGCGCGCCGGGCTTGTCGGTGAGGTTCAGGCGCAAATAGTAGGGGGCCGAAACCGCGACGGCGGCGCGGGCGGCATGTTCCAGCCCGGCGGCGGGCTGGCCGAAGGTGGGCAGCCGGATGCCGCGCGCGATATCCATCACGTCGGACAGGACCGCGCTGGCGGTGGGGCCTTCGCCCGCGCCCGCGCCGCGCAGCACGATCTGGCCGACGGCATCGCCTTCCAGAACGACCATGTTGGTGCCGCCCTCCAATTGCCCAAGCGGGCTGTCGGCGGGAACAAGGCAGGGCGTCATGCGCTGCTCCAGCCCCCGTCCGGTCATGCGCGCGACGCCGAGCAGCTTGATGCGGAAACCCATATCGGCGGCCTGTTCGATATCCTCGATGGTGACCTGTCCGATGCCCTCCAGCGTCACGCCGTCGAAATCGACCGCCGTGCCGAAGGCGATGGCCGAGAGCAGCGCCAGCTTGTGCCCTGCGTCGATGCCGCCCACGTCGAGATTGGGGTCGGCTTCCAGGTAGCCGAGCTTGTTGGCCTCCTCGAAGACCTCGTCATAGCTGAGGCCCGCCGATTGCATCCGCGTCAGGATATAGTTGCAGGTGCCGTTCATCACGCCCATGACGCGGGAAATCTGGTTGCCGGCCAGCCCCTCGGTCAGGGCCTTGACCACCGGGATGCCGCCCGCGACGGCGGCCTCGAACCGGATCACGCGGCCTGCGGCCTCGGCCAGTTCCGCCAGCGCCTGGCCATTCACCGCCAGCATCGCCTTGTTCGCGGTGACCACGTCCTTGCCCGCCGCGATCGCGGCCTCGGTCGCGGCCTTGGCCGGGCCATCCGACCCGCCCATCAGTTCCACGAACACGTCCACGTCGTCGCGCGCGGCCAGCACGACCGGGTCATCCTCCCACGCGTAGGCCGAAAGGTCGACGCCGCGATCCTTGTCGCGGGTGCGGGCGGAGACGGCGGTGATCACCACGGGCCGTCCGGCACGCGCGGCCAGCAGGTTGGCCTTTTGCTGGATGATCTTGACGACACCGCATCCAACGGTGCCAAGCCCGGCGATGCCAAGGCGAAGCGGGTCTGACATGTGGCGCGGGCCTCCGGCAGGAATGAAATCGGTCGCGCAACTGTTAGCCGACCCGTCCGGGGGGTGCAACGAGAGGCTGTTGCCCTAATTTACCTGCATCCGGCGCAGGATGGCGGCGCGGCGGCGCAGATCGGCGGCGCGCCATTCCAGGCTGCGGCCCGCGGCTTCGGCGCGGGGTGGCCCGGCAAGCTCGGTCCGGGTCAGGATCGGCCCGAGGGGCACCAGCTCGGGCCAGTCGGCGGCGCGGCTCTGATCGGTGATCGAGGCGTCAAGCTCGGGCGCGCGAATGGAACAGGCGGCGACGAGGGCGAGAACCGTGATGAGGGTGAGAGTCCGCATTGCCTGCCTGCATGATGTGCCGTTGTTATTTTGTATCGCGGAAGCCGCACCCGCGTCCAGCATCTGCTTGAATTGAACGTGTGTTCAGATAATGTGCCCCCCATGGCACGCAAACAAGGTTCCCACGCCGACATCACCGGCCCCAAGGTGCGCGACGCGGCGCTGCGCCTCTTTGCGCGACACGGATTCGCCGCCGTTTCCATGCGCCAGATCGCGGCGGAGGTCGGCGTGCAGGCGGGTGCGCTTTACCTCTATACCCCTGATAAACAGACACTTCTTTTTGATCTCATGCGCGATCACCTTGAGGATCTGCTGGCAAGCTGGCAGGTGCCGGAGGGGTCTGCCGTGGATCAGTTGGAGGCGTTCTGCCGCCACCATATCCGCTACCACCTGGACCGGCCCGAACTGGTCTTCATCGCCTATATGGAGCTGCGCAACCTGGAGCCCGAGAATTTCGCCGTGATCGAAGCCCTGCGCCGTCAGTATGAGGATCGGCTGGAAATGATCCTGCGGGCGGGGCAGGCGGCGCGCAGTTTCGACCTGCCCGACAGCAAGCTGGCCGCGCTGGCGATTATCGCCATGCTGACCGGGGTGAACACCTGGTATCGCGAGGGCGGGCGGCTGGCGCGGGGCGATATCGAGGCGATCTACTGGGACATGGTGCGCAAGGCGGTGGCGGCCTGACTTGGCCGAAAACGTATGGCCCGCCCCGGTTGCAAGCGACGATTGGGTGACGGCGTAATCAGTCTGCACAAACGTATCCGGCATG
>NZ_JABJVX010000008.1 GCF_013155465.1 Alterinioella nitratireducens | reverse complement strand
GCGACAATCGCCGCCCTGTAACTGCGGCCGAGCCAAGGCCGAAGAGCAAAGTTACACCATTTCCCGGGACACTATCCAAAAACCCGGGCTGGGGCAGGTCAGCGCCGTCACGATCCTGGTTGAATGCCCCGAGATCGGCGCCATGACCCGCAAACAGACCGCCAGCCTTGTCGGCCCCGCCCCCATGGCCCGACAATCCGGCCAGTGGTGCGGCAAGGCCTTCATACAGGGTGCCCGAAAGTTCCTGCGCGATGCGCTCTACATGGCCGCCCTCGTCGCCGCCCGATACAACCCGGATTTGCGGCAGAAATACCAAAGCATGACACAAGCAGGAAAACCGCCAAGAGTCGCTCTCACGGCCCTCATGCGAAAGCTGCTGGAACTTGCCAACACTCTCATCAGAAAAGATCGGGATGGGCCCAAAAAACCGCTCGATCAAGACGGATACTCTACCGCTTGGTCTGCATCTTCTCGATCATCTTCAGCACCATCCGATGCGGCGCGAAGGGGATCAGCCAGCGCAGTTGCAGGCGCAGCATCGGGTCATTGATGACGCGCAGCTTGCCCGCCAGCATCGCCTCATAGCCGATCCGGGCCACATCCGCGGGCTGCGCGCCCTTCTCGCCCGCGCCGACCAAATCGGTGCCTTCCAGATCGGCGGCATCGGCGAAACCGGTCTGGACATAGCCGGGCTCCAGCGCGGTGCAGGTGACGCCCTTCGCCCGCATCTCCTGATCCAGCGCCATGGAAAAGCTGCTGACGAAGGCCTTGGTGGCATAATAGGTGGCTTGCAGGGGGCCGGGGATATAGGCGGCGGTGGAGCTGACTTGGAGGATCTTGCCCCGCCCCCGATCCGCCATGGCGCGCATGGCGTGGTGGGTGAGGGTCACCAGCGCCTTCACGTTGAGGTCGATCATGGCGAGATCCTGGGCCAGATCGCGCTCGATGAATGCGCCCTGGCCGCCGAAGCCCGCATTGTTGATCAGGATGTCGACCGGGATGCCCAACTCCGTGACACGATCCCAGAGCGCATTGGCCCCGCCCTCGGCGCCGAGGTCCAGCGCGATGATGTGGACGGTGACGCCGTGCGCGGCCTCGATCTCTTCCTTCAGGGCCTGCAATTCGGCCTCGCGCCGGGCGGTGATGATCACGTCGCCGCCGCGCGCGGCATGAAGGCGGGCAAATTCGCGGCCGATGCCGGAGGAGGCACCGGTGATGAGGGCGGTATCGGGCATGGGGGCTCCTGTCGTTCGGGCTGCCCTGCAGCAGTGCGGGCTTGCGGGGCATCTGTCAATGCGCGCGGGGGCGAAAGCCCGCCCGCCCGCAAGTGCCCGCGTTTTCAGGGCTGTTTCCCCGAGGCGCTTTCGGGCTAGGATTGGCGTCAGGCAGCAGTCGGGAGGCGGGCAATGCGCTGGATATTTCGGATAGTCGGGGCCCTGGTGCTGGTGGCGGTGCTGGCCATCGCGGCGCTGTTCGTGATCCCGGCAGAGCGGATCGCGGCGCTGGCGGGCGACCAGTTCGAGCGCGCCACGGGCCGGAGCATGACCATCTCGGGCGATGTGCGCCCGTCGATCTGGCCGACACTGGGCGTGCGCGCCGAGGGTGTGGTGATCGGCAACCCCGCCTGGGTCGAGGACGGGCCGCTGTTGCAGGCCGAGGTGATGCATGTCGGCATCGGGGCCAGCGCGCTTTGGGGCGGGCGCGTGCAGGTGCAGCGCTTTGAACTGGTCGATGCGCAGATCGTGCTGGTGCGCGGGGAAGACGGCGCGGTCAGCTGGGATTTCTCGGGCGCCGAGGAGGTGGAGGCCGTGAACGGCGATGGCGGCAGCGGCGGCAGCGGGCTGGAGAATTTCAGCCTCGATATCGCCGAGATCACCAATGGCGCGCTGTTCTACCGCGACAGCGTGGCGGAAACGGAATTGCGCATCAGCGATGTCGATATGGTGCTGACCCTGCCCTCGGCTGAGGGGCGGGCGACGCTGGAGGGCGGCGCGGTGATGAACGGCGCCGCGATCAATATAGATGGCGTGATCGACGGGGTCGGGCCGCTTCTGGAGGGCGATCTTCGCCCCGTCGTGCTGACCGCGCGCTGGACGGGCGGCGAGGCCGGGTTCGATGGCCGGGTCGGGCTGGTGCCCTTGGGCGTCGAGGGCACCATCGCGCTGGATGCGACCGATCTTGATCCGGTGATGGCGCTGGCGGGCCAGCCGGCGCTGGAATTGCCGCGCGGGCTTGGCCGCGACCGGATCGCGATGAACGCGGCGGTGACGCTGGCCTCCGAGGGCTCGACCCATCTGCGCGAGGCGAGCATCGTGCTGGATGACAACCGGCTGACCGGCGATGTCGATATCCTGCCCGGCGATGATCGCCCGATGATCCGGGCGCGGCTGCAAGGCGGCGCGCTGGACCTCACCGGACTTTCCGAGGGCGGCGCGGAGGCCGAGGGCGGCGCCGGGGCGACCGGCTGGTCTCGCGACCCGATCGACGTCAGCGGGCTGTTCGGGGCGGATGCCGATGTGGCGCTGGTGCTGGCCGGGCTGGACCTTGGCATGGCCACGCTGGACGCGGTCGATATACGCGCAACGCTGCAGGCGGGCCGCCTGGTGACGGAATTGCGCGAGGTCGCGGGGTATGGCGGGACCATCGGCGGGCAATTCATCCTCAACGGGCGCGGCGGGCTGTCGATGCGCAGCGACCTGCGGCTGAGCGATGTGCAACTGGCCCCGCTGCTGACGCAGTTTGCGGGCTATGAGCGGCTGGAAGGCACCGGCAGCGGCACGATCGACCTGCTGCTGGTCGGCAACAGCATGCAGGCGCTGATGAATTCGGTCTCGGGGTCGGGCAGTCTCGATCTCGGGCAGGGCGCGATCCTGGGGCTCGATATCTGGGGCATGATCCGCAACCTCGATACCTCCTACCAGGGCGAGGGATCGCGCACCGTCTATGACAGCCTTGCAGCCAGTTTCACGGTCGCGGATGGCGTGTTGAGCAACGAGGATTTCGCGATGGAATCGGCGGTTGGCCGGGTCTCGGGCTCGGGCACGGTGGGGTTCGGGGCGCGGGTTTTGGATTACACGATCATTCCGGAGGTGCTGGCGGGCGAGGCCAGCGGTATCCGCGTGCCGCTGCGCATCTCGGGTGCCTGGAGCGACCCGAGTTTCAGCATCGACCTTGAGGCGCTGGCCGAGGCGGAGTTGCAAGAACAGATCGACGCGCTGGAGGAGCAGGCCACAGGTGCCTTGCAGGAGGCGGCGTCCGAGGCGCTCGGCACCGATGTGGAGACGGTCGAGGATCTTGAGGACGCGCTGGAGGACCGGCTGCGCGAAGAGGCGGAGACCCAGCTTCTGCGGCTGTTCGGCGGGGGGAGCGGGAATTGATCCGTATCGTGACAGTCGCGGCCTTGCTGGTGCTGGCCGGGTGCGGGGGCTCGGGCCGGGACGCGGTCGCGCGGGGAGAGCCGCCGCTCTACCCCAACGAGACGCCGGAACTGCGCCGCCTGATCAACTATTATGCCGATGTCTATGATGTGCCCGCCTCGTTGATCCACCGCTCCATCGACCGCGAGAGCGATTACCGGGTCGATGCGCGGGCGGGGCCGTATTACGGGCTGATGCAGATCCTGCCGCAGACGGCGCGCACCATGGGCCATCGCGGGCCCGCCTCCGAGCTGCTCGATGCCGATACCAACCTGCGCTACGCCGTGCGCTACCTGCGCGGCGCGTGGCTTTTGTCGGATGGCGACGAGGCCGAGGCCATCGGCTGGTATGCGCGCGGCTATTACTACGAGGCGCGCGACCGCTGCATGCTGGTGGAAACCGGGCTGAACGACCGGGAAATCGCGCGCAATTGCCGGGGGTAGGGGCGAGACCTTTGGAAAGGTCTCGCGAGAGCCTTGGAAGGCTCTCGGGCCCGCGCGCGCCGGTTGGTGTCCGGGGTCAGCGGCGCCGGTCGCGGCGGCTGCTCATCGGTTGGAAGGCCACCCCGACATGCGCCTCGCAATAGGGTTTGCCCTGCTGCACCGGCAGGCCGCAGAAATAGAAATCATCCGTCGCGGGGTCGCCGATGGGCCATTTGCAGACCCGCTCGGTCAGGTCCATCAGGCTGAGGCGCTTGGCGTGTTTCTCGATCTCGTTGACCTTGGCCAGGGCCTCGGGGCTGATCTCGTTGGCCGAGGGCTGCGGCGGCAGCGGCTGGCCCGCGGGCACGATGGGCTTGCGCAGCGGCGTGACATTGCTTGGCTTGGCGGCAGGTTCGGCCGCCGGTTCCGCGGCGCGGGCCGGTTCGGTCTTGGGCTCGGGCTTGGGCGCGGGCTTGGCGGGCGCTTCCTTTGCCGCCGGGGCCGCCGCCGCGGGACCGGTCGGTTTCGCGGTCGCACCCGTGGTGCGGTTCGACAGGCCGAGGCGATGGACCTTGCCGATCACCGCGTTGCGGGTCACGCCGCCCAGTTCCTTGGCGATCTGCGAGGCCGATTGCCCCTCGCCCCACATCTTCTTCAGAAGCTCTACCCGCTCGTCGGTCCAGGACATGACAGTCCCTCCTGATCCTTAGCCCAAATGCAGCCTCTGGTTATATGGGTCCGGGCGGGGGATGGAAAGGGGCAAGGGCGGGGTTTGCACCAATCCCCGTGCCAGGAGTGCCCCGCCCGCTCTTTCATTTTGCCAAAAATACCTGATTCCAACCGCCGAACCCAATCGCAGCCCTATATCCGATGCGCCCCTCGCGCGAAGGAGGGCTCCCGCAAGGGGGCCTGACGCCGCGCGACGCCGGGTCGGTGCGCAAGCACCGAAGCCGCCTCAGACCCCCAGGCACCACCGCATCACGGCCTTCTGCGCATGGAGCCGGTTTTCCGCCTCGTCGAAGATCACCGAATGCGGCCCGTCCATGACGGCGCTGGTCGCCTCGTCGTCGCGATGCGCGGGCAGGCAGTGCATGAAGAGCGCGTCGGGTTTGGCGCGGCTCATCAGCGCCTCGTTCACCTGGTAGCCGCGCAGTTGGTTGTGGCGGCGTTCGCGGGCCGATTGCGGGTCGTGCATGGAGACCCAGGTATCGGTGACGACCAGATCCGCGCCTTCCACGGCCTTTTGCGGGTTGCGCTCGATGGTGATGCCCGCGCGCAGGCCCGGTTCGGGGTCCAGCGTCTCGGGGCCGGTGAAGACCAGGTCGAACTCGAACTGCCGGGCGGCATGGGCGAAGCTGGCGAAGACGTTGTTGCCATCGCCCGACCAGACCACCTTCTTGCCCTTGATGGGGCCGCGATGTTCCTCGAAGGTGAGGATGTCGGCCATGATCTGGCAGGGATGCGTGCGGTTGGTCAGCCCGTTGATCACCGGGACGCTGGCATGTTCGGCCATTTCCAGCAGCGTCTGTTCCTCGAAGGTGCGGATCATGATCAGGTCGACATAGCGCGACATCACGCGGGCGGTGTCGGCGATGGTCTCGCCATGGCCAAGCTGCATGTCGGCCCCCGACAGCACCATGGTCTGCCCGCCCATCTGGCGTACACCGACATCGAAACTGACGCGGGTGCGGGTCGAGGGTTTCTCGAAGATCAGCGCGACCATGTGGCCCGCCAGCGGCTGTTCCGCATCCGGCGTGCCCTTGGGCAGCCCCTTGCGCGCGGTCTTCATCCGGGCGGCCTCGTCCAGCATCTGGCGCAGGTCAGCGGGTGAGGTCTGGTGGATGTCGAGGAAATGCGTCATGCGTCCGGGGCCCTTGGCTGGTGGCGGGAGCGAGAGGGGCTGTCTGCCCCCCTCGCGCTCCCCCCGAGGATATTTAGGGAACAAAGAAGGAGGAGGTCAGTCTGCCCCTTGCAGGGTACGTTCCAATGCGGTGGCGGCGCGGTCGAGGCGGTCGATGCCTTCCGCGATCTCCTCCTCGGTGATCGTGAGCGAGGGCAAGAGCCGCACCACGTTGTCGCCGCCTGGAACGGTCAGGATCTCGGCATCGTATCCTGCCTTGACCACGTCGAGATTGGGTGCCTTGCAGATCAGGCCCAACATGAAGCCCTGGCCGCGAATGCCGGTGAAGATGTCGGGATGGCCGGCGACCAGCCCTTCCAGCTTCTGGCGCAGCAGCCCGGCGCGGCGGTTCACATCGTCGAGGAAGCCGTCACGGGTGACCTCGTCGACGACGGCACAGCCCACGGCACAGCCAAGCGGGTTGCCGCCATAGGTGGAACCATGCGTGCCGGGCGTCATGCCGAGCGCGGCCTCTTCCGTCGCCAGCAGCGCGCCGAGCGGGAAGCCGCCGCCGATGCCCTTGGCGACCATCATGATATCCGGCGAGATGCCCGCCCATTCATGCGCGAAGAGCTTGCCGGTCCGGCCCATGCCGCACTGGATCTCGTCAAAAATGAGCAGCGCGCCGGTCTCGTCGCAGATCTCGCGCATCCGCTTGAGGGCGCTGTCGGAGAGCGGGCGGATGCCGCCTTCGCCCTGCACCGGCTCGACCATGATCGCGGCCAGGTCGGCGGTTTTCGCCGCCTCCTCCAGCGCGTCGATATCGCCGAAGGGCAGGTGGCGGAAACCGGGCAGGAGGGGGCCGAAGCCCTTGGTCAGCTTCTCTCCGCCCGCCGCCGAGATCATGCCCAGGGACCGGCCATGGAACGCGCCCTCGAAGGTCACGATCACGTTGCGTTCTGGCTGGCCCTTCTCATACCAGTATTTGCGCGCCATCTTGACGGCAAGCTCGCCCGCCTCGGTGCCGGAATTGCACATGAAGACGGTGTCGGCGAAGGTGTGCTCGACCAGGCGTTCGGCCAGCGCCTGCTGTTGCGGGACGTTATAGAGGTTCGAGGTATGCCAGAGCGCGCCCGCCTGATCGGTCAGCGCCTTGACCAGGGCGGGATGGGCATGGCCAAGCGCCGTCACCGCGATGCCCGCCCCGAAATCCAGGAAACGTCGGCCATCGGCCTCGACCATCCATGCGCCTTCGCCTTTGACGAAGGACAGGGGGGCGCGGGAATAGCTTGGCAGGACCGGCGTGATCATGGTGTGTCTCCATGGAGGGATTGAAGCGTCCCGCTTGCCCCAACGGAAGGTTGAAGTCAATGAAATCGGTGGGGCGCTCAGGTCATCTTCATGATGATGCAGGTGGTGGAGCCGGTAGCGTAGAGCTTGCCATCCTCCACCCCCCGGATCGTGCCCTCGGCCACCCCGGTGGAGCGGCCCGCATGGCTGGCGATGCCTTCCGCCAGGATCTCCAGCCCCAGGGGAATGGGCCGGATGATATTCACCTTGTATTCCAGCGTCGTGTAGACCGAGCCCCGCGGCACCTTGGTCATCACCGCGCAGGCCATGCAGCTGTCCAGCAGCGTGCCATACCAGCCGCCATGCACCGTGCCCATCGGGTTGCAATGGTCGAAAAGCGGGCTGCCGCGAAAGGTCACGCGCCCGTCCGCGACGCTGTCCAGCCGGTAGTTCAGCGTTTGGGCAATCGGCGGGCCGGGGACGGTGCCGTCGAGGATGCCCCGCATGAAGGCGAGGCCCGACATGGACGTCAGGGCCTCGCGGTCGGGCAACTCGGCAGGGTTGGCGGCGAAATAGGGGGCTGTCATGGGGCGGTCTTTCGTCGGTGACGTCGCGGGCAGGGTGCCGCCCGCCCCGGTCCGGCGCAAGCCCGTGCGCCTGTCGTGACGCAACGTCCCTTCAGGCGACCTGCGACAGCGCCACCTGCGGCGTCACGCCGAGGGCGGCGCAGATCGTCCGGGTCAGGTCGGGGCTGTTGAGGGTGTAGAAATGCAGGTCCGCGACGCCGCCCTCGATCAGGTCCGAACACAGCTCGGTGCAGAGCGCGGTCGAGAGCAATTCCTCGCGCCCGTCGCGGATCGCGACGCTGAAGGCGTCCTCCAGCCAGTCGGGGATATGCGCACCGCAGGTCGTGGCGAAGCGGCGCACCTTGGTCCAGTTGGTGATCGGCAGGATACCGGGGATGATCGGGGCGGTGACGCCCGCAGCCGCACAGGCATCGCGGAAGCGGAAGAAGGTTTCGGCCTCGAAGAAGAATTGCGTGATGGCGGAGGTTGCACCGGCGTCGATCTTGGCCTTGAGGAAATCGACACAGGCGGCCATGTCGGCGGCCTCGGGGTGCGGGTCGGGATAGGCGCCGACGCGGATGTCGAATTGTCCGGTTTCGGCCAGCGCCGCCACCAGGTCCACCGAGGAGGCGAAGCCGTCGGGATGCGCCGCGAAGCCCGCAGCGCCCTTGGGCGGGTCGCCGCGCAGGGCGACGATCTGCGTGACACCGGCGGCGGCGTAGCTGTCGGCGATCTCCAGCGTCTCGGCGCGCGAGGCATCGACGCAGGTCAGGTGCGCGGCCACCGGCACGCCGGTATGGCCGTGGATCGTCTTGACCGCGTCATGCGTCAGGTCGCGCGTGGTGCCGCCCGCGCCATAGGTGACCGAGACGAACTCGGGGCCGAGCGGGGCCAGCGTGTTGAGCGTGTCCCACAGGCGGAACGAGGCCTCCAGCGATTGCGGCGGGAAGAACTCGAAGGAAACGCGGGGCGGGTGAGGCAGGGTCATGGCGAGGGGCATCCTTGATCAGTTGCCCAAGATGTCCCATAGAGGTGCGCGTGAAGCAAATTCATAACTCTCATCATCTATATGAGCCCGGCTAATGCATATCGAGTTCCGCCACCTGCGCACCATCAAGGCCATCCACCAGGAGGGCGGGCTGGCCCGCGCCGCCGAGCGGCTGCACATCACGCAAAGCGCGCTGTCCCACCAGATCAAGGGCTTGGAGGAACAGGCGGGGATGGAGCTGTTCGTGCGGCGGTCGAAGCCGATGAAGCTGTCAAGCGCGGGCATGCGCCTGCTGCGGCTGGCCGATCAGGTGCTGCCGCAACTGGCTGCGATGGAGGAGGAGTTTCGCGCGCTGCGTTCGGGCAAATCGGGGCGGCTGCATATCGCCATCGAATGCCATGCCTGTTTCGACTGGCTGCTGCCGGTGCTGGAGAAATTCCGTGTGGCCTGGCCCGATGTCGATGTCGATATTCGCCCCGGCCTGCAATTCGAGGCGCTGCCCGCGCTGATGCGCGAGGAGGTGGACCTGGTGATCTCGTCGGACCCCGAGCCTCTGCCGGGCGTCGATTTCACGCCGCTTTTTGATTACGAGCCGGTTTTCGTGGCTGCCGCCGAGCATCCGCTGGCGGCCAAACCTTACGTCAAGGCGCAGGATTTCGCCGATGAGATGCTGATCACCTACCCGGTGGAGCGGGGCCGCCTGGACGTGTTCAGCCAACTTCTGCACCCCGCCGGGGTGGAGCCGCGCGCCGTGCGGCAGGTGGAGCTTTCCGCCGTGATCTTGCTGCTTGTCGCCTCCAATCGCGGGGTGGCGGTGCTGCCCGACTGGGTCGTGCGCGAGACGCGCAGCAATGCCAGTTTCATCACCCGGCCCCTGACCGAAACCGGCCTGACCCGGCGGCTGTTCGGGGCCACGCGGAGCGATGACACCACCAAGCCCTTCATGGCCCATGTCCTGCGGCTGGCGCGCAGCGAGCCGGTCAAGCTGCAACGCGCCTGAGGGCAGGACGCCCGCACCCCTCACTGATGTGAGCCTGAAAAAACCCCCGTTCAGGCCCTTGGCAGTCCCCGGCGCGGGGTCTATACGCACGGGCTTGACCGAATAGGGGACGACCATGCAGGGCAGCGCAAACCTCAACATCATGATCAAGGCCGCGCGCAAGGCGGGCCGAAGCCTGGTCAAGGATTTCCGCGAGGTGGAGAACCTCCAGGTTTCCTCGAAGGGGCCGGGCGATTTCGTGTCCAAGGCCGACATGGCCGCCGAGGCGATCCTGCGCGAGGAGCTAATGGGCGCGCGGCCCAATTACGGCTGGCTGGCCGAGGAAAGCGCCGAAGTGGCGGGCACCGACCCGACGCGGCGCTGGATCGTCGATCCGCTGGACGGCACCACGAATTTCCTGCACGGGATGCCGCATTGGGCCGTTTCGGTGGCGCTGGAGCACAAGGGCGAGGTCGTCGCGGGCGTGGTCTTCGACGCCGCCAAGGACGAGATGTTCTATGCCGAGAAGGGGTCGGGCGCCTGGCTGAACGATTCGCAGCGGTTGCGCGTGTCGGGCCGGAGCAAGATGATCGAAAGCGTCTTCGCCACCGGCGTGCCCTTCGCGGGTGGCCGGTATCTGCCCGCCTGCTTGCAGGATCTGGCGCGATTGATGCCGGAATGTGCCGGTGTGCGGCGGTGGGGGGCGGCGTCGCTGGACCTGGCTTATGTCGCGGCGGGGCGCTATGACGGCTATTGGGAACGCGGGCTTCAGCCTTGGGACATCGCCGCCGGTGTCGTCATCGCGCGCGAAGCGGGGGCGCTGGTGCAGCCGATCCGCGAGGGGCAGTCGTTGCTGGAGGACGGTCATATCGTTGCCGGGGCCGAGGCGATCTTCGATCCTTTCGCCAAGCTGATCCGCAGCCGCGAGACGGCCTGACCGGGGCCACGCAATCGCCTCCGTTTCGGCACGGTTTTCCCCAGGTTTTCCTAAAATCGGCCCGGTTGGCCCGGTAGCTCTGTCCGTTGGGGGCCGAGGGCAGGGGACAGACCATGCCAAGAGGCAAAGCAAGGGCAATGGCCGTCGGGGTCCGCAAGGCGGTCTCCCGGGATTGGGTCGCGCTGACCATCGGCATCACCGGGGCCGGGGTGGCGATCATTGCCGTCATCTTGATGCTGGACCGCGAACCGCAGCACCTGCCGGATTGCGCCGCCACGGATGCGGCCTGCGTGGAATGAACCGGCATCGCGCGTTTCTGGCCGATGAACGCGGCGCGGTCACCGTCGATTGGGTGGTGCTGACGGCGGCCACGGTCGGCTTGGGCCTGGCGGTGATGGCGCAGGTCCGCGACGGCGTTGAGGGGCTGGCGGGGGATATCCGCTCGAACCTGTCGGGGATCGAGATCAGGACAAGTTTCGAGGAATGGGACGCGTTTCGCGAGGCGCAGGCCGAGGACTGAGACGCCGGAAAAACCTTAATGGCGGATGGTCCTGCCGGTCTCACGGGTCCGACACTTCCATCCGCCGATAAAGGTTTTCGTCATCAAAAAATTCAAATGTCGCTTTGGTCTCTCGTGTCTTCGTCATCTTATGGTGTTATTTATACACTTATGAAATCGGGGCGCAAGGGGCTGGTGTAGGAAAAACACGAAAAAATCGGGAAAGGCGGTGTTTTCTGTCCGGCGCAACCAGTGTGCAGGCAAGAAAAAACCCTGCCGGAGGGAGGGCCGGCAGGGCAAGGTCAGGGAGGGGAGAGAGAGGCAGGGGTCGTCGGGGTCGTGGGGGGCAGGGAGGTCATGAACTGTTCTGTTGGTGTTAAATATACACCGTTAGCGCGCGGAGACAAGTCTTTTTGCATAAAAAATACACCTACGTGTATTTTCCTAACTGTTTCCGTTACTTGCGGGGATGATCTGCTGCACGATACCGGCGAATGCCAAGTAGATGGAGGTCACGATCAGCCCCCAGAGCGCCCAGGATTGCGGGTGGAACTCCACCAGCGCGGCCCATCCCGCGAATCCCGTCCAGGCAATGGCGACAGGCAGCGACAACGCGCGCCAGCGTTCGGTGCGCACCGGATGGATGAACTTGAACGGCAGGAACATCCCCACCGAGAACAGGATCACCAGCGCCAGGATGACGTAGAAATTCGGGCTGATCGCGAAGAGGACCAGCACCGCCATGTTCCAGCATCCCGGAAAGCCGGAGAAGGAGTTGTCCTTGGTCTTCATCCGCGTGTCGGCAAAATAGACCACGCTGGCGAAGGTGATGACGATGATCGCCAGCCACCCCGTCCAGCCCGGAAGCAGGTCGGACTTGAACAACGCATAGGCCGGGATGAAGACATAGGTGAGATAGTCGATGATCAGGTCCATCAACGTGCCGTCGAACTCGGGCGCGTTGGTCTTGACGTCGTATCTGCGCGCCAGCGGCCCGTCGATGCCGTCGACGATGAAGGCCACCACCAGCCAGCCGAACATCAGCGGCCATTTCTCCTCGACCGCGGCCAGCATGGCGAGCATGGCAAACACCGCGCCGGTGGCGGTGAAGAGGTGGACGGATAGGGCTTTCAGTCGAATATCCATCCGCGTCACATGCCGGATCGTGCCGGTTTCCGCAACCCGTCAGGCCTTGGGATGGGCATTGGCATAGACCTCCATAAGGCGCGCGGTATCGACGCCGGTATAGGCCTGGGTGGTCGAAAGCGAGGCGTGGCCCAAAAGCTCCTGGATCGCGCGTAGATCGCCGCCCGCATCCAGCAGATGGGTGGCGAAACTGTGCCGCATCGCGTGCGGCGTGGCCGTGGCGGGCAGGCCAAGCTGCATCCGCGCGGCCTCGACCACGCGGGCGATCAGGCGCTGGTTGAGGGGGCCGCCCCGGACACCGCGGAAGAGCGCCGTGCCGGGGGCCAGGTCATGCGGGCAGAGGCTGGCGTAGCGGGCGACGGCGGCGCGCGCCATCGGCAGCACCGGCACCTCCCGCTCCTTGCCGCCCTTGCCGCGAATGCGCAGCGTGTCGGTGAGCGGCAGGATCGCGGCACTCAGGCCAAGCGCCTCGGAGATGCGCATACCGCAGCCATAGAGCAGGGTCACGACGGCCACGTCGCGCGCCGAGACCCAGTCGCGGCTGTCCTGCGCCTCGACCGTTTCCAGCAGCTCGCGCGCCGCCGGAACCGACAGGGGGCGGGGCAGCTTGCGCTGGAACTTGGGCGACCGGGTGGAGAGGATCGCGGTGGCGTCGAAGCCGTCGCGTTCGGCCCACCAGCGGTAGAGGGATTTGACCGAGGAGAGCTGCCGCGCGAGTGATCTTGCCGACACGCCGCGCCCGCGTTCAAACGCCATCCAGGCGCGCATGTCACGGGGGCCGAGCGTCTTCAGCGGCGAGAGGCCCATGCTGTCGCCATGGTGCCCGGTCTGGAAGGCCAGGAACCCGGTCGCGTCGCGCGCATAGGCCGTCACGGTGGCCTCGGACCCGCCGCGCAACGCGCCCACATCGGCCAGCCAGGCGGCCATGAGGTCTCGGGCGGCGGGGCTGATCGTGAGGCTCACTGGCCCTAGCCCAGGAACCGCTTCATGGACCGCTCGAACACGCCGGTGAAGAAGCTGAGCAGATCGGTGCCCTGCGAGGGCCGGAACTGGTGCGGATCCTCGGACCCGATGACAAGCAGCGCGGGCAGACGACCCTGGCCCAGGTCGAGCTTGAGCAGCGCCTCGGAGGCGATCCAGTCGGCGGCCTCGCCATAGATGCGGTCGGACCCGTCGCCGACCTGGCGCAGGGTGACGGCGCGGTCGGGGATGTTGCGCCCGCCGGTCAGGTAGTGATCGACGAAACCGGGGCTGACCACGGTCAGCACATCCTCCAGCTTCTGCACCTTGGGGGCGGCATCGGCACTGGCCTCGGCGCTTTCCAGCACCAGCCGAATACGGTCGACGCGCAGGATGGCGGCGACATCCGTGCCCAGAACCTTGAGGAACGCCTCGAAATCGCGCTGTTCCAGCAGTTTCAGGATGGCGCGGTGCACCTGGTTGGTGCCGGCGAGGTTCTCATAGGCCGCCGCGATCACGGAGCGGTGCGTGTCCTCCAGCCGGTCCAGCCGGTTTTCCAGCCGTTCCATGGCGATGCCGCGCATATCCACGATATTGCCGCCCATCTGGCGGTCATTCGCGGTGATCAGCGCGCGCATCACGTCGCGGTCGTCCAAAATCAGATCCGGGTCGCTCAAGACCCGCTCACGCCAGTCCTGCAACGGCTCTGCCCTCTCGCCCATATCCTCTGCCCTCATGCTCGTCTTTTGCTTTGGGCAGAGCCTATACCATGCTCAGACGATTTTCTGCCCTGTTTTTTCCCAATCCTTCAAAAAGGCGTCCAGCCCCTTGTCGGTCAGCACGTGATTGGCCATCGCCTTGATCACACCCGGCGGCGCGGTGGCGACATCGGCGCCGATCAGCGCGGCCTCTTTCATGTGGTTGGCCGAGCGGATCGAGGCGGCGAGGATCTGCGTCTCGAACCCGTAATTGTCATAGATCTGGCGGATCTCCGCGATCAGGTCCATGCCATCGACATTGAGATCGTCGAGCCGCCCGATGAAGGGCGAGATATAGGTGGCCCCCGCCTTGGCCGCCAGAAGCGCCTGGTTGGCCGAGAAACACAGCGTCACATTGGTCTTGTAGCCCTCGCCGGTCAGGATCTTGCAGGCCTTGAGCCCGTCCAGCGTCAGGGGCAGCTTGATGCAGATATTGTCGGCGATCTCGGCCAGCTTGCGGCCCTCGGTCAGCATCGCGTCGGCCTCCAGCGCGACGACCTCGGCGGAAACCGGGCCATCGACCATGTCGCAGATCTCCTTGGTGACCTCGACAATGTCGCGGTCCGATTTCAGGATCAGCGACGGGTTGGTGGTGACGCCATCGACCATTCCAAGGTCATTGAGCTCGGCGATTGCATCGACATCTGCGGTATCTACGAAGAATTTCATGTCGCATTCCCCCCTTGGGATCAGTGAAGCGGTTTGCGCATGTCATAGCGCAGGAATAGGGTGGCGGGAACCCTGATTGTGTTTGCGCTAACATGACAATGCCCGACTACTTCGAAGAAGGCACGCTGGTTGGCGTGCTGACGGCCGAGCCGCTGGATCGGGTGCTGGATTACAAGGCGCCCGAGGGCGGCTGCTGGATGGGCGCCTTCGTGGTGGTGCCCCTCGGCCCGCGCAAGGTGATCGGCATCATCTGGGGGCCGGGGCGCGGCGATTGGGATCCGGCGAAGGTGCGGCAGGTCGCCAAGGTGCTGGACGTGGCCCCGATGCGCGCCGAGATGCGTGCGTTCCTGACCCGCGCCGGGGCCTACACGCTGACGCCGATGAGCGCCATGCTGCGGCTGGCCACCCGCGCGCCGGGGCTGGCCGATCCGCCCTCTATGAAAAAGCTCTACCGTCTGGGGATGGAGGCGCCCGACCGGATGACCGACGCCCGCACCCGCGTGCTGGCGGTGCTGGAGGAATATGGCGGCCTGGCCTTCACGCAGAAGGAACTGGCCGAGATGGCGGGCACATCCGCCTCGGTCATCAAGGGGCTGGTGGCGCAGGGCGCGGTCGAGGAAGTGGATACGCCGCGGGATGCGCCCTATCTGCCGCTTGACCTCGACCGGCCCGGCAAGCCGCTGACGGAAAGCCAGGCGGCGGCGGTGGCGCCCCTGGTGGCGGGGATCGGGGACGGCACTTATGGCACCACGCTGCTGAAGGGCGTCACCGGGTCGGGCAAGACGGAAGTCTACCTGGAGGCGGTCGCGGAATGTCTGCGACAGGGGCGGCAGGCGCTGGTGCTGCTGCCCGAGATCGCCCTGACGAGCGAATTCCTGACCCGCGTCAAGGCGCGCTTCGGGGCGGAGCCCGCCGAATGGCATTCCGGTGTGACCATGACCGAACGCCGCCGCTGCTGGCGCATGGTGGGGCAGGGGGCGGCGGAGTTGGTCGTGGGCGCGCGCTCGGCGCTCTACCTGCCGTTCCGCGACCTCGGGCTGATCGTGGTCGATGAGGAACATGACACCAGCTACAAGCAGGAGGATGGCGCGCTTTATTCGGCGCGGGACATGGCCGTGCTTCGGGCCTCGCTCAACGATGCGCAGGTGGTGCTGGCCTCGGCCACGCCGTCGCTCGAAAGCTGGTGGAACGCGGAGTCGGGCAAATATGCCCGCGTCGACCTGGCCGACCGCTTCGGCGCGGCGGTCATGCCCGAGATGCGCGCAATCGACATGCGGGCCGAGGATCTGCCGGGCAACCGGTGGGTCTCGCCCACGTTGCAAGCCGCCGTGCGGGCGCGGCTGGCGCGGGGCGAGCAGTCGCTGTTGTTCCTCAACCGTCGCGGATATGCGCCGGTGACGCTGTGCCGGGCCTGCGGCGAACAGGTCGGCTGCGATCACTGCGACGCGCGCATGGTGGAACACCGGTTCCAGAAGCGGCTGATGTGCCACCAATGCGGCGAGACCAAGCCGATGCCCGAGGCCTGCCCGTCCTGCGGGGTCGCGGGCAAGATGGCCGCCGTCGGCCCCGGCGTGGAGCGGCTGGCCGAAGAGGTCGAGGCGCTCTTTCCCGAGGCGCGCATGGCGGTGCTGTCCTCGGACCTCTTCGGCTCGGCGCGCGCGCTCAAGGCCCGGATCGCCGAGATCGCCGAGGGGGAGACGGATATCATCATCGGCACGCAGCTGGTCGCCAAGGGGCATAACTTCCCGCGCCTGACGCTGGTTGGCGTGATCGACGCCGATCTGGGGCTGCAAGGCTCGGACCTGCGCGCGGCGGAACGCACGTTTCAACTGATGCGCCAGGTCGCGGGGCGCGCGGGCCGGGCCGAGGTGCCGGGGGTGGCGCTGTTGCAGAGCTTCCAGCCCGAGCATCCGGTGATCCGCGCCATCCTCTCGGGCGACGAGGAGGGGTTCTGGCGCGCCGAGGCCGATGAGAGGCGCGCGACGGGGATGCCGCCCTTTGGCCGCCTGGCAGGGATCGTGGTGTCCTCGCCCGATGCAGCCCAGGCCTTTGACCTGGCCAATCACCTGGCCCGCAGCGACGCGCCGATCACGGCCATCGGCGGCACGGTCTACGGGCCAGCGCCCGCGCCGATAGCGCGCATCCGGGGGCGGCACCGGGTGCGCCTTCTGGTCAAGGCCCCGCGCGGCGCGCCGATCCAGGGCGCGTTGCGGGACTGGGTCGGGGGGCTGAAACTGCCGGGTGCCCTGCGCCTGTCGGTCGATATCGACCCGCAGAGTTTCTATTGAGCGATTTCGCCGCGCTTGCGCGCGTCGACCGATTGGGGGGCCAGCCCCCCAAGCCCCCCGAGGTATTTTCGGCAAAATGAAAGGGGGCCTGCGGGCCGGGGGTGGTTTTCAAGGCCCGCGGCTGCGGCTAGAAGGCCTGCGAAGCGAGAGAAGGTCCGCCCCGATGACAGTCATAACCCCGCAGCCCGGTATCATGGAGATTGCGCTCTACCAGGGCGGCGCGTCGAAGATCGCGGGCCGGTCCGATGTGCTCAAGCTCAGTTCCAACGAGAACCCCTTCGGTCCGAGCCCGCGCGCCGTCGAGGCGGTCGCGGCGGAAGCGGCGCGGATGCATCTTTATCCGGCGACGGATCACGGGGGGCTGCGGCAGGCGATTGCCGAGGGCTTGGGGTTGCAGGCCGAGCGGATCATCTGCGGCGTCGGCAGCGACGAGGTGATCACCTTTCTCTGCCAGGCCTATGCCGGACCGGGGGATGAGGTGCTCCATACCGAGCATGGGTTCCTGATGTATCGCATCTCGGCTTTGGCGGCGGGGGCCACGCCGGTCGTGGTCAAGGAAAAGGCCCGCGTGGTCGATGTCGATGCGATCCTGGCGGGCGTGACGGGCCGCACGCGGCTGGTCTTCGTGACCAATCCCGGCAACCCGACCGGCACGATGATCGGCGCGCAGGAGATGGCGCGGCTGGCCGAGGGGTTGCCCGCAAATTGCCTGCTGGTGATCGACGCGGCCTATATCGACTATGTCGAGGGCGACGATGGCGGCGCGGGCCTGGTCGAGGCGCGCGAAAACGTTGTGATGACGCGGACATTCTCCAAGATCTACGGGCTTGGGGGCCTTCGCGTCGGGTGGGGCTATGGCCCGCGCGCGGTGATCGACGTGCTGAACCGGGTGCGGGGGCCGTTCAACCTGTCGACGCTGGCGCTGGCGGGGGCCGAGGCGGCGATGCGTGATCCCGCCTATATGCAGATGTGCCGCGAGGTGAACCGGGTGCAGCGGGCGCGGCTGGCCGAGGGGCTGACGGCGATGGGATACCCCTCGGACCCGAGTCACGCCAATTTCATCACCGTCCATGTGGGCAGCGCCGAACGCGCGGCGGCGGCGGATGCGCATCTGAAGGCGCATGGCATCATCGTGCGGCTGGTCGCGGCCTATGGCCTGCCGGGGGCCATTCGGATTACGGTGGGTCGGGAAGAGGATGTGACCCGGCTGCTGGAGGTCATGGCCCGGTTCGGAGAGGCGACATGACGGTGATCTATGAGCGGGTGGCGCTGATCGGGCTTGGGCTGATTGCGGGCTCGATGGCGCTGGCGATGCGGCGGGGCGGGCTGGCCGGTGAGATCGTGGGGACCGCGCGCTCGGCCGAGACGCGAACGATCGCGCAGGAAATCGGGTTGTGCGACCGGATCGTGGAGACGGCGGCGGAGGCGGTGGAGGGGGCCGATCTCGTCGTGCTCTGCGTGCCGGTGGGCGCGATGGGGGCTGTGACGGCACAGATCGCGCCGCATCTGGCAAGGGGCGCGACGGTAACGGATGTGGGATCCGTCAAGAAGGACGTGATCGCCACGGTCGGGCCGCTCCTGCCGGATCATGTCGCCTTTGTTCCGGGCCACCCGCTGGCCGGCACCGAGCATTCCGGGCCGCGATCGGGCTTCGCGGAACTGTTCGAGAACCGTTACCTGATCCTGACCCCGCCCGAGGGGACCGACAAGGAGGCCACCCTGAAGCTGCGCGCGCTTTGGGAAGCGTTCGGCGCATTGGTCGAGGAGATGGACGCCGATCACCATGATCTGGTGCTGGCCGTGACCAGCCACGCGCCGCATCTCATCGCCTATACGATGGTGGGCGTGGCCGACGATCTGCGCCGCGTGACCGATAGCGAGGTGATCAGGTATTCCGCCGCCGGTTTCCGCGATTTCACCCGGATCGCCGCCAGCGACCCGACCATGTGGCGCGACGTGTTCCTGTCGAACAAGGAGGCGACCCTGGAGATCCTGGGCCGCTTCACCGAGGAGCTTTTCGCCCTGCAGCGCGCGATCCGGCAGGGCGATGGCGATCACCTTTTCGACTATTTCACCCGCACCCGCGCGATCCGGCGCGGCATCATCGAGGCGGGGCAGGACACGGACGCCCCCGATTTCGGGCGCGGGGCGCGGCGCAAGGGGGAAGCGGCGGAATGAAACGGGCGGGATTGACAATGCTGTTGGCCGGGCTGGCCCTGCCGGTTCTGGCCGAGGCACCGGGCCAATCGCTGCGTCCCCTGCCGCGTCCGGGGGCGGAGGCGGTGGTTGCGGCGCCTGCCTTGCCCGCGCCCGAGGTGCGGATCGTGCTGGCCAGTGAATTCGCACCGGGCCAGTCGCTGCGGCCCCTTCAACGCCCCGCAACGCGCGTGGCCGCGGCACCGGCGGCCTCGGCCGGGGCGGCTGTGCCATCCGCACCCGCCGAACCGGCGCAGGAGCAGGGCAATGGCCGGGGCGGCGGCGGGCTGCTGGCGTTCCTGCGGGGCAATAACCGGCGCGAGGATCCCGACACGCGCAATGGCCGTCTCTGCGGTGTGCGCGGCATCGAGGGCGAACGGCTGGAGCGCATACCCGGCCGCCTGAACGGATGCGGCATCGACGAGCCGGTGCGCATCAGCGCCATCAACGGAATCGCCCTGTCGCAGCGCCCGACACTGAGTTGCGACGCGGCGCTGGCATTGCAGGACTGGCTTGCGGGCGCGGTGGTGCCCGAGGTCGGGCGGCGCGGCGGGGGTGTTGCGTCGCTGCGTGTCATCGCCTCCTATTCGTGCCGCACCCGCAACAACGTCCCCGGCGCGCGGCTGTCGGAACATGCCACCGGCAGCGCCATCGACATTGCCGGTATCGGTCTGGCCGATGGCAGCGAACTCACCGTGCTGTCGGATTGGGGCAGCGGGGCCGAGGGGCGCATCCTGCGCAACCTGCACCGCGCGGCCTGCGGGCCCTTCGGCACGGTTCTGGGGCCCAATGCCGACCGCTACCATCAGGACCATTTCCACCTTGATGTGGCGTCCTATCGCAACGGGGCCTATTGCCGCTAACCGCCTGCCGTCAATAAAGGTAGAAATACGGCGACGGGCCAAGCGGGATCGGCCCCAGATAGGCCCGCCCATCCGCAAATCTGAGCGTCACGTCGATATCCTGCGCGCGGCCCGACAGGTTGGCGATGACCGAAAGGCCGGTTTCCAGCGTGCCCTGCATTGCGGGCGGCACCAGCCCCGCATTGACGCCAAGCGCGATGATCTGCCGCCAGTTTTCGGCCCTGACCGCGACATCGCCGGTGGGCACGCCCGCCCCGTCGATCTCCAGCGTGCCGGACATGCGCAGCGACAGAGCGCCCCAATCCGCGCGCAGCTCCTCCAGGTCGATGCGGGTGAATTGCGGCCGCGAAACCTCCAGCGCGGTGATGTCCCACGGGCGGTCGAAACCGACTTCGCCGGACGCATGGACCCGCTCTATGACCTCGGGCAGCTGGCCGCGCGGATCCAAACGGCGCAACACGCCGCCTGCCGGGGAAACGCCGGTGGCGTCGAACTGGATGTCATAGCGCGCCTCGCCCGCGTCGCGCATCTCGAAACGGGCGCTGTCGACGGCGCTGGTCCAGCCCAGGTCGCTGTCGATGCTGAGCGCGGCAAGATCGGCCTCGGCCTGGACCAGCGCGAAATCGGCGGTCGGGCGGACATGCAGCAACGCCTCCATCCGATCCGAGGTGATGGTGAGCTGTTCGAGGGGCGTGGCCAGCACCTGCGTCCGGGGCCAGATCGCGCGCAGGGATTGCGGCTGCCAGGCCGGCTGGACCAGGTGGAACTCCTCGGCCTGCCAGGCCCATTCGGTGAAGGGATCGGCGAGGTTGACGCCACGAAAGGCGGTTTCGAACGCAAGCGGAAAGCCGGTGGTCTCGATCTCGTCCTGCATCGCGACCCATCCGGCCTCCTGCCGCTGCTCGAACCAGCCGCGCGACAGGCGCTCGGTCGTGATCGCGCCCGCAAGCCAGACCCCGGACCACAAAAGCGCAGCCAGACCGACGATCCAGGCAACCAGTTTCATGCCGCGATTCCCCTGTTTCATCCGCCGCGCGTGACGTGCATATACGGGGGGCTGCGACAGGAAACCAGAGGAAGGCTGTGTGTATGGATCTGTGGGTGTTCGGCTATGGCTCGTTGATCTGGAACCCCGGCTTCGAGGTCGAGGAGCGCCGCATCGCGCGGCTGCCCGGCTGGCACCGCTCGTTCTGCATGTCGTCCATCCATCACCGTGGCACCGAGGAGGCGCCGGGCCTTGTGCTGGCGCTGGATGAGGCGCCGGGCGAACATTGCGACGGCGTGGCGTTCCGCGTGGCCGCCGCGCGGCGCGACGCCACCATCGCCTATCTGCGCGACCGCGAGCTGATCTCCTCGGCCTATCTGGAGCGCGAATTGCCGATCCTCTTCCGCGACGGGGCGCAGGCCATGGCGGTCACCTACGTGATCGACCGCGCGCATGTGCAATATGTTGCCGGCATGGCGCTGGAGGATCAGGCGCAGATCATCGCGCGGGCCACCGGCGGGCGCGGTCCGAATGACGAATACCTCTACAATACCGCCAGCCATCTGGCCGAGCTTGACCTGGCCGATGCCGATCTGGATTGGCTGGTGTCACGGGTTCGTGGGTTGAAACCGGCCTGATTCCATTGCAGTTGGCAGAGCCGACCAACCCCTGTAGGGTGGCACGAAACAACCGATTTGGGCAGAACCCCCGGTGACGAGCAGACCAGACGCGCCAAGATTCACGCAACCGATCCGCCAGATTGTCATCATGCTGATGATCTGCGGGCTGGTCGGGCTTGGCACCTTCTTCGTCTTCCCCTCGGTCGCGCCCGTCTTCCTGGCCAATACGTTTCTCAACGGCACCATCGCGGTGGTGTTCCTGGTCGGCGTCCTGGCCTGCTACTGGCAGGTGGCGCAGCTCTTTTCCTCGATCTCGTGGATCGAGGAAATCGCCTCGGGCAGCACCGAGCACCAGGACCGCCCGCCGCGCCTTCTGGCCCCGCTGGAAGGCATCTTGCGCGCGCGCGGCACAAGGCTGCAACTGACCTCGGCCTCGTCGCGTTCGATCCTCGATTCCGTCGGCGCGCGGATGGAGGAAAGCCGCGACATCACGCGCTATATCACCAACCTGCTGATTTTCCTCGGCCTTCTGGGCACGTTCTACGGGCTGGCCATCACCGTTCCGGCGGTGGTGGAGACCATCCGGTCCCTGCAACCCTCGGCGGAGGAAAGCGGGATGGAGGTGTTCGGGCGCCTCATGGGCGGGCTGGAGGAACAGCTTGGCGGCATGGGCACGGCCTTCGCCTCGTCGCTGCTTGGCCTCGCCGGATCGCTGGTCGTGGGCCTGTTGGAGCTCTTCGCGGGCCACGGGCAGAACCGATTTTACCGCGAGATGGAGGAGTGGCTGTCCACCATCACGCGGGTCAGCTTTTCCAGCGGCGAGGGCGATGGCGGCGGCGTGGATCGGGGCGCGATTTCCACCGTGCTGGATCACATGGTCGACCAGATCGACACGTTGCAGAGCCTCTTTGCCCGATCCGAAACGCGCCATGCCGAAACCGAACAGCGGATGAATGACATCACCGTGGTGCTGCATGACCTGGCCGAGCGGCTCGGCCCCGGACAGGTGGCGGCGACCGAACGCATGGCCGCGTCGCAGGAGCGGCTGGCCGAGGTGCTTCAGGCCACCAGCGGCGAGGCCGGGATCGACGCTGAAAGCCGGATGCGGCTGCGCTCCATCGACGTGCAACTGTTGAAGATCTTCGAGGAAATCGGGGCCTCGCGCACCGAAGAGGTGGGCGCGCTGCGCGACGATATCGGGGCGCTGACCGAGGCGCTGCGCGACCTCAACCGCTCCGCCTCGGGGCAACGCCGTCCGCGACGCCCGCGTGTTGAACCGGGCGAAGGCGAGGGCTGAGCCATGGCCTTTCACCGCCGCGCAGGCAATCGCTTCGCAGGCTCGATCTGGCCCGGTTTCGTCGATGCCATCACCGCCATGCTGATGGTGATGATCTTCGTGCTGACCATCTTCATGGTGGTGCAATTCGTCCTGTCCGAGACGATCAACGACCAGGACACCGAACTGAATGCGCTGAATGCGCGGCTGAACGCGCTGTCGCAGGCATTGGGGCTGGAGCAGGTGCGCAATTCGCAGCTGGAACGCCGCGCCGCGACCCTCGGGGCCAACCTGACAGCGGCAGAGGAGGAGATCGCCGCGCAATCCTTGCTGATTGCCAACCTGACGGCGCAGGCGCAGGCGCAGACCGCCCGCATCGCCGATTTCGAGGCGCAGGTCGCCACGCTCCTGGCCCAGAACACGGAGTTGACCGAGGATCGCGACGCCGCCCGCGCCGAGATCGAGGAGCGCATCAGCCAGGCCGAGGCGCTGGATCTCGCTCTCGCTGCGGCGCGCGCCGAGATCGACGAGGCGGCGGAGGCGGCGCGGCGCGCGGCTGCCGAACGCGAGGCACTGGAGGCGCTGATCGCCGATCTGCAAACCGAGGCCGAAAGCGAGGCCGCGACGCTGGCCGAGACCCTGGCGATGCTGGAGGATGAGCGCGGGACCACCGCCGATCTGGAGGCACAGGTCACGGCGCTGGAAAGCGACCTTGACGCCGAGGAGACCGCGCGCCTGGCCGAAGCCGCCGCCGCCGCGGCGCTGCGGGCACGCCTCAACGACACCGAGGCACAACTGACCGAGGAGGAAACCGCCCGCCTGGTCGAGGCCGCCGCCGCCGAGGCCCTGCGCGCCCGGCTGGAGGATGCCGACGCGGAACTGACCGCAATGTCGCTGGCGCTGGAGGAGCGCCGCCGCGAGGCCGAGGAGACATTGACCCTGCTGGCCGCCGCCGATCAGGCGCGCGAGAACCTGGCCGCGCGGCTGGCCGCCGCCGTCGCCGCCACCGCCGCCCGCGATCAGGCCATCGCGGACCTGGAAGCTGGCGCCGCGGCACGGGTTTCGGACCTGGAGGCGCAGCTTGCCCTGGCGCTGGCCGCCCGCGCCCGCGACGCCGAGGCGCTGGCCGAAACGCAAGAGGCGCTTGAGACCGCGACCGAGGTGGCCACGGCTCAGGCCGGTGACATCTCGGCGCTGGAGGCGGAGCTTGCGCTGGCGCTTGCCGCGCGCGCCCGTGCCGACCGCACGCTGGCGGAAACCCAAGCCGCGCTTGAGACCGCGACCGACGAGGTCGCCGAGCGGGAAGGCGACCTGTCGGACCTGGAGGAACAACTGGCCCGGGCCCTCGCCGCCCGCGCCCGCGATGCCGAAGCCCTGTCCGAAACGCAGGCCGCCTTGGAAACCGCGTCGTCGGAGGCGGCGGAACGGGCCGGGGATCTCTCCGTGCTGGAGGAGGAGCTTGCGCTGGCGCTGGCGCAACTGGCCACGCAATCGGCGACCAGCCGGACGCGCATCGCGGAGTTGGAGACCAGACTTGCGGACGCCGAGGCCGATGCCGCCGCCAATGCCGAAGAACTCGCGGCCCGCGAAACGGCGCTGAGCGCGCTGGAGGCGGAGCTTGCCGCAGCGCTTGCTGCCGCGACGCGGGACGACGCGCTGGTCTCGGACCTTCAGGAGCAGCTTGGAACGGCGCAGGCGCAGGCCAGTGCAGCGCTGGAGGGCCTCGCCGCAAGCCGGACATCGCTCAGCAATCTCGAAGCGGAACTGGCGCGGGCGCTGCTGGACCTCGACCGCTCGCAAGCCGAGGCCGCGGCGCGGATCGGCGAGCTGGAGCGGCAACTGGCGGCCTCGCAGGAGGCACGGGATGCGTCCAGCGCACAGGCCGCGGCAGCCCTGTCGGACCTCGAGGCGCAACTGGCCGCCGCGCTGACCGCCCAGATGCTGGCCGAGGCCGAGGTCACGGCATTGAGCGAGGCGGAACAGCGCGCGGCGCTTCTGGCGCAGGCCAACCTGGAACTGGAAGCCAATGCCGAGGCGGCCTCGGCGGAAAGTCAGCGCCAGATCGCGGCGCTGAATGAGCAGGTCGCAGCCCTGCGCACCCAGCTGGGGCAATTGCAGGCGCTGCTGGATGACGCGCGGGAACGCGACGCGGCGGCGGCGGTCCAGGTGGAGAACCTGGGCGCCGATCTGAACGCGGCGCTGGCGCAACTTGCCGCCGAAGCCTCGGCCCGCGCGGTGGCCGAAGCCGAAGCGGCGGCGCTGACCCAGGCCGAGGCCGACCGACTGGCCGCTGAGGCGCAGGAGCTGGAGCGCTACCGGTCCGAGTTCTTCGGGCGTTTGCGCGAATTGCTGGAGGGGCGCGAGGGGGTGCGGATCGAGGGCGACCGGTTCGTCTTCTCCTCCGAGGTTCTGTTCGAGTCCGGCTCGGCCGAGCTTGCCGCCGAAGGCCGGAGCCAGATCGCCAATGTCGCGGATCTTCTGCTGGATGTGGCCGATGAAATCCCCGACACGATTGACTGGATCATCCGGGTCGATGGCCATACCGACGATGTGCAGATCCGCCCCGGCGCAGAATATGCCAATAACTGGGAATTGAGCCAGGCGCGCGCCCTGTCGGTCGTGCTGTTCATGATCGAGGATCTGGGCATTGAGCCGCACCGCCTGGCCGCGACGGGGTTCGGCGAATACCGTCCGATCAACCCCGCCGACACGGATGAGGCGCGGGCGCAGAACCGGCGCATCGAGCTGAAGCTCACTGAACGCTAACGCGCGATCCGGGTCTCGGCGGTGATGCGGTCGATCTCGGTGCCGTCGCGGATCAGCCTGACTTCGCCCGAATAGCCGCCTTCGGTCCAGGCGTCGCCCCGCGCGCGCAGGCCGGTGGCGCGGAAGAGCTGCGCCTGGGTCCGCTCGAGGAGCACGGTCACGTCATGCAGGGTGTCACCATCCGGCAGCCGGATCAGCAGCCGCAGCTCATCGCCCGCGCGCGCGCCGAAAAGATAGGCCCAGATGACGAGGGCGGGGGCGTCGGGGGCGATCCGATCCAGCCCCGCCGTGCCCGCGCGGATGCTGTCGAATGCGGGGATGTCGGTGGCGAACCCGGCTGTCAGAAACCCGCCGGGCTGATAGGGCAGGGGCGCCTGCCAAAGGCTCTCGCCCGCCGCGCTGCAGCTGCCGTCGACGGAGAACGGATCGACATGCTCCCCATCCCGGCGCACGGATATATGCAGATGCGGAAACTCGGTATTGCCGGAATAGCCCATCAGCCCGAGTGGCGCACCCTCGGTCACGCGCTGCCCCTCGGTGACGCTGACCGAGCCGCGCCGCATGTGGCAATATTGCGTCTGCCAGCCCTGCCCATGATCGAGCAGCACACCATTGCCGCATTCCTGCCCCGCCACCATCCCGTCGCGCCCGTCATCGGCGGTGCTGTTGCGCAGGCCGATGACGATGCCCGGCGCGGCGGCGAAGACCGGAATATCGCGGGCGAGGTCGGAGAGGTCCATCACGCGGATATCGGTGCCGGTATGGCCGTCATAGCTGAGCGGTCCGCAGGTATGATCCCGCGCCCCCGGCCCCGGATCACGGTCCATGTATTGCTGGATGAAGCAGTCTTCGCCCAGGTCGCAATCAAGGGGAAAGCGCAGGGACGGTGCGTCGGCCCGTGCGGGCGTCATGAAAAAGGCGGCCCCCGAAAGGGCCGCCCATATCGCGATCTGCCGGATCATTCCGCCGTCAGAAGCGGCGGCTTCTTGGAGGACAGGCGGCGCGCGCCCGGTTCCTCGATCCGCAGGTCGATCTCGCCATCCTTGATGCCGACCTGGACATTGCCGCCCTTGGCGAGCTTGCCGAACAGAAGCTCCTCGGCCAGCGGCTTCTTGATATGCTCCTGGATGACGCGGCCAAGCGGGCGGGCGCCCATCTTGTCGTCATAGCCCTTCTCGGCCAGCCATTCGGCGGCGGGCTTGGTCAGTTCGATGGTGACGTTGCGATCCATCAACTGCGCCTCAAGCTGCAGCACGAATTTCTCGACCACCTGCAAGATCACCTCTTTCGGCAGCGCGCCGAAGGAGATCACCGCGTCCAGACGGTTGCGGAACTCGGGCGTGAAGGTGCGTTCGATGGCGGCGGTATCCTCGCCCTCGCGGCGGTCGCGGCCAAAGCCGACAGCCGATTTCGCCAGTTCGGTGGCACCCGCGTTCGAGGTCATGATCAAGACCACGTTGCGGAAATCGACCGAGCGTCCGTTATGGTCGGTCAGCGTGCCGTGATCCATCACCTGAAGCAGGATGTTGAACACGTCCGGATGCGCCTTCTCGATCTCGTCCAGCAGCAGCACGCAATGCGGATGCTGGTCGACGCCATCGGTCAACTGCCCGCCCTGGTCGAAGCCGACATAGCCCGGCGGCGCGCCAATCAGGCGCGAGACCGCGTGTTTCTCCATGTATTCCGACATGTCGAAACGCAGGAGTTCCACGCCGAGCGTATCTGCCAACTGCTTGGCGACCTCGGTCTTGCCGACACCGGTGGGACCGGCGAAGAGGTAGTTGCCGATCGGCTTTTCCGGTTCGCGCAGGCCCGCGCGGGCCAGCTTGATCGCGCTGGAGAGCGCCGTGATGGCCTTGTCCTGCCCGAAGACAACGCGTTTCAGCGAGACTTCCAGGTCTTTCAGCACAACCGCATCGTCCTTGGAGACGTTTTTCGGCGGGATGCGGGCGATCTTGGCGACGACGGCCTCGATCTCCTTGGTGCCGATGGTCTTGCGGCGCTTGCTTTCGGCAACCAGGTGCTGTGCGGCCCCGGCCTCGTCGATCACGTCGATGGCCTTGTCGGGCAGCTTGCGGTCGTTGATGTAGCGCGCGCTGAGTTCCACCGCCGACTTGATCGCGTCGGCGGTGTATTTGACGTCGTGATGCTCCTCGAAATAGGGCTTGAGGCCCTTGAGGATCTTGACGCTGTCATCGACCGTCGGCTCGTTCACGTCGATCTTCTGGAACCGACGGGAAAGCGCGCGGTCCTTCTCGAAATGCTGGCGGAATTCCTTGTAGGTGGTCGAGCCCATGCAGCGCAGCTTGCCGCCCTGCAGCGCGGGTTTCAGCAGGTTGGAGGCATCCATCGCGCCGCCGGAGGTCGCGCCCGCGCCGATCACGGTGTGAATCTCGTCGATGAAGAGGACCGCGTCGGGGTGATCCTCAAGCTCACTGACCACGGCCTTGAGCCGTTCCTCGAAATCGCCGCGATAGCGGGTGCCGGCCAGAAGCGCGCCCATGTCGAGCGAGAAGATGGTCGCCCCTCGCAGAACCTCGGGCGTCTGGCCCTCGACGATCTTCTTGGCGAGCCCTTCGGCGATGGCGGTCTTGCCGACACCGGGGTCGCCCACCAGAAGCGGGTTGTTCTTTCGGCGGCGGCAGAGCACCTGGATGCAGCGCTCAACCTCATGGTGACGCCCGATCAGCGGATCGACATCGCCCTTCATCGCCTTGGTGTTCAGATCGACGCAGTATTTTCCCAGCGCGCTTTCCTTGGCCTCGGCCTCGGGCGTGGCTTCCCCGCGCACCGCGTCATCGTCCATCTCGGGCGCGCCGGTCACGGGCCGGGATTCCCCGAAACTGGGATCCTTGGCGACGCCATGGGCGATGAAATTCACCGCGTCATAGCGGGTCATGTCCTGTTCCTGCAGGAAGAAGGCCGCGTTGGATTCGCGTTCGGCGAAGATCGCGACCAGCACGTTGGCGCCCGTCACCTCGGTCCGGCCCGAGCTTTGCACATGGATCGCGGCGCGCTGGATCACGCGCTGGAAGGCGGCGGTCGGCACCGCCTCGGAGCCTTCGATATCGGTTTCCAGCGTCGACAGGTCGTCGTCGATGAAGGTCACAAGCGTGGTGCGCAAAAGCTCCACATCGACGCCGCAGGCCTGGATGACCTTCAGGGCGTCGGGTTCCTCAAGCAAAGCAAGCAGGAGGTGTTCCAGGGTGGCCAATTCATGGCGGCGCGCGTTGGCCTGGGCCAGGGCCGCGTGGATGGCTTGCTCAAGAGTGTTCGAAAACGACGGCACTGCCAGTGCTCCTTTCATTGAGCCGGATCGGCTGAGAGGGGCGCTCGGGGCCCGGTCCGACTGTGGCCTGATACTGTTAAGGTTCGGTTTTCTTCGCCGCAGTTCAAGCCATTTCTTATCAATTCTTCATTATCGCCGCGTCATGCCTTCCAGGGTGAAGGAAATTTGCAGCAGGTGCGAGGTTTTGCGGCAACGGCGTCAGAAATTGTCTTTCCGCGCCCTAATTTCGGCAAAAACCTCGGGTTCAGAAGCGGCCTGCATCCCGAGCCGCGACTTGATCTCGGAAACGTGGCTGCGCAGGAACGGATTGGTGTCCAGTTCGTCGCGCAGGCTGGAGGGAACGGTGGGCTGCCCCGCCTCGCGCGCGGCAGCAATTGCTTCGTAACGAGAGATAAGCGCCCCGTTCTCCGGTTCAATAGTCAGCGCGAATTTCGCGTTGGCGGCGGTGTATTCATGGCCGGAATAGACCTGTGTTTCCGGGGGCAGGGCGGCAAGGTGGCCAAGGCTCTTGTACATCTGCTTCGGCGTCCCCTCAAAGAGCCGCCCGCAGCCAAGCGCCATCAGGCTGTCGGCGGTGAAGACGGCCCTGGAGGCGGGGAAATGAAACGCGACATGGCCGATCGTGTGGCCCGGGACATCCAGCACTTCGCCGGTCTCGGACCCGATCGTGACTTCGCCGCCGGGCTCGACCGCATGGGTGAGGGGCGGCAGACGCCCGGCATCCGCCGCATTGCCCCAGGTCGCGGCCCCCGTTGCCTGCCCCAGCTCGGCCACGCCATCGACATGGTCCCAGTGGTGATGCGTGATCAGGATGTCGGTAAGCTGCCAGCCGCGCCGGTCCAGCTCCGCCCTGATCGGGCCTGCCTCGGGCACATCGACAACGGCGGTGGCACCGGTGTCAGGGTCATGGGCCAGGTAGGCGTAATTGTCCGACAGGCAGGGCACGGTCACGATCTCAAGGGGCATGGATTAATCCTCCGGCTGTGCTTAGCTTGGGTGCAAAGGGTCGCCCAAAGCTGGAAGGGTTGCAATGCATCTCGACGTTCTGGACCTGCGCCAGTTCTATTACCGGACCCGGCTTGGCCGTGCCGCGCAGAAATCGGTGCGCGATCAGGTGGTCTCGTTCTGGCCCGACGCGCGGGGCGAGGCGGTGGTGGGCTTCGGTTTTGCTGCGCCGCTGATGCGGCCCTACTTGGACAATGCGGCGCGGGTCCTGGCGCTGATGCCGGGGGCGCAAGGCGTGATGCCCTGGCCGCCGGGGGGCGACAATGTCTCGGTCCTGTGCCGCGAAACCAAGTGGCCCCTGCCTGCGGGCATGGCGGACAAGCTCATCTGCCTGCACGGGCTGGAGACCTCGCAGCATCCCGACGCGGTGCTGGAGGAATGCTACCGGGTGCTTGCGCCGGGTGGTCGCGCGCTCTTCATCGTGCCCAACCGCAGCGGGCTCTGGGCGCGGCGCGACGCGACGCCCTTCGGCTTCGGGCGGCCCTATTCCCTGGGCCAGCTGGAAGCGCAGCTGCGCAGCCATGGGTTCGAGCCGCAGCGCAACCGCGCGGCCCTCTTCGCGCCGCCCCGCGAAGGCCGGTTCTGGCTGCGCAGCGCCGAGATGATCGAACGCATGGGCCGCAAGATGTCGGACAGCACGGCGGGCGGTGTGATCATGCTGGAGGCGAGCAAGCGCAGCTATGCGCCGACCCGCCCCGGACTGGCCGAACGGGTGCGAAGGCCCCTGCGCATCCTCGACGGGGCGCCGCAGCCCGCCCGCCGCGACAGCCGGTGACTCGGGCAGTTATCCACAGGAAATCGGCGGTCTCGCGCAAGCTTCAAACGGTCGCACTCTGGCGCACGCGCCCCGATCCCTATAAAAACAGGGCGGAAACGCGCGACCATCCGGATGCCCCTTTATGTTGCAGGTCCAAGGCACCTCTGCTACATCCTGCGCGATTTCCATGGGCGGGGGGACAGTTCCGCTCTGATCCAACGAACCGCCGGGCATGTCATGGACGTGATCCCGGCCACTAGAACGGAAGGGTGGACGTGTCCGAACCAGCTTCGATCTCCTCCGGCATTGCCAAGCGCTATGCCACCGCCGTGTTTGAACTTGCGCAGGAGGAAAACGCCCTGCCCGCGCTGGAAGGCGACCTGGACACGCTGGAGGCCGCGATGGCCGAGAGCGGCGACCTGCGCGACCTGCTGAATTCCCCGATCTACAGCCGCGACCAGATGCAGGCCGGTATCGGTGCCGTCGCCAAGGCGATGGGCCTGGGCGACATCCTGGCCAACACGCTGAAACTGATGGCCTCCAAGCGCCGCCTCTTCGTGGTGCCCGCGCTGGCCCGTACGCTGCGCGGCCTGATTGCCGATCACAAGGGCGAGGTTGTCGCCGACGTGGTCTCGGCCAAGGCATTGACCAAGACCCAATCCGAGAAGCTGACGAAGTCGCTGGCCTCCGCGATTGGCAAGGACGTGAAACTGAATGCGACCGTGGATGAGGCGATCATCGGCGGTCTTGTTGTCAAAGTGGGCTCGAAGATGATCGACACCTCGATCCGCTCCAAGCTCAACTCTCTCCAGAACACCATGAAAGAGGTCGGATAAATGAGTATCCAAGCAGCCGAGATCTCTGCGATCCTGAAAGAGCAGATCAAAAGCTTCGGTCAGGACGCGGAAGTTGCAGAAGTTGGCCGAGTGCTGAGCGTTGGCGACGGTATTGCCCGCGTCTATGGCCTCGACAACTGCCAGGCCGGCGAGATGGTCGAGTTTCCGGGCGGCATCATGGGCATGGCCCTGAACCTGGAAAGCGACAACGTTGGTGTCGTGATCTTCGGCTCGGACCGGGACATCAAGGAAGGCGACACCGTCAAGCGCACCAACTCCATCGTGTCGGTGCCGGCGGGCGACGAGCTTCTGGGCCGGGTCGTGGACGGCCTCGGCAACCCGATCGACGGCAAGGGTCCGATCAACGCCTCGGAAACCCGCGTCGCAGACGTGAAGGCCCCCGGCATCATCCCGCGTAAATCGGTGCATGAGCCGATGGCGACCGGCCTCAAGGCCATCGACGCGATGATCCCGATCGGCCGTGGCCAGCGCGAG
This sequence comes from Alterinioella nitratireducens, assembly GCF_013155465.1. Taxonomy (GTDB): domain Bacteria; phylum Pseudomonadota; class Alphaproteobacteria; order Rhodobacterales; family Rhodobacteraceae; genus Alterinioella; species Alterinioella nitratireducens. The sequence goes on along the minus strand of NZ_JABJVX010000008.1, from coordinate 187,036 downwards.
TTGATCATTGGCGACCGCCAGACCGGCAAGACCGCCGTGGCGCTGGACACGATCCTGAACCAGAAAAGCTATAACGAAGCCGCGGGCGACGACGAGAGCAAGAAGCTCTACTGCGTCTATGTCGCCATCGGGCAGAAGCGCTCGACCGTGGCGCAGCTGGTCAAGAAGCTGGAGGAAAGCGGCGCGATGGAATATTCCATCGTCGTGGCCGCCACCGCATCCGACCCCGCGCCGATGCAGTTCCTGGCGCCTTATGCGGCAACCTCGATGGCCGAGTTCTTCCGCGACAATGGCCGCCACGCGCTGATCATCTACGATGACCTTTCGAAACAGGCCGTGTCCTATCGCCAGATGTCGCTGCTGCTGCGCCGTCCGCCGGGCCGCGAAGCCTATCCGGGCGACGTGTTCTACCTGCACTCGCGCCTGCTGGAACGCTCGGCCAAGCTGAACGAGGATCATGGTGCCGGGTCGCTGACCGCGCTGCCGATCATCGAAACCCAGGGCGGCGACGTGTCGGCCTTTATCCCGACCAACGTGATCTCGATCACCGACGGCCAGATCTTCCTGGAAACCGACCTGTTCTTCCAGGGCATCCGCCCCGCCGTGAACACCGGTCTGTCGGTCTCGCGCGTCGGCTCCTCGGCGCAGACCAAGGCGATGTCCTCGGTCGCCGGTCCGGTCAAGCTGAGCCTTGCCCAGTATCGTGAAATGGCGGCCTTCGCGCAGTTCGGCTCGGACCTCGACGCCGCAACGCAGCGCCTGCTGTCGCGCGGTGCGCGTCTGACCGAGCTGATGAAGCAGCCGCAATACTCGCCGCTCAACAACGCCGAGATCGTCTGCGTCATCTTCGCGGGTACCAACGGCTATCTCGACAAGGTCGACGTCAAGGAGGTGGGCCGCTTCGAGGCCGGGCTGCTGTCGCATCTGCGCGGCAAGCACCAGGACCTGCTGGACGACATCACCAACAATGACCGCAAGGTCAAAGGTGAGCTTGAGGACAAGATCAAGGCCGCGCTCGACGAATACGCCTCTGACTTCGCATAAGGGGGCCAGGCAATGCCAAACCTCAAGGATCTGAAAAACAGGATCTCGTCGGTCAAATCGACCCGCAAGATCACCAAGGCGATGCAAATGGTCGCTGCCGCGAAACTGCGCCGGGCGCAGGAAGCGGCTGAGGCCAGCCGTCCCTATGCCGAACGGATGCTGGCCGTCATGGGCGGGCTTGCCGCGTCGGTCGGCGGCTCGGATTCCGCGCCGCGCCTGCTGACGGGGACGGGGGCCGAGGACACGCACCTTCTGGTGGTGATGACCTCGGAACGCGGCCTCTGCGGCGGTTTCAACTCGACCATCGTGCGCAAGGTGCGGGGCCAGATCGCGGAATTGCAGGGCGCGGGCAAGACCGTGAAACTGCTGACCGTGGGCAAGAAGGGGCGCGAACAGCTGCGCCGCGACTATGGCGACCTGATGGTGGCCCATGTCGACCTGTCCGAGGTCAAGCGCATCGGCTATGCCAATGCCGCCGAGATCGCGGGCGATATCCTCAAGCGTTTCGATGCCGGGGAATTCGACGTTGCCACGATCTTCTTCAACCGGTTCGAATCCGTGATCACGCAGATCCCGACCGCGACGCAGATCATCCCCGCCGTGTTCGAGGATGATGCCGACGGGACCAGCACGCTTTACGATTACGAACCCTCGGAAGAGGCGATCCTGGAAGACCTGCTGCCGCGCGGTGTGGCCACCCAGATCTTCGCGGCGCTTCTGGAAAACGGCGCGTCCGAACAGGGCGCGCGGATGTCGGCGATGGACAATGCCACGCGCAACGCGGGCGAGATGATCGAGGATCTGACGATCCAGTTCAACCGCACCCGTCAGGCCGTCATCACCAACGAGCTGATCGAAATTATCTCGGGCGCTGAAGCGCTCTAAGAACCGGAGACGAAACGACATGGCAAACGCAGTCGGCAAAATCACGCAGGTCATCGGCGCCGTCGTTGACGTGCATTTCGAGGATCACCTGCCGGAGATCCTGAACGCCCTGATCACCCAGAATGACGGCAAAGACCTGGTCCTTGAGGTCGCGCAGCATCTGGGCGAGAACACCGTGCGCACCATCGCGATGGACTCGACCGAAGGTCTGGTGCGCGGCGCGGAGGTCATCGACCAGGACGCGCCCATTTCGGTGCCCGTCGGCAACGCAACGCTTGGCCGCATCCTCAACGTCGTCGGCGCGCCGGTCGACGAAAAGGGCCCGGTCGATGCCACCGAGAGCCGCCCGATCCACGGCGATGCGCCCTCCTTCGAGGAACAGTCGACCGAGACCGAGATCCTGACCACCGGCATCAAGGTCATCGACCTGCTGGCCCCCTACACCAAGGGCGGCAAGATCGGCCTCTTCGGCGGTGCCGGCGTTGGCAAGACGGTTCTGATCATGGAATTGATCAACAACATCGCCAAGGTGCACTCGGGCGTGTCCGTGTTCGCCGGTGTGGGGGAACGGACCCGTGAGGGCAACGACCTCTATCACGAGATGATCGAATCCGGCGTGATCGTTCCCGACAACCTCTCCGAATCCAAGATCGCGCTGGTCTACGGCCAGATGAACGAGCCGCCGGGGGCGCGTATGCGCGTGGCCCTGTCCGGCCTGACCCTGGCCGAGCAGTTCCGCGACGATACCGGCTCGGACGTGCTGTTCTTCGTCGATAACATCTTCCGCTTCACCCAGGCCGGGTCCGAGGTGTCGGCGCTTCTGGGCCGTATCCCCTCCGCCGTGGGCTACCAGCCGACGCTGGCCACCGACATGGGCGCGATGCAGGAACGCATCTCCTCGACCCGCTCGGGCTCGATCACGTCGGTGCAGGCCGTCTACGTGCCTGCGGACGACCTCACCGACCCGGCCCCGGCCACGTCCTTCGCCCACCTCGACGCCACGACCGTTCTGGATCGTGCGATCTCGGAAAAGGGCATCTACCCGGCGGTGGACCCGCTCGGCTCGACCTCGCGCCTGCTCGATCCGCTGATCATCGGCGAGGAGCATTACAAGGTCGCGACCGATGTGCAGCAGGTGCTTCAGCGCTACAAGAGCTTGCAGGACATCATCGCCATTCTGGGCATGGACGAGCTCAGCGAAGACGACAAGCTGGCCGTGTCGCGTGCCCGCAAGATCGAACGCTTCCTGAGCCAGCCCTTCGACGTCGCCAAGGTCTTTACCGGGTCGGACGGCGTGCAGGTGCCGCTGGAGGAAACCATTGCCTCGTTCAAGGCCGTGGTTGCCGGCGAGTATGACCACTTCCCCGAAGCGGCCTTCTACATGGTCGGCGGCATCGACGAAGTGATCGCGAAAGCCGAGCGCCTGGCCGCAGAAGCCGCCTAAGGAGTATCCGATGGCCGATACCATCCAGTTCGACCTCGTGTCCCCGGAACGCCGCCTGGCCTCGTTTGAGGCCAGTGCCGTGCAGCTTCCGGGCACCGATGGCGACATGACCGCGATGCCGGGCCACAGCCCCGTCATCTCGACCCTGCGCCCCGGCATCGTCCGGGTCCAGGCCTCGGGCGGCGACAAGAGCTATGTCGTCACCGCCGGTTTCGTCGAGATCACCGAGGACAGCGTCTCGGTCATCGCCGAGCGCGCCCATGCGGGCGATGAAGTGACCAAGGACGACCTGACCCCGGTTCTGGAGGAGGCGCGAGAGGCCGCCAGCAAGGCCGAGGCCGAGCACAAGGACGGAGCGGAGAAATTCGTCGCCGACCTGGTCCAGCTTATGGAAGACATGGAGTAAGCCCGGCTTGCCGGTCCTGCCCAAACCCCCAAGACGCCCCGCTGGCTTGCCCGGCGGGGCGTTTTTCTGTCTGGTCCGTGGCGGGAACTTTCCCTATTGCCGCCGCATTCCTTTGACAGGTTACGGGCCGAGCAGAAGCGAAGTGTGAATGAAACGTCTGAGAAACAACCTGATCGGCATCGCGCAGGGCAGCGAAGTGATGTTCGAGGATTTTGACACCGGCGGCGACATGTGGACCGGCACCGGCCCGCGCGAGGCGTGGCATCCGGTGCGGTTTTCCGACAAGTATCGCGCGCCGCCCATGGTGCATGTCTCGCTCTCGATGTGGGACATGGATATCAGCACCAATCACCGGGTGGACCTGCGCGCGCAAAACGTGCGCCGCGACGGGTTCGAGCTTGTGTTCCGCACCTGGGAAGACAGCAAGATAGCCCGCGTCCGCGCCGACTGGATGGCGATTGGCGAATTGCTGCACGAGGATGACTGGGATCTTTATTGAGGCGGGGTATGTCCAGCCACTCCCATTCCGCGCTGCCGCCTGAGTAATTCGGACAAGGCGCAATGGACCCTATAGGCGCATCGGGACGTTCACCCATAAGCTAGGGCGTTCATTCGCGCCGCAATCAAGGTGACATTCGCCCATGCATGACGACCCGTTCTTCGGTCTCAACCCCTATCACGTCGCGCTGGCGGTCATCGGCATCGTGGTGATCCTGGCGCGCTGGCTGCCACGGATGGTATCCGACCGCGAACCGGCCTCGGCCCCCCTGATGATCCTCTTCGGGGCGGGCGCGGCGATGCTGGTGCCGGGGATGCCGCTGCCACCCGATCCGCGCGAGTCCCCGCTGATTTGGGAACTGGTCAGCGAATTGGCGGTGATCATGGCGCTGTTCGGCGCGGGGATGCGGCTGGACAGCCTCAGGCCGCTGGCAAAATGGGGGCCGACGGCGCGCATGTTGGGGGTGGCGATGCCGCTCACGATCCTGTCGGTGATGCTGCTGGGGATCGGGTTGGAGGGGCTGACCGTGGGGGGCGCCATCCTGCTCGGCGCGGTGCTGGCCCCCACCGATCCGGTGCTGGCCGCCGATGTGCAGGTTGGCCCGCCGCAGGAGGGCGAGGAACATCCGGTCCGATTCACCCTGACGACAGAGGCGGCCCTGAATGACGGGCTGGCCTTTCCCTTCGTCTATCTCGGCCTCATCGTCGCCGCCGAGGGGCTGAACCCGTCGGCATGGGCGGTGGACTGGCTGCTGCGCGATGTGCTCTACCGGATCGTGGTTGGCGCGGCGATGGGGTGGGTCGGGGCAAGGGGGCTTGCCCTGGTCCTGTTCCACGTGCCCCGGCGCTTTATCCTGGCCGAAACCGGCACCGGCGTTATTGCCCTGGCGGGCGTTCTGCTGTGCTACGGCTCGACCGAACTGGTCGAAGGCTACGGCTTCATCGCGGTCGCCGTGATGGGGCTGACCCTGCGCCGGGTCGAAGAGGGCCACGAGTATCACCGCCGGCTGCACGATTTCTCCGAGTCCATCGAACACGCGCTGACCGCGATCCTGCTTGTCGGGCTTGGCACCGTGCTGCCGATGCTCTTCGCCGATCTGACCTGGGCGCATGTCGGGTTGACGCTGCTGTTTCTGGTGGTGATCCGACCGCTGGCCGGGTGGGTCTCGCTGATCGGCACGCCGCTGGATACAAGCAGCCGGGCCGTCGTGTCGATCTACGGCGTGCGCGGGATCGGCTCGATCTACTACCTCTGCTACGCGGCCAGCCACCTGGAATTCGTGAACGAGGCGCAACTCTGGTCGCTGGTCGGGCTGGTGATCCTGCTGTCCACCATCCTGCACGGGTTCTCCGTCGGATGGGCGATGGACCGGATCCGCGAGGAGTAGCGCAGGCGCCTTCAGCGCGAATACATGCCCTCGTAGATCGGGGCCAGGGTCTCGTCCTGGAAGAGCGACGACACCGAGGTGCCGTTCCAGGTGTTCAGGATCGCCTGCGCGAACATCGGCGCGGTCGGCACGATGCGGATATTGGGCGTGGCGCGGGTGGCCGCCGTGGCCTCGATCGAATCGGTGATCACGAGCGATTTCATGACCGATTCCGTGATCCGTTTCTGCGCGGGGCCGGAAAGGACGCCGTGGGTGATATAGGCGTGAACCTCGGCGGCACCCTGTTCCATCAGCACCTCGGCGGCCTTGCACAGCGTGCCGGCAGTGTCGCAGATGTCATCGACGATGATACATTTCTTGCCCTTCACATCGCCGATCACGGTCATCTCGGCCACTTCGCCCGCCTTCTCGCGGCGCTTGTCCACGATGGAAAGCGGTGCATTGATCCGCTTGGCCAATTCGCGCGCGCGCGCGACGCCGCCGACATCGGGCGAGATCACCATGATCTCGTCCATCTGGCCGTGGAAATGGTGCAGGATGTCCAGCGCGAAAACCGGCGAGGCATAGAGGTTGTCGACCGGAATGTCGAAAAAGCCCTGGATCTGGGTCGCGTGCAGGTCCAGCGTCAGCACCCGTTCGATGCCCGCGCGCACGATCATGTTCGAGACCAGCTTGGCCGAGATCGGCGTGCGCGCCTTGGTGCGGCGGTCCTGCCGCGCATAGCCGAAATAGGGGATCACGGCGGTGATGCGCGCGGCCGAGGACCGGCGCAGCGCATCGGCCATGATCAGCAGTTCCATCAGGTTGTCATTGGCGGGGTTCGAGGTGCTCTGGATGATGAACATATCCTCGCCGCGCACGTTTTCGAACACCTCGACGAAGACTTCCTGATCGTTGAAGCGCTCGACCCGCGCGTCGACCAGCCCCACGGACATGCCCCGGTGCAGCGTCATGCGGCGGGCAATGGCCTCGGCCAGCGGGCGGTTGGCATTGCCGGAGATAAGCTTGGGGTCGGTGGCGGGCATGGGGCGCGGTCCCTCGTGGCAGCGGGGTGAAACGTTGACACCCGATAGCATCCGGCTACGGTCCGGGAAAGTCCAAACGGGAGGTCAAATTGGCCCATATCGACATCTATCTCAGCCCGCTCTCGCCCTATTCCTACCTCGCCGGCACCCGTGCCGCGGAAATCGCGGAGACGCATGGCGCGCAGATCACCTACAAGCCGCTCGATGTGATGGGGCTGTTTTCGCGCACCGGCGGCACGCCCCCCAAGGATCGCCACCCGTCGCGCCAGGCCTACCGCTTGCAGGAACTGCGCCGCCAATCGGCCAGGACGGGGCTGCCGCTGAACGAGAAACCGATGTTCTGGCCGACCAACCCGGCCCCGGCCTGCTATGCGCTGATCTCGGCGCAGAAGGCGGGCGGAGGCGATCTTGCGGGGCTGGTCGCAGCCCTTGGCCGCGCGGTCTGGGCCGAGGAAAGGGACATCGCCGAGGCCAGGGTGATCCGCGCCGCGCTGGAGGCAAACGGCTTCGATCCCGATCTGGCAGACAAGGGCATGCTCAGCGCCGCCGAGGAATACGCCCGCAACCTTGAAGACGCTGTCAGCGCCGGCGTCTTCGGTGTGCCCTTCTACATCGTCGATGGCTCCGAGCGTTTCTGGGGCCAGGACCGGCTGGACGATCTCGACCTGCACCTGTCCGGCAAGCTGTGAGCGACGGCGTCCGGCACTGGGGAGACGGCCCGCGCGAGGTGTTGATGCTGCATTGCTCGCTGGCGCAGGGCTCCGCGTGGAAGGGCGTGGCGGCGCGTCTGCCGGGGGGCTTGCACCTGACCGCGCCCGATATCGTCGGCCATGGCGACGGCCCCGACCACGACCCTTCGCGCGACCTGCATGATCAGTGCTTCGGCGCCGTCCTGCCGCATCTGCCCGCGGGTGGGTTCGACGCCATCGGCCACAGTTTCGGCGCGACCCTGGCGCTGCGGCTGGCCATCGAAATGCCGGATCGCGTCCGCAGCCTGACCCTGATCGAGCCGGTGCTTTTTGCCGCCGCCAGGGGAGCCCCGAGTTTCGAGACGCAACTGGCCATACAACTGGCGCTCGAAGAGGCCGTGGCGCAGGACAACAACGCCGCCGCCACGCGCGGCTTCCTGGACCTATGGGGCACCGGCGGTGATTTTGATGACCAGCCGGACGCGCAGCGCGCTTACATGGTTGACCGGATTGACCTGATCGCCGCGTCGAGACCCGCGCTGTTCGGGGACAGCGCCGGGCTGGTTCCGCGATTGGGGCAAGTGACCGCCCCGACGTTGCTGGTCTCGGGCGAAAACTGCCAGCCCGTCATCACCGATATCCTCGACCGGATGCAGGTCGCCATCCCCGATACGACCCGCAGCGGCATTCCGGGTGCCGGTCACATGGCCCCGATCACCCATCCCGAACCGGTCGCCGCCGCCATCGCGGCCCATCTGCAATCGTCGTAGGGCGGGGTTCATCCCGCCAGCCGCTTCACCCGCGGAAATGCCCCAACAGATCCTGAACCGATTGCGGCGTGCAGGACCAGTCGCAGACGAACCGGCAGCGGATCAGCTCATCCTCGGGCCCGTCCAGCGAGACATCGAATGGAAAGAGATAGTATTTCGCCCCGGCCTCCATCGCCCGTTTATGCGCCCTGCGCGGGAGATGCGCGAAGATCATGTTGCCCTGCGGCTCCGCCTCGATCTGCGCGCCGGGCAGGGCGGTGATGCCCTCGGCCAACTCCGCGCAGCGCGCATTCGCCTGTTCCGCCAGCCGCAGCCACAACCCGTCCTTTACATAGGCCCGCATCTGCGCCGACAGGAACCGGTGCTTGGAGAAGAGATGCCCGCCCCGCTTGCGCCGCAGTTCCGTCTCCCGGGCCTGTGCGGGATCGAAGAAGATCACCGCTTCAACCCCCAGGCAGCCGTTCTTGGTGCCGCCGAAGCTGACCGCGTCGATGCCCGCCTTCCACGTCATTTCCGCCGGGGTGCAGCCGAGTGCCGCGCAGGCATTGGCCATGCGCGCGCCGTCGAGATGCGTCTTCAGCCCGTAGGATTTCGCCACATCCGTCAACGCGCGGATCTCGTCCAGCGTGTAGAGCGAGCCGACTTCGGTGATATTGGTGATCGTGACCGGCCCGCGTTGCACGCCATGCACGCCCTTGTCGCCGGTTCTGGCAATGGCCGCCTTCAGACCCTCCGGCGTCATCTTGCCCTTCTCGCCGTCCACCAGCACCATCTTGGCGCCGCCGGTATAGAACTCGGGCGCGCCGCACTCATCCTCCTCGGCATGGGCGACGCGGTGCATGAAAATGCCGTCCCAGGGATTGGCCAGCGTCGCCAGCGCCAGCGCATTGGCCGCCGTGCCGGTCGCGACCAGATGCACCGCCGCCTCGGGCGCCTCGAAGAGGGCCCGGACGGCCGCCACAACCTCTGGCGTGACCGGGTCATTGCCATAGGGCATGTGGTGGCCCTCATTGGCGCGCGCGATCGCGTCGATGATCTCGGGCGCGGCGGGCCCCATATTGTCGGATGCAAACATCATGTTCCCGGCTCCTCGATAATGTAGTCTTCCCAGTCTTCCTCCGGCACCTCGAACTCGGGCACCGTGCGCCCCCTGACCGAGACCCCGGCGCGATGCACGCTTTCCGGATCGCCCGTGATCAGCGGATGCCAGCGGGGCAGGGGCTTGTCCTCATGCAGCAGCCGGTAGGCGCAGGTTTCCGGCATGAAATAGGCCACGTCGCCCATTGTCGAGGGGGTCAGCTGGATGCAATCGGGCACCAGCGTCTTGCGGATCTCGTATTGGCCGCAGCGCGCGGTGCTATCGTCCAGCAGGCGGCAGGCGACGCAGGTCAGGGCGACCTCCCGGCTGTCCTCGTCCTCCAGCTTGTTGAGGCAGCACTTGCCGCAGCCATCGCAGAGCGCCTCCCACTCCTCTTCCGTCATCTTCGCCATCGGAACGTGACGCCAGAACTCGCGCCTCATGGCAGCGCCTTCAGGATCGCGCGGGCCGTGTCGCTATCGGCATCCATCTGCGTGATCAGCGCGTCGAGCCCATCGAATTTCATCTCCGGTCTCAGGTAGTCGATCAGCGCCACCGACAGGTCGCATCCGTAAAGATCGCCCGAGAAATCGAAGAGGAAGGTTTCAAGGTTCGGCACCTCGCCCCCGAACATGGGCCGCACGCCGAGGCTGGCAACGCCATGATAGGTGCCGGGATGCGCCCCGTCGCGGACATCGACGATGACGGCATAGACGCCCAGTTTCGGCAGGTGCAGCCCCTCAAGGCCCATATTGGCGGTCGGGTAGCCCAGGGTGCGCCCGCGCTTCTCGCCATGGACCACCGGTCCCTCGATACGGTGCCAGTGGCCAAGCATCGAGGCCGCGTCGCGCGGCCGCCCCTCGCTCAGTGCGAGCCGGATATTGGTCGAGGAAATCGCGCCGAGGTCGCCATGCTTGATCGGCACGACAACGACGTCGAACCCCATTTCCTGCCCGAACGCGCTCAGCATCCCGACAGTGCCGGCCCGGCCCTTGCCGAAACAGAAATCGGCCCCGACGATGACCCGCATCACGCCAAGCCCCTCGGCCAGAACCTCGCGCGCGAACGCCTCCGCACTCAGCCCGGCCAGCGCCGCGTTGAAGGGCAGCTCATAAAGGATATCGACGCCCAGTTTCTGCAACCGGTTCGCCCGCGCCTCGGCATTCATCAGCCGGAAGGGTGGGCTGTCTGGCGCGAAGAACTGGCGTGGATGCGGCTCGAAGGTCAGCAGGCCAAGCGGCATGTCCCGGTGGCGCGCCTGGTCGATCACATGCTGATGGCCCAGGTGCACGCCGTCGAAATTGCCGATGGCAACCGCGGCGCCGCGATCTTCGGGCAAGGCATATTGGTAATCGCGCAGGATTCTCATGCGCCCCGGATTAGCGGGGTGCCGGATCGAGGGCAACCAACGCCTCATCATGTTGCTGAAAATAGCAGTCTGGTTGCGCTCCGGCAGCGGGGGTGATTGAACACCGGCTGGCCTGGCATCGCCCCGAGCCACGCGCCCCGCCCCACCACGGACGGCCCGCACATTTGATTCGGACGGTCGCTGCGACCCCGCAGGACTGGATCGACATGGCTGACCCGTCGCGGGGGCAGGGGCGGGCCGATCGCGCGACTCTCCAGCCGCGCGATGCCCGTTATTCGCCGTAGGGCACCCAGATCGTCTTGACCTCGGTCGCGGCCTGAAGGAAGCGTTTGCCCTCGCCCGCCGGAGTGGTCCAGTCGGGGTTGCGCCCGTGATTGACCCAGGTCCGCTTGAGGTTGCCCGCAGCCGCCTTCTCGATGGTCCTGGAAATGTCGGCGGCGGAAAAGCTCCAGACCGCGTCGATATCCATGTGACCGGCCATCTGCGTGGCCAACTCGCCATGCTGTCCGGTCAGGATGTTGACGACTCCGCCGGGCAGGTCCGAGGTGTCCAGCACCTGGTAGAGGTCGGTCAGGGCCAGCGGCGCGCTTTCACTGGCCACAAGGATCGCCCGGTTGCCCATCGCCACGGCAGGCGCCATGAGGGATATGGGGCCAAGCAGCGGCGCCTCATCCGGGCAGAAGACGCCGATGGTGCCGACCGGTTCGTTCATCGCCAGCGCCACGCCGCGAATGGGCACCGTCTTGGCGGCCCCGTCGAACTTGTCGGCCCAGGCGGCATAGGTGAAGAGACGGTCGAGGCTCATCTCGACCTCGCCCGCCGCCGTCTTGGCCGTGGCTCCCGTCAGATCGCTGATCCGGGAGGCAAACTCACCCCCGCGGGCCGACAGGTTCTCGGCCATGTAATAGAGGATCTGCGCGCGCAGATGCCCGGTGGTCCTGCCCCAGCCGGCGGCCTTGTTCGCGGCCTCGACCGCGTTGCGCAGATCCTTGCGGTTGGCAAGGCCGACATGGCCGAGGATCTTGCCCTTGGGCGAGGTCACGGGCCGCGAATAGCCGCTGTCTGGCCGGGCTTGGCTGCCACCGATATACATCTTGGCGGTGCGGTCGATGCCGGTAAATTCCTCTTGCGCGGGATCGGCGGGCTTGGCCGGTTTCACCGCTTTCGTCGCGATATCGGGCTTGAGATAGGCCGCCAGCCCCTCCCATCCGCCTTCGCGCCCGAACCCGCTTTCGCGCACGCCGCCAAAGCCCGCCGCCGCGTCGAAAAGGTTGGTCGCATTGACCCAGACCACGCCCGAGACCAGCTTGGGCGCCACGTCCAGTGCCAGGTTCACATTCTCGGTCCAGAGCGTCGCGGCCAGGCCGTAGCGCGTGTTGTTGGCGATCTCGACCGCCTCGCCCGGCGTGCGGAAGGTGGTGGAGACGAGGACAGGTCCGAAGATCTCCTCCTGCATCAGGTGCGAGGCTGAGGAAAGTCCTGTGATCAACGTCGGCGGGTAGAAACAGCCCTTGGCGGGCAGGTCGATGGGGGCGTGATGGGTCTCACCGTCCTCATTGCCGCCGACCAGCGCCTTGATCCGGTCCAGTTGCACCGGATCGACAATGGCCCCGATGTCGATGCTCTTGTCCAGCGGATCGCCCGCGCGCAGTTTCGCCATCCGGGCCTTGAGCCGCGTGTGGAAATCCTCGGCGATCCCCTCCTGCACAAGAAGGCGCGAGCCCGCGCAGCAGACCTGACCCTGGTTGAACCAGATCGCATCGACCAGCCCCTCGATCGCGCTGTCGATATCGGCGTCATCGAACACGATATAGGGCGACTTGCCGCCAAGCTCCAAGGTCAGCGCCTTGCCGGTCCCCGCCGTCGCCTCGCGCAGCTTGCGCCCCACATCGGTGGAGCCTGTGAAGGCGATCTTGTTGACATCCGGGTGATCGACCAGCGCCGCCCCCGTCGCCCCGTCGCCGGTGACGATATTGACGACGCCCTTGGGCAGCCCCGCCTCGACGCAGATATCGGCGAAGAGAAGCGCGGTGAGCGAGGTGTATTCGGCGGGCTTCAGAACCACGGTATTGCCCGCCGCCAGCGCCGGCGCGATCTTCCAGGACAGCATCAGCAGAGGGAAATTCCACGGCACGATCTGGCCGCAGACACCATGCGGGGAGTGGTCGGGCACCTCGGCATCGCGCAACTGCGCCAGACCGGCGTGATAGTAGAAATGCCGCTGCGCCAGGGGCACGTCGATATCCCGGCTCTCGCGGATCGGCTTGCCGTTATCCATGCTCTCCAGCACGGCGAAAAGGCGCGAATGCTTCTGCAACAGCCGTGCCAGCGCATAGAGATGGCGGGCGCGCTGGTGGCCGCTCAGCTTGGACCAGGCGGGGAAGGCCTTGCGGGCGGCTTTCACGGCAGCATCCACATCCTCGGTGGTGCCTTGCGTGACCTGCGCCAGCGTCTCGCCCGTGGCGGGGTTCCGGGTGGCGAATGTCTCGCCCGGCTTGGCGAAGCTGCCGCCGATGAAGGGACCGAAGCGGCCTTCATGCCTGGCGATCCACGCGCGGGCCTCGGCGTCGCTCTCGGGGGCGGGGCCGTAGTCCATGGTCTCGAAAATCTCGGGGATGGTCATCTGTTTCAGTCTCCGTCACTCAAGAGTGCGACGACATCATCTTGGATCATCTCGTCCAGCATCCGGAGCCCATTTATGTCATCGTCAGTGATCTGTGGATTTGCATCCCGGTGTGACTTTCTTACCAGCGCACACATTTCTCGTATCTCATCATAAAATACGCCCGCGCGCTGTAAGCGTGCTGCCTTCTTGGGATTGTTCTCAATCAGGCGATGGGCAATCGAAGTGATCATCTCACTCACCCCATCGCATGCCGCCAACCCGCCGAGTAACTCCCGGTCAGGTGGTGTTCCAATTGCCGCTCGATATCGCCAAGCAGCGAGGACGCGCCGAAGCGGAAAAGGTCGGGCCGAAGCCACGGATCGCCCAACTCCTCCTTCATCAGCGCCAGATATGTCACCGCATCCTTGGCCTTGGAGATGCCGCCCGCGGGCTTGTAGCCCACCCGGAACCCCGTCGCGGCCTCGTAGGCGCGGATGGCGCGGATCATCACGAGGCTGACGGGCAGGGTGGCGTTGACGCTTTCCTTGCCGGTCGAGGTCTTGATGAAATCGGCCCCGGCCATCATGCAGACGAGGCTGGCGCGTGCGACATTGCGCAGCGTGCCAAGCTCGCCCGTCGCCAGGATCGCCTTGACGTGCGCCTCGCCGCAGGCCGCGCGGAAGGTCTTCATCTCGTCATAGAGCGCCTGCCAATCGCCCGTAAGCACGTGGCGGCGCGAAATCACGATGTCGATCTCGGCGGCACCCGCCTTGACGCTCTCCTCGATCTCGCGCACCCGCAGGTGGAAGGGCGACAGGCCCGCCGGAAACCCGGTGGAGACGGCGGCGACGGGAATGCCCGAGCCCTCCAGCGCCTCGACGGCAGGCGCGATCATGTCGTGATAGACGCAGACCGCGCCGACGGTCAGGTCGGGCAGGCCGATGGCGTCCAGAATCTCGGCCCGCGCGGGTTGGCGCGCTTTCGCACAAAGCCGCCGCACCCGTCCGGGCGTGTCATCGCCCGCCAGAGTGGTCAGGTCGATGCAGGAAATCGCGCGCGCCAGCCATGCGGCCTGGTAGTCCTTCTTCACGCTGCGCCGTCCCGGCAGGGTCGCGGCACGGCGTTCGATGGCCGAGGTATTGGCCTGCACCGAGGCGACCCAATCGAGGTCCAGCGCGGTGCCGGGGTTGCGGGCGTCCGTGATCAGCGGCGCGAAATCCGCGCGGGCGGTCATGGCGCGATCGGATGTGAGCGGGGGTCTGGTCATGGTGGTCCGGGCCTGTTGGTGAGGTGGATCAGCCTGACATGGGGAGGACCCCGGCGCAAGGCCACCCCTCGCGTCAGGTCTCGGGCGGCCAAGAGCTCTCGATCAGGTGCATTTCCACGACGCGGCGCACAAACTCCACCATCGCGTCAGGCCCCGAGGCGCGATCCTTGACGAAGATGCACAGGTCGGGCCGCTGACTGGCGATCAGGCCCACCAGGTCGCCGCGCACGCTGTCTTCCAGGCTGCCGCCGATGATGACGCAGGCGATGGCGGGTTCCCCCTCCAACTGGCGCATCACCTCGGCATGGTCATGCGCCCCCAGCCAGCGGACGGGCAAATCCTCCATGTGTTTCGGAACATCCCCGATCACGTTGCGCAATTTGCCGACCAGAAGAACGACGGGTTTCATGATGCGACTCCCTTCACCTGACATACGCCTGACCCCACCATAGCATGAAGGTCAGGGCGAGGTGCAAATCGCGCGGCCCTGCAACCGCGCGATATCGGCAAGGCTCAGCATCCCCTCGCGGCCCAGGACGCGGGCGACATGGGCGGTGCTTTCCTGCCCGTCCACCGCCTGTTCGGCCGGTTGCACCACGACGCCCGACGTATAGCGCGTCACGCGGGTGGGCAGCCACGCGGGCGGGCGCGCCTGCATCCCCCCGGCCCCCGGCACGAGGTCGAAGAACAGGATCGCCGAGGAGCGTTGATCCAGCCGCCATTGCGACGAGATGAAATTGCCGAGCGAATAGGCGATGAACCCGTCGCGCCCGTCCGAGGTCCGGTAGGGTTCAATCGGTTGCAGCACATGGGGGTGCGTGCCGATCACGGCGGCGGCCCCGGCCTCCAGCGCGGCGCGGCCAAGACGGCGCTGGTTGGCATCGGGCGTCTCGACATATTCCGCGCCCCAATGCGGCAGGAAGATCACGGCGGAGATCGCGGGATCGGCGCCAAGCGCGCGGATCTGCGCCAGCACGGACGCCTCGTCGCGATAGCAGCGCAACAGCTGGCGGTTCGGATCGGCCATGCCGTTGGCCGAGAAGGAACAGGCCAGGAAAGCGATCCGGTGGCCACCCGCCGAGACCACGCCATGCCAGGGCCCGTCCGGGTCGCTCCGGGGTCGGGTGCCTGTCGCGGGCAGACCGGCGGCGGCGATGGCCTCAAGCGTGCGATCCACCCCAAGCGGCCCGCGATCCATCGCGTGGTTGTTGGCGGTTTGCAGCAGGTCGAACCCCGCGCCGCTGAGCGCCGGGATCAGCGAGGGGTGATAGTTGAAGGCGGGATAGCCGGAATAGACGGTCCCGTCGAAGATCATGCCGGGATCGCTGGTCGCCCGCCCGCCGGGGCCGACATTGCGCGCGGCAGGGCCTTCCAGGTTTGCCACCGCGATATCGGCCAGCCGCAGATAAGGCGCGACATGGGCGAATTGCGCCGCATAGCCGCGCGGCTGTTCGCGCGCGTCCTGTTGCAGCAGCACATGCATCAGCACATCGCCCACGGCGGCGACCGTGACCGCGCCGGGCTGGAACACGGCCCGGCTGGCCGACGCCGTGCCATCGGCCCCGATACAGCCCCGCGGCTCCGTCGCCTCCGATACCGGCACGCAACCCGCGAGCGCCAGGCAAGCGGCACTCAGCCACACTCTAAACGGGCAGGGCGCATGGGCGGGGCCTTCCTCTGGTCTCATCCCTTGCAGGAAACTGGCCTTAGCCGCCCCGGTCAAGCGATGATACCTGATTGTGCAAATTTGCAGGGTGAGTGTGCTTGCTTTTCGGAGACGGGCTTGCAACCTTTGCCACGATCCGCGCAACCGCATCCCCCGAGCAGGAGCCATCCATGCCCCCAACGCAACCTTCGGTCGACCTCTCGCCCAGGGTCTCGGACGAGGTGCGCAAGACGACCTGCTACATGTGCGCCTGCCGCTGCGGCATCAACGTGCATATGAAGGGCGGAAAGGTGGCCTATATCGAAGGCAACCGCGACCACCCGGTCAACAAGGGCGTGCTCTGCGCCAAGGGCTCGGCAGGGATCATGCAGCACAACGCGCCCTCGCGCCTGCGCGCACCCCTGAAGCGCACCGGCCCGCGCGGATCGGGTGAGTTCGAGGAGATCTCCTGGGACGAGGCGATGGAGATCGCCGTCGGCTGGCTCAAGCCGATCCGCGAAACCGCGCCGGAGAAACTCGCCTTCTTCACCGGGCGCGACCAATCGCAAAGCTTCACCTCCTTCTGGGCGCAGGGCTTCGGCACGCCGAACTACGCCGCGCATGGCGGGTTCTGTTCCGTCAACATGGCCGCTGCCGGCATCTACACCATGGGCGGCGCCTTCTGGGAGTTCGGCCAGCCCGATTGGGAGCGCTCGAAGCTCTTCATGCTCTTTGGCGTCGCGGAGGATCACGACAGCAACCCGATCAAGCTGGGGCTGGCAAAGCTCAAGGAGCGGGGCGCCAAGATCATCGGGGTCAACCCGGTGCGCTCGGGCTATAACGCCATCGCCGATGAATGGGTGGGGATCACGCCGGGCACCGACGGCCTCTTCATCCTGTCGCTCATTCATTGCCTGATGAAGGCGGGGCGCATCGACCTCGATTACCTCGCCCGCTTCACCAATGCGCCGGTGCTGGTCAATGGCGATCCGAAGTCGCCGGACTACGGCCTGCTGATGCGCGATCAGGACGGCAAGATGCTGGTGCTGGACCGCGCCACCGGCAAGCGCACGCCCTATGACCGGAAAGGCGTCAAACCCGACCTCGCGGGCAGCTACCGCAAGGCGGGCATCAGCCATCGCCCTGTATTCCATCACATGGTCGAGCGTTACCTCAGCGACGATTACGCGCCCGAGCAGGTGGCGGACCGTGTCGGTATCTCGGCCAAACGCATCCGCCATATCGCGGCGGAGCTCGCCCGCGCCGCCTTTGACGAGGCGTTCGAGATCGACCGGCCCTGGACCGATTTCCGCGGCGAGACCCACAAGACCATGGTGGGCCGCCCGGTCAGCTTCCACGCCATGCGCGGCATCTCGGCCCATTCCAACGGCTTCCAGACGGCCCGCGCCCTGCATGTCCTCCAGATCATCCTCGGCACGGTCGAGGTGCCCGGCGGCTTCCGTTTCAAGCCGCCCTATCCGAAACCGCCCGAGGCGCATCCGAAACCCCATGTCGGCACCAATCCCGGCCAGGCCCTCAACGGCCCGCATCTGGGCTTTGTCCACGGCCCCGACGATCTGGCCCTGAAACCCGATGGCAGCCCCGCCCGCATCGACAAGGCTTTCACCTGGGAAAACCCGATGTCGGCGCATGGGTTGATGCACATGGTGATCTCGAACGCCCATGCGGGCGATCCCTACAAGATCGACACGCTGTTCATGTACATGGCCAACATGGCGTGGAATTCGTCGATGAATACCGGCGGCGTGATGCAGATGCTGACCGACAGGGACGACAGCGGCGACTACGTCATCCCGCATATCATCTACTCCGACGCCTATAGCTCCGAGATGGTGGCCTATGCCGACCTGATCCTGCCCGACACGACCTACCTGGAACGTCACGATTGCATCAGCCTGCTCGACCGCCCGATCTGCGAGGCCGACGCGGCGGCGGATGCGATCCGCTGGCCGGTGGTGGAGCCCGACCGCGACGTGCGCGGCTTTCAATCGGCGCTGTGTGAGCTTGGCGCGCGGCTGGGCCTGCCCAATTTCATCAACGAAGACGGCAGCCAGAAATGGGCCGATTACGCCGATTACATCACCAACCACGAACGCCGCCCAGGCATCGGCCCGCTGGCGGGGTTCCGGGGGCCAGAGGGCGACAAGACGGGCCGGGGTGAGGTCAACCTCGACCAGCTCGACCGCTACATCGAGAATGGCGGCTTCTTCGTCAGTCACATCCCCGAGGAGGCGCAGTTCTACAAGCCGTGGAATACCGCCTACCAGGACTGGGCCGTGGGCATGGGCCTCTTTGACGCGCCGCAGCCCTATCTCTTCAACCTCTACGTGGAGCCGCTGCGCCGCTTCCAGCTTGCCGCCGAGGGCCACGGCGACCGCCAGCCGCCCGAACATCTGCGCGGTCGCATCAAGCGCACCATGGACCCGCTGCCGATCTGGTATCCGCCGCTGGAGGATGGCCATGCCGACCCGGTCGAATACCCGATCCACGCGCTGACGCAGCGCCCGATGGCGATGTATCATTCCTGGGGCACGCAGAACGCCTGGCTGCGCCAGATCCACGGGCGCAATCCGCTCTATGTGCCGACAGGTCTTTTCGAGGAACATCGCCTGTCCGATGGCGACTGGGTCCGCGTGACCTCGGTGCATGGCGAGATCACGGTGCCCGTCATGCACATGGCCGCGCTGAACGCGAACACCGTCTGGACCTGGAACGCCATCGGCAAGCGCAAGGGCGCCTGGGCGCTGGACGAAGACGCGCCCGAGGCCACCAGGGGGTTCCTGCTCAACCACATCATCCACGAGCTTCTGCCGCCGCGCGGCGACGGGCTGCGCTATGCCAATTCCGACCCGGTGACGGGGCAGGCCGCCTGGTTCGACCTGCGCGTGAAGATCGAGAAGGTGCCGGCGCCCGCCGAGGCCCAACCGGCCTATCCGCCGATCACATCGCCGGTGGGCAAGGGGCCGAAGGATCTGGCCTGGAAGGTGGGAAAATGAGGAAGATTTCGATCAGCCAGCCGCGCCCGCGTCTGTACGGGGGGCACATCGGGGGGTGTACAGGGGGTGCACAGGTAAAATGACCCAGTTGCCCACATCCACCGAGAAGAAACTCGGCCTCGTCATCGACCTCGATACCTGCGTCGGCTGCCACGCCTGCGTGATCTCCTGCAAGGGCTGGAACACCGAGAATTACGGCGCGCCGCTGTCGGATACGGATGCCTATGGCGCCGACCCCTCCGGCACCTTCCTCAACCGCATCCATTCCTATGAAATCACACAGGAAAATGCCCCCGCGCAGCTGGTCCATTTCCCCAAATCCTGCCTGCATTGCGAGGATGCGCCCTGCGTCACCGTCTGCCCCACCGGGGCCAGTTACAAGCGCGTCGAGGACGGCATCGTGCTGGTCAATGAGAGCGACTGCATCGGCTGCGGCCTCTGCGCCTGGGCCTGCCCCTATGGCGCACGCGAAATGGACGCGCTGGAAGGCGTGATGAAGAAATGCACCTTGTGCGTAGATCGTATATATAACAACAACTTACCCGAGGAAGACCGGGTGCCCGCCTGCGTGCGGACCTGCCCCGCCAAGGCCCGTCATTTCGGCGATCTGGGCGACCCCGAGAGCGACGTGAGCCGCCTCGTGGCCGAGCGCGGTGGCATGGACCTGATGCCCGAACAGGGCACCAAACCTGTCAACAAATACCTCCCCCCCCGCCCGAAACAGGACGAGGCGCAGGAGTTCGACATCCTCGCCCCCTACCTTGAGCCCGTCGCCGATACCCCCTCGGGCTTCCTCGGCTGGCTCGACAAGGCGCTGGAGCACATCCCGGGAAGCGGACCCCGGTTCCCGGATCCCGATGCGCGGCAGAAAAGCGGGAAACTCTGATGCACCCGGCCCCCTCCGTCATCATCTTCACCGTCTTCTCCGGCCTCGGCTTCGGAATGCTGGTCTTCCTGGGCCTCGGCCTGCCGCCCGTAACCGGTTGGACAGCCTTCTTTTTCTACCTCGCGGCCTATGCCATGGCCGTCGGCGGCCTGATGGCCTCGGCCTTCCACCTCGGCAATCCGCAGCGCGCGCTCAAGGCCTTTACCCAATGGCGCACAAGCTGGCTCAGCCGCGAGGCCTGGGTGTCGGTCGCGGCCCTTGCGGTCATGGGCATCCACGCCTTCGCCGCCGTGTTCTTCGGGGCGATCCTGGCCCCCATCGGCTGGCTCGGCGCGGGCCTGAGCGTTTTCGCGGTCTATTGCACCTCGATGATCTACGCGCAGCTCAAGACCGTGCCGCGCTGGAACACCTGGCTGACGCCCCTGCACCTGATCACGCTGTCGTTCGGCGGTGGCGCGGCGCTGATGGGCCATACCAGCCTCGCCGGTCTCCTGATTGTCCTCGCCGCCGCCCTCCAGGTCGCGCATTGGCAGGTCGGCGACCGGGCCCTTGCCCGTTCCGGCACGACGCTGGCCAGTGCCACGGGGCTCGGCAATCGCGGCCGCGTCACCGCCTTCGAGCCGCCCCATACCGGCAGCAACTACCTGCTCAAGGAAATGGTCTACACGGTCGGCCGCGGCCATGCCGCCAAGCTCCGCCTGATCGCGCTTGCCTTGGGCTACGGCATTCCGGGCGTGCTGCTGCTCCTGCCCATACCCGGGGTTTGGCCGAGCCTCATCGCCGTGCCCTCCCATATCATCGGCATCCTCGCCGCGCGTTGGCTGTTCTTCGCGCAGGCCGAGCATGTCGTGGGCCTCTATTACGGCAAACGCGCCGCCTGATCCCGCCTTCTTTGTTCCGAAAATATCCTCGGGGGGTGCGGGGGGCAGACAGCCCCCCGCGGGTCGGATTGCCGAAGGCAATTCGACACCACGTCTCAGAACGCCCGATCCTTCACCGCCTCCATCGACACATGCGTACTGCTCTGCCCGACATGGGGCAGGCCCGAGACCACCTCGCCCAAGACCCGCCGATAGTCCCGCATATCCCGCGTGCGCACCTTCAGAAGATAGTCGAACGCCCCCGCGATCATGTGGCATTGCTCGATCTCGGGCACAGCCATCACCGCCGCGTTGAACCGGCGCAGCGCGGCCTCGGTCGTGTCGGTCAGCTTGACCTCGACAAAGGCGACGTGATCGCGGCCCAGTTTCGCGGGGTCCACCACGGCACGGAAGCCGCGGATGACGCCCGCCTCGCGCAGCCGCGCCAGCCGGGTCTGCGTCGGCGTCTTCGACAAGCCGATTCGCGCCGCGATCTCGGTCACGGGCAGGCGGCCATCGGCCAGCAGCAGATCGACGATCTTGCGGTCATAGGCGTCGAGTTGGCTGTCCATCGGTAAAACTCCGTCCATCAGGATCGAACCATACCAAATCTTAGGGCAGATTGCCTGTCAACGGGCGAACCAAAGGCAACCTGCCCGATTGCACGATGCTATCTTGCGCCATCACCCGCAATTCCGCCCCGAGGTTTGCCCGCCCATGTCCACGCTCGACCAACTCCGCCAGCAGATCCGCGCCGCCCATACTGCCGACGAGGCGCGGCTGATCGAAACCCTCACCGATGCGCATGCGCCCGACACCGAGACCCGCGCCGCGATCAGCGCCAATGCCGCCCGGCTGGTCCATGCCATCCGCAACGATGCCAAGCCCGGCCTGATGGAGGTGTTCCTCGCCGAATACGGCCTCTCGACCGAGGAGGGCGTGGCGCTGATGTGCCTGGCCGAGGCGCTCTTGCGCGTGCCTGATGCCGACACGGTGGATGCGCTGATCGAGGACAAGATCGCGCCGTCGGAATGGGGCAGCCACCTGGGCAAGTCGGCCTCCAGCCTGGTCAACGCCTCGACCTGGGCGCTGATGCTGACCGGCAAGGTTCTGCGTGAAGACAAAGAGCCCGGCATCAGCGCCACCCTGCGCGGCGCGGTGAAACGCCTGGGCGAGCCGGTGATCCGCGTCGCCGTGGGGCGGGCCATGCGCGAGATGGGGCAGCAATTCGTCCTGGGCGAAACCATCCGCGATGCGGTCAAGCGCGGCCAGACCAAGGTGCGGCAGGGCTTCACCTACAGCTATGACATGCTGGGCGAGGCGGCGATGACGGCGCATGACGCCGCCGGTTTCATGGCCGCCTACAAGGACGCCATCGCCAAGCTGGCGGGCGAATGCCGCTCGGGCGATATCCGCAATAATCCCGGCATCTCGATCAAGCTCTCGGCCCTGCATCCGCGCTACGAGGAGACCAAATCCGCCCGCATCATGGAGGAGCTTGTGCCGCGCGTGCTGGAACTGGCGCGCGATGCGAAAGCCGCCGGGATGGGCCTCAATATCGACGCCGAGGAGGCCGATCGGCTGGATCTCTCGCTCGACATCATCGAGGCGGTGCTGCGCGATGACAGCCTTGCCGGATGGGACGGGTTCGGCGTCGTGGTGCAGGCCTACGGCAAACGCGCGCCGCATGTCATCGACTGGCTGAACGCGCTGGCCGAGGAGCTTGACCGCAAGCTGATGGTGCGCCTCGTCAAGGGGGCCTATTGGGACACCGAGATCAAGCGCGCGCAGGTCGAGGGGCTGGAGGGTTTCCCGGTCTACACCCGCAAACCCGCGACCGACGTGGCCTATATGTGCTGCGCCGCCAAGCTGCTTGGCTATTCGACCCGCATCTATGCGCAATTCGCCACCCATAACGCCCATTCCACCGCCGCGATCCTGGAAATGGCCGGGGACAAGGACGCGTTTGAGTTCCAGCGCCTGCACGGCATGGGCGAGGCGCTGCACGACATCCTGCACCAGCGCCACGGCACCCGCTGCCGTATCTACGCGCCTGTCGGTGCGCATCGCGATCTGCTGGCCTATCTGGTGCGGCGGCTGCTGGAAAACGGCGCCAACAGCAGTTTCGTCAACCAGATCGTGGATGAGGATGTGCCCGCCGAGGTGGTCGCCGAAGATCCGTTCGCGGCTTATGCCGAGGCCATCAGGACACCCGCGCCGGGCGTGTCCGACCCCGCCAATATCTTCCCCGGACGTCGCAATTCACGCGGGTTCGACCTGCATTCCCGCGATGACCTGGCGGAGATCGAGACCGCCCGCGCGCCCTTTGCGGACCACGAATGGCAAGGCGGGCCGATGATCGCCGGAGACGTCGCGGGCGAGCCCCCGCATGACGTGATGAACCCGGCCCGTCCCGATGAGCGTGTCGGCCAGTTGACCGACGCGAGTGCCGAAGATGTGGAAGCCGCGCTTGCCGCCGCGCGCATTTGGGATGCGGCGCCCGAAACCCGCGCCGAGGTGCTCTTGCGCGCCGCCGACCTCTACGAGGAGAACTTCGGCGAGTTCTTCGCGGTCCTCACGCGCGAGGCCGGCAAGGCGCTGCCCGACTGCATCGCCGAATTGCGCGAGGCGGTCGATTTCATCCGCTACTACGCGGGCCAGGCCAATGCCGATGCCCCGCGCGGGATCTTCACCTGCATCTCTCCCTGGAACTTCCCGTTGGCGATCTTTTCGGGCCAGATCACCGCCGCGCTGGCGGCGGGCAATGGCGTGCTGGCGAAACCGGCGGAAAACAGCAGCCTTGTCGCCTGCGTGGCGGTGCGGCTCCTGCATGAGGCCGGTGTGCCGCGCGAGGTGTTGCAGCTTCTGCCCGGCAAGGGCAGCGCGCTTGGCCCGGTGCTGACCGGCGACAGCCGCGTCTCGGGCGTCTGTTTCACCGGCTCCACCGCCACCGCGCAGCGCATCAACCGGACGATGGCGGACGGGCTGGACCCGCGCGCGCCACTGATTGCCGAAACCGGCGGCCTGAACGCGATGATCGTGGACAGCACCGCCTTGCCCGAACAGGCGGTGCGCGACGTGATCGCATCGAGCTTCCAGTCGGCGGGGCAAAGATGCTCGGCGCTGCGCTGTCTCTATGTGCAGGAGGATATCGCGCAAGGCTTCCTCAAGATGCTGAAAGGCGCGATGGATGAGCTGAAACTCGATGACCCGTGGGATACGGCACATGATATCGGGCCGATCATCTCCGAGGCGGCGCGCGACGAGATCGCGGACTATGTAGCGGCGGCGCGCAAGGACGGGCGGTTGCTGCACGAAATTCCGGCCCCGAAAGACGGGGCCTTCCTGGCACCCGCGCTGATCAAGGTGACGGGTATCGCCGACCTGGAACGCGAGGTCTTCGGCCCGGTCCTGCACCTGGCCACCTTCAAGGCGCATCAGGTCGATGACGTGCTGGCGGCGGTGAACGCGCGCGGCTATGGCTTGACCTTCGGGCTGCACAGCCGCATCGACGACCGGGTTCAGCATGTCTCGGACGCGCTGAAAGTCGGCAATATCTATATCAACCGCAACCAGATCGGCGCCATCGTCGGCAGCCAGCCCTTTGGTGGCGAGGGGCTGTCGGGCACCGGCCCCAAGGCGGGCGGGCCGAACTACGTGCCGCGCTTCCGCGCGGTCGAGCATGATGTGGAACCGATGAAAGAGGGCGGCGCGGTCGATGTGAAGGCCGTGCAGGCGGCGCTGACGCGGGCCGAGACCGACACGCTGGCGCGGCGCAAGGTCATGACGCTGCCGGGACCGACGGGGGAATCGAACCGCCTCTCGACCCATGCGCGCGGCACGGTGCTGTGCCTCGGCCCAAGCGCGGATGCCGCCGCCGATCAGGTGCGCATCGCCGAATGGTCGGGCTGCAAGGCGGTGGCGGTGGCTCCGGGGGCCGAGATCGACGGCACGCTGTCGCCGGACGCCCTGCGCGATCTGGAAGGGGTCGCGGTCGTGGCCTTCGATGGGCCCGAGAACCAGGCGCGCGCCATCCGTCAGGCGCTGGCGGCCCGTGACGGGGCGCTCATTCCGCTGGCGGGGCAGGCCGACCTCTCGGGCTTCTGCCGGTTGGAGCGTCACGTCTGCATCGACACTACGGCGGCAGGCGGCAACGCCTCGCTTCTGGCCGCGGCAAGCTGATTTCTCCGCCCGGCCCTTGCCCCCCGCGCCCGATCCGCGCAATGAAGGGGCTGAGGTCAGACGGGGAGAAGATGATATGGCGAAACTCGCATTTCTGGGACTGGGCGTCATGGGCTACCCCATGGCGGGTCACCTGCAAAAGGCGGGCCATCAGGTCACGGTCTACAACCGAACCGGGGCGAAGGCCGAGAAATGGGCGGCAGAGCATGGCGGCCATCACGCGCCGACCCCGCGCGAGGCGGCAGACGGCGCGGAATTCATCATGGCCTGCGTCGGCAATGATGACGATCTGCGCTCGGTGGTCCTGGGCGAGGACGGCGCCTTTGCCGGGATGGCGGATGGCGCGATCTTCGTCGATCACACCTCGGTTTCGGCCATCGTTAGCCGCGAAATGGCCGAGGAGGGCGCGAGCCAGGGTTTCGGCTGGGTCGATGCACCGGTCTCGGGCGGGCAGGCGGGGGCCGAGAACGGCCAGCTTGCCATCATGTGCGGCGGCGAGGAGGCGCATTTCAGCGCCGCGCGCAAGGTGATGGATGCCTACGCCAAGGCGGTGGAGCATTTCGGCCCCGTCGGCGCGGGGCAACTGACCAAGATGGTCAATCAGATCTGCATCGCGGGCCTGGTCCAGGGCATGTCCGAGGCGTTGTTCTTCGCCATGGAGGCGGGTCTGGACGCAAAGAAAGTCGCGGGGCTGGTGAGCCAGGGCGCGGGCGGATCATGGCAACTGGCCAACCGGGCCGGGACCGTTGTGGACAACAAGTTCGACCACGGATTTGCCGTCGACTGGATGCGCAAGGATCTGGGGATCGCGCTGGAACAGGCGCAGGAAATGGGCGTCAGCCTGCCGGTCACGGCGCTTGTCGATCAGTTTTACGGCGATGTGCAGGGCATGGGCGGCGGACGGTGGGACACGTCGAGCCTGATCCAGCGGTTCCGCAAACTGTCAGGGCAGGGCGTGTAACCTTGCCTCGAATTGCCTGTCGGCAATCCGACCGGGGGCGGGACCTCACGGTCCCGCGGCCTCCGGCGGAGGTATTTTGAGCAAAATGAAAGAGAAGGCGGGGCTTTGGGTTTCGAGCTTGGCGAAATCTGGCGGGCAGAGTGGGCGCAGTTCGATCATGTGATCGACGTGCGCGCGCCTGCCGAATTTGCCGAGGATCATCTGCCCGGTGCGGTTTCGATGCCGGTGCTGTCCGATGCCGAACGGGCGCGGGTCGGCACGATCTATGCGCAGGAGAGCCCCTTTGCCGCGCGCAAGATCGGGGCGGCGCTGGTGGCGCGCAATGCGGCGGCCCATATCGAGGCGCATCTGATGGGCCATGACGGCGGGTGGCAGCCATTGGTCTATTGCTGGCGCGGCGGTCAGCGCTCGGGCTCCTTCGCGACGATCCTGCGTCAGATCGGCTGGCGGGTGGAGGTGCTGGAGGGGGGCTATCGCAGCTACCGGCGGGCTGTCGTGGCGGCGCTTTATGACAGGGATCTGCCGTTCCGCCTGATCCGGCTGGATGGCAATACCGGGACCGCGAAGACGGCGCTGCTGCCGCTTCTGGTCGCGCGCGGCGCGCAGGTCGTGGATCTGGAAAATCTGGCGCGGCATCGCGGCTCGATCCTAGGGGCGGTGGCCGAGGATCAGCCAGCGCAGAAGGGGTTTGAAAGCGCGTTGATGAGCGCGTTTCGCGGGCTCGATCCGACCCAGCCCGTGGTGGTGGAGGCGGAATCGAGCCGCATCGGATCGTTGCGCCTGCCGCCTGCGCTGTGGCGCGCGATGTCGGGCGCGCCGCGTGTCGTGATCGAGGCTCCGCTTGAGGCGCGCGCGCGGTTCCTGCGGGTGGCCTATTCGGACCTGCAGACATCGCGCGGGGGGCTTGTGGACCTGCTGGAAGGGTTGCGCCCGCTGCGCGGCGGGGCGCTGGTCGAGACCTGGCAGGCACAGGCGCGGGCGGGAGAGTGGGAGGCGCTGGCCGCGAGCCTGATGCAGCATCACTACGATCCGGCCTATGCAAGGGCGCGCGATGCGGGCGCACCTGCCGCAACGGTGCGCGCCGAGCGGCTCGACGCGGGCGATCTGCCGGGGTTGGCGGATCGGGTGATGGCGGCACTAGCTCAGGTCGAGTGAGGGCGCGCCTTCGGTGATCTGACCGATGACGGTGCCGGGCGTCTCCGTTCGGGCAAGCGCGGTGATCGTCGCATCCACCGTGTCGGCTGGAACGGCGGCCAGCAGCCCTCCGGCGGTTTGCGGATCGAAGAGAAGCGGCAGGGCGGGGTGATCGCTCGGGCCGATCCGACCCGCAAGTGCCGCCTCATTTTGCGGCTTGAGGGTCGAGGCGATGCCCTTCTCGCCAAGGTCCATCGCGCCGGGCAGGAGGGGAATTGCATCGAGGTCGAGACGTGCCGCGACCCCGGACGCCGCGCAGATATTCATCAGGTGGCCCGCAAGGCCGAAGCCGGTCACATCGGTCATGGCGTGGGCGACCTCGCCGAGGGTGCGGGCGGCGGGACCGGAAGAGAGGCACATGCTGCGCCACGCCTCCGCGACGACCTTACCGGGCGCGGCAATCTGCATCTCACCCGCAAGGATCACTCCGGTGCCGATGGCTTTGGTCAGGATCAGCACGTCGCCCGGTTTCGCCCCGGCCAGCGTGATGGGGTCGCGCTGCGTCAGCCCTGTCACCGTGAAGCCAAGCGTCATCTCGTCGCCCTGGCTGCTGTGACCGCCGACAATCGCCGCGCCCTCGGCGGCGAAGACGGCGCTGGCCTCACTCATGATCTCACTGAGCCAGCGCGATTGCAGGTCCGGCACGGCGCGCGGCAGGATTACGGTTGCCAGCGCGCTTTGCGGCGCGGCCCCCATGGCCCAACAATCGCCAAGCGCATGGATCGCGGCGATCCGGGCCATTAGGGCGGGATCATCCGTGAAAGCACGCAGGTGGTCGGTGGTCAGGATCTGACGGTCCCCGCCATGGGTCAGGATCGCGGCATCGTCGCCGGGGCGCGACAGGATATCGGCGCGCGCCGGAGAGGGGAGGGTGGAGAGCGCGGCCGTCAGGCTGCCCGATCCGAGCTTGGCCCCGCAGCCGCCGCAAAGAGGTTTGTCGCCGAGCGCTTCGGTGACTCCTGCGGCAGTGGTCCGTGGTGGAGCGGGCGGGCGCATCGGCTCCAACCCCCTGAATTTGTCCATGAATTTCTGGTCGATACGGTACTTCCAGCGCCACAGGAGCGGCCCCTTCAGGGAAAACCCCGCCTTTTCGGCCAAGGCCCGTCTGGACCCAAGCGAGATCAGCTTGAGATAGTCGCGCTGCGGTTTGAAACGGTGCATCCCGTCCGCGCGCCCCATCGCCATCGCGCGCAGGTTATGGGTCAGGATCGGGGCGGCGCGCACGGCGAAGACGCCTGCCTTGGGGCGCGGCGCGAATCCCAGATGCGCGCAATCGCCTGCCGCGAAGACGCTAGGGTCGCTGGTTTGAAGCGTGGGCGAAACGGCGAGGTATCCGGCCTCGGTCTCCAGGCCGGTTTCCGACAGCCAGCGATAGGGGCGCGGGCCGCCTGCGCCGAGGGTGAAGCGGGCCGGAATGGCGGTGCCGTCGGCCAGTTCCACGCCCGTGCCGGTGATTCGGGCGACCTCGGCCCCCTCGTGGCAGGTGATGCCCTGCCGGGATAGTTCAGCCGTCAAACTTTTCCGCGCGCGTTCAGGCAAGGCATCCAGGAGGCGGCCCTGATCGAGCAGCGTGACCTGCGCGTCGCCGGTCGCCTGCCGCAGCCGATGCGCGGCTGCCATGGCCAGCTCCGCCCCCGCCACACCGCCACCGATCACCGCCACCGGGCCGCCGTTCCCGGCCACGAAACGCGCCCATGTATCGGCAAAGCGGTCCAGCGGCTTGGCGGCGACGGCGTGCGCGGAGAACCCCTTGATCTCTGCCATCTCGCCATGGATGCCGATATCGAGCGAGGCGATGTCATAGGCGATCCGCCGTCCCCCCTTCAGCGTCACGATGCGCGCCACCGGGTCCAGCGACATAGCCGCGTCCAGCACGATCCGCGCGCCCGCGAAGCGCGCCAGTTGGACGAGGTCGATATCCAAGGCTTTCCGCGTGTAATGCCCCGCGATATGGCCGGGCAACATGCCTGAATAGGGCGCGGTGGGGCCGGGGTTGATCAGCGTCAGTCGCGCGCCGGGCAGGGGCTTCATGCCCCAGGATTTCAACACCAGCGCATGGGTATGCCCGCCGCCGATCAGCACGATATCGCGGGTCGCGGGAAGGGCGGGGGTCATGGCGCGGGCCGGAAGACCGGGTCGGGGTAGATCACGTCGGACAGGTAGAGCCCGTGCGGCGGGCAGACCGTGCCGCAGGCCGCGCGGTCGCGCGCCTCAAGCGCGGTCTTCACGTCCTCCGGTTGCCATGATCCGGACCCGACATGTTCCAGCGTGCCGACGATGGAGCGGACCTGGTTATGCAGAAATGACCGCGCCCGCAGGAAGATCGCCAGTTCTTGGCCCTCGGCGCGGGCGATTTCGCGGATGGTGATTGCATCCAGCGTCTTGACCGGGCTTGCGGCCTGGCAATGGGTGGCGCGGAACGTGGTGAAATCATGCCGCCCGATCAGATGCGCGGCGCCTTCGCGCATCGCCGCCACGTCCAGCGGCTGTTTCACCTGCCACGCGAACCCGGCCTCATGGGTCAGCGGCGCGCGGCGCGCGATGAGGCGGAAGATGTATTGCCGCTCGACCGCCGAGAACCGCGCGTGCCAGTCATCCTTGACCCGCGCGCAGGCGACGACGGCCACGGGCTGCGGTTTCAGGTGATAATTCAACGCCTCGGACAGGCGAAAGGGCTCCCAATCGCGGGCCATGTCGCAATGCGCCACCTGGCCAAGCGCATGTACCCCGGCATCGGTCCGGCCCGCCGCCGCAATCCCCGGCACGCCCGCTTCCAGCCGCGCCAGTGCGGCCTCGACCGCGCCCTGCACCGAGGGCTGGTCAGACTGGCGCTGCCACCCGGCAAAGGGCGCGCCGTCATATTCGATTTTCAGGGCATAGCGGGGCATGCTGTTGCGCTACCCCAATTGACCCTTGCGCGCAATCGGGCCTGTAAACTGCCCGTCCGAAAGCCTATTCTCGACCGGAACGGATGGAAAAGGACGTGTGGCGTGGTGATTGGGGCGATCTCCGACAGGATTGGCCGTGGCGTGGAGAGCGTGACCTCCTCGGTGTCGGAGACATTCTTCGAGCCGGTGATCCGGCTTGGCGTCACCGGCCTCAGCCGTGCCGGCAAGACCGTGTTCATCACCTCGCTGGTGGCAAACCTGCTGGACCGGGGCCGGATGCCCGCGTTGCAGGCCGCCAGTTCGGGGCGCATCCAGTCGGTCTTCCTGCAACCGCAGCCCGACGATACCGTCGCCCGGTTCGATTATGAGAACCACCTGGCCGCGCTGACGGGCCGCGATCCGCATTGGCCCGAAAGCACGCGCACCGTGTCGGAGCTGCGGCTGTCGATGCGGGTGCGCCCGTCTGGCCTGCTCTCGGGTCTGTCCGGCCTGCGCACCGTGCATCTCGATATCGTGGATTACCCCGGCGAATGGCTGCTGGATCTGCCGCTGATGGGCCAGAGCTACGAGGAATGGAGTGCGACCAGCCTCGCGCGGGCCGAAGCGCGGCGGGAAGGCGAGGCGTTCATCGCCGCGGTTCGCGATGTCGACGGGGCCGCGCCGCTGGAGGAACCGCAGGCGCAGGCCCTCGCCGCACGATTTTCGGCCTATCTTCGCGACGCGCGCGAGGCGGGCTATTCCGATTGCACGCCGGGCCGGTTCCTGTTGCCGGGAGAGCTGGAGGGCAGCCCCGTCCTGACCTTCGTGCCCCTGCCGCAGGGTGACGCCCGGCGCGGCAGCCTGCGCCGGGAAATGGCGCGCCGGTTCGAGGCCTACAAGGCGCAGGTGGTCAAACCCTTCTTCCGCGATCACTTTGCCCGGATCGACCGTCAGGTGGTGCTGGTCGACGCGCTTGGCGCGATCCATTCGGGCCCCCGCGCGGTCGAGGATCTGCGCGGCGCGATGGTCGAGATCCTCAAGGCGTTCCGGCCTGGCCGCAACTCGTTCCTGACCGCGCTGATGGGACGGCGGGTCGAGAAGATCCTCTTCGCCGCGACCAAGGCCGACCACCTGCACCACACGCAGCACCCGCGCCTGACCGCGATCATGGAGGCGCTGTTGCGCGACGCCCGCGACCGCGCCGATTACGCGGGAGCCACGACCGAGGCCATGGCCATCGCCGCCTTGCGCGCCACGGTCGAGGAGACGCGCGAGCATGGCGGGCGCGGTCTGGACCTCGTGCGCGGGCGGCTGCTGGAGACCGGCAAAGAGGCCGCGTTTCACCCCGGCACCTTGCCCGAGGACCCCAATCACCTTCTGTCGCCCGCCCGTGCCGGTGAGGCGAAATGGCTGGACGAGGATTACCGCGTGATGCGCTTCGCGCCCGCCCGCCTGTCGCTGAAACGCGGCGAAGGCCCGCCGCATATAAGGCTGGATCGCGCTGCCGAGTTTCTGTTGGGGGATAAATTGCGATGACTGACCGCAAGGGCCCCGTGCTGATCGAACTGGACGACACGCCAGGCGCCACCCCCGACACCGCGCCGCCCGTGCCGGACATGGATATGCCCGCGCCCTCGGGGCAGGCGATGCAGACCATGGCGGCGCTGGCCACGCGGCGCGGTTCGCGGATCGGGCGGCTTTTCTGGGGCGCGCTGTTGGCGCTGGTGACATTCGTGGTCTCGCTGGCGGCGTGGAATTTCGTCACCGGATTGCTGGCCGCGAACCCAGTGCTTGGCTGGATCGCCACGGTCCTGATCGGGCTTGTCCTGCTGGCCCTCCTCATTATCGCGCTGCGCGAGGCCGCGTCCTTCTTCCGGCTCGGCAAGCTCGACGATCTGCGACAGCGCTCCGAACATGCGCTCGCGGCGGGTGATCTGGCGGCGGCGCGCGGGGTGACGGACGACCTGCGCGCGCTCTATGCGAACCGGCCCGAGCTGCGCCTCGGGCGCGAGGCGTTCGAGAGCCGCAAGGGCGATGTGTTCGATGCCGACGGGCTCCTGCATCTGGCTGAAACCCAGATGCTGGCCCCACTCGATGCCGCAGCACAGGCGCAGGTCGAAGCCGCCGCGCGGCAGGTCGCCATGGT
This sequence comes from Alterinioella nitratireducens, assembly GCF_013155465.1. Taxonomy (GTDB): domain Bacteria; phylum Pseudomonadota; class Alphaproteobacteria; order Rhodobacterales; family Rhodobacteraceae; genus Alterinioella; species Alterinioella nitratireducens. The sequence continues at coordinate 154,810 of NZ_JABJVX010000008.1, read as the reverse complement.
CACCGCGCTGGTCCCCATCGCGCTGGCCGATGTGTTCACCGCGCTGACCGCGAACCTGCGCATGATCCGCCGCATCGCGGAAATATACGGTGGGCGGGCCGGGACGCTCGGGGCCTGGCGGCTGACGCGCGCGGTGCTGACCCATCTGGTGGCGACCGGCGCGGTGGCCGTGGGCGATGACCTCATTGGCTCCATCGCCGGGGGCTCGCTGCTGTCCAAGGTCTCGCGCCGGTTTGGCGAGGGCGTGGTGAACGGCGCGCTGACCGCCCGTGTCGGCGTCGCCGCGATGGAGGTCTGCCGCCCGCTGCCCTTCCATCGCGGCACCCGGCCTTCGGTCACCCGGATCGGGCGGCGCGCGCTCAGCGGCCTCTTTGGATCGGGAACATGAAGGGCGACCGCCCGGTTCTGGGTATCGTGCTGATGCTGGGGTTCTGCGTGCTGGCGCCCCTGGGCGATTCCATCGCCAAGCTGCTCGCCGGCACCATCCCGCTGCTGCAACTGTTGCTGGTGCGCTTTGCCATTCAAGGGCTGATCCTGCTGCCCTATGCCGCCGTGATGCGCACGCCGATGCGGATGAGCCCCCGCGTGCTGCGGCTGACCCTGGTGCGCACCGTGCTGCACATCATCGGGATCGGGGCGATGTTCACCTCGCTCAGGTTCCTCGAACTGGCCGATGCCATCGCGATTGCCTTCGTGATGCCCTTCATCATGCTGCTTCTGGGCCATTTCGTCTTGGGCGAGGAGGTCGGCGCGCGCCGGTTCCAGGCCTGTATCGTGGGCTTCATCGGCACGCTTCTGGTGATCCAGCCCAGTTTCGCCGAGGTGGGCTGGCCCGCGCTCTTGCCGTTGACCGTGGCGGTGGTCTTCGCGCTGTTCATGCTGGTCACGCGGCAGGTGGCGAAAGAGGTCGACCCGATCGCGTTGCAGGCGGTCAGCGGGCTGGTGGCGACGCCGCTCCTGCTGCTGTTCCTGGCTGTCCCCGGTGATTACACGCCGCTCAGCCTGGTCTGGCCCTCGGGGGCCGAGGCGGCGCTGCTGCTGGCCATCGGGGTTCTCGGCACGCTGGCGCATCTGCTGATGACCTGGAGCCTGCGCTTTGCCCCCTCGGCCACGGTCGCGCCGATGCAGTATCTCGAGATTCCCATGGCCACGCTGATCGGCTGGCTGATCTTCCGCGACCTGCCGGACGGGCTGGCGGCGATTGGCATCACGCTGACGGTGGCGGCGGGGCTCTACATCATCTTGCGCGAACGCAGGCTTTCCCGCGTCGCGGTGTAAGCGCGGGCATCGGCGGCACAAGGTCGCCGCAGACCAGCCGTGTCAGAACCCGCGTGATCGGCCACATGCCCGCCATCGGGGCCAGGACCCGGTCGCGCAGCACCGGCAACACGCGGCTGTCGGACTGGTATTGCGGGGTGAAGGCGGCCGACATCGTCTGATAGGCCCGCACATGCCAACGCCGCGCGCCCGCATAGAGGCGCAGCGCCTCGTCCCCCCGCGCCTGCCTGAGCGCCAGTTGCAGCGCGCGCGCATCCAGCAGCGCCATGTTCGCCCCTTGCCCCAGTTGCGGACTGGCCCGATGCGCCGCGTCCCCGATATGGGCGATGCCGCTGTCCCAGGGACGGCTTAGGGTGCCGTGGCTGTAGCTGGCGAAGGTGAAGGCGGCGTGATCCTCGATCCAGCCCAGGTAAGGGCCGAACGCGGGCCAGAGGTCCGTTGCCGCCCTGCGCCAGTCCTCGAAATCCTGATCCAGCCAGACGGGATGATGCGCCACCGGCAGGGAATAGAAGATCGCGGCCAGCGGCTGGCCGGGGTTCGAGGGCATCGACCCCACCGGCAGCACGCCCAACATCCGGTCGGCGCGGCGGTAGCGCTGGCTGAGATGATCCTTGGGCAGGCGGCTGTCCTCGGGCCAGGGCACGGTGGCCCAGACCGCACCGTAGGGCAGGGCGCGGGCCGTCAGAGGCGATAGCGGCGAGCCCGCCCCGCAGGCATCGACAATGAGGTCGAACGGTCCCTCGCGCCGGGCCCCGAAATGCAGGTATCGCCCGTCGCGCCCGGTGGCGCGGTGTTCGGGCGTGATCTCCACCCCCGCCCGGATCGCGGCGCGGTGGATCGCATGAAAAAGGGCCGCGCGGTGGATGCCAAGGCCCTGGCGCTCCGGGGTTCGGCCATAGCGCACGTCGAGGACGCGGCGGCCGGATGTGGCCTCGTCCCCCGCCATCCGGTCAAGGCGCTGGCCGAGATCGCGGGTCATCCGCCCGGCCCCCATCGCGTCCAGCACCGCCATGCCGACGGGTTGCACGACCAGACCAGAGCCCACGGGCGCGGGCCGTGCGAACTGATCGAAGAGGGTCACGCGATGCCCGTCCGCGGCCAGAAGCGCCGCCGCTGACAGGCCCCCGATCCCGGCCCCGGCTATGCCGATTTGCAATGTCATTTCCGCAGGTTAGTGCAGGACTGCGCCGCCGGGTATCGGAAAACGCACGCCGGACACTCTTCCGGTCCCTTACGCCCCCCGCCATGTGGGCCAGGCGCGACAGGTTCCGAGGCGGAGCCTTATTGATCCATCGCATTGTTGCTGCGCGGGCCGTTTGACAGACTCCTATCTGATCGAAACAAAACTGCACAAAGACGATGACACTGGAACACGGACACACGCAGGTCGAGGTTGAGGCGCGGATAAGAACCGGCGGCGGGCGCGGCTACCTGCGCGACACGGTCTATGGCGCTATTGACGGTGCGGTAACAACCTTTGCCATCGTCGCCGGTGTCGCGGGGGCGGGCCTTGCCCCCGGCATCATCATCGCGCTTGGCGTCGCTAATGTGTTGGCCGACGGGTTTTCGATGGCAGCGGCCAATTATTCGGGCACCAAGGCCGAGCTTGATGACATGCAGCGCCTGAAGCTCATCGAGGGTCGCCATATCGACGAGGAACCGACCGGCGAGCGCCGCGAGTTGCGCGAGATCTTGCGACTGAAAGGGCTGTCGGGCGACGTATTGGAGGCCGCAACTGATCAGGTCGCGGCCAGCCGGGCGTCCGCGATCCAGATGATGCTGGTCGATGAATACGGTCGTCCCCCCGTCGATCCGCACCCGATGCGTGCCGCCTTGGCGACCTTCGTTGCGTTCCTGCTGGCCGGGCTGATCCCGCTGCTGCCTTTCCTGTTCGGCATGGCCGAGGCGTTCCGCCTCTCGATCATCCTGACGGGGGCGGTCTTTTTCTCCATCGGTGCAGCCAAGAGCGTCTGGTCGCTGTCGCCCTGGTGGCGCTCGGGGGGCGAGACGCTGGCTATTGGCGGGACGGCCGCAGCGATCGCGTATTTTGTCGGCACCTTGTTCAACGTCTGACCGACAATCCCGCTGCGAGGCTGACGTAGACTGAGGTCGAATGGCCCCTGAAACGGTCCAATCGGCGTCTTTACCCCATGCCGAGAGGCCCCTATAACCGCCCCCATGACTTATGCCACTTTGCGCATCATCCTTCGAATTACTTGCCCGGCGCTCTGACACCAGGGCCGCCGGGACACAGGTGTTTGAGCCATCGCACCGCCCCTGATAAACCCCGAATATCCGCAAAGCACGAAGGACGCATCCCATGTGCGCCGACACGCCCGAGCCGTCGCTCGACTACAAATCCACGCTGAACCTTCCGAAAACCGATTTCCCGATGCGCGCGGGCCTGCCCAAGCGCGAACCCGACTGGCTGGCCCGGTGGGACAAGATGGACATCTATGGCCGCCTGCGCGCCAAGGAAGGCCGCACCCCCTTCACGCTGCATGACGGGCCGCCCTACGCCAACGGCCACCTGCATATCGGCCACGCGCTGAACAAGACCATCAAGGACATGATCGTGCGCTCCCATCAGATGATGGGCCATGACGCGCGCTATGTGCCGGGGTGGGACTGCCACGGGCTTCCGATCGAATGGAAGATCGAGGAGCAATACCGCAAGAAGGGCCGCAACAAGGACGAGGTGGATATCGTCGATTTCCGCCAGGAATGCCGCAAGTTCGCCGAAGGCTGGGTCGATATCCAGCGCGACGAGTTCAAGCGCCTCGGCATCACCGGCAACTGGGACGATCCCTACCTGACCATGGCCTATCACGCCGAGGCGGTGATCGCCGAGGAGTTCCAGAAATTCCTGATGAACGGTACGCTTTACCAGGGCTCCAAGCCGGTGATGTGGTCGCCGGTCGAGAAAACCGCCCTGGCCGAGGCCGAGGTGGAATATCACGACAAGGAAAGCTTCACCATCTGGGTCAAGTTCAAGGTCACCGATTTCCACATGCCCGACCTGGTCCTGTCCGATGAGGAAGAAACCGACGATGCCCGCGAGGCGGTGACGCAAGCCAAGGCCGACGCCGCGCGCGATTTCAAGGGCGCCTATGTGGTGATCTGGACGACGACACCCTGGACGGTCCCCTCCAACAAGGCCGTCGTCTTCGGCGACAGCTTCGATTACGGGCTCTACGAGGTCACCGACGCGCCCGAGGAATGTTGGGCCGCCAAGGGCGACCGCTTCATCCTGGCCGACAAGCTGGCGGCGGATGTGATGGCCAAGGCGCGGCTGGAGCCCGGCCAATACCGCCGCCTGCGCAACGTGACATCCGCGCAGTTGTCCGGCATGACGCTGCATCACCCGCTTGCCGGGACCGAGGGGGCGAACGGTGAATGGGATCAGCCCCGCGATTTCCGCGCCGCCGATTTCGTGACCGATGAGGAAGGCACCGGCTTCGTGCATTGCGCCCCGAGCCACGGCATGGAGGAATATGAGCTCTATCGCGGTTTGGGCATGCTGCCCCAGGTGATCACCTATAACGTGATGGACGATGGCGGCTTCCGCGCCGATCTGCCCTTCTTCGGCGGCACCTATATCCTCAACCGCAAGGGCGGAGAGGGCGACGCCAACACCGCCGTGATCGACAAGCTCGCCGCTGTCGGCGGCCTGCTGGCGCGCGGCAAGATCAAGCACAGCTATCCGCACTCGTGGCGCTCCAAGGCCCCCGTGATCTACCGCAACACCGCCCAATGGTTCGCCGCCGTGGACAAGCCCGTCGGCGACGGTCAGGACGATCACGGGCTGACGATCCGCGAACGCGCGCTGACCTCCATCGACAAGCTCGTGAAATGGACGCCGCAGACGGGGCGCAACCGTCTCTATTCGATGATCGAGCAGCGCCCCGACTGGGTGCTCAGCCGCCAACGCGCCTGGGGCGTGCCGCTGACCTGCTTCACACGGAAAGGCGCGCTGCCGACGGATGAAATATTCTTGCTGCGGGACGCCGAGGTGAATGCGCGCATCGTGCGGGCCTTCGAGGAAGAGGGGGCGGATTGCTGGTATCAGGACGGGGCCAAGGACCGGTTCCTCTCGGGCATCGTCGATCCTGAGGATTACGATCAGGTCTTCGACATCCTCGATGTGTGGTTCGATTCAGGCTCCACACATGCCTTCGTGCTGCGCGACCGCGAGGACGGCACCGAGGACGGTATCGCCGATGTCTACATGGAAGGCACCGACCAGCATCGCGGCTGGTTCCATTCCTCGCTCTTGCAAGCCTGCGGAACGATGGGCCGCGCGCCTTACCGCAACGTGGTCACGCACGGGTTCACGCTGGACGAGAAGGGCATGAAGATGTCCAAATCGCTCGGCAATACCATCGTGCCCGAGAAGGTGGTGCAGCAATACGGGGCCGACATCCTGCGGCTCTGGGTGGCGCAGGCCGATTACACCAACGATCAGCGTATCGGGCCGGAGATCCTGAAAGGCACCGCCGACAGCTATCGCCGGTTGCGCAACACGATGCGGTTCATGTTGGGCAGCCTCGCCGATTTCAGCGAGGCCGACCGGGTCGAGCCCGCGGATATGCCGGAACTGGAGCGGTGGGTGCTGCACCGGCTGGCGGAACTGGATCACGTGGTGCAGGACGGCTATCGCCGGTTCGACTTCCAGGGCGTGTTCCAGGCGGTTTTCGCCTTCGCCACCGGCGATCTTTCCGCCTTCTATTTCGACATCCGCAAGGACGCGCTCTATTGCGACGGCGACACCGACCGCCGCCGCGCCGCGCGCGCCGTGCTGGACCTGATCTTCCACCGGCTGACGACTTGGCTGGCGCCGGTGCTGGTCTTTACCATGGAGGAGGTCTGGCTGGAGCGTTTCCCCGGCGATGACAGCTCGGTCCACCTGGTCGATTTCCCCGTCACGCCTGCCGATTGGCGCGACGAGGGGCTGGCTGCGAAATGGGCGCGTGTGCGCCGCGCCCGCCGCGTGGTGACGGCGGCCCTGGAGGTGCAGCGCCGCGACAAGGTGATCGGGGCCTCGCTGGAGGCCGCGCCCACGGTGCATGTGCGCGATGCGGAGGTGCTGGCGGCGCTGAAAACGGTGAACTTCGCCGATATCGCCATCACCTCGGGCGTGACGCTGACCGGCGATCCCCTGCCCGGTGAGGCGTTCCGCCTGCCCGAAGTGGAGGGCGTCGGCGTTGTCTTCGAGAGGGCGGAGGGCGAGAAATGCCAGCGCTGCTGGAAGATCCTGCCCGATGTGGGACGCCACGATCACCCCGGCGTCTGCGGGCGCTGCGACGCGGCGCTTGGCTGACGTCGAAAGCCGCTGACAAGACAGTCTGACAAGACCCGCGCCGGATCACATTCCCGGCGCGGGTCTTTTCAGTTTTTTGAACGCTGACGGTTCTGTCGCCGACCCACGGGCATCAATTCGCTTTCCGGATTGCCTGCCATTGGTCACGAAAGGATCCCCGCCATGCCCGCCGATCTGTCTCTCCGCCTCGACAAGCGTTCGCCCGTCATCAGCTACCCGCCCCGGATCGGGCCGCTCGACCCGGCCTGGCGGGACGCCGCCACATTCGTCCGCGTCGCGAAGCCGCAAAGCTGCGCGCCGCGCTGGAGGCCGCGATTACCGCGCTGGAGGGGGCCGCGCTCGGTCTCGATGGGGCCTATGAGGCAATGGGCTACGAGTTCGAGAACCCCTTGTACGCGCATGCCGATGACCTGCGTGACCTGGTGCAGCGCCTCGACTAAGGCACCGCGCCGGGACTCGACACGCGCCAAGATCGCGGGCACGGTGTCAGTCTCTGCCCGAAAGGAACATCCATGCCAGTCACACCCGACGCCGTCGCACGCATGGCGAAGGATTACACCGCCGCCTGGAATTCCGGCTCTGCCGATGCCGTCGCGTCCTTCTACGCGCCCGATGGTGAGATCGTTATCAATCGCGGCGACCCCTGGTCGGGGCGCGACAGGGTGCGCGACATGGCGGCAGGCTTCTTTGCCGATGTCCCCGACCTGAGCCTGACCTGCGACGATCTCAGGGTTTCGGGCACCCATGCGATTTTTGTCTGGAGCTTTACGGGCCATGACGCATCCAGCGGGCGGCCCCTGAATGTGCGCGGATGGGAAGAATGGGAGATCGGCGAGGACCTCAAGGTTGCGGCCTCGCGCGGATGGTTCGATGCCGACGATTATGCGCGCCAGGCGTCAGCTGCGTGACCTTGTGCGCATTTGCAGGGGCGATTGTGCCCTTGGCGCCGGACTGAGTCCGTATATCTTTGGGTGAATGACTGCACTCCAACAGGAAGCACCCTATGACCGATAGCTACACGCCCCCCAGGGTCTGGACCTGGGACAAGGAAAACGGCGGGGCCTTCGCCTCGACCAACCGGCCCATCGCCGGGCCGACCCATGAAAAGGCGCTGCCGGTCGGCAAGCATCCGTTCCAGCTCTACTCGCTGGCCACGCCAAATGGCGTCAAGGTCAATGTCCTGTTCGAGGAATTGCTGGCCGCGGGCCACAAGGGGGCGGAATACGACGCCTGGCTCATTCGCATCGGCGATGGCGATCAGTTCGGCTCGGGCTTTACCGAGGTGAACCCCAATTCCAAGATCCCGGCGCTGATGGACCGTTCCGGGCCGACCCCGGTGCGTATCTTCGAATCCGGCGCGATCCTGCTGCACCTGGCCGAGAAATTCGACGCCTTCCTGGGCGCGCCCGAGGATCGGCCCGAGATGCTGTCCTGGCTCTTTTGGCAGATGGGCAGCGCGCCTTACCTGGGCGGCGGTTTCGGCCATTTCTACGCCTATGCGCCCGAGCCGATGGAATACCCGATCAACCGCTTCGCGATGGAGGCCAAGCGCCAGCTTGACGTGCTGGACCGTCACCTTGCGGAGCGGGAGTGGATGGCCGGCGACAGCTACACGATTGCCGATATGGCGATCTGGGCCTGGTATGGAAACCTCGCCCTGGGCCGGGCCTATGACGCCGCCGAGTTCCTCGATGTCGCCAGCTACAGGAACGTCGTGAAATGGGCCGAGAGGATCGACGCGCGGCCTGCCGTGAAACGCGGGCGGATGGTCAACAAGACCTCGGGCGATCCGGCGACGCAGCTGCACGAACGCCATGATGCGTCCGATTTCGAGACTCAGACGCAGGACAAGATCGGCCCCGACGCATGATGCGGGGCGGGGTCTCGACTCCGGTCGGGACCCTGACCCTGTCGGCACGGGATGGGGCGATCACGGCGGTTGAGTGGCGCCATCCGTTGCGCGACGATCCCGCGCCGATTTTCGATCAGGCGCGGGCCGAGTTGACGGAGTATTTCGCGGGCGCGCGGCGGCGTTTCTCCGTTCCGCTGGCCCCCGGTGGCAGCCGGTTTCAGCAGGAATTCTACGCAGCCCTCACGGAAATCCCCCATGGCGAGACCCGCAGCTATGGCGATCTGGCGCAGCGGCTTGGCGTCTCCGCGCAGGCGATCGGGCAGGCGTGCGGGGCCAATCCGATCCCGGTCTTCATCCCCTGTCACCGGGTGTTGGCGGCAAACGGCCTTGGCGGCTATTCCGGCGCGGGCGGGATCGAGACAAAGGTGGCGCTGCTCAGGCTGGAAGGGGCGGCATCGCTTCTGATCTGACCCGCGCGGACCGAGTTCTTTCAAAAGAACTCGTGAAATCCTGTTTCAGGATTTCGCCCCCTCCGGCCAGCGGATCGCAGCCTCACCCGCCGTCAACGCCCCTTTCGCGCGGTCGAAGCGCAGATAGGCCAGCGCCTTGCCCCCCGATTGCGTGAACAGTCTGCCCGCCGGTTTCTCACCCGCGAGAATCTCGGTTCCGACCGGCGCCGTGCCCTCGATCTCGACCTGCGCCAGCCCCTTGCGCAATTCCGTCTTGTGCTTCATCCGCGCGGTCACTTCCTGGCCCACATAGCAGCCCTTGCGATGATCGACGCCGTTCAGCCGGTCGAACCCCATTTCCAGGATATAGCTGTCATCGGGGATCAGCTCGACACCCGCCTCGGGGATGACATGCGTCACGCGCAGCGCGTCCCAATCCGTCACCTGACGCTCGCCCGCGATCCCGTAGGCGCGCCAGCCAAGCCCCGCATCGCGCGGATCCGGGTGGCTGCCCTCCGGTCCGTCACCGCGCCCGCGCGTGACCTCCAGGACCGTCTCCTCGATCTGCACATCGGCGCGCAGGCGGTACATTGCCAGCCGCTGTGCCAGCGCGGGGGCCAGATCGTCCTTCACGTCGATCAGGATATCCTCGCCCCGGTCCAGCAGGAAGAAATCGGCCAGGTACTTGCCCTGCGGCGACAGCAGCGCGGAATAGACCAGCGCGCCGGGCCTCGCGTCATTCGTCACCAGCCCTTGCAGGAAATCGCCGCGCTCTGATCCCGTCAGGCGCAATACGGTCCGGTCGGCTGCGGTTTCGGCGGTCATGGCGGGCGTCCTCCTTCGGTCTCCTGCCCCATATATGCGTGTCTCTCCCCAACGGCCAGAGGGTCCCCGATTGACCATCCCCGACCGCCACGATACCGATTTCACAACCCGTCAGAAAGGACCCGCCATGAGCCTCGCCAATGGCCGCGAATATCTTGCCATCCCCGGCCCCTCGGTGGTGCCAGACCGGGTGCTGCGCGCGATGCACCGGGCCGCGCCGAACATCTATATCGGTGAGCTGGTCGAGATGACGCATGGCATCGTCCGCGACCTGCGCCGTGTCGCCCGGACAAGCCATGACGTGGCGATGTATATCTGCAATGGCCACGGCACCTGGGAGGCTTCCCTCAGCAACACCATGTCACGCGGCGACAAGGTCCTGGTCCTGGATACCGGGCAGTTCGGCCGGGGCTGGGGCGCGACGGCGCAGGGTCTGGGGATCGAGGTCGAGATGCTGCCCGGTGACAGCCGCAAGCCCGTCGACCTGGCTCGACTGACCGAGGCGCTGCGCGCCGACGGGGACCACCGGATCAAGGGCGTGCTGGCGGTGCATGTCGAGACCTCCTCCTCCGGGCGCTGCGACATTGCCGGAGTGCGCCGCGCGCTGGACGACGCGGGCCATCCGGCGCTGCTGTTCTCGGACAATATCGCCAGCCTGGCGGTGGACGAATTCCACATGGATGATTGGGGCGTCGATGTGATGGTCTCGGCCAGCCAGAAGGGGCTGATGGTGCCGCCGGGCATGGGCTTCGTCTTCTTCTCGCCCCGCGCGGCCCGCGCGCGCGAGACCGCCGACCTGGCCACGCCCTATTGGGATTGGCGCCTGCGTGCCCGGCCCGAGATGTTCTACCAGCATTTCGGCGGCACCGCGCCGACGCATCACCTCTACGGGCTTCGGGAAGCGCTTGACATGATCCTCGACGAGGAGGGGCTGGAGGCCGCCTGGACGCGCCACGCCGCGCTGGCGCGCACCATCTGGGCCGCGGTCGAGGCCTGGGGGCAGGGCAGTGACGTGGCGCTCAACATGACCGACCGGGCGGCGCGGTCGCATTCCGTGACCACGATCCGCATGGGCGAGGGGCAGGGCGACCGGTTGCGCGCCTGGCTGGAGGCGGAAACCGGCGTGACGCTCGGCAAGCCGCTCGGTGCGGAAATGCCCGAGGCGAGCGGTATTTTCCGCATCGGCCACATGGGCCATGTGAACGCGCATATGGTGATGGGCGTGCTTGGCGCGATGCAGGCCGGGATGATCGCGCTGGATATTCCGCACGGGGCAGGGGGTCTGGACGCGGCGGCGGCTGTGGTGGCGGCGGGGTGACCAGCGGGATCAGCCGCGCGCGTCCGCAAGCGCGCCGGGCAGCGCCCCGGCAAAGGCGGCCAGGTCGGCCTCGGTCCCGCAGGAAACCCGGATGCAGCGGTCCTGCGGGGCTGTGAAGGGCATCCGCACGAAAATGTCGCGCGCCCCAAGACCCGCCACCACCTTGCGCGCGAAATCGCCGTCATGGCCGCAGTCGATGGTGACGAAATTCGTGGCCGAGGGCAGGGGTGTCAGCCCGTTGTCGCGGGCGATCCGGGCGATGGTTTCGCGCGCCGCGCCGATCCGGGCGACCGTGTCGCGCAGGTGCTCCTGATCCTGAACGGCGGCGAGGGCTGCGGCCTGCCCCAGGCGCCCGACGCCGAAATGGTTGCGGATCCGGTCGAACCCGGCGATCAGCGCGCTGGAGCCAATCGCATAGCCCACCCGCATCCCCGCCAGCCCGTAGGCCTTGGAGAAGGTCCGCATCCGGATCACGCGCGGGGTGTCCGGCGCGAGCGGCGGGATCACGCCCTCGGGTGCGGTGTCTGAATAAGCCTCGTCCAGCACCAGCAGGCAGCCCTCGGGCACCGCGGCGATCATGCGCTCGATCACGTCGGCCCCGTGCCAGCTTCCCATCGGGTTGTCGGGGTTCGAGATATAGACCAGCTTCGCCCCGGTCTCCCGCGCCCTGGCGATCAGCGCCTCGGGGTCTTCATGGTCGCCCTTGAACGGCACCTTGTGCAGAACGCCGCCAAAGCCCGCGACATGGTAGTTGAAGGTCGGATAGGCCCCTTGCGAGGTCACCACCGCGTCGCCCTCGGCCACCAGCAGGCGCACGAGGTTGCCAAGCAGCCCGTCAATGCCCTCGCCAACAAGGATATGCTCCATCGCGATGCCGTGATGGGTGGCCAGCGCGTGGCGCAATTCATGCGAGGCGGAATCGCCGTATTTCCATGCCTCACGCGCTGCCTCGGCCATGGCAGCGATGGCGCGGGGCGAGGGGCCGAAGACGCTTTCATTCGCGCCGAGCCGGGCGGCAAACGGCCTGCCTCGCTCCCGTTCCTGCGTTTCCGGGCCGACAAAGGGGACCGAGGCGGGCAGGCGGGCGACAAGCGGGGTGTAGTTCGGATCGGTCATGGGGGCGATGAATGCGCGGTCGGGGCGGATTTCGCAAGGGGGAGGGTGGGTGGTTGGTTGGGACGGGCACGCATCGTGCGAGGTCACTCACCTTTGCGGTCTCCACTTCCTACTGCGCAAATCGGGGGATTTGATCGACATCATGTCTCGGTGAACGCGACGAGTCTATTGTCGGCCATCAGCTTGGATACAAGGCTAGGTCCAATGAGAGAGCCCACAGAGCCCCGCTCGCATCATGCGATCCCGTCTTCCGCCATAATGGCCTTTGTCGGTCTGACCTTCACCATCACCTGGGGATTGATCGGGGTTTATGTGCTCCGACCTGATTGGGCCGCAACCACGTTCGGCCAGATCAGCGGCACTCACCCGTTTTTCTTTCTGGCCACTTGGGCACCGGCGATTTCGGCCTTTGTGCTGATCCTCTATTTCGCAGGCATGCGCGGGCTGAGGGCTTTCCTCTCACGACTTCTCATATGGCGCTGCGCACCCGGATGGGTAGCATTTGTCGCCGTCGGCATCCCGCTGGTCTACATGGCAGGCTCGATCCTGAAGGGCGGGCCGGTTCTGGCACCAATGCCACCCGAGGGCATTGGCCCCATGGTTGCGCTGCTCTTCATGATGCTCTTTCTTGGCCCGATCGAGGAGTTCGGCTGGCGTGGCGTCGCGCAACCCATTCTCCAACGTTACATGGCCCCGGTCTGGGCAGGGGTGCTCATCGGCACGGTCTGGGGCATCTGGCACATCCCGGCGTTCTTCCTGTCGGGGACGGTCTTCGGCGACTGGAATTTCCTGCCGTTCCTCGTCGGCAACATCACATTGGCGATTTTGGTGACGCAGATTTTCAACCGCGCCAAGGGCAGCCTGCTATGGCCAATGCTGTTCCATTGGCAGTTGATCAACCCGTTCTGGCCGGACGCGCAACCTTATGACACGTTGATATTGGTGGCTGTTGCGGGCTGCGTCGTATGGTGGAACCGGGACACCATGTTCAAGCGCGCGGGGGCCGTGACACGGCTCATCCCCTGACGAGGACGGACGGAGCTGCAACGAACAGATGGTGCGACATCGTTTTTGGGCCGTAGAGTGCGCTTCTGCGTACCTTCCCACCGTCACGGCAGATCGTAAACCGTCACGTCCACGCCCGCCTCGACCAGGCACTCTTCGATCAGCGGCTCGATCTTCTCCCATGACCCGCCTGCCAGCCCTGCCCCGATGCGCGGCATGTGAACGCTGGCGCCTTGATCGGCGGCGCGCTTCGCCACCTCGCAGAGGCCCGCCTCGATGGCCTCGTAGCGGATCGGCGGCACCGGTCCCTGGGGACGGATGCCGTGCTGGCCGATGATGTTGGCGACGCAGAGGCCGTCCTCCACCTCGACCACCTGCACCGCGCCAAGCGCGAACTCCTCGCCGCTGGCGTACCAGTCGCGATAGGCCTGCTCGGGCGCAGACCATTTTTCCGAGAGCGCCATGACAAAGCCCTTCCCCCAGGCGCCCTCATCGTTGCAGACATGCGCGATGATGGCGGGGCGGGGCTCCGGCGCGGTGGCATCGCCTTTGGTATAGGTCAGCGAGCCCGCCATCAGGCGACCTCTTCCAGCCGTGCCAATGCGGCCCTGATCTTGGCCTCTTCCTCTTCGCGCGCGTCGAGGTTGGCTTGGGTTTCCTCGACCACTTCCGGCGGGGCGCTTTCGGCGAATTTCGGGTTGTTCAGCCGCCCGCGCAGGCCCCCCAACTCCTTCGCCAGCTTGCCCAACACCTTCTCAAGCCGCGCCTTTTCCTCGGCCACGTCGATGAGGTCGGCGATCGGCAATCCGAAGACCCCGCCCGCGACCGCGATGGTGACGGCCCCCTTGGGCAGGGCATCGACGCGGCTGACACCTTCTACGCGGGCAATCCGCAGGATCATCGCTTCGTTGCGGTCCCAGGCGGCCTGGCCCTTCGCGTCCAGTTCCGCCTGCAACAGCGGCACCTTCAGACCGGCGGGCACGTGCATCTGCGCGCGGACCGAGCGGATTTCGTCAATCAGCGAAATCACCCAGTTCATCTCGGCATCGGCTTCGGCGTTGATCAGCTCCGCGCCGTATTCCGGCCAGTCCTGATGCACCAGCAGGGTGTCGCGCGCGGCGATCTCGCCCCACAGTTCCTCGGTGATGAAGGGCATGACGGGGTGCAGCAGGATCAAGCACTGGTCGATCACCCAGGCCATGGTGGCGCGGGTCTCGGCAATCACCGCTTCGTCACCGCTTGCGTAAAGCGGCTTGGCAAATTCCAGATACCAGTCGCAGACCTTGCCCCAGACCAGCGCATAGAGCCCGTTTGCCGCATCGTTGAAGCGGTAGGCGGCCAGCGCCTCGTCATGGGCGATGCGCCCGCGTGCGATTTCACCCACGATCCAGCGGTTGACGGTCTGGGTCACGCTGGCGGGGTCGAACCCGTCCACCGGCTTGCAGTCGTTCATCTCGGCAAAGCGCGCGGCATTCCAGAGCTTGGTGCCGAAATTGCGATAACCCTTGATCTTGTCGACGCTCAGTTTCAGCACGCCGCCAAGCGCCGCCATGGACGCATTGGTAAAGCGCAAGGCATCGGCGCCGAATTCGTCCACAATCTCCAGCGGGTCGATCACGTTGCCTGTGGTCTTCGACATCTTCTTGCCCTTCTCGTCGCGGACAAGCTGATGCAGGTAGACGGTATGGAACGGGTTCTGCTGCGTCACGGCCTGGGACATCATCATCATCCGGGCGACCCAGAAAAAGAGGATATCCTGCCCGGTGATCAGCACATCGGTGGGGAAGTATTTCTTCGTGCTCTCGTCCCAATTGGGCCAGCCAAGCGTGCCGAAGGGCCAGAGCCCGGAGGAAAACCAGGTGTCCAGCACGTCGGGATCACGCCAGACGGGATAAAGCAGTTCTGTCGGGTCTTCCGTCACCTCATAGCGCGCATAGCTATGCGCCAGCATCTCCTCGGCGGCGCCCCGGTCGGCCACTTCCGTGATACGGGCGTGGTTGAGCGGCGTGGGCAGCGATGCGATGCGATCCTTGAAGCGCGGGGTGATGTCTTGCAGCGCAGCGCCACACTCTGCGGCTTCGCCGGCATGGACCATATGTTCGGTCACCAAGAGGCGGCCAAGCTCGACATGGTCCAGCGTGCCGTCGCCCTCGTCATCGGTGAAATCCGGCGCGGACAGGTCGAGACCGTACCAGACCGGCACCTGATGCCCCCACCAAAGCTGCCGGGAAATACACCACGGCTCGATGTTTTCCAGCCAGTGGAAGAACACCTTCTCGCCGCTCTCGGGCATGATGGTGACGTCGCCCTTGCGGACGGCGTCCAGCGCCGGGCCGACGATCTTGGCGGTGTCGACGAACCACTGGTCGGTCAGCATCGGCTCGATCACAACCTTGGACCGGTCGCCGAAGGGCTGCATGATCTTCTTCGATTCGACGTAAGGGAGGGTTTCGGTGATCTCCTCGCCGGTTTCCTTGTCCGTGCGCGTCACCTGATGCGTGACCGCCAGCCCCTCGCCGGTGATCTGCGCGACCACCAGCTTGCGCGCCTCGAACCGGTCCAGCCCGCGCAAGTCATCGGGCACCAGGTTCAGCGTATCGACCTCGGTGCCGGTGAAGTCGGCCCCGTTCGCGATCTCCTGCGCGCGCTCCGCCGCCTCGGCATAAGGCGCGCCATCGGCCCGCATCGCGCCCTTCGTATCCATCAGGCGATACATCGGGATGCCGCCGCGCTTGGCCACTTCATAATCGTTGAAATCATGCGCGCCGGTGATCTTCACCGCGCCCGAGCCGAAATCGGGGTCCGGATACTCATCGGTGATGATCGGGATCAGGCGGCGATGTTCCTTCGGGCCGACGGGGATCTCGCAAAGCTGGCCCACGATTGGGGCATAGCGCGCGTCCGAGGGATGCACCGCGACCGCGCCGTCGCCCAACATGGTCTCGGGCCGGGTCGTGGCGATGGAGATGTAGTCCCGCGTCTCGCGCAGGGTCTCAACGCCATCCTCGTCGGTCTCGACATATTCATAGGTGGCTCCGCCCGCGAGCGGGTATTTGAAGTGCCACATATGGCCGTCGACCTCGGTGTTTTCGACCTCCAAGTCGGAAATCGCGGTCTCGAAATGCGGATCCCAGTTCACGAGGCGTTTGCCGCGATAGATCAGGCCCTTTTCGTACATATCGACGAAGACCTTGATCACGGCATCATGGAAATCGGGGCTGTTCTCATGGCCCGTGCGCGGGTCGCCCTGCGCGCCCGCCATGGTGAAGGCGTTGCGGTCCCAGTCGCAGGAGCATCCCAGGCGCTTCAACTGCTCGACGATGGTGCCGCCATATTTGCCCTTCCATTCCCAGACCTTCTCCAGGAACCTCTCGCGCCCCATCTCGCGGCGGCTTTCATTGCCTTCCGCCGCCAGCATCTTCTCGACCTGCAATTGCGTGGCGATACCCGCATGGTCCTGCCCCGGCTGCCACAGCGTGTCGAAGCCGCGCATCCGGTGCCAGCGCACGAGGATATCCTGCAACGTGTTGTTGAAGGCGTGGCCGACATGCAGCGCGCCGGTCACGTTGGGCGGCGGGATCATGATGGTGAAGGTCTCGGGCCGCGAGGCATTCGCCCCCGCCGCGAAGGCCCCTGCCTCGTCCCATTTCGCCGTGATCCGCGCTTCGGCCTCGGCCGCGTCAAAGCTCTTTTCCATCGCCCGCATATCCTGTTTCCACTGTCGGACGTGACTTAACGGCTTCGCGGCCAAAGGCCAAGACTGCGCGCGCCCCGGTTGCGGCGATTTGCGCCCTCTGGACAGCGGCGGCGCGGTTGCTACCAATAGGGTCAAGGTGGGGGCAGCGGATAAATGCACGCGGTTGAACACGATAGGCAGCGTCATGGCCGCTAGGGGCGGGTTCCTGACCCGGTTGCGCGGCTTTCGCAGCCGGCCTGAGCCGCGGCTTGCCGACACCCGCGCAGCCCGCACCCATGTCGTGCTGCTCGACGGCACCATGTCGAGCCTCAAGCGCGGTTACGAGACCAATATCGGCCTGACCTACCGCCTGCTGTCCGAGGTCGGCCCCGCCGCCAACCTGATGGTCTATTACGAGCCCGGCATCCAGTGGCGCGGGCTCAAACGATCTGTCGAGGTCATCGCGGGCATCGGCATCAACCGCCAGATCAAGCGCAGCTACCTGTTCCTGGCGCGCAATTACCGCCCCGGCGACAGGATCTTCCTGATGGGCTATTCGCGCGGGGCGTTTGCGGTGCGCAGCCTGGCGGGGCTCATTGACAAGCTCGGCCTGATGCGGCCCGCGCAGATCACCGAAGAAACCATGGCGCGGCTCTATGACCTCTATGAGCGCGAGCCCGACGGCGCCTCGGCCCGTGCCTTCCGCGAGACGCGTTGCCATCCGCGCGTCGAGATCACCATGGTGGGCGTCTATGATTGCGTGCGGGCGCTTGGCGTGCGCTGGCCGGTGCTGTGGCGGCTCGCGCCGCAGGCGCATGAGTTCCACAACCACAGGCTCGGGCCCGCTACACTAAAGGGCAGTCACGCGCTGGCACTGGAGGAGACGCGAGATGCTTACGCGCCGCTTTTGTGGGATGTCCCACCCGAGCGCGAGGGCGATATCGTGCAGATGTGGTTTCGCGGCACGCATGGCGATGTCGGCGGCAACCTGGGCGACTGGCACGCGGCGCGGCCGCTGTCGAACATCCCGCTGGTCTGGATGCTGGAACGCGCCGAGGCGGCGGGGCTGGTGCTGCCGCCGCATTGGCGCGGCCGCTATCTGACCGATCCGGGCGTGCCCTCGGCGGGCAATCTGCGCGGGTGGGGCTTGCTCTTTCCGCTGCGCCACCGCCGCAAACCGGGCCGCGATCCCTCCGAGAGGGTGCATCCCACCGCCGCTGCCCTGCTGCGCGGCTGGGGCTATGCGGTCGATGCAGAAGGGCGGATCGGGCCGCAATAGGGGTGTCGCCGCGCTGGCGCGCGTCGATCCGCCGGGGCTCTGCCGTCGTCATTGTCGCTCGGCCCAATGGCGCAACAATGACGACCCCGAGGTTTTTCTGGCAAAATGAAAGGAGATGCAGACAGACTTGAGCCGGTTATCCCTTGCGCGGCTTGGCTCTCAGTGTCGGATCGGCGCTTGCCGGGTCTTCCGGCCAGGGATGCTTGGGATATTGCGCGCGCATGTCCTTGCGCATGTCGGCGTAGGAGCCCGCCCAGAAGCCCGGCAGGTCCAGTGTCACCTGGACGGGACGGCTGGCGGGGGACAGCAGCACCATGCGAATGGGCAGGCGCTCGGGCCCGATCACCGGGTGTTCGGTGGTGCCGAAGACCTCCTGCACGCGGCACGAAATCTCCGGTTGGTCGCCGCTGTAATCGACCGGCACCCGGCGGCCCATCGGGGTGGTCCAGTGGGCGGGGGCCAGCCGGTCGACGTCCTGCATCTGGTCCCAGGTCAGGCTGGCACGAAGCGCGTCCGCGGGGTCGAAGCGGCGCAGGTCGGCGGCGCTGGTGCAGCCCGTCAGGTAGGGCGCAAGCCAGTCCTCCGCGCGCGCCAGCAGGCCCGCCTCCGACATGTCCGCAACGCCGGAATAGGCAATGCGCGCCCGCAACAGGCGCGCCGCTTTCGTCCAGTTCAGCGCCTCCAGCCCGAGCGCGCGCAGCCCTTCCAGCAGCGCGCCGGTCACGGCCTCTTCTGGCGGGTCATTCCACGCCTTGTCCTGCAAGACCAGCGCGCCGAACACCTCTTGCTCGCGCGCCATCACCCGGCCTTCGCGCCGTGACCAGTGGCAAACCCGGCGCGCCGCGATCTGGCCGCCATGGAGCCCGCGCAATTCCGCCTCGTTCAACGCCACCGCCTGCCGGATACGCGCCTCGCGCGGGTCGCCGTCCAGATCGGTCGCCACGATCAGACGTTGCCCGGCCAGCGCGTCGCCATCGGGCATCACCGCGCCCTTGCCGCCGGAGAGGACGTAGCGCGACGCGCTCCCCTTGCGGCGCAGCCCGATCCGGTCGGGATAGGCAAGTGCGGCCTGTTCCCCCAGGCTGCGCGCGGGGCCCTTGGCAAACCGCGCCAGCCGTTTCGCCTCGGCCCTGATCCAGGCGACCGCGCCCGAATCGGCGTTCAGTGCCTTCGGGTCATCCAATGCCCGCAGCCGCAGCCCCAGATCGGTGCCCTGTCCGCGCAGGGGATCACGCTCGGCCAGGATCGCGGCCAGCCGTTCCGCCCCCTTGCCGCCAAGCGCCAGCATATGCGCGAGGCGCGGATGCAGCGGGATGCGCGCCAGTTGGCCCCCATGCGAGGTAATCCGGCCCTCACCGTCCAGCGCCTCCAACCCGCGCAACAGCGCCTGCGCCTCGGCCAATGCGCCTTCGGGCGGCGGCGTGAGGAAGGCCAGCCCCGCGCCGTCGCCCGCGCCCCATTCGGCCAGGTCCAGCGCCAGCCCCGCCAGGTCCGTCGCCTCGATCTCGGCGGGCGGGAAGGCGGGCAGGGCGCCCTCGGCCCCCCTGGTCCAGTTGCGATAGCAGACCCCCGGCGCCACGCGACCGGCGCGGCCCCGGCGCTGGTCGGCCTCGGCGCGCGAGACAGCTTCTGTCACCAGCCGCGCCATGCCCGAGGAGGGATCGAACCGCGCCCGGCGCGCCCGCCCGCCATCGACCACGACGCGGATATCGGGGATGGTCAGCGAGGTTTCGGCAATCGCCGTTGCCAGCACCAGCTTGCGTTTCGCGGGGTCGGGCCTGAGCGCCGCGCGCTGTGCCGCCAATGGCATCGCGCCGAAGAGCTGATGCAGGGCGATGCTGTCGGGCAGGTCGCCAAGCAGCCCCGCCACCCGCCGGATCTCGCCCTCGCCGGGCAGGAAGGCGAGGATACCGCCCTCGGCCTCGGCCAGCGCCGTACGGATCAGTTCCGCCACACTCACCTCAAGTCTCTCGCGCGCGGGCGCAGGCCGGTCGCGCCAACGGGTCTCGACCGGAAAGCTCTGCCCGTGCGAGGTGATCACCGGCGCGTCGTCCAACAGCGCCGCGACCGGCCCCGCATCCAGTGTTGCCGACATCACCAGCAGCACCAGATCCTCGCGCAGGGCGCCGCGCACTTCCCAGGTCAGGGCCAGCCCCAGATCGGCGTTCAAGGACCGTTCGTGAAATTCGTCGAAGATCACCGCGCCGATGCCCGGTAACTCGGGGTCGCCTTGCAGCATCCGGGTCAGGATGCCCTCGGTCACCACCTCGATCCTCGTCTCCGGTCCAACCTTGCTGTCGCCCCGCACGCGGTAACCCACGGTCTGCCCGACCGCTTCGCCAAGCGTTTGCGCCATGCGTTCGGCGGCGGCGCGGGTGGCCAGCCGTCGCGGCTCCAGCATCAGGATACGTCCCTCGACCAGGTCCAGCATCGCCAGCGGCACCCGCGTGGTCTTGCCCGCCCCCGGCGGGGCCTGCAACACGGCCCGCCCCGCGCGGGACAGCACAGCCATCAGGTCGGGCAGGACGGCATCTATGGGCAGGACAGGGGGCAGGGCGGTCTCATTCGGCTCGGCGGGGGTCACGCCCATAAGGAGGGGCTCATCCGGCCAAGGTCAAGCGGCCCGCGCAGGCCCCTCACCCGCCAGCATCGCGGCGCGCAGGATCAGCCCGAAGGCGACCAGTTCGACGATCTCCTCCCAGACCTCGCTGCGCGGCAGGCCAAGCCCGCCCTTCTCGAACGCCATCGACAGCGCGAAGACCGCGACCGCCGCGCCGATCCGCAGGCTGCTCGGCGAGCGCAGCAGGCGTAGAAAAGCGGCAAGCCGGTCGGGCACCTTGCGCACCCAGATCGTCAGCGCCGCCCCGAGCAATGCCAGCGTCAGCACCGACAGCGCGACCTCGACCCCGGTCACGCCCTGCGGCGGCAGGCCGAGGTTGCGGCCAAAGGTGGTCTCGCGCGCGGCCCCGATCAGCGGCACGCAGATCAGCACCAGGCTATAGGCCAGCGCGGCGGCGGCCCGTGGGGTCTCGATCCGGGCGGCAAGCCGGGCGATCCGGTCGAGGAAGACCCCTGCCGCCAACAGCAGCACCGCGATCTGGAGGTTTTCGAGGGGGCCGTTCTCGGCGGCCAGCGGCAAATCACGACCCTGCCATAGAAGGGAACCGGCGATCATCGCGAAGACGATCAGGAACGGGGTGTCGCGGGTCTCAACTCGGGTCTCGGAACGCACGGGGGAAACATGACTCTTCGGAAACGGTTGCAGGCATAACACCGGAATCGGGCCAAGGTTCCCGCAATCATGGGCGCGGCCGCCGCTCTGGACAATTCCGCCCAAGACGACAAGGTTGCGGCCAGACACCGCGCCAAGACGAAAGGACCGCCGCGCCATGCCGGACCCGCGCCTGCCCGCCGATCTGCCCGAGCGTATCCTGAAGGGCGAACGCCGTGCGCTGGCCCGCGCCGTCACGCTGGTCGAAAGCACCCGCGCCGATCACCGGGCGCAGGCGACAAAGCTCCTGGAGGCGCTGGCGGGCCATGGGCGGCAGGCGCTGCGCCTTGGCCTTTCCGGAACGCCGGGGGTGGGCAAATCCACCTTCATCGAGGCGTTCGGGATGATGCTGATCGAGGCCGGCCTGCGGGTCGCCGTCCTGGCCGTCGATCCGTCCTCGACCCGGTCGGGCGGCTCTATCCTGGGCGACAAGACCCGGATGGAGAGCCTGTCCCGCGAGAAGAACGCCTTTATCCGGCCCTCGCCCTCGCTCAGCCATTTGGGCGGCGTGTCCCGGCGCACGCGCGAGGCGGTCGCGCTGTGTGAGGCCGCCGATTTCGACGTCATCCTGATCGAGACCGTGGGCGTGGGCCAGTCGGAAACCATGGTCGCCGAGATGTGCGACATCTTCGTGCTGCTGCTGGCGCCCGCGGGCGGGGATGAGTTGCAGGGCGTCAAGCGCGGTATCATGGAGATCGCCGACCTGATCCTGGTCAACAAGGCCGATGGCGACCTGAAATCCACCGCCACCCGCACCTGCGCCGATTACGCGGGCGCGCTGCGCCTGATGCGCAAACGCGCCAATGACCCCGAGGGCTTTCCCAAGGCTCTGGCGGTCTCGGCGGTCGAGGGCGACGGGCTGGCGCGGGCCTGGGACGAGATGCGGGCGCTGGCCGACTGGCGCAAGGCAAATGGCCATTGGGACAAGCGCCGCGCCGAGCAGGCCCGCCACTGGTTCGAGGAGGAGGTGCAGAGCGGCCTCCTGGCGCGGCTCACCTCAGACCCCGACACGCGCGCGCGGATCCGCGATCTGGGGGCAGAGGTCGCCGCCGGGACCACCTCGCCCGATGCGGCGGCGGCGGAGGTTCTGGCCGGTTTGATGCCGCCCGATTGATCACCGTCAGGCCGTTTTTTAGGCACCCTCAAAGGGCAGGGTGACGTAAGGGCAGTCAGGCATGCCGAAATCTGCCGATGCCGCTTCCGAAAATCTCAAATCCCTTGCATTTCAACTGATTCCCTCACATATTTTTGCCTGCGACGTTACCACTATCGACCATACTGCTCCTTTCGGCTCAGTCCCTCGATCTTGCACTGACAGAGCCGACCTGCCGCATACTGCGGGCAGCACTACCTAGGAGAAGACGACGATGGCAACTGGCACCGTCAAATGGTTCAACACCACCAAAGGCTACGGCTTCATCGCACCCGATGGCGGGTCCAAGGATGTGTTCGTGCACATCTCCGCGGTTGAGCGCGCGGGCCTCACCGGTCTGGCCGACAACCAGAAAGTGACCTTCGATATCGAGCCCGGCCGCGACGGCCGCGAAAGCGCGACCAACATCGCGCTGGCGTAGGTCGTTTCGGGTTTCACCAGTGTCTGTGTCGGTTTTCGCGTTCGTCCGCAGCGTGCGAGAGGCGGAGAAATCCGATGCGATTGGTAGCCTGACAACGACCAAGGCTTCGCCCCTTTGGGCAGACCACGGGTGAAGAAACGGGCGTGCCGCATCGGTTCGCCCGTTTCTTGTTGCCGAAGACGCATGTTACGTCCGATCCGGTCCGCGGCCATTCTTGCGGTTCGCGACGTTAATGCTTGGTTCTTCGTGGCAGTGCGTCCATAGACACACCATGCTCACACGTCCGGTCAAATCAGCCTGGCAACATGTCAGGTATCTCCCGCTGTGGTCGGCGCTCGTCTATTCGCGGGGGCGTGCCTTTGAGCGACGCTCGCGTGCGCTCGGCAAGGTGGTCGGCTGGACGATGCGGTGGTTTCCCCCTGCGCGCCGCAGATTCGACCGTGAACTGCTGCGGATCTTTCCCGATATGGCGCGCGACGCGCGGATGACGCTCTGCCGCGACATGGGCCGCAACATGGGCCAGACCCTGTTCGAGATCTATCACGGGGCCGAATTTGCCACCCGCCTGAGCCGGTTCTCCGTCTCCGGTCCCGGTCTGGACGCGCTCGATGCCGCGCGGGCCGCCGGCAAGGGCGCGATCATCGTGTCCGGCCATTTCGGCCAATGGGAGGCGGTGCGTGCCGTCCTGCGGGCGCGGGGGATGGAGACCGGCGCGGTCTACCGTCCTCAAACCAACCGCCATTACCAGCGCCGCCTGTTGGCCGGAATCGAGGCCGGCGGCAGGCCAATCGTCGCCACCGGTTTTGGCGGCACCAAGGAAATGGTCGCCCATCTGCGCGTCGGCGGCGTCATCGCGATCCTATTGGATGAGAAATACGCCGATGGCCAGCGGCTGCCGTTTCTGGGCCTGGATGCGTTGACATCGGTCTCGGCGGCGCAGCTGGCGCTGAAATACGACCTGCCGATGGTGCCCGCCTATGGCACCCGCAGCGCCGATGGCAGCAGCTTCACGGTCGAATTCGAAGGCCCCATCGCCCATAGCGACCCCACCACGATGACGCGGGCCTTCAATGACAGCCTGTCGGCCCGCATCTTGCAGAGGCCGGATCAATGGTACTGGATGTTGCGCCGCTGGCAGGGCGCGTGACGGCGCGCCCGTCTTTCCGTTCAGGCCACCTGACGGCAGTAGCAAGACGCCTTCACCGGCACATCCGCCCGCGCGACGGCCCGATCCAACTGGCGTTCGACATGCGCCGCCTCGACGGTCTCGCCGCGCCGGGTCAGGCATTCATGCAGACCGTGCAGGCTCCAGACATTGTTGGGATGCTGGCAGGCCCGCGACAGGGTGTCGTCCAGCCCCAGATCGGCGCGGTAGACGGCCTCGGCCTCCTCGTAACGCCCCTGGTCCAGGAGCAGCGCGCCAAGCGCATGGCGCGTCGGCTGCATCCAGCCCCAGGGCTCGTCATAGGGCAGGGTGTCGTCCAACTCGATGGAGCGGCGCAGGTGGTCGAACGCCGCCTCATGGCGGCCCGATTTATAGGCCAACTCGCCCAAAAGCATCTGCTCGGCTACCGTCAGGATGTCGCGGCAGGTGTTGTTGAACAGCATCCTTGTGTCCGGCACGCGGTCGCGGGCCGCGACAAAGGCGTCGCGCTCGGCCTCGGCGGCAGGAATGTCGCCCAGATTGGCCAGTGCCACCGCGCGCGCATAGTGCATCATCGCCGTGGTCACGCAGTAGAGCCCGGCATCCTCGGGCAGCGGCTGGTCCAGGATCTCCTGCCAGCGCCCGAACCGGATCAGCACATGCTGCTTCATCGGGATGAAGCCCTCGAACCAATCCGCCAAAGGGCGCAGGAGGTCGGCGGGCAGGGTCTCGATCAGCTCCTGCGCCGCCTCCAGCGCCGGTCCGGGCTGGCCCAGGAACATCGCGCCATAGATCTTGAAATGGTAATTGTGGCAGCGATAGACCGAATAGAAATTCTCGGCCCCCGCATGGGCAAGGTAGCGCCGGTCGGCCTCGATCGCGGTCTGGTTGCGCAAGACCACGTTCATGTAATCGCCGCAGAGCACGTCGATATGGGTGGACATGTGCAGCAGATGCCCCGCATCGGGCATCAGTGTGCTCAGCCGGTCGCCATGGCGCAGCGCCTTTTCGGGGTAGGGCGACATCTCCATCAGGTGGATATACATGTGCAGAAGGCCGGGATGATCCCAGGCGCCCGCCAACGAGTCGAAGGCGGTTTCCAGGACCTTGCGCGCCTCTGCCGTATCGGCCCGCGCGCGGGTTGGCCCGAGACCAGATCCCACAGCTCCCACGGTGTCCGGTTCATCAGCGCCTCGGCAAAGAGTGCGGATACATCCAGATCGCCCGGATGCGCCTGATGCACGGCGCGCATCGCATCGGCATAGGCATCGGTGGCCTCCGTCAGCGCCGCATCGTCCGCGCTGTCGGGGTAGCGACTGAAAAGCGCCGCGATCAAATCACGTTCCACCGCCGTGATGGCCGCGCCGCTTTCCTGCGCCCTCTTCAACGCACCGCGTGCGGTGGCCAGTGCGTCGGGCGCTTCGCCGGGTTCGAAATCCTCCCACGGCTTGTTGTAATTCGGCCCGATCGCATAGGCGATCCCCCAGAGCGCCATGACGCAACCGGGGTCGGCCTCCAGCGCCGCTTCGAAACAGGTGATCGCCTCTTCATGGTTGAAGCCGTAGGTCCAGTTCAGGCCCCGGTCGACCCATTCCTGCGCCGCGTCCGAGCCCGTGCTCACGGGCCGCGAATAGGCCCCCAGATCGAAATACCCCATCACCCCGTCCCCCGTTTCGGTTTTTGTTCCGCCACAGGGGTAGCATCTTTTTGCGATTCGGCGGGCCGGGATGCGCCTACCCCCAGGGCGGCACGTAGAACCCGGCCTTGATCCGGTCCATCACCACCGTGGTCTTGAAGCCCTTGATGTCGGGATTGTCATAGAGGAAGTTGCGGGTGAATTCCTCGTATTCCTTGATGTCGCGGGCGCTGATCACCAGCACGAAATCGCTGTCTCCGGTGACGTAATAGGCGCTCATCACCACCGGTTCGCGCCGCACCGCGCGCTTGAAATGGTCGATGATGTCGGAGCGTTCGCGCTCCAGCTGAACGGTCACGATCATGGTCAGGGTGCGGCCCACATCCTCACCCGAAATGACCGATATATCGCCGGTGATCACCTTGTCGCGCCTCAGCCGCGCCAGCCGCCGTTGCACGGATGTGGGCGACAGCCCGACCCGGTGGCCCAGTTGCGCCGAGGTCAGTTGATTGTCCAGTTGCACCTCATGCAGGATCTTGCGATCCAGGTCGTCGATTTTCGCCATTCCGATCCCCTCTTGCGCCGCAAGACTGCACATATCGCACCAATTCGCCGCAAATCCCCCCATTTCGCCGCTATGCTGCGCGCAATCCTGACAGAAAGACAAGACCGATGCTGACCAATGATCAACTGGCCCTCTGGGACCGTGAGAATTTCTTTCACCCTTCCACGCACCTCGCGCAACACGCGCGCGGCGAAACGCCAAGCCGCGTGATCGCCGGTGGCGACGGCGTGCATATCACCGACCGCGACGGGCGGCGGATGCTGGATGCCTTTGCCGGGCTCTATTGCGTGAACGTGGGCTATGGCCGCACCGAGATTGCGGAGGCCATCGCCAAACAGGCGCATGAGCTGGCCTATTATCATTCCTATGTCGGCCACGGCACCGAGGCGTCCATTACACTCGCCAAGATGATCCTCGACCGCGCGCCCGCGAACATGTCCAAGGTCTATTTCGGGCAGAGCGGCTCGGACGCGAACGAGACCAACATCAAGCTGGTCTGGTATTACAACAACATCCGTGGCCTGCCGCAGAAGAAAAAGATCATCTCGCGCTGGCGCGGCTATCACGGCTCGGGGCTGATGACCGGCTCTCTGACGGGGCTGGACCTGTTCCACAAGAAATTCGACCTGCCGCTTTCCCAGGTGATCCACACCGAAGCGCCCTACTACCTGCGCCGCGCCGATGCGTCGATGAGCGAGGCGCAATTCGCCCAGGACTGCGCCGACAAGCTGGAGGCGCTGATCCAGGCCGAGGGCCCCGACACAATCGCCGCCTTCATCGGCGAGCCGATCCTGGGCACCGGGGGCATCGTGCCGCCGCCCGCTGGCTATTGGGATGCGATCCAGAAGGTGCTCAAGAAACACGACATCTTGCTCATTGCCGATGAAGTCGTCACCGGCTTCGGCCGTCTCGGCACCATGTTCGGCAGCGACCATTACGGCATCACGCCCGATATCATCACCATCGCCAAGGGCCTGACATCGGCCTATGCGCCGCTCTCGGGCTCCATCGTGTCGGACAAGGTCTGGAAGGTGCTGGAGGACGGCACCGACGAATACGGCCCCATCGGCCATGGCTGGACCTATTCCGCCCATCCCATCGGCGCGGCGGCAGGCGTGGCGAACCTGAAGCTGATCGACGAACTGGGGCTGGTGGAAAACGCCGACAAGACCGGCGCCTACCTGAATGGCGCATTGAAGGACGCGCTGGCGGGTCATCCTCATGTGGCCGAGGTGCGCGGCGAGGGGCTGATGGCCGCCGTCGAACTGGCCGAGACGAAAGAGCCGTTCGGGGCCTTCGATCTCGCGCGCAAGATCGGCGCGGCGGTCTCTGCCGCGATGGCCTCGCAGGACGTGATCGCGCGGGCCATGCCGCAGGGCGACATCATCGGCTTCGCGCCGCCGCTCTGCATCACGGAAGCCGAGGTCGACCGCGTCGTCGAGGTGACGAAACGCGCGGTGGAGAGCGTCCTCTCCTGAGCCGCATGGTAACGGTTTCTTAACCCCGCCGATGCCAGAATATCCCCATGCTTCAGACGGCATGAACACCCCAGACACGCGCCCGCAAGGTTCCCTCGTTGCGGGCGCGTTCCGTCCCGGACCGGCAAATTCCCGGTGGCCCTTCGCGCGCGATCCTCTCATGATGGCGAAATCACACAAGGCCAGAGGGACAGCAGCCCGCCCATGAACAACCGGATTCTCTTCAAGATCCTGCAATTGCGCTAACGCCTCTGGGCGCGGCCATTGCTCTTCTGCATCATGGCCGTCCTTGCCGCCGCATTGGCGCATCTGACCGATTTCGTGGTCCCCGACGACCTGCCGCCTCAGATCAGCCGTGACACGGTCGACAGCCTGCTGACCATCATCTCCTCGTCGATGCTGGCGGTGGCGACCTTCGCCGTCGGCTCGATGGTCTCGGCCTATGCCTCGGCGGGGCAGGCCGCCACCCCGCGCGCCTTCTTCCTGGTGCTCGACGATGACGTGTCGCAGACCGCGCTGTCCAGCTTCATCGGCGCCTTCATCTTCTCCATCGTCGGCCTCATCGCGCTGAAGACCGAGTTCTACGGCCCCGCCGGCATCTTTGCGATGTTTCTTCTGACAATCTCGATCTTCGCCTGGGTGATCCTCACCTTCGTGCGGTGGGTCGACAATATCGCCCGCCTGGGACGCCTCGGCAGCACCATCGACAAGGCCGAGGACGCCGCGGAGGCTTCGATCAGGGACCGGCTGTCGCAGCCCTATCTGGGCGGCGTGCGGCAGACCGAGAAGACGGCGCTCAAGGGCTATGCCGTCCACGCCTCGCAGATCGGCTATGTGCAATATGTCGATGTCCAGGCCCTGCAACAGATCGCCGAGGCGCATGGGCTGCACATCATGCTGGCCGCGCTTCCCGGCACCTTTGTCACCCATGACCGGGCGCTGGTGGTGCTGAACCATGGCGGCATGATCGACGACGACCTGCGCGCCGAGATCGAGGATTGTTTCGTCATTGGAAACAATCGTAGCTTCGAGGAAGACCCCCGCTTCGGCTTTATCGTGCTGTCCGAGATCTCGGCCCGCGCCTTGTCGCCCGGTGTCAACGACCCCGGCACCGCCATTGTCACCATCGGGCGCTTCGTCAAGCTCCTGGCGCTCTGGACCCGGCCCGAGGATCCCGACAGCCCGCCGCAGATCAAATATGACCGCCTGATCGTGCCCGAAATCGCCCTGGACGAGATGTTCGACGACGCTTTCACCGCCATCGCCCGCGACGGGGCGGGCACGGTCGAGGTCGGCATCCGCCTGCAAAAGGCGTTCCGCAGCCTGGCGCGGATCAGCTATCCGGGGATGCGGGACCAGGCGCTGCGTCATTCCGGCCTGGCCCTGAAACGCGCCCGCCAGGCCCTGCCGCTGGAGGAGGATTACGCCCGGCTGGAGGCGGTGGCCAGGACCATCTGAGGATCATAACCCGCCAACCCCTCCACCCCCTTGGGCGTCAGCGCATAGACGCCCTTTTCCACCCGCTCGAACCAGCCGTAATGATCGTCGCGCATCAGCCGCGTGGCATGTTCCACCCCGGTTTCCGCCTTCACCGCCGCCCCCTTGCAAGGGCCATGCGCGGCCAGATGCGCCGCACAGCGCAGCGCGTCCTGCCGGTAGGCGGTGACCAGCCCCACCCGCGTCGCGCCGCCCGTGTTGGGATCGCCCACCCGGCGGGCGAACTCGCGCAGCAGCCGCTGACGTTTCGGCTTGGAGATGCGCGGCGCGTACGGCCCCGGATCGCAATGCACCTCGACCAGCCCGTCGCGCAGCCGCACCGTGATCAGCCCGAGCCCCAGGCGCCGCGCCAGCGCCGTGTTCTCCTTCAGCGCCTTCGCAAAGCCCCGCCCCTTGCCCCTGGGCACCGCCAGGTAGACCAGATCGGCCAGCGCCAGCCGCGCCACGCCCTGGTGGAACAAAGCCAGCGCGAAGCGGGTCTTCATCTCGACGATCACCGGCTCCTCCGCGCCGCGCAGGGCCACCACATCGGCCGCGCCGACCTCGGATTTCACCTCGTAGCCCTGGCCTTGCAGAAAGGCGCGGATGGGGGGGTATAAATCGGTTTCCTTCACCATGACCGTCACGCTAGAAGCGGGCGCAGGGATTGTCACCCGCCAAGCGGCGTTCCGGCTTGACACCGGCCCCCCCGGCGCTTATCCACCGGCCAGAATTCCGAGGGCGCTGACCAGCCTCAGCGCCCTTATCCGTTTCAAAGAACCCGAGGTAAGCCCCATGTCGCGCGTCTGCGAATTGACCGGAAAAGGCCCGATGGTCGGCAACAATGTCAGCCATGCCAACAACAAGACCAAGCGTCGTTTCCTGCCGAACCTGAACGAGGTCACGCTCGGCTCCGACATCCTGGATCGGCGCTTCAAGCTGCGCATCTCCAACGCCGCCCTGCGCACCGTCGACCATCGCGGTGGCCTGGACGCGTTCATGGCCCGCGCCAAGGACGAGGAGCTGTCGGACAAGGCGCTGAAAATCAAGAAGGAAATCGTGAAGGCCCAGGCCGAGGCCTGATCTTCCGATCCCGACCCGACCCGAAACGGCCCGCCGGAGCGATCCGCGCGGGCCGCTTGTCATTTTGCCGCTTTCCCCTGGTCGGGCTCATCCCCTAGAACGGGCCCCATGACCCGGCCCTTGCCCATCCTGACCGCGCTTTTCCTGGCGCTGACGCTGGCCCTGACCTCCGTCAGCATGGCCGTGGCGCGCGGCGGCATGAGCCTCTCGGGCGTGATGATTCTCTGCGTGGACGCCACCCAGGTGATCGTGCCGCTCGGCCCCGACGGTCGGCCGCGGGAATCGCCGCCCGCCTGTCTTGATTGCACGATGGGCGCGCTGGCGCCGAGCGTTGCGGCCCCGCTCGTGGCGCCGGTTCGGCGCGCGCGCCTCGCGCAGGCCGCCCCGGTCTCCGCCATCCCCGACACGGTCCCCGCCCGCGCCCCGCAGGCCCGTGGCCCGCCTCCTTCCGCCTGAACCCGCCACACGAGTTTTCAGACAGAAGGAGACGACGGATGTCGTTCAAACCCACCCTCCTCATCGCGGGGCTTGCCGCACTGAGCCTGCCGGGCATCGCCTCGGCGCAGATGATCATCGAAGACGCCTATGCCCGCGCCTCCGGCCCCTCCGCGCAATCGGGCGCGGCGTTCATGGTCATCCTCAACCAGTCGGATACGGATGACCGGGTGACCGGCGTCACCTCCGACGCCGCCGCGCGGGTCGAGCTGCACACCCATATCGAGGATGAAAACGGGGTCATGCGGATGCGTCACGTTGTGGACGGATTTCCCATCGCGGCGGG
Organism: Alterinioella nitratireducens; assembly: GCF_013155465.1. GTDB lineage: Bacteria > Pseudomonadota > Alphaproteobacteria > Rhodobacterales > Rhodobacteraceae > Alterinioella > Alterinioella nitratireducens. Next base: position 123,684 of record NZ_JABJVX010000008.1, on the reverse strand, counting down.
CGAAAGCCATACCCTCGCGCGCGGCGGCGACCACATCATGTTCATGGGGCTGAGCCAGCCCTGGCACCACGCAGACACGATCACCGTCACGCTCATCTTCGAGCATGCCGACCCGGTCGAGCTGACCATCCCCGTCGATCTGGACCGGATGGATCGCGGCGTGTCGCACTGACAGGGCCAGCGCAACGCGGGGCCGTTCACGGGGTCGCGTTGCGCATCAGCGCCAGCGCGCGGGCCTCGGCCTCGGCAAAGCCCTCGGGGTTCAGCATCCGGACCTCTCCGCCCTGATCCACCCCCAGGTCGCCGATCATCTCGGCGGTGAAGGCGGGGGAATAGTAGGTCAGGACCGCCTCGTTGCCGCCCTCGGTCATGTCCTGCCCGAAGAGCCTGTCGCCATCCACCGGGTCACGGAAGGTCAGCGCGTAATAGCCTGACGGGTAGACGAACATGACAAAGCCCTGGTCATCCTCGACCGCGCAGTCGCGCAGATCGTTGTGGCGGCTGCCGCTGCCGGGCGCGGTGCAGAGAACCTGCCAAATGCCGTGGGTGGACTCGAGCGTGTAGTCGGACAGGTCGTAATTCCCCGCGCCGACCTGAGCGTGGGCAGGGGCCATGAACATCCCCAGGATCAAGGCAGGGAAGGCCGATTGCAAAAGCGACTTCATGAAAGGACTCCTGAAATGGGAACTATAGTGTATATCACACATTTAGTGGATGATACAGCCCCTTCCTGAAGCCTGCGTTCAGGCCAGCACCTCGGCCACCCAGTCCGGTACCGCCTGCGTTGCTGGCCCCGCGATCACCCGGTCGAACAGCCCCGGCACAAGCGACGGCTCCAGGTTGATCTCGAGCGTCTCGACCCCGCAGGCGCGCGCCTCATCGACGAAGCCCGCTGCCGGGTAGACCTCGCCCGAGGTGCCGATGGAAACGAACAGGTCGGCCCGCGCCAGCGCATGCCCGATCTCGTCCATGTGAAACGGCATCTCGCCGAACCAGACGATATCGGGTCGGGCCCTGGGCGCGGTGCAGGCGGGGCAGGGGGCCGCCGGGTCCATTGCCCTCGGCGCGGGCCAGCGGTGATCGCAGGCCGCACAGACCGCGCCCGACAACGCCCCGTGCATATGCAGCACGTTCTTGCTGCCCGCGCGTTCATGCAGGTCATCGACATTCTGCGTCACCAGCAGCACCTCGCCCGGATACTCCGCCTCCAGCCGTGCCAGCGCTGCGTGTGCGGCGTTCGGGGCAGCGTCCAGCATGTTGGCGCGGCGGGCATTGTAGAAATCATGCACCAGCGCGGGGTTGCGGGCAAAGCCTTGCGGTGTCGCGACCTCCTCCAGGTCATATTGCGACCACAGCCCGCCCACGTCGCGGAAGGTGCCAAGCCCGCTTTCCGCCGAGATACCCGCCCCGGTCAGGATCACGATCCGCTTCATCTCTCGCCCTCCTCATGGCATCAAGGGCCCGACCCGGTATAGGAGCGCCCCCCGAATGACCCACTCTATCCTCAGCGTCTGTCTCGGCAATATCTGCCGCTCGCCCGCGGGACAGGGCGCGTTGCAGCGCGCGCTTCCGGGGGTGCGCATCGACAGCGCCGGAACCTCCGGCTGGCATGACGGCGATGCGCCCTACGCAGCCATGCAGGAGGCCGCCCGCGCCCTCGGCCTCGACCTCAGCGCGCAGGTCTCGCGCCGCGTGCAGCCGCAGGATTTCACCCGCTTCGACCTGATCCTTGCCATGGATGCGCAGAACCTCGCCGATCTGCGCGCCATCCAGCCCAAAGGCTCACCCGCCCGGTTGGCGCTCTATCTCGATGCCATGGAAAAAGGGCCGCGCGATGTGCGCGACCCCTATTACACCCGTGATTTCAACGGGGTGATGGCCTTGATCGACCGCGGCGCGCGGGCCTGGGCCAGCCGCCTCCAGGGCGATTCAGGTCAACTGCATTGCAACTCCGCGGCTTCCCCGAACGCTTCGTAGCGGTCCCAGAAGGCATCATCATTCGGCCGGTTCGAGGCCCGAACCTCCTGTGCCTCATCGGGGTCGCGGAAGAACCGCGCCGCCTGGCGCATCTCGCGGCGGGTCAACGTCACCCGCGCCACGCTGCCAATGCACGCACATAGTTGCGGCGACGCCTCCGTGCGGTCCGAGCGATTGCACGCGCGCTCCACCGGGTTGGCGTCAACCGGCGCGCCCACCATCATGAAGACCGCCACCAAAAACGGAAATTTCTTGGTCATGAACCTGTCCCTTTCTTGCCTGTCCTTGCGGGGTTTTCCCCGTCTTGAGGCGATAAGATGCACAAGAGGGACGCCCCGCGCAACGGTTCGTTTTGCGCAGGGCGGCAATTGGCGGATCGGCGCGTGTCAGGCGGCCTTGCCCTGCATCCGCGACAGCACGACCTCATCGGCCAGGCGGTGCGGCGAGACACCGCGCGCCACCGCGCCTGACAGGATCGCGTCCAGCGTCGCCTCGGCCTCGGCCAGCTTGTCGGCGACAAAGGCGGGGCGGTCCTTGATGCGCAGGATCTCTGTCGCGACATTCACGATGCCCCCGGCATTGGCGACGTAATCGGGCGCGTAGAGGATGCCGCGCGCGTGCAGCCGGTCGCCATCGGCAGGCGTTGCAAGCTGGTTGTTGGCCCCGCCCGCGACGGCGCCGACCTTGAGGCCCGCGATGCTGGCCTTGTTCAGGATGCCGCCGATGGCGCAGGGCGCCAGGATGTCGGCCTCCATCTCGAGGATGCGGTCGACCGGCACGACCTCCGCCCCGAAGACGTCTGCCGCGCGCGTGCAACGGCCCGCCTCCATATCGGCCACGATCAGGCGCGCGCCGGCGGCGTGCAGCATCTCGGCCAGGTACCAGCCGACATGCCCAAGCCCCTGAACCGCCACCCTGCGCCCGGTCAGATCGGCACTGCCGAAGCGATGCTTCGCGGTGCAGCGGATCGCGTTGAAGATGCCGCGCGCGGTGACGGGCGAGGGGTCGCCGCTGGCAAACTCGCCATCGGCCAGGCCCGCCACGTAAGGCGTCACCCCGGCCAGCACGGCCATATCCTCGGGCGACATGCCCATATCCTCGGCGGTCCAGTAGCGGCCCTGAAGCCCGTCAATGGCGCGGGCGAAGGCCCGCAGCATCTCGGGCGTCTTGGTGGCGGGATCACCCATGATTACCGCCTTGCCGCCGCCAAGCGGCAGGCCCGCCGCCGCGTTCTTGAAGGTCATGCCATGGCTGAGGCGCAGCACATCGTTGATCGCACTCTCCTCGCTGTCATAGGCGCGCATCCGAAGCCCGCCCGCCGCGGGGCCAAGCTGCGTCGAATGGATGGCGATGAACCCGGTCAGCCCGGTCGCGTCGTTCCGGACGCGGATGACATCTTCGTGGCTGTCGCTGGAAAGTCTGGTGATCTGCATGAATATTCCTCCCGATCTTGCGGGAATCGTATCAGATCTGCCTGGGCGAAAGACGCCAAAGACGGGCTTGGGGCGGGGTGGGATTGGTGATATTCTCCATGCGTCGCGCATCACTTGGAGGTTTTCGCCAGATGGACGCAATGGACCGCAAGATTCTCTCGGCGCTGCAAGCCGATGGGCGCCTTTCCGTCACCGACCTGGCGGAGCGTGTCGGCCTCTCGCCCACGCCCTGCGCCCGCCGCATGGCCCGGATGGAGGCGGATGGCATCATCACCGGCTACGCGGCCCGCGTCGATGCCGCGAAACTGGGCTACGGCATCACGGTTTTCGTCTTCGTCGAGCTGGAGCGCCAGTCGCAAAAGACGCTGCAGGAGTTCGAGCGCGCCATCAAGCGCTTCCCGGAAGTGATGGAATGCCACCTGATGACCGGCAGCCGGGACATCCTGCTCAAGATTGCCACCTCAGACCTCACCGCCTTCGACGAGTTCCTGGAAAACAGCCTGCTGCGGGTCGAGGGCATCCGCTCCACCCGCACCAGTTTCTCACTGCGCAGCATGGTCAACCGCGAGGTTGCGCCCTGAGGGTCGGTTTCAGTTTACCCAGTCGGGCCAGTTCATGTTGCTGAAACAGGCGCCGTAAGCGCCGATATTCGGCTGCGTGACACGGCTGGAAACCAATTGGCTTGGAACCCGCACAATCCCGAAACGGCCATCGCCATCGGCATCGACACAGCCGCAATAGGCGTTGCCCTGGCACTGCGCGGTCGAAGCGGCCTGCTGGGTGCAGGCATAGTAGTTGCCGATATTGGGCTGGATGACGCTGGCGGTCGGGGTCTGGACCACCAGAGCGTGACTGACGACGCCGAACCGCCCGTCATTGTCGTAATCCTCGCAGGTCAGGTAGCGGTCGTTGCGGGCCGGGTAGGCCGCCAGTCGGTCCCGGCAGGTAAAGTAATTGCCGGTATTGGCCTCCAGCACGGTGGGCCCGGTCGTCGGGTAGGGGTGGCGCACGATCCCGAAACGCCCGTCCCGGTCGCGATCCTCGCAAGCGCAGAGCGTCGACCCGTTGCAGGCACCTTGCTGCGCGATGGCGGCGGTGCAGGTCTGGTAGGTGCCCAGATTGGGCTGCATCACCTCGGCGTCACGGGCGGCGGGCGCCAGCGTCAATTCGACCAGGCCGAACCGGCCATCATTGTCGCGATCCTCGCAGATCAGCAACCGGTCGGCATTGGCAAATGCGGGGGCGGCCAGCAAGGTGGCCAAGGTGGCGAGAAGACAGAGAACGCGCATGGAATACCTCATCAAATACGGGGTCGAGAAAAGGCCAGAATAGCACGGATCGGCCGTTCCGCATATCCACCCGCGCGGGGGTCCGTCCCCTGGCCGATGCGCCGGGTTCAGTCCCCGGCCCGAACCCGCAGCCAATCGGCGAGATCCTGCGCGTCGATCTGCCCCTGCGCGGCGGCGATGATGGTGTCGCCCACGGCAACCGTGTCCCACGCGATCTCGATGCCGTTCATATCCAGGCAGACATCCATACATTGATGCGCCGTGCGCTTGTTGCCGTCATTGAAGCAATGCCCGGTGGCAATGGCGACGGCGTAAGCCGCGGCCAGGTCGAAGGCATCCTCGATCATGCCATAGGCGAGGCGATGATCGATCGGCGCAAGCGTGCCTTCCAGCGACTTGTCCCGAGCCCGGCCCTGCAATTCGCCTTGGTTCAGGACGGAATCGTGAATGGCCTCGACCAGATCGGGCGGCAGCAGCACAAGGCTCATTTGTCACGCAGATAGTCGAGAACCGGCTGGTTGACCTTGCGACGGCGCGCGAGGCTCGCCATCCCCTCCTCAACCGTCGCCACCCGGTGCGCGCCCGGCTCGGCCACGGCCTCGGCAGGCACGAAATACCCCACCAGGCGCGAGTTCTTCATCACCGCCACAGGCCGCCCCTTGGCGCGGTCCAATACCTTCTGCGGCTCGCGCATCTCGGTCATCGTGGCGATCTCGGTGGTCAGCAGGCGTGTCATGGCATGTTCTTTCAGATATGCAGCAGATTACACATTTCACCGCACATTTTCAAGCGTGGGGTCGGGGCTCTCCCCTCAATGCAATCGCGCCCGGGTCAGGAACCCGTCCACCGTCACCTCCCCCAGGGCCCGCAACGCCTCCAGCCGGTGCAGCCCCTCCAGCAGCACGTAGCGCCCCTTGCCCGCGCGGACCCGGATCGGCACCTTCTGGCCGTTCTCCAGGATATCCTCGGCCAGCGCCTGCACCCGCGCCGGGTCCAGCGTCTTGGCGTGCTTGGCGGGCACGTAGATCTCGGCGATGGGGAAGGCCTCGATTTTCAGCATTTCACTCGTCCTGTCTGGGGGTCGTCCGATCATCCTAGCACGGGCGCGCGCCACCCGTGTCACGGTTTCGCATCCCCCGCGCCTCGGCCCGTCTATTCAGCTTGACGGCGCAGCGTCCCGGCACCATATCCTGCGCCCCATGACCGAGCTTGATCACATCCGCAATTTCTCCATCGTGGCCCATATCGACCACGGTAAATCCACGCTGGCCGACCGGCTGATCCAGTCCACCAACACGGTGGCGGAACGCGACATGAAGGAGCAGCTGCTCGACAGCATGGATATCGAGCGTGAACGCGGCATCACCATCAAGGCCAACACCGTGCGCATCGACTACACGGCGCAGAACGGCGAGGCTTACGTGCTCAACCTCATCGACACCCCCGGCCATGTCGATTTCGCCTATGAGGTCAGCCGCTCGATGCAGGCGGTGGAGGGCTCTCTGCTGGTCGTCGATGCCTCCCAGGGCGTCGAGGCACAGACGCTGGCCAATGTCTACCAGGCCATCGACGCGGATCACGAGATCGTGCCGGTGCTCAACAAAATCGACCTGCCCGCGGCAGAGCCTGAGCGCGTCTGCGAACAGATCGAGGATGTGATCGGCATCGACGCCTCCGACGCCGTGATGATCTCGGCCAAGACCGGCCTCGGCATCGCGGATGTGCTCGAGGCCATCGTGCAGCGCCTGCCCGCGCCAAAGACCGGCGACCGCGACGCCCCCCTCAAGGCGATGCTGGTCGACAGCAAATACGACCAGTATCTCGGCGTCATCTGTATCGTGCGCATCATCGACGGCACCCTGAAAAAGGGCGACCGCATCCGCATGATGAAGACGGGCGGCACCTATGATGTCGACGATGTCGGCGTCTACCGCCCCGCGATGACCACGGTGGCGGCGCTCGGCCCCGGCGAGATCGGCTTCCTCAACGCCTCGATCAAGCAGGTCCGCGACACCCGCGTCGGCGACACGATCACGCATGAGAAACGCCAATGCACCCAGGCGCTGCCGGGCTTCAAACCCTCGCAGCCGGTGGTGTTCTGCGGCCTCTTCCCGGTCGATTCAGCCGAGTTTGAAGACCTGCGCGACGCCATCGAGAAACTGGCGCTCAACGATGCCAGCTTCTCCTACGAGATGGAGACCTCGGCGGCGCTCGGCTTCGGCTTCCGCTGCGGCTTCCTCGGGCTCTTGCATCTCGAGGTCATCCGCGACCGGATCGAGCGCGAATACGATATCGAGCTGATCACGACGGCACCCTCCGTGATCTACCACATCTACATGCGCGACGGCACGATGACCGAGCTTCACAACCCCGCCGACATGCCCGACATGGCCATTGTCGATCATGTCGAGGAGCCGCGCATCAAGGCCACCATCCTGGTCCCCGACGAATATCTTGGCGACGTGCTGAAGCTCTGCCAGGACCGCCGCGGCATCCAGGAGGACCTGACCTATGCCGGCACCCGCGCCATGGTGGTCTACGACCTCCCCCTGAATGAAGTTGTGTTCGATTTCTACGATCGCCTGAAATCGGTAACAAAAGGTTACGCCAGCTTCGATTATCAGATGATCGGCTACCGCGAGGATTATCTCGTCAAGATGCAGGTGCTGGTCAACGATGAGCCGGTCGATGCCCTCTCGATGATGGTCCACCGCGACCGCGCCGAGATGCGGGGCCGCGCCATGGTGGAGAAGCTGAAGGAGCTGATCCCCCGCCACATGTTCAAGATCCCGATCCAGGCGGCGATTGGCGGGCGGGTGATCGCGCGCGAGACCCTGTCGGCGATGCGCAAGGACGTGACCGCGAAATGCTACGGCGGTGATGCCTCGCGGAAGCGGAAGCTGCTCGACAAGCAGAAGGCGGGCAAGAAGAAGATGCGCCAGTTCGGGAAGGTGGAGATCCCGCAGTCGGCGTTTATTTCAGCACTCAAAATGGACAGCTAGTCCATTTTGAGTGACGGTGGGCGGCAGCGTTTGGCTTGCCCACACAGATGTTTGGCGGCGTGTCATTTCGGCGTTGAAGATAGTTGGATGGCAGAAATCTCGTTGGCGTTCGAACATATACCTGCCTAGCTGGAACCGCTGTGTTCGATTGGCCGAGTTGCCAGAGGAGTTTATGATAAAGTTTGCTCAACTTTTTGTCGAAAAGCACGGCCTTATTAAAAGCATTTTAGGCGTTCTAGGAGCTTTTGTCGGACTTTCCTCGATCTACTCATTCACCTATTTGTCAGTTATACCGCGAAGTATCCGCTCATTTGTTGATTTCTATAGCGTCACAAACTTAATGTTCTCCCTGTTTTTGCCCATCGGGGTCGGGTTGGTATTCGCAAGGCTTAGTGTTATCTACGTAAACATCCTCTTCAAGTCGATGTACAGCAATGGGTTGATCCGAGTGCTTTTACCGAAGTTAACTGTGTATTATTCCATCATAGTTGTTAAGAAACTCAGGAAGTACCAGTTTCCAGTGCAAGTACTTGTATCTATTGGATTTGTTTCACTAAGTGTGCTTGGGGCGTCTTTTTGGAAATTTATTACTATCTACCTGTTGATCTCGATTCCTATTGGGTTTCAGATTTTTGGATATTTCTTTCGGATATCAAAAGGCACCGATTGGTCAAGCACATTCTTTCTTGGAAAAGTGCCAAAAGGAGTGTCGCCGGAGAGAGCAATATCCTATTTCTTGTCAATGATTGCGTTGCAATTGTCGGTGGCTGGCATTGTCCTTGGTTTCTTTGTGTCGGCACAGGCGATCTGTCGACCACCTTCGGTGACATCTACATTTCTGGAAAGTGACGCTGCGTTGTTTCTGCCAACGGCACAAGGAGCGTTTGTTATTGAGACAAATGGTGGTTGTGAGAATCGAAGGCTACTGCGCCCGGTTCGAAGTTACACCATTGAAACTGTAACGTTTCTGCCAGTTTCGTCTATCGATTCGATAGAGGCCATGGATATTAATACTGGAGACTGACTTTGGGCTATACTCAATTGTGTTGCGTCCAAGCAAGCATAGGTGCGGTGGGAGTTCACTCCCACCGCAACTGCGACCCGCCCACGGAACGTCGGACAAGATACTGCCCTATGCCTCGAACCGTCCTTTGCGTCTTGTATCAAGCGCTACACCCGACCCATCTCACCACCGATGCTCCCCACCACCGACCCGCATGGAACCGCACTCCCGATCCCGGCGTTAATAACAGGTAAAGAACGGAGGTGCCATCATGGCTACGCATCGCTCATTGCGCCGCCACCCAGGGTTGCGGTGGTTCAACATTCCCCTTTTCGTCGCCAGTATCGCGGGCACAGTCGTGATCGTCGCCCTGGCCCTCGGGTTCTACACTTGGTGGGCCTTCGCGATTTCCGGGGTCGTCGGGGTCGTATTGGGCGTGCCGCTCGGCATCTGGGTGACCAATGCGATCAAGCGGGCGGATTCGGCCTGGCCGCCCGAGCGGTTGGGGTGACCTGCCCGCCGCCCGCGTCTGTACGGGGGGCGCATCGGGGGGTGTACAGGGGGTGTACACCGGATTTCGCCCCGAAAACCCCTTCGCACCCGCAGCATTCCGGCGCCGCCGACACCCGCCCGAAACGGTCGCCATAACCCCGCGAAACCGTTCAGGTTTCCGCCCCGTATCCCCCGGATTTCCACAGGCTTACCCCCACGCAATCCCCAGAAAAAAATCATGCTGCACTGCTATTTTCTTGGCCGAATCGGTGTCCCGGGACATCCTCATCTTACCGCCAAGGGGCTCACGCTCCGACAGCGGGGCGCAAGACACCTGAATGGGATCGCGCAAGGCCGTGACCGGGCTTCGGTACCGGGTCGGACTGCAAGATCGCAGGGAGTGTGACAGAAGGAAAGCTGAGTTCTTTCAGATCTTTAGCGGACCGGGTCATGGGCCCAAGGCAGATGGCGCGTCATGGAAACGGCCCTCGGGTCAAGACCGTGACAGCGGCGGGATGCGAGTCCCAATGCAAACTGGGCCGGATGCCCTTTGGGGGGATAAAGGTTCATTGGAAGGCGTCGGGATGTGTCGCAAGACATGTGATTGGGCTCTGCCCGATCCCCCGGCGTCTTCCGCATTTTTCGTCCCCCAATCTGTCCCAGATCAAGGCGCGCGCCGGGCCGCGCCGCTATCCCGGTTCGTGAAAGCGCGCCATATTCGGGAGATTGCCTGTATGAGACTGTTTTTCCTCATGTTCACCATCATCGGCACCTCGCTGGCGGGCGCCGGCGTCATCGCGGTGCTGTCTATGGGACTGGCCGGCTCGCAACCCATCGTGGCAGGGGCCGTCCTGGGCGCGTTGCTTGGGCTTCCGGCGGCTTGGGTCGTCGCGCAGAAAATCCGGCACCTGCAGTAACCCCTTCACGCGTCGAGGAAAATCCGGACCGCAGCCTCGAACTCGCGGGGCTTGTCGGCATGCAGCCAATGGCCCGCGCCGGGGATCTTGGCGAAGCGCGCGGCGGGGAAATGCGCCCGGATGCGGTCGCGATGGTCGGTCAGGACATAGTCCGACTCGGCCCCGGACAGCATCAGCACCGGACCGTCAAACTGGCCCGCGATCCCCTCGGGCCAGCCGGTGATCTTGTCCATATCGGCCTCCAGAACATCGAGGTTCAACCGCCATGCCTGGCCCTTAACGTCCAGAGATTGCAGAAGAAACGCGCGCACACCGGCCTCTGGCACCGCGCCTTGCATCGCCTCATCGGCATCGCGGCGGGTCTCGACCTTGTCCAGATCGACATTCCGCATCGCCTCGATCAGATGGCTCTGGCTATGGCCATAGGCGACCGGCGCGATATCGGCGACGACCAGTTTGCGGATCAGCCCCTGCCGCGTCAGGGCCAGCATCATCGCCGCCTTGCCGCCCATGGAATGGCCCAGGACATCCGCCTTTCCGCCATGGGAGTCAATGACTTCCGCCAAGTCCTCGGCCATGCCTGCATAATCCTGCACCGGCTCACGCGGGCTTTCGCCGTGGTTGCGCATGTCGACCGAGATCACCTGGCCGCGATCCGACAACCGCTTGGCGATGACGTTCCAGTTGCGCGCCGATCCGAACAGCCCGTGGGCGATCAGAAGCGGGGGGGCGTCGGTGGCGGATCCGGTGAGGGTGGTGTTGAGCATGATCCCATCGCTACCCCATCGCGCGCGGCGGTGCCAGAGCGGTTGTCGGGGCCAGACCTGCGCGCTAGGCTCCTGCGCCAGAAAGGGGACAGGCGATGGCGGTCGAGCAGGAGGACTACGCGGAAACCAGCGCGCGGTTGCACGATCTGATGATCCGACAACTGGGCGCGAAGGGCGAGGACTTCCCCGCCACGTTCCGCCATTCCGGACGCCTGCTGCCGCGCAAACCCCGGCAGGCGGCGCAGCGCATCATCGAGACCGGCGCGCAGATCGGGAACCCCAAGCTGGCGCGGGTCACGGATCACACGGGCTTGGCCGAGGATGCGGCCCTCGTTGAACGCCATCTCACGCGGCTGAACCCGCAGGCGAGGCGCGCGCGCGCGCGGGCCAATTTCGCCGCAGGCGTGGCGTTTCAGCTGGTCGTGATCATCGCGCTGGTCATTGTCGTGCTGCGCTGGCGCGGGCTGGTCTGATCCGTAAGAGGCGAGGGTGGGCGGCCCGTCGACGGGCCGCAGATGCGCTCGGTCGACCGAGCGCATCCCCCCTCAATGCTGTGGCCTAAGGAAAGTCCCGTTCCTGAGGTCGCGCATCGCGGTGCGCAATTCCTCCTGCGTGTTCATCACGATGGGCCCATGCCAGGCCACGGGCTCCTCGATCGGGGCGCCTGATATCAGCAGGAACCGCACGCCCTCCTCGCCCGCCTGCACCGTGACCTCGTCGCCGGTGCCAAACCGGATGAGGGTCCGGTTGCCGGACAGGTCACGCATGTTGACCTCCAGGCCCATCACCTCCTTTTCCAGCCGCACCCCGGTGGGCGAAGAGGCGTCGGCAAAGGCCCCCGCGCCTTCGAACACATAGGCGAAGGCGCGGCGGTAAGTGTCGATGCGGAATGTCTTTTTGACGCCCGCGGGCACGGTGACATCCAGGTATTGGGGATCGGCGGCGATGCCGTCGACGGGCCCGCGCTTGCCCCAGAACGCGCCGGTGATGACCTTCACGCGGGTGCCGTCATCATCTACCACCTCGGGGATATCGGTGCCGCGAATGTCCTGGTAGCGCGGCGCGGTCATCTTCAGCGACGAGGGCAGGTTGCCCCAAAGCTGGAACCCGTGCATCTGCCCCGCCGCGTTGCCCGAGGGCATTTCCTGGTGCAAGATGCCGGATCCCGCCGTCATCCATTGCACCGATCCTGCGTCCAGCGTGCCCGAATTGCCCAAGCTGTCGCCATGCTCCACCGATCCGGCCAGCACATAGGTGATCGTCTCGATCCCGCGATGCGGGTGCCAGGGAAAGCCCGCCTGATAGTCAGACGGTCGCTCGCCACGAAAATCGTCGAAGAGGAGGAACGGGTCCAGCTCGCTGGGATCCTGGAACCCGAAGGCGCGGTGCAGCTTGACGCCCGCGCCTTCCATCGTCGGTTGCGCCGGGCGGGTTTCAAGAATGGGTCGGATCGACATGGGGGCGTCTCCTTGTCCTGTCTTGTCAGGAAAGGTAGGGGCGCGCCCGCCCTCACACAATCGCACAGCCGCAAACGGGGCCTGTGCGTCTCTGCAAGGGTCGGTTTCAGGCCAGACAGCGGTCCGTGGCGCGGCAAGTCTGACCGAAACCAGAAGGGGGCAGGACATGAAGATCGGGTTTATCGGGCTTGGCAATGTGGGCGGCAAACTGGCGGGGTCGCTCATTCGCAATGGATGGGACGTGACGGTGCGCGATCTGGACCCGGTGCTGGTCGGGGAATTCGTGGCGCGCGGGGCGACGGCAGGCGACAGTCCGGCACAAATGATGCGCGCCTGCGATGCCGTCATCACCTGTCTGCCGCGCCCCGACATCTCGGCGGCGGTGGTCGAGGGGCCGGAGGGTCTGCTGGAAGGGATGCGCCCGGGCAAGATCTGGATGGAAATGAGCACGACCGACGAGGCCGAGGTCAAGCGGCTCGGGGCCAAGGTGATCGCGTCGGGCGGCAGGGCGGTCGATTGCCCGGTTTCGGGCGGCTGTCACCGGGCCGATACCGGCAATATCTCGATCTTCGCGGGTTGTGACCGGGCGACGTTCGAAATCATCCTGCCGGTCCTGACCACGCTTGGCCGCCGGGTGCTGCATACCGGCGAGATCGGCTCGGCCTCGATCCTCAAGGTGATCACCAATTACCTGGCGACGGCCAACCTGATCACCTGCGCCGAGGCGCTGACCGTGGCCAAGGGGGCGGGGATGGATCTTGGCACCGCCTATGAGGCGATCCGGATTTCCTCGGGCACCAGCTTTGTGCATGAGACCGAAAGCCAGGTGATCCTGAATGGCAGCCGCGACATCAGCTTTACCATGGACCTTGTCGCCAAGGATATCGGCCTCTTTCAGGAGGTCGCGGATCGGGCCGGTATCCCGTTGGAGATGAACCCGCTGATGATGAAGATTTTCGCGGATGGCATCGCCCGCTACGGCGCGCGGGAGCTGTCGCCCAACATCATCCGGCGGCTGGAGGATGCGACGGGCCTCAGCATCCTCGCCGAGGGGTTTCCGGCGGAAATGGTTGATGATGAACCGGAGGAACCGGGCCACGAGGTGCGCCGGGCGTGATCCCTCGCCAAGCCCGCGAAACCGGGGTAGAGGGGGGCAGCCAAGAGGGAGCGCCCGTCCATGTCAGACCCCGATGAGGTTATCGAACGCATCACCCCCAACGGCCCGCGCCGGGTCGTGGCGACGGGGATGTTGGGCCTGCTCGGCTCGCTTCTGCTGCTGATCGCGGTGACGACGCCGCCGGTCTCGACCGCCTGGCTGCTGTTCCTCGTGGCCATCGGCGCGGGGGCGCTGTGGCTGTCCTGGATGATCTGGTCCGCCTCCGCCGTGGTGCTGGAACTGACGCGTGAGGAATTGCGCGAGGAAAATGGCCGCGTGCTGGCGCGGATCGACAATATCAGATCTGTGGATCGCGGCTTTTTCGCCTTCAAACCCGCCGCCGGGTTCCGCATCAGCCTGCATGAAAGGCGCCCGCGCGCCACCGCGCCGGGCCTGTGGTGGCGAAGGGGGCGAATGGTGATGGTGGGCGGCGTGACGTCAGGGTCGCAGACCAAATCGGTGGCCGACCTGATCTCGGTCATGCTGGCCGAGCGGCGCGGGGACATGTGACCGCGCCCCCGCGCGGGCGTGTTCAGAGGCCCTTGGCCCGGTAGCTGGAGGCCACCCGCCCGATGGCGACCATGAAGCCCGCCGTGCGCAGGTCGCTGACCTCGTTATGGCTGTGCCAGACCTCGCGCATCGACTGGTAGGCCGTGCGCATCGTGTCATCCAGCCCCGAGCGCACCAGCTCAAGCTCACCCGCGCCGCGCAGGTATCTTTCCTTGAAATCGGGCGTCATCGACCAGGCCCCGCCCAGGTGCTGGTCCAGGCGCTCCAGCTCGTCAACGATCAACTGGTGGCGCGCTTCCTCCTGGCGGCGCTGCATCCGACCAAAGCGGATATGGCTGAGGTTCTTGACCCATTCGAAATAGGACACCGTCACGCCGCCGGCATTGGCGTAGAGGTCGGGGATGATGACGCAGCCGTGCTTGCGCAGGATCTCGTCCGCGCCCGCCGTGATCGGGCCGTTCGCAGCCTCGATGATCAGCGGGGCCTTGATGCGCGTGGCGTTGTGCATGTTGATCACGCCCTCGATGGCGGCGGGGATGAGGATGTCGCATTCCGCCTCCAGCATGCGCAGCCCGTCGGCGTGGTAGGTGCCTTCCGGGCAGTCCTTGACGCCGCCATGCTCCGCGATCCAGTCGCGTACCGCGTTGACATTGAGGCCCTTGGGGTTCTCCAGCGCGCCGTCGCGTTCGATGATATGGGTGATGATCGACCCGTCCTCGGTCGAGAGGAACTGCGCCGCGTGATAGCCCACATTGCCAAGGCCCTGGACGATGATCCGCTTGCCGTCCAGCTTGCCGGAGAGCCCCGCCTTGGCCACGTCCTCGGGGTGGCGGAAGAATTCCTGCAAGGCATATTCGACGCCGCGCCCGGTTGCCTCGACCCTACCCTGGATGCCACCCGCATGGGGCGGTTTGCCGGTGACGCAGGCCTTGGCGTTGATGTCGGTGGTGTTCATGCGCGCGAACTGGTCGGCGATGATCGCCATCTCGCGCTCGCCGGTGCCCATGTCGGGGGCGGGGACGTTCTGCGCCGGGTTGATCATGTCGCGCTTGATCAGCTCATAGGCAAAGCGGCGCGTGATCTGTTCCAGCTCGAAATCCTCGTATTCGCGCGGGTCGATGCAAAGCCCCCCCTTCGAGCCGCCGAAGGGCGCCTCGACCAGGGCGCATTTGTAGGTCATCAGCGCGGCCAGCGCCTCGACCTCGTCCTGATGCACGTTGGGGGCGTAGCGGATGCCGCCCTTGGCCGGCTCGAAATGCTCCGAATGGACCGATCGGTAGCCGGTGAAGGTGCGGATCTCGCCGCGCAGGCGGACACCGAAGCGCACCGTGTAGGTGGCGTTGCAGACGCGGATTTTCTCCTCCAGCCCGGGCGGCAGATCCATCAGCGCGGCGGCGCGGTTGAACATGAGGTCAACTGACTGACGGAAACTCGGCTCTCCCTGGGTGGACATCGCAATTCCTCCTGTGTCGCGTTCCTGGGGGCCGAAATCGGGATCGCGGCCCCTGCCGGGCAGCCGACCACAGCTTGGCCAAGCGATCAAGCAAACCCTTCAATTCGGGGAAAGAAACCGGGAAACCGCGCGGAAATCCGGCCTCCGCCGATTGTCCGCGATCCCAAAACACCGTGTTTCCAGCCCGATTCTGCCCAAATTCTGCCGTGGTTCTAAACGATCCATGCTTTGGGCCGAACCGCTATCGGTCGTTATACCTGTTCTTGCGCGAGGCGCTGAAGATGATGAAAAGATCGGAATTTTCCATGCCCAAGGGCTGCTCGTCCAAGGGCCGTTCGCGTCGCTGGCTGGCGCGCTTCGCGCGTGAAGAAGACGGCACCATCACCATTTTCGCACTGATGATCTTCGTGCTGATGCTGGCCGCCGGCGGCATCGCCATCGACGTCATGCGCTACGAGACGCAGCGCACGCAGTTGCAATACACGCTTGACCGCGCCGTGCTGGCCGCCGCCGCCCTGAACCAGATGGAAGACCCCGAAGAGGTCGTGATCGATTACTTCGCCACCTCGGGGCTGGAAAACTACCGCCTCGATGTGGACGTGGAGGAGGGGCTTAACTACCGCCGCGTCTCGGCCTCGGCGGAAATGGACATGCAGTCCTACTTCATGAACATGTTCGGCGTGCGCGCCCTGACATCGCCCGCACGCGGCGCCGCCGAGGAACGCATCATGGATATCGAGATTTCCATGGTCCTGGATATCTCGGGCTCGATGGGATGGAACAACAAGATCGCCAACATGCGCGACGCGGCGAACGAGTTTGTCGACACGATGCTGGCCATCAACGATGCCGAGGACGGCACCGACGATGGCGAGGACCAGAATGTGTCGATCTCGCTCATCCCGTATAACGGTATGGTTAATGCGGGCTCCACCATTGCCAGCGTCTTCACCCTGTCGAATGAACATACCGAGTCGAACTGTACCCGCTTCGACCAGGCCGATTACTTCAGCACCGCGATCGACCCCGATGTCGCCATCGAACGCATCGCGCATTTCGACTATAACAACCGTGGCCGCTATCGCACCTTCCGTTCGCCCTACTGCACCACGACCGATTATGGCGCGATCCTGCCCTGGTCCGAAGATGCGGATGAGCTGCACGACCGTATCAACAGCCTGAACGCGAATGGCTGGACGGCGATCGACCTGGGGATGCGGTGGGCCGTCGGGCTGATCGACCCCGCCGCGCGGCCCGCGCTGGAGGAACTGATCGACGATGGCGAGGTTCACCCCGACTTCGTCGGCCGCCCCTATGACTATGACGAACCCGAAGTCCTCAAGGTCATCATCTTGATGACGGATGGCGAAAACACCAACCAGTATGACGTGATCCAGACGCGCAAGCGCGGTGGCACCAATGTCTTCGTCGATCCCGACAACGGCAATATCTCCAACTACGACCCGGATTCAGACACCTATTACTGGCAGCGTAACGGCGCGGTCAGAAGCTACCCCGATGACGGTTCGAACGACAACGCGGTCGAGCTTCAGTGGGTCGATCTCTGGGCCAACTACTCGGCCCGGATGCTGGCCGGCGAGTACTGGTATTACGGCAATGACTGGGGCCTCTACCAGGATATCCGCTACGACTCGATCGAGCTTTATGCCGGACGGTCCGAGGCCGATGCCAACCTGCGCGCGATCTGCGACGCGGCCAATGCGCAGGGCGTGATCGTCTTCACCATCGCCTTCGAGGCGCCTCCGGGCGGACAGGACGTGATGCAGTACTGCGCCACCACGCCCTCGCATTACTACGACGCCAACGGGATCGAGATCAGCGAAGCCTTCGCCTCCATCGCGCAATCCATCAACCAGCTGCGGCTGATCCAGTAAGGGGATGGAAATGAGGGGCTTGTCACACCTGTCGAGGTTCTGGAAGCGCGAGGACGCGAACGCAACGGTCGAGTTCGTCATCGTCTTCCCGATCATCCTGATCGTCTTTATCGCGGCCTTCGAGACGGCCATGCTGCTGACGCGCCAGGTGATGCTGGAAAAGGCGCTGGACGGGGCCGTGCGCTACATGCGCCTGACCTCGGGCCTCAGCGTCAGCCATGACGCGATCCGCACCAATATCTGCGATAACACGCCGCTGATCCCCGATTGCGGCAACGCGCTGCTGCTGGACCTCCGGGTGATTGATCAGACCACCTATGCGCTGCCCGATTACCAGACGCTCTGCATCGACCGCAGCGGTACGGTGACACCGGCCAACACCTTCAACCCCGGTGCCGAGAACCAGTTGATGCTGGTGCGCGCCTGCGCCGCCGTCGACCGCATCCTGCCCATTTCGGGCCTAGGTCTGGAACTGACCCGCGACGATACCGGCGCGGTCCACCTGATGGCGGCGACCATCTTCGTCAACGAACCCGATTGAGGTATGACATGCGTGCGATGATCCGGAATTTCTGGCGCCGGGACGATGCCAGCGTCGCCCTGGAAGCGGTGATCGTGATGCCGATCCTGACCTGGATCTTCATCGCCAGCTTCGTCTTCTTCGATGCGTTCCGCGTCTACAACACCTCGATCAAGGCGACCTATTCCGTGGCCGACGTGATGTCGCGCCGGACCAACACAATCTCCTCGACCGATATCGAGGGGCTCGCCGAGGTGTTCCAGTTCCTGACCCGCAATACCTCCGGCTCCTCGCTGCGGATCACCCAGATCACCCGGCAAACGGGTGGCTACCGCATCGACTGGAGCCATGGCACCGACGGGCTGACCTATCTGCGCGCCTCGGATTTCCCCGCGATCGTCGATCAGATCCCGATCATGGCCTTTGGCGACCGGATGCTGCTGGTCGAAACCTTCCTGCCGCACCGACCGGCCTTCAACGTCGGTCTCTCCGATCAGGAGTTTGTCAACTTCACCGTGACCCGCCCCCGATTTGCCGGTCAGGTGGATTTCAACGCCAATCTCGGGAACTCCTACGTCTATGAGAACGACGGGTCGCCCACGGGCACCGACGGCTTCTACTATGACGGCTCGGGCAGCGATGACGGGGTCGAGGGCGGCGGAACCTGACGCTGGCGGAACCCCGCGTCGAGAACCGACACCCCGATGTCGCCATCCGCCATTTAACCCCGCCCGGCCCTGTGCTTTAACCTGAGGCGATCAGGAAGGGCGGGGCGATGCGATATTCCGGCTGGCAGGTGCTGAAACAGGGGCTGACAGGCAACAAGGGCTGGCAGCCCGCCTGGCGCGACCCCGATCCGAAACCGCAATATGACGTGCTGATCATCGGCGGCGGCGGGCATGGCCTGGCCACCGCCTTCTACCTCGCCAAGGAGCACGGGATAACCAATGTCGCGGTGCTGGAGCGCGGCTATCTCGGCGGCGGCAATGTGGGCCGCAACACCACCATCGTGCGCGCCAATTACGGGCTTCCCGGCAATTCCGAGTTCTATTCCCATTCCCTGAAACTCTGGGAGGGGATGGAGCAGGAGCTCAATTACAACGTGATGCACAGCCAGCGCGGCATCATCAACCTGTTTCACTCAGACGGCCAGCGCGATGCCTATGCGCGGCGCGGCAACACCATGATCAACCAGGGCGACGACGCGATCCTGCTGGACAATGCGGGCTGTCGGCGGCTGTTGCCCTATCTCGACTATGACCAGACCCGGTTCCCGATCTATGGCGGGCTCTACCATAAACGCGGCGGCACCGCGCGCCATGACGCGGTGGCCTGGGGCTATGCGCGCGGGGCGGATATGCGCGGCGTCGATCTTATACAACAATGTGAGGTCACGGGGATCGACATCGAGAACGGGCGGGTGACAGGCGTGCAGACCTCGCGCGGGCCGATCCGGGCGAAAAAGGTCGCGATGGCCGCTGCCGGACGCTCTGGCCAGGTTGCGGCCATGGCGGGGCTGCGCCTGCCCGTTGAAAGCCATATCCTGCAAGCCTTCGTCACCGAGGGGCTGAAGCCTTGCATCGACCATGTCGTGACCTATGGCATGGGCCATTTCTACATCAGCCAATCCGACAAGGGCGGGCTGGTCTTCGGCGGCGACCTGGATTTCTACGCCTCCTATGCCGCGCGCGGCAACCTGCCCACGGCAGAGCATGTGATCGAGGCGGGCATGACCCTGATGCCGATGATCGGCAAGGCGCGCCTCTTGCGCTCGTGGGGCGGGATCATGGACATGTCCTCGGACGGCTCGCCGATTATCGACAAGGCCCCGGTCGAGGGGCTCTATGTCAACGCGGGCTGGTGTTATGGCGGCTTCAAGGCGGTGCCGGGATCGGGCTTTTCCTATGCCCACCTGATTGCCACCGACCGCCATCACGCGCCCGCCGCGCGGTTCCGGCTGGACCGGTTCAACACCGGCCTCGTCATGGATGAAGAGGCCAAGGGCAGCCAGCACAACCTGCATTGAGGGGAGAGACACGATGCGCATCAAATGCCCCCTCTGCGGGGACCGCGACAGCCGCGAATACACCTATATGGGGCATGAAACCTATCTGGACCGGCCCGGGGACGAGGGCTGGAGCGCGGATTGGGACGACTACCTGCACCTGCGTGACAATCCGGCGGGCGTGACGCGCGACCTGTGGTATCACGGGGCCGGCTGCACGTCCTGGCTGCTGGTCGAGCGCGACACCGTCACCCATGACATCTTGCGGGTGGAGCTTGCCCGCGACGCCAAGCGGGGGCGCGGCTGATGCGGATCGAGGGATATGGCCGGATCGACCGGGATACGCCGCTGAACTTCTCCTTCGACGCGCGCAACTTCCAGGGCTTCAAGGGCGACACGCTGGCCTCGGCGCTGCTGGCAAACGGCGTCCGTCTCATGGGCCGGTCCTTCAAGTACCACCGCCCGCGCGGGGTGCTGACGGCGGGCTCCGAGGAGCCCAATGCGCTGATGGAGATCGGGCAAGGCGCGGCAAGAACCCCCAATGTGCGCGCCACGATGCAGGAGGTGTTCGCAGGGCTTGAGGCACACAGCCAGAACCGGATGGGACCGCTGCGCCATGACCTTCTGTCGGTCAATGACCTGCTGCCGAATTTCCTCAGCGCGGGGTTCTACTACAAGACCTTCATGTGGCCGCGCGCCTTCTGGGAACAGATCTATGAACCCGTGATCCGCCGTGCCGCGGGTCTCGGGTCGCTCTCCGGTCAGGCCAACCCGGACCGGTATGAGACCGGTTTTGCCCATTGCGACATCCTGGTGATCGGTTCCGGCCCCACCGGGTTGATGGCGGCGCTGACGGCGGCTGAGGGCGGGGCCGATGTGATCCTGGCCGAGGAAAGCGCGCATTTCGGCGGGCGGCTTATCTCCGAGGCCGAGGAACTGGACGGCCAGCCCGGCCCCGACTGGGTCGCCGAGATGCTGGAGGCGCTGCACGAGACGGGCCGCGTGCGCCTGATGAACCGCACCACCGTGACCGGGGCCTATGACGGCGGCACCTATGGCGCGCTGGAACGCGTCGGCCTGCACCTGCCCATGACGCCCGACCTGCCGCAGGAATGTTTCTGGCGCATCCATGCGCGGCAGGCGGTGCTGGCGGCGGGCGCTTTGGAGCGGCCCATTGCCTTCCCGATGAATGACCGCCCCGGCATCATGATGGCCAGCGCGATCCGCAGCTACCTGCACCACCACGGCGTGGCGGCGGGGCGCAAGGTGACGCTCTTTGCCACAAATGACGACGCACATCGCACCGCCTTGGATCTGATGGCGGCTGGCGTCGAGGTGGCGGGGGTCATGGATAGCCGCACGGACGCGCAGGCGCAGGGGGACTATCCGCTCTTTGCCGGGGCGCAGGTGATCTCGACCCGTGGCCGTCAGGCGCTGCGCGAAATCACCATCCGGCAGGGCGGCTCCGAGCAGAGGATCGAGACCGATTGCCTCGGCGTCTCGGGCGGCTGGAACCCGACCCTGCACCTGACCTGTCACATGAATGGCCGCCCGGTCTGGAACGAGGATATCGCCGCGTTCGTCCCCACCGAGGGCGCGGTGCCCGGTCTGACGCCCGCCGGGGCCTGCAACGGGGTCTATTCGACCTCCCGGTGCCTCTCCGCCGGGGTCGCGGCGGCGGGGGCTGCGTTGCAGGCGATGGGGGCCAAGGCGCCCGAGATGGAGATCCCCGAGGCCAGCGACAGCCCCGGCAAGGCCCGCGCGCTGTGGCTTGTCGAGGGCAAGGGTCGCGCCTGGCTGGACTTCGCCAATGACGTGACCTCCAAGGATATCAAGCTGGCGGCGCAGGAAAATTTCCGTTCCGTCGAGCATATGAAACGCTACACGACGCAAGGGATGGCGCCCGATCAGGGCAAGAACTCCAATATCGGCGCGCTGGCGCTGCTGGCCGATGCCACGGGCCGCGCCATTCCCGAAACCGGCACCACCACCTATCGCCCGCCCTTCGCGCCGGTCAGCCTGGCGGCCATCGGCGCGGGCGGACAGGGTAAGGCGTTCGCGCCGCAACGCTTCACCACATCGCACGAGGCCAGCGTTGCGCGGGGCGCGCCGATGATCGAGGCGGGGCTGTGGTATCGCCCCTCCTATGTCCCGCGTCCGGGCGAGGCCACCTGGCGCGAGGCCTGCGACCGCGAGGTGACGATGGTGCGGACACATGTCGGGGTCTGCGATGTCTCGACCCTCGGCAAGATCGACATTCAGGGCCCGGATGCGGCGGCGTTTCTGGACTTTGTCTATGCCAACATGTTCTCGACGCTCAAGGTGGGGCGCGTGCGCTATGGCCTCATGCTGCGCGAGGATGGGCATGTCATGGATGACGGCACCACGGCGCGGCTCGGAGAGACCCATTACGTCATGACCACCACCACCGCTGCGGCGGGCGAGGTCATGAAACACCTTGATTTCGTTCAGCAATGTCTGCGCCCCGACCTGAACCTGCGCACCATTTCCGTCACCGAGCAATGGGCGCAATTCGGCGTCGTCGGACCGCGTTCGCGGGAGCTTCTGAACACGCTGCTAGATAGCCCCATCGACAATGACAGCTTCCCCTTCATGGCCTGCGGCGAGGTCGGCGTGGCCGGTGTCGCGGCGCGTCTCTTCCGGATCTCGTTCTCCGGCGAACAGGCCTATGAGATCGCGGTGCCCGCGCGCTATGGCGATGCGCTCTACCGCCTGCTGGTGGCGCAGGCCGAGGCGCTTGGCGGCGGGGCTTACGGGATGGAAGCGCTGAATGTGCTGCGCATCGAAAAGGGCTTCATCACTCATTCGGAAATTCACGGCCGCATCACCGCGTTCGATATCGGGATGGACCGGATGATTTCGGCCAGGAAGATGTGCATCGGCAAACCGGCGGCAAGCCGCGCGGGGTTGCAAGACCCGATGCGCGAGCGGCTTATCGGCCTGAAGCCCGTCGGCGCGGTCAAGCAGCTGACGGCGGGCGCGCATCTGTTCGAGGAGGGGGCCGCGCCGGTCGCCGCCAACGATCTGGGGTATGTCACCTCGGTCGGGTTTTCGCCCACGATGGGGCATTTCATCGGGCTCGGGTTTCTGTCCGATGGCCCGTCGCGCATCGGGGATCGGATGAAGATGGTCGACCACCTGCGCGGGGTCGAGACGTTGGTGGAGATCTGCGACCCGGTCTTCCATGACCCGGAGGGGGAGAAGCTACGTGGTTGATCTGATTGCGAAAACACCCTGCGCGGACTTGTTGCCGATCAAGGTCGAGGCGGTGACCCTGTCCGAGGTCACGCCCGAGGCGATCACCTCGATCATGCCTTATGAGGGGAAATGGGAGGTCGCGTCGGAGGCGCTGAAATCGGCGCATGGGATCACCTTGCCCGGCCCCGGTCGCAGCACGGGAAAGGGCGACATCCGCGCGATCTGGACCGGGGCGGGGCAGGCGATGGTGCTCGGGGCCCGCCTTGATGCGGGGCTCGCACCCCATGCGGCATTGAGCGATCAATCCGATGCCTGGGCGCTGATGCGGCTGGAGGGGGCGGGGGGCGAGGATGTGCTGGCGCGGCTGACGCCGATTGACCTCAATCCCGGTGTCTTCAAACGCGGTCATGTCGCGCGCAGCCTGCTTGGCCACATGAATGCGGTCATCGCGCGCGTGGGGGCGGAGGCGTTCGAGATCATGGTGTTCCGGTCGATGGCCGGAACGGCGGTGCATGAGTTGGAAGAGGCGATGAAATCCGTCGCCGCGCGGGCCGCGTTGCGGTGATTTCTGACAGGTTTGTCAGGAATTCCTGACAGGTTTGTCCGGTTTTGATGGTCGCGGGAGGCGGGGGTCTCCCCTCCGCACGGATCAGAACAGCTTGTCACCCATCTGGTCGATCAGCTGCTTGGATTTGACCACGGCCATCTCGACGGCCTGATCCTCGGAGCCGAACGTGTCGGCGCGGATCAGGCTGTGGGTTTTCAACTCGCCATCCACCTCCTTCTCGATCTTCGCGCCGAGGCGGAACTGAGTGCCTTCCTTGACCGGCTCGGGCGTGATGCGGAAGCCCTGATAGGTCTCAGCCTCGGCTTCTTTCGGGCTGGAGGAACCGAAGAGTTTGGAGAGTAGGGACATGGGCGCGCTCCTTGGCAAGGTCGGCGGCATGGTGGCACAGGTTGGATGAGGATGCACGGGGGGAGTGGGGGCGCGGAGCCGGGCGGGTGCCTGCCCTACGGTTCAGGCGAGGTTGGCGACATCCGGGGTCAGGTGATGGATGTAGCGCCGATAGGCGTGGCGCTGCGGGATGCCCATGACATGCTCAGCGGTCTGATACATGGCGTGCCAGGCCTCGGGTGAGGTCGGGCCGGAGCAATCGACATCGCCAAGAAACCCGACCAGCATCAGATGGGCGTCAACGCCTTGATCGCGCAGCCAGATCAGATGGGCCAGACGATTGGCATATTGATAGAAATGCAGCATCCAATTGCGGTCCTCTGCCACACCCAAGCGCTGCTTGCATTGGTTGAGGCTACTTTCGATAAGTGTTCGGGATCGGCCTGAGCTTTGCGTCGGGCTGCTAAAGAATTCGGGGATATGGGCCTTGGCCTCGACCAGAACGACGCTGTCTCCCGCTCGACCCAAGGCATCCCATTGGGGCCCACGTTTCGGCCAGAAGCGACTAAGCGGCTCTGCCAAGTGGTCCAGCCCGAGCAGGCTTAGAAACGCCGCGTCGCGGTATTCGGCATGTTCATCCTCGGCGCGCGGTGATAACCAGTCGATCGGCCCGAGGGCAGCGGGTTGAAGCAGATCGGGCCGGTTTTCGACAGCCCGCTGCATCCATTTCAACGATCCCTTGTGGCCTTTCGGCTGGATAACCCTCACTGATCCAGGAAACTCCGCAATTTCCGCGACCGGCTCGGGTGTTTCAGCTTCCTGAGCGCCTTCGCCTCGATCTGGCGGATGCGCTCGCGTGTCACCGAAAACTGCTGGCCCACTTCCTCAAGCGTGTGGTCGGTGTTCATGCCGATTCCGAAGCGCATCCGCAGCACCCGTTCCTCGCGCGGGGTGAGGCTGGCCAGCACCCGTGTCGTGGTTTCTTTCAGGTTGTCCTGAATGGCGCTGTCCAAGGGCAGGACGGCGTTCTTGTCCTCGATGAAATCGCCGAGCTGCGAATCCTCCTCGTCGCCGATGGGGGTCTCCAGCGAAATCGGTTCCTTGGCGATCTTCATCACCTTGCGGACCTTCTCCAGCGGCATCTGCAGCTTTTCGGCCAGTTCCTCGGGCGTCGGCTCGCGGCCGATCTCGTGCAGCATCTGGCGACCGGTGCGCACCAGCTTGTTGATCGTCTCGATCATGTGCACGGGGATGCGGATGGTGCGGGCCTGATCCGCGATGGAGCGGGTGATCGCCTGCCGGATCCACCAGGTCGCGTAGGTGCTGAATTTATAGCCCCGGCGGTATTCGAACTTGTCGACCGCCTTCATCAAGCCGATATTGCCTTCCTGGATCAGGTCAAGGAATTGCAGGCCCCGGTTGGTGTATTTCTTGGCGATGGAGATCACCAGGCGCAGGTTGGCTTCGACCATCTCCTTCTTGGCCTGGCGGGCTTCCTTCTCGCCCTTCTGGACCTGCTGCACGATGCGGCGGAATTCGGAGATGTCCAGCCCGACATACTGGCCCACCTGCGCCATGTCGCCCCGCAGGGTTTCGACCTGGTCCATGGAACGATCGAAGAGCGCCTCCCACCCGCGGCCGGATTTCTCCTGCATCCGCTCGACCCAGGAGGGGTCCAGCTCATGGCCGCGATAGGCCTCGATGAACTCGCGGCGGTTGATGCGGGCCTGGTCGGCGAGCTTGACCATGCCGCTGTCGATCGACATGACGCGGCGGTTGATGCCGTAAAGCTGGTCGATCAACGCTTCGATCCGGTTGTTATGCAGGTGCAGCTCGTTGACCAGCAGCACGATCTCGGCGCGCAGTTTCTGATAGGTCGTCTCCTCGGACTTGGAGAAGCTCGAATCCTCGTTCAGCGTGGCCGAGATGCGCAGATCCTGCATTTCGCTGAGCTTGGCATAGTCGCGCGCGATCAGGTCCAGCGTTTCCAGCACACGCGGCTTCAGCGCGGCCTCCATCGCGGCGAGGCTCATATTGGCCTGCTCGTCCTCATCCTCGTCATCGTCGGTGGCGATGGGGTTGCCGTCAGCGTCCAGTTCCTGGGTCTTTTCGGATTTCGCGGTCTCGTCACTGGCCGTGGGGGCGGCGGCGCCGGGGACCACGGGGGCGGCAACCTCGCCGTCCTCCTCCAGCGTGCTGCCGAAGGTGGCATCCAGGTCGATCACGTCGCGCAGCAGGATTTCCTCTTCCAGCAATTCGTCGCGCCAGATGGTGATGGCCTGGAAGGTCAGCGGGCTTTCGCAGAGCCCCGCGATCATCGTGTTGCGGCCGGCCTCGATGCGCTTGGCGATGGCGATCTCGCCCTCGCGGGACAGCAGTTCGACGCTGCCCATCTCGCGCAGATACATGCGCACGGGGTCGTCGGTGCGGTCGAGTTTTTCGGTCGCGGTGGCGGAGACGGCCACTTCGCGGGATTTCGAGGTCTCGACGATCTCGGTCGAGCCCTTATCCTCCTCCTCGGCCTCTTCATCCTCGATGATGTTGATGCCCATCTCGGAGAGCATCGACATCACGTCCTCGATCTGCTCGGAACTGACCTGTTCCGGCGGCAGGACCGCGTTCAGCTGATCGTAGGTGATGTAGCCCTTGACCCTTGCGTCGGCGATCATCTTCTTGACGGCGGTCTGGCTCATGTCGAGACCGGTATCTGCCTCTTCCCCGTCGGGTTTGCGATCGTCGTTGTCTTTGGCCATTCGGTTTCCCCTTCACGGGCGAGGTGATTCGGTCCCCGCGTAAGATACATGTCTAATTGCGAATCACTGATTCGCACACCCGGATCAGCGGGTTTTCTTGACCCATGCCTTGCCGTCTATCAAGTCGCGGAGATGACGCGACAGCGCGCCCTCGTCCTCGCCCGGTGCCGCCCCGTCGCTGGTTTTCGGCGCATCGGCCTGCTGGCGGGCGTGCAGCGCGTGGTTCAGCCGCCAGTTCAGCCGCGCCTCGTCGGTATGGTCCAGATCTTCCAAAGCCTCGGTCATCTCGTTCTGGATGCCGCGCCGGGCGGCCAGCTTGGCAAACTCCTCGGCCAGGCAGCGCGCCGCCTTCTCGGTGTCGCCGGGGGTGCGGATCCAGGGTGCGATCCGGACATGGCCAAGGTTGAGCAGCGTTTCAAGGGCAGGGGTCAAATTAGCCCGGTCCAGCGCCTCGGCAAGCGCGTCGCGGTCCCGATGCGGCGTCGCCATGAGGATCCCCGCCAGCCGGGCGTGATCGGGGTTGGCGGGCGCCATCTGTTCGATCTGGCGCTCGAACCGGTCGATCAGGGCGGGCGTCAGGCAGAGCGTGGCCAGGATCAGCGCGTGGCGCATATCGGCGTCAGACATTGCGCCCGCGGCCAGAACCGAGGCGCGGGTCTGGGCCATGGGGGCGGCGGGAGCATTTCGCCCCTTCGACGGCGTCCAGGTGCCGCCCTTGCGCGGGGCGCGGAAAAGCTGGAACCGCAGGTCGTTCAGCGCCTGGCCGTAATGCCGTTTCAGCGACGGATCCTTGATCCGGGCGACCGCGCTGCGCAGCGATTTGTCCAGCGTGGCGCGGCGTTCGGGGCTGTCGAAGCTGCGCCCCTCGGTCTCGCGCTGCCAGAGCAGGTTGACCATCGGCTGCGCGCTGTCCAGCAGGTCTTGCATGGCGCGCGCGCCCCTGGCCTTGATCAGGTCGTCGGGATCCTGCCCCTCGGGCATCAGGCAGAAGCGCAGCGATTTGCCGGCCTCCAAGAGAGGCAGCGCCAGGTCGATGAGGCGCAACGCGGCCTGAAGCCCCGCCCGGTCGCCATCCAGCGCCACGACGGGCTCATCCGAGATGCGCCACAGCAGTTGCAACTGGCTTTCGGTGATCGCGGTGCCAAGCGGCGCGACGGACGCCGTGAACCCGGCGCGGTCCAGCGCGATCACGTCCATGTAGCCCTCGGCCACAATGAGCGGCTTGCCCTTGCCCGCCGCCTCGCGCGCAGGCCCGTGATTGTAGAGCGCGCGGCCCTTGTCGAACAGCTCGGTCTCGCGGGAGTTGAGGTATTTCGCCCGCGCGTTCGGGTCCATCGCGCGCCCGCCGAACCCGATGCAGCGCCCGCGCGGGTCGCGGATCGGGAACATGATGCGGTCGCGGAAGGCGTCATAAGGATTTCCGCCATCGTCGGGCTGGCTGGCGATCCCGGCGGCGACGATCAGTTCGGGCGCATGGCCCTTGTCCTTCAATGCCTGGAACGCGCCCTGCCTTGCATTGGGGGCATAGCCGATCTCGAACCGTTCTTGGGCGGCCTCGTCCAACCCGCGCCCGTCCAGATAGTCGCGCGCCGCGCCACCGCTGCCCGCGCGCAGCTGCATCCGGTACCAGGCGACGGCGGCCTCGGTCACCTCGGCGATCAGGCCGCGCCGGTCGGCCTTTTGCTGCGCCTGCGGATCACGGGAGGGCATGGTCATCCCGGCCTCGCGCGCGAGGATCTCGACCGCTTCCATGAAGCCGACATTCTCGGTGGCCTGCACGAAGCTGAGCGCATCGCCCTTCTCGTGGCAGCCGAAGCAGTAATAGAACCCCTTGCGGTCATCGACGTGGAACGAGGGCGATTTTTCCTGGTGGAACGGGCAAGGCGCCCACATGTCGCCCTTGGCCTGGTTCGACTTGCGATTGTCCCACATGACCTTGCGGCCCACGACCTGCGCAAGCGAGGTGCGGCTGCGAAGTTCATCCAGAAAACCGGGGGGCAGACTCATGTCGCGCAGTATCTGCGCCACGCGGGGCAGAGTCCAGCGGATGCGACAGGTTGGAGTTTCACTAAAATGTCACGATTGCGTCGGGTCGGGACCGTAATTGCAGCGCAGGAAGGGGCATTGGGGGCGATCTTCACGGGAGCGCGAGATGTTGAAGAGTTTTCTGACGGACGACAGCGGCGCGATCACCGTCGATTGGGTGGTGCTGACGGCGGCGCTCTGCGGTCTTGCGATTGCGGTGACAGCGCTGATTAGCGCCGGCGCGCGGACGCCCACGAATGCGCTCAACTCGACTCTGTCGACCGATGTTGTCGGCGATCACGACAGTTTCGATTGAGGCCCACGCCTCGACCCTGCCGCCCGTCCGGTGCAGTATCGGGGCGATGCAGACGCAACTCACCATTTCCACGCACGGCCCCGGCCTGACCGAGATCACGCGGGAGGTCGCCGATTGGCTGGCCCGGATCGGCGCGCGCGACGGCCTGGTGACGCTGTTCATCCGGCACAGCTCGGCCTCGCTGCTGATCCAGGAAAACGCCGACCCCGAGGTGCAGGCCGACCTGACCTCCTTCTTCCACCGCCTCGTGCCGCCCTCGGACGATCCCGCGATGGCCTACCTGACCCACACTTACGAAGGCCCAGACGACATGCCCGGCCATATCAAGGCGGCGCTGCTGCCGGTCAGCCTGCAGATCCCGGTGGCGGAGGGCCGGATGGCGCTTGGCACCTGGCAAGGCATCTACGTGGTCGAACACCGCACCCGCCCGCATCAGCGCCATGTCGCGCTGCATTTCCGGGCCGATTGACCCTGTGGCAACAGATACCCCCCATGATCTAGGGGCTGCAATTCCCCACTACCCAAGCCCTCGCGTCGGGCCTATAGTGCCTGTGGATAAGCGGGGCATCAGACCCCAGAGGCTTGAGCAGTCAAAGACGAGGGGGGATCGGCCCATGCGCTGCCCGTTTTGCGGAAATGTAGATACCCAGGTGAAGGATTCGCGCCCGGCGGAGGATCACGTGGCCATCCGGCGGCGGCGGTTCTGCCCGGCCTGCGGGGGGCGCTTCACCACCTATGAGCGCGTGCAGCTGCGCGACCTCGTGGTGATCAAGACCAATGGCAAGCGCGAGGATTTCGACCGCGACAAGCTGGAACGCTCGATCCGCATCTCGATGCAGAAACGCCCCGTCGAGCCCGAGCGCATCGACCAGATGATCTCGGGCATCGTGCGGCGGCTGGAAAGCATGGGCGAGACCGACATCCCCTCGAACAAGATCGGCGAGATCGTGATGGAGAGCCTGGCCCGGATTGATACGGTAGCCTATGTCCGCTTCGCCTCGGTCTACAAGAACTTCCAGGAAGCCGATGATTTCGAGGAATTCGTCGCCGAACTGCGCCCGCCCGTCCTGCCCGAAAGCTGAGCCATGAGCGGCGATGACGCCCGTTGGATGCGCACGGCCCTTGGGTTAGGTGCGCGGGGGCAGGGCCGTGTCTGGCCCAACCCCGCCGTGGGCTGCGTGATCGTGCGCGACGGCCGGGTCGTCGGGCGCGGCTGGACCGGGCCCGGCGGTCGCCCCCATGCCGAGACGGAGGCGCTGCGCCAGGCCGGGAAGGCCGCGCGCGGGGCCACGGCCTATGTCACGCTGGAGCCATGCGCCCATTTCGGACGCACGCCGCCCTGTGTCGAGGCGCTGATCCGCGCCGCCCTGGCGCGGGTCGTCATCGCCATGGGCGACCCCGATCCGCGCACTGACGGGGCCGGGGTCAAACGGCTGCGCGCGGCGGGGATCGCGGTGACATCGGGTGTCGAGGAAAGGGCCGCCGCCCGTGCCCATCAGGGCTTTGTAAGCCGCGTGACCAAGGGCCGCCCCGCGCTGACCCTGAAACTGGCCAGTTCCCTCGACGGTCGCATCGCCACGGCGTCAGGTGAAAGCCAGTGGATCACCGGCCCCGAGGCGCGCCGCGCGGTCCACGCCATGCGCGCGCGCCATGACGCGGTGCTGGTGGGGGCGGGGACTGCGCGGGCCGATGACCCATCGCTGACCGTGCGCGGCCTCGGCATGGCGCATCAGCCGGTGCGTGTCGTGATCAGCCGCCGGTTGGACCTGCCCACGGACAGCCAGCTTGCCCGCAGCGCGCGGGATATTCCGCTGTGGCTGATCTGTGCCGAGGATGCGCCGGAAGAGCGGCAGGCCGACTGGCGCGATCTCGGGGCCGAGATCATCGCCTTGCCCGCGCCGATCGACCTGGGCCAGGCTCTTGCCGCGATGGGCCAGCGCGGCCTCACCCGCGTTTTCTGCGAGGGCGGCGGCGCGCTCGCGGCCTCTCTGCTGCAGGCCGATCTGGTCGACGACCTGATCAGCTTCACCGCCGGCATGGCGCTCGGGGCCGAGGGGCTGCCCGCGATTGGCCCCCTGGCGCTTGCCGCGCTCGATCAGGCTCCGCGCTATGCCCTGCGCGAGACCCGTCAGATCGGCACCGATATCCTGACCCATTGGTCCCGCGCCTGACGCGACTTTCTCTTTCATTTTGCCAAAAATACCTGACTCCGTCTCTCACCGCCGGGCCCGTCATTCGCCATTGAAGACCAGTTCAAGCCGAGAAGGTCCCCGGTACGGGGGCCGCCGAGGGCGCCCTCACCGCCACAGATGCGCATGCCCCGCGAACCAACCCTGCAGTTTCGCCAGCGCGCGCAGGCGGATGGCGGGGCGGGGGATGGTGTCGCTGGCCAGCCGCTCCAACGCCACTTCCGGCGGGCAGGCCGTGCCGGTGACGGGATCGAAATAGCGCGGATAGGTGATGAGGACGGCATGGGCGAGAGCCGTCGGCGAAGGGCGGGCCGCCCGGCGCGCAGGGACGGGGCCGAGGTCATTCGTCAGCCCCCACCCGGCATAGAATGGCGCGCCGAGGCAGGTGACGGGAACGCCCCGGATCAGCGCTTCGAAGCCGAGGAGCGAGGTCATGGTTACCACCCGGTCCGCGCGGGCGATCAGCGCCACGGGGTCGGCATGGTCGGCCACGATATCGGCCAGCCCGTCCAGCGCGTCGCGTGCGATCTTGCCTTCGCGCAACCCCGCCTCCACATCCGGGTGCGGCTTGTAGATCAGGCAGGCCTCGGGGTGCAGCGCGCGCGTCTTGCGCAGAAGTTCCAGGTTGGTCCGGATCTCGCCCGCGCCAAGCCGGATCGAGGCGTCATCCTCGACCTGTCCCGGCACCAGCACCGCCTCGCGGCCCTCGGGCAGGTCCAGCGCGGGCACTCCACCGACATTGTACTTGCTGAGGCCCGCACGGATCAGCGCCTCGACCAGCGCCTCTGCGCGGCGCAGGCGGGGCTGGGGCAGGGCGGCGGCCCGGGTGATCAGCGCCTCCAGGCGGCTGGCCCGCGTCGGGTCGTAGTAGATGCCGAGATCGTCCAGCACCAGGCTGAGCGGCGGCACCAGGTCCGCGCCGAGCCCGCGCGAGCGCAGGAACCCGTCCTCGACCCGAACCAGGGGCCGCCCCGCACAGGCCGCGCGGACCTCCTCCGTTTCCTGTCCGGCCCAGACCATCACGGGGCGGTTCATCGCCACCGCCGCTGCCGGTGACTTGGCAAAGCGCAACGCCTGCCCCGCGCCGCCGAAGACCTTTTGCAAGGGCGCGCGTTTCCAGGCCCGCATGCCGAGTGCTGCATAGCCAAAGCGATCCTCGCGCCAGGCCCGCGCGCGGGCCTCCAATGTCGCCAGCACATCCTCGAAGGCGCAGAGCCGGTCGCGATAGGGGTCATACCAGGTCGGAAATTCCAGCATCGTCACCGCGAATAGCTGTGCGCGGGTCAGGCGCCGCGCGCGTCGCGCGACCGGGTTGCGATCCTCGGTCAGGCCCCATCCGGCATAGAAGGGCTGGCCGAAAATCTGCGGCTTGTGGCCCGCGAAAATGGCCTCGTAGCCAAGCTGCGAGGTCACGGCATAGACTGCGACGGCCCCCTCCATCAGCCGCCAGGGGGAAATCGGATCGGTGATCAGATCGGTGCGCTCGTCGCAATCCGCCGCGCCGAAATGCCCCGGTCGATGGCCCGCGCGGGTTTCGGGGTGGGTCTTGATCACGATTCGCGCAGCCGGATGCTCCAGCCGTGCCTGCACCAGCATCTCGCGGAACGTGGCGGCATCGGCCCCGCCATGGCGGATCGAGGCATCGCCCTCGGTCTGGTCTATGACCAGCACGTAGCCGGGGGCGGGGGGCGCGACCTTGGGGTCGACGGCGCTGTACTTGGTCAGGTGCCCCTCGACCATCCGCGCCATCCCCTCGCGGGCGCGGTCCAGCAGCGCGGTATCGTCCAGCGGATGGGTGGCCAGCATGTGCTCAAGATCACTGGGCGCGGAACTGTCGAAATAGACGCCGCGCCGGTCGATGGTCAGGCCGAGCGGCGGTTCGCCCTCGCGGCCCGGATGCAGCGAGCGCAGGAAGGCATCCTCGACCCGCACCAGATGCGCGCCCGTGGCCGCCGCCGCCGCCTCGCCGCGGTTCGCATAGGGGCTGCGGCCCCAGACCAGCACGTCATCCTCCGGCCCCGGCTTGCCAAGGCGCAGATCGTGACCCGCCAGCGTCAGGATGCGCCGCACGCGGGCATTGGTCAGGAAGCCGCCGTTGAAATAGAACGCCCGCCGAGATGTCCCCCCGGCGGGCGTGTCTGTTCCGTCGCCTTGCGCCAAGGCGCTACTCGGCCAGGCTGCTGATCGAGCCCGCGGTGCCAAGCGTGCCGGTCAGCGCGCTGATCACCTGGTTCCACTGGGCAAACGGGGCCAGCGTGACATAGAGCGTATCCTCGTCCCGGATCACGAAATCGCGGGCCTCGAACATGCCCGTGGGCGCGGTCAGATCCAGCACGTAGATGAAGCGCTGCGTGCCGACGATGTCGTTGCGGCCAAGGACCGCGCGCGCAATCGCCTCGGGCTCGTTGCGCAGGATGAAGACGCCGGTGGGATCGGCGAGGCTCGGGTTCAGGCCGCCGACGGTGGCAATCGCCTCGATGGCCGAGATCGTCTGGCTTTCGAAGGGCACCCGTGTCTGCGCGTTGGTGGCCCCGAGCGCGGTGAAGGTGCGGCGGTCTTCCTCGACCAGGATGCGGTCGCCCGCGCGCAGCGCGATGTCCAGTTCCGGGTTGGAGTAGAGATCCTCGAACCAGATCGTGCCGGTATGGCCGCCGCGCACCACGGTGATCTGTGCGATCTCGGGCTCGATGGCGACGCCGCCCGCCCGCGCCAGCATGGCCGACAGCGTCCGGGTGGGCCGTTCGATGGCGAAGACGCCTTGCGCCCCCACGGCGCCTGCCACGGTCACGGTCGCCCCGTCGCCCGCCACGCGGCGCACGATGATCTGCGGATCGGGGGTCTGTTCATCCAGGTTGCGGGTCAGGATCTGGCGCAGGCCCTCGGGCGTGTTGCCCGCGGCGCGGACCCGGCCCGCATAGGGGATGAAGATGAAACCGGCACCATCGACCTGCACCTCGTCCAGCACCGTGCTTGGCGCGCCGGTGGCCCCGAGCAGCGGATCGGTCACGTTTTCCCAGATCGACAGCGACAGCGTGTCGCCGGGCCGGATCTCGTCCGAGCCAAGCTGGCCGGCGTTGATGAATTCCTGCGAGAAGCCGAGCGCCTCGACCACCGATGTGGCGCGCAGTACGCGGTCATTGACGGTGACGACAAAGGCATCGCCCTGACGTTGCACGGATCCTGCGAAGAGCTCGCTGCGGTTGGGGCCGGATCGCGGCAGCAGCCCACATTGGGCCACCAGCGATACAACCACCAAGAGGGCGACGAACCGCGCCCCTCGGGAAGCCAGTGATGTCACGGATTTCGGCTCCTTATTTGCCTGTACTGCCTCGGTTTATTTTTTTGTCACTCTAGCGAAAAGTTTTTCGCCTGACCAGTTTTTGTTATTTCACCAGCCGCAGGTGTTGCCGTGGTGCAGGCCGGCCCGCATCCAGCGCCTCGTAGGGGTCGTCCGGCGACAGCATCATGTCGACCACCTGGCGCAGGAGTTGCCGCCGCCCGCGCGCGGAATAGAAGCTGCCGGTGATCTGCGAGGTCTCCAGCAGGTAATGGCGATAATCGCGATAGGCGCGGCTGTCAGGGCGGGTCGGCGTCTGGAAGAACTCGTCGAGGCTCTGGGTCGAGACGAATTCCGGCTTGAGGTAGACCGCCGTGCCGAACGCCTTGAGCGGCAGCCCGCGCCAGAGCGCCTGTTGCGCGGCGGTGGAATTCACGGTGACGGCGCTGCGCGCATCGTCCAGCAGGCGCGCGAGCTTGCCGCCGCGCACGTAATGGACGCGGGCAGCGACCCCCTCATCCCGCGCGATCCGGGCGATGACGCGGGGCAGGGGCACGCGGCCATCCTCCAGCGGGTGCGATTTGATGACCAGGTGGTGATGCTGCGGCGCGCCCGCGGCAAAGCCCTCGATCAGCATTTGCAGGAAGTCGGTCTGGGTGTCGAAGGGGCCATGCTGCTGGAAGCTGGAATCATGTTCCAGTTGCAACAGCGCCAGGTGATAGGGAAAGCCGCCGGTCTTGATGCGCCAGGTGGCGATCTTGCGCGACAGCGAGATGGCGGGCATGAAGGCGATCCGGCGCAGGTAGAGGCGCAACTCGCGCGCCACGGTGATATTGCGGTGCGGTCGGAAGTTCCGGTAGCGGAAGTTCAGGAACATCACGAACCAGTGGTAGAGCGCGCCGTAGAAGATGTGCTGCCGCATGTCGCCCCATTTCGCGGGCGTGTCCGGCAGGTCCAGGTCCAGCCCCTTCAGCGCGCGGCGCATCTGAGGCACGGTGGTCTCCATCAGCCGCGAATGCCCGTTCGACCCGCCGCGTTCATAGGTGACCCAATAGGGCCGCAGGTAGCCCTCCTCGAACACATGCACCCGCAGGCCCCGCGCCCTGGCGATCTCGACCGCGCTTGCGTGGATGGGGCGCGTATCGCCGTAAAGCACGATATCGGTGGTATGGTGGCGCTCCAGCAATTCGGTGAACCGTGCGGGCCAGTCCTCGACCGTGCCGCGATAGGGAATGTAGCTTGGCCGGTGGTGCCAGAAGGCGCTGTCGCCCTGGTTGAAGCCGACCCGCCAGACATCGGCGCCTGCCGCGCGCAGCATCTGGCCGAGCCGATGAAAGAACGGCCCGTGCGGTCCCTGGAGGAACAGGAAGGATCGGTTTTCTGCGGCCATTACAGGCACGTCCGGCCTCGTGATCATGAGAGAGTGGTAGCGTGTCGTGATCTCTCTTGCACGGGGCAATGGCACCTTGAGGGCCGGTTTATGCCTTGATTGTGGCGCGGGCCTTGGCGATAGGTGAGGGCAGCAACCTGGAGTACCCCCCATGTTCACAGGCATCATCACCGATATCGGCCGTATCCGCACGCTGGAAAACCGCGGCGATCTGCGCGCCCGCATCGAGACCGGCTATGACACCGCGGGTATCGAGATCGGGGCCTCCATCGCCTGTGACGGGGTTTGTCTTACGGCGGTGGCGCTCGGGGGCGATTGGTTCGACGTCGATATCTCGGCCGAGACCGTCTCGAAGACCAATATCGGGGATTGGGCCGAAGGCGGGCGAATCAACCTGGAACGCGCCCTCAAGGTGGGGGATGAGTTGGGCGGCCATATCGTCTCGGGCCATGTCGATGGCGTGGCCGAGGTGGTGGCGATGCGCGACGAGGGCGACAGCACCCGCGTGACGTTCCGCGCGCCCGAGGATCTGGCCCGCTTCATCGCGCCCAAAGGGTCCGTGGCCCTCAATGGCACCTCGCTCACGGTGAACGAGGTCGCGGGCCGCGATTTCGGTGTCAACCTGATCCCGCATACGCAGGAGGTGACGACCTGGGGGCTGGTGAAGCAAGGCGACCGGATCAACCTGGAGATCGACACGCTGGCCCGTTACGTGGCGCGGTTGCGGGATTACGGCGCGTGAAACCGGTCGTGCGCCGGTCGATCAATGACGAGAGCGGGCAGCGCTGTGTCGATCTGGTGCAGAGCGGCGACGCGGCCTGGCATTGGCAGGAATGCCGCCGTGACCCCGAGGATGCGCATGGCTGGCGCATCGTGACCCGTGTGCCGGACGCCTCCTACGGCAGTCTTGAAGAGGCGGCGCGCGCGGCGCAGGATGCGATCGCGTGGCTGGCGGAGGAGGGGATGGATGACCCAGATCGGACATAATAACGGCCCCGCGCTGGAGCCGGGTTTCGGCTTTCGCAAGCACGCCTGGGGCAGGGCGCGCAAGGCGCTGATGAAGACCCTGCCGCTGGAGATCCTGCGTGTCCGCGTCGCGCGCGCCGAACGGCTCGGGATCGACTACCGCAGCTATGCCTCGATCCGTGCGGCATCCGGCCATGACGTGGTGGCGTTCATCTTCTCCGGCAACGCGCTGGAGATGCGTCGGGGGCGCGCGGTCGCGCCGGACCGGCAGGCGCGGCTGATCGGTCTCAAGGACGCCGCAGGCCGCATCGGGGCGATTTACGCCCCCGCCGATCCGGACGCGGTGCTTGCGGAAAACGCCCCGCTGCTCGACGCCACCACCCGCGCGCCCGGCTTCACCGAAAGCTGGTCGGCCACACGCGACCGGTTGCGCGCCACCCTGCGCCGCCACGGCCTGCCTGCGGATGGCACCGTCCTGATCCCCGCCACCGCCGTCGAACGCGACTGGTGCGCGGCTGGAAAACTGGCGGGCGTGATCGACGCAGAGCGCTTCTTCTCATCTTCTTTGTGAAAATACTTCCGCCGGAGGCCGCGGGGCCGTGAGGCCCCGCCCCGGTCGGATTGCGCAGCAATTCGAGACAAGGGCTGCAATCCTCACGCCTTGCTGCCCTCGACGCGCCGCCTGTTTGGGGCTCCGCCCGTTCGCCAGCGAAACGCTCCACTGGAGCGTTTCCAGGTAGCTGGCTCACCCTCCGAAATCCCCGATGGCAAACCCTTCCGGAAACGGATCGTCCGGATCCAGAAGGTGCTGCGACAGCCCGTATATCCAGCCCTGACCTGACAGGCTCGGCACGATGGCATCGAAGCCCCCCACCTGCGTCACGTCCTCGATTCGGCCCGTGAAGCGCGTCCCGAGCGGGCCTTCGTTCACGTAGTCCTGGCCCACCTCCAGCAACCCGCGCGCGTGCAGGCAGGCCATTCTGGCACAGGTTCCGGTGCCGCAGGGCGACCGGTCCAGCGCCCCCGCGCCGCCGGTGGCCAGGGTCACCACGCTGCGGCCCGATGCGCCCGCGCCCTGTGCCGGACCGGTAAGTTGCGAGATCGTGGGGCCGGTGATCGCGGCGTTCTCGGGATGGGTCACCTGCAGCTGCTCGCGCGCCGCCCGCCGCAGCGCCTCCGAGATGCGCATGATCTCACCCGCGTTCCCGGCGCTCAGCTCGACGCCGAACTGCGCCGCCTCGGCGATGACGAAGAACATGCCGCCCCAGGCGATATCGACCCGCGCGGCCCCCAACCCCGGCACCTCGATCCACGCATCGAGATGCACCGCGAAGGCCGGCACGTTGCGGAACCCGACGCGCGTGACCTTGCCGCCCGTACAATCCGCCCGCACCTCGATCAGCCCCGCGGGGGCCTCCAGCACAAGCTCGGTCACGGGCTCGATCATGGGCAGGATGCCGGTCTCCAGCAGGGCGGTGACGACGCAGATCGTGTTGGAACCCGACATCGGCGGGTATTCCGTCTGCTCCATGATGATGAAACCGGCATCGGCGCGCGGGTCGCACGGCTCCACCAGCGCGTTGCAGCACAGCGCCGGGTGCCCGCGCGGCTCACGCAGCATGAGCTTGCGGATATGGTCGCCCTCGGCCGCCATCCATTGCATCTTCTCGAAGACCGAATTGCCGGGGATGGGCGGCAGCCCGCCGGTGATGACGCGCCCCGGTTCGCCCTCGGCATGGACCTCCACGCTGGTGATCAACCGTGATGCGCGCATGACCGTCCCTCCCCCCTGGGCGGAAAGGCTACGCCCCGGCGTGACGTCATGTCCAGTGGCCCGCATGCACACTGGCGCTGGACCCGCGCCTGCGCTATGCCCGGACCCGAAACGCGAGGAGGCCCGCACCCATGAGCTACGAGACCCCCGGCCCGGTCGAGACCGATTATTCCGATGCCGTCTCCTCGATCGAGGAGATCATCGACGACGCCCGCAATGGCCGCATGTTCATCCTGGTCGATCACGAGGATCGCGAGAATGAGGGCGACCTGGTGATCCCGGCGCAGATGGCGACGCCCGAGGCGATCAATTTCATGGCCATGCACGGGCGCGGTCTGATCTGCCTGTCGCTGCCGGGCAGCCGGATCGACGCGCTCGGGCTGCAACTGATGTCGACCTATAATTCCTCGCGCCACGAGACCGCCTTCACCATTTCCATCGAGGCGCGCGAGGGGGTGACCACCGGCATTTCCGCCGCCGACCGGGCGCGCACCGTCTCCGTGGCCATCGACGCCACCAAGGGCGCCGCCGATATTGCCACGCCGGGCCATGTCTTTCCCCTGCGCGCGCGCGAGGGCGGCGTACTGGTGCGCGCCGGTCATACCGAGGCGGCGGTGGATATCAGCCGGTTGGCGGGGCTCAACCCCTCTGGCGTGATCTGCGAGATCATGAACGAGGACGGCTCCATGGCGCGGCTGCCCGACCTCGTTGCCTTCGCGCAGCGGCATAACCTCAAGATCGGCACGATCAGCGACCTGATCGCCTATCGCCGCCGTCACGACAACCTGGTCCGGGTGCGCGTCGAGGAAACCATTACCTCCGAGTTCGGCGGCGAATGGCAGATGCGGATCTACACCGACGAGACGCAAGGGGCAGAGCATATCGCGCTGGTCAAGGGCGACATCTCGGGCGACGAGCCCGTTCTGGTGCGGATGCACGCGCTGGACCCGCTGCTTGATGTGGTCGGCACCGGCGGCGCGGGGCGTAGCCGCGAGTTTGGCGACGCGATGGAGCTTATCGCCGAGGAAGGGCGCGGCGCGTTGGTCCTTCTGCGCGACCTGCACATGAAGCTGACCCCGGAGCATGAGGCCTCCCCCCAGACCTTGCGCCAATACGGGCTGGGGGCGCAGATCCTGTCCTCGCTCGGGCTGTCGAAACTGGTCCTGCTGACCAACTCGCCGACGCCCAAGGTGGTGGGGCTGGATGCCTACGGGCTGGAGATTGTCGGCACCCGCAAAATCTCGGAGATCGGATAATGGCCGGATCGGAGACACATTACAGCCTGCCACTGCCCGAGTTCGACACGCCGGTGAAGCTGCTGATCGTGGTCGCCCCCTATTACAAGGACATCGCCGATGACCTGGTCGCGGGCGCCATCGCAACAGCGGAGGCGGTCGGCGCGGCCCATGAGATCATCGAGGTGCCCGGCGCGCTGGAGGTGCCGACCGCCATCGCCATCGCCTACAAGCAGAGCAATTTCGACGGCTTCGTGGCGCTTGGCTGCGTGATCCGGGGCGAGACCACGCATTACGAGACGGTGTGCAACGACAGCTCGCGCGCGTTGCAGTTGATGGGGCTGGACGGGGCCTGCATCGGCAATGGCATCCTGACCGTGGAAACCCGCGCGCAGGCCGAGGTGCGGGCCGATCCGAAGGGTCAGAACAAGGGCGGCGGGGCTGCCGCGGC
Source organism: Alterinioella nitratireducens (assembly GCF_013155465.1). Lineage (GTDB taxonomy): Bacteria > Pseudomonadota > Alphaproteobacteria > Rhodobacterales > Rhodobacteraceae > Alterinioella > Alterinioella nitratireducens. Next base: position 83,318 of record NZ_JABJVX010000008.1, on the reverse strand, counting down.
AGCGCTGCACCTCATCGCGTTGACGCGGAAGCTCGGGCGGCCTAAAGGCGGCATCGGATTCAAGCCGCGCGGTGAAGAGATGCTGATCGCGGAGAACAAGGACACCGCATGACCGACCCCCGACCCTCAGCACCGAGTCGCGAGGAAAAACGCCAGATGAAATCGGCGGCGCGCCTTTATGCCGTGCAGGCGCTGTTTCAGATGGAAGCGTCCGGGCAGAGTGCCGACAAGGTGCGGGTCGAGTTCGAGACCTACCGCTTCGGCGAGGAGGTCGCGGGCGAGGAACTGGTCGAGGGCGATGTGGATCTCTTCCGCAAGCTCATTGACGACACGGTGAACTGGCAGGCGAAGATCGACCAGATGACCGACCGGGCGCTGGTGGCGAAATGGCCGATCGCGCGCATCGACCCGACCATCCGGGCGCTCTTCCGCGTCGCGGGGGCGGAACTGACGCAATCCGACACGCCGCCCAAGGTGGTGATCAACGAATATGTCGATGTCGCGCGGGCCTTCTTCCCGGAAGGGCGCGAGCCGAAATTCGTCAACGCCGTGCTGGACCACATGGCGCGGGAAGCCAGGCCCGAGGCATTCTGAGCCGTCCAGCACCACGGACTTGACATATATCAAGGCGAACACCTGCTTTTTCTGACAGGGCGGATGTAACGCGACGCACGCGTTCCGAGACCCCGAAACCGGAGAAAGGAGACAGCATGGCCGTAATCTCGAATGCGCTGCGCCACCCGGAACAGATGCCGAAGATGGCCCGCGCCCTTGGTGTGGACCTCGTCAGGGCCGCCGCCGATGGCAGGCTGCGCCCCTTCGAGCGGCACGATATGGCGTATCGGTGCAGCACCTGCACGGACAGGCCGGCCTGCGATGCCTGGCTGGCGGATAACAGCGGCGCTGCCGAAGCCGCCCCGGCGTTTTGCCGAAACAAGACCCGGCTGGACGCCCTGAGGGGCTGAGGGTCTGCGCCGCTCGTCGGCGGATCAGCTGGGTATGACCCAATCCGTCCCGCGTGCCGTGGTGACGTATTCCGGCCAGCGGAAATTCAGCGGCGGGGCGTAGTCGCAAAGCGGGGCAAGCCATGTCCCGCCGCCGATCCCGCCCCCCGTGCGGTCCCGGAATTCCGCCTGTGCCGCCTCCAGAACCCCGGTATCCCCCAGGCAATCCAGCGCCGTCATCGCCACCACTTCTGCCGCCACCTGCGTCATCGGGTCGATGCAAGGGGGATGCCCGCCGAGCGCGTTCATCGCCCATGCCGGATAGGCATAGCCCGGCGGGGCCTGAAGGGCAGGGCGGCCCAGGTAGAGCCGCACGGTCGGCGCGTGCCAGCAATATTCGGTGTAGTCGTCCGAGGTGAAATGGCGTTGCGAGGGGGGCAGGGTGGCACGCAGCTGTCGCTCGGCCTCCTCGGGGTCGATCAACTCAGAGATCATCGGCAGGAAGGGGGTCTCCATCGGCTCCAGCCCCAGTTCGGACTGGATTGCACGGGCGAAATCGGCGGCCTCCGCACCCCATTGCGGCGCGCCGACCTCCTCCAGATTGGTGTAGGTCGCACGGGCCAGCGCGTGGTTGGGCAGGCCGGGGCGGGATTTGGCGACCCAATGCCTGCGCCAGGTGCAATGGCAGAGGCTCGCGGCGGCCTCGGCGAAATGATCGAGGCCGCGGATGATATGCTCGGCCTCTTCCACCTCGGAAATGCGGATGAAATACATGATCTGCGCCATCTGCGCCGGGATGTTGTCGGCGGTGGCCTGCCCGTGCGCAAGGATGGTCTCGTTCATCGACCAGCTTTGGCCGGGGGCCATGACATGCTCGCGCAGCGCCTTGGCCGTTTGATACATCTGCACCATCGCATCCGTCGCGCCGGGGGCGCGCGGGCTGGCATGGCTGGCCGGGATGGGCGAGGCACCGCCGCCCGCCATCCAGGTCTCGGGCGTGTCGCAGGTGAACTCGTAGATGACGCCATAGCCCACGCCGCAATGCGTGTCCCATCGAACGGTGTTGCAATAGGGGGCCATGTAGAAGGGGTGAAAGCTGATCGCGGCATCGAGATCGTCGTAATAACCCGCCGCCGCGTGGATCGGTTTCGACCCGCGCACCTTTTCCGCCGGTTCGCCAAAGAACTTGAGGCGGCCCTTTATCCCGTGCGCCTCCATCGCCGCCTTGGCCGCCAGAAACCCGCCAAGCGCCCCCATGCCGAGCGCCGAATGCGGGTCGGTGTGGCCGCCGGCATGGGGGCCGAGCCCGTCGCGCGGGGCCTGCCGGGGCTCCGCCGCCTGGCAATTGCCCGGAATGCCGTCATATTCGGCATAGCCGCCGATCACCGGCCCGTCGCCATTGCCCCAGGTGGCGCAGAAGGCCGTGGGCATGCCCCCGCTGCCTTCCTCGACCTCGAAACCCTCGCGGCGCAGCAGGTCGACATAGAAGGCGGCGGAGCGGTATTCCCGCCAGGCGGTTTCGCCATGGTCCCAGATCGTCCGCGTCCAGCCCGAGATCTCGCCCATCCGGCCCCTGACCGTCTCGCGCGCCGTTGCTTTCGCCTGCTTCATGCCGTCCTCCCCCATGCTGCGCCAAGGCTAGCCAGGCGAACAGGCTGCGGCAACCGGGCGGCTTGTCATGCGCGACCGGCACATTACCTTGATTGACAGGAGGTTCATCCCATGCCCGATCATATCCGCTTCATCCTCAAACATGCCGCCATCGGCTTCGGCATCTCCGCCGGGTTCGCGGCGCTGCTGCTGTGGCTCAATATCGGCAATCTCTGGCACCTGGTCACGCACACGTCGGAAGGCCCCATCGCCGTGATCATGCTGGTGATCTTCGGCGGCATCACCTTCGGCTCGGCCCAGGTCGGGTTCAAGATCATGACGATGGGCGAGGAGGAGGATGACGACGATAGCGGCAAGCGCGACGCCCTGCCGGTTCTCGACGCCGTTCCGGTGCCGGTGCAAAGCGACCGCTGAGCGGTGCCGGAAGAGGGAGAATATCGGCGGGGGACCACCATGAACGTGGGGGTGTCGAATTCCCGGGGACCTGTATGAACAGGTGGGCGCCAGGTAAACGGACCAGGGTCCGCACAGAGCCAGCTCCCTTGGAATTGCTTAAGGCCACTGGAATATTGCCCCTTCACAGGAAAGGCAGACCCCGCCTAGGCCAGACATAGGGCTGCGGCCTCTCCGGAACAAGGGGGTTTCGGCGCGTGCCCTGCCCCTTGCCATATGTTCACGAATTGTTCATGCTTTCCCGATGACCGACCCGGCCCCGTTCGATCCCCCCGCCCTGATGCCCGGCCAGCTTCTGGCGTGCGGCGTCTGTCGGCACTTGCGCCAGCACGATTTCGCGACATTGGAGGAGTTCGTGCCCGACCGGGGCCTGCGCGTCGACGTGATGGCGCTCGGTCCCAGGGGCGAGGTCTGGATCATCGAATGCAAGAGCAGCCGGGCCGATTTCACCTCGGACGCGAAATGGCAGGGCTACCTGGACTGGTCCGACCGTTATTTTTGGGCCGTGGACGAGGATTTCCCGACCGATCTGCTGCCCGAGGGCACCGGCCTGATCATCGCCGATGCCTATGACGCCGAGATCCTGCGGATGGGGCCGGAAACCAAACTGCCGGCCGCCCGCCGCAAGGTGCTGACCCGCAAATTTGCCCGCACCGCCGCGCAGCGCCTGCACCTCTTCCGCGATCCCAAACCCGGAACAATTTGACTAAAGTTTGCCTTCTTTGTTCCAAAAATATCCCGGGGAGTTTGAGGGGCTGGCCCCTCAATCCACCCTCTCGTTCGGTCTCAGCCCTTGGACGATGCCGCCGCCTCCGCCGCCGCGCGCAGTTCCTCGGCGATCTCCAGCGCTTCCTCGGGTTCGAAATCCATCGGCAGGTCGATGCCATCCGCCTCGATATAGATTCGTACCATGCCCAGGTTGGTCGGTCCGATCTGGATATTCGCGGTCACGTCGCTTTCGCTGTTGATGCTCATCTGTCTTCTCCGGCTCGCATGGGGTTCTCAGGCAGGTAGAGGCTGCCCCCTGCCGCTGCAAGCGTCAATCCGAACCGGCATGAAAGGGGCCACGCGACCGATCAGAAGGCTTGCAATCCCCGCGCCCGTTTTGTATCCCCCGCGCCAGTGCCGCCTTAGCTCAGTTGGTTAGAGCGCCGGATTGTGGATCCGGAGGTCTCCCGTTCAAGCCGGGAAGGCGGTACCATCCTTCCCGACCCCGTTCAGGCCGCCGCGACCATCCCGGTCACCGCGCCCCTGCCGTAATTGCTGCCGAACTCGGTTGCCATGAAGTCGGAGAGGGCAACCTGTTCCTGGCGCACGAACCCCGCGCTTGGCAGTTTGCCCATACGCATCAGGTCCATCACGCCGCAGACGCCCGAGGCCGTGGTGATCTGGATCGCGCCCCAGATCCGTCCGCCGCTTTCCTGCGCCATGGATTTGTTGATGAAGCTCTTTTCGCGATATTCGCCCCCGATCCAGCCGGTGGCGGTGCAGAAGATCAGAACCACATCCTGATCGGTGCGCGGCAAGGCGGTCTCGAACACGTCGCGCAACAGGTCACGGCGGCTTTCCAGCCGCAGGTCGTGCAGCAGCATCTTGATGATCTCGCAATGGCCGGGATAGCGGATCGTGCGATAGGAGACGCGGCGCGCGCGGCCCGCCAGCGTCTCGGTCAGGGTGCCGAGGCCGCCCGAGGTGTTGAAGCACTCGTAATCGGTGCCATCGACGCTGATCAGGTCCAGATCCTCCAGGGGCGCGGCCTTGATCACCTTGCCATCCTCGATCACGTCGCAGGGGTTGCAATATTCGTTGATCAGCCCGTCCGTGGACCAGGTCAGGTTGTATTTCAACGCGTTGGTCGGGTAGAGCGGCAGCGCGCCCACCCGCAGCGACAGCGTGTCCAGCGTGTCGAACTCGGCGGCCAGCGACGCGCCCGCGATGCCGACGAAGCCCGGCGCCAGCCCGCATTGCGGCATGAAACCGGTCGTGGCCCCCTGGGCCAGCTTGCGCACGGCATCCGTCGCCGCGACATCCTCGGTCAGGTCGAAGTAATGCGCCCCGGCCTGTTTCGCGGCGGCGGCGATTGTCGGCGTCAGGAAGAACGGTGCCGCACTGACCACGGCGTCGAAGCCTTGCAGGCTGTCGGCCAGCGCCTCGGCGTCGCCGGCATCCGCCTGTATCACATTGAAGCCCATCTTCTGCGCGCGCGTCAGGTTGCCCAGGTCAGCATCGGCCAGGGTGACAGTGTAATTGGGCGAGCGGTGCAGAAACTCGGCGATCATGTGGCCGATCTTGCCCGCGCCGACGATACAGACATTCCAGGTGGTCATTGCGCGCTACTCCTCAATGGCGGTTTTGCCTGGAAGAGTGCCGAAGGTTGGGCCGGTCTGTCGCCTGCCAATGGGCCGGAACCCGCGCGATTTCAGGCATTTTGCCGGATCAGGGGGTATTTGCGTCCGCCAGGTTGCGAATCTGGCGTTCGATCCGCTCCGCCGTATCCTCTTGCCTGCGGTCGAACTTGCGCCCGAAGACGACCGAGGTGTTGGTCCGCGTCACCCCCGGTATTTCGCCGATCTCATCGACCAGAATGTCGAGATCCTCGATCCGGGGGGCCTCGGCCGACAGGAACAGGTCGTATTCGCCATTGATCGAATAGCAGGCCTGGATCTCGGGATAGCCGGAAAGGCGTTGCAGGATCTTGCGCGTGTCTTGCTGCCGGATTTCCAGGAACATCAGGATTTGCACGGTTTCCTCGCCCGGTGTGCGGCTGAGGATGACCGAGTAGCCCGAGATCGTGCCGTCCTTCTCCATCCGCGCGATGCGTTCATGCACGGTCGAGCGCGCCACCTCCAGCCGCGCCGCGATGGTCGAGGTCGAGGCCCGCGCGTTGCGCTGCAATTCCCGGATGATGCGTCTGTCCAACGTGTCGCGCATGCAATTTGCTGCCTTTTTCGGAAGTTCGCCGGATTTCGCGGGTTTTCTGCCATTCTGTCAAGGGGCGATGGCTGTGCCGTGGCGGCACTGGACAATCCACGGTCAAACCGCAAGATGTGGCCCGGATCAAACGGGGGCCTCCGATGGACCGGGTCGAGATTGTTCATGAAAACCTGACGACGCGCCTGCCCGCCGGGGATTTTCCATCGGGCCGCGCGCCGGTTCCGCCGCTCACGGGGATCGAGGGCGTGGCGCTTTTCCGCGCGCAATGCCTCAGCCGCGCGCTGGACCGGGAAAGCCGCGCGATGCAGAAGGCGGGGCAGGGCTTCTATACAATCGGCTCGTCGGGGCATGAAGGCATGGCCGCCGTCGCCGCTGCCCTGCGCCCGACCGATCCGGCCTTCCTGCATTACCGCGATGCGGCGTTCCAGATCGCGCGGGCGGGGCAGGTGCCGGGGGTCAACATCACCTGGGACATGTTGCTGAGCTTCGCCTGTTCGGCGGAGGATCCCATTTCGGGCGGGCGGCACAAGGTGCTTGGCAGCCGCGCCCTGATGATCCCGCCGCAGACCTCGACCATCGCCAGCCACCTGCCCAAGGCCGTGGGAGCGGCCTATGCCATCGGGCTGGCGCGGCGGCATAGGCCGGAGCATAGGTTGTATGAAAAGGACGCCATCGCGGTCTGTTCCTTCGGCGACGCCTCGGCTAACCATTCGACCGCGCAAGGCGCGATCAACGCGGCGGGCTGGACCGCCGTTCAAGGCACGCCCCTGCCGCTCATGTTCATTTGCGAGGACAATGGCATCGGCATCTCGACCAGGACGCCCAAGGGCTGGATCGAGAACTCAATGCGCCACCGCCCCGGTATCCGCTATTTCAAGGCCGACGGGCTGGACATGTTCGACACATTCCGCGCCGCGCGCGAGGCCGCCGAGTACACCCGCCGCCACCGCAAGCCCGCCTTCCTGCATCTGCGCACCGTGCGGCTCTACGGCCATGCCGGGGCGGATGTGGCGACCTCCTACCTGCCGCGCGAGGAGGTGGAACGGGACGAGGCCAACGACCCGCTGTTGCACTCCGCGCGATTGCTGGCGGAGGAGGGGGCGCTGGCCCCCGAGGACGCGCTGGCGATCTACCAGGAGACCTGCGCCCGCGTCACACAAGTCGCCGCCGAGGTCATCCAGCGCCCGCGCCTGAAGACCGCCGCCGACGTGATGGCCACGATCCTCCCCCCGAAACGGAGTTGCGCGCCCACGAATGGCCCCTCACCCGAGGCCCGCGCGGCGCGGTTCGGCAGCGACATGAAGGCGATGGACGCCCCGCAAACCCTGTCGAAATGCCTCAACATGGCGCTGACCGACCTGATGCTGGAGAATGGCGAGATCATTCTCATGGGGGAGGATGTCGGGCTGAAGGGCGGCGTCTATGGCGTCACGCAAAAGCTGCAATCGCGCTTTGGCCGCGACCGGGTGATCGACACGCTGCTGGACGAACAGAGCATCCTGGGCCTCGCCATCGGTCTTGCCGGCAACGGCTTCGTCCCTATCCCCGAGATCCAGTTCCTGGCCTATCTGCACAATGCCGAGGATCAGTTGCGTGGCGAGGCGGCCACGCTGCCCTTCTTCAGCCGTGGCCAGTTCACCAACCCGATGGTGCTGCGCATTGCGGGGCTCGGCTATCAGAAGGGGTTCGGCGGGCATTTCCACAATGACAACAGCCTCGCCGTGCTGCGCGACATTCCGGGGCTCGTGATCGCCTGCCCCTCGACCGGGGCGGATGGGGCAAGGATGCTGCGCGAATGCGTGCGTCTGGCGCGCGAGGAAAACCGCGTGGTGGTGTGTGTCGAACCCATCGCGCTCTACCCGATGCGCGATTTGGATGAGGCGGGCGATGGCGGCTGGATGACGCCCTATCCCGCGCCGGATGAGCGGATCGCGATGGGCGAGATCGGCCAGCATGGCGACGGGGAAGACCTGGCCATCGTCACCTATGGCAACGGGCATTACCTGTCCCGGCAGGCCGAAACGGCGCTGGCGCAGGCCGGAACGCGCACACGGATCATCGACATCCGCTGGCTGGCCCCGCTGCCGGTTGAGGCGATCTTGCAGGCGGTCCGCGACTGCGCGCATGTCCTCATCGTCGATGAATGCCGCTTTACCGGCGGGCAGGCCGAGGCGCTGATGGGGCATTTCCACGAGGCGGGAGTGCCCAGTTTCGCGCGTGTCACCGCCGAGGACAGCTTCATCGCCACCGGCCCGGCCTATGGCGCGACCCTGCCGTCGAAGGAGGGGATCATCGCGGCGGCGAAGGCCCTGGTGGAGGGCAGGTCATGACAAGGCGCGCGGTTCTCATCCTGCCCGGTCGCGGCACCTATAATGCAGGCGAGCTTGGCTATCTGAAACGCCACCATGCGGATCGCGTCGACCTGATCGCGCGCTTCGATGCCATCCGCGAAGCGGCGGGCGAAGTGCCGGTCTCGACCCTCGACGGGGCGGAGAAATTCAGCCTGTCCAGGTATTCACGCGGCGACGTTGCCTCGCCCCTCATTGCCGCCTGCGCGCTGGCCGATGCCACGGCGCTGGCCGATGACATCGAGATTGTCGCCGTCACCGGCAATTCCATGGGCTGGTATCTGGCCCTGGCCGCAGGCGGCGCGGTCACGCCCGAGGACGGGTTTCGCATCGTCAACACCATGGGCGGGTTGATGCAGGCGCAGCTGATCGGCGGGCAACTGGTCTATCCCTGGATGGGCGTGGACTGGGTGCCGGAGGCGGCGCGCAAGGCTGATCTTCTGGCGCAGGTGGAAGAGATCGGTGCGCGGGAGGGGCAGGCGCTGGCGCTGTCGATCGACCTGGGCGGAATGCTGGTTCTGGCGGGCGATGAGGCGGGGCTGGCGGCCTTCGAGGCGGCCGTGCCGCGCGTGAATGACCGCTTTCCGATGCGCCTGCCCAATCACGCGGCGTTTCACACGCGGCTTCAGGCGCCTGTCGCCGCCCTTGGCCGTGACACGCTGGCGCGGTCCATCTTCCACCAGCCCGCAAAGCCCCTGATCGACGGGCGCGGCCATATCTGGTGGCCCGGTGCAAGCGACCCTGCGCGGCTGCATGACTACACTTTTGGCCACCAGGTGACGGAAGCCTACGATTTCACCGCCGCGATCCGCATGGCGGCGCGGGAATTTGCCCCCGACCTCTTCATTGTCACCGGGCCGGGCGACACGCTTGGCGGCGCGGTGGCGCAATCGCTGGTGGCCTGCGGCTGGCGCGGTATGGGCAGCAAGGCCGATTTCACGCAGGTGCAGGAGGCGGAGGGCCTGCTGGCCTCGATGGGCCGATCCGATCAGCGCGGGCACGTCACCTGACGCGGACCCGGTGAATTGTGATCGTTTCGCCACAGGGGTGGGTGTTCCCAGCATTGCGCGAATGCCCGATTTGTTGCAGCATAATTTCGTGACGCCCCTGGCGCGGAGCCGATTTTCAGGGCTCCCGCGCCCCCATGACGATATTTTCTGGAGTTGGATTTGCCCAAATCGCCATTGCCCGCCCGATTGACCGGACTGACCTGCACCCTTGCCCTGACCTTGGCCGCCCCGGCCCTTGCCACCGGGATCGAGCCACCGAGTGAAGAAGTTCTGGCCGAACAGATGGCCGAGTTCCTGACCGATGCTCCCGGCTCGATCTTCGCGATGAACCCGTTCCGGGCCGAACAGACGGTGACCGGCGAGGATGGATTGCAGGTGCAGCTTATCTCGACCAACCCGGTCATCAACACCTGGTTCGTGCTGCGGGTCGAGGAGGCGGACGCCCGACGTCCGTCCTTTTATCACCTTGAGAACACCGATCCGGAGGTCTGGCATATCTCGCTTGGCGGGGATGGCGACGATCCCTTCATCCTGATCGAGGGCGATGACGACGCCGAGGAATGCGCGCCATGGGCGGGCCGCAGCCCCGAGTTGGAGGAGGCGGGCGATACCGGCCTGCCTTATGCGCCGCTCTGCGACGGGCGGCTCTACCTTCGCAATCGCGTGTCGGGGTCGCGCACCAACCGCGAGGCGATTGCGGAATTCCTGCGCGACAACGTCATTTTCGGCGATTCCATTGTCAACCTGATCAAGGGCACCTTCTACGAGGATGCCTTCCTCGAAGATAGCGACGAGATCGAGGAGGCCGATGCCGGTGCCGTGGTCGAGGCGCTTGGCCAGGCCGACCTGTCGCGGTTCCCGGTGATGAATGCCAGCCCAGGTTTCGACCTGGTCGGTGCCGAGGGCGGCATGGAGGCGGGCAGCTGGTACGCGGTCGAGGATGCGCCGGGGATCTATTCCAGCGTCATGCAGCCGGGAATGATCAGCGACGAGATCCTGAACCGCTCGGGCGAGACCAACTGGCTGGACGGGGTCGAGCGCAACGCCAATGTCTACCTCGTGGCCTTCGACATGTCGCAGTTTGAACTGGGATATGAGCTTGGCACCGATCACCCCTCCTTCGGCTGGTCCTCGCGGCCTTCGGGGGCCGGGCGCGACTGGTCCATCCCGGGGCCCGACGGGTTCAACAGCCCCGCGCCCCTTGTGATGAACGGGATGCTCAGCCCCGCCCTTCTGGACCGGGTCGCCGCAACCTTCACCGGTGGCTACAAGCGCGATCACGGGGCCTGGCGCTTTGGTCCGATGGCAACCTACAATAACGGCCACCATTACGGGTTCCTGGTCAATGGTACGCTGCTCAGCCGTCTCTGGCCGGGACTGGCGACGATCTACGTGCTGGATGACGGCACCTTTGGCATGACCACCTGGACCGAGGAGATGAACGAACTGCTGCCGCGGCTTCGCTTTGCCCGCCAGAATGGCGTGGCGCTGATCAATCCCGATCCCGAAACGGGCGAGGGTGTGCCGGGCGATCTGGTCACCTCCTGGGGTGGCGGCAACTGGTCGGGGTCTGCCGATGCGCAGCTACGCACCCTACGCGCCGGATCGTGCCTGCGCGAGGTCGATGGGCGGCAATTCCTGCTCTACGCCTATTTCTCGACCGCGACGCCCTCGGGCATGGCGCGGACCTTCCAGGCCTATGGCTGCGACTACGCCATGCTGATGGACATGAACAGCCAGGAGCACACCTATATGGCGCTCTACCCCCAGATCGACGACGATGACTGGATCGAGGCCGAACACCTGGTCTCGGGCATGGCCAATGTCGATCAGAACTCCCGCCGCGGCGCGATTCCGCGTTTCGTGGGCTTCGCCGACAATCGCGACTTCTTCTACCTTCTGCGCCGCGAGTAACCATCAGATAAAGGACTGTCCCCATGCGATATCTCACCCTAGTGTTCGTGACCATCCTGAGCGGCGTCATGGGCGCCGGGGCGGGGGCGCAATCGCTCGCCGAGTTGAACGAGGAGATGTTCCAGCAGATGCGTGATGTGCGCGGCGTCTCGAATGCCGAGATCCAGCGCATCCGCCGCATCTTCGAGGGCTCCTCCTATATCGGGCAGGGCAATCCGGCGGTGACACGCCATCCGATGACACCCGAGGAGGCGGCGGCGCGGCTTGGCGGGTCCGTGGCTCAGGTGCAGGCCAGCTACCGCAACGCACGGTTCGAGCGGATCTGCGGCGGTCCTTACATGGTGCCGCTCTATGATCCGGCAACCGAGAGCCCCGAGGATGCCACCACCTGCGTGGACATGTTCGAATATCCCAATATCCCGATGGTCTACCCCGTGGTCTGGGTGCGCGCCAACGAGGCGCATCAGCTCTGCGCCGCCGAGGGCGGACGCATGGGGGACGCGCATGAATGGGAAGGCGCGGCGGCGGGGGCGTTGTTGGAGCCCGATTACCGGTTCGACATCGGCAACCCGCAGGGAATGCGCGCCTGGCACAACCAGCAATGGGCCAATACCCGCAACCAGTATTCCATCGGCCAGTGGCGCGCCGGCGTCTGCGCGACGGGCAGCCGAAAAACGCCAGGCTGCAATGGCGGCAGCTTCACCGGCTGCGGGTCGAACACCTATCCTGCGGGCTCGTTCCCGCAATGCCAAAGCCCGCTTGGCGTCTATGACATCGACGGCAACGTGGCCGAGCATATGAACCTGCCGCTCAATGAAAGCCAGATGGCCAGCCGGGGCTCGACCACGCTTGGCGTGACCGAGATGAAGGGCAGCTGGTTCATCTGGGACACGGTGCGTGCGCATGAGCATTGGGCGCGCTGGCGGGCGCCGTTCTGGCATGGCAGCCGGGTTATGTCGCCGGCGAGCCATCGCAACTATCACCTGGGCTTTCGCTGTTTCCGCGATGTGAACTGAGGCGGGGGGGGAGGGTTTTTGAAAACCCTCCCGAGCGATTTGGAAATCGCCCGGCCCCGACAAAAAAACGCCCCCGCCTGAGTAAGGTCGGGGGCGTTCTCTTGTTCCGGTCAGGTCGGTGTCAGCGCTCAGGTCGGTGTCAGCGCTCAGGTCGGTGTCAGCGCGAGGCCAACTGGATCGCGGGGCGACCGATCGGGCCGTCGGTGTTCAAGAGCCCGGCATAGGTGCCGTCCATCAGCAGATCCTCAAGATCGACCGCTTGGCCGTTGACGAAGGCGGTGCGGCTGACCAGGCGGATGCCATGGCTGTAATCGGCATAGGCGGCCCCGTGCACCGTCGAAAGCGGCTGGATCGGGTTGCCGCCGGGGCGGTGCCAGCCATAGATCGCGACGCGGCCGGGGGCGCGGGCCAGGCGGTTGGTCAAGACCAGATCCTTCTTCTGGCCCGAAACCAGCATCCCGAGGCGGCCGCCGGCATTGGCGCGCTGGGCTTCCACGGTGGCGTTGTGGCGCAGGAAATAGTTGGTCGAGGCCATCTGGCTGGTCGGGTCCATCGGCGAGGGCGACAGGCGCAGATCGGCCTGGGCATAGATCGCGTCGACCATGCGGGTGGTCGGCAGCATCATGTCGAAGGCTTCCGCGATCTGACCGGCGGCAGACAGGCCAAGCGGCACGCGCACGAAGTCGCGGTCGCTGCCGACGGCCAGGTAATCGGGCGTCACGCAGATGGTGATCTGGGCGCTGCGGCCATTGGGCAGGACGCCGGTAAAGCTGACCGGGGCCAGGTCGCGCAGGAAGTCGGGCACGTTGCCGCGCAGGACTTCGCGGGCGATGGCCGCGTCGCGGGTCGTGCCGGAGGCCGAGGCAAGCGTCTGGATGAAGGGGGTGCCGTCTGACGCGCTGCCCGGACGGCGCGGAATGGCGCGCGACAGGCGGGTGGAGCAGGCATTCGCGTTTCGGTCGAAGGCGGGTGCGGTCGAGACCTCGGGCGTGGCTGTTGCCAGTGTTACCGGAACGTCCGGCGTGGAGGCCACGGCCACGGCCAGGGTCGGCGCGACCTCAAGATTGGCGGGGCGCAGGGTCGGGCGCAGGCTGCTGGTCAGCACGATGCCGCCCTCGGGTGCCTCTGCCACGCTCGGGCGCTGCGCCGGACGCGCGGCCAGCACGTTTGCGGGGTTGGTCAGGTTGCGGATCGACGCGGCAAGATGTTCGATATGATCGGGGCGCGGCTGTGCCTCGACCGGCGGGCGACCGGAGATGATCGTGGGCTCGGGTTCGACCCAGGTATTGGGGGCCGGCATGACATAGTCGCTTTCAGCTTCCATCGGCGGCAGCGCGGCCAGTTCCAGACGGGCGGGCGCGTCGAAGCCCGTGGTCGGCGCGCCGGATGCGGCGGGCGGGATCGCCACGGTGCCTAGCCCGATATCCGCGATGCGGATCTCAATTGGCCTGTCCTCGACCGGTTCGATCCGCGCCACCGGGGCGAGGCGGGTCACCAGCAGGATGAGAATTGTAGCACATACGATCGCGGAGGCCGCCAGCACGACCAAGACGGCCGTCGGCGATTCCATTAGATCGGCATGACTGGTTGCGGCCCGCGGCTTGCGCAGGTTGATAAATCTGTCCCTCATGAATTTTGAAATACTCTGACAAAATTAAGGAAACAAGAAGGCGAAGATCGCGTAACCGGAAAGCCGGGTTTTCCGGCGGGTTTTCGCCGGTTTTTGCTGCGCTGCGGCGAAAATCCGCGAAAGGGTCAGATACTGGTCTTCTTGAAGATCGCCTCGGGGATGGCGCAGATGATCGACATGACCAGCCACCAGATGCGCCGCACATAGATCACGTTGCGCCCCTTTTTGACCGCGTTCACAATCGCTTCCCCGACCTCGGAGGGCTCTGCCGTCAGCGCTCCGGGCGTGTCCATTCCCGCCGTCATCGCGGTATTGACGAAGCCAGGTTGCACGGTGACGACATGCACGCCCTGCCTGGCCAACCGGTTGCGCAACCCCGACAGAAAGGCGGTAAACCCGGCCTTGGCGGAGCCGTAGACATAGTTCGACGCCCGCCCGCGATCGCCCGCGACCGAGCTGATTCCCACGATGGTGCCCGACCCGCGCGTGGCAAAGCGGTTGGCCAGCACGCCCAGGATCAGCGCGGGGCCTTCGAAATTGGCGCGGATCACGCCAAGCGCGGCCTCCACGTCATCCTCGTTCTCGGTCTGGTCGCCCAGGACGCCAATCGCGCTGACCACGATTTCGGGCAGGACCGGCAGGCCGTCGACAAAGGCCTCATGCTGCCGCACCTCCAGCGCGTCGAAATCGTGCAGGCTGACCTCGACGCCGTAGCGGGTTTGCAGGTCGTCGCGGTCGGTCCCGAGGTTCTCTGCATGGCGCGCGGCCAGCTGGATCGGGTGGCCTTCGGCGGCAAAGGCGCGGGCGATGGCGCGGGCGATGTCGGAACGCGCGCCGAGGATGAGGACAGGGCCGGTCATAATTTCAGTCTTTCGGATTGGGAGGAGGAAAAGGCGGGGGCGAGGCCGGTCTCGCGCCGCCACGCGGCGAACGCGGCGGCGCGGGGGTCGGCGCGGGCCAGCGTGGGCGCGGGCATCCTTGCGTCCTTGGCCAGGTAGAAGCGCCCGCCATGGGCCAGAGTGATCGCATCCAGCCGGGGCATCAGATCGCGGGTCTTGCGCGTGTTCGGGAAGTCCAGCGCCAGCGTGTAACCCTCCATCGGGAAGGAGATCGGGCTGTCTTGTGGACCGAACCGCTTGAGCACCGACAGGAACGAAGCCTGGCCCGAGCCCGCAATCGCCTCCATCAGCGCGTGCAGCCCCGGCGCGCCGCGTTCCAGCGGCAACACGCATTGGAATTGCAGGAACCCGCGCCGCCCGTAGAGGCGGTTCCATTTGGCGATGGAGTCGAGCGGGTAGAAATAGCTGTCCCAGTCGACGGTGGAAATCCCGGTCTGGCGCTTGCCGTTCCAGTAATAGAGCGCATTGAAGGCGCGCACGGTCAGCGGGTTCAGCGCGAAACCGGGCAGGGGAAACGGAAAGGTGCGGCGTGGGCGGGCGGGCACGTGCAAGGGGCGGTGCCGGTGCTGCGGCGCGACCTCGGTTGCGCGCGCATGTTCGCCCACCATGACCAGCGAGCGGCCAAGCCTGTCGCCCGTCGCGGTGCAGTCGATCCAGGCGACGGAATAGGTGGCACCGAGGTTGTCCTCGAAGATCTCGATCGCGGCATCCAGGTCGCGGGCAGGGATCATCTGCTGCCGGATCCAGCCGCTCTCTACCCGTCGCAGCCGGATGGCACAGCGCAGGATCACCCCGGTCAGGCCCATGCCGCCAAGGGTCCAGTCGAAAAGCTCGGGGTTTTCACCGGCGGAACAACGCGTGACTTCGCCACCCGGTCCCATCAGGTCGATCCAGTCCACGCAGGCGCGGAAAGACCCGTCGATATGGTGGTTCTTGCCATGCACATCCGCCGCGATTGCCCCGCCAAGCGTGATCAGCTTGGTCCCTGGCGTGACCAACGGGAACCAGCCGCGCGGCAGGCAGGCGGAGATGACGTCGGCCAGGAGCACTCCGGCCTCGGCCACCAGCACGCCGGTCTCCTCGTCGAACGAGATCATCCGGTCGAAATTGCGCATGTCGATCGTGTTGCTGCGGCTGGCGGCGCTATCCCCGTAGGAGCGTCCATTGCCGCGCGCGATGGCGTGACCGCGCGCGATGACGGCTTTCAGCTCGGCCTCGCTGCGCGGCGCGCTGACGTTGCAGTCGAGCACCGGCACATTGCCCCATCCCGTCAGCTTCATCCCGCGCCCTCCAGCCGGGTGCTATCGGCAAAGACATAGCGTCGGTCGAGCAGGTATTTGGTGACATAGCCGACGGAAAGCCCCAGGACCGCGCCGACCTCGCGCATCAGATCGGTGCCCCAGATCAGCCAGAAGGCGGTTTCCGTGCCCCAGAAGATCGCCGTCGTCACCAGCCCCATCGCGGTATAGAGCGCGAACTTGGTGGAATGGGCGCGGACGCCGGTGCTGAGGTCGTAGAAGATCCAGCGCTTGTCGAGGATGTATTTCACCACCAGCCCGACGCCGGTGCCCGTGGCAACAGCCAGCGCGAAGAGGGCCGCGCCGTCGCCCCATGCCAGCACGATGCGCTGCGCCCCCAGGTTGGCGATCGTGGCGACGGCGGCGAAACCGGCATAGCGCAGGGCGAGGGTCGCGGGGCTCATAGCAGCATCGCCCCCGCGCCGAGTGCCGCCATGATCAGGATACAGATCAGGCTGGTGCGGTTGGTGACGGCATAGACCAGCGGGTCGTCATGCATCTCGCCCCGGCTGGCGACCAGCACCGCCTTCGAGACCCAGTAGAGCAGCAGCGCGCAGACCCCCCAAAGCAACACCGGCGCGGAATATCGCGCCTGGATGTCGGGCGCATTGAGGTAGAGCGCCAGCACCAGCACCGAGACGAAGCCCGACGCGGTCGCCATCTGCATGGTCAGCGGCAGATCCTCGACCGAATAGCCGCGCCCGGCCGCCGCCACGCGGCCCGAGTCGCGCATATGGACCAGCTCGGCCAGCCGCTTGACGGCGGCGAGCGAGAAGAAAAGGAATATGGAAAAGGCCAGGATCCAGATCGACAGGTCGATGCCGGTGGCGACGCCCCCGCCGATGATGCGGATCGTGTAGAGGCCCGCCAGCACGCAGATGTCGATGATCGGCTTGCGCTTGAGGAACAGCGAATAGCTCATCGTGATACAGAAATAGAGCGCGATGACACCGACGAAGGCCCATCCGAGCGTCAGCGCCACGAGGTGCCCCGCGATAAGCAGAACGGGCACCATCGCCGTTCCCAGAGGCACCGGCAACCGGCCCGAGGCCAGCGGGCGGAACCGCTTGCGCGCATGGGCACGGTCGGGGCCGAGGTCGAGCAGATCGTTCAGCAGGTAGCCCGCCGAGGCGACCAACCCGAAGGCAATGAATGCCAGAAGCCCCTGAAAGAAGGTCAGCGCGGAAAAGGAGTGATCGGCGATGATCGGCATGAAGACCAGCAGGTTCTTCAGCCATTGATGCGGGCGCATCGCCTTGAGGATCGGCCAGACGGGGGCTTCGGGCGGCGAGATATGGGTGACATCGGCATTGATGCCATCGACCTGGGCGCGGAACTTCGCGGTTGCGCCCACGGTGATTGCCGCCCCCGAGACCTTCCAGCAGGCCAGGTCGGCGGTGCTGTCGCCGATATAGGTGAAGTGATCGCCGAAGCGCTCGGCCATCAGGGCGGCCTTGGCCTCGCCCTTCAGGTTGCGGTCGGGGGTGGTGCCGTGGACCTCGTCGAACAGGCCCAGATGGTCCGCGACCTGATCGGCCAGCATCTGATCCGAGGCCGTGACCAGCGCCGTGCGCCCGCCCTCGGCGCGCCAGGCCTCGATCCGGGCGATGACCTCCGGGTCATAGGGCAGGGTGGTGACATCGACGGGGCCAAGCTCTGCGAGGCGGCGTTTCAGCGCGGGGATGCCGCGGCTGAGGCTGCGCGCGGCGATGAACGGTGCCTTCCAGTCCAGCGCCATGGCCGACCAGAGGCATTCGTAGATCATGTCGCCACGGATCAAGCTGCCGTCGAGATCGACCGCAAGGATCCTGTCCGTGGTGCTGCTATCGCGCATCATTCTGCCCGGTCTTCTTTTCTGCCTGCCACGCGCCCTTGGGCTTACCCCGTTTTCCCGAGGATTTCCCGCTTTTTCCGGACGCTTTGCGAAAGCTGGCACAGGGCTGTGACATAAGCCAGCCGAAACTATGGCGTTCCTTGGGTCTCGCGGCTCGACAGGTCAGGGGGCTTTGGCTAGGCTGACTGCCAATCATTTCAATCATTCGCGGACCCTTAGCCGATGCCGTCATATTTCCCCTCTCTTGCCGTAGCCCTGCTTGCGCTCGCCCCTCTGATGGCCAATGCGCAGGATGACGACGCGCTGGCACGATGCCTCGAGATTGCGGGCACGCCCAATGCCGGTGTGCCCATCACCCCCGAAGTCCAGGCCGAGGAGGTCGCGGCCATCCGCGAGGCCGCACCTTTCTGCGCCGAAGCCGTCGAGGCCGGGGCCACGGATGCGGCGGCGCTTTTCCACCACGGCACCGCGCTGCAACTGGTCGGCGACCACAGGGCGGCGATCGCGCAGTTCGAGGCGGCGTCGGAGGCGGGGCTTGGGGCGGCCGATACCAAACTGGGCGACTATAGCCTCTTCGGGATCGGCCCCGCGCGGACCGACCTGGACCGGGCGGCGGAGCATTACCGGCGCGGCGTCGAACGCGGCGACCTTGCGGCGATGGCGACGCTTGGCCTGCTCTACCGGATCGGACGCGGCGTGCCGCGCGATGCGGGCCGGATGGTGGAGCTGATGACGCAGGCGGCGGACGGGGGCTATCACTTCGCGCAGCTGCGATTGGGCCAGACCTACCTGACCGGCGATGGTATTCCGGGCGGCGCGGATGAGACGCTGAACATCCCCGACCGGGACCGCGCGGCGCGGTATTTCTCGATGGCCGCCGAACAGGGCAGCGTTGAGGCGGCGCTGGAACTGGCCAAGATCTATTCCGAGGCCGATGGCCCCGGCACCGGCGATCCCGATCTGCAACTGCGCTGGACGCAAACCGCCGCCGATGCGGGGCTGGCCGAGGCGGTCGGCGCGCTCGGCTTCCTCTATGAACGCGGGCGCGGGGTCGAGGCTGACCCGGAGCGCGCGGCGGAGCTTTACGTGGCCGCGCTGGAAACCGGCGATGTCGATCTGGACGGCCTGCGCGGCGAGGTCGGGGGACGGGTGCCGCCCTGGGACGACGCCACCGCGCGCGCCTTCCAGGTGATCTTGCAGGAACGCGGGCTCTATCGCGGGGCCATCGACGGCATCATCGGGCCGGGGTCACGCGCGGGCGCCGCGGCGCTGGACGATTAATCAATCGTGACGGTCTGGCGCAAGTCGCCGCTGGCCCGGTCA
This sequence comes from Alterinioella nitratireducens, assembly GCF_013155465.1. Taxonomy (GTDB): domain Bacteria; phylum Pseudomonadota; class Alphaproteobacteria; order Rhodobacterales; family Rhodobacteraceae; genus Alterinioella; species Alterinioella nitratireducens. Next base: position 64,104 of record NZ_JABJVX010000008.1, on the reverse strand, counting down.
TAGATCAGGATCAGGTCGTTCGCCGTGACCACCGCGTACCAATCGGGGCCGAAGGTCACGGCGCGGGCGCTCTCGCCCTCGGGCAGGGTGACCTGATCGGGCAGGGCGACCGGGCTGCCGCTTTCGAACCGGGTGACAAAGACCGCCACGACCGTTATCAGCCCCACAATCATCGTCACCGTCAGCACGGTCACAAGGATGCGCAGCACCCGCAGGTTCAGCGGGTCGCGGTCTTCTGTCGCCGGAGTATCGTCCATGTCAGGCCCTTCGCCAAAGATCATCACGGTCCATATCGGCCCGGAGCCGGGCAAGCGGCTTGATAAGGCACTGGCGCGCGATGTGCCAGAGGCGGCGAGCCTGAGCCGCTCGCGCCTTGCGCGCCTGTTCGCGGAGGGCGCGGTGCGGGTGAACGGCGCGGTGGCGACGGATGCGCGGGCGAAACCCGCCGAGGGCGATCTGGTCGAGATCACGGTCGAGGAAGCGGTCGAGGTCGACACGCGGCCCGAGGACATCCCGCTGGAGATCCTGCACGAGGACGCCGACCTGATCGTCGTCAACAAGCCCGTCGGCATGGTCGTCCACCCCGCCCCCGGCACGCCCTCGGGCACGCTGGTCAATGCGCTCTTGCATCATTTCGGCGGCAACCTGTCCGGGATCGGCGGCGAAAAGCGCCCCGGTATCGTGCATCGGATCGACAAGGACACCTCGGGCCTTCTGGTGGTGGCGAAATCCGACACCGCGCATCACGGGCTGGCGGCCCAATTCGAGGCGCATAGCGTCGCGCGGCACTACCTGGCGATCTGCCACGGGGTGCCGGACGCCTCGGACCCGCGCCTGCGCGGTCTGCCGGGGGTCAGTTTCGAGGCGGCGGGCGTGCTCAAGATCACGACGCAACTGGCCCGCCACAAGACCGACCGGCAGCGGCAGGCGGTGTTGTTCAACGGCGGGCGTCACGCGGTGACACGGGCGCGGGTCGAGGAGGGGTTCGGCGCGGTCGCGCTGATCAATTGCTGGCTGGAGACGGGCCGCACGCATCAGATCCGGGTGCATCTGTCCCATGCCGGGCACGCGCTGATCGGTGATCAGACCTATGGCGGGCGGCGGTGGGTGTCGGCCAAGGGCATGGGCGAGGCGCTGGCCGCCGACCTCAACGCCTTCCCCCGCCAGGCGCTGCATGCCGCGAGCCTGGGATTCGTTCACCCCGTCAGCGGCGCGCGGCTGAGTTTTTCGGCCCCGCTGCCCGAGGATATGGCGCAGCTCTTGCACCGCCTGCGCGAAGCGGCCTCGTAACATGTGCGCAATTGCACGTGAATTCACTGAAACGTGGATTGTCGTGCAAGGAACATTAAGCCTATCTTGGGGTTGATCTGATAACCGCCCCTTGAAATGGGCCCCCCACCGGCCCATCTCGGGTGTAAAGTTAAAGAGATTTACATTTGAGTCAGCCGAAACAGGGAATGAACGCGATGAGCAGCTATGCCAATCTTCCGGCCCCGTCGCCGGAACAGGGCCTCAACCGGTATCTTCAGGAAATCCGCAAATTTCCGATGCTGGAGCCCGAACAGGAATACATGCTGGCCAAACGGTGGGTGGACCATGAGGACACCGACGCCGCGCACCAGCTTGTGACCAGCCACCTGCGCCTGGCCGCCAAGATCGCCATGGGCTATCGCGGCTACGGTCTGCCGCAGGCCGAGGTGATTTCCGAGGCCAATGTCGGCCTGATGCAGGCGGTCAAGAAATTCGATCCCGAGAAGGGCTTTCGCCTCGCCACCTACGCGATGTGGTGGATCCGCGCGTCGATCCAGGAATACGTCCTGCGGTCCTGGTCGATGGTCAAGCTCGGCACCACCTCGGCGCAGAAGAAGCTGTTCTTCAACCTGCGCAAGGCCAAGGCCCGCATCGGCGCGCTGGAGGATGGTGATCTCAGGCCCGAGAACGTGGCGCAGATCGCCAATGACCTCGGCGTGACCGAGGATGAGGTGATCTCGATGAACCGGCGCCTGTCGGGGGGCGATGCCTCGCTCAACGCGATGGTCGGCTCGGATGACGGCTCGACCACGCAATGGCAGGACTGGCTGGAAGACGAAGACGCCACCACCGCCGATGACTACGCCGAGAAGGACGAGTTCGATCACCGCATGGACCTGATGAAACAGGCGATGGAGGTGCTGAACGAGCGTGAGCGCGACATCCTCACGCAGCGCCGCCTCATGGATCAGCCGGTGACGTTGGAAGACCTCTCGGGGGTCTACGATGTCAGCCGCGAGCGTATCCGCCAGATCGAGGTGCGCGCGTTCGAGAAGCTGCAAAAGAAGATGCGCGACCTGGCCCGTGAACAGGGTGTAACGGTTCCGGCCTGATCGGTCCGGCGAGACGGAAATCAGGGGCCTGCCTTTTCGGCGGGTCCTTTTTGCGGTTAGGTGGCCGGGAAGAGAAACCGGAAAAGGGGGCAGAGATGACAGAGATCACACGTTGGGGCATTCTGGGCGCGGCGGATTTCGCCCGCACCACCATGGGCCCGGCCATCCACAATGCCGAAAACGCGGTGCTGGCGGCGGTAGCGACGCGCGATGCGGCCAAGGCGGCCCCCTTTGCCGCGCTGGCGCCGGGGCTGCGGGTGCATGACAGCTATGACGCGCTGCTGGCCGATCCGGAGATCGACGCGGTCTATATCCCGTTGCCCAATGCGCTGCATGTGGAATGGTGCGAGAAGGTCGTGCGGGCAGGCAAGCACGTCTTGTGCGAGAAACCCATCGCCATGACGGTCGAGGAGATCGACCGCCTGATCGCGCTGCGCGACGAGACCGGGCTGATGATCGCCGAGGCCTACATGATCCCGCATCACCCGCAATGGCACTTGGTGAAGTCGCTGCTGGCGGACGGGACCATCGGCACGCTGCGCCATATCGAGAGCTATTTCAGTTTCGGCCTGGACGATCCCGCAAACATCCGGCTCGACCCCGACCTGGGCGGCGGCGTGACGCGCGATATCGGGGTCTACACGCTCGGCTCGGCCCGGCTGGCGACAGGGCGCGAACCGGTGATCGAGGCGGCGCGGCTCGGTTGGCAGGGCGGGGTCGATGTGTCGGCCCGGATCTGGGCCAGCTTCGGCGACGTGACCTGCGCCTGCCACATGAGCATGAGGACCACCCGGCGCCAGATGGCGATCTATCACGGCAGCGGCGGCTATATCGAGATGCAGGCCCCCTTCAACCCGGTCTCGCATCGCGAGGCTTCCGTGCGGGTGGTCACGCCGGACGGGGTCGAAACCCTGACGCGACTGCACCACGCGCGCCAGTATGTTACCCAGGTCGAGGCGTTCGGGCGCTCGGCGGCCACGGGCGCGGATTACCCCGTCCCGCTGGAGTTCTCGCGGGGGACGCAAGTGGCGCTGGAGGCCGTCTTTGCCGCCGATGCCGGATGATCGGGATTGGACAGGTGTGATGCCCATGCGTAGAGTGCCCTTGGGTCAATAACACGCGAGGGTTGCAACCCTCGCGGGGCGAAGCCGGGGGGACAGCATGGGCGAACCGATCAAATCCATCACCATCGTGGGGGGCGGCACGGCGGGCTGGATGACCGCGCTGATCCTGCAAAGCTACCTCAGCCGCGCGGCGACCGGGGGCAAGGCGGCCAGGATCACCTTGATCGAGTCGCCCAATATCCCCACCGTCGGCGTCGGCGAGGCGACGGTGCCCGGAATGCCGCGCACCCTGCGCACGGCGGGCCTGTCGGAGCAGGAATTCTTCAAGACCTGCAACGCCTCCTTCAAGCTCGGTGTCCTCTTTGCCAACTGGAATACGGACAAGAATGGCCGCCAGGTCGATTACGTGAACCCGTTTTCCGGCCCCGGCGTGATCGACGGGATCGAGCATGCCTATTACTACCTGCAGCATGGCGCGGGCGGGCAGGATTTCACGCAAATCTTCTGCCCCCATACCGACCTGGCCCGCGCCGGAAAGGGGCCGCGCCCCCTGGGCGAGAAGCCCTATACGATGAAGATCGGCCATGCCTATCACCTGGACGCGGGCAAGTTCGCAAACATGGTGCGCGATATCTGCGTCGAACGCGGCGTGCAGCATATCCGCGAGGACGTGCTGGATGTCGAACAGGACGAACGCGGCTATGTCTCGGCGCTGCAACTGGACAAGACCGGGCGGCACGAGGTGGAGCTTGTGGTCGACTGCACCGGCTTCAAGGGCGTCATCATCAACCAGGTGATGAAGGAGCCCTTCATCGACTACTCAAGATACCTCGCCAATGACCGCGCCATGGCGGTGCAGATTCCGCATCCCGACCCGACCAGGATTCCCTCGATGACGCGCGCCTATGCGCTTGGCGCGGGCTGGTCCTGGCGGGTGCCGCTCTTCAACCGGATCGGCACCGGCTATGTCTATTCCTCGGCGCATCGCACCGATGAGGAGGCGCGCGACGAGTTCGTGGCCCATCTGGGCGACACCTGGAACGGGGTCGAACCGCGCGTCATTCCGATGCGGATCGGGCGCAATCAGAATGCCTGGGTCAAGAACGTGGTTGCCGTGGGCCTGTCCGGCGGCTTCATCGAGCCGCTGGAATCCACCGCCATCCACATGATCGACACCGCCGTGCGCTGGCTGGCGATCTATTTTCCCGACAGCGACTACGCCGAGCCGCTGCGCAAGCATTACAACAAGCTCGTTGGCAACCTCTATGACGAGGTGCGCGATTTCATCTGCCTGCACTATGCGCTCGGCAATCGCACCGACAGCCAGTACTGGATCGACGCGCGCGAGGGGCTGGAGGTGCCGGACAGCCTGGCCGAAAACCTGGAGGTCTGGCGCTACGCGCTGCCCGGCCCCTATGACCTGAAATTCGACTCGCTGTTTTCTGCCGGGACGTATCAGGCGGTTCTGCTCGGCAAGAAGGTCTACGAGACGGGCTTTGCCGCGCCCTCCTTCGCCAAGACCCTCTCGCTCAGCACCGAGCTGTGGCAGCGCCACCTCGCCAAAGCGCGCGAGACCTCGAAAATCCTGGTGCAGAGGATGGCGGATCACCACACGCTGCTGCTGGAGTTGCGTGGCGAGTTGCAAAAGCCCGCCCCGGCCCCGAATTTCGTGACCGCGCAGCCGACGGTCGCCATGCCCGGCACGCCGGTGATGACACGCAAACCGACGCCGCCCGCGCTGGATGAGGACGGCGCCAGCCTGCTTTAGTCAGGAAGCCGGTCGCGCAGCACGCGGACCATGTTTTCGCCCATCACCTTGCGGATCTGGGTCTCGCTGGCACCGGCGCGGAGCAGCGCATCGGTCAGCGCGGCCAGTTCCGAGGTGTCGAAGGCGGTGGCCACCGAGCCGTCGAAATCCGACCCGAGCGAGACGTTATCCTCGCCCACCACCCCGATCGCGGCCATGATCGTGGCGGCGATGCCATCGGGGCTGTCGTCGCAGGTCACGTCGGCCCAGTAGCCGATGCTGATCACGCCGCCGGTAGCGGCGATCTCGCGCATCAGATCATCGGGGAAGTTGCGGTTGGTGTCGCAGACCGAGCGGATGCCGGTATGGCTGACAATGAGCGGCATATCGGCGATTGCCAGCACGTCGCGCGCCACCTGCGTGCTGGAATGGGCGAGGTCCAGAACCATGCCGCGCGCGGCGACCTCGGCCACCAGTTCGGCGCCGAACTCGGTCAGGCCCCCGTTGCCGATGCCGTGCAGCGACCCGCCAGCCGCGTTGTCGAAGAAATGTTGCAGCCCGATGACGCGGTAGCCTGCGTCCTCCAACGCATCGAGATTGGCAAGGTCGCCTTCCAGCGCATGGCTGCCCTCGATCCCCAGAAGCGCGGCGGTGACATCCTCGCCCGCCTCGCGCGCCTCCAGAACGGCGTCGAGCCCGCCGCGCGTGGTCACGAGGCGCAGCGCACCCTCTGACGCGTCCTCGAACCCCTGCAACCGTTCGGCCTGGTAGAGCGCGCGTTCCAGCAGGCTGTCCCAGGTGCGTGGCGGCCAGAGCTGGCCCATGGCAAGCAGGGTGATGTTGTCGCGCGCGTCGCGCTCGTTCTCGTCGTAATTCAGGCCGGCGGGGCTTTTCGTGACGGCGGTGAAGACCTGGATGGCGACATTGCCCTCCTGCAAGCGCGGCAGGTCGACATGGCCCCGGTCGCCGCGTTCCAGCAGGTCGCGGTCCCACAAGAGGCTGTCGGCGTGCCAGTCGCCGATGGTCAGGGTGCCATGCAGCGCCGCCGCCTCCTCCGACACCGGGTAGGGATCATGCTCGGCCACTGCGTTGCGGCTGTTTTCGACATAGCCGGGGCCGAAGACAAGGAAGAGGCCGAGCGCCACCAGAACCAGGAGGATGATCCGTCCCAACCATTTCCCCAAACGCCGCATGATCCGATCCTCCGCGTTGCGATTGGGGCCGACGCTAGGCGCGGGAGGCCCGCCTTGGCAAGACGGGGTGGCGATCCTAGGTTCTAGGGGGACGCGACGTAAGAGGGAGAGGCATCATGGCCGGAGGATGGGCAAGGGACGGTGCGGTTGGCGAACAGATCGACGCCTCGATCCAGGATGAACTGGCGCGGATGAAGGCGCGCAAGACACCCCAGGGCGAAAGCCTGACCCATTGCGCCGAATGCGAGGAGCCGATCCCCGAGGCGCGGCGCAAGGCCATTCCCGGCGTCAAGCTCTGCATCGACTGCGCCTCCGAGCGCGATGGCGGCTACCGAGAGGCCGGGTTCAACCGGCGCGGATCGAAGGACAGTCAGTTGAAGTGAGCCGCTGGCTGCGGCGTTTTGCCTGACAGAAGTGATCGGGATTGACAAAGCCGACAGAATCCATCAGGTAAGCGCTGCGCACCAGCGAAACGATGTTCCTTTGCCCGCTGACCGGGACGCTACGCCCATGATGATCTGCCACTGCAATTCGATCCGCGACCGCGACATTCACGCCGCCATCTCCTGGATGCGCGCCGCCGACCCCGCCACCATCATCACGCCCGGCAAGGTCTATCGCGCGCTCGGCAAAAAGGCCGATTGCGGCGGTTGCCTTCCGCTCTTCATGCAGGCCATGCTGGAGGCACCGGGTATGGAGGTTCCCGCAAATCTGAGGGGCCTTCGCAGAGTAGACATGGAAAGGAACCAGGCATGAAGGGCGACGCGAAAGTCATCGAATATCTCAATGCCGCCTTGCGCAGCGAGTTGACCGCGGTGAGCCAGTATTGGCTGCATTACCGTTTGCAGGAGGATTGGGGCTACGGCCATATCGCCGACAAGTCCCGCGCCGAAAGCATCGAGGAGATGCACCATGCCGACAAGCTGATCACACGCATCATCTTCCTGGGCGGGCATCCCAACCTGCAAAAGCTGGACGCGCTGCGCATCGGCGAGACCCTCAAGGAAACCATGGAGGCGGACCTCGCCGGTGAGCATGACGCGCGCAGCCTCTATATCGAGGCGCGCGACCATTGCGAGGCGGTCAAGGATTACGTCTCCAAGGACCTGTTCGAGGACCTGATCGCGGATGAGGAAGGTCACATCGACTTTCTCGAAACGCAGATCGAGCTGCATGACCGCCTGGGTGAGGCCAATTACGGGCTGCTTCAGGCCAAACCGGCAAGTGACGCCGAGGGATAACCCCGGCCTGCGCCCGCCCGATCAGTCCCGGCGGGCGCGAAACCACCGGATGAGCGGCTTGACGTCCAATGCCGCCACGGCCACGCCAAGCGGAAACATCCAGAGGCCGAACACCGGCAGGAAGGCCAGCAGGCCACCCGCCATCAACACCAGCCCAAGCAGCAGCCGCAGCCCCGGCGGGACGTGACGGCGCACCCAGACCAGCGCCCGCAGGATGCGCTGCCGGACGGCGCGCCATTGCAGGCGGAGATAGTCGCGCGGTGGCCGGGTCATGCCGGACAACCGGTCAAACCGGGCGTGTCGAGTGAGGCGGGGGGCGTCAAATGCGGCTCCGTTTCCGGTGGGTGTCAGGCGGCTTTCGTCAGCGCAGGCGTGTGCATTGCCCGCGAATGGGGCGCGGATCCAGCCGGAAATGGGTGTCCGGGTCGATCCAGACAACCAGGCTGCTGCCCCAAAGCGAACTCATGACCTCGCCCTCCAGTTCCCCGATCAGGGCTGGATCGTCCGCGAGGATCCCCGTCCAGTTGAGATGCGCCAGCCGGATCGAACTCGGCGTCTCGACGATCCGCCCGGTTCCGCCGGCTTTCTCAAGGGCGTATTGCCCGAAGACCTGCCCCCGCATCTCGCTCTCGCCAAAGCGCGGGCTGGCGAGGGTCAGGTCGGACGCGGCGCGAAAACGCGCGCCTGCCGCGTAGGTGATCGTCATCCGCGATGGCCCCCTCATCCTCGATACAGGACCAGGTGCCGGTCAGGGACTGCGCGCCGGCGGGGGGTGCCAGCAGCAGCGCCGCCAGCGCTCCCTTGATCACTCCATCGCCTCAAGCTCGTCGATCAGGCTTTCGATCATCGACAGGCCCTTGTCCCAGAAGGCGGGGTCGCTGGCATCGAGGCCAAAGGGGGCCAGAAGCTCCTTGTGGTGCTTGGACCCGCCGGCTTTCAGCATCTCGAAATACTTCTCTTCGAAACCCTCCGCCCCTTCCGCGTAGACGGCATAGAGCGCGTTCACCAGCCCGTCGCCGAAAGCGTAGGCATAGACGTAGAAGGGGGAATGGACGAAATGCGGGATATAGGCCCAGAAGGTTTCATACCCGTCCATGAAGTCGAAGACGGGCCCGAGGCTTTCGGCCTGCACGCTCATCCACAGCGCGTTGATGTCGTCGGGGGTCAGTTCGCCTGTCGCACGCGCCGCATGCAGTTTGCACTCGAAATCGTAGAACGCGATCTGGCGCACGACCGTGTTGATCATGTCCTCGACCTTGCCCGCCAGCAGCACCTTGCGCTGTTCGGGGGTTTCGGCGGCGTCCAGCAGCTTGCGGAATGTCAGCATCTCGCCGAAGACAGAAGCGGTTTCGGCAAGCGTCAGAGGCGTGGAGGAGAGAAGCTCGCCCTGTCCCGCAGCCAGCCGCTGATGCACGCCGTGGCCAAGCTCATGCGCCAGCGTCATCACGTCGCGCGGTTTGCCGAGGTAGTTCAGCATCACATAGGGATGCGCGTCGGCGACGGTGGGGTGCGCGAAGGCACCGGGGGCCTTGCCTTCCTTGACGGCGGCGTCGATCCAGCCCTTGTCGAAGAAGGGTTCCGCCAGGTCGGCCATGCGGGGGTCGAAGGCGGAATAGGCCTCCATCACCGTGCTGCGCGCCTGGCTCCAGTTGACCAGCGCGGTGTCCTCCATCGGCAGCGGGGCGTTGCGGTCCCAGACCTGCATCGTCTCCAGCCCGAGCCACTTGGCTTTCAGCGCGTAGTAGCGGTGCGACAGGCGCGGATAGGCGGCGACGACGGCATCGCGCAGGGCCTCGACGACCTCGGGCTCCACGTGGTTGGCCAGGTGGCGGCCTGCTTGCGGGGTGGGCAGCTTGCGCCAGCGGTCCTCGATCTCCTTTTCCTTGGTGATCGTGTTGTGGACGCGCGCGAAGAGGCTGACCCGCGCCTGGAAGGTCTCGGCCAGCGCGCGGGCACCAGCCTCGCGCTTGGCGCGGTCCTGTTCGGTCAGCAGGTTCAGCGTGGCCTCGATGCCCAGTTTCTCGCCATCCACGTCGAAACTCAGCCCCGCGATGGTCTCGTCGAACAGCTTGTTCCACGCGGCAGATCCCACGGTGGATTGGTCGTGCAGGAACTTCTCCAACTCATCCGACAGCTGGTAGGGCTTCATCGCGCGCATCCGGTCCAGCACCGGGCGGTAGCGGGCGAGGTCGGCATTGGCGGCCATGAGCGCCTCGTAGGCTTTGTCCTCGATGCGGTTGAACTCGAGGCTGAAGAAGACCAGCGGCGTGGTGGCAGTGGTGATCGCCTCCTGCATGTCGGACATGAACTTGGTGCGCGCGGGGTCGGTGGTGTGCTGGTAATAACGCAGCCCCGCGAAGGACATCAGCCGCCCCGCGATCATGTCGATCTTCTCGTAGCGCTGCACGCAGGCCAGCATGTCATCGGCGCGCAGATCGGCCAGCTTGCCTTCGTAATCCGTCGCGAAATTTTCGCATTCCGTCATCAGCCAGTCGCGGTCGCGGGCGATCTCGGGCGCGTCGGGCGAGGGGTAGAGGTCGCTCAGGTCCCATTCCGGCAGGTCGCCCAGGTCCTTGCCCCCGGTATCGGCATGGGCATCGGAAAGCGGAGCGGGCTGGCGGGTGGTGAACGTGAACATCATCAAGACCTCGTTTCGAATGGGTTTGGCAGAGATATGCGGGCGGGCAGGGGCTTTGGCAATGGGGGGCGGCGGTTCCGTTTTTCGTGCAATAGTGGAATTTCTGCCGTAACCTGTGTGCATGAGGCCCTTTCGCGCAGATTTTTCGCAATGGAATGAAGGGGAGAGATCATGAACAGACCGATATTGGCCGTTTCTATCGTGCTTGCGGTCGGCGGCGTGGCGGGATGCGAATTTTCGGGCGATTCCGCCTTTCCGGTAAGGCAGTACAGCACCGTGGCGAACCGCGACCTGGTGGAGATCATCCGGTATCAGGGACGCGCCTACGAGGTGCAGGACATCACGTTCGAATATAGCGGTGGGCGGATCGAGACCCGGCGCTATGTCATCATCGGGATGCGGCGGGTCGCCTGTGATGGCGAAAGCTGCCAGGATGCCCTGGAACGCGGCCTTGCCAATACGAATGAGGGCGACGACGATTATTGATGCCGCGCGGGGCGATCGGCCCTCCCTCGTGCAGAATGAAGGGGGAAAACCCGTGCAGAAATTCCTTGCCGCCCTGGTGGTGACCATGGGCCTGAGCGCCTGCGATTCCGGTATCGTCGCCACGAACCGGACGAATCTCCTCAACGAGGCCATGGGCGATGTCGTGGAGCGCAGCGAGGGCGCGGCCATTACCGTCGATGGTCAGACCTATCTGGTGACGCGGGTCGAACGGACCTTCACCGACGATGACAGCGACAGCCAGTATTACGGCCAACGCCGGACGATCTATTACGATGAGATCAACGTGCGCGGGGTTCCGGTGGACTGTTTCCGGGTGCAGGACTGCGCCCAACAGGTGCGCGAGGAAATCGCCCGGCAATCGGATCGCCGTATCCCGGTCGATGACGGCGACCAGATGTAGATCTGTCAGAGGTCGACAGGCTCGGTCGTCGGCTCTTCCCCGGCCTCGGGGGCATCCTCGGGGGCATCCTCGGGGTCGGTGCGGCGGCGGATCAGGATATCGCCATTGGGCAGCATCTCGGGCGCGTGATAGGCCGAAAGATCGTCGATCATGCCGCTCAGATCCTGCAACAGCGGCAGCATCTGTTCCTCGAAGACGGGGCGCATCTCATCCACCAGACCCTCAAGGATAAGGCGCGAGCCCTCGGACAGCAGGCCGAAGCCGTCACGGATACCCGGCTCCTCCGTCTCCTGCGCGGTGGCGGGCAGGGCGAGGGTCAGGCAAAGGGCGGCGGGCAGGATCTGTTTCATGGCTCTGAATATGGGCGGGCAGAGGCCGCGTTTCAATCCTGCGCTGCAAGCTGAACCGTGACCGGGAAATGGTCCGATGCGGTCAGCAGTGCCTTGCAAAGCGTATCGTCGCGCCAGCAGGCGGGGTCGTCGAACGGGTGCCAGATGCGCCAGTCTGATGCACGCGGGCGCATGAGCGGGCAGACCATGAGGTAATCCAACAGCGCCGAGAGGTAGCGGTTTTCGTCGCGCAGGTAGAACCGCGCCGTGGCCGGTTGGGCGGCGATCCGGCTTTGCAGGGCGCGCGCGGCATGGGGGTCGTAGAGCTGCATCTCGTCGGGCAGGTCGGAGCCGAGGATCACCTCCACCCCCGAGCGGCCGAACAGCTCCTCGAATTCATCCAGCCCCGGCCCGTCATTCAGGTCGCCCGCCAGGATCAGCGGGTCGCCTTCCTCAAGGTGATGCGTCACGCGGGCCCGCAGCCAGATACATTGCGCCAGTTGCTTGCGCCGGTTGGCGATGGCCAGGCGCATCATGTCATCGCGGTTGCGCGCGCCATGCGGCGCTTTCGATTTCACATGGGCCCCGATCATGCGGAAACGGCCCTGCGCGGTCTCGATCGCGGCCTCCAGCGGCGGCTTGGAAAAGGTGATCAGGTCTTCGGTCGCGTCGATATCCAGGTCGATGCGGAAGGTGCTGTCGAAGCGCGGCGGGTTGCGTGAGCCCTTCTTGCCGGTCTCGAACCCGACGGGATCATGGCGCGCCGACATCACGTCGGGATCGTAGAGCAGCATGATCTCCTGCTGCGTGTCATTTGGATAGCCGATCAGCACCTCGCGCGCCCGGATACCCGCCAGCGCCGCGAAATTGGCCAAGGCAAGCGCCCCGTCGCGGTGGCGCGAACTGTCCGGCGCCTCGATCACCATCACCGCGTCGGCGTCGATGGCGCGGAAGACCTGGGCCAGCGCCGCGATCTGGTCCTCGCGCGTGACATCCTGCCGCCCGGACCAGCCGCCATCGTCCAGAAGCGCGCCCGCATCATCGAAGAGATTGGCGAACCATTCCACGTTATAGGTGGCGATGCGCATCGCGGTTCTACCCCCCGTGATGTGTCTGGATCTCTTCCCAGGCGTTGTTGATGGCAATGAGGCGGGATTGCGCCAGCTTGATCGCCTCCTCCGGCACGCCGCGTGCCATCATCCGGTCGGGATGGGTGTCCCGCACGAGGCCGCGCCAGACCTTGCGGATATCTTCCAGCGACATGCTGCTGTCGACGCCGAGGACGGTATAGGGATCGGGGCGCGCATCGGGCACGTTGCGCGCGCGCAGGGCGGCGAACTCGCGCTTGGTCATGCCGAAGATCTCGGCCACGCGGGCCAGGAACAGATCCTCGTTCGGGTGATAGGTGCCATCGGCCACGGCGATGTGGAAAAGACCATCCATCAGGTCGGACAGGACCGCGCTGTCGCTGTGGAACATGGCGGCGATCTTGCGCGCGTAATCCTCGAACCCCGCCACATCCTCGCGCGCCAGGTTGAAGACGCGGGCCGCCGATTTCTCATCGGCCTGCGGGATGGCAAAGACCTCACGAAAGGCGGTGACCTCGTTGCGGGTAACGCGCCCGTCGGCCTTGGCCATCTTGGCCCCGAGTGCAATGACGGCAATGGCGAACCCCACGGTCAGTTCGGGCGGCTTGCGCAGCTTGTCGAACATCGCTCCGAGCCCCTCGCCGGAGGCAAGGGCAGAAAGCGCTTCGGTGATCCGGGTCCAAAGTGACATGGGGGCCTGTCTAACGCTTGCGACCGGAAATGTCAGAGGAATTTCTGCATCAGCACAAGATCGTGCCAGCGCCCGAATTTCCAGCCGACCTGGGGCAGGCGGGCAATCCGCGTGTATCCAAGAGTCGCGTGAAAGGCGATGCCATCCGCGTTTTCGCCGGAGATCGCGGCAATGAGGGAATGTGTGCCAGCAGTGCGGGCGTGATCCTCCAGCCGCGTCAGCAACGCCCGGCCAAGCCCGCGCCCCTTCGCGTCGTCCGCGACATGGATCGAGTGTTCCAGCGTGTGGACATAACCCGGCCCGCTCCGAAACTGGAACGCGGTGGCAAAGCCGGTCACCCGCCCGCCGGATCGTGCCACGAAAAAGGGCTGGCGGGCGATTGCCCCGGCCACATCCGCCGCGGTTTTCTCGACGGTCGTGAAGGTGGACGCGGTGTCCCGGATCACCACGTTCCAGAGCGCCGCGATGCCCCCGGCGTCATCGGGCGTGGCGGCGCTTACCACAGGTCGACATCGTCCGACCGGGTGGAGAACAGCGCCCGTATCTCGGGCTGGTCGCCTTGCCGCACGGCAATCCGGTCGTCACTGATCAGCGGGGCAAGCGCGGCCCTCAGCGCGTCGGCCTCGGGGTGGTAGAGGACCATCTCCTTGAGGCGCACGCCCGCATCGGGCAGCCGCTTGGCCGGGTGCGCCGCGCCCTGCCATTCGATGAGCGCGGGAAAACAGCCGTCGAAGGGCAGACACCCATCCTCGGGGATGGTCATGCGCCAGCGAAACTCTGCGCGCTCAAGATCCCAGACCTTGCCGATGCCGTCCGGGGCCAGCGCCATGGCGGCCTGCAAATCGTCGCAGCGGCAGATCCAGTTGGTCACGCGCGGGGGGCCTTCGAACCGGTCCAGGTCGAACCAGCGCGGCTGATCGGGGCCGGGGGCGTCGGGGTCGATGGCGATGACCTCGAGATATTCGCCCCCACCGAGCGACAGCAGACGGTTATGCGTGCCCATGTGGGGGTGCTTGCCCTCGGGCGACAGGCGGACGCCCAGGGCCTCTTCGACATGCGCCACGCCCGACTTCAGCGGGTCGCAGGATATCGCGAGGTGGTCGAATGTCAGCATGGCGGCGGCTCCGGGCGTTGCTAAGGTCGCGTTCAGCAAACCCCCTTGGCATTCCCGCCGCAAGAGGAGAAGGTCGCCGCCATGGAGATGACCCGGAAGAAAACCGCCCTGCGCGAGGCCGCCTTCGCTGCCCGCGAAGTGGCCTTTGGCACCGGGCTGGACGGGCCCGCGCAGGCCGCCCTGCTGGAGGAAATCGGCCCGGTCCGGGACCAGATCATCGCAGGCTACATGCCGATGCGCACCGAGATCGACCCGCTGCCGGTGATGGCGGCGCTGGCGGACCACAACCGGATTTGCGTGCCGGTGATCGCGGGGCGGGCCCTGCCGCTCAGGTTCCGCGAATGGCGACCGGATGGCGCGATGGTGGATGGCCCGTTCGGCGCGCTGGTGCCCGAGACGGGCGATTGGCTGGAGCCCGATATCCTGATCGTGCCTCTGGTCGGCTTCGACTCCGGGTGCAACCGGATCGGCTATGGCGGCGGGTTCTATGACCGCACGCTGGAGGGGCTGAGGGCGACGCGCCCGACGCGGGCGATCGGATTTGCCTATGACGCGCAGGAGCTGACCGGGCTGGTGGTGGAGGAGACCGACCAGCTGCTGGACGGCGTGGTCACGGAATCGCGCGTGATCCGGCCCTTGCCGGACCCGTCCAGACCCCCTAAGCCGGGGATATGAGACTTCTTTTTCTTGGCGACGTGATGGGCCGCGCGGGCCGCACCGCCGTTTGTGAGACACTGCCGAAGCTGCGCAAGGACTGGCGGCTGGATTTCGTCGTGGTGAACGGCGAGAATGCCTCCTCCGGGCACGGGCTGACCACGGCGCACGCGGAATTGCTGCTGAAGGCCGGGGCCGATTGCCTGACGCTTGGCGATCATGCCTTCGATCAGCGCGACATGCTGCAATTTATCGAGAAGGAGCCGCGCATCCTGCGGCCGCTGAACTATGCCAAGACGGCGCCGGGCAGCGGCGCGCGCCTTTTTGAGGCCCCAGGCGGGCGCAAGGTTCTGGTGGCGCAGGCGCTTGGGCAGGTGTTCATGAAGCGGCCCTTTTCGGATCCGTTCTCGGCGCTGGAAACCGTGCTGCGCACCCATCCGCTCGGCGCATCGGCGGCGGCCAGCATCGTCGACATCCATTGCGAGGCGACATCCGAGAAAATGGCCGTGGGGCATTTCTGCGATGGCCGCGCGTCATTGGTCGTCGGCACCCATACCCATGTGCCGACCGCCGATGCGATGATCCTGCCGGGCGGCACAGCGTATCTGAGCGATGCGGGGATGTGCGGCGATTACGATTCTGTCATCGGGATGGAGAAGGATGAGCCCCTGCGCCGCTTCATCACGGGGATGCAGAAGAACCGCTTTACGCCCGCGCGGGGCCCCGCGACACTGTCCGGCGTCTATGTCGAAACCGATGACAGGACCGGCAAGGCGCTGCGCATCGACCCGGTGCGCGTTGGCGGGCGGCTTGGCCAATCCGGCCCCGATCCGGTGGCGTGACGCGTGGCGCCGCGCTCGGTCGACCGAGCGCAAAAGCGGCCCGGCGACGGGCCGCCGCCCGGATCATCCGCCCCCCGAAACAGGGCCTTGCGGTGGCGGCACTGACCGGCCAATGATGGGGCGCGCAACCCGAGGGGGCCGAACACAGTCATGATTGCCGAGATGCTCTCGCCTGCGATGCAGTCGATCCTGACCCTTGGCGTCGTCGCGGCGATGTTCGTGATGTTCGTGCGTGAGACCTACCCCGCCGAGGTCGTGGCCATCGCAGGTGCCGCCGTGCTGCTGGCGCTCGGCCTCTTGCCCTACCAGGACGCGCTGTCCGTGCTGTCCAACCCCGCCCCCTGGACCATCGCCGCGATGTTCATCGTGATGGGCGCGCTGGTGCGCACCGGCGCGCTGTCGTGGTTTTCCAACCATGCCGAGGCGCAGGCGCAGACCCGGCCCAAGCGGGCGCTGGCGGGGCTTCTGGCCTTTGTCGTCGTCGCCTCGGCCTTCGTCTCCAACACGCCGGTGGTCGTGGTGATGATCCCGGTCTTCGTGCAGATTGCCCGCTCGCTCGGGCGGCCCGCATCGAAACTGCTGATCCCGCTCAGCTATGGCGCGATCATGGGCGGCACGCTGACCCTCATTGGCACCTCGACCAACCTGCTGGTGGATGGTGTGGCGCGCGCCAACGGCCTGGCCCCGTTCACGATTTTCGAGGTCACGCCGATGGGCATCGTGGTGGTGATCTGGGGCATGGCCTACATGGCGCTGCTCGGGCCGAAACTGCTGCCCGAGCGCGACTCGATGGCCGACATGCTGTCGGGGCGCAAGCGGATGAAGTTCTTTACCGAGGTGGCGGTGCCCGAGGACAGCGCTTTCATCGGCCAGAATGTGAACGAGGTGGACCTCTTTCGCCGCGACGGGATGCGCCTCATTGACGTGCTGCGCGGCGATGCGTCCCTGCGCCGCAACATGGCCGAGGTGGAGTTGCAGGCGGGCGACCGCGTCGTTTTGCGCACCGACATGGCGGAGGTGCTCGGCCTTCAGGCCAGCAAGGATCTGCGCACGGTGGACAAGCTCTCCTCGGTCGAGACCACCACCGTCGAGGTGCTGATCACGCCGGAATGCCGCATGGTGGGCCGCTCGCTCGGCTCGTTGCGCCTGCGTCGGCGCTACGGGGTCTATCCGCTGGCCGTGCATCGCCGGAACCAGAATATCGGGCGGCAGCTGGACCAGCTTGTCGTGCGGGTCGGCGACACCCTGCTGATCGAGGGCGATCCCGCCGATATCCGCCGCCTCGCCAGCGAAATGAACCTGGTCGATGTCAGCCAGCCCACCGAACGCGCCTATCGCCGGGGGCGGGCACCGGTCGCCTTCGTCGCCATGGCCGGGATCGTGGCGCTGGCGGCCCTCGGCATCGCGCCGATCTTCCTGGCCGCCGTGCTGGCGGTGGCCGTCGTCCTCCTGACCCGCTGCATCGACGCGGAGGAGGCGTTCTCCTTCATCGACGGGCGGCTTCTGGCGCTGATCTTCTCGATGCTTGCCATCGGCGCGGCGCTGGAGGCCACCGGCGCGGTGGCGCTGATCGTCGATACGCTGGCGCCGGGTCTCACCGGGCTGCACCCGTTCTTCCTGATCTGGGCCATCTACCTGATCACCTCGGTGTTGACGGAACTGGTCTCGAACAACGCCGTTGCCGTGGTCGTGACGCCCGTGGCCATCGGCCTTGGCACCGCCATCGGCGTCGACCCCCGCCCGCTGGTCATCGCGGTGATGATCGCCGCCTCGGCCAGTTTCGCGACACCCATCGGCTATCAGACCAACATGCTGGTCTATGGCCCCGGCGGTTACCGCTTCACGGATTTCATGAAAATCGGTATACCCCTCAATCTGAGCCTGGGGGTGGTGTCGAGCCTCGTCATCCCCCTGATCTGGCCGTTGTGACCCGTTGAAAGGACCACGATATGCGCGTTTTTGCCCTGATCCCCGCCCTGGCGCTTGGCGCCTGCACCAGTTTCGGCGCACCCCGCCCGGCGGATGTCACGCTGTCCCAGACCCACCTGACGGTGCGCATGTCGAACGGAGAGCGCTGCATCGGCCCGCGGCCCGCGGGGGAAGCCGGGGGGTGGTCCGGCCGGTTCACGGATTGCAGCGCGCGCTATGATTATAACGTTGCGATCCAGCCGGGCACCAACCCGGTGCGGATGGTGTTCAGCGAGGTGCTGACCGCGCTTGGCCTGCAATCGGCGCTGGTGCCCGCGGCGGATGTCACGATCAGCGACGGCTCGGGGCGTACCTGGCGCTATGTCACGCCCGAGCGGATCGACAACTGAAGGCTGCGCGGGCCTGCGCTCGGTCGACCGAGCGCGGATGCGGCCCGTTGACGGGCCGCCGCCCGACCGCTGATCAGAGCGGCCAGAACACCAGGATCGCGGGGACCGAGACGGCGACCACGATGACCTCAAGCGGCAGCCCCATGCGCCAGTAATCCCCGAAACTGTAGCCGCCTGGGCCAAGCACCAGCGTGTTGTTCTTGTGCCCGATCGGGGTGAGGAACGCCGCCGAGGCCGCCACCGCCACCGCCATCAGGAACGGGTCGGGGTTCTTGTCCAGCGCGGCTGCCATCTGGATGCCAACGGGCGCCGCCACGATCGTCGTCGCGGTGTTGTTCAGAACGTCCGACAGCGTCATCGTCACCACCATCAGCACCGTCAACACGGCCCAGGCCGGCAAGCCTTGCGTCAGCCCCACCAAGGCACCCGCGATCAGTTCGGTCCCGCCCGAGCTCTCCAGCGCCGCGCCAAGCGGGATCATCGAGCCGAGCAACACCACCACGGGCCATTCGATATGGGTGTAGACCTCGGTCAGCGGCAGGATTCTGGCCAGCACATAGCCGATCACCACGAGGCCAAGCGCGATCGGCAGGTAGAGCAGCCCGACCGAGGCCGCCAGCACCGCCGCGCCGAAAAAGCCGATGGCCAGCCAGGTCTTGCTGTCCTGCGTCACCGCAAGGCCCCGGTCGGCCAGGGCCAGCCCGCCGATCCAGTCGATCACGTCCTCGGTCGTATCGGTGGGGGTCAGCAGAAGCAGGATGTCGCCCGGTTCGATCACCGCCTGGCGCAGGCGCTTGCGGACATGTTTGCCGCGCCGTGCGATCCCCATCAGGACGGTGCGCTTGCGCCACGAGAGGCCGATTGCCTGCGCGCTGCGTCCCGCCAGGCGGCTGTCGGGCGGGATCAGCACCTCGGTCAGGCGCACGCCTTCGCCGACCACCTCGCCGATGGCGTGGCCCTCGGGCATGAAATCCAGCTTGGCGGCGGCGCGAAACTCGTCCAGCGCGTCGGGTGCGGCTTCCATCACCAGCACATCGCCCGCGCGCAGCTCCAGGTTGCGCCCGGTGCCGAAGCGCCGCTTGCCGTCGCGGATCAGCCCCATGATGGCGACATCGGATTTCTCGGCGATCTCCATCATGTCCTGCAACCGCTTGCCGACAAGGCTGTTCTCCTCGGGCAGGGTCAGCTCCGAGATATAGGGCGACAGATCGCTCAGCGGATCGCCCCCGACGCCGGAATCGCGTTTCGGGATCAGGCGCCAGCCGATCAGTGCCACAAAGGCCAGCCCCGCGATGGCCGCCGTGCCGCCCACCGGGGCGAAATCGAACATCGAGAACGGCTCGCCCAGGGCGTCGTTGCGGAACGAGGCGATGATGATGTTGGGGGGTGTGCCGATCAGCGTGGCCATGCCGCCCAGGATGGTCGCGAAGGACAGCGGCATCAGGCTGAGCCCCGGTGACCGCCCCGCCTTGCGCGCGGTGGCGATATCGACGGGCATGAGCAGCGCCAGCGCCGCGACATTGTTCATGAAGGCCGACAGGATTCCACCGACGCTGCCCATGATCGCGATATGGCCGCCGAGTCTGCGGGTGCTGTCGACCAGCGTGCGGGTGATCAGGAACACCGCGCCCGAGCGCACCAGCCCCGCCGACACGATCAGCACCAGCGCCACCACCAGCGTGGCCGGGTGGCCGAAGCCCGAAAACGCGTCATCGACCGGCACGACGCCCAGGACGACGCCCGCCATCAGCGCGCTGAACGCCACCAGGTCATAGCGGAACCGGCCCCACAGAAGCAGTCCGAAGACGGCCCCGAAAAGCGTGAAGAGGAGGATCTGGTCATTGCTCATCGCACAGTCTTAGCGTGCGATTCCAATGCCGTCACGGGGGGTCAGATGAATTGCGCGGTCGGGCCGGGGCGGGCATTGGCGACGGCCAGCGCGTCGCACAGGTCGATCGACTTGTCGAACAGCGCCCGACCGATGATCGCGCCCGAGATATGCGGCACGTATTTCAGCCGCGCGATGTCGTCGAGGCTCCAGGACAGGCCGCGCGCGATGACCGGCGCGCGCGCGCTTTCGGCCAGGTGGCTGACCAGCCCGAGCGAGCCGTCGCTATCGGCGATGTCGGCGTCGATATCGGTGATGATGACGGCGGCCAGCGGATCCTCGCGGAAGGCGGCGATGAAATCCTCGGGCCGGATCGCGGCGGTCGAACGCCAGCCATCGCTCATCAGCCCGCCCTGGAACACATCGACGGTCAGCACGATCTGGTCGGGAAACCGCTTGGCTGCGGCCTTGACCAGGTCGGGGCTGTGCACCGCGAAGGATCCGACGACGATCCGGCCCGCGCCGAGGTCGATCCATTTGGCGATCTGATCGAGGCTGCGAAAGCCGCCGCCAAGCTGCACCGGGATGCCGGAATTGCGCAGGATAGTCTTGACCAGATCGTCGCTACCCATGCCGCCCGCGACCCAGTCAAGCTCGGTCAGGTGCATCCATTCGGCCCCGTCCTCGGCAAAGCTGTGGGCCTTGGCGACCGGATCGACATGCCAGATCTGAGGTTCCTCCAGCCGCCCGCGATGCAGGCTGACGCAGCGCCCGTTCTGCAACTCGATCGTGGGGTAGATCATCATGGCCGGTCCCTCCCTTGGGTTCGCGGCCAGCCTAGCCTGAGTCGCGGCCAGTCTGGTAATCCGAAAACGGCACAGATGCGGCTTTGTGCGGCGTCTCAAGCGCCATCTTGCGCGCCGCGTGGGGGATGCAGTAGACAGCACCAAACCACGACCAGATTGACCGGGAGACGAGGCACCATGGCGGGCCATTCCAAATGGGCGAATATCCAGCATCGCAAGGGACGTCAGGACAAGCTGCGTTCCAAGCTGTTTTCAAAGCTGGCCAAGGAGATCACCGTGGCCGCCAAGATGGGCGACCCGGACCCCGACAAGAACCCGCGCCTGCGCCTGGCCGTGAAAGAGGCCAAGTCGCAATCCGTGCCCAAGGACGTGATCCAGCGCGCGATCGACAAATCGCAGGCCGCGGGCGGTGAGGATTTCGAGGAAATCCGCTATGAGGGCTACGGCCCCGGCGGCGTTGCCGTGATCGTCGAGGCGATGACCGACAACCGCAACCGGACCGCCTCGACCGTGCGCTCAACCTTTTCAAAACATGGCGGAAATCTGGGCGAGACCGGCTCGGTCGGCTTCATGTTCGAGCGCAAGGGCGAGATCGTTTATGGCCCGGATGCGGGCGATGAGGACGCGGTGATGGAGGCCGCGATCGAGGCCGGCGCGGAGAACGTGGAATCGAGCGAAGATGGCCATGTCATCACCTGCGCCGATACCGATCTGAACGAGGTTTCGACCGCGCTGGAGGCGACCCTTGGTGAGTCGGAGACCGCCAAGCTGGTCTGGGCGCCGACCACCACGACCGAGCTGGATTTCGACGGCGCGCAGAAGCTGATGAAGCTGATCGAGGTGCTGGAAGACGATGACGACATCCAGCGCGTCACCGCGAATTTCGAGATCTCCGACGCGGTGATGGCGGAGCTGGAAAACGCCTGAATCGGGGGGGTGCCCCCCGTACACCCCCCGATGCACCCCCTGTACATACGCACGATGCCCCAGGACCGGGGCGGAAGCCGCGTCGACGCGGCTTGGCCCGCGTTTTCGAAAACGCGGATGACGCTCCATCGACGGAGCGTGGTTTACGCCGCGTCGACGCGGCGCGCCACCGCCTGGGTCAGCCACTGGCGATAGAATTTCAGCGGGCGTTCGAAGACCTGGGCGAAACCGAAACAGGCGGCCAGGGTCAGGCCGAGGAGCCAGAGGTTATAGGCAGGCAGGGTCTCGGGCAGGGTGGCATCCAGAAGATGCAGCACCGGGTAGTGCATGACATAGAGCGAGAAGCTGGCGCCCGCGATCCAGCGGATGAGGCGTGCGGGACGGCCCGTGAAGCTCTGTCGCAGGTCTGACAGCAGCGCCGCCGCGCCGATGAGGTGCAGCGCCACGAGGCCGGCGAGCGCGGTGTTCCAGATGACCTCGTCCGAGTAGCCGAATTGGGGAAACCGGGGCAGCGCGTCGGCCAGTCCGGAGGCTTTCGCCGCCACGATCAGGGCGGGCGTGCCGAGCGCGAGGCCCCAGGCCAGGGCGGGGTGCAGGGAGGGGCCGCGCGAGATCTGCCGCCAGACCCAGACGCCGAGCGCCCAGGCGGGCAGCAGCAACAGGATGTTCAGCCCCGCCAGCAGCACCACCAGGGCGATCATCACCACCCTGAGCGCGCCGCGCAGGAACAGGGCCGCGCCGAAGAGGATGTAATAGGCAACCTCGTAGCTCAGCGACCAGAGCGGGCCGTTGGTGCCGAGGCGCAGGATGTCTCCGAAACCGCTCCATTGCGGGGTGAGGGTCAGGCCGCGGATCAGGAAATCACGCAGGGGCAGGGCCTGGTAATAGCCGGTCGGGTAGGCCTCGATCGCTACGCGCGTGCCGATGGCGTCGAAGGCCAACGTCAGGATCAGGGCCGGAACGATGACGGAGAATATGCGCGTCATGCGGTTGAAGCTGTAGGTCGCCAGGTCGCCGTCGCGCCCCGCCGCATAGGCGATGACGAGGCCGGAGATGACGAAGAACACCACCACCGCATCCGAGGCGATGTTGATCTCGCGCAGCCAGATGTAATCGCCACCGGTAAAGCGGACATGCGCGAGATGGCCGAAAAGGACGGCCAGGGCCGCCAGCGCCCGGATCGCGTCGAGCCAGAGGGAGAAACCGCGGCTCATGGATCGGTCGCGGGGTCGGTGCCGGGCGGCTGGGTGCGGGTGGGCAGCTTGGCCTTCAGTGCCAGCCACGACTGCGCAAAGGGCACCATTATCGCGGCGGTGAAACTGGGGTGCGGCTGCTCCAGCTTGGCCCCCGCCTTGTCGGCGACGCCGAAGGTCAGTTCCTCGTAGCTGTCGGGGATGTAGAGCGTGCCGAAGGCCCAATCCCAGAAGGCGAAGATCGAGCCGTAATTCTTGTTGAAATGCCTGGCGGCGGCGGAATGGTGGATCTGGTGCTGCGCGGGCGAAATCAGGATATGCTCGATCACCCGGCCATAGCTGAGCCAGATATGGGAATGGCGCAGGTTCGAGCCTGCGGTGTTGAACAGGACATAGATCACATTCGCGCCGCCGATGGCGACAAGGTCGATGCGCCCGATCAGGCCATAGAGCAGCGCGCCCTGCGCGACGCCCACGACCACCGAGGAGAAGATGTTGCGCAGCACGGTCTCGACCGGGTGAACGCGGGCCACGGTTACCGGCGTCAGCACATCCGCCGAATGGTGGACGGCGTGGAAGGGCCAGAGCGTGCTCCATTCATGATGGATGCGGTGGGTCCAGTATTTGCAGAAATCGTTGACCGTGACGACGATCAGCGTGGTGATCAGCGCGCGGGTGGGGGTGACGGGCGGCAGGGTGAACGCAGAGCCGGACGCGCCCGCGATGGCGGTCAGGGTCTGGTAGGCGATGAGCGGGGTGAAGACCAGCGCGCCGAAGACCCCGATGGTGCCGAGCGCGTAATTGGCCAGGAACAGCTTGAGATCGACGAGGTTCGAGCGATGCGTATAGACCGCGCGCGGCACCAGCCAGGTGAGGAAGGTCCTGGGCCGACCCCGCGCAAGCCAGATGACATAGGCCAGGAGGATCGTCGCGGCCAGGTAGAACAGCGCAAAGCGCAGGTGGGGGTCGAAAGGCGCGCGCGCCATGGCCGCGAAGAAGGCGTTGAAACTGTCCATCCTGGTCCTGCCCGTTTTTATTGGCTGGACAGGGCGTAACCGATAAACGTGGCGATAACTTGGCCTCGATGCGCAGGCAAATCGGCAATTTGTCTCAAGTCACGCCCGGTTCCTCCAGGATCTTGCGCGCCGCGCGCCGCAAGCCCTTCGTCAGCGGGTCGAGCGCGGCGGCGGTCTGGCGCGAGACCTGCCAGTAGAGCGGCGTCGAGATCCGGTGGTCCGGGATCAGTTCGACAAGCCGGCCATCGGCCAGCATTGGGGCCGCGATCGCGACCGGGTTCATGCCCCATCCAAGACCCATCATGGCGGCCTCGACAAATCCTTGCGCGGTCGGCAGGTAATGCAGCGGCAGGGCGACGCGGAGACCGAGCGCCGAGGCGACCCAGGCATGTTGCAACCGGTCCTTGCGGTCGAAGGCGAGGCAGGGCGCGTGGTTCAGGGCCTCGGGCGTGACGCCCTGGGCGAACCACCGGGCGGCAAAGCCGGGCGCGCAGGTCGCGGCATAGGAGAGCGCGCCCAACGCAGTGCAATCGCAGCCCGGAATGGGCGCGGCATGGGCGGTGATGGCCGCCGAGACCTCGCCGCGTCTGAGCCAATCGGCGCTGTGGTCCTGGTCGTCGACGGTGATGTCGTAGCGGAAGCCCTCGACCTCGGCCAGCGCGGGCAGCACCCATGTCGCAAGGCTGTCGGCATTGATGGCAAGGCGCAGCGGCCTGTCGCGGTCGGGCAGCAACCCGCCCAGATCGGCGGTCAGGGTCTTTTCCAGCAGGCCCACCTCCTCGGCATGGCGGTTGAGCCGCGCGCCGGTGGGCGTGGCGGTGCAGGGCCGCCCGCGCCGGATCAGGATGGCGCCGACGCGGTCCTCCAGCGTCTTGATGCGCAGGGATATTGCGGGTTGGGTCAGGCCAAGCTCGGCCGCGGCCCCGTCGAAGGAGCCGGTCCTGAGGATGGCCGCCAGCGCGGCGAGGGCGTCGTAATCGAGCTGCATAAGATTCACTTATGCAAGGAAACAAGATTTAAGTCGATCTTATTGTCAAACCGCGATACCCCCGGCCCGGTCGAGAAGGAGTTGCCCCATGTTGTCCGCCGCATCCGCCGGGTTCTACCTCGGCTTCAGCCTGATCCTGGCCATCGGGGCGCAGAACGCCTTTGTCCTGCGGCAAGGCTTGCGCCGTTCGCACGTGTTGCCGGTGGTGCTGACCTGTGCCGTTTCGGATGCGATCCTGATCGCGCTGGGCGTCAGCAGCTTTGCCGTGATCGCCGAGCTTCTGCCCTGGGCCGTGCCCGCGCTTCGCTACGGAGGCGCGGCCTTCCTGATCCTTTACGGGGCCCGCGCGTTCCGGTCTGCCTGGCGGGGTGGCGAGGCGCTGGCGGTTGCCGGGACCGGCACCGGCAGCTTGCGCGCGGCGGTCCTGACCTGCCTGGCGCTGACATGGGCGAACCCGCATGTCTACCTGGACACGGTCGTCCTGATCGGCACCATCGCCACGCAATACGGGCCAAACCGGGTCTGGTTCGGGGTGGGCGCGATCATGGCCAGTTTCGTCTTCTTCTTCAGCCTCGGCTATGGCGCGCGGGCCTTGGCGCCGATCTTCGCGCGGCCCCGCGCCTGGCAGGGGCTGGATGTGGTGATCGGGCTGGTGATGTGGGCCATCGCGGCCAAACTGCTGGCCGGGTAACAGGCATATCGGCTTGTGGCCCGCGCGCGAATGCGGTTCTTTGCGCCCATGTCCGACATCGCCGCCACTGCCAGAGTTTCGCGCCCCCTATGGGGGGTGTTCTGGATGCTGGTGACGGGGGCCTCCTTCGTGGCGGTCACGGCGTTGGTCAAACTGGTGGGCGACGGCATCCCGCCCGCGCAATCGGCCTTCCTGCGCTATGCGATGGGTCTGGTTCTGGTGCTGCCGATGTTCCTGCCGGTCTTCAAGGCACGGCTGAGCCGGCGGGCGCTGACGCTGTTCGGCCTGCGCGGCGCGTTCCATACCTTCGGGGTGATCTTGTGGTTCTACGCGATGACGCAGATCCCCGTCGCCGAGGTCACGGCGATGAACTTCCTCAACCCGATCTATGTCACCCTGCTGGCCGCCGTCTTGTTGGGCGAGAGGCTGGCGATCCGGCGCATCCTGGCGATCCTGGTGGCCTTCGCGGGCGCGCTGGTCATCCTTCGCCCCGGTCTCCGCGAGGTCGGCCCCGGCCATATCGCGATGCTGTTCACGGCGGCCAGTTTCGCGGGCGGCTACCTGATTGCCAAGATCATGGCCGACGAGGTCGCGCCCACGGTCGTCGTGGGGATGCTGTCGCTGACCGTCACCATCGGGCTGGCGCCCTTCGCCTGGGCGGTCTGGGTCGAGCCGACATGGGCGCAGCTTGGCTGGCTGTTCCTGGTCGCGGTCTTTGCGACACTGGGCCATTACACGATGACGCTGGCCTTTGCCGCCGCGCCCCTTGCGGTGACGCAGCCGGTGACCTTCGTGCAACTGATCTGGGCGACGCTGGTGGGGGCGATCCTGTTCGATGAGCCTGCGGATCTTTACGTGATCCTGGGCGGCGGGCTGATCATCGCGGCGATCAGCTATATCACCATGCGCGAGGCGCTGTTGCGCCGCCGCCAGATGACGCCCGCCGTGTCGCAGACCAAGCTTTGAAACACGCGGTTTGACCTTGATCAAGGCGGGCGGCGGCGGATGGGTCTATTTCCTGAGCGAAACACTACAGAACCAAGGAGATGGTCGCAGATGTCGCACACCCCCCATGAACTGGCCGAGGATTTCCCCGATGACGTGGAGCGCATCCACGCGCTGAAGGAGGAGAACGCGCATTTCGCCCGGCTGGTCGAGGAGTATCACGCGGTGAACCGCGCCGTGCATCGCGCCGAGACCGGCATTGAGCCTTGCGAGGAACTGGCCGAGGTCGAGATGCGCAAGACGCGGATGCGGTTGAAGGACGAGATCGCGGGCCTGCTGGCGAAAGCCTGAGACGGGCGGGGATGCGCGGGGTCGACCCAGCGCAGCCTCCCGTCAGGCTCCGACCTCGTAGGGCAATGTCCCGCGCCGGTCGTGATCGACGCGCAGGTGCCGCTCCAGTGGCGGGACCGAGCGTTGGTGGCAGCCCACCCTCTCGCAGATGCGGCAGGAGATGCCGATGGGCTCATAGGCATCCGCGCTGGCCAGGTCCATGCCGTCGGCATAGACCATCGCCTCGGCATGGCGCACCTCGCAGCCCAGGCCGATGGCGTAGCGGCGAATGGGCGCGTGGAACGATCCGCCCGGTTTCGACACGTCACGCGCGAGGCACAGGTAGCGCACGCCGTCCGGCGTTTCGGCAAGCTGGCGCAGGAAGCGGCCCGGTGTCTCGAAGGCGCGGTGCACGTTCCACAGCGGGCAGGCGCCGCCGAAGCGGGCGAATTGCAGCCGCGTCGCGGAATGGCGCTTGGTGATCGTGCCGGCCTGGTCGACGCGCACGAAGAAGAACGGGATACCCTTGGCGCCGGGGCGTTGCAGGGTCGAGAGGCGATGGGCGACCTGCTCGATCGAGGCGCCGAAGAGGATGGCGAGGCGTTCGAGGTCATGGCGGCTGCGCGCGGCGGCCTCGGCAAAGCGGGTATAGGGCATCTGTACCGCGCCCGCGAAATAATTGGCCATGCCGATCTTGGCGATGTCGCGGGCGGTGCCGGACTGGAACCGGGCGAGGTCGAGCGTCGCCTCAAGCAGGCGATCCTGATCCAGCAGCGCCAGTTGATGCAGCAGCTGGAAGCGCTGCGTCTCCGGGGCAGTGCGGGGCGAGAGCGTCAATTCCTTGCGGTCGCGGTCATAATGGCGGATGCCGTCGCCCTCGGCATGGCGGATGGTCAGCCCGCGCCCGGTCAATGTGCGGCGGATATGGGCATCGAGGTTGCCATCGGCGGCCGCGGCGAAGCGTTCGGCGGCGCGATCGACCGCGTCGATGTAATTGTCGCAATAGTGGAAGAAATCGCGCACCTCCTCCCAGGGGCTTGCCGCGACGGGGCCGCCTTCGCGCCCCAGAGCCTCGTCGAGCGAGGCCAGCCTCTCATGGGTCTGGCGGTAGGCCGAGTGCAGTTCCAGGAAGGCGCGGGCAAAGGCGGGCGCGTTGGAGCCGACCAGCCGCAGGTCGGGCAGGGGCGGCGTGGCATCGGCGAAGACCGGATCGGCCAGCGCCTCGCGCATGTCCGAGACCAGCCGTTCGGTATCGCCCGAGCCAAGCTCGGCCACGTCGAAGCCAAACTCCTGCACGAGGCCAAGCATCACGCCGGAGGAGACCGGACGATTGTTGTTCTCCATCTGGTTGAGATAGGGGAGCGAGACGCCGAGCTTGGCGGCGAAGTCCTTTTGCGTCAGCCCGAGCCGCCCGCGCAATTCGCGCAGCTTGGCCCCGGCATAGAGTTTCTGAACGGCCATCACATCGCCTCATCGTTGCAAAGTCACCATGGGATTTGCAAAGCGGCGCTGCAAGGGGTTACGCGGGCGCGACCTGCCGTTCGCGATACATGGTGTAGAGGATCGCCACGAGGGCCAGCGCCGACGAGATCAGCATGATCACGATCAGCGGCATGGCGGAGGAGCCCGGCCCCAGGAGCCAGCCCGCATAGGCCGAGAGGCACGCGCCGCCGAAGATCATGATCGCGCCGCCGATGCCGCTGGCCGAGCCCGCCAGGTGCGGGCGCACCGACAGCATCCCGGCATTGGCGTTGGGCATCAGCATCCCGTTGCCCAGGCCCACCAGCGTGACCGAGCCGAAGAAGCTGAGCGCCGTGCTGATCCCCGCCAGCGCCAGCACGAAGGGGATGATCATGCCGAGGGTCGAGATCATAGCGCCCACGGTGATCATCCAGTTGACGCCCTTGCGCACCGAGTAGCGGCCCGAGATGAAATTGCCGGTGAAATAGCCCAGGGCGGGCGCGCCGACGGCGAAGCCCACCTGCACCGAGTTGAGCCCGAAGACATCGGTGCCCACGAAGGGCGCGCCGCCGATGAAGGCAAAGAACGCGCCCGAGGCGAAAGTGGCCGACAGGCAGTAGCCCCAGAAGCGGCGCGAGGCGAAGAGCTCGGGGTATTCGCGGACCTGGTCGCGGAAGCTGGCCGTGGTGCTGCGCGCGGTCTCGCCCAGATCGGCCCAGGTCAGCACCAGAACCGCAAGACCCGCCATCAGCAGGAGGATGAAATTCGCCTGCCAGCCGAAAGCCTGGTCCAGCACGCCGCCGAAGGCCGGGCCGATCATCGGCACGACGGCCATGCCCATGGTGACATAGCCGATCATCGAGGCGGCCTCGGCCTGCGGAACCATGTCGCGCACCACGGCGCGCCCAAGCACCAGCCCCGAGACGATCACCGCCTGGCCCATGCGGAAGACCAGGAAACTGACCGCCGTGGGCGCGAGGATGCAGCCAAGCGTGGCGAGGCTGAAGAGGGCGAGGCTGATCAGCAGCACGGGGCGGCGGCCGAACCGGTCCGAGATCGGCCCGATGAAAAGCTGCAACACCGCGTTCACCGCCAGGTAGAGCGAGACCGACAACTGCATCAGCGCGTAATCGGCGTTGAAATATTCGGCCATCGCGGGCAGGGAGGGCAGGAACACGTTCATCGACAGCGCGCCGATGCCGGTCAGCGCGATCAGGGTCGAGATATGCGGAGGTGTGGCCCGGTCAAGGTAACGGCCACGCGGAAGCGAGGACATGGCGCTTACTTAATTTGACAAGCAATGGAATGTCCATGTGCACCCTTGCACAAAGGGGCGGGCCGGCCTCCACATTTGCAGCCAGATCATTTGCGGATTTGCAATTGCGAACTCAGCGAAGCGGTGCAATTTGCAAATATTCCGTTTTCCTCTGGGAACGCGCCTCCGGCCTCTGTAGGTTGCGGCCAGAATTGCCATGCGTTGCAGGGGAAGGGGAGCGTGATGAAGGATATTCTGGACGAATTGGAGGCCCGCCGCGAGGAGGCCCGCGCAGGCGGCGGCGAAAAGCGCATCGCGGCGCAGCATTCCAAGGGTAAGCTGACCGCGCGCGAACGTATCGACCTGCTGCTGGACGAGGGCAGTTTCGAAGAGTTCGACATGTTCAAGACGCATCGCTGCACCGATTTCGGGATGCAGGCCTCGAAGCCGCGCGGCGATGGCGTGGTGACGGGCTGGGGCACCGTGAACGGGCGCATGGTCTACGTGTTCTCCCAGGATTTCACCGTCTTCGGCGGTTCCCTCTCGGAGACCCATGCCGAGAAGATCTGCAAGGTCATGGATATGGCGATGCAGAACGGCGCACCCGTCATCGGCATCAACGATTCGGGCGGGGCGCGCATCCAGGAAGGCGTGGCCTCGCTGGCCGGGTACGCGGAAGTGTTCCAGCGCAACATCATGGCGTCGGGCGTGGTGCCGCAGATCTCCGTCATCATGGGGCCATGCGCGGGCGGCGCGGTCTACAGCCCTGCGATGACCGATTTCATCTTCATGGTGAAGGATTCGTCCTACATGTTCGTGACCGGCCCGGATGTGGTGAAGACCGTCACGAATGAACAGGTCACGGCGGAGGAACTGGGCGGGGCCAGCACCCATACCCGCAAATCTTCGGTCGCCGATGGCGCGTTCGAGGATGACGTGGAGGCGATGTCGGAGGTGCGGCGGCTGGTCGATTTCCTGCCGCTCTCCAACCGCGAGAAACCGCCGGTGCGCCCCTTCTTCGACGACCCGGACCGGATCGAGGACAGCCTGGACACGCTGATCCCCGACAATGCCAACGCGCCCTATGACATGAAGGAATTGATCGTGAAGCTCGCCGACGAGGGCGATTTCTACGAGATCCAGGAGGAGTTCGCCAAGAACATCTTGACCGGGTTCATCCGGCTGGAAGGCACCACCGTGGGCGTGGTGGCGAACCAGCCCATGGTGCTGGCGGGATGCCTGGATATAGACAGCAGCCGCAAGGCGGCGCGGTTTGTCCGGTTCTGCGATGCCTTCGAGATCCCGATCCTGACGCTGGTTGATGTGCCGGGCTTCCTGCCGGGGACGGCCCAGGAATATGGCGGGGTGATCAAGCACGGCGCGAAACTGCTTTTTGCCTATGGCGAGGCGACGGTGCCCAAGGTCACGGTGATCACCCGCAAGGCCTATGGCGGGGCCTATGACGTGATGGCCTCCAAGCATCTGCGCGGCGACCTGAACTATGCCTGGCCCACGGCGGAGATCGCGGTGATGGGGGCCAAGGGGGCCTCCGAGATCATCCACCGTTCCGACGCGGGCGATGCCGAGAAGCTGGCCGCCCATACCCGCGATTACGAGGATCGCTTCGCCAACCCCTTCGTGGCGGCGGAGAGGGGCTTCATCGACGAGGTGATTATGCCGCATTCGACGCGCAAGCGGGTCTGCCGGGCCTTCGCCTCGCTGCGCGGCAAGAAGCTGCAGAACCCGTGGAAGAAGCACGACAATATTCCTCTGTGATGATGCGGCGCGCGGTGGGGCATAAGGCCGGGCGGCGGGCGTCGCGTCGGGATGGCGGGGTCAAACCCCGGCCCATGGTTGCCGTTCTGGCAAGTCTCCTTGCGCTTGCCGGGTGCCGGGACGAGGGGCTTACCCTGCCCTCGGGGCTGGAGGCCGAACTTCAGGGCACCGTGATCGAGCCGCAGAGCGCCTCGGGCGAGACCTGGCTGATCCTGCGCGTCCTGGCTCCGGACCTTGCCGCGCAGCAGGTCAGCGCCGAGGCGCGGGCGGCGGATACCGATGCGCTCTGTGCCGAATGGGGCGTGCCAGCGGCGCTGGAGGCCGACCCGACCCCCGATCAGATCACCGTGCAGATCATGAGCGAGCCGGTGGAACGCGGCCAGCCCGCCCCCGGCGTGACCCAGGTTTTCGCCGGATACCGGTTTGAAAACGGCACCTGCATCTGGGAGGATTTCTGATGCACGCACAACATGTTGCGAGACGACGTTGCTGTGGATATCTTTCTGATGCAGCGAAGGCACAGAACACAATCGCGCCACAATCGCGCTGCAATGCCGCCCCTGTTCCGGGTAGTATCGGCCCTGGCCAGATCGCATTGGCCAAACCTGGGTTCCTGCCCGGCCTTCGGGCTGGCCGGACCCTAACAAACAGGAGAGCAGGATGTCATATCGCATCAAAGCCCTTCTGGCTCTGGGGCTTGTCGTCGGCGTGTCCGCCTGCGCATCGGCACCTGAACCGGAAGAGATCATCATCATTGAGCCCGCGCCCATCGTGGCCGAGCCTGTGTACAACAAGTACTCCTGATGACGCCTTTGCCGGACGGGCCCTGACGCCCGTCCGGGTTTTCCATCGCCATCCCTGCCGGGGGGTGGGCGCATGATCAAGCATCGCGGTTTCCCCTCGCGCCTGCCCGGCACCGATTTCCAGTTCACCATCCGACGTGAGAACAAGGACGGGGCCACGCCCCTGAAGCCGCGCGAGCGTCATGCCGACCGGCGCCCCGCCGACCGGCGCGCCGACGCGGGCTTTGTCGAGGCGCTGTGGATGTGCTTCGGCGAGGAGCCTTTCGCGCGCGGCAACCTGGATGCGGGGCGGCTGAGCTGGCTGTTGGGGCGCGAGGTGATCGCGCTGGATGACCCGTTCGACCCCTGCGACTATGACGCGATGCTGCAACTGGATGTGGCGCGCGCGCGGGCGGCCTTTCCCGACGTTTTCAGCGGCAAGGGCATCTGGGGAGGGTCGGCATGAACCTGCCTATGCCCGGCGCGTTTGCGCAGGATTGCGCCCAAGGGCGGTGGCGCGTCGAATCCGGCTTCTGCCCGCGCGTCGCCCGTGCCAACGTCCCCCTGCCGGCCCTTGTCCCCAGCTTCATTCGGGCCGGTGGTAATGTGACGTGTTACCCTTCCCCTTTAAAACGGCCCGTCGGCATTGACGGCGGGCCGTCTTTTTACGAGTCGGGTTCCCGTCATCATGATAACAACCGCGATGAGGTTCGAGAAACATGCAGAGATTCAAGATATTGGCGCTTGGCGTTCTTATCGTGGCGGGCCTGTCCGGCTGCCTGCGCAACGATCTGGACCGCGCCGCGGTCGGGGCGGCTGTCGGCGGTGTCGGTGCGGCGGCCGTGGGTGGCAGTATTGCCACGGGCGTCGTGGTCGGCGGCTTGGCGGGCGCGGTCTGCGACGAGGTCACGCGCCTCTGCCGATAGGCGGGACGCCGACCAATCCGGGCCGATCGCGGAACAAGACCGACGCTGGCGTGTTTTCCTTCCAGTTGGAAATGACAGGAAAGGTAAGACGCCATGTTTAGGAAGAAATGGATACTGGTCGCAACCGCCCTCACGGCCGTGGCGGCCTGCGGCGAAACTTTGGGTGAACAGCTCGCCGGGGGCGCGCTGGCAGGGGGCGGTGTCGCTGCCGTCACTGGCGGCAATGTCGCGGGCGGTGCCGCGGTCGGTGCTGTCGGCAACGCCGCCTACTGCCAGTCCAACCCGGGCCGCTGCTGACCCTGCCTTTCCGGCCCCGCGCCCCCTGAGGGCGGCAGGCCACCATGATCGAACTGCAAGGACCGCAGGCGCAATTCGCGCCCGCGGTCTTTTTTGTTGCCGCAACGCACAAGTCAAGAGGGACGTAAGATGTTCAAGAAGATCCTGATCGCCAATCGGGGCGAGATCGCCTGCCGCGTCATCAAGACCGCCCGGAAAATGGGTATCCGGACAGTCGCGATCTATTCCGATGCCGACCGCCATGCGCTGCATGTCAGGATGGCGGATGAGGCGGTCCATATTGGCCCCGCGCCCGCGAACCAGTCCTATATCGTCATCGACAAGGTGATGGAGGCGATCCGCGCGACCGGGGCCGAGGCGGTGCATCCGGGCTACGGCTTCCTGTCGGAAAACGCCAAGTTTGCCGAGGCGCTGGAGGCCGAGGGCGTTGCCTTCATCGGCCCGCCCGTGGGTGCCATCGAGGCGATGGGGGACAAGATCACCTCGAAGAAGATCGCGCAGGAGGCCGATGTCTCGACCGTGCCGGGTTACATGGGCCTGATCGCGGATGCCGACGAGGCGGTGAAGATCTCGGGCGAGATCGGCTATCCGGTGATGATCAAGGCCAGCGCGGGCGGCGGCGGCAAGGGGATGCGGATCGCCTCGGACGACGATGAGGCGCGCGAGGGGTTCCAGAGTTCGAAGAACGAGGCGGCCAGCAGCTTTGGCGATGACCGCATCTTCATCGAGAAATTCGTCACCCAGCCGCGCCATATCGAGATCCAGGTTCTGTGCGACAGCCACGGCAACGGGATCTACCTGGGCGAGCGCGAATGCTCGATCCAGCGCCGCAACCAGAAGGTGGTGGAGGAGGCGCCCTCGCCGTTTCTGGACGAGGAAACGCGCAAGGCGATGGGCGAGCAGGCGGTGGCGCTGGCGCAGGCGGTGGATTACGCCAGCGCGGGCACGGTGGAATTCATCGTCGATGGCGACAGGAATTTCTACTTCCTCGAGATGAACACCCGGTTGCAGGTCGAACATCCCGTGACCGAGCTGATCACCGGCGTCGATCTGGTCGAACAGATGATCCGGGTCGCGGCGGGCGAAAAGCTGAGCCTGACCCAGGAGGATGTGAAGCTGACCGGGTGGGCCGTCGAGAACCGGCTCTACGCGGAAGACCCCTATCGCGGGTTTCTGCCTTCCATCGGGCGGCTCACGCGCTATCGCCCGCCGATGGAGCAGGCCGCGGGGCCCTTGCAGGAAACCGGCAAGTGGCAGGGCGACGCGCCTGCGGGCGACGTGGCGATCCGCAACGACACCGGCGTCTTCGAGGGCGGCGAGATCTCCATGTATTACGACCCGATGATCGCCAAGCTCTGCACCTGGGCGCCCTCGCGCGCCGAGGCCATCGAGGCGATGCGCAATGCGCTGGACGCCTTCGAGGTCGAGGGCATCGGGCATAACCTGCCCTTCCTCGCCGCCGTGATGGACCATCCGGTGTTTATCGCGGGCGAAATGACGACCGCTTTCATCGAGGAACAGTTCCCCGACGGGTTCGAGGGCGTGACGCCCGATGAGGCCACGGTGCAGAAACTGGCAGCGGTGGCCGCGCATATGAAGATGCTGAAGGAGGAACGCGCGGCGCAGATCTCGGGCGCGATGGCCAATCACCGCCGCCGGGTGGAGCCCGACTGGGTCGCCTTTATCGGGCGCGAGGCGATCCCGGTTCATATCGAGCATGACGGCGACGGCACGCGGGTGCGGCTGCTGGACGGGACCGAGTTCGAGGTGAAATCGGACTGGAGGCTTGGCGACAGCGTGTTTCGCGGCCAGGTCGGCGGCGAGCGCATGATCGTGAAGACCGAGTTCATCCGCGGCGGCGCGCGGCTGCGCTATCGCGGGGCGGATATGAAGGTCGCGGTGCGCACGCCCCGGCAGGCCGAGTTGCAGGCGATGATGCCGGTGAAACTGCCGCCCGACACCTCCAGGCTGCTGCTCTGCCCGATGCCGGGGCTGGTGGTGAAACTGGCCGTCGAGACCGGCCAGGAGGTGCAGGAGGGGCAGGCGCTGTGCACCATCGAGGCGATGAAGATGGAGAACATCCTGCGCGCCGAGCGAAAGGGTGTGGTGGCCAGGATCAATGCGGGCGAGGGCGACAGCCTGGCGGTGGATGACGTGATCATGGAGTTTGAATAGGCCCATGCAGGGCGCGGCCCCGACAGGTTTGGTTCCACCGACCCGCTGCGCAGGCCGCGCGTCCGGCCTTGTCGCGGAGGGTCGGCGGGCAGGCGCGCGTCATTCGGTGTTGCGCATTTCCTCGATCCGGAGCGGAAGGTTGTCGATGATGCGGATGATGGCGCGCACGTCCCAGGGGGTCGGCTTGCGGATGGCGACACGGCCATCGCGTTGCAAGATCACCATGGAAAAGCCGCGCGGGCGCAGTCTTTGCCGTGCATCGCTGCGGGCATCCGGGTCGGCATCGAGGATCACGACCACGTCGCGCTCGATCAGCGGACCGGGGCGGGCCAGCAGCAGTTGCAATTGCTCGTTGAAGCGCGGGTCGCGGTCGGTATCGGCGAAGATCACGATGGGGCGCGACACCCAGAGATGTTCCTCCAGCGTGGTGTCGGCGGCGTCGAAGACCTGCAAGGGCGGCAGGGAGGGCGGGGTGACGCCCTCGACAGGCTCCATGTTGTCCTCGGGGCTGAGCGGCACGACCTCGACCGCGGGATCGCCGTCGGTGGCGGTCTCCTGCGCGGGGGCGGGGCCGGTGAGGATGAAGGCGAGGAACAGGGCAAGGGTGTGGCGCATAGGGTCTCCAGTCGCACCAGATATAGGCGCGCGAAACGGAATTGCGAAGGGCTTTGCGGGGTTTAACGGGATCTGCCAACGCAGACGTGACATTGGGCGTGCGCGGGCCGGGAATGGAATGAGAGGACAGCGAGATGAGTGAGAAGACCGATAAATGGGCCGATCTGGCGGCAAGCGAGCTGCGCAAGCGCAGCCTGGACGATCTGACCTGGAACACGCTGGAAGGTATCGCGGTCAAGCCGCTCTATACCGAGGAGGACACGGACGGGCTGGATCACATGGGCAGCCTGCCGGGCTTTGCCCCCTTCACGCGCGGGCCGAAGGCGACGATGTATGCAGGACGGCCCTGGACGATCCGGCAATATGCGGGGTTTTCGACGGCGGAGGAATCGAACGCCTTTTACCGCCGCAACCTGGCCGCCGGGCAGCAGGGCGTCTCGGTCGCCTTCGATCTGGCGACCCATCGCGGCTATGACAGCGACCATCCGCGGGTAGAGGGCGATGTCGGCAAGGCGGGGGTGGCGATTGACAGCGTCGAGGACATGAAGATCCTCTTTGACGGCATCCCGCTGGACCAGGTGAGCGTCAGCATGACGATGAACGGCGCGGTGATCCCGATCTTGGCCAGCTTCATCGTCGCGGGCGAGGAGCAGGGGCATGACAAGGCGCAGCTCTCGGGGACGATCCAGAACGACATCCTCAAGGAGTTCATGGTCCGCAACACCTATATCTACCCGCCGGAACCGTCGATGCGGATCATCTCGGACATTATCGAATATACCAGCGCCGAGATGCCGCGCTTCAACTCGATCAGCATCTCCGGCTACCACATGCAGGAGGCCGGCGCGAACCTGGTGCAGGAGCTGGCCTATACCCTGGCCGACGGGCGCGAATACGTGAAGGCGGCCATCGCGGCGGGGATGGATGTGGACAAGTTCGCCGGGCGGTTGAGCTTCTTCTTCGCCATCGGGATGAATTTCTTCATGGAGGCCGCCAAGCTGCGCGCCGCGCGCCTGCTGTGGCACCGGATCATGACCGAGGTCGGGGCGAAGAACGACCGCTCCAAGATGCTGCGCACGCATTGCCAGACCAGCGGCGTCAGCTTGCAGGAGCAGGACCCCTATAACAACGTGATCCGCACCGCCTACGAGGCGATGAGCGCGGTTCTGGGCGGCACGCAGTCGCTGCACACCAACGCGCTGGACGAGGCGATT
The DNA here is from genome assembly GCF_013155465.1 of Alterinioella nitratireducens. Lineage (GTDB taxonomy): Bacteria > Pseudomonadota > Alphaproteobacteria > Rhodobacterales > Rhodobacteraceae > Alterinioella > Alterinioella nitratireducens. The sequence continues at coordinate 26,690 of NZ_JABJVX010000008.1, read as the reverse complement.
GCCCTGCCCACGGATTTCTCGGCCCGCATCGCGCGCAACACGCAGCTGATCTTGCAGGAGGAGACCGGGATCACCAATGTGGTCGATCCGCTGGCGGGCTCCTACTACGTCGAGAGCCTGACGGCGGAACTGGCGGAAAAGGCCTGGGAATTGATGGAGGAGGTCGAGGAGATGGGCGGCATGACCAAGGCCGTCGCCTCCGGCATGCCCAAGCTGCGCATCGAGGAATCGGCGGCGCGGCGGCAGGCGATGATCGACCGGGGCGAGGAGGTGATCGTCGGCGTCAACAAGTATCGCAAGGCGAAGGAAGACCCGATCGACATTCTGGACGTGGATAACGTCAAGGTCCGCGAAAGCCAGATCGCGCGGCTGGAGAAGATGCGGGAGGTGCGTGACGAGGCGGCCTGCTCGCAGGCACTGGACGAACTGACGCGGCGCGCGCGCGCCGGTGGCAATCTGTTGGAAGCAGCGGTCGAGGCGGCGCGGGCGCGGGCATCGGTAGGAGAGATCAGCATGGCGATGGAAAAGGAATTCGGCCGACACCGGGCCGAGGTGAAGACATTGGCCGGGGTCTATGGCGCGGCCTATGAGGGCGATGCGGGTTTTGCCGCGATCCAGGCGGATGTGGAAGCCTTTGCCGAGGAGGAAGGCCGCCGCCCGCGCATGCTGGTCGTCAAGATGGGCCAGGACGGGCATGACCGGGGCGCCAAGGTGATCGCCACGGCCTTCGCCGATATAGGCTTTGACGTGGATGTCGGGCCGCTCTTCCAGACGCCCGAGGAGGCGGCGCAGGATGCCATCGACAATGACGTGCATATCATCGGGATTTCCAGCCAGGCGGCGGGGCACAAGACGCTGGCGCCGAAGCTGATCGCGGCGCTGAAGGCGGAAGGGGCCGAGGAAATCATCGTGATCTGCGGCGGCGTCATCCCGCAGCAGGATTACGCCTTCCTGAAACAGGCCGGGGTCAAGGCGATCTTCGGGCCGGGGACCAATATCCCCGAAGCGGCGAAGGATATTCTGGCGCTGGTGCGCGCGACGCGGGGCGGGTGACTGGTTTCGAATTGCCTGTCGGCAATCCGACCGGCGGCGGCGGCTCCGCCGCCGCGTTTCCGGGGCTCTGCCCCGGACCCCGAGGTATTTTCAGCAAAATGAAAGGGTTACATTAGTGCATGGCCTTGCGAATGCGGCGGGTCAGCAGCCAGACGGCGGCGATGACCGGCAGCACCAGAAGGGCGGTCAGGGTGGGTTTCTCGATGCCGGCCCGATAGGCCAGCGGGGCCAGCAGGTAGGAAAGCAGGTTGACGCCGTAATAGCTGATCGCGACGACCGAGAGGCCCTCGACGGTTTCCTGCAAGCGCAGTTGCAGCGCCGCGCGGCGGTCCATGCTGGCCAGAACCTCCTGGTTCTGGGCCGAGCGCCCGACCTCGACCTTGGTGCGGAGGAGGTCGCTGGCGCGCTGCGCCCGGTCGGTCATCGAGCGCAACTGCCGTTCGGTGCTTTTTACCGTGCGCATGGCAGGATCGAAGCGTCGCATCATGAATTCGGCGAAGGTCTGGTGTCCGCTGAACCGGTTCTCGCGCAGCACCTGGACGCGCTGGTTGACGATGGCCTCATAGGCGCCGGTGGCCCCGAAGCGGAAGGCGGCGCGCGACATCAGGGTTTCCAGATCGGTGGCGAGCGTCAGAAGCTGTTCCAGCGCGGCCTCGGGCGCGGCGGTCTCCTGGCTCATCTCGTCGAGCAGGGCCGAGAGCCCGCCGTCGATCCGGGCCATCGCCGCGTTCAGGTCGCGGGCGCGGGGCAGGCCGAGCATGGCCATGGCCTTGTAGGTCTCGACCTCGCAGAGCCGTTGCAGGATGCGCCCGATCCGGGCCGGACCGGTCTCTGCGCCCGCGAAGATCGCGAACCGCATATGGCCGCCTGCGTCGATGCGGAAATCGCTGGCGATGACGGCGCTGTCATCGAGAACGGCGCTGGCGGCGAGGCTCTCGGGTTCGAACCAGTCGCGCAAGGCTTGCGTGATTGTGGCGTCGTTTCCCGGCCGCCTGAGGATGCGGACCTGCGCCGAGGTGATGCGCTGGCCGGGGGCGGCGGCCAGCCAGTCCTCGGGCAGGGCGGCCCAGATGGCGGGATCGAAGGGGCGTTCGCCCAGGCCCGCGCTGAGGATCGTGTAGGTCACGAACTCGGTATGGCTCTCCCATTTCAGGTCATGGCGGCCGATCTTGCCGGAATAATGCGTGGCGCCGGGCTGCGGATGCTGCGCGCCGTGGCGGTCCAGCAGCGCCAGCAGGTGCTGCCGGTCGGCCTCGCGGTCGCGGGCGGCGGCGTCGTTGGGGCGCTTGATGGCCAGCCAGATGGCCTCGGCCTCGGCCCCCACGGTCGGGAAGGGGCGGGCATGCAGCTCGTTGCTCAACTCATAGCGGAGCGGGTGATCTTCGATAGGTGGCATGGGCGCGCGCGATCCTGCTTGGGGTCCTGGCCCCATGTCATAGGGGCGCAGCCGCGGTGCGCAAGAAAAAACGGCAATGAAATGAGGGATTTACCCGTGTGCCACGGTATGCCGCGACGGGTTGGGGATTGGTTCTGCGGGGAAAATCCCCTTGTGGCGGGTGACGTAGGGTCAGATTGACGCGGGCGGTGCCGCCGGAAATGCCTGCCTGCCGTCGCGGATCAGTTGTGACAGGTGAAAACCCCGTGTAAGACAACGCGCAACTCCGCGTTGCGGGACCAAGGAAGGGGATTATCCGTGAAGATAGGTGCACCGAAGGAAGTGGAGGCGGGCGAAAACCGGGTGGCGATGACCCCCGAGAGCGCCACGCAGTTGCAGAAACTGGGCTATGACTGCCTGATCGAGACCGGCGCGGGGGCGGGTGCGGGCTTTGCCGATGCCGATTACGAGGCGGCGGGCGTCAGCGTGATCAAGACCGCGGCGGCCCTGTGGAAAGAGGCCGACATCATCGTCAAGGTGCGCCAGCCCACTGCCACCGAGCTGAAGCGGCTGGATGACACCAAGACGTTGATTTCCTTTTTCAACCCGGCGGGCAACGAAGAGGGCATGGAGGCCGCCAGGGCCAAGGGCGCCAATGTCATCGCGATGGAGATGGTGCCCCGCATCAGCCGCGCGCAGAAGATGGACGCGCTGTCGTCCATGGCCAATATCGCGGGCTACCGCGCGGTGATCGAGGCGGGCAACAATTATGGCCGCTTCTTCACCGGTCAGATCACGGCAGCGGGCAAGGTGCCGCCCGCCAAGGTTCTGGTGGTCGGCGCGGGCGTGGCGGGGCTTGCCGCGATCGGCACCTCGACCAGCCTGGGCGCGATCACCTATGCCTTCGACGTGCGCCCCGAAGTGGCCGAGCAGGTCGAATCGATGGGGGCCGAGTTCGTCTATCTCGATTTCGAGGAAAAGACGGCAGATGGCGCGGCGACGGGCGGTTACGCCAGCGTGTCCAGCCCCGAGTTCCGCGAGGCGCAGCTGGCCAAGTTCCGCGAATTGGCCCCCGAGATGGATATCGTCATCACCACGGCGCTGATCCCGAACCGCGAGGCGCCCGAGCTCTGGACCGAGGATATGGTCGCGGCGATGAAGCCGGGTTCCGTCATAGTCGACCTCGCCGCCGAGAAGGGCGGCAACTGCAAGCTGACCGTCAAGGACGAGAAGATCGTCACCGACAACGGCGTCACCATCATCGGCTACACCGACTTCCCCAGCCGGATGGCGGCGCAGGCCTCGACGCTTTACGCCACCAATATCCGCCACATGATGACCGACCTGACGCCCGAGAAGGACGGCCAGATCAATCATGACATGGAGGATGACGTGATCCGGGGGGCGACCGTGACGCATCGCGGCGAGATCACCTTCCCGCCGCCGCCGCCCAAGGTGCAGGCCATCGCCGCGCGCCCGCAGGCCGAGAAGAAGCGCGAGCTGACGGCGGAGGAGAAACGCGCCGCCGAGTTGACCGCGTTCCAGAAGCAGACCAAAAACCAGATCGGCCTGCTTGCGGGCGGCACGCTGGCAGTGCTGCTGGTGGGTGTCTACGCGCCCGAAAGCTTCATGAGCCATTTCATCGTCTTCGCGCTGGCCTGTTTCGTGGGCTTCCAGGTGATCTGGGGCGTGGCGCATTCGCTGCACACGCCGCTGATGGCCGTGACCAACGCGATTTCCGGTATCATCATCCTGGGCGCGCTGTTGCAGATCGGATCGGGCCATTGGCTGGTGGTGATCCTGGCCTCCGTGTCCATCCTCATTGCCACGATCAACATTGTCGGTGGCTTCCTCGTGACACGGCGGATGCTCGCCATGTTCCAGAAATCCTGAACGGGAGATTGAACCCATGAGCATCGGTCTCGTCTCGGCCGCCTATATTTCGGCGGCAATCCTCTTCATCCTCTCGCTTGGCGGTCTCTCGGGCCAGGAAAGCGCGAAACGCGCGGTCTGGTATGGCATCGCGGGTATGGCGCTGGCGGTGGTGGCCACGGTCTTCGGTCCCGGCATCGCCAACTGGTTCCTGATCCTGGTCTGCGTCGTCGTGGGCGCGGTCATCGGCTACTATGTCGCCGCACGTGTGCAAATGACGGAAATGCCGCAACTGGTCGCGGCGCTGCACAGTTTCGTCGGCCTGGCCGCCGTCTTCATCGGCTTCAACGCCGAGCTGATCATGAACAAGATCAACCGCCTGCGCGAGGCTGCCGATACCGAGGGGCTGGACGCGCTGTTCGGTTTTGCCGCCACGGTGGCGCACAAGACGCCGGTGGAGCTGGCGATCCTCAAGGTCGAGGTCTTCCTGGGCGTCTTCATCGGTGCCATCACCTTCACCGGGTCGGTCATCGCCTTCGGCAAACTGGCGGGCAAGGTGAGCTCCAAGGCGGAGAAGCTGCCGGGCGGTCACATGCTGAACGCGGGCGCGGCGGCGATCTCGGTCATCCTGCTGATCATCTACATGCAGACGGGGGGCGGTTGGGCGCTTGTCCTCATGTCGCTTTTCGCCTTCTTCATCGGCTATCACCTGATCATGGGGATCGGCGGCGCGGATATGCCGGTGGTGGTCTCGATGCTCAACTCCTATTCCGGGTGGGCGGCGGCGGCGATCGGTTTCAGCCTCGGCAATGACCTGCTTATCGTGACCGGGGCGCTTGTCGGCTCCTCGGGGGCGATCCTGTCCTATATCATGTGCAAGGCGATGAACCGCAGCTTCGTTTCCGTGATCCTGGGCGGCTTCGGCAATACGACCGGCCCCGCGCAGGAGATCGAGGGTGAACAGGTCGCCATCGATTCCGACGGGGTCGCGGCGGCGCTGAACGAGGCTGACAGCATCATCATCATCCCCGGTTACGGCATGGCGGTGGCGCAGGCGCAGCAGGCGGTGAGCGAGCTGACCAAGAAGCTGCGCGCGCAGGGCAAGACCGTGCGCTTCGCCATCCACCCCGTCGCGGGGCGCCTGCCGGGGCATATGAACGTGCTGCTGGCCGAGGCGAAGGTGCCCTATGACATCGTGATGGAGATGGACGAGATCAACGACGACTTCCCCGATACGGACGTTGTCATCGTGATCGGCTCGAACGACATCGTGAACCCGGCGGCGCAGGAAGACCCGAACAGCCCCATCGCGGGCATGCCGGTGCTGGAATGCTGGAAGGCCAAGCAGGTCTTCGTGTCCAAGCGCGGCCAGGGCACCGGCTATTCCGGGATCGAGAACCCGCTGTTCTACAAGGAGAACACGCGCATGTTCTATGGCGATGCCAAGGCCTCCCTGACCGAGCTTCTGCCCAAGGTCGACTGAAACCGCACGATATACCGAACAGACGCCCCCGGCCCATCGCGGTCGGGGGTTTTTCGTTTCCTGACAGGGTCTTTCATGGCAGGGTCGCCATGGGGTCCGATTTTGATCAGGAGTTCTTATCCACATGCGTCTTATTCTCGCCGCCGCCATTTTCGCGGCCTCCGGCCTTGCCGCGCAGGCCGAATGCACCCAGGTCCAGTTCCCGAGCGGGGCCTATTCCACCACCGTCGCCGACACCGCCTGGCACGCGACCAGCAATTGTTTCGTGCTGGATGTGCAGGCGGGCCAGACCGCGCGGATCTGGGTGATGGACAGCGATGACGTGGTGTTCGACGTGCCGGGGCTTGGCGATGGCTACCGCGATGTGACCTTCTCGCTCGGGTCGAATTACCTCGACGTCTACACGATGCGTGAAAGCAACGTGGAGGGCGGCGTGCCCTACCGGATCGCATTCGACATCCGCTAGGATCATCCAGGTTCTTTGCCGAAGGCCCCCGCCATGCGACACTGGGGGCCTGACCCCATTTGAAAAGGAGACTTTCCATGCGCATTTTCGCCATCGCCTCGCTGATCATCGCCAGCCTCTTCATCCTTCCCGCCGCCGCCACCGCGCAGCAGGATTGCCAACAGGTGCAGTTCCCGCACGGGGCCTATACACATTCGGTGCAGGGCTACGCCAATCCGCAGCGGTCGACCTGCTATTACCTCGATGTGCGACCGGGGCAGGAGGCGCAGGTGCGCATCCTCGAAGGGCCGGTCTTCCTCACCACATCGGACACCAGCGGCCAGTTCACCAATGTGCAGTTCTACACGCAATCCGGACGGCTCTTTGTCTATGTCCATACCGATTACGCGGGCTATCAGCAGTTCCTGATCCAGTTCACCTTCGTCTGAGGGGAACACGCCCGCGCCCCAGCTGATGGCGTCATAGACGGGCGCGGAGCACCGCCAGCCGGTCGCGGACCGCCTCGTGGATCGGGCCGTCGCGCGGGGCGTCGCGCAGGGTTGTGAACCAATGTTCGGGCGGGTTGCGGCCCGCGCTTGCCCGTTCCCAGACCAACGCGCGCAAGACGGCCTCGGCCCCCGGCGGCAGGCGGTCGGGGATGTCGTGCCCGTTCAGCGTGGCCCAGACCCCGGTCCAGAGCCGCCCGACCGACCACGGGTTGTAACCGCCGCCGCCAAGCACCAGCAGGCGCGGCGGCGCGAGGTCCATCAGCGCGCGGACCACGGCCCAATGCGCGTTGTTCGAGAGGGCAAGGCGCGAGAGCGGATCCTCCAGCACCGCGTCGGCCCCGCATTGCAGCACCACGGCATCGGGGGCGAAATCGGCGGTGGCGGGCAGGATCAGGGCGTCGCGCACCAACGCCATCTCGCTATCGTTGAACCCCCTCGGCACCGGCAGGTTGAAGCAATTTCCGCCGCCGGTATCCGTCAGCGCGCCGGTGAAGGGCCAGCGTTTCTCCTCATGCACCGAGATCAGCCTTGTGTCGGGATCGCCCGCGAACCCCACCTCGACTCCGTCCATGTGATGCGCGTCGATATCGACATAGACGATGCGCCGCGCGCCCGCCCGGCGCAGGGCCAGCATCGCCAGCACCGGATCGTTGAGGTAGCAGAACCCGCCCGCGCGGTCGGGCATCCCGTGATGGGTGCCGCCGCCGGGATGGTGGATGATCCCGCCCGCCGCCAGAAGCTCGCCCGCCAGCAGGGACGCCCCGGCGGCGGTGGCGGGACGGCGGAACATCTCCGCGTAGATCGGGTTCGACATGGTGCCGATCCCGTGCCGGTCGCGTATCTCGGGCGTGACGGTTTGCGTTGCCTCGGCCTGTTGCAGCGCGGCGAGGTACGCGGGCGTGTGCCAGATCTCCAGCGCGCCGGGTTTGGCGCGCGGCGAGGCGCGATATTGCGCGGGCGACAACCAGCCAAGGGCACGGGTCAGGTCCATCACGGTCGAGACGCGCGGCACGCGCAGCGGATGCGTCAGCCCGTAGCTGGAGCCGCGATAGATCTCGGACCCCAGGAAAAGCGGGCGGGGCAGGGGCATCGTGCGGTCCATGTCCTCGGTGTCGTCCAGTTTCCCATGCAACCACAAGGTGTTGCGTTTGAATGCGGGCAGGAAAGCATATATTCTAGACCGCAGCAGAAGTGAAATGGCGCGAACAGGCGAGCATGACCAAGAGCAGCGATACCTCCCACCAGGCGCCGATGCGCCTGGGTGCCGCCCGCAAGCAGGACCCGCGCACGCAGTTTGCCGCGCTGCCCTACCGCCGCCGCAAAAGGCAGCTGCAGGTGCTGCTGATCACCAGCCTCGACACCGACCGCTGGATCCTTCCCAAGGGCTGGCCGATGGATGGCTGCACCCCCGCCGCCACCGCCGCGCAGGAAGCGTGGGAGGAGGCGGGCATTCGTGGCGTCGTCAGCGAAGCCTGCCTGGGGTTCTATTCCTACACCAAGACGCTGCCCGAGGGCGGCACGATCCCCTGCATCGCCGCCATCTTTCCGCTTGAGGTGCAAGACCTCGCCGACGATTTCCCCGAGGCGGGTCAGCGCAGGCGCAAATGGTTCACGCCGGCCAAGGCCGCATCGCGGATAAGTGAACCCGATCTCAAGAAAATCCTGCGAAACTTCGATCCCGGTCGCGCGGGCTGACAATCCGGCGCGAAAAACTTGATTCTCTTCCGCCAGGGGCTAATGTGCCGCCACCATGATCCGATACACTTTGAAATGTTCCGACGGGCACAGCTTTGACAGCTGGTTCAAATCTGCCGACGCGTTCGATGCGCTGTCGCGGCGCGGCCTGCTGTCCTGCACGGTCTGCGGCGGCGAAGACGTGCAGAAGGCCATGATGGCCCCGCAGGTCAAGAAGAAATCCGGCGCGGCGGAGACGGCGGAACCGGCTGAGGCTCCGGTCTCGCTCTCCGGTCCCGCCACGCAGATGGAGGCGGCTCTGGCTGCGTTCCGCAAGCATCTGGATGCGCATTCCACCTATGTCGGCAGCAATTTCGCGCAGGAGGCGCGCAGCATCCATCTGGGCGAGGCCCCCGAACGCCTGATCCATGGCGAGGCCAAGCCCGAGGAGGCCAAGGCCCTGATCGACGATGGCGTGCCGGTGGCCCCCCTGCCGGTCATGCCCAAGGCGAGGCGGAACTGAGATGCGGGCGCTGGTCACCGGGGCATCGCGCGGGATCGGCCTGGAACTGGCCCGAGGGCTGGCCGCGCGCGGCGCTCATGTCGTGGCGACCAGCACCGGTGGCGGTGTGGCCGACTCCGATCTTGCCTTGGATGAGGTCGATGTCACCGATCCCGGCGCGATCAAGGCGCTGTCTGCGCGCCATGATGAGCCGCTCGACCTGCTGGTCTGCAATGCAGGCGTCTACCTCGACAAGCTGCATGAGCTTGAGACCGGCTTTCCCCCCGACCTCTGGGCGCAGGGCTTCGCGGTCAACGTCACCGGCGTGTTTCTGACCGTGCAGGCGTTCCTGCCGCAATTGCGCGCCACGAGCGGGGCAAAGATCGCCATCATCAGCAGCCAGATGGGCAGCACCACGAACGCGCCGGGCGGCTCCTATATCTACCGCGCGTCGAAGGCGGCGGCGACCAATCTGGGCCGGAACCTTGCTGCTGAGTTGAAGTCCGAAGGCATCTCCGTCGGTATCTACCACCCCGGTTGGGTGCAGACCGACATGGGCGGCAAGGCCGCTGACCTGACGCCGGAGACCTCGGCCACCGGCCTGATCGGGCGCATCGACGTGCTGTCGCCCAAGACCAGCGGCTGTTTCGAGACCTGGGACGGCCACGCGATCCCTTACTGATCCGGCTATTCCGCCGCCACGTCCTCGACTTTTTCGGCCTCGACAAAGGCGCGCAGGTCTTCATCCTCCATCTGGATCTCGATCGTGCGCAGGGCATGATCCAGCGATGCGCGGTGCAGCGCGGCCAGGTCGCTATCCTCCAAGAGCCGCGCAATCCGCGCCTCGATATCGCCCGAGCGGATCGAATTATCCTCCTCGGCGTTGAGGTCGAATTTCTCCCAATAGCCCAGGTCGATGCGGCTGTCGTCCTTGGAATTGGCGGTGCCGCGCAGCTTTTTCAGCAAGAATTCCTCACGGCTCTTGATCGCGTAATGGTTCATCTGCGCGAACTCGTAGGACACGATATCCTTGTTCGAGCGCCAGCCCGTGCGCATGTATTTCGGCCCCATCGGCGCGCCGCTGGCATTGACCCAATGCACCTGGTCGTCCAGCACCGGGCGTTTCTTCTCGAACTTGGGGCGATGCACGCCCATGTAGTCGAAACTGGCGGGGCGGAAGAGGGTCTTGAAGCCCCAGACCAGCCCGTTTTCCGGCTCCACCACGTTGCAGGCGCGGGTGAAGCGGCGGGTCACCGGTTCGGGCGCCATGTGTTTCTGCCCGGCCGAGCCGAAGAAACGCCAGTTGACGGAAATCGCTTCGGTCTCGGGCGGGCAGGCCGAGATCAGCGCGTCGATGCTGCCATCGCCCGCATGGATGTTGAGGAATTCATCGGCATCCGCGATCAGAACCCAACTGGCCTCCTGGACCGTGGGCATCTTGTTGGCGCGGCTATAGGCGCGGCGCTGCGGGTCCTGGCGGCCTGAGATGGGGTTGTCGTAATGTTCGATCACGCCCATCGCATCCAGCCGGTTCAGCACCAGGTTGGAGCCATCGGTGCAATCATTCGAAAAGATCACGAAATCGTCGAAGCCGATATTCAGGTAATGCGCGATCCATTCCAGCAGGTAAGGGCCCTCGTTCTTCATTGTCGTGACCACGACCTTGCGGCCATTGCCGGCGAAGGGCGGGGCCAGCTTGGGCCGCATCGGCAGCCCGTCATCCTCGGTCGAGACGATATTGCCGTTTTCATCCAGCGTCTTGCCGGTGTCCTTGGCCTTCTGGATCAGGGTGACGAGCTTCTTGCGGGTCTCCTTGGGCAGATCCTCCAGCGCCGGGGTCCGGGCCTTTGCCTCCTCCTCCGGCGCGGGTGTTTCTTCCTCGGGCTTCGCCGCTTCACCGCCCTCCAGCGCGACGCCGGTGATCTTGGCCAACTCCTCGGCATCGGTCGCATCCTGCCGCTTCTCGGCATTGCGGATCCCGGTGGAGCGGGCGATCATCTTGGCGATCTGCTTGTCAGGCACGCCATCGGCCTGCATCTTGCGGATCAGTTCCTGCGTCTCTTTCGGCAGGTGCTGCGTGAACAAAACCTCATCCAGCTGGTCGATACGCTTCTTGCCCGCCTCGCGCAGGCTATCGACCCATTCGTCATACTCGCCGGTGGCGCGCAACCGGTCGACATTGGCCTGGTGATAGGCCAGGGCCGCCTCCTGCAATTCGGCCAGTTTCGGATCGGCCAGCATCTTCTCCATCTCGGCCTTGACCTTGGGCGCGTGGCGGGCGGCGCCATCATGTTCCACCTCGTTGCGGTCGAAGATCGAGAAATAGGAGGCGTTATACTTGTCCTCCTTGTTGTTCACATTGCCCCGCATCCGGCGCAGCAGATACGCCTCGTAGCTTTTCACGGCATAGTGATTGAGCTCGACGAATTCGTAGCTCAGCGTCGGACCCGTAGAGCGCCAGCCGCCGGTCTTGAAGCTCGACGTCATCGGCTTGCCGCCGCCATTGACCCATTTCAGCGCCTCAAGCTGCGCCACCCGTTCGGGGTTGGAATTGCGCTGCTTGATCGAGGGGCGGTGGATGCCGAATTTCATGTTCGGGAAGGGCCGCACCATGGATTTGACGCCCCATCCCTTGCGAAACTTGTCGGGCGCGCCGCGGGTGTAGCTTTCGGTGACCAGGCCGGGCCGCCAATCGAGGATCTCGTTCGAGCCGTAGAAGCGCCAGGTGATCATGATCCCTTCGGTATCGTCGGGCATGGCATCGACCAGCTCCTGCACCGTGCCGTCGCCAAGTTTGATGTTCACGAATTCATCCGCGTCCATCGTCAGCACCCAGTCGCTGTCCATCACTTCCGGGTTCTTCATCCCCAGATGCAGCGCGTTGGGCTGCGGTTTCTTGCCCTTGGGCACGTCATTGCGGAAATGCTGCACATAGCCCATTTCCTGCAACCGGATCAGCATCTCGTCGGTGCCGTCCTGGCAATTGTTGGTGTAGACGCAGATATTGTCGAAGCCCAGAAGCGAATGATAGGCGACCCATTCCACCAGCGAATGGCCCTCATCCTTCATCATCGACAGAATCGTGTATTGGTGTCTTGCCATGGTCGCCCCGGGGCCGGATTGCTGCTCTGATCTGATGGCCCGTCTTTTAGCGGCGGGTCCGTCTTGCTTGGACCCGATTAAATCCGAGATTGCGTTAAAATGCGAGGGGTGAGGCGGGGATTGCATAAAATCGCGCGTGTTTTGCGGCGGGTGAGCCGGTTCACAATCCCGCCCGCGCGCATCACTTTGCGATCACGGGCATTTGTGTGCAGGCGCGCGCAACCGGTTCTGCGCCGGGACCGGTTTGCAAACCACGAAAAGAGCCCCAAATAGAAGTGTGTAGCACAGGCGCGCAGCGCGATACGCCGCGCGCCAGCCCGCACCAACCGTTCTTCATTCGTGCCCGGCTGCTGCCCGGTCGGGTGCCCCAAGGGTGTGGTGTGGAGGCCGGTCCCGGCGCGGCTGAGTTCGCCTTCCGCGTCGGGGCCGGTCTTTTATCGTTCCTTGTCCGCGCTTCAGCCGCGCGCAAGCACCGCCTGCGCCAGTTGGCCGATATGCTGGTTGACGCTGCCCGGGCTCATGCCGGGGCGCAGGCTGTCATCGTAGAGCATCCTGAGCAGCAATTCGTCATGGCGCGTCAGCACGCCGAACTCCTCGTCATCATTGAAGATCGAAGGCCGCGCGGCGGGGCTGTCATTGCTCAGCCCCATGCCCTGGGCCAGCTCCTCCTCCATGCAGGATTGACGCATCAGGGGCGGATGCTCGGCGCGCACGATGGCGATGGCCCGCGCGATGCCCTGGTTCGGGTCGGCGGCGGGGATGGCGATGACCATGCAGAAGGTGTTGCGCCCCATGCGCGTCACGGCGCGGGTGGCGTTGCGGCTGAGGCCGGGGACCATCTGTTGCAGGACCGGACCGGCATTGGCGCGTTCCGCATCGCTGAGCACCAGGACATGGAAATTGGCGGCGCCATTGGTCAGGCCGACGGGATGGCCGCTGGCGCGTTGCAGGCGCTGCGCCACGCGGGTCAGCGCGGCTTGATCGCTGCGTTGCTGCGCGGCGGGGACGGAGGCGCCAAAGCGCACGCCGATGCGGATCGGCTGTTCCCAGCGGCGCAGGGGGGCAGCGGAACCGCTGCCGGACATGCCCGAGCCGTATTCGGTGCGCATCGCGATGGCCATGAAATTGCGCGCGAGCGTCGCCGCATCCAGCGCGCCCGCGTTGCGATCCTGGCGCAGGTTGCCTTGCGAGACGAGGCGCTGTTCAAGCTGGCGGTAATAGACACCCAGTTGCGACCGGTCGGGGCCTTGTGCCGTGGCGGCCAGGTCGGCGGCGGATGTGGTGGAACGGGTAACCGTCTGTGCGGCTGCAGGCAGCGCAACGACCACCGCGATGGCGGTCAGCGTGGCGACGATATGGGCAAGCGCGCCCTTCCAGGGCGTGTTGCATGTCAACTTCATTCAGTCCCTCCCAAGGGGTGATCAGCAGAGGTGAGTGCGGTGCGATCACATGGGCGCGATCATCGGGATCGGAGGGGATTCTGTCAACAATTCGGGAAAAAACGTGATCAGGGGCCGGCAGGGGCGGCAGTTGTTGTAGAATAATGGTCTGCAAGGGGCTGAAACGGAACGGAAAACCCATATCGGCGGAAAGCCCCGCAGGTGGCCGTCAAAGGGGTGCGCTGAGGCCCGCGGACTGCAATTGGTTGAGCCGCGCATAGGCGCCCTTGCGCGCCATCAGCGCCTCGTGGGTGCCTTGCTCGATCACCGCGCCCTGGTCCATGACCACGATATGATCGGCGGCGCGGATGGTGGACAGGCGATGCGCGATCACCAAGGTGGTGCGTCCGGCGGAAAGGCGGCGCAGCGCCTCGTTCACCAGTTGCTCGGAGCGCGCGTCGAGGGCCGAGGTCGGCTCGTCCAGCAACAGGATCGGCGCATCGCGCAACATGGCGCGGGCGATGGCGACGCGCTGGCGTTGACCGCCCGAAAGCGATCCGCCGCGCGGGCCCACGGGTGTGTTCAGGCCAAGCGGCAAACCGTCCGCGAAATCCGTGACATGTGCGGCCTCGGCGGCGGCCTGTACCTGCGCATCCGTGGCGTCGAGGCGGCCAAGGCGGATGTTCTGCGCGATGGTCTCGTCAAACAGCGCGGTTTCCTGGCCGACCAGCGCGATGGCATTGCGCAGCTCTTCCAGATCGGCGGCGTCGATGGCGGTGCCCGCGATGCTGACCTCGCCCAGATCGGGGTCGATGAGGCGGGTCAGCAGCGAGAACACGGTGCTTTTGCCCGCGCCCGAGGGGCCGACAAGCGCGGTGGTCCTGCCTTCCTCGGCGGTCAGGTCAAAGCCGCGCAACACGGGCGTGTCGCCATAGGAAAAACTGACGGAATCGAAGCGAATATCACCGGATTTCAGGCGCTTGGGCGAGGCGGGCGGCAGGATCGTGGGCCGCGCCTCCAGCACCGAATAGAGCCGCTCCAGCGAGGCCAGCGCGGCCTGGATATGGCCCGAGACGGCAGAGAGGCGGCGCAGGGGGTCGAAGACCAGCGCCAGCGCGGTGAAGAAGGACATGAATTCGCCCACAGTCTTTTCGCCCGCGATGATCTGCTGGCCGCCATAGATCAGGACGGCGAAGAAGCCGATGGCGGCGATGACGTCGATCACGGCCGGATTGGCCGCCTTGCCGCGCTCGGCACGCAACTGGGCGTCGAGGAAACGGTCGACCTCCTGGTCGAAGCGGGTTGCCTCGTGATCTTCCAACCTGTTGACCTTGATGGAAATAATCCCGTGGAAGATCTCGTCAAGCTGCGTCGAGAGCCTTGCTGCCGCCTCGCGCGCGGCGCGGGTGGTCTTGCGGATCAGCTTTTGCAGCAGCGAGAGCGGCAGGATCAGGATCGGAACGCCCGCCAGCGCCAGCAGCGCCCAGGTCCAGTCCGAGATCAGCATCACCGTCAGAAGCGAGATCACCGAGATCGTGTCGCGCCCGATCGTCATCAGCGTGGCGCTTGCAACCCCTTGCAATGCTTGGGTATCCCCGCGAACACGCTCAATAAGAGATCCTGGCGCGTTGTCCTGGAAGAACCGCGCATCGAGGCTGAGGAGGTGGCCCAGAAGCCTCGTTTGCAGGGCCGTCGTCACCCGCAACCCGATGGTCACGATCAACACGCGCTGGCCAAAGCCCGAGATCGCGCGCAGGACGAAGATGCCCGAGATCGCCAGCGCGACCCAGGTGACGGCAGAGCTGTTTCCGTCAATGAAAACAAGGTCGAAGAGGGGCTGGATCAGGTAGGAGATCGCGCCCAATGTGCTGCCTTCGATCACCATCAGGATGAAGGCCACGATCAGCAGGCGCCAGAACCCCACGACATGTTCGCGCCAGAGGCGGATCAGCAGGTTTTTCGACGGCTCACTCACGGCGCAGCATCCAGTCCAGCAGGCGATTCTTGACACGTTTGTCAGAAAAAACTGACTCAACTGTCCGGAAATCATACTCCGTGTCGACCCATTCGAGGAAATCGATCCCCGTCTCGGCCCGCGCCTTGGCATAGGCGGCGAGGAAGGCGTCGAGGATGCCGGTGCGCGAAATGGAAAGATGCGCGCGGGTCCAGTGCAACTGCCGCGCCGCCCGGGCCGGATCGCCGCCTTGCGACAGCAGGTAGAGGACCGAGGCCAGCCCGGCACGGTCGGCGCCGGATTTGCAATGGATGAAGACGGGCTTTTCGGCGGCCTCGATCAGGTCGAGGGCCGCGTGGATCTGCTCGGGCGTGGGGGCGGAGCTGGAATAGAGCCGCCCGTTGACCAGCGTGATGCCGTGTTGCGCGCAGGCCTCCTCCTCCAGCAGGTAGCTGCCCCATTGATTGCGGCCACGGAAGTTGATGATGGTGCGGATGCCCATGCCGGCAAGTCCGGCGACATCCTCGGGCGACGGCTGATTGCCGCGCCAGATGCCGGGGGCAACCTCGCTGCGGTTCTTCCACAGCCGCCGGACAAAGCCGTGATCCCAGAAATTCATGTCATGGCGCGCGGCGCGGCGGGCGCCGGGTGCATCCAGATCGGCGCCGAAGCGCGCCCGCCACTCGGCCCGCCGGGCGCGCTGGCGGGCGCGGCGGGTGCGAAGGGCGGTGCGGATACGGTCGATCATGAAAACCCGGCAAGACGTTGCGGAAGGGGGTGAGATAGGGGCAGGGCGCGCTCAGGGCAACAGGTAAAGCCAGAAGGACGCGGTCAGCACGGTCAGCGCGGTGCCGATCAGCACCGCCGAGGCGGCGACACGGCGGGCGACACCATACATGTTGGCGAAGATGTAGGAATTGACGCCGGGGGCCATGGCCGCCGTGACCACCGCGCCGCGCAGTTGCGCATCGCTGATCTCCATCACATAGCGGCCCATGCCATAGGCGATGGCGGGGTGCAGCATCAGCGACAGGATGCAGATGAAGGCGATGACCTTGGCGTCGCCCTCGGGGCGATAGCGGAAGAGGACGCCGCCGAGACCGAAGAGGGCCACCGGCAGGGCCGAGCGTGCCATGAGGTCGATCGCGTCGGTCGCGACCTCGGGCATGGGCAGGCCGGTCAGGTTGACGACAAAGCCCAGGCTCACACCGATCATCAGCGAGTTGCGGAACATCGCCCTGGCGACCGTGACCAGCACGCGCAGGGGGCTGCGACTGCGGGCCGAGACGGTCTCCATCACCGTGATGCCGACAAAGTAGCAAAACGCGGCATGGACCGAGACGATGGCATAGCTGGGTCCAAGCGATCCGGGACCGAAGGCGCTTTCCATCACGGGCAGGCCCAGGAGGACGGAGTTGGCGAAGAGGCAGACAAAGCCGATGGCGACGGAATCGGTCCAGGGTCGTCCAAAGACATGCCGCGCGCCGAGCGTGCCGAGGGTAAAGCTGATCAGCGAGCCGGTATAGAACGAGAGCAGCAGCGCCCATTCGAAATTCTGTTGCAGATCCAGCGTCGAGATGGCGCGGAAAAGCAGGCTGGGAATGGCGAATTTCTGCGTGAAGACCATCAGCGCGTCGGTGCCCTCATCGCTGAAAAGGCCGCCCCAGACGGTCACATATCCCGCCCCGACGACAAGGAAGACCGGCAACACGATAAAAAGCAGGTCGAGCATCTCAGGTCTCGATCTCGATCCGCATCCCGTCATAGGCGGGGGTCACGTGGGCGGGGGTTTCCGCCGCGACGGTCTCGTAATCGAGGTCATTGTGCATGTTGGTCAGCACGGCGCGGGCCGGGGCGATCTGCGCGATCCAGGTCAGCGTGTTGGCCAGGTGCGAATGCGACGGGTGCGGGTCGCGGCGCAGCGCATCGACGATCCAGAGGTCGAGCCCCTGCAACGCGGCGCGGCTTTCGGGGTAGAGGTCGGAGACATCGGGCAGGTAGGCGACATCGCCGATGCGGTAGCCGAGGCTGTCGATATTGCCATGCTTGACGCGGAAGGGGGTCAAGGTAACGAGGCCGCCGGGGCCGTCGATGGCAATGTCGCCGCCGATCCCGTGCAAGTCCAGGATCGGCGGGTAATCCGACCCCTCGGGCTGTACGAAGGCATAGCCGAAACGCGAGATCAGGTCGTTCTGCGTTGCGCCATCGGCATAGACGGGCAGGCGCTTTCGCATATTGATCACGATCATGCGCAAATCGTCGAGGCCGTGGGTGTGATCGGCATGGGAATGGGTGTAGACGACGCCATGCAGCGCGCCGATACCGGCATCCAGGAGCTGCGCGCGCAGGTCGGGCGAGGTGTCGATCAGGACGGCTGTGGTGCCATCCTCGCCCATGCGTTCGATCAGCACGGAGCAGCGGCGACGGGTGTTCCTGGGGTTGGCCGGGTCGCAGGCGCCCCAATGGTTGCCGATGCGCGGGACACCGCCCGATGAGCCGCAGCCGAGGATTGTGAAGCGAAGACGGGGCATTACGCGGCGGCCTTGGAAAAGAGGCGGTCGAAATTGCGGGTGGTCTGCGCGAAGAATTCTGCCGGGTCCACGCCGAAGGTCTCCGCCGCGCGGGTGGCGGTGAAGGCGGTATAGGCGGGCTCGTTCCGCTTGCCCCGGCGCGGCGGCGGCGCGAGGTAGGGCGCGTCGGTTTCGACAAGGATGCGGTCGAGCGGTGCGGCGGCGAAGATGTCGCGCAGCTCCTGCGATTTCGGGAAGGCGGTGATGCCGGACATGGAGAGGTAGAAGCCAAGCCCTAGGGCGGTTTCGGCGAGCGCCGCACCGGAGGAAAAGCAGTGCATGACGCAGGAGAACGCGCCCGCGCCATGTTCTTCGGTCAGGATGCGGGCCATATCGTCATCGGCGTCGCGGGCGTGGATGATCAGCGGCAGGCCGGTCTGGCGCGCGGCCTCGATATGGATGCGCAGGCTTTGCTGCTGCACGGGTTTGCTGTCGGCGGTGTAGTGATAGTCCAGCCCGGTTTCGCCGATGCCGACGAATTTGGGATGGTCGGCAAGGCTTACGAGGTCATCGACCGTGACCAGCGGCTCGCTGGCCGCACTCATCGGGTGGGTGCCTGCGGCCCAGAAGACGGGATCGTGTGCCTCGGTGATGGCGCGGACAGAACCGGCGTTCTTCAGCTTGGTGCAGATCGTGACCATTCGGGTGACGCCCGCCGCGACGGCGCGGTCGATCACCTGGGGCAATTCCTCGGCGAAATCGGGGAAATCCAGGTGGCAATGGCTGTCAACGATAGGCGGCAGGTCGGGCAACGGGGCTGTCCTTCGTGGCGGGGTGAACCGGTCAGAGGGGCAGACGCTCGGCGGTGCTGCCAATTCTCAGACACATATCAAGGATCAGCGCGGCAGGGTCAAGATTGACCGCCTTGCCGGCGCGGGCGCGTGCCGTCAGATCGGCGGCAAGATCGGCCCAGGCGCGGCCTGCGCCCATGTCGGGCGCGAGGCGGGTCAGCAGTTGCGCTTCATCGGGCAGGATCTCGGGCGGGGGCGATCCGGTGGCGCCGGTGCGGGCAAGCCGGGCCATGAAGCGGTCGATCAGGTCGAGGGTGAGGGTGAACCGGTCATCGGCCCCGCGCGCGCCCGCGGATTGGCTGAGCTTTGCGGCGAGGCCACGATCCATCCGGGGCAGGGTGGCGGCGAGGTTCAGGATCTCGGCATAGAGCGTCAGCCCCTCTTGCTGGATCAGCGCGACGGCCTCACCCACGGAGCCGCCCGCAAGCTCGGCCAGCCCCGCGTTTTCCGGCGCGTCGATGCCCGCCTGCCCAAGCGCGGCGCGCATGTCCTCGGCCCCGAGCGTGGCCAGCGGCAGCGTGCGGCAGCGCGAGCGGATCGTCGGCAGCAGGCGCGAGGGCTGGTGCGAGACCAGCAGCAGCGTGGCGCCCTTGGGCGGTTCCTCCAGCATTTTCAAGAGCGCATTGGCCGCACTCGGGTTCATCTCGTCGGCGGCATCGACGATGACCACGCGGCGGCCCCCGTCAGCGGCGGACATGCCGAAGAACGGGTGCAGCTTGCGCACCTCCTCGACCGTGATGACGGTCTTCAGCTTGGCGGTCTTCACGTCCCAGGGGCGGCGCAAAAGAAAGAGGCGCGGCTCGGCCATGGCGTGGATGTGATGCGCGACGGGGTGGTTGGCGGGGATGTCGAGGGTGTCCGGTTTCGGGGCGGCAAAGAGCGCGTCGGCCTGATCCTCGGGGGTGGCCAGAAGAAACCGCGCGATGCGCCAGGCCAGCGTGGCCTTGCCGACGCCCTTGGGGCCCGTGAGCAGCCAGGCGTGGTGCATCCGGCCCGAATTGAAGGCGTCGAGGATGGTGGTTTCGGCAATCTCCTGCCCGAACAGGCGCTGCGTCTCACGCGGATGCGGGGCACCGGGGGCGCGGTCGGCCTCGGGGACGGCTTCCATCTCACCAAGCGTGCTCATGTCAGGCGGTCCAGGACGAGGGCGCGGATGTCGGCGGCGATGGCGTCGGCGTCCCGGCCCGCGTCGATGATGTGGCAGCGGGCGGGGAATTCGTCGGCCAAGGAGAGGAAGCCCGCGCGCAAGGCTTGCTGGAAGGGCAGGCCGAATTCCTCGAACCGGTCCTCGCCGGAACTGCGGGCGAGGCCGCGGGTCAGGGCGGCCGCAGGGTCCATGTCGAGGATCAGGGTCAGGTCGGGCTCCACCCCGATGGCGGCCTTGTGGATGGCATCGGCAAAGCCGCGCAGGTCGCCGCGTGTGGCGCCCTGGTAGACGCGGGTGGAATCGGCGAAGCGGTCGGTGATGACGATCTTGCCTGCCTCAAGCGCGGGGCGGATCGTGCGTTCCAGATGGTCGCGGCGGGCGGCGTTGAAGAGCAGCGTTTCCGTCTCCGGCGACCAGCGCTCGGGGTCGCCTTCGACCAGCAGGCGGCGGATTTCCTCGGCCCCCGGCGCGCCACCCGGTTCGCGGGTCTGCACCACGTCATGCCCGGCCGCGCGCAGGGTATCCGCCAGCCGCGTTGCCTGCGTGCTCTTGCCCGAGCCGTCGATCCCTTCGAGCGAGAGGAACATGGGGGGCCCTCAGCCCGCGGCCAGAGTGTCGGTGCCGTTGCGGATCATCTGCATGACCTGGTCCGCGGCGGTGCGCAGGCGGTCCATGAACCCGGCCATGCCGACGCTTTCCGCGGCCAGGAGCGGCACGGTGCGATCCTCGAACCCTTCGACCCGGATCACCAGGTAGCCCAGTTCCTGACCCTCGGCGATGGGCGCGGGGATCGGGCCGGTAAAGACTGCCTCGGCCTCGACCCCGTCGTCGATCAGGGCGGGCAGCAGCATGGTTACACCCGCGGCGGTTTCGAGGCCCACGGTGGCGGCATTGCCCAGGAACACTTCCGCCTCGGTGACAAGGGTGCCGGGGGCCACGACCTCACGCTCGGCGAACTGGCGGAACGACCAGTTGACGATGCGCTCGGCCTCGCGCGCGCGCGCCTCGGCGCTGGGCAGACCGGCAATCACGAAAGTCACCCGGCGGTCGCCCTGCTGCGCGGACCCGACCAGGCCGTAGCCCGCGGCCTCGGTATGCCCGGTCTTGAGCCCGTCGGCCCCGATCCCCAGCGCCAGCAGGGGGTTGCGGTTGAAGCGGTTATCGGGCGCGCGACCGTCAAAGGCAAATTCGGTCTCGGCGAAATAGGGGTAATATTGCGGGAACTCGGTGATCAGCCGTTGGGCCAGGATGCCCAGGTCGCGCACCGACATGACATGGCCGAGCTCGGGCCAGCCATTGGAATTGCGGAATGTGGAATTCATCATCCCCAACTGACGCGCGCGCTGCGTCATCAGGTCGGCGAAGCCTGCTTCGGTGCCATCGGGGCTGAGCGCCTCGGCCAGCACCGCGCTGGCGTCATTGCCCGAAAGCACGATGACCCCGCGCAGGAGATCCTCGACGCTGACCCGGTCGCGGGTGGTAAGGAACATGGTCGAGCCGCCGTAATCCATCGCCTCCTGGCTTACGGGAAGCATCGTTTCCAGCGTCAGGCGGCCATCCTCCAGAGCCTCGAACACCATGTTGATGGTCATCAGCTTGGACATGGAGGCGGGCGGCAGCGGCACATCGGCATCGACATCCAGCAGCACCTGGCCGGTATTGTGGTCGATCACATAGGCGGCGCTGGCCTGGGTCTCGAAGGCATGAAGGGGGGCGGCCAGAAGGCCGAGGAAGAGGGTAAGGGCGAGGCTGAGGCGTGTGAACATGGGGCGCGTGTCTTTCGCGGATCAGTTGGTGACGAAATAGGCGTCTGTAAAGCCGAGGCCGCGCACGGAGTCCAGCAGTTGCGCGCGTTCCGACGCGGTGGCGGCGGGGCCGACCACGACGCGCCAGAAATCCCGGCCCGAAGAGGTCTGCTCATGCACCGTGGGCACCATGCCGGCCTGCCGCATCATGTCGGCGGTGTTGTCGGCATTGGCCTCGACACTGAAAATGCCGATCTGGATATAGGGACGGTCGAGGGAACTGGCCTGCGGCGCGGGGCCGGCGGGGGCATCGGCCTCGGCGGCGTCGATCGCGGCGGCTGCGGCGGCGATGGGATCGTCCAGCGAGGTGGTGGCGATCTCGCCGGTGGCGGCGGTGTCCTCGGACGGGGCGTCCTCGGGGTCCGTTTCCGCCACCTCCTCGCGCCTGAGCGCGGTGACGTTGAGCGAGACCGGCGAACCCGCCACCATGTTGAGCGCGTCAGCGGCATCCGAGGAGACCTGCAACGTCGGGCCGGGGGTCTCCCGTTCGCGCCGGAAAAGCGCGCCGATGACGAAACGGCCGTTTTCCTCGTTGCGGATGATGACGCGTTCGGGGTCGCTGGCCTCGGGGCTCGCGACCCAGACCCCGCCGAGCGACGGGCGGCCGTCCCAGAGCCCCTCATCGGTGACCTGGAACACCTCGGGCGCCTCGACATCGCGTTCGACCAGCCGGGTGGAACTGGCCCGCGTCGGCGTGTCGGAGTTGCCCGCGCCCGCGCCCGCGCCGAAGGGCAGTTGCAGCCCGCCCTCGCAAGCCGCAAGGGTCAGGGCCAGGGTCAGGACACAGGCAACGCGGCCCGTCCGGCATGTGAGTGCGTGAATGTTCATTGCTCGATTTCCCCTGCTCGGGACACGGGCCGTGCATCTGTTCCCGATGCCGCGCGCCCCATGCCCCTGCCATAGCGTTTGGAGGGCCCGTGCCCCCGGACCCTTTGCGCGAAAGGATACGTGCTATGGCGCGCCACTGCAAACCCCTCATGCGCAGATCGGCAACAACCTGCGGTTTCAGGGGCGGCCGGGGGCGGGCGACGGGGCCACTTTCAGAATCGAACCGGGGCGGGTAAGGGGCAGAGGCCGGAGGAGTGGCAGAGTGGTCGATTGCACCGGTCTTGAAAACCGGCGTGCGTGAGAGCGTACCGTGGGTTCGAATCCCACCTCCTCCGCCACTTGCCCAAGCACAACTGTTCTCCGGCCCGCCGCAGGGCGGAAAATTTCCGTTATATTCAAGGGTTATGCGCGGCAGGCTGTGCACTGCGCCTACTGGGGTCGGGCTCAAAATGGCTCTCTCCGCGCCAATGTTCTCTGAAGCTGATGACTGCGGAGTTTTGGTGTTCAGCCTTAAGCCATTGTTTCACCACGACTATCACGAACGGAGATTTTGACCGTTTCGAAATTCTACTCGCTTTGCGGAGGGAACAAAGATCGAATTCTCGATTTGGTGCCTGCATTGAATCCAGCGCCGCCAGGATCATCCGCCTGCGCTTACTGACCGGTGCGGTGTTTGTCAAAGGTGTTGTCCGCCGATTTCATGCGGCGTCTCTGATTTCGGGGGCGCTGATTTCGTTTTCGGGGTTCAGCCAGACGGGTCCGGCGGGTTGCCAGTTGCGGGTTTTGCCTGACCAGCGTTCTGGGTTTTGCGCACGCGCATTTGCATAGAGCATGGCGCGGTTTGCCAGCGTTGCGCGGTCATGGCCAGCGTGGCGTGCGCCCGGGGTGACGAAGCGAATGGCGCTGTGCAGATGCTCGCCGTTATACCAACTGGCGAAGGATTTTACCCAAGCCTGAGCATCTATTTTTGTGGCAAAGCCCTTGCTCGGCCAGTCCGGGCGGTATTTGCAGGTTCGGAACAGAGCCTCCGAGAAGGGATTATCATTGCTGACGCGCGGGCGGCTGTACGACGCGGTGATGCCAAGTTTCTCCATGGTCGTTTTCATTGTGGCACCCTTCATGGGGCTACCATTGTCGGCGTGCAGAACGAGCGGTTGCATAAAGCATCCCTCGGCCAGCACTGCCTGCCGGATCAGGACGGCCGCCAGGTCTGCACTTTCGCGCTCATGAACTTCCCAGCCGACGATCTTGCGGCTGAAGATATCCACGATCAGATAGAGATAGAAGAACATGCCTGCCACCGGCCCGGGCATCCACGTGATGTCCCAGGTCCAGACCTCACATGGCGCACTGGCCAGATAGCTGGTGGGTGGTTTGCGCCGGACTGGGGGCTTGGCTCGGCCACGGTGATGCTGCTGACCATCCGCGCGCAGGATGCGGTAGAAGCTGGACTCGGATGCCAGATACCGCCCCTGATCGGCCAGTTTTGGCACGATCTGGCTTGGGGGCAGACTGCTAAATTCCTTTGAATTACATAGCGACAGCACCGCCGCACGTTCGGCAGCGCTCAGCTTGTTCGCGGGTTCCGGGCGCGGCACGAGGGGCCGTTGATCGGCGTGAAGCTGGCCGTCTTTCGTCCAGCGCCGCAGAGTGCGATCGCTGATTTCCAGCTCGGCACAGGCCTTGGCGCGCTGCACGCCGGCGGTAACGGCATCTTCGATCAGCATCGTTGCTGTTTGGCGATGTGGGGTGCTGATCATGCGTCCTCTCCGTCCCCCCAGATCGCTGACGCCTTTTTTCTGAGAACCAGAAGCGCTGCGGTTTCGGCCAATGCGCGGTCTTTGCGGGCAAGCTCGCGCTCCAGACCCTTGATCCGCTTTTTTTCTTCCTTGGTCGCCTGACCCAGACGGGCAGTGCTCGCACGGTCCCAGTCATTTGCCTGCTCGCAAGCCGATCGCCACGCCGCGATCTGCGCCGGATAGAGTCCGCGCTTGCGGCAGAATTCGGCCAAATCAGTTTCGTTCAGTGCCGCCGTTTCCAACACCGCCGCGAACTTGTCGCGCGAAGACCAGCCCTCGGGACCCGCGTCAGCATCGGGCAGAAGCTGTCCCTTGCGCCGCGCCTCAGCCCGCCAGTTGTGCAACGTCGCCTCAGAGATTCCTTCCTCCTGCGACAGCTGCCGAATGGCCATGTTGTTCGGTGGCAGCATACGCTTCAGCACAGCTGTCTTTCGTTCCGGTGAATATCCCACGTCATCGTCCTATCCCGCCCACCTGAGAAATAGAGGAAAAGTAGAGCAGCGGACAACATCCCTGACAGAGGGGGGGTGCCCGTTGCGGCGAGGCCCGCACCACCACCTTCGACTAATTCAATCTCGATCTGGCGATCTGGACCAAACAGGACGCCTATTTCAAACAGCACCGCGTGCCGATCTCGCATGAAGCCGTCGCGTTGATCCGGTTGCGTGGCGATGCGGTGCCGAAGGGCTGCCCGTTCCTATTCCCCGGCGATGTCCCGGGCCAGCCGGTCGTTGATCTCAAACGGTTCTGGGAGCGGATGCGGGTGCAGGCCGAGATCCCAGATGTCCGCATCCACGACCTGCGCCACACCTTCGCTTCGCTGCTGGTATCCGGCGGCGCCTCACTGGAAATGATCGGGCGGCTGCTCGGCCACACCCAAATTGGCACCACCCAGCGCTACGCCCACCTGATCGACTCGCCGCTGCGGGCCGGGGTAAATGCGGTGGGGGAGATGTTGAAGCCCCGGTTGAGGGTGGTTGGAGCTGGCCGTGAATAGAGGTCGTCGCGAAAATTTGGCCGAATCTTAAAGTTCGCAATAAAAGGCTACGATTGTTGCCATTGAATTGCCAAAAAAATCAGTTGTCCTCGTCCATAGTGGCTTCCTCATCAAATTCGTCGCTCTCAACGAACGAAGAAAACTCTTCCGGCTCAATACCAACAATCCGAATGAAGACCCGTCGTTTAGAAATATCGAAATCAAACTGTAGAAAGTCTTTGTTGGTAACGCCCAGCGCTGAAAAAGCCTTTGCAAAACCAGAGGCGAAGCCATTATCAATCCTCACGCCCCCCAACTGCAAGCCATCGACAGTTTGAAGGCGCCATTCTCCAGAAGTCAGATTTAATACGAACGTAGGGACTGCATGTGAACCAGCGTTGATCGTTGGGCGGTCTGCCTGAAAATGCCACCACAGTGTTCCAGCCTTTGACCAACCAGAAGTTGCATCGAACCTGCTTTCACGAATTTTTTCCTTGAGTTGCTCAATGGTGCCGGGATCAACATCCTGACCAACTAGAGAAAAAACACCAGTTGCTAGTTTTACAACCAATGGAGAATAGCTCAAATATACATAGAAGCTATTCGCGTTCATACCCAATTCGTCGAGACAATAGTCTTCTAATTCTTCCCTTGTCAAAGGACTGCCTAACGCTTCGAACGCATAGACTAGGGTCAGGATGCATTGATTTCCGCTGCGCTGCGTGATTCACGGTTCTTAAAACGGAGCGGTGGCATGAGCGATCTTTTCTGGCTGAGCGATGCGCAGATGGCGCGTCTTGAACCCTTCTTCCCAAAGTCCCACGGTAAACCCCGCGTCGATGACCGGCGTGTTCTGAGTGGGATTATATTTATCAATCGCAATGGGTTGCGTTGGCGCGACGCACCTATGGAATACGGCCCCCACAAAACACTTTACAGCCGCTGGAAGCGCTGGAGCGAGAAGGGCATTTTCGCGCGGATGATGGCTGGGCTGGCGGCGGAACACGGCGAGAAGACCACCGTTATGATCGACGCGACATACCTGAAGGCCCACCGAACGGCGACCAGCATGGCCGCCAAAAAGGGGGGCGTGGTCGCCTGATCGGTCGTACCAAAGGCGGCATGAACACCAAGCTGCACGCAATCTGTGACAGTCAGGGGCGACCAATCGACCTGTTTGTCACCGCCGGACAAGTCAGCGATTATATCGGCGCACGTGCGCTGCTCAGTGGCCTGCCAAACGTCAAATGGCTACTCGGAGATCGTGGCTATGACGCTGATTGGTTCAGAGAAGCGTTGCAAGACAAGGGGATACGCGCCTGTATCCCAGGCCGGAAGAAACGCAAGACGGATAGTGTCCCGGGAAATGGTGTAACTTTGCTCTTCGGCCTTGGCTCGGCCGCAGTTACAGGGCGGCGATTGTCGC
>NZ_JABJVX010000007.1 GCF_013155465.1 Alterinioella nitratireducens | reverse complement strand
TACCGGATTTCCCGAAGATGCAGCCCTTGATGCCGCGCGGCTCCGCCAACCGCTGGTCGGCGCTGATGATGGGGAGGGACATCAGTGTTCCTCCCCGCCATGAATTAGGCGAAACTTCTGCTTTCCGGTCCGGACGGTGCGCGCGTCTTCAAAGACGGAGCGGATATCGGTCGGCCAAGCGGAATACTTGCGCTCTGACACATCGAAGGAGACATCGACGTATTGTGCCGGATCGTCGCCGGCTTCACGGATGCGCTCGACCATGGCAGCAAGACGGACCTGATCCCAATCGACGCGCTTGGGCAGATCTGCGACGATTGTTACGGTGCCATCGTGGAACCGGATCGTGCCGGTGTTCTTGCCTTCGGCACGGCGCATGTCTTGCGCCCGATCGCCGAATTTCAGAGCGACGGCCCCATCGAGCCAGTCGCAGAGGGTCTTGGCATTTCGCAACTGCTCTTCAGCCTCCAGGCGGAGGCGAGCGATTTCCTCGCTCGGCAGCGCAGCAATTGCGCCCACCTGCATGCTGCGCAGATCACCGAGGGTGGTACGGTTCGGGATGGTCATGATCGCCACCTCACGCGAACTTCATGGCGGGCTTGTCGGCCGTGCTCGCGCGCATCTGCGCACGTTCGAAGGCCTCGACGTCCTCGAGCCGATAGACGACCCGTCCTCCAAGTTTGACAAAACGCGGACCCTCGCCGGTCCAGCGCCACCGCTCGAGGGTGCGATGCGAGATGTTCCAGCGATCGGCGAGGTCGATCTGGTTCAGATGCCTGAGTGACATGCTGGCCTCCGTTGAATTGCTTTGCGTTACATCCAGCGGCGCCGAAGCACTTGGACATACGAGCATTTTCAACGGGTTAGCTGTTGACGGATATGATCAAGGATGATTTTTCTTGTGACGCTGGCGCACTAAAAAGCCCCGAAAAATCGGGGCTAGATGAAGGCTACTGTGACGTGAGGCCTCGTCGTCCGTGACTTCGCCGGTTCAGGGGGTACCGGCTGTTGGGCCGACTGCCAGGATATCTGCGACGGCGATTTCGCGGCAACGGGGGTTGAGTCGGTATCCGGCGCGTTCCCTGGTCTGTATGAACGTGTCCTGATCCATGGGAATCCCCATAGTCACATTCAGTGGCTCGATGGCCTCCCGCAGCCGCCTCAGTTGTTGACGCATCGACTGCTCGGAAATGCTGAGTTGATCCGCCAGGTCCGGCGCTGGCAAAAACGGCACCTCCGTTTGGCGCTTCTTGGCAGATCTGAAAGCTTCGATCAGCGCAGCAACGATCTTGAAATTGGCGCCTTCCAGCGCAAGACCACCCTGAAAAAGCACACGATCCTGTTCGTCATCGAATGCAAACTCCAGCGTCTGCATGGAAAGCCTGTCCATGAACGCCTTTGCATCGCTGTCGTAATTCGATGGAGGGGTGATTTCGACGTGACCTCGATTATAGCATGAGGAAAGCAGTGATGCCGCCGGCAGCTCATTTCGGTAGAGCGCAGCGCCATGCTCTCTGACAGCCGACGAGATCACGTCCTCGACGGATTTTGCGTGCCGCTGAAACAGATCGAACAGACGATCCCCTGCCTGGGAGGTCGTCAATCCGGGGAAATGGCCAACAGCAGAAACGATCTCCGGAAAATCCACCAGAAACCGTTCCTTCGACGTGGCGGCGATCTTCTTGAACAGCGTCACGTACGCCAGCGCCATGCGCAAGTCGTCCCCGCTGCTCCGATCATCGAGAAGCAGGTCCTGCATGTACCGGTCAGATGGCTCCTGGTCCCCGAGCCCAGCTGCCAGAATCCCAAAGCGCCTGTCGATGCACTGGGAACAGACGCCGCAGTGCTTCTGGCTCTCCGTCCATTTTCGGGGACGCGTGCAACTGACAGTCTGATCAAGCAGGTCGGCCATCCCGGCCGCAGCGATCTTCGCCGTCACTTCCTTCTTGGTCAGCCATTGCAGTGGTGTTTGGATCCGGATCTCGCGGTCCAGTATCAGTGAAAACAACTGTTCCAGGCCTCGAAGCACCTTTGGGTGCGTTGTCCGCGTGGCACGCCCCCCGACAACATCGCCGGCCAGCGGCAAGTTGATGCTGACCACGCCGTTTTCATAGAAGCTGAAACTGTCCTTGCCTGACATTCTCGCCACGACAAGTCCCAAGCATGCGAACAAGAAGGACCGGGTTCGCTGCGTGTACTCGCGTGCGCGAACTCCTTCATTACTGACCCAAACAGGAATGTACGACAGGCGCCGGTCAAATCCCCGGCGCGTCAATTCCGCTATCAGTCCTTCTTGAACCGACCTCACCTTGGTCGATGAATAATGCCCAACGAGAGTAAGCGACCGATTGTTGGCGACGAGATCCGTGACGGCTCCAGCGAAGGAGTCCACTCCACCCGAGAAAAGCGCAACCTCGTCGTGCTCGTCGGCTGGGTCGATCAAATCGTGGAAATAGAGTTCCTTGGGCTGAACTGGCGTCTCCGCCTGCCGGAATTCGAATGAATAGCTGTCATCTGAAAGAAACCCGAGTGTGTCAATCAACGCCTCCTGGACATCTGGATCTTGCCAGACAGAGAGGTCCCGCACCGGGATCTTGAACCTCATGCTACGCCGCCAGCTTTCACCGAATTTCGACAGCTGATCCGATCCACGGGCAAGGCGCTGATCGGCGCAGTAGACATATGCTGCGACCTCCAACAGATCGATTAACAGATCTGGCAGGTTCGAGAGCATCGTCCGGCTGATGTAGTCGATGCGAAGGTTGACGTTCTTGGCCGGGCCATGAACATTCATGACCATGGCTTCCTCGCTAGACGGAGCGGTCAAACCGCATTCGATCACGTGCTGCTTCACGACGTCCCTTTCCGTATTGCGAGCTCGGTCCTGATTTTCTCGACTGCATGGGAAGAAAATGCCCGCGTGTCTGCGCGCGATATTTCCTTGCCATCCCGATAATGGTTCTTTCCTAGCCAGTCCCGCGCGAAGGCGCGCATGATAAGCGCCGATTCATTGCAATGCCGTCGGATCGCACCGTTGAAATTCTCGAGGTCATGGACCGATCGCGCGATACGACCAGGGCCGATCATGTTGTGGAGGTTTCGATCCACATAGTAATGGATCACGCGCTCGATAAAATTCGCGTAGAAATTCTGCGCCATGGAGGCGAACTTCTCGGTGCCCTTCAACCCGGCAAGGGAAGACCGCACGTCGTCTGAGCTGGGGCTCCAGAGAGACGGAAGATTCGACTGCATCCCTTCCGCCAACGTTGAGAGCCCGGCGCGACGGGCGATTTCTCCAAGGTCAGTGTTGCCATCATGAATACGCCGCTGCGTGCGCTCAACGGCGCGGTCGTATTGAAAGAGGGCGCTGGAGACCGACGTAAGTTCGGTGCTGTCGATGCCGATTCTTGCCAAAGCGGAATTCGGATCCGATGCGGACATTGCTTGCGGAAGCCGGATTAGCAGCCAAAGAGCTTCGATGAAAACGTCGTCCTTTAATGCGAACTTCAGTGCGTCGCGGCCAAATTCGGTGATTTGTTCGACAATCGACTCGGTTGGAGTTCCGCCATCTACCAAAAAGCGAATGATTTCGGGCAACAGGCGGTAGGCCGGTAGTTTTCCAAGACGCTGATGCCCCATTAAATTAGCTTTCAAATATGTCGCTGCTCGACGCTCGCCTTTGCGGTCTTATCAAGTCTTGGGATCGGCAAGCGGACGGCGTGAAGTTCCGACGCTGCTGCCGATCCCGACGGTGATTCGCCTTTCAGGCATTGTTAATGCTTGGAAATGCTCGCGAAAGAGGAACGCGAGCTGCCTTGAAAATATGAAAGACTTCGAAGTCCTACGCGGAATCACGTCAAGTTGTTGAAATAACTTGTTTTTATTGGTCGAACCCATACCGTCTGACTGATCTAACTTTCTCTGCCGGAAAACTGGATGAAACGCCCCAACCCACTGCCACCCACCCAGTTGACCGCCGCCGAGCGTCGAGCCGAGTTGTGCGGCCTGCTCACACTCGGGCTGGTTCGGCTGCTCGGGCGGGAAGGGCGCGAAGTATCTGACGATACTGGAGAACGTTGCCTACACTATCCGCCCGACCAATGGCGTCATGCAACTCCAACTCACCGGAGAAATGCATGAACAAGCCCGATCCCATCCCCGCGCGCCTGGCCGCGCTCAAGACCACGCCGACGCCCGGCCTTAAGCAACAGTGGCGCGACCTGTTCGACAGCGAGCCGCCACCGTTCAACCGCCGCTACCTCGAGTCCCGTCTGGCCTACCGCATCCAGGAACTGGCCTATGGCGGGCTGAAGCCGGAGACGATCCGGCGCCTAGAGCGGCTGGGCGAGGAACTGGATGGCGGCGACAGCAAGAAGCGTAGCATCCGCGCCGATCGCGACCGCCCGATCACCGGCACGCGGCTGCTGCGCGAATGGCAGGGCGTCGAGCAGATCGTCACCGTCACCGCCGATGGCTTCGAATGGCAGGGGCGACCCTACAAGTCTCTGTCCGCCATCGCCCGCGCCATCACCGGCACTCGATGGAACGGGTGGACCTTCTTCGGGCTGAAGAACCACAGGGGGCGGACATGACGAAGCCGCCGGAAAAATCGAAGGTCGTCCGCAAGCTGCGGTGCGCCGTCTACACCCGGAAATCTTCCGAGGAAGGGCTGGAGCAGGAATTCAACAGCCTGCACGCCCAACGCGAAGCCTGTGAGGCGTACATCGCCAGCCAGCGATCCGAGGGCTGGGTGCTGGTCCGCGATCAGTATGACGACGGCGGCATCTCGGGCGGCACGCTGGAACGCCCGGGCCTGAAACGGTTGATGGCAGACATCGAGGACGGGCTGGTCGATGTGGTGGTGGTCTACAAGATCGACCGGCTCAGCCGCTCGCTTGCAGATTTCGCCAAGCTGGTCGAGGTGTTCGACCGCAACGGTGTGACCTTCGTCTCGGTGACGCAGTCGTTCAACACTACCACGTCCATGGGGCGGCTGACGCTGAACATCCTGCTTTCCTTCGCCCAGTTCGAGCGCGAGGTCACGGCCGAGCGCATCCGCGACAAGGTCGCCGCCAGCCGGAAGAAGGGCATGTGGATGGGCGGGGTGCCGCCCTTCGGCTACCGGGTCGAGAACCGCAAACTAGTGGTCGACGATGAGAGCGCCGCGCATGTGCGCTGGATCTTCGCCCGCTTCCTTGAGATCGGCTCCTGCACGGAACTGGCGCGAGAGATCGCGAAGCGCGGCATCCGCACGCCCCGCGGCAACCGGATCGACAAGAAATACCTCTACCGGATGCTGAACAACCGCGCCTATATCGGCGAGGCGGTCCACAAGGGCGAAAGCTACCCCGGCGAGCATGACGCCATCATCGATCGCGAGACGTGGGACCGCGTCCACGCCATCCTGCAGGAGAGCCCCCGCAAGCGCGCCGCGCGGACGCGGGCTGACACGCCCGCGCTGTTGAAGGGGCTTCTCTTCGGTCCCGATGGCGCGGCTTTTTCGCCGACGCACACCCGCAAGGGCGGGAGATTATACCGCTATTATGTCAGTCAGGCCGTGCTGAAGCACGGCGCCGGGTCGTGCCCGGTTGGCCGCGTGCCCGCGGGCGAGATCGAGGCGGCCGTGATCGACCAGCTCCGCGCCGTATTCCGCCAGCCCGAGATCGTGGCGGGGACGTGGAAGGCGGCGCGTAGCCACGCCGACGACATCACCGAGGCCGACGCCGGCGCGGCCCTGCAGCAGCTTGATCCGCTGTGGGACGAGCTCTTCCCCGCCGAGCAGGCGCGTATCGTGGAGCTGCTGGTCGAGCGCGTTGAGATCGGCGCGAACGGCCTCACCGTTAGGCTCCGTATCGATGGCCTTGGCGGCCTCGCGCGCGAGCTGCTGGCCGGCGGTATCGGGGAAGCCGCATGACCCGCGCGACGCCGATCCCAGAGACGGTGACGCTCCACGTCCCGTTCCGCATCGTGAAGCGCGGCGGGCGGAAGGAGATGCAATTGCCGGATGGCGCGATACAGTCGCGCCGGACAGACAGCACCCTCGTCAAGGCGCTGGCGCGCGCGTTCCGGTGGAAGCAGATGCTGGAGTCGGGGGAGTTCGCCACGATCAGAGAGCTTGCGGAGCGGGAAGGCATGACCCCTTCGTTCCTGACCCGGATCCTGCGGCTCACACTGCTGGCTCCCGAAATCGTCACGGCGGTTCTCGATGGGACGCAGTTCGCAGACCTGACCCTGAAGACCGCAACGCAGCACTTTCCCGGCGAGTGGACGGCGCAGGTTTCCAAATTCAATGGACGCGAAGCGCTGGAGTGCGGACTTTCACAGCGATGACAAAGAGTTTCTGGAACGCTGGGCATTCTTCGAGTTGCTGCGCATACGCGCCGGGTGTCCAATGTGGACCCTAGTTGGAGCGGAATCGCGGTGCGGAGATAAGCGTCAAACCGCGCACAGCTAGCATGGACTGGACCGAGGGCAGAGCTAGAGGGCTTGGAGGGTGACACGGCTCAGTTGCCCGGACATCGAAGACAGCGACACAAACCGACTACAAGGAGCGACGCGCCCAAAGCCAGCCCGATCTCATCAGAACTCTGGAATCGCTTGGAATTCCCGCCTTGTAGGAATCCGCAAATTTCCATAGAAATCTCAAAACGGATGAATTTCGGAAAGTGCTTCGCATGGCAGCTGACATCATGACCATTGATGAAGTCGCCGACTATCTCAGGATCAACAAGAAAACCGCCTACCGCCTTGCGGCCGACAGCAAGCTGCCCGGCTTCAAGGTTGGCGGCACTTGGCGGTTTCGGCGCGTGGATATTGAGGACTGGATCGAGCGTGAAGCCAGTCCGAAGAAGGACAAAGAGAGATGACCGGCCAGGAACAACGTGCGGCGCTACAACGGAAAATCTGGGACATCGCGAACGATGTGCGCGGCTCAGTCGATGGCTGGGACTTCAAGCAATATGTCCTCGGCACGCTCTTTTACCGCTTTATCAGCGAGAATTTCGCTGCTTACATCGAGGCGGATGACGAGAGCATCAACTACGCTGGTCTTCCCGACGATGTCGTCACCGATGACATCAAGGACGACGCCATCAAGACCAAGGGCTATTTCATCTATCCCAGCCAGCTGTTCGCCAATGTCGCGAAGAACGCTAACACCAATGACAGCCTCAACACCGATCTCGCTCAGGTTTTTGCGGCGATCGAATCCTCCGCCAATGGCTACCCCTCTGAGCTGGACATCAAGGGCCTGTTCGCCGACTTCGACACGACCAGCACGCGCCTAGGCAACACCGTCACGGAAAAGAATAGCCGCTTGGCAAAAGTGTTGAAGCGCGTTGCGGAGCTGGATTTTGGAGACTTCCACAACAGCCAGATTGATCTGTTCGGCGATGCCTATGAATTTCTGATCTCGAACTACGCCGCCAATGCGGGCAAGTCCGGCGGAGAATTTTTCACCCCGCAACATGTCTCCAAGCTCATCGCGCAGCTCGCCATGCATGGGCAGGACAAGGTCAACAAGATTTACGACCCGGCCTGCGGCTCCGGCTCCCTGCTGCTGCAAGCCAAGAAGCACTTCGACGCACACATCATCGAAGAGGGCTTTTTCGGGCAGGAGATCAACCACACGACCTACAACCTCGCCCGCATGAACATGTTCCTGCACAACATCAATTACGACAAGTTCAATATCCAGCGCGGCGATACGCTCACCCATCCGCATTTCCAGGACGACAAGCCCTTTGATGCCATCGTTTCCAACCCGCCCTATTCGGTGAAGTGGATCGGCTCGGACGATCCGACCCTGATCAACGATGACCGCTTTGCTCCGGCGGGAGTGCTGGCACCCAAATCAAAGGCAGATTTTGCCTTTGTGCTCCATGCCCTGAGTTACCTGTCAGCCAAGGGCCGCGCGGCGATCGTATGCTTCCCGGGGATCTTCTATCGCGACGGCGCGGAGAAGAAGATCCGGCAATATCTGGTCGATAACAACTATGTCGAGACGGTGATCGCGCTCGCCTCCAACCTCTTCTACGGAACGACCATCGCGGTGACGATCCTGGTCCTCGCCAAGAACAAGACCGACACCGCCATCCAATTCATCGACGCCACGGGAGAGGAGTTTTTCAAGAAGGCCACCAACACCAATCTGATGACGGACGCTCATATCGGGCGGGTGATGGAGATTTTTGATCGCAAGAAGGACGTCGACCATGTCGCGGCTTCGGTGCCCTATGAGACCGTCGTGGAGCGGGGCTACAACCTCTCGGTCAGTTCCTACGTCGAGCCGCTCGACACGCGCGTGGTTGTCAACATCGACGAGCTGAATGCCGAGATCCGAACCACGGTTGAGAAGATCGATCGCCTGCGCACCGACATCGACGCGATCATTGCGGAGATTGACGCATGAGTGCTGCGGGTTTTCTGGAGAAGCTGCTGGATGGAGCTGTGGTGGCGTGGGTGCCGTTGGGGGATATTGCTCGGTATTCAACGACCCGCATCGGTTCCGATCAGCTCAATGAGTCAAACTATGTCGGAGTGGACAACCTTCTTCAAAACCGGGCTGGGAGGGTAGATTCAAACTACGTTCCTACGTCCGGCAATCTTACAGAATTTAAGGAGGGCGACGTCCTAATCGGTAACATTCGTCCCTACCTCAGGAAAATCTGGCACGCAGATCGGAGAGGTGGAACCAATGGGGACGTTCTGGTGGTCCACCCAACAGACTCTGTGTTGAACTCGCGCTATCTTTTTCAGGTTCTGACCGACGAAGATTTCTTCGAGTACAATATTCAGCACTCCAAGGGCGCAAAGATGCCTCGTGGAAGCAAACCGCACATTCTACAGTATATTGTCCCCATCCCGTGCCCGGATGATCCGGAGAAGTCGCTGGCGATACAGGGGGAGATTGTCCGGATACTCGACAGCTTCACCGAGCTTACCGCCGAGCTTACCGCCGAGCTTACCGCCCGCAAAAAACAGTACAACCACTACCGCGACCGGCTTCTCAGCTTTGAAGGGGGGGATGTAGAATGGAAACCC
Source organism: Alterinioella nitratireducens (assembly GCF_013155465.1). Lineage (GTDB taxonomy): Bacteria > Pseudomonadota > Alphaproteobacteria > Rhodobacterales > Rhodobacteraceae > Alterinioella > Alterinioella nitratireducens. The sequence goes on along the minus strand of NZ_JABJVX010000007.1, from coordinate 225,533 downwards.
TTGGACGAGATTGGTGAGTTCATCCGTGGGAAGCGCTTTACGAAAGCCGATTATGTGGATGAAGGCATCGGCGCGATCCACTATGGCGAAATCTACACCCACTACGGCGTTTTCGCGCACAAAACGCTTTCACAGGTAAGAAGCGATATGGCAGCGTCGTTGCGGTATGCTGAGCCGAATGATGTTGTCATCGCGGGCGTCAGCGAAACAATCGAAGACGTCGGCAAAGCGGTTGCCTGGCTCGGAGAAGAAAAAGTCGCGATCCACGATGATAGCTATGCTTTCCGCCACAACATGAACCCGAAGTTTATCGCATATGCGATGCAAACAAATGCATTTCATGATCAGAAGGCGAAGTACGTTTCGAGCGGTAAGATCAAAAGGCTCCTGATTGATGGCGTCAAGAACGTGCGGCTGCCCGTTCCTTTCCCAGACGACCCTGATAAGTCTCTCGAGGAACAGACGCGCATTGTCGAAATCCTCGACAAGTTCGACACGCTGGCGACTTCAATCAGCGAAGGCCTGCCCCGCGAAATCGAGCTGCGTGAGAAACAATATGCCTATTACCGCGATCAGCTGCTGAACTTTCCCAAACCTGATGCAGAGGCGGCGTAAATGGGACAGACGCTGACCGAGATCGCCGAGACCTTGAGGGACGCCGACAAGAAGGTGCAGCTGATCTATGCGTTCAACGCCTCCGGCAAGACGCGACTGTCCCGCGCATTCAGAGAGCTAATCGATCCGAAGACCGAGGAACGGGACGACGATTATCGCCCTAAGGTGCTCTACTATAACGCCTTCACCGAAGACCTCTTTTACTGGGACAATGATCTGACCGGCGATACCGAGCGGAAGCTCTGCATTCAGCCGAATGCGTTCACCAGGTCCGCCTTCGAAGATCTTGGGCTCGACCTCAATGTGATCACCGTGTTTCAGCGTTACACCCAGCCGAACCTTACGCCCCGCTTCAATGAGGAATACAAAACGAGGGACAAGGATGACAAAGAGATTACCGTACCGGCATTTTCCGAAGTGATCTTCACACTGGGGCAAGATCCGGCGACCAACCCAGAACGTCTCAAGATATCGAAAGGTGAAGAAAGCAACTTCATCTGGAGCGTTTTTTATTGTCTGTTGGATCAGGTCATCAGCACCCGTAATGTCGTGGAAGTCGATGAGCGCGAGACGGATCAGTTCAACGATCTCGAATACATATTCATCGATGACCCGGTTAGCTCGCTCGACGAGAACCATCTCATTCAGCTTGCCGTCGATGTCGCCGACCTCATCAAGAGAAGTGAAAGCGTGAACGGCCTGAAGTTCATCATCACGACCCACAGCCCGCTGTTCTTTAACGTGCTGTTCAATGAGTTGGGGAAAAGAACCTGCTACATTCTGAAAAGACTGGACGATGGAACCTTTGAGCTAGACGCGAAGAATGGCGATTCCAACCAGAGCTTTTCTTATCACCTTTACCTCAAGCGGACGCTGGAGGAGGCAATCGCGGCGGACAAGATCGAGCGCTTCCATTTCACACTGCTGCGCAATCTCTATGAAAAGACATCGAACTTTCTGGGCTATCCGCGATGGTCAGAGTTGCTTCCGGGCGACCAGCAACTTTACCTGAACCGCATCATTCAGTTTACGAGCCATAGTACGCTCTCTAACGAGGCCATTGCCGAGCCGTCGCCGCAGGAAAAGCAGACGGTGAAGCTCCTGCTGGAGCATTTGCGCAACAATTACAGCTATTGGCAGGAGGAGGCCCCGAATGCCTGAGCAGACGACCCCGATCGCCGAGACCAATCGCTTTATCGTTCTGGACAAGTACGTGCGCGCCTGGGAGGCCGCTGACAGCTATCAGTCTGAGGGTGACCTGGAGCGCGAGCTTGTTCAGGACTTGCGCAATCAGGGCTATGAGCATCTGCCTGACCTGAAATCAACCGACGCCATGCTGGCCAATGTGCGTGTTCAGCTGCAAGCGCTCAACGATGTTCAGTTTACCGATAAGGAGTGGGCCCGCTTCGTCGAAACCTATTTGGACAAGCCCAGTGACAGCGTGACGGAAAAAGCCCGCAAGCTCCATGACGACTACATCTTCGATTTCGTCTTCGATGACGGCAGGATTCAGAATATCTATCTCGTCGATAAGCGTCACGTCTGCCGCAACAAGTTACAGGTGATCAAGCAGTTCGAGCAGGCCGGAACCCACGCGAACCGCTACGATGTGACCATCCTCGTGAACGGGCTGCCCCTGGTACAGGTCGAGCTGAAAAAGCGCGGCGTCGCCATTCGGGAAGCGTTCAACCAGATCCACCGATACAGCAAGGAGAGCTTCAACTCGGACAGTTCGCTCTTCAAGTACCTCCAGATCTTCGTGATCTCGAACGGCACGGATACGCGCTACTTCGCCAACACGACCAAGCGCGACAAGAACAGCTTCGACTTCACGATGAACTGGGCGCAGGCGGATAACAGCCTGATCCGAGATCTGAAGGATTTTACGGCGACCTTCTTCGAGAAGCGCACACTGTTGAAGGTGTTGCTCGATTATTCCGTCTTTGATGTCAGCGACACGCTGCTGGTGATGCGCCCCTATCAGATCGCGGCGACGGAACGAATCTTACGAAAGATCAAAAGCTCGTTCGAAGGCAAGACGCTTAGAAAGCGGGAAAGCGGCGGATATGTCTGGCACACTACGGGCTCAGGCAAGACGCTGACCAGCTTCAAGGCGGCCCGCCTCGCCACTGAACTCGATTTCATCGACAAGGTCTTTTTCGTGGTCGACCGCAAGGACCTCGATTTCCAAACGATGAAGGAGTATCAGCGCTTCTCGCCAGACAGCGTCAATGGATCGGACAGTACAGCCGGGTTGAAGCGGAACCTCTCCAAGGACGACAACAAGATCATCGTCACGACCATCCAGAAGCTCAACAATTTGATGAAGAGCGAGGGCGACCTGCCGGTCTACACCCAGCGCGTCGTCTTCATTTTCGACGAGTGCCATCGCAGCCAGTTTGGTGAGGCACAGAAGAACCTCAATCGGAAGTTCAAGCAGTTCTGCCAGTTCGGCTTCACCGGCACACCGATCTTCCCGGAAAACGCTTCGGGTGCGGAGACGACGGCCAGCGTATTCGGAAGCGAACTTCATTCTTATGTGATCACCGACGCGATCCGCGACGAGAAGGTGCTGAAGTACAAGGTTGATTACAACGATGTGCGCCCGCAGTTCAAAGCGATCGAAACCGAACAGGACGAAAAGAAGCTGACCGCCGCCGAAAACCGGCAAGCTCTTCAGCACCCCGAACGAATCGCCGAGATTTCCCGGTACATTCTCGATAACTTCCGCCGCAAGACGCATCGTCTCTATGGAGACAATAAGGGCTTCAACGCCATGTTCGCGGTGAGCAGCGTTGATGCAGCCAAGCTCTATTATGAAAAGCTGAATACGCTGCAGGACGGTAGCGACAAGCCCTTGAAGATCGCGACCATCTTTTCATTCGCGGCCAACGAAGAACAGGATGCGATTGGCGACATTCCTGACGAAAGTTTTGAGGTTTCGGCGCTGAACAGCAGCGCCAAGGAATTCCTGAACGCCGCCATCGCGGACTACAACGCCTGTTTCCGAACGAATTTCAGCGTCGATAGCAAAGGCTTCCAGAATTATTACCGGGATCTGGCGAAACGGGTGAAGTCCAAGGAAGTCGACTTGCTCATTGTGGTTGGCATGTTCCTGACCGGCTTTGACGCGCCAACCCTGAACACGCTGTTCGTGGACAAGAACCTGCGTTTTCACGGCCTTATACAAGCCTACTCCCGCACCAACCGCATTTATGATGCGACCAAGTCTTTCGGCAACATCGTTACCTTCCGCGACCTGGAAGAGGCGACCGTCAAGGCGATCACACTCTTCGGCAACGCCAATACCAAGAACGTCGTTCTGGAGAAGAGTTACTCAGAATACATGGAAGGTTTTACGGACCAGACGACGGGCGAGGCGCGGCGAGGCTTTGTCGATGTCGTCCGTGAGCTGGAAGAGCGTTTCCCGAACCCCGCCGCCATCGAAAAGGAAGCGGACAAGAAGGCCTTTGCGAAGCTGTTCGGCGAGTATCTCCGCGTTGAGAATATCCTTCAGAATTATGATGAGTTCTCCAGCCTAAGAGAGCTTCAGGAGATTGACGAGAGTGACGCCGAAGCGGTGAGAGCGTTCAAGGAGCGGCATCATTTGAGTGATGATGACGTTGACGGGCTCAAGAGCATCGAGATGCCTGCTGACCGAAAGGTCCAGGACTACCGTTCGACCTACAATGACATCCGGGATTGGCTTCGCCGTGAAAACGCGAGCGCCGAGCAGGCTGAGTCAACGATCGACTGGGATGATGTCGTCTTTGAGGTCGACCTCTTGAAGTCCCAGGAAATCAATCTGGATTACATCCTTGAGCTAATCTTCGAGCACAACAAAAAAACGAAGAGCAAGTCAGAGCTCGTTGGCGAAGTTCGCCGTGTCATCCGCGCCAGTATTGGCAACCGCGCGAAAGAAAGCCTCATCGTCGATTTCATCAATCAGACAAACCTTGACGAACTGGGGGACAAGGCCGGGGTGATTGAGGCATTTTTTGCCTTTGCACAAGCCGAACAACGCCGGGAAGCGGAAGAACTGATAACCGATGAAAAGCTGAACGCGGATGCCGCTAAGCGATACATCGCGACGTCGATTAAGCGCGAGTATGCGAGCGAAAACGGCACGGAGTTGAACTCAATCCTTCCAAAAATGAGCCCGCTCAATCCACAATACCTGACCAAAAAAAGAGATGTCTTCCAACGCATCTCTGCGTTCGTTGAAAAGTTCAAGGGCGTTGGCGGAAGAATTTAGGCGTGATCATGATGATGGCCGCGAACCACTGCATAACAGCTATGGTTTTCGATCCGCGTCGCGCCCGCATGCCGATCGTCCGCCGCAAAGGTACAGTTCTAGCGACCTAAAAAGAGTAGCATTTTCAGAACTTTGTAGAACTGCACCTAATGAACGCAGTCAACAGCTCTGGAGAATATCGGCCCCGAGAGACCGTTTTCGGGCCACATGGCGGCGGGGTCGGTGCTCAGCCCCTCCTGCATAACCCTCGAAAACAACGGAAAAATCCCGCCGACGCAGGGCGTGGAGAAACAGTTCTCAAAGGCAAGTGGCGGAGACGAAGGGATTCGAACCCTCGAGACGGTTTCCCGCCTACTCCCTTAGCAGGGGAGCGCCTTCGACCACTCGGCCACGTCTCCGCCGACGCGTATAGCCAAGCGAAGATGGGGATTACAAGGCGATTCTAGCCTTCTACCGAAAAAGCCCGACACGCCGGGGAACCGGCACAGGTTATGCTGTAACGCTCCGGGTTTGGACAAGATCCGATCATTCTGCGCTCCCGGATCAGCGGGCAATCGCGTGACGTGCATTGGGCAATGCCCCGGGGCAACACTTGCGTTCCGGCGCCGCGCGGCTGCGGGACTTGGTCAGCCCACTGCACACGGTGAAAGCACGGCGACGGGATATAGCGTCCAGAGCGTTGCGATGAGTCCCACCCAGGACATGGCGGTACTGGTCCATCGGATGAAGGGAGAGTCCGAACGGAAACGCTCGGAGCGCAGAGCCAAGAGCAGACCGACCTGCGCCAGAACAGCCGCAAGCCAGGCCAGGAACAGCAGCCATCGGAAGAGGGACATCACGGGCATCGCAACCTCTGGCCAAAGCAGCACGCAGCCGACCCCGTGCAGCCCGTAGATCGCAACGAAGCTGGCCAGCCAGATCAGCGGGGGCAGCAAGATGCGCAAGACGTCCCTCATACCAGGAAACCTGGGAGGTGGGCGGCGAGGAGGCTCAGTGCCGCGACCGCCGCGACGTAGTCGGACCAGAGCAGGACGATGGGCAATTCGGCCCTGCGCCGGGGCGAGATGAAGCCGCGCCGGGCCCGCACGATGAGGAACGCCTGCATCAACCCGGCCAGCAAGGCGTGGAGCATCACATAGGCGCCGAGGATCAGCAGGGTTGCCGCATAGGCATGGCCATCCGGTGGCGGCAGCCGGAGGATGAGCATCCCGAAGGTCAGGGCCGTTGCCAGCGTCGCCGCCAGCGCCAGCGCGAGGAATGGCACCGGGGTCTCGGACCGCCTGTTGCGCAAAATGGCCAGGCGCATGGCCAGGGCCGCCCCGATCGCCGACCCGGCACCGATCCCCAGTTCGGCCATTGACGGCGGCAGCCACTCAGGCGGCGGCCAACCAGGGGCGACCGTCCACAGGAACGCGTAACCGAAGAGAAGCGAGCCAAAGAAGGTCGCGTTCGCGACCAGCAGGAAGACCGACCCCCACCAGCCCGGCGCGCGGTCGGTTTCGCCCACCAGCGGCAACACAGCGCCACGGCCCGCGTCCTGCAGTCCTTGATCGGCGCGGTCGCCCAACTGCCAGACCCAGACCAGCGCCAGGGCCGCGATGCCTGCCAGGGCGAAGGGCGTAAGCCAGAACAGTTTCAGCAGGATCGACAGGAAGAAGAGCCCGGTCACCGCCGCCATCATGATCGGCAGACGCGTGTTGCCCGGATAGATCACGATACCCTCCGGCCTGCCGCTGGCGATATCGACGGTCATCGTCTCGCGCCGCCCGTCCCTGGGGGTGCCCAGGTAGCCCTCGCCACGGGCCAGCCGGTTTGGCAAGCCGGGATCGCCGTGAAGTGGCTCGCGCGAGGTCACCTCGGGCAGGCTGGCGAAGTTGTAGGCGGGTGGCGGCGACATGCTGGCCCATTCCAGCGAGCCCGCCCCCCAGGGATTGCGCCTGCCGCGCACCGCGATGAGGGCGTGTATCGCCACGTCGATCAGCACCATCGCCAGCCCGATCGCCATGACGAAACTGCTGAGGGACGAGACAAAGTTGATCGCGCCCCATCCGGTGTCGGCGTCATAGGTCTCGATCCGGCGGCGTTGACCCAGAAGCCCGACCCAGTGCATGGCAAGGAAGGTGCCGTGAAAGCCCAGGAAGATCAGCGCAAAGGCCATCTCGCCCAAACGGAAGAACCGCCTGCGCCCGGTGACCAGCGGCAGCCAGTAGTAGATCCCGGCGAGGATCGGAAAGACGAAGCCGCCGAACAGCACGTAATGCAGATGCGCGGTGATGAAGGCGGTGTCATGCGCCTGCCAGTCGAAGGGCACGACGGCCACCATCACGCCGGTCAGCCCGCCGATGACGAAGGTGACGAAGAAGCCCAGGATATGCAGCATCGGCAGGTGCAATTCGGGCCGCCCCTTCCACAGCGTCCCGATCCAGGCGAAGACCTGCACCCCCGTCGGCACCGCCACCAGCGTCGACGCCGCCGAGAAGAAGGCCAGCCCCATCTGGGGGATGCCGGTGGTGAACATGTGATGCACCCAGAGCCCGAAACTCAGGAAGGCCAGTGCCACCGCCGAGGCCACGATCCAGCCATAGCCCAACAGGGTGGTGCGTGCCATCACCGGAAGGATGGTCGAGATCACACCGGCGGCGGGCAGGAAGATGATATAGACCTCCGGATGCCCGAACAGCCAGAAGAGGTGCTGCCACAGCAGGCTGTCGCCCCCCAGATCGGCCTGGAAGAACGGCAGGCCGAAGGCGCGCTCGACCTCCAGCAGGATCGAGCCGAGGATGAGCGGCGGAAACCCCGTCAGGATCATCAGCGAGGTGACGAGGGCATACCAGGCAAAGATCGGCATCTTGTCCAGCGACATCCCCGGCGCGCGGTATTTCAGGATCGAGACGGTGAACTCGACGGCGGCGCAGATCGCCGAGATTTCCACGAAGGTGATCCCGATCAGCCAGAAATCGGTGTTGATCCCCGGCGAATACAGCGGCCCGGTCAGCGGCGGATACATGAACCAGCCGCCATTCGGCGCGATGCCGAAGACCAGCGCCACCAGCAGCATCAATCCGCCGAATACGTAGCACCAGTAGCCGTAGGCGGTGAGGCGCGGAAAAGCCAGGTCGCGCGTGCCCAACATCTTCGGCAGCAGGTAGATCGCCAGCCCCTCGAAGGTGGGGATGGCGAAGAGGAACATCATGATCGTTCCGTGCATGGTGAAGAACTGGCTGAAGGCGCCCGCATCGACGAAGGCCGAGTCCGGCGTCGCCAGTTGCGCGCGGATCAGCATGGCCAGAAGGCCGCCCACCAGGAAAAAGAAAAAGGCGGTGACCAGGAACATCCGGCCTAGATCGGTGTGGTTGACGCTGCTGGTCCAGCCCTTCCAGCCGGGTTCGGAGGCCCAGATGGCGCTCAGCTTGCGATGGCGGCGCAGGGCGGTCATGGCGTGCTCCCTTCGAGGAATGCGGCCCAACCCTCGGCGTCATGGGCCTGAACCGCGAAGACGTGCCCGCGATAGCCTTCGCCATTATATTCAGCGGTCAGCCCGCGATAGGTGCCGGGCAGGTCGGCCTCGATTCTAAGCACGTTGACATGCCCCGGTATGGCGTCCAGCTTTCCGGCCAGCCGCGGCACCCAGAAGCTGTGGACCACGTCCACGCTGGTGATCGCGACATCGACGGGACGACCGGCGGGGATATGCAGCAGGTTGGCGGTGACATGGCCGGGCCGATCGTCATAGGTGAAACGCCACTCCCACTGGCGGGCCTCTGCGGCGACGCGCACCACGTCGGGGGCGGCGCGGGGCATGAGACGCTCACCGGCGGCCAGACCATAGGCCAGCAACGCCGCAAGGACCGTCATGGAGAACCCGAGACCGAGGCCGATGATCCAGATCTTCTCGCGTCGGGCGTCACCGGCCACGGGTTGTCGCACCCTGAATGCGGCCACGACAAGCCCTGTCACCATCACAAGGATCGCCACCGCACCGGCCAGCATCACCCACCAGAGCGTTGCGATGCTGCGCGCGGCGGGACCGGCGGGATCGACGATTGAGAGGTCGCCGCTGCAACCAATCAGCAAGATGGACGTTGACCCTGCAGCCATGCCCCGGAGGAGACCGCGACCGTGACCAAGGACACTGCACCCGAAACGCCGGATAGGCTTGACGACCCGATCGCAGCCCAACCCGGCTATGACGAGACCGAGACCCGCATCGCGCTGAGTGGTCACCCGATCCACGCCATGAGCGTCGCCTTCCCCATCGCGCTGTCCTTCTGCCTTCTGGGGGCCGATCTGCTCTATTGGTGGACCGGCGATCCCTTCTGGGCGCGAGCGGCGCTGTGGGCTGCGGGGACAGGGTTTCTCTTCGGGATGCTGGCGGGTTTTTCCGGAACCGCCGAGCTTCTGCTGGTCCGCGGAATCCGGTCGCGCGCGGCGGCCTGGACCCATGCGATCATCGCCGTCACCCTGCTGGCGGTATTGGGGACGAACTGGGGCCACAGGCTCGACGGCTACGAGGAGGCCGTGCTGCCCTATGGCCTCCTGCTGTCGGGGCTCGGTGCGGTCATGGTGGCATTCACGGGATGGCATGGCGGCAAACTCGTCTTCGATTATCGGCTCGGCACGTCTAAGGGCAATTGACCGCCGCGCGGTTCACGCAACCAGTCGGGCAGCGGAATTTCACCCAGTTCGGGCTTTCCCAGCACCAGGATCAGAATGATGAGGACCGGAACCAGCGTGGCGGTCACCGGCAGGTAGGGCCAGGGCGAGCGGGACCGTCCCGGTTTCTCGGCGACCTGGACGACCAGGTGGCCGATCCAGACATGCGCCGCCGAAAGCGCCGCGACGAACAGCAGCTTGGCATAGAGCCAGGGCACGAAGACCTCCCGCAGGAAGATGAGCCAGGTGCCCGCCACCACGGCAATGATGGCGGCCGGCGTGACGATGATGGCATAGGTCGTGTGCGTGGCGCTGCGGATGCGACGGTAATCGTCCGGGGTCACCGCCGGATCGTGGCGCGACAGCATGAGCGGCAAGGCCAGCAATCCTCCGCACCAGAGCATCAGCGCGGCGATATGCACGCCCTTGAAGAGCGCGACCAGGATGGTGTTCCAGTCGATCATGCGGCACCGGCACGAAGCGTCGCCCAACTCCGGCGCGCCACCACGACGCCGGCCACCGCATAGGGCAGACCGGCCGGCACCCACATCAGCAATCCGCCAAGCTGCTGGTCGGCCAGCGGGGTCAGGCCCCAAGCGAAGGGCGCGACCGCATGCGCGGCATAAAGCGGGTCCGGCGCAAATGTCAGGAGCGCGCCAAGCATCCCCATCTGCGCGAACCCCGCCACGATCAGCGCGATCGCCTCGATGGGCGAGCGGTCCGGGGCGAGCACCTCGCGCCAGAACCAGGTCGCGCTGGCCAGAAGGGATACCTGCATGACCCAGTAGACGCCGACATGGCCAAGCGCGAGGTCATAGGCCAGCGGGGCATGCCACGCCCAGAGAACGGCTGTCGAAACGATGAAGGCTGGCACCGCACTGCGAACCCGGCGGGCGGGCCAGACCTCAGCCAGAAGCGGGGCGGCGACGGCGACAAGCAACACGTGATGCACCACCCGGGCCGAGAACAGCGCCGAGGAGAGTGCACAGAGGGGCGAGACGAAGGCCAAAGCCAGAACGGCGATGGACAGCGCGCCTCTAGCGCCATGGCCTCGACTGCGCGCGACGGCGATGGATAGGAGAAAGAGGGCAACCAGCAAGATCGGATCGAGGTTCCAGCGCAACCAGAGGTCGCCCGGACCGGGTGCCGGTCCGCAATAGGTTCCGATCCATGCGTCGTTCAGCAAGGGCTTTCTGGTCCTTTTCCCATCTCCGCACGGCCAACGTTCGGTAGGGGTCTCTTGTTCCCCTTGATGCTGTTCGCAGCAGTTGCCTGCCCCGGAAAAGATCATGCGGGGCGGCATTTCGTGTTGTCGCGGATGCGGCCCTGGCGCAGTCTGCGGCGCGTCAGCAAAGCGAAAGGGTCCGCCATGATGAACACGCAGATCATTCTTGCCAATCGGCCCGTGGGGGTTCCGGGGCCTGAGCATTTCGAGCGGCGCGAGGTGCCCGTGGGCGAACCGGGTGAGGGTGAAGTGCTGATCCGGGTCACGCATTGGTCGGTCGATCCGGCGATGCGGGGATGGGCGAACGATGTGCCGAATTACTCGCCGCCGGTGGCGCTTGGCGATCCAATGCGCAGTTTTGGCGTTGGCGAGGTGCTCGAAAGCCGGCATCCGGATTACGCCGAGGGCGACGTGATTCACGGCCTTTTCGGCTGGCAGACGCACAAGATCAGCGATGGCCGCGAGATCAGCCGCAAGGTGACAGAGACCGATCTGCCGCGCAGCTATGCCCTTGGAATCATGGGGCTGAACGGCGTGACCGCCTATTTCGGATTGCGCGAGAGCTGTGCGGCGAAGGCGGGGGATACCGTCGTTGTGTCGACTGGGGCGGGGGCTGTGGGGTCGGCTGTGGGGCAGATTGCGAAGATCATGGGGTGCCGGACGGTCGGAATCGCGGGCGGGGCTGAGAAGAGGCGGGCCTGCATCGAAGACTTCGGATATGGCGCGGCGATTGACTATAAGTCCCAAGACGTTGGTGGCGCGCTGGCGGAAGCCTGCCCGGATGGCGTGGACTGCTATTTCGACAATACCTGCGGGCCGATCTCGGATGCGGTGATGGAACATCTGGCCCTCGGCGCGCGCATCACGATTTGCGGGACGGCTGCCGTAACCGATTGGAATCCCACACCAATGGGGCCGCGCGTGCATCGGCAGCTGCTGGTCGCGCGGGCGCGGATGCAGGGCTTCCTCGCCTTCGATTACGCCGACCGGACCGAGGAGGCGCTGGCCGCGCTGGCGGGGTGGTTGCGCGAGGGAGAACTGACCGTGCGCGAGCATTTTCTGGACGGGCCCGAGGCCGCGATGGATGCGATCGGGATGCTCTACCGGGGCGAAAACACCGGCAAACTGATCGTCCGCGTCTGACCCAGAAATGCCCGAAATGAGGGGGGTGCCCCCCGTACACCCCCCGATGCACCCCCCGTACACCCCCCGGTGCGGATCGTCCCGCCGCCTCAGTCGATCCGGGGGAACACGCCCGAGCGCTTGACCGTGCCGTAGACGAAGCTGGTGTCGATGGATCCGATGCCGCCGATGGTGTGGATGCGGTGGCGGATGAAATCCTCGTAGGCATCCAGACCCGAGACCACGACCTTGAGGAAATAATCCGTCCCGCCGGTCAGCATGTAGCATTCCAGAACCTCGGCGAGGGTCGAGATCCGGGCCTCGAACTGGCGCACGATCTCATCGCTGTGACGCTCCAGCCTGATCTGGACGAAGGCCAGGATCGGCAGGCCGTAGGCGGCGCGGTCGACATCGGCGTGAAAGCCGCGAATGGCCCCCGATGCCTCAAGGTTTCGCAACCGGCGCAGGCAGGGCGAGGGCGAGAGGCTGACCCGCTCGGCCAGCTCCAGGTTGGCCATCCGGCCATCTTGCTGCAAGGCGCGGAGGATCTGGCGATCCTTGCTATCCATTCTGCCCCCAATATCGGCCAGTACCGGCATTTAATGCCAATATCTATCGCCAAAGTGGCATAGATAGCAAGCACATGCCCCTGCCCCCATGCCATCCTGCCGCAAATCGCACATCAGGAGGCTGTCATGGCTGTCGGCAAAGGTTTTTCCACGCGCGCAATTCACCACGCATATGATCCGCGGCAGAACGAGGGGGCGCTGGTTCCGCCGCTGCACCTGACCTCGACCTTCACTTTCGACACCGCCGAGGCGGGCGGCGAGATTTTCGCGGGCGAGCGTCAGGGCCATTTCTATTCGCGCATCTCGAACCCGACCTGCGACCTGCTGGAGAACCGCATGGCGACATTGGAGGGGGCCGAGGCGGGCCTCGCGCTGTCCTCGGGGATGGGGGCGATCACCTCGACGCTGTGGACGCTGCTGAAACCGGGCGACGAGATCATCATCGACAAGACGCTTTACGGCTGCACCTTCACCTACCTGCATCACGGGCTGGAGAAATGGGGCGTCACCGTCACGCATATCGACCTGACCGAGCCGGAGACCCTGCGCGCCGCGATCGGCGAAAAGACCCGCGTGGTCTATTTCGAGACGCCCGCGAACCCCAACATGCGGCTGGTCGATATTCGCGCGGTCGCGGAGATCGCGCATGAGGCGGGGGCGACGGTCGTGGTCGACAACACCTATGCCACGCCCTACCTGACCCGGCCCATCGCGCTTGGGGCCGACCTCGTGGTACATTCCGCGACCAAGTACCTGGGCGGGCATGGCGATGTCGTGGCCGGAATCGTGGTGGGCCGCGCCGAAGAGATCACCGAGATCCGCATGGTGGGCATGAAGGACATGACGGGCGCGGTGATGGCGCCCTTCAACGCGATGCTGGTGCTGCGCGGTCTCAAGACGCTGGCGCTGCGGCTGGACCGGCATTGCGCCTCGGCCAAGGTGGTCGCCGATTGGCTGGAGGCGCAGCCGGGTGTCACCAAGGTGCATTATCCGGGGCTGGAGAGCTTTGAGCAGGTCGCGCTGGCACGCCGCCAGATGGACCAGCCCGGCGCGATGATCGCCTTTGAACTGGAGGGCGGGCTTGAGGCGGGCCGCGCCATGATGAACCGGTTGCAGATGATCCAGCGCGCGGTGTCGCTTGGCGATGCGGAAACGCTGATCCAGCATCCGGCATCCATGACACATTCGGTCTATACGCCCGAGGAACGCGCGGTGCATGGCATCGGCGACGGGCTGATCCGCCTGTCGGTGGGGCTGGAAGAGGTCGAGGATATTCTGGCCGATCTGGAACAGGCGCTGCCGACCGCCGCACGGATCGCCGCCGAATAGGGAGCCGTCGGCGTTTCCGGCTGAAGCGCGGGCTTGTGGCGGGGACGGACCTGGCGGATAGTCGGCCCCGCAATGACCCCGCCCAATTCCTATCGCGACGACCCCGACGTGCCCGCCTTCGATGACAGCGCGCCGGTTGCGGTGTTGGATGCAAGCTGCGCGATTTGCAGCTGGGGCGCGCGGATGATCCACCGGCTGGACAAGACCGGGCGCGTGCGCATCTGCCCGATGCAGACGCCGCTTGGCGCCGCGCTGATGGCGCATTACGGGCTGGAGGCGGAGGATCCTGAAAGCTGGCTGTTCCTCGTGGATGGCGTGGCGTATGCCGACAGCGATGCAATCATGAAAGCGGGGCGGTGCTTTGGCGGATGGGGCCGGATCGCCGGGGGGCTGCGCGTGCTGCCGCGTCCGGTGAGGGATTGGTTTTACCGGGCACTTGCGCGCAACCGCTACCGGCTGTTCGGGCGGGCCGATCTCTGCGCCCTGCCGGACCCGGATTTCCAGGCGAGGTTGCTGCGATGAAGGTGCTTTTGCTTGGCGGCTATGGCGTCTTCGGCGAACGGCTGGCGCGGCTTCTTGTGCGCGATGGCCATGCGGTCACCATCGCGGGGCGCGACCTTGGGGCCGCCGAGCGCCTGGCCACCGAGATCGGGGCCGGGGGGTTGCGGATGGACCGGGCGGGGGCGCTGGACGGGCTGGCGGGCTTTGAGGTCGTGATCGACGCCGCGGGGCCGTTTCACGCCTATGGCGGCGATCCCTACCGCCTGCCGCGCGCGGCGATCGCGGCGGGGGCGCATTACCTCGACCTCTGCGACGACGCCGATTTCTGCACCGGGATTACCGCGCTGGACGGGGCGGCGCGGGCCGCCGGGGTCTGCGTGATCTCGGGCCTCTCGTCGGTTCCGGCGCTGTCCTCGGCGGCGGTCACGGCGCTGGCGGGCGAGGAGCGGCCACGGGTGATCGACACCGCGATCCTGCCCGGAAACCGCAGCCCGCGCGGGCGGTCGGTGATGCGCTCGATCCTGTCACAGGCCGGGCGGCCAATGGCGGTCTGGCGCGGCGGGACGTGGGAGGAGGTGCCGGGATGGTCCAGCCCGGCGCGCTACACTCTGCCGGGTGGCACAAGGCGGCAGGGATGGATGATCGAGGTGCCGGACCTGCGCCTTTTCCCGGCGCATTTCGGGGCCGGGACGGTGGTGTTCCGGGCCGGGTTGGAACTGGCCGTGATGCGCTACGGGCTGGCCGCCTTCGCCATGCTGCGCCGGGTGATGCCGGTGCCGATCTCCGGGCCGGTGCTGGCGGTGTTCAAGGGGTTGGCCGACCTGCTGGCCCCATTCGGCAGCGGTCGCGGCGCGATGTCGGTGACCGTGATCACGGGGCGCGAGCGGCGCAGGTGGCGGTTGCTGGCCGAGGATGGCGACGGGCCGTTCATCCCGGCGATTGCCGCGCGCGCCCTCCTGCGCCGGGACGCCTTGCCCGCGGGCGCGCGGCCCGCGCTTGGGGTGGTCAACCTATCCGAGGCCGAGGCCGCGATGCGCGACCTTCAGGTGCGGACGGAGCGCGATACCGTGCCTTTCATGCCCATCTTCGAGGCCGTCCTCGGCGAGAGCTTCGCGGCCCTGCCCGCGCCGATCCGGCAGACCCACGTGACGGCGGACAAGAGCCGCTGGCAGGGGCGGAGCGAGGTGATGCGCGGGGCGGGGCTCTGGCCCCGGCTGCTGGCCGCGCTGGTCCGGTTTCCGCCCGCCAGCCCGGATCTGGAGGTGGAGGTCACGAAGACCGTGACGCGGCGCGGCGAGACCTGGGAGAGGCGGTTCGGCACGCGGCGGTTCCGGTCGCATCTGACCCCGACACGCGCCGGGATGACGGAACGCTTCGGACCGTTCACCTTCCTCCTGGGGCTGAGGGTCGCGGGGGAGGAACTGCTCTATCCGGTAAGGTCGGGCCGCGTCGGGCCGATCCCGATGCCGCGCTGGTTGCTGCCGGTCTCGGAGGCGCGGGAGCATGTGCAGGACGGCCGGTTCCATTTCGACGTCAGCCTGCGCGCGCCGATCACCGGGGCGCTGATCGTGCGCTACCGGGGCTGGCTGGTGGCGGCGACACCTGGCGATCCCGCCGCGCCGCCCGTCAGGTGTTGAACAGGAAGTGCAGCACGTCGCCATCCTTGACGACGTAAGCTTTGCCCTCGGCGCGCATCTTGCCCGCGTCTTTTGACCCCTGTTCGCCGTCATGGGCGATGTAATCGTCATAGGAAATCGTCTCGGCGCGGATGAAGCCGCGTTCGAAATCGCCGTGGATGATGCCTGCGGCCTTGGGCGCGGTGGTGCCGGTGCGGATGGTCCAGGCGCGCGCCTCCTTGGGGCCGACGGTGAAATAGGTCTCAAGGTGCAGCAACTCGTATCCGGCGCGGATGAGGCGATCGAGGCCCGCCTCCTCCAGCCCCATTTCGTCGAGGAACATGGCGGCCTCCTCGGCGTCGAGCTGGCTGATCTCCTCCTCGATCTGGGCGGAGATCACGACATGGGCGGCGCCCTGGGCCTCGGCCATGTCGGCGACCCTGGCGGAGAAGGCGTTGCCGCTGGCCGCGGATGCCTCCTCGACATTGCAGACATAGAGGATGGGCTTGGTGGTCAGAAGTTGCAGCATCTTCCAGGCCTTGGCGTCATCGGGGGCGACCTCGACCATGCGGGCGGGCTTGCCGTCTTCCAGCATCGCCAGCGCCGCCTTGAGCAGGCGTTCCTGCTGCACCGCCTCCTTGTCGCCGCCGCGCAGCTTGCGGGTGATGGTCTGCAGGCGTTTCTCGATCGAGTCCATATCGGCCAGCATCAGCTCGGTCTCGATGGTTTCGGCATCCGCGACGGGGTCGATGCGGTCCTCGACATGGGTGACATCGCCATCCTCGAAGCAGCGCAGCACATGGGCGATGGCGTCGGTCTCGCGGATATTGGCGAGGAACTGGTTGCCGAGCCCTTCGCCGCGCGAGGCGCCTTTCACCAGGCCCGCGATGTCGACGAAGGTCATGCGGGTGGGGATGATCTGTTTCGATCCGGCAATGGCGGCGAGGCGGTCCAGCCGCGCATCGGGAACGGCGACATCGCCCACATTGGGCTCGATCGTGCAGAAGGGAAAGTTTGCGGCCTGCGCGGCGGCGGTGCGTGTGAGCGCGTTGAAAAGGGTCGATTTGCCGACATTGGGCAGACCCACAATTCCCATCCTGAAACCCATGATCCCTCTCCGCCTGGCTGATCCTGCGCGCCTTCTATGCGGATGCGGGATAGGGCGCAACGGGATAGGGCGAGGAGCGCCCGGAACGGGGGCGAGGAGCCGCTCCTCCGCCCCTGCCGGGCGTCCTCGCCTGTGCGGACCCCATTGATTTCCGGCGCGGCATTCGCCAAACCGGGCCGGACGCCAGATGGGGAACCCAGAATGACACGGATCGACGCCAAATTCGCCGAGCTTGCCAGCGCGGGCAAGAAAGCCTTCGTCACCTATGTGATGGCGGGCGATCCCGATTACGACACCTCGCTGGAGGTGGTGAAGGGCCTGCCCGCCGCGGGCGTCGACATCATCGAGCTTGGCCTGCCCTTCACCGATCCGATGGCCGACGGCCCCACCATCCAGCTTGCGGGCCAACGCGCGCTGGAGGCCGGTCAGACGCTGAAGAAGACGCTGGCGCTGGCCGCCGCGTTCCGCACGGGCGACGACACCACCCCCATCGTGCTGATGGGCTATTACAACCCCATCTACAACCACGGGGTGGAGGCGTTCCTGAGGGACGCCAGGGAGGCCGGGATCGACGGGTTGATCGTGGTGGACCTGCCGCCCGAAGAGGATGAGGAACTGTGTATTCCGGCGCAGAAGGCGGGGCTGAACTTCATCCGGCTGGCCACGCCCACCACCGATGATGCCCGCCTGCCCAAGGTGTTGGAGAACACGTCGGGCTTTGTCTACTACGTCTCGATCACCGGCATCACCGGGGCCGCCGCGCCCGAAGCGGGTGACGTGGCGCCCGAAGTGGCCCGGATCAAGTCGCAGACCGACCTGCCGATCATCGTGGGCTTCGGCATCCGCACGCCCGAGATGTCGGAAGGCATCGCGCGGATCGCGGATGGGGCGGTCGTGGGCTCGGCCATCGTGTCCGAGATCGCGGCGGGCAAGCCGGTGGCCGAAGTTCTGGATTTCGTGCGCTCGCTGGCCGAGGGCGCGCACCGGGCCTGAGGGGCGCGGGCGAAGGGCATTGCGCGGTCTAGGCTTGATTGGTAAAACTATCTTACCAGTCACACGCGGAGACGCCCCGATGCCCGTCATCACCAATATCGACGATCTCAAGCGCATCTATAAGCGCCGCACGCCGAAGATGTTCTACGATTACGCGGAATCGGGCAGTTGGAGCGAGCAGACCTTTCGTGAGAATACCACCGATTTCGAGCTGATCCGCCTGCGCCAGCGGGTCGCCGTGGACATGACGGGCCGCTCGACCGCGACGACGATGGTGGGCCAGGAGGTGGCGATGCCGGTGGCGCTGGCCCCGGTCGGGCTGACGGGGATGCAATGCGCCGATGGCGAGATCAAGGCGGCGCGGGCGGCGGAGAGGTTCGGGGTGCCGTTCACGCTCTCGACCATGTCGATCTGTTCCATCGAGGATGTGGCCGCGAACACGGACAAGCCGTTCTGGTTCCAGGTCTACACGCTGAAGGACGACGATTTCATGCGCCGCCTGTTCGCGCGGGCGAAGGATGCGAACTGCTCGGCGCTGGTCATCACCGCCGATTTGCAGATCATGGGGCAGCGGCACAAGGACGTGAAGAACGGCCTTTCCGCGCCGCCGAAACTGACACCTGCCTCTGTCGCCAACATGATGACCAAGGTGCGGTGGGGCCTGGGGATGCTTGGCACCAGGCGGCACACCTTCGGCAATGTCGTGGGCCACGCCAAGGGGGTGGATGCGACCGGGTCGCTCAGCGAATGGACCTCGAAGGCGTTCGATCACGCGCTGGACTGGGACCGGATCCGCGAGCTGCGCAGCTGGTGGGATGGGCCGGTGATCCTGAAGGGCATCCTCGACGTGGAGGACGCCAAGCGCGCCGTCGATGTTGGGGCGGATGCGATTGTCGTCTCGAACCATGGCGGGCGGCAGCAGGACGGGGCGTTGAGCGCGATCCGGATGCTGCCCTCGATCCTGGAGGCCGTGGGCGACAAGGTGGAGGTGCATTTCGACAGCGGCATCCGGTCGGGCCAAGACGTGCTGAAGGCGGTCGCGATGGGCGCGAAAAGCACCTATATCGGGCGCGCCTTCGTCTACGGGCTGGGGGCGATGGGCGAGGCGGGCGTGACCAGGGCGCTGGAGGTGATCCACAAGGAGCTGGACACCGCCATGGCCCTGTCAGGCGAGCGCGACGTGCGCAACCTGGGCCGTCACAACCTGCTGATCCCCGCCGATTTCGAGGGAAACTGGGCCTGAACGCGGATCGCCAGCGCCAGGCCGGGGCCGATCAGCGCCAGCATCGCCACCGCGACGAAAGCCATGCGCAACCCGAAGGCGCCTGACATCAGGCCCATCACGGCGGGTGCGGCCATGAAACCCACGAAGCCGATCACGGCGGCGCGCGCCACGGCGGCGGTGCGCCTGCCGGGGCGCACGAGGCGACCGACCAGCGCCAGACCCATCGGCCCGACCACGGAAATGCCAAGCCCCATGGTGCCGAAGCCCAGATAGGCGATGGCGGGGCCGGGCGCGGCGGCGGCAATGAGCGCGCCGATACTGGCAAGGCCCGAGCCGATCACGATCACCGAGGTCTCCGAGAACCGGCCCGAGATCGCCTGCCCCGAGAAGCGTCCGAAGGCCATGGTGAGGCCCAGGACGGCGGGACCGAACGCGCCTTCTGCCGCCCGCCCGCCAAGGGTGCGTTCGATATGCAGGGCCGACCAGGCTTCGACCGTGGCCTCGACGAAGAAGGCGATGAGGACGATACCGCCGCAGATGAGGACAACGCGCCAGGGGAAGGCGCCCTGGGCCGCGCGCTCGGCCTCATCGACGGGGGCGGGGGTCAGGCGCATGCCAGAGGCCAGCACCGCGATGACCAGCCAGAGGCAGGCGAAAACGGCGACGGGCGGCAGCCCGACCTCGCGCGCGAGGCCCGTCAGCATGGCCGAGATCGCATAGGCCAGCGAGAACATGCCGTGATTGGCGTTCATCAGCGAGCGGTTGTTGGCGGCCTCAAGCTCGGACACGCGGGCATTGATCACCACGTCGAGCAGGCCGGAGGTGAGGCCGAGCGCCATCATCACGCCCATGAAGAGGGCGGGATGTGTCACCAGCCCCGGCATCAGGAAGGCGCTGGCCACCAGCATCGCGGCAACCGGCATGGCGGAGCGGCCCAGGATGCGGTCGAAAAGCGGGGCCAGCCAGATCGTCGTCACCAGCCCCAGGGAAGTGCCAAGGAAGATCAGGCCGAAAAGCGTGTCATCCACCCCCAACCCGGCCTTGAACACCGGCACCTGGGCGGCGAAACTGCCCCACAGGACGCCGATCACGGCAAAGCCGCGGGCGGGGCGATGGCTGAGGCGCAGGGCGGAAAGGATCGACATGGATCGGCCCTTGCCACGGGGCCTTATCCAAAGCAATCGCCAAAGCGCCTTTGCCCCTTTCCAAGCAGGCGATCCTGGTCTATACGCGCGGCTTCACGTGGCGGACACCCTTGGAGGCCGCCCTTTAATATATGGAGAATACCTATGGCTAAAGAGATTCCCGATCTCGTAGTCGAGGCACGCGCGGGGACAGGCAAGGGGGCCGCCCGCCAAGCACG
The DNA here is from genome assembly GCF_013155465.1 of Alterinioella nitratireducens. Taxonomy (GTDB): domain Bacteria; phylum Pseudomonadota; class Alphaproteobacteria; order Rhodobacterales; family Rhodobacteraceae; genus Alterinioella; species Alterinioella nitratireducens. Next base: position 204,959 of record NZ_JABJVX010000007.1, on the reverse strand, counting down.
CCGTGATGGCATGGTGCCCGGAGTCGTTTACGGTGGCGGTGCTGATCCGCTGGCGTTGCAGATCCCCTTCAACGCGCTGATCAAGCACCTGAAGGCGGGCCGCTTCCTTGCCACCCTCTTCAACCTGAAGATGGAAGGCCAGGAGGACGTGCGCGTCATCTGCCGCGCCGTGCAGCGGGACGTGGTCAAGGATCTGCCGACGCATATCGACCTCATTCGCCTGCGCCGCACCACCAAGATCGCGCTCTACATCCCCGTCGAGGTTGTCGGCGAAGAGGAGAGCCCCGGCCTGTCGCGCGGTGGCGTACTGACGCTGATCCGCCCGGAAGTCGAACTGAAGGTGACCGCGGGCGATATCCCCGATCACATCACCATCGACGTGTCGGAAATGGAGATCGGCGACAATATCTCGATCTCCTCGGTCAAGCTGCCTTCGGGCGCGAAGCCGACCATCGACCGCGATTTCGTGATCGCCAACATCACCGCTCCCTCCGCCCTCACCGCTGCTGAAGAAGCCGAGGACGAGGATGAGGTGGCCGCCGATGAGGTCGAAGCCATCAATGTCGATCAGGACGGATCGGACGAGGCTGGCGAGGGCGAAGGCGAAAGAAAGACCGAAGAGTAAGCCCGGCGTCCAACGCAAGGTTTTTCAAGGAACGCGGGGCCGTCACGGCCTCGCGTTTTTCATTGGGGTATGCCTCCTCCAGCCTCCTGCTACGGTGTCGCGAGGAGGTCCGCGCAGTCAGGCGGAACGTGATCTACGTCAAACGGGCTCGGCTCGAACGTGACGAAGGACATCTCTGAATAGCTCCACATCATCAAACGCTCGTCCGGCAAAGCCAGATGCGCGTGGTGCCGGTAACGCCGCGTGTCGCCCCAGAGCGGTTCAAGGTTTGCGAACAGATCAGCAGTCGAGGACGTGAAGGACTGCACACCGTAGAGGCAGGTCGGCGCGTCGAGACCTGCGCGGGCGATCCGCATCGCCGCCAGGGTCGAGATTTCCGCTATAAGGACAAAGACCATGATCGGGGCGATGCCCGTGGCGATCCCGAAACTCCAATGCCGGGTGCGGGCAAGGCAGAGCATCGCGGCAAAGGCGGCAAGGGCCGCAATCGACGGAACGATCAGGAACGGGATATGCGCCACCGCATTAAGTACCCAGATATACCCAATTCCCAACAGAAAGAGGATCGCCATCTCGCCATCTGCGACGATGAAAGCGCCCAACACGATTGCCAGATGAAATGACAGAAGGGCCAGCAAGCCCGCAACCGGAAGTTTGGCCCTCTCATCCATTCCCACGGTCGCCCTGCTGGCCGTCCAGCCGCGCCTGCAATTGCCGCCTGACCTTGCTGCGCCCCCACCAGGATCGGATTTGTCTGGCCGAAAGCGTGTCGGGCCTGATGCGGCAGACATCCCCCTTGGCCTCGATATGGAACTGGCGGTAGGCCGCGACGATATTGCTGCGCCCCGCCGTGATCGCGGCCACCTTGATCTCGGCGCGTTCCAGATCGGCGATGTCAAGGTCGTCCGCGGTCTTCCAGCGGGTGCGCTGCAACAGGTTCTCGAAACTGCCGATATCGACAAACTCGCCGCTGTTCAGGGGGCCTTGCAGGGTCGATTCAAGCGGCGAGGTCAGGTCTTGCCGCGCGATCTCGGTGCGGTCGGCGACCGAGCTTTCGCGCCCGCCATCGGCGTTCCAGATCGACAGGATGACCTCCAGCACGTAAATCGGCTCAAACCCCAGATTGCTGACGATGACGCGGGCATCGGTGTCCTCGGCCCCGCCCAGGTGGATCAGGATCTCGGTCCGGCGCTGGCGGCGCAGGCCCGAGACGAGGATGTGCAGGTAGACCAGCCAGACAAGCGCGGTGATCGCGGCCACGGCCACCTGGATGATCCCCGCGTTCTCCGACAGCCAGTCCCACATGCGCCCGCCCCCTTGTCCGCTTTGCGCCGGGGCCAAAGGTAAGACCGGGACACCGCCCCGCCAAGCCCCGGATTTGTTGAAAGATCCCGGCGGCCCGCCTATAGAACGGCAGGAACGGACAATCGCAGGGGACGGGGATGCAACTTTGGGTCGGCCTGGGCAATCCCGGCGGAAAATACGCCGGCAACCGGCACAATATCGGCTACATGGCGCTGGACCGGATCGCCGAGGAGCACGGGTTTTCGCCCTGGCGGTCGAAGTTCCAGGGCAGCTTGAGCGAGGGGCGGTTCGGGTCCGAGAAACTGGCGCTTCTGAAGCCCGAGACCTTCATGAACCTCTCGGGCCAATCGGTGGGTGAGGCGATGCGCTTCTTCAAGCTGGAGCCCGGTGACGTCACCGTGTTTCACGATGAGCTGGACCTTGCGCCGGGCAAGGTGCGGGTCAAGACGGGCGGCGGTCACGCAGGCCATAACGGGCTGCGGTCCCTGCACGCGCATATCGGGGCGGAGTATGACCGCGTGCGGATCGGCATCGGGCATCCGGGGCATAAGGACCGGGTGTCGGGATATGTGCTGTCGGATTTCGCCAAGGCCGAGCAGGACGGGCTGGACGACCTGTTGCGCGGGATCGCGGATGGGGCGCCGGACCTGGCGGCGGGCGACAAGGGCCGGTTCATGAACGCGATTGCCCTGCGGATGCAGCCGGCGCGGGAGGCGAGCAGCGAGGTGGCGGAAAAGCCCGCCGAGCAGCCCGCCGCCGAGGCGCCCGACACGCGCAGCGCGATGCAGAAGCTGATGGACAAGTTTCGGTGAGGGCGGCAGACGCCTTTGCCATCCAGTCTCGTGCCTGTGCCAAGCTTGACTCGCCCTTCATGGGCCGGATGCTGCCGCTTCTGTGGCAGGTCTTGGAAAGTGACACCGGCGCGGTGGCGGCGCGGGTGAAGGCGTGGCCGGGCGATCTGTCGCCCTCGGGCCATTCGGTGCCTTTGCGGCTGGCGGGCGCGCTGCATGCGCTGGTCCTTCAGGGCAAGGATGCGGCGCTGGTCGCGGCCTATCCGCCGCAGGATGTGGGGGATGACGTTCTGAAACCCGCGCTTGCGGCCGCGGTGCTGACCCACGAGGCGCAGATCCTGCGCTGGCTGGACTCGGCCCCGCAGACCAATGAAGTGCGCCGCTCGGCGGCCCTGCTGGCAGGCGCGGCATGGCTGGCGGGGCGCTGCGGGCTGCCCTTTGTGCTGTCGGAACTGGGGGCGAGCGCCGGGTTGAACATGGCCTTTGACGCCTATGCGCTTGAGACGCCCTGCGGGGTGATCGGCGCGGGCGGCAGTCCGGTGCGCTTTACCCCCGATTGGCAGGGCGCGGCGGCCCCCGCCCCTGCCCCCATCACCGTGCAGGACCGTGCGGGGATCGACCTGAACCCGCTGGACCCCTCCGAGGCGGGCGATGCGCTGCGCATCCTGGCCTATCTCTGGCCCGACCAGCCCTATCGCGCGGCGCTGACCCGGAACGCCATTGCGCTTGCCACGACCCGGCCCGCGCGGGGCGATGCCGCGCCCTGGCTGGAGGCCAGACTGGCACCCCCCTGCCCCGGCGCCCTGCACCTTGTCTACAACACCATCGCCTGGCAGTATTTCCCGCCCGAGACCGCGGCAAGATGCGAAGCGGCGCTGCAAGACGCGGGCGCACGGGCCACGCAACACGCCCCGCTGGCGCATCTGGCGATGGAGGCCGATGCGCTCGGTGATGGCGCGGCGCTGACGGTGCGTCTGTGGCCGGGTGGCGCGCGCAAGACGCTGGCGCGGGTGGATTTCCATGGCCGCTGGATCAAATGGGCCGCGTGACGTCGGGTTCGGATTGATCGGGGCGGGTCGCCCGTGATCTGCTGCAGGCCAAACGGGGGAGGAGCGATCATGCGGCGCGTGTTGAGGATAAGCCTGCGAATTCTGTTGGTTCTGCTGCTGGCAGCGGCCGCCCTGGGCGTCTGGAAGCGCGAGGAGATCATGCGGCTTTGGGCGGTCAACACGCTGTTTGCGCCCGACCGGATCGTGCAGAATTTCAGCCATATGGACCGCGCCTTCCTGACCACCCCCGTACCGCGCGGCGATGGCCCCGTGTCGCCCCTGCCCGAGGGCGCGCCCTACGACCTGCCGGATGAGGTGGAGACCTGGATCGAGGAGCGATCGGTCACCGCGCTGGTCATCCTCGACGAGGGCGATCTGGTGCATGAAAGCTATCATCTTGGCACCGGGCCGGACGATCTGCGGATCAGCTGGTCGGTGGCGAAGAGCTATCTTTCCGCGCTGATGGGAACGCTGGTCGCCGATGGCACCATCCCCGATCTCGACGCCCCGGTGACGGACTACGCGCCGCTGCTGGAGGGGTCGGCCTATGAGGGGGCCTCGATCCGCGACGTGTTGCAGATGCAATCGGGCGTCACATTCGACGAGGATTACCTGGATTACGATTCCGACATCAACCGGATGGGCCGGGCGCTGGCGCTTGGCCGGTCGATGGACCGGTTCGCCGCCGACCTGGAGGCGCGGGACCGCGATCCGGGGGAGCAATGGCAATATGTCTCGATCGACACGCATGTGATCGGCATGGTCATCCGGGGGGCCACGGGCCGCAGCATCCCCGACCTCCTCTCCGAGCGCGTGATCGCGCCTCTGGGGCTGGAGCGGGAGCCCTATTACATCACCGATGGCGAGGGGGTCGCCTTCGTCCTGGGCGGGCTGAACCTGACCACACGCGACTATGCGCGGCTTGGGCTGATGTTCCTGCAAGGCGGGGTCTATGACGGAACGCGGATCGTGCCGGAGGGTTGGGTCGACGCCTCCACCACACCCTCGGCCAATACGGAACCGGGGCGGATCGGTTATGGCTATCAATGGTGGATTCCTGTCGGCGCGGAACCGGGGCAGTTCATGGCGCGCGGCATTTACGGGCAATATGTCTATGTCGATCAGGTGAACGGCGTGGTGATCGCGGCCAATGCCGCCGACCGGCAGTTCCGGGAGCCAGGGGTAAATGAAGAGAATATCCGCATCTTTCGCCTGATCGCCGAAAGCCTGTAGGCTGGCGCAAAGGAGGATGAGACATGGGTGATATGGATCCGTCGGTGAATGTTCTGGGCGAGGCGTTGCAAAGCTGCTCCACCGCGCCGATGACCGGGTTTTTCCGCGACGGGGCGTGCAATACCTGCGTCGAGGATGCAGGCAGTCACACGGTCTGTGCCCTGATGACGGCGGAGTTCCTGGCGTTCTCGAAATATGTCGGCAACGACCTGTCCACGCCGCGCCCCGAGTTCGGGTTCGCGGGGCTGGACCCCGGCGATCACTGGTGTCTTTGCGCCGCGCGGTTCCTGCAGGCCCATGACGAGGGTTGCGCGCCGCAGGTCAACCTGGCCGCGACACATCAAAAGGCGCTGGAGATCGTACCTCTGGAGGTCTTGCGGGCGCACGCGGCGGCGTCGTGATCAGGGGCGGCGCCCCGGCCAGCAGATCGTCGATGAAGAGGCTGAGCAATTGCGGCCTGCCGGTGACGCCCGCCTTGCGGTAGATCGCGTTTGTCTGCGCCTTGACCGTGCCTTCGGAGGTGTCGCGCAACGCCGCGATTTCGGACAGCGACATCCCCTTGAGCGCGAAGAGCGCCACTTCCCGTTCGGCGGGGGTCAGCGCCCAATCGGCAAAGCGGTCCTGCACGAGATCCATGAAATGACCCGAGGCCGCGCGCAGGCTGTCCTCGGCGCGGAGCTGGCGCGCCCGGGCGCGGCGCAGCACCAATGTGCCGGCAACCAGTCCGGCGAGCAGGCCGAGTGCTGCCCCGACCTCGATCAATTCGCGCATTTGCCACGATATGGGCGTTGTCCGCAGGCCCAGGATGCTGGCCGCCAGATCCCACAGGAACACCGCTGTAAAAGCGGCCTGAAAGGCCACCAGAAGACGCAATGCCCAGGTCATGCGCCTAGTCGTCATCGGCGTCATCCTCGTCATCATCGTCTTCATCGGGATGGTGCAGATAGCCATCTTCGGCGCGCGAGATGTCCCGCAAGACCTCGCCCGTGGCACGGTCGAGAATGATCTCACGCTCGACATTGCCGCGTTCGGCCAGGATGCGGATCCGCCACAGCCAGGTGTAGCTTTCCTCGATCTCGGTATAGCCCTCGGCCTGCAATTGCGCCATCCAGAGCCTCGCGGCAGCGGCTCCATCGGCCAGCGCGGGCGTGGCGAGGGTCAAGAACAAAAGGGTGATGAGGGCGCGCATGCGCTTTCTCCGATGGGTCGCTCCGCCATCGCTGGCGGAGCAGGTGCCATTTTCAGATGGGGTCAGTCATCGTCGCGGTCAATCTCTTCGCGGATGACATTGCCATCGGCATCGAAATAGCGTTCGGTTTCGACACCGTTCACCGTGACCTCCTCGCGCAGCAAGGTGCCGTCCAGGGAATAGTAGCGCTCGATCTCATCGGCCCCGTTGCGCGCTTCGACCTCGACCTGGTTCCCCTCGGTCTCGATCTCGAACTGGCCGTAGCCGGCGGCGGCAAGCTCCTCCATCACAGTGGCGAGCCAGGGCGAGGATCCGGCCTGGGGTGCGGTCTGGGCGAGGCCGACGGTGGCGATCAGGCTGGCGGCGCCGATAAGGACGGTAAGGCGTTTGATGGACATGGGGTTTTCCTTCTCCAAAGGGTGATGCGGGAAGGGATTGGCCCTCGCCGCTTGAGACCCCAGATGGCCTGAACCGGGCCATGACGCCATTGGCCCGGCGTTTAGCCAGCCTCGCATAAACACCGGATGAGGGGAATAAACGGAGGTTTACGACCGGAAAACCGAGGCAGAGACCGCAGCCTTGCCCCCGTCTTTCCAGAATCCGACCGACAGAGCCTAATGCCCGCCCATCTCGAAACCCAGGTGCCGCGCGACGGTGAAGATGTCCTTGTCGCCGCGCCCGCACATGTTCATGCAGATGATGTGATCCTCGGGCAGCTCCGGCGCGATCTTGATGACATGGGCGAGTGCGTGCGAGGGCTCCAGCGCGGGGATGATCCCCTCGGTCTCGCAGCAGAGCTGGAAGGCGGCGAGCGCCTCCTTGTCGGTCACGGAGACATATTTCGCGCGCCCGATCTCGTGCAGCCAGGAATGTTCCGGCCCGATACCGGGGTAATCCAGCCCCGCCGAGATCGAGTAGCCTTCCAGGATCTGGCCATCATCGTCCTGGAGCAGGTAGGTGCGGTTGCCATGCAGCACGCCGGGGCGGCCGCCGGTCAGCGAGGCGCAATGCTCCATCTTGTCGTTGACGCCCTTGCCGCCCGCCTCGACCCCGATGATGTTCACGGATTTGTCGTCGAGGAACGGGTAGAAGAGGCCCATCGCGTTCGACCCGCCGCCGATGGCCGCGATGATCGTGTCGGGCAGGCGGCCCTCGCGCGCCTGCATCTGTTCCCTGGCTTCCTTGCCGATGATGGTCTGGAAGTCGCGCACCATGGCCGGGTAGGGGTGCGGGCCCGCGACGGTGCCGATGCAGTAGAACGTGTCGCGCACATTGGTGACCCAGTCGCGCAGCGCGTCGTTCATCGCGTCCTTGAGCGTGCCGCGCCCGGAAGTGACCGAGACCACCTCGGCCCCAAGAAGCTTCATCCGGAAGACATTGGGGGCCTGACGCTCGACATCATGCGCACCCATGTAGACGACGCATTTCAGGCCGAACTTGGCGCAGACGGTGGCGGTGGCGACGCCGTGCTGGCCAGCGCCGGTTTCGGCGATGATTCGGGTCTTGCCCATGCGGCGGGCGAGGATGATCTGGCCCAACACGTTGTTGATCTTGTGCGCGCCGGTGTGGTTGAGCTCGTCCCGCTTCATGTAGATCTTGGCCCCACCCAAGTGAGCGGTCAGCCGGTCGGCATGATAGAGCGGCGAGGGGCGGCCCACGTAATGGGTCCAGAGATCGTTCATCTCGGCCCAGAAACTGTCATCGGTCTTGGCGTGTTCGTATTGCTTTTCCAGCTCCAGGATCAGCGGCATCAGGGTTTCCGAGACGAAGCGCCCGCCGAAATCGCCGAAGCGGCCGCGTTCGTCGGGTCCGGTCATGAAGCTGTTCAGGAATTCTTCGGTCATTGGGCCTCCTTCGCGGGTCGCCCACTGCCTACTCCGTTCCTTCGGTCAGCCGCAAGATCTCAATCGGACCGCTTCAGATACTGTTCTGCCCATCAGGTTCAATTCGCCCACAAAACCGGACGACCCCACATCTGATTGAGAGACCCACCACCGCGTGACCCACGCTCGCGACATTACAATCCTTAGAGTGGGGAAAACGACCTACTTGTTTCGCGCCGGAGCTTTCCCCCTTGTCCGACCAGCAATTTTTTCACGCAGCCTGTCCCTTTTCCTGCGGACACCTTCAGCGTTCGGCAAGAACGCCGCCGCCATATCCAGCAGGATAACCGCATCGGTCTCGGTCAATTGGTGATCAGGCCGGATTCGCGAAGCAAGCTCGCGCACGTCCTTATTAACGATCTGAGACGGAATTCTCTGCATCAGCGTTCTTGCCAAAACGTCGATCTGGGCCGTGGAAAATTCCAACACTGTCTCGTCCTTCGGTGCGAGATTTGGGGCAATGTCGTCATATTGCGGCAGCGCCAACGCTTCTTCGGCCGGGATCAGAGAGTTCAGTTTTTCAACCCAGGGAAGCTGCGCTTCGATGAAGGCCCGATGGGTTTCAGCACTGAAATAAGGAATTTCAGAAGGAATATCTGGCAGCTCGTTGCAAAGTGCATCGGAAATATTGGCAACTTTTGGGTTCTTTGCATGGCTGCTCAACTGCTGTTGAAAATACAGCTCGGACCTTGTCAGCGACCGGTTGACCCGTCGTCCTTCGGGCAAAGAAAGCACATCATCGGCCAGGCCCAAAGCCTGGCCGAAGCGCGCGATATGGCGATCTTCATGGCGCGAATAATTCACGATTTCAACCTGGACCGGAAGTGCATCCAAAAGCTCCAGGAACTCTATTGAGATTTTCAAATTTATGTCAGACAGAAGATATTCAGAGACAGATGCCATCGATCCCCCTCGTTTGACAGATTGGCCGTATGCAGAGAGGGCCTGTGACAGGGGATCGCGAATATAGTATATCAGTTTTACGCTATCGGCATGTGCCAGGATGCGTTTCAGCGGCGACACGTCTTCAAAGAAAACTCTATGAAGCGATTCGTTAGAGACCAGAACCGTTTCGCCCGGATCGCACGCCTCAAGCTCCGTGCTGCAGGTCTCGAAAAAAGACACGCCATTAACATTGCCGCTGGAGATCCTGCCGGCTCTGGCCTGATCGAGGGAACGATTGTCGGGATAGACGATACCGTGGGTTTTCAGAGCCTCGACACCAAGAGCGAGAGCCGTCTGAATGGCACTGGTGCCGGTCTTCCCCTGCCCCACATGGGCGATCAGGTGTTTATCCGTTTCGGACATTGTCTCGCCACTTCCAGTCTTTCAGTCAATGAGAGCCATTCCAAAAGCCGCGATGCGCCCCGCATCCTTGACCCCCGGCGCGCTTTCAACGCCAGAGCTGACATCGACCTGGCGCGCGCCGGTCAGGCGCACCGCCTCGGCCACGTTCTCGGGCGTCAGGCCACCGGCCAGCATCCAGGGTCTGGTCCAGTATTTGCGGCCTGCCAGCAGCCGCCAGTCGAAGGCCAGCCCGTTGCCGCCGGGCAGGTCGGCCCCCTTGGGCGGCTTGGCGTCGATCAGAAGCTGGTCGGCCACCGGGGCATAGGCGTCGATCGCGTCAAGGTCTGCCGCCTCGGCCACGCCTATGGCCTTCATCACCGGCAGGCCATAGCGCGCCTTGACCTCGGCCACGCGCGCGGGCGTTTCGCGTCCATGCAGTTGCAGCATGTCCAGCGGCACGCGGGTCGTGATCCGGTCCAGCAGCGCATCGTCGGCATTGACTGTCAGCAGAACCTTGGCCAGCCCCGCCGGCACCTCGACGGCCAGCGCGGCCATCCGGTCGGGATCGACATGGCGCGGCGATTTGGCGAAATGCACGAAGCCGACATAGCGCGCGCCCGCATCGGCGGCGGCACGGATATCCTCGGGCCGGGACAGGCCGCAGATCTTGACGGAGATGGTCATCTGCGCCGCCGGTTCGGCCTATTCGACCAATGCCAGCACGTCATCCTGGCTCTCGCGTTTCTGGCCGCGCAACTGGGCCACTTCGCGGGCCAGGCGGTCGCGTTCCTTGCGCTGCGCCTTGGCCTCGGCCCGCTGGCGGTGTTCGCGGAACCATTCCCAGACGAAGCCGATCAGCAGACCGGCCACGATGCCGCCGAGGATGACCAGGAAGAGCGGCAGGGTGACGATGAAGTTCCAGTTCACCCACTCGGCCAGGTTGTCCGGCAGCACGGTCAGGGTCACGGGCTCGCGGTTGGCCAGCGCCAGCAGCACCAGCACCAGGGCCACGACGGCCAGAAACAGATACTTGATGAAACGCACGGGTCAGTTCCCCTCCAAACCGTTCAGCCTGTCGCGCAACAGCTTGCCGGCCTTGAAGAAGGGAACATGTTTCTCTTCGACCTGGACGCTTTCGCCGGTGCGCGGGTTGCGCCCGATCCTTGCATCCCTCTGCTTGACGGAAAACGCGCCGAAACCGCGCAGTTCCACCCGATCGCCCTGGGTCAGGGCGCCGATGATCTCCTCGAAAATAGCGCTGACGATCCGCTCGACATCGCGTTGATAGAGATGCGGATTTTCATCAGCCAGTTTCTGGATCAATTCCGAACGTATCATCCAAACCCCCCGGTTACGGATTCTTGTCGCTACCCACCGACTATAGGCAGAAAGACCGGCGAGGGAAACGGAAAGCCGTTGGAAAAGCGGGGAAATCTGTGGGCATAGGGCCGCATCCGGCAGCTTGCCGCCGATCCGACGGGGGTCGGTGCCACCGCGGGCGGCAAAACCACAGGTTGTATCGGCATCTGATTCGGGGCCGGAACGATAAGGGCCCCGCGTTGCCGCGAGGCCCCAATTCACTGGTCTGACACTGAAAATCAGTCGTCGTCGCCCTTGAGCGCGGCACCAAGGATATCGCCGAGCGATGCGCCGGAATCGGAGGAGCCATACTGTTCGACGGCTTCCTTCTCTTCCGCGATCTCACGCGCCTTGATCGACAGACCCAGACGGCGCGAACGGCTGTCCACATTGGTCACGCGCACATCCAGCTTGTCGCCGACCTGGAAGCGCTCGGGGCGCTGTTCGGCCCGGTCGCGGCTGAGGTCCGAGCGGCGGATGAAGGACTTCATGCCCTCATGCTCGACCTCGATGCCGCCATCCTCGATCGAGGTGACTTCAACGGTGATGATCGAGCCGCGCTTGATCCCGTCGATGGCTTCCGCGAAGGGATCGCCGTCCACCGCCTTGATCGACAGCGAGATGCGCTCCTTGTCGGTATCCACCTCGGAGACCACGGCCTGCACGACATCGCCCTTGCGGTAGTTGCCGATCACGTCTTCGCCACGACCTTCCCAGGTCAGGTCGGAGAGGTGCACCATGCCGTCGATGTCGTTGTCGAGACCCACGAACAGACCGAATTCGGTGATGTTCTTGACCTCGCCCTCGACCTGCGTGCCGACGGGATACTTCTCTTCGAACTCTTCCCACGGGTTGCGCATGGTCTGCTTGAGGCCGAGCGACACGCGGCGTTTCGCGGTGTCGATCTCCAGCACCATGACCTCGACCTCCTGGGAGGTGGAGACGATCTTGCCGGGATGCACGTTCTTCTTGGTCCAGGACATTTCCGAGACGTGGACCAGACCTTCGACACCGGGCTCCAGCTCGACAAAGGCACCGTAATCGGTGATGTTGGTGACACGGCCGGTATGCACCGAGCCGAGCGGGTACTTGCCTTCCACCAGGGTCCACGGATCTTCCTGCAGCTGTTTCATGCCGAGGCTGATACGGTGGGTTTCCTTGTTGACCTTGATGACCTGCACCTTGACGGTCTCGCCGATGGACAGGACGTCCTTGGGGTCGTTGACGCGGCGCCAGGCCATGTCGGTGACGTGCAAGAGGCCGTCGACACCGCCCAGATCCACGAAGGCCCCGTATTCGGTGATGTTCTTGACGATCCCGTCGACCACGTCGCCCTCGGACAGCTTGCCGATGACCTCGGCGCGCTGCTCGGCGCGGGACTCTTCCAGGATGGCGCGGCGCGAGACGACGATATTGCCGCGGCGACGGTCCATTTTCAGGATCTGGAAGGGCTGCTTGAGGTTCATCAAGGGCCCTGCGTCGCGCACCGGGCGCACATCGACCTGGGAGCCGGGCAGGAACGCCACGGCACCGCCCAGATCGACGGTGAAGCCGCCCTTGACGCGGCCGAAGATCGCGCCTTCGACACGCTCCTCGTCGGCATAGGCTTTCTCCAGGCGATCCCAGGCGGCCTCACGGCGGGCCATCTCGTGGCTGATGACGGCTTCGCCGCGCGCGTTCTCGACCGAGCGCAGGAAGATCTCGACCTCGTCGCCGACCTCGATCTCGGGGGCTTCGCCGGGGCTTGCGAATTCTTTCAGATCAACGCGGCCTTCCATCTTGTAGCCGACGTCGATGATGGCTTGTCCGGCTTCGATCGCCAGAACCTTGCCTTTGACAACCGATCCCTCCTGGGGGGTGTCAATCTCGAAGCTTTCTTCAAGGAGGGCTTCGAATTCCTCCATGGATGCGTTTTGAGCCATGTGGTCTCAGGTTCCTTTTGTGGTCGTTTTTCTGGCCGCGCGGTTGTCTCCGCCGGTCTTGGGATGATCGTTGGTCAGGCGGGATGCAAAACAAAGAGGGCCGGAGGTGTCCCGACCCTGCCCGTCTCGATGTTTTGCGGTGGTTTCCACCTTGTCGACGGGGGCGCGTATACTAGAGCCCGTGGCGCGGCGCAAGCGAGGAGTCGAGGGGAAATGGTCCGGGACCGGCAATCGCGCCGCCCCGCCCGTTCTGCGTCACTTGCGCGTCAGGGTAAGGTAATTGTGCATGCCGAAGGTGATCGCCCACACCGCGAGGATCGCGCCATGGGTGTTGGAGACTTCTATCTCGGCCACTTCGCCATCGCCAAGCGTCAGTTGCATCGGTTTTGACCGGGCCCAGTCGATGCGGGCCTGCACGGTCACGGGTCCGGCGGCGACGTCGAACTCGGCCCGGTCATTGCGCCTGACCTCGCCCGCATCCGCCCCGTCGATGAGGATCCGATAGGCGCGCATGCGGTCGGCATAGCCGCCGCCACGGCGCAGGATCAGCGTCGCGCGTCCCGTCATTGGCGCGCTTCGATCAACGCGATGGCGCGCGCCACCGCCTGGTCGACCGTCATCTCGGACGTGTCCAGCAGCAGCGCATCCTCGGCGGGTTTCAAGGGCGCCGCCGCGCGGGCGCTGTCGCGGGCATCGCGGTCGCGCAGATCGGTCAGCACCTGGGCCAGGGTGATGTCGCGGCCCCGCTCGATCAGTTCCTTGTGACGCCGCCCGGCACGGGTCTGGTCGTCGGCGGTCACGTAGATCTTGATCTCGGCATCGGGGCAGATCACCGTCCCGATATCGCGCCCGTCCAGCACCGCGCCGCCCATGCGCCGGGCAAAGGCGCGCTGAAAATCCAGCAGCGCCGCGCGCACCTCGGGGATGGCGGCGACCCGGCTGGCGGCCTGCGCGGCCTCGGCGGTGCGCAGGTCGGGATGTTCCAGGTCATCGGGGCGCAAGGCGCGCGCGGCCTCGGTCGCATCCTCGCCTGCCAGGGTGCGCTGCCCCACGGCCCGGTAAAGCAGCCCGGTATCGAGATGCGCAAAGCCGAAATGTTCGGCCACCGCCCTTGAGATGGTCCCCTTGCCAGCCGCCGCCGGCCCGTCGATTGCAACCGTGAATGCCATGGACAATGGCTAGCCGTGCCGGAACGGAACCGCAAGGGTCACGATACGCCGCGCAACCTGCGCCAGCCCCGCCACAGGACCAACAGGAGGAGGGCCGTGAGGCAGAATGTGACCAGCCCCGATTTCAGCACAGTCGCCAGCGACGCCGCCTGTGCCATCGTCTCGGTGGTTCCCTGGGGTCCGGCCTGCAGCATGGCGTGGACGCGGGCGTTCTCAAAATAGTCAAACCCGGCCCCAGCCAGCGCCGCCACGACCAGAACCACACGCGGCAGAGTTCCGGGCCCGAGCCGGAGAAAGCTCCAGGCCAGGAAGAGCCCCAGAAGCGCCGGGTAGGCCCGGTCCAGCCAAGCCTGCGGCCCGAGATAGAGCGCCAGCCCATCCGGTGTCAGCGCGGCGAGGAAATTCACCGCCTCCGTGTGGGTATAGCCGAAGGGGCGCATGTCGAAAGGCATCAGCCCGCCCGCCGCTTCGGTGATCGCGGGCAGGGTCCAGAGCAGCATCGCGGCATAGACCCCCGCCCCCGCAAGGAAGACCAGTCCGTAGAGGATGTTGCCTGCCCGCATCAGCCCACCTGTGTCGTCAGGCTCGGATCGGCGCCCTCGACCTTCGGCAGGCCGTCCGCGATCTCGTAGTAATCGCCCTTGTCGGCGCAGAAAATATGCCCCTTGATCCGCAGCCCGGTCGGGGCATCGAGCGTACCGGCGAAGATCGACAGATGCGTCCCCGGCCCGTCCCAGAAGAGGTTGCTTCCACAGGTCGGGCAGAACCCTCGCCGTGCCCCAGGGGAGGAGCGATACCAAGTTACCTCGCCCCGGATCGCAACACTCTCGCGCAGGGCCGAGGTTGCCGCGACATGGTGCCCGGAGGTCTTGCGGCACTGCCGGCAATGGCAGGCGATCACCGGACGCAACGGGCCGGAGACGGTGTATGTCACCGCGCCACAGAGGCAGGATCCGCGCGTCACGGGTCCACCTGCGGGCCGCTGCGCCCGGCGGCGAAACAGGGCAAACCGTCGCTGGCCCGGTAATAATCGCCCTTGTCGGCATAGAAGATGTGCCCGTCCGCCTTCAGCCCGGTCGGCGCATCCAGAAGGCCCGCCATCAGGTAGGCCAGCCCGTCGAATTCCTCCCAGACCAGCGTGCTGCCACAGGTGCCGCAGAACCCGCGCCGCGCCTTGCCGGGGGTGCTGTCATACCAGGTGGGGGTGCCGTCCATCTCGATATCGCTCCACCTGACCGGAACCCCCGGCGCGACATGGCCGGTGCTTTTGCGGCATTGCGTGCAATGGCAATAGGTGACGGGGCCGAGCGGCCCGGTGATGCGCAGCCGGATACCCCCGCAGAGACAGGATCCCGTGATCATTGGCGTGGCCTCCCGCTGCAGTCCCTCGCGAAACGATGCGTCGCGCCGCACGCCCCGGTCAAGCGGTCCTAGCTGTTATTCCGCACGATGTCCGCGCCGAGCCCCTTCATCAGCGGCTCGAAGATCGGGAAGGAGGTGGCGATCGGCCCGCCATCATCGACATGGACCGGCTCTCGCGCTGCCATGCCGAGGCAGAGGAACGCCATCGCGATGCGGTGATCGAGATGGCTGGCCACGGTCGCCCCCCCCTTGACGCTGCCCGCGCCCTGCCCCTCGACGCACCACCAATCGGGGCCATCCTCGACCGTCACGCCATTGGCCCGCAGGCCGCTGGCCATGGCCTCGATCCTGTCGCTTTCCTTGACCCGCAACTCCTTGACGCCGCGCATCATCGTGGTGCCTGTCGCATTGGCCGCGACGACCGAGAGGATGGGGTATTCGTCGATCATCGAGGCGGCACGCTCGGGTGGCACCTCGATCCCTGTCATGTCGGGCGAGAACCGCGCGCGCAGGTCGGCAACGGGCTCGCCGCCTTCCTCGCGCATGTTCTCATAGCTCAGGTCGGCCCCCATCTCCTGCAACGTCGTGAAGAGCCCCGCCCGCGTCGGATTGAGCCCGATCCCCGGCACCAGCACGTCCGAGCCCGGCACGATCAGCGCCGCGCAGACCGGGAAGGCCGCCGAGGACGGATCGCGCGGCACCACGATGGTCTGGGGCGTCAGTTCGGGCTGGCCGGTCAGGGTGATGACACGGCCCTCCGCGGTCTCTTGGGTGGTGATCTCGGCGCCGAACCCCGCCAGCATCCGCTCGGTATGGTCGCGGGTGGCCTCCGTCTCGATCACCACGGTCTGCCCCGGCGCGTTCAGCCCGGCCAGCAACACCGCCGATTTCACCTGCGCGGACGGCACCGGAACGGTGTAGCGCACTGGCAGAGGCTCCTCCGCGCCGACCAGAGTCATCGGCAGCCGCCCGCCCGCGCGCCCCACGGCGCGGGCCCCGAACAGCGCCAGGGGGTCCGTGACCCGCGCCATCGGCCGCCCGTTCAGGCTGGCATCGCCGGTGAAGGTGGCGGTAATCGCGGTGGTCGCCATCGCCCCCATGATCAGCCGCACGCCGGTTCCCGAATTGCCGCAATCTATCACCTGCCCGGGCTCGGCAAAGCCGCCGACACCGACGCCATGCACGACCCAGTCACCACCGCCCAGATCCTGCACATCGGCCCCGAAGGCGCGCATCGCGCTTGCGGTGTCCAGCACGTCCTGCCCTTCCAGAAGCCCCGAGATCCGCGTCTCGCCCACCGCCATCGCGCCCAGGATCAGGCTGCGGTGGCTGATCGACTTGTCGCCCGGCACCTCGGCCACGCCGGAAAGCGGCCCAGAGGGGCGGGAGGTCATCGGGATCGGGGTGCCATGGCCGGACATGCGCGCTTCCTTCTCAGAACAGGTCAGCCCCGCTGATAGCGCCAGACCCGGGGGCCGTCCACTCCCCTGTCCCCGCTTCTTTGTTCTGAAAATATCCCGGGGTCCGGGGCAGAGCCCCGGCGGATCGGCGCGTCAGCGCCGAAACCCCTCAGGTCTTGCGAAACGCCAGGTAATGCGGCACCCGGCCCTCGCGCAGCGCCTTCTGTTCATAGCGGGTGGACAGCCAATCCCCCCACGGCTCCCGCCAATCACGCGGGCGTTCCGCCAGCCAGTCGAACCCCGCCTTCGGCACCTCCTGCAAGGTTTGACGCACGTAATCGGGAATATCGGTCGCCACCCGCAGGATCGCGCCGGGTGTCATCACGCGGGCCAGCGGCTCCAGATGCTCCTGCGTGACAAAGCGGCGGCGGTGGTGGCGTTTCTTGGGCCACGGGTCGGGATAGAGCAGGAAGACCCGCGACAGGCTCGCCTCGGGCAGCACGTCGAACAGATCGCGCGCATCGCCGGGATGGACGCGCAGGTTGTCCACGCCCGCGTCGCGGATCTTGGCCAGCAGCA
Source organism: Alterinioella nitratireducens (assembly GCF_013155465.1). Lineage (GTDB taxonomy): Bacteria > Pseudomonadota > Alphaproteobacteria > Rhodobacterales > Rhodobacteraceae > Alterinioella > Alterinioella nitratireducens. The sequence goes on along the minus strand of NZ_JABJVX010000007.1, from coordinate 187,806 downwards.
TGGCGACGCCGTTGATGTAAGGCTCGCAGCCGATCAGGCCCACATCCGGGTTGGCCGCGGCCTGATGCACCAGGTGCTCGCCACCGCCAAAGCCCACCTCCAGCCAGAGCTCGCGCCCGCCGAACAGCGCGTCGATGTCCAGCGGCAGCCGGTCGGGGTTCGCCTCCCAGTCCACCGGGCCGGGGCTGAGCCCCTCCAGATCGGCCTCGATCAGCCGCTGCTGGCTGTCCTTCATGTGGTGACTTTTCCGGCGGCCATAGAAATTACGCCAGGGCGCGCCTGAAGGATGGGTTTTTGGGTGGGTCTTGTCAGGCATGGGTCATGCAGCCCTTGGCAGGAAATCGGACCAGCGGTGCCTAACCAATATCCGCCCCGGCCTCAACCATGTCACCCGCGCGCGGCGCGTTTTTCCGCGCCCTTGAAGGCGGACCAGATGAACAGGCGGAAGAGCGGGATCAGCAGGACAAAACCCACGCCCACGCCGATCCCCATGACGCCAAGCGCGATGCCGATCTCGTCGCCGCGCACCCCGCCAAGCGCGAAGGACAGGCCCACGGCCACCACGCCAATCCCCAGATTGACCAAGAGCGCCCGCAGCGCGAAGCGGATCGCATAGGCCCAGGATGCGCGGCTTTCGGGTTTCCGGCCTTCCGACTGCAGGTATCGCTGCGCGAAATCGGTGACGGGCCAGAGGATCGCCCCCACCGAGCCGCCGATCAGCGCGCCGCGCAGGATGGGCGAGGCCAGCAGGTTCGGGAACGCCGCCATGGCGACGCCGAAGACGAGGGTGATTGCCACCGCGACGATGGCGTAGATGCGCGTGAACCGGGCGATAAAGCCGGGGGAAATGTCAGGCATGAAAAACCTCTTGGGCATGAAAATGGGCGGCACCGTCACCGGCACCGCCCTTGTCTCTATCACAGCCCCGGCGAATATCTAAACGGCGGCTGACAGCTTGCCGGTCAGGTCGGTGCGCTCCCAGCTGAAGCCGCCATCGGCGTCGGGCGTGCGGCCGAAATGGCCATAGGCGGCGGTGCGCTCGTAGATCGGGCGGTTGAGGCCCAGATGCTCGCGGATGCCGCGCGGGGTCAGGTCCATGACGCGGGCAACGGCGCGCTCGATCTCAAGCGATTCCACGTCGCCGGTGCCATGCGTGTCGGCATAGATCGACAGCGGCCGCGCCACCCCGATCGCATAGGACAGCTGGATCGTGCAACGCTCGGCCATGCCGGCGGCCACCACGTTCTTGGCCAGGTAGCGCGCGGCATAGGCCGCCGAGCGGTCCACCTTGGTCGGATCCTTGCCCGAAAACGCGCCGCCGCCATGCGGGGCGGCACCGCCATAGGTGTCGACGATGATCTTGCGCCCGGTCAGGCCCGCGTCGCCATCGGGGCCGCCGATGACGAATTTGCCGGTCGGGTTGACGTGCCAGATGGTCTGATCGGTCAGCCAGCCCTCGGGCAGAACCTCGCGGATGTAAGGCTCCACGATGGCGCGGATGTCGGGGCTGGTGAGGCTTTCATCCAGGTGCTGCGTGGAGAGCACAAGCGAATGGATCCCCACCGGCTTGCCGTTGCGGTAATTCACCGAGATCTGCGATTTCGCATCCGGCCCCAGAACCGGCACTTCGCCCGATTTGCGCACCTCGGCAAGGCGGCGCAGGATGGCATGGGCAAAGTGGATCGGCGCGGGCATGAGCTCGGGCGTCTCGTTGGTGGCGAAACCGAACATGATGCCCTGGTCGCCCGCCCCTTCCTCCTTGCCCGCCGCCGCATCGACGCCTTGCGCGATATGGGCAGATTGCTCATGCAGCAGGTTGGTGATCTCGACCGTCTCGTGATGGAACTTGTCCTGCTCGTAGCCGATATCCTTGATGCAGGCGCGCACGATGGGATCGACCTGGGCCATGTAGTCGTGCAGCTTGTCCTGATCGCTCAGCCCGACCTCGCCGCCGATCACCACGCGGTCGGTGGTGGCGAAGGTCTCGCAGGCAACGCGCGCCTCGGGTTCCTCGGCGATGAGCGCATCGAGGATCGCATCGGAGATCCGGTCGCAGACCTTGTCCGGGTGCCCCTCCGACACGGATTCGGAGGTGAAGGTATAATTGTTTCGTGCCATGGGAAGTGCTCCGGTATCTGGTCTTCTCGCCACGTCAGGAAGCCGTTGTGGCGCGGTATGCCTTGCCATTACGGGGTTCTCGGGGGGAGTTCAATGGCCCCGCGTGCGCCGCACCAGGACCAGGCCGCCAACGAGCGTCAAAAGCAACACCCACACGGGCCAATTGCCAAGGCGCGCGTAGATCGTCGGCGCAAGGGCTGCGGGCAGGACCGCGTCGATGACGCCCTGTTCGTTGAGGGGATGCGAGGCGAGGATGCGCCCGTAAGGGTCGATCAGGGCCGACACGCCGGTATTGGCGGCGCGCGCGACCGGCAGGCCCTGCTCGATGGCGCGCAGCCGGGTCTGGTCGAGATGCTGATAAGGCATGGCACTGTTGCCGAACCAGGCGTCATTGGTGATCTGCACGATCCAGTCGGGCCGTTCGGGCGCCGCGGCCACGTCACGGGCAAAGATCGCCTCGTAGCAGATCAGCGGCAGGATGCGGCCCGCGGCGCCAAGGTCCAGAACCCGCGCCCCCGGCCCGCTCGCATAGCCGCGCCGTTCGGCATCGGGCATCAGCCCGGTCGCGGCCAGCAGGGAGGCCAGAGGGATATACTCGCCGAAGGGGACGAGGTGATGCTTGTCATAGACATGGCTGATCGTGGCGTCGGGCTGAAGCACGGCGAGGCTGTTGTAGTAGCCCTGCTCGTCCAGCCGCTGCGCGCCGAAAATCACCTCTGCGCCGCCAGCCGCATCCGCGATGAGGGGGAAAATCTCCTCGGCGATGTCCAGCCGCCAGGCCAGCGCGGTCTCGGGCCAGATGACGACGTCGGGCGGGGTATCCGCCGGCGCGGCGCTCAGGTCCAGAAGACGCTGGAAGAAGACCGGGGCCATGTCGGGGCGCCATTTCAGATGCTGCGGCGCATTGGGCTGGACGATGCGGATCTGCGTTTCCGACAGGGCGACCGGCGCGGCCAGACGCTGCGCCCCGATCCATGATCCCCCGAGCAGAAGAGCGGTCGAGACCGCCAGGGCGGGCCAGGCCCGTGACCCTGGCGCGGCAAGCGGCAGCGCCAGGGCCAGCAGGGTCAGGAGGCCCACGCCGGGCACACCGATCCAGGCCGCCAGCTGCATGAGCGGATGGTTGAGCCAGAGCGATCCGATCTGCGCCCAGGGAAACCCGGTGAAGAGCGTCGCGCGCAGGAACTCGGCCAGGATCAGGCAGGGCGCCAGCGCCACCAGGCGCATGCCCTGCGACCGGCCAAGCGCAAAAGCCGCCCCGTAGGCCGCCGCGAAGAACAGCGCCAGCCCCCCGACCATCCCCGCCAGGGCGAAGGGGGCCATCCAGGCATAGGCTTCGGCATCGACATAGAACGGGGCCACGATCCAGAAATGCGTGCCGCCGATATAACCCACGCCGACCAGCCAGCCGAACCAGGCCGCCTGTTTCCAGCTTGCCGCCCGCGAAATCGCGTAGAGCGCCAAACCCCAGGCCATCAGGGCCAGCCACCACAGGTTCAGCGGCGCCTGCCCGGTGGCCGCCACCAGCCCCGGCAGGATCCATATCAGGCTGACCAGCCGCGCCCGCAAGATCACGCGCCCAGTTTCGGCAGCCGCACGCGCAGGCGCTTGATGCGGCGGGGGTCGGCGTCGATCACCTCGATCTCGGCGCCCGAGGGATGCGGGATGACCTCGCCGCGCGCGGGCACCCGGCCCGTCAGCACGAAGACCAGCCCGCCGAGCGTGTCGATTTCCTCATCGTCCAGATCCTCGGTCAGGGTCATGCCGATGGCCTCCTCGAACTCGTCGAGCGGCGCGCGCGCCAGCACCAGCCAGCTGTCGCCCCCCTCATCGGTCCAGAGCTGGTCCTCGTCGACATCGTGCTCATCCTCGATCTCGCCGATGATCTGCTCGATCAGATCTTCCAGCGTGACCAACCCGTCGACACCGCCATATTCGTCGATCACCAGGGCCATGTGGATGCGCTCGCTCTGCATCTTTTGCAGCATCACGCCGATGGGCATCGACGGCGGCGCATAGAGCAGCGGGCGCAGCATGGTGGTGACGTCGAAATCGTTGGACTTGCCGTTGAAGCCATGCCCGAGCGCCAGATCCTTGAGGTGGATCAGCCCCACGGGCGTATCCAGCGTGCCGTCATAGACCGGCAGCCTTGTATAGCCCGTCTGGCGGAACACCTCGACCAAGTCGGGCATCGAGATATCGTTGGCCACGCCTGTGATCTCGGCGCGCGGGATCGAGACGTCGTCCATCCTGAGCCGGCGCAGGTTGTGCATCCGGATCGCCGCAAGCGCGCCGTTGCCGACGGGGTGATGCGGCTCGGACGGGTTGGCCTCGGGCTCGGGGGTGTCATCGGGGCTGGCGCTGCCGAAAATGCGGGCGAAAAGGCCCGGCCTCTGGTCTGCGCTCTCATCTTCGGGTGGCGCGCTTTGCGCCGCGCTAGACGAGCTGTCGGGGTTTGAGCTCATGGCTCCTTTCCAAAAGGTGACGCGCGCGCGGAAATTGCGCCCGCGACCCTAATATGGGGCAGGCACCCCCAAAATTGCAAGGATGCGCGTCTCAAGCCCCTCCATGACGGCGGCATCGGCGTCGTTTATGTGATCAAAACCCAACAGATGCAGGGTGCCATGCACCAGAAGGTGACTGAGATGATGGGCAAAAGGCCGCCCGAGGTCGCGCGCCTCGCGCTCGCAGGTCTCATGGGCGATGGCGATATCGCCCAGTTCGACGGGTGGGCCGCCTGCCGGGGCTGTGGGCAGGTCGGGCCTTTCGCCAAGGGGCAGGGCAATCTCCTCGGCGGGCCAGCTCAGCACGTTGGTGGGCGTGGGTTTGCCGCGAAAATCGGCGTTGAGATCGGCGATGCGGGCATCGTCACAGGCCAGGAGGCTGATCTCGAAGCGGTCCGGGTCCAACTCCAGATGGCGCAGCGCCGCATCGCAGGCGGCCTCGGCCAGCGCGGTGAACGCCGCATCGTCCCAGTCGCCCGCCTCGACGATGACATCGACGCTCATCGCGCGGTCCTTGGCAGGAAGAATTTTCCGCAAAATTCTTCGGGTGGAAAAATCTTCAGAAAGATTTTTCGCACCACCTCACGCAGGGCTATCCGCATCATAGGCCTCGATGATCCTGGCCACCATCGGGTGGCGCACCACGTCCTTGGCGGTGAAATAGTTGAAGGATATTCCCTCGATCCCCTCAAGAATCCGCTCGGCATCGCGCAAGCCGCTGGTCACGCCGCGCGGCAGATCGACCTGGCTGCGGTCGCCGGTGATCACCATGCGGCTGCCGCGCCCAAGCCGGGTCAGGAACATCTTCATCTGCATCGTGGTTGCATTCTGCGCCTCGTCCAGCACCACGAAAGCGTTGGACAGCGTCCGCCCCCGCATGAAGGCCAGCGGCGCGATCTCGATCTGCTTTTCCTCGATCAGCTTGCCCAGTTGCTTGGCAGGCAGGAAATCGTTCAGCGCGTCATAGAGCGGCTGCATGTAGGGATCGACCTTGTCCTTCATGTCGCCGGGCAGGAAACCCAGGCGTTCGCCCGCCTCGACCGCCGGACGGCTGAGGATGATCTTGTCGACATGGCCGCCCATCATCTGGTTCACCGCCACCGCGACCGCCAGATAGGTCTTGCCGGTGCCCGCCGGCCCGATGCCGAAGGCCAGTTCATTGTCGAAGAGCGCCCGCACATAGGCCTGCTGCGCCAATGTGCGCGGCTCGATCGTCTTCTTGCGGGTCTTGATCTCCAGCGCGCCGCCCTGGAACATCTCCATCTGGTCGCCGTCGCGCGCGCCGGTTCCCTCGCCGGAATTGCCAAGCCGCACGATGGCGTCGATATCGCCGGGGCTGAGGCCGCGCCCCGCCTCGGCCCGTTCATAGAGCACCTCGAGCACCTTCGCCGCTTCCTCGCGCGCGCCGCCCAGCACCTCGACCGCGTTGCCACGGCGGATGATCTGCACATCCATCAGGTGTTCGATCTGGGCAAGGTTGCGGTCGAATTCGCCACATAGCGCGATCAACAACCGATTGTCGGGAAATTCGAGGGTCAGTTCCGGCGGGGTCTCGGCCTGGGCCGGAGACATGGAGGTTGTCGCCAAGGGCGTCTCCCGTGAAGGTGAATCTGTCTCCACTGTGGCAAGCCAGCCGGGGCAAGGCAACCGCCAGAACGCTGCAAGACCGAAATGGAGGCCCCCAACGGCAAACGGGCGGCCCGTCATGGACCGCCCGCCTGGAAAATGGTCGTCCCGGTTACGGGGTGCGCGGCACGCGGTCGCGGATACCGGCGCCCGCCTGGGTGTCACCGACGATGGAGCCCGGAGGCGCCACATTGGTGCAGACCGGCAGCCCGCTGACCGGATCGCGGCGGCGCGACCAGTAGCCTTCCAGCCCGTCATCGATCATCCAGATCTGGCAGCCGTCGGGGTCGATATAGATCCCGGCCTCCATCGTGGACAGATGCGCGGCGTCGCGGCCCCGGTCATCGCCGATGGCGCGCAGCGGGGCGGGATCGCTGGTCGAGGTCACGCCCTCGAAGTTTTCGGCACAAGCCGACAGCAGCAGCGCCGTGCCAAGGGTGGCCGTGAACTTCAGCGGTGTGGAAAAAGTCATCATGGCAGTCACCTGTAGCATACGATTTCGACGCGGCGGTTCAGCTGCATGTTCGCAGCGCTGTTGTTCGGGGCCACCGGACGGCGTTCGCCATATCCGATCTCCCGCGCCACCTGCGCACCGACCGAACGCGCCACGGCGGCAACCGAGGCGGCACGGCGCTGCGACAGCCGCATGTTGTATTCATCCGAGGCGCGGCTGTCGGTATGGCCGTAGATCGCATAGGCGAAGGCCCCCGCGCTGGTGAAGAACTGCGACAGGCGTTCGCGCGCGCCCGGCATCAGGCGGGCACTGTCGGTGTGGAACAGCGTGTCGGTGTTTTCCACCGAGCAGGTGTTCATGTCCAGGCAGACCGGCATCCCGTTCTGCGGGTTCACCCGGCCCTCCATATAGCCCTCGACCCCGCCATCGGCGGCCCAGTGCATGCAGCCATCCGGGTCGATCCAGATGGTCGGCTCCACGGTGCCGGTGATCGTGGCCGTGCTTTGCGCGGCGGCCAAGCCCGGCAGCAGAGACGCCGCCCCGATTGCAATGACCCCCACGATGGCAGACCCGAATTTCGGTAATAGTAAACGCATTGCGGCAGCACCCCCTTTGTCCGTCGGCCAATTTCCTGGCGCGTTTCTTGCTTGATGTCCCGGCCTGGCAGGGCCGAGTGGAAAAATCCCGGTTGTTTTTCAAACAGTAGCAAGATTGCGCGCCATTGGAAGCCTGAATTGGCAAAAACACACGCGCCGCGCGAAAAGACCGGCCTCGAAGATGGCTGAAATCGCAGGAGAACCCCGCGCCGCCGATCGCCGCGAAACGCCCGGATCGGGACCGCGCGACGCGTTAACCGATTCGGGCGCCCCCATGTTCGGAACCCCCGGATTGTGGCGGATTTTAGGAAAATTGCAGGAAACATGGCGGGCAACGGCCCGCTTTGTCCCGGCCCTGCGAACAATAGGCCAAGACCGCCCCTTTGTTTCGCAAAACGGCAGGCCGGGTACGACCGGACTTCACAGCCGCTGCCAAAAAGTTAAAATCGGATTAACAGGCAAGGGGGGAAGAGGATCGGCGCGAACCGGCCCGCCCATCATCGTGCAGATGGTCATCACTACGTCACGAAAAAGGATGGGAAGATAATGAAACGCCCCTTGATTGCCACTGCCCTCATCGCCGCCCTGGCCACCGCCGCGCCCGCCGTGGCCGGCGGCGTGCATGGCGGCTATGGCCACGGCCACCAGCACGGTTATGCAAATCAGCAAGGCCACCAGTACCGCAACGTCCGCGTCATCAGCGCGACGGTCACGATCAGCTGCTTCCGCGGCCCCTGGGAGGAGGTGATCTGGGACCGCCCCGAGCCGGTCTTCGTCGATAGCCTGGTCGGCATCGGCTATACCTACCCCGAGGCGCATGCCATCGGCGAACGGGTTTGCCGCGACTCCACCGGGGTCGGCAACCCGGAGAATATCCGATCGACCATGCTGAACATCATCGAAAGCGAACCGCCGCGCTGGCAACAGTGATGCGAGGGGGCCGTATCAGGCGGCCCCTTCCCGAGCGTTTCAGGTTCCACCGGACCCAAGGTATCGGTTTTCGCGTTCGGCTCCGAAAAGGGACCAGGCAGGGAAAACCGATACCTCTTCAGGCCGAAACGCTCTGCGTCACCAGTTCGCCCTTCAGCGAATTGGCCCGGCTTTCCACGATCCGCACGGTGGCAATCTGACCGATCAGGTCCGCCGGCGCATCGGCATGGACGGCGTGCAGATAGTCGGACTTGCCGATGAGCTGCCCCGCCTCGCGGCCCGGTTTCTCGAACAGCACCCGCACCTCGCGGCCAACCATGGCGTCCTGCGCCGCCCTTTGCTGACGCCCGAGCAATGCCTGCAAGCGCTGCAACCGCTCCGACGCGACCTCATCGGGCACCGGCGGTTTCTCGGCGGCAGGCGTGCCGGGGCGTGCGGAATACTTGAAGGAATAGGCCTGCCCGTAGCCGACCGCCTCCACCAGGTCCAGCGTGGCCTGGAACTCCTCTTCCGTTTCGCCGGGAAAGCCGACGATGAAATCGCCCGACAGCAGCAGGTCGGGCCGCGCCGCGCGGATGCGCGCGATCAGCGCCACATATTCCGCCGCATTGTGCTTGCGGTTCATCGCCTTCAACACCCGGTCGGACCCCGATTGCACCGGCAGATGCAGATAGGGCATCAGCTTGGCGCAATCGCCATGCGCGGCGATCAGGTCGTCCTCCATGTCATTGGGATGCGAGGTGGTGAAGCGGATACGGTCGAGCCCGTCGATCTCGGCCATCGCCCGAATGAGCCGCGCCAGACCCCATTCGCCATCCGGCCCTTGCCCATGATAGGCATTCACGTTCTGGCCCAGAAGCGTGATCTCGCGCACGCCGCGATCGACCAACTCGCGCGCCTCGGTCAGCAACCGCTCCACCGGGCGCGACACCTCGGCCCCGCGCGTATAGGGCACCACGCAGAAGGCGCAGAACTTGTCGCAGCCTTCCTGCACGGTCAGGAACGCGGTCGGGCCCCGCCTGGGCTTGCGCGCCTTCGGCAGGTGCAGGAATTTGTCCTCTTCCGGGAAATCGGTGTCCAGCGCCTTTTCGCCCGCCTCGACCGCGCGCGCCATTGCGGGCAGGCGGTGATAGGTCTGCGGCCCGACAACCAGGTCGACCATCGGCTGGCGGCGCATGATCTCCTCGCCCTCGGCCTGCGCCACGCATCCGGCGACGCCGATCTTGAGGTCGGGCTTGGCCTCGCGCAGGGGGCGGAAGCGGCCAAGCTCGGAATAGACCTTCTCGGCGGCCTTCTCGCGGATATGGCAGGTGTTGAGCAGGATCATGTCGGCCTCTTCCGCCGTTGCGACCTGCTCATAACCTTCCGACCCGAGCGCCTCGGCCATGCGCTCGCTGTCATAGACATTCATCTGACAGCCATAGGTCTTGACGAAAAGCTTCTTGGGCGCGGACATGGCGGGGGCCTCCATTGCGGGCGGATCACCTGCGCCATCTACCCCATGCCCCGCCCCGCTTCAATGCGCACGGGTGTTTGCAAAATCGAAAGCCAAAGGGCAGAGTATGCGCCGGGCAGAAAAACCGGGGCCAACCCAGATGATCCATTCCTCCATTTCCAGCTTCGCCGCCCAGGCGCGGCGCACACCGCTCGGGCGCGGCCCCTTCGCCATCGTCATCGCCGAGGACCGGACCGAGCTGACGACGACGCTGGATCACCTGACCCATCTGGGCTTTCGCCGCCTGTTCCTGGTTGCGCCCGACGATGTCGACCTGCCCGACGATATCGACGATGCCTCCATCGTCGAGGTGATCCGCCACCCGACCCGCCAGCCGGGCACCGCGCCCGCCATCGTCAATGCCCTGATCAAGCTGGTGCCGGGTGAGTGGATTCACTACTGCTACAACGCCGAATACCTGTTCTTCCCCTTCTGCGAACAGCGCCGCATCGGCGAGGCCATCGCCTTTGTCATGGAGGAGCGGCGCAATGTCGTGCCGACCTATGTGATCGACCTCTATGCCGAGGATCTGACCCGCTATACCGATGCCGTGTCGCTGGAAACCGCGCATCTGGACAGCTCAGGCTATTACGCCGAGACCCGGCGCAACGCGGATGACGAGGTTCTGGACCGGCAGCTCAACTTCTACGGCGGGCTGCGCTGGCGGTTCGAGGAGCATGTCCCGGCCCCGAAACGCCGCATCGACCGGTCGAGCCTGTTCCAGGCCATGCCGGGGCTGACGCTCAACGACGATCACACGCTGTCCGACCCCGAGATGAACACCTATACCTGCCCCTGGCATCACTCGATGTCGGCCACGGTCTGTTCCTTCCGCGTCGCCAAGGCGCTGCGGTCGAACCCCGGATCGCGCCATGACGTGGACAGTTTCCGCTGGCACAAATCGACCCGTTTCTTCTGGTCGTCCCAGCAATTGATGGAACTGGGGCTGATGGAACCGGGCCAGTGGTTCTAGGCCACGTCGGGCCGTGACAGGCCCCGGAACCGCGGATCCAGCCGGTCGGGGTGAAAGGCCGGATCCTTGAGGTAGATGGGCCGCGCGGGCGTCATCCGGCACGGCGCGGTCTGGCCCGCGATCAGCCGGTCGCGCGGATGGATCAGCAGGGTTTCGGTGGCCAGCCCCTCGGCCAGGATCACCTCATGCGCGTCCATCGCAAGGTTGATGAAACCGGCCTCGGCGCAGCCGCGCACCCGCGTGACACCGGCCCGTCCGACCAGCTTGCTGGCCGCGATCAGCAGCTCCGCCCCGGTGACGGGATGTCGGATCACGATGCGCTGATAGGGGGCGACGGTCAGTGCACGGCACGGCACCCCGCGCCCGAGCGCGCCGAACGAGATCATGACCGGGCGCGAGGGGTCATCCGGTCCGGCAAAGCGACGGGCCTGGCGGATGATCTGGCGCACCGGTTGCAGGCCATGGTCGCGGGTGCGCAGAAGATCGCCTTCGACCAGGTCGCGCGCCGGTCTGGAACCTTCCGCCGTCTGCACCAACGTGTCGGCGGTCAGCTGCACCGGCCCGCCAAGGCAGACGAAATGACGATCCTCAAGCGCGCCCGGAGCAACACCCGTCAACCGCAGCGACCCGCCATCGTCGAACCGGATCAGCGCGTCACGGCCCGAGGGGTGCAGCCGTGAGCGGATATCGGCCATCGTCTGCATCTCGTAGCGGTCGAAGATGATGCGGTCGCCGACACCGGGCGAGAACCCCGCGATCACCTCATGGCCGGGGCCTTCGCGCACCACGAACTGATCGGCCCCGCGCGTCGGCGCAGCACCCGCCTCGTCGAGGTCGGGCCAGAGCATTTCCCGCCCCAATGGCTGCTGATCGTCCATGTCCCTTGGCCCGGCTATCGCTGTCAGTCGCGCCCATAAGGCCATGAAATGGTTTCCGCAGCGCTAACGGGGCCCCCGAGACGAAAAACGCAGCCCCGAGGGGCTGCGTCTGATCACTCGGATCCGGGCGCGAGGGCTTACGCGGCCTCGGATTCAATCGCCTTGGGCGTCTCCGTCGCGATCTCGATCTGGCGCGGTTTCAGCGCCTCGGGCACTTCGCGCACCAGGTCGATATGCAGCATGCCGGCCTCGTGGCTGGCGCCGGTCACGCGGACATGGTCGGCCAGGTGGAACCGCTTCTCGAATGCGCGCGTGGCGATGCCGCGATGCAGGTAGGTGCGATCGGACTCGTCCTTCTCGCGGCGGGCCGAAACGATCAGGCCGTTTTCGCGCTGCTCGATATTCAGATCCTCGGCGGCGAAACCGGCCACCGCGATCGAGATGCGATAGGCGTCGTCGTCGGTCTTTTCGATATTGTAGGGCGGATAGGTCGTGGCGCCGGTATCCTGGGTCATGACCCGGTCCAGCAGGTCCGCCATACGGTCAAAGCCGACACTGGCGCGGTAAAGCGGGGTGAAATCATGGGTACGCATGGTGGTCATCCTCTTTGCTTGTCTTGAGCGATAACGATCTGTCGGGCGGTCCGTCATGGCACCGCCCTTTGAGTCTTGTCCCGGCCCCTTTTCTGCGGGCACCGGAACAACATGCGATTTGGGAACCCTGCGCCCGCCCGTCAAGGGGTGACGCGAATGAACCTTGCGCCGATATCCTCGGTCCCGTCATTGCCCGCGCTCAGCGTGCGGATGCGGCTGGCCTCGCGGCTGAAAACGTCGTCGGTGCGGTCCAGCAGGTCCAGGATCGGGGCCAGCCCGCCGCCCAGATCGGCGGCCAGCGACACCGGATCATCGTACCATTCGGCCTGGGCCGAAATGACCGAGACGATGCCAAGCCGCCCGTTTTGCCGCAGGAACACCGGCGCGCCGGAGGAGCCGGGGTCGATATGGCACGACAGCACCTGCAATCCACCCTCGCCCGCGCGCACATCGCACCCATCCTCCAGCGAGGCGTAATCCGCCCGGTCGCGCCCGTAGGAGACGATCTGCACCAGATCGCCCACCGCCGCCTGCCCCCGCGCGGGGATCGGTTGAACCATCTCGGCGGGGATCGCGCGGTCAAGCTCCAGGATGGCGATATCGGTGCGCACCTGGTCCAGCTGGTCGGCCAGGTCGGTGGCGTAGCCGGGATGGATCACGCTGCGCCGGACAGTGCGAAAGGCGACCGGGCGACCGTTGCGCAGCCCCGCGTTGAAACTGAACCCGGACTCGGGCAGGCGCTCTCCGGTCTGGGGGTGAAACAGGCAATGCGCCGCCGTCAGCACCAGGTCGGCGGCGATCAGCGTGCCGGTGCAGAACCCCGGCCCTGTGTCGATCCGCCCTACGGCCTGCCATTGCCGATCCGTGCCGACGCCGGTGACGGCCTCCAGCGGAGGGCCTGCCGGGGCGATGACGGGCAGGGTCTGCGCCGGGGCGGCCAGCGCCGAGAAGAGGAGGAACAGGAGCGCGCGCATGGGGCATTGGTCCTTGGCGGGAACGGTGTCGCGGCAAGGTTTACGCGCCGAGTGGGGCAAAAATTGGGCCGGGGCCCGCTACGGGCAGCGGCCCCCGCTGGCTGGTGCCTACTGCGCCACCGCCTCGCAGGGCGTGCCCGCAGGCAAGCCGCCGGGCAGGACGCTGGACAGGAACGCGTGCTGGTTCGCGGCCAGGGCGGGCAACTCGAAAAACCCGTCGAATGTCGATCCCGGCACGTTCCAGGCCACCTGGGTGCCCGCGGCAATGGCCTGGCTCGACCAGACCTTGATGTCGTTGGGGAACTCCACCGGCGTGCCGGCGACGGCACATTCCAGTTGCAGACCGGGCGTTGCGGCGGGCCGCGCCTCCTGCGCGACCATGCGCGTGTTGCCGATCGGCGCGACGGTGGCATTGCCGTCGACGACCATGAAGGCGACGCCGTTGGCCTGGGCGGCCACGCCCGCAAGGGCACCGGCCACGACCGCGGCGGCGGCAAGGGGTTTGAGGAACGGTTTGAACATGGGTCTAAAGTCCTTTGTTGCGAAAATTCGTCCGGTTCTGTCCGGGCGCTGCTCTCAGACTGACCGTTCGTGTCCCTGACACGCAATGTCGGAAAGCTGTTATCGGATGACGGGGCTCACGCAGGCGTCAGATGACAAAGGGGAATCCGGCGTGGGATAAGGGGGCATGAGATTGCTGCACGCCTTGCCCGTTCTGCTTGGTCTCGGCCTGCCCGCCATGGCCGATCCCGCCCGGATCGTGGCCATGGAGGCGTCCGAATCGGGCGGCCTCTGGCGCTTCGACGTGACCGTCGCACATGCCGATACGGGGTGGGAGGATTACGCCGATGGATGGCGGGTGGAACTGGCCGACGGCACGATCCTGGAGACCCGCGTGCTGGCGCATCCGCATGTGGATGAGCAACCCTTTACCCGCAGCCTCTTTGACGTGGCAATCCCGGACGGCGCCGACACGGTCCATATCCGGACCTCGACCAACGTGACGGGATGGGCCGAAGAGACAACCATCCACGCGCTCGATTGACCAGAGCGGTTCGGGAAACACCAATTGCTCATGGTATCGCCAAGAACACGGGAGCGCTGAAGGCGTGGCAGGGTCCTGGCGTTTCAGTATTTCCCGGAACGCTCTATTGCCGCCCCTCGCGGATCCAGCCCGCCAGCATCAGCCCCGCCGCCAGCAACAGGAACAGCCATGCGGGGAGCAGCGGCGTCACGGTGATATCCGTGGTCAGGTAGGCCGCGCGCGGGGTCACGCCGATCCAGCCCCGCCCGGAGGCGTTGCGCCCTTCCGAGACGGTGCGGATATCCGGCATCCCGTCCTCCAGCCGCATCACGCCGCCGCGCAGAACCGCCGCCGGTTCTTCCAGCAGGGCGCCGCTGGCCAGCGTCTCCTCGAACTCGCGCGGGGCGGCGGGGCCAAGCGCGATGACCGCCTCGCGGTCGCCTTCGCGCAGACGGTAAAGCCCGATCTCCGGCCCGGTGAACTCGCCCGTAAAGCGCCCCGGCGTGGATTCCTCAAGCTCGACCACCACCTCGGACCCGTCTGGCGCGGTGACGGTGACATCGCCCGCGCTGTCCTCCAGCGTCTGGCGCGTGATCACGATGGTCTGCCCATCCGCCTCGGCGCGCAGGGCCTCCTCCTCCAGTTCCGGCTCGCCCATCATCCAATGCGCAAGACGGCGCAGAAGCTCCAGTTGTGGCCCGCCGCCCTCATAGCCGCGATCCCACAGCCAGGCGTGATCCGAGGCCAGGAGCGCCACCCGCCCCTCGCCGACCCGGTCCAGCATCAGCAAAGGCCGCCCATCCACCCCGGTCATCACGGTCTGGCCGCTTTGCTCGGTGATGTCGATCTGGCGCAGCCAGCGGCCCCAGGGCGCATCGCTGCCGGGCAGCGGCGTATGCGTATCCTCCAGCCCCGTCGTCACCGGGTGACGCTGGCCGAGGTCGGAGATTTGCGGCAGGAACGGCTGCTCGATCACCTGCGCCGTGGGCCGCCCCGGCAAAATCTCGGATAGCGGCGTGCGGTAGAGCGAGGCGGCGCTGGCGAAATCCGGCCCCGTCGCCATCAGCAATGCGCCGCCATTCTCGACATAGGCGCGCACATTGTCGAGGTAGATCATCGGCAGGATGCCGCGCCGCCGGTAGCGGTCGAAAATCACCAGGTCGAACTCGTCCAGCGTTTCCAGGAACAGCTCGCGGGTTGGAAAGGCAATGAGGCTCAACTCGGTCACCGGCACCCCGTCCTGCCGGTCGGGCGGGCGCAGGATGGTGAAATGCACCAGGTCGACCGAGGGGTCCGATTTCAGCAGGTTGCGCCAGGTCCGTTGCCCCGGATGCGGCTGGCCCGAGACCAGCAGAACCCGCAACCGGTCCCGCACCCCGTTGATCTGCACCACGGCGGCGTTGTTGCGATCGGTGATCTCGCCCTCCGCCTCCGGCACTTCGAACTGGATCACGTTCATGCCCGCATGCGGCAGGGTCAGCGGCAGGTCGAACTCCCGGCCCACCGGCATCATGAAGCTGCGCGCATCCTGCCCGTCGATCGAGATGCGCAGCTCGGCCAGCCCGCCGATACTGTCGGGCACCGCGCCCTCATCCTCGATACGCAGGGTCAGCACGACCTCCTCGCCCAGGATGGCGAAGGCGGGCGCGTTCTGCACCATCAGCCGCCGGTCCCAGTCCTCCTCGGCCCCCGTGATCAGCGCGTGAAGGGGCGCGGGCAGATCGGGCGCAAGCTCGGCATCGTGGATCTGCCCGTCGGTAATCACGATCGCGCCGGCAATCCGGGCGCGCGGCTCCTCGGCCATCAACTCGGTCAGCGCGCCCATGACCAGCGATCCGGTATTGTCCGGCCCGTCGCCCACCCGGACCTCGCGCAATTCCATATCCAGCGCGTCAACCTCGCGCCGCACCGCCTCTGCCGCCGCCTCTGTCTGGTCGGGCCGGTCGGAAATGCGTTGCGAGGCGCTTTCGTCGATCACCATGAGCACAATATCGGTCAGCGGCTCGCGCTCCTCGTCCTGCAGCGACGGGTTCGCCAGCGCCAGAAGCAGCGCCAGGGCCGCCAGCGCGCGGAACGGCCAACCGGCCAGGTTGCGCCAGACCTGAAGCGCCAGGAACAGCGCGGCCAGCGCGGCCAGGGCCCAGATCACCAGCCAGGGCAGCAGCGGATCGAAAAGAAGGGTTCCGGTCATCGCTATTGCCCCAATCTGTCCAGAAGGGCGGGCACGTGCACCTGGTCGGACTTATAATTGCCGCTGAGCACATGCATCACCAGGTTGACACCGAAGCGCAGCGCGATCTCGCGCTGACGTTCCCCGGCAAACCCGCGCCCGATGGGATAGAGAGGCCGCCCGTTTTCCCCCATCGCCCAGGCCGCGGCCCAATCGTTGCCGCCGATCACCACCGGCGTGACGCCATCGTTGAGGTTGCGGAACGGCATCCCCTCGATCTGTTCGGCATCCGGCGGCGCGGCCTCGACCCAGACATCCCGGCCCAGATGGCGCCCCGGGAAGTCCTGCAACAGGTAGAAGGTGCGCGTCAGCACGTGATCCGCGGGCACCGGCTCCAGCGGCGGAATGTCCAGCGGGCGGGCGATTTCCTGAAGCGCGCGGCCATTGGGGGTCGAGGTGCCAAAGCGCCCGATATCGGCGTCGCGCGTGTCGAACACGATCATGCCGCCCCCGCGCAAATACGCATTGAGCCGGGCATAGGCGGCATCCGACGGGATCGGCTGATCGGGGCTGATCGGCCAGTAGATCATCGGGAAAAAGACCAGCTCATCATTTTCCAGGTCGATCCCGATGGGCGGCGCGGGCTCCACCGAACTGCGCCGCGCCAGTGTCAGGCCCAGCCCGTAGAGCCCCGCGCGGGATGTCTCGTCAAGCCGCGCGTCACCCGTCAGGACGTAGCCGAATGTGACCTCCGATGTCGCCAGCAGTGCCAGCGCCTCGTCCGACTCCTCCTGCGCCTGCGCCTCGGGCGCGAGCGTCACGGCCAGGAGCAGCACGGCGGTCCGCGCCAGCCCCGGCAAGCGCCCCGACAGCCACAGCGCGGCCAGCGAGTCGATCAAGAGAGCCACGAACGCCCCGCTCAGGAAGGCCCAGGCCAGCGTCACCACCGGGCGCGCATCCATGCCTTCGACCGGGATGGCGGCGGGCCAACTGGCGGCACTCAGCATTTCCTCGGCCCCCAGGACGTTGCGCGCCACCCGGCGCTCGGACCCGGAATAGAGACCGGGCAGCAACGCTGCCGACAGCGGCGCGGTGGCCAGGTCGATCCCGTCGACACCGGGCATCACGCCCGCCTCGCGCCGCGTGCCGAACCCGTCCAGCAACACTTCCGGCACCCAGGTGATTCCGGCCAGGTCGATCGCGTCGGGGTCCACGGGGCGGGTGGAAATCGCCAGCCGCTCCAGCATCTGCACGAACAGGCCCGACAGCGGCAAGGTCGACCATTCCGCATTCGCGGTGACATGGAACAGCACGATCTGTCCCTGCCCCAGACGCGCCCGCGTCACCAGCGGCGTGCCATCGGCAAGGGCCGCGATGGAGCGGCTGGCAAGCTCGGGGTCGGGCTGCGCCAGGACCTGGGAACTCACCCGCACATCGGCGGGGATGCGAAGCCCGTAAAACGGGCTGTCCTCGTCGAAGGCGCGCAGGGCCTTCGGTTCGCCCCAACTCATCGCGCCGCCCACCGTGCGCCCGCCTTCGCGCAGCCGCACCGGCAGCAGCGGATCAAGCTGGTCGCGCGCCACGTCCGAGCCCGCAAGCCGCGGCCCGGCAAAGCGCACCAGCATCCCGCCGCGTTCCACCCAGGCTTGCAAGCCTTGCGTTTCCTCGGGCGAAAGCGTGGCGACATCGGCCAGGATGATCACATCGGGGCTGGCCAGCAGCAGGTCCGACAGCCCCACCTCCAGCAGGTCCGCCGTGGGCGCCAGCGCCTGCCGCAAGTAATGCAGCGGCGACAGAAGCTCCTGCCCCTCGGCCTCGGAGGCCCCGGCAAGAAGCCCCACCTCGCGCCGTTGCAACCCGTCATCGGTCAGGCTCACCGCGCCCGCGCTGCGTTCGCCCGCGATCTGGAACCGGCTGATCCGGTTGCGCAGCTCCGGCGGCAGGTCCAGCTCCAGCTCGGCCTCGCCGTCGCCCGCCGCGAATGCCAGGTCTCCGCGCGCCAGTTCCCGCTCGACCCCCGTGGGGTCCAGCCCGAAGGCCTGCACGGTAACGGCTCGGTCGGCCTCGGTCTCCAGCCGGTATCCCGGCACCAGGATCACGCCATCCTCGAACCGCGCGGGCCCAAGGCCCAACACGTCGCGCCCGCCCTCGAAGGCAATGACACCGCCCGCATCCGCCAGCGCTTGCGCCAGGTCGTCGCGGCCGGGATGGTCCAGCCCGTCCGAAAACCAGAAACTCTGGAACTCGCCCTCGATCCCCTGCACCCAGTCAAGCGCCGCGCCCATGTCGGGGGCAAAGGGCTGCGGTTCCAGGTTGTCGAGCCGCGCCAGCCAGGTATTCGCGGCCTGGAATGCCACGCCCTCGCCCGCCGGCAGGTCGGTCAGTTGCACCAGTGCGACCGGGCGGCCATCGCGCCCCGCCTCCTCGATCAGCCCCCGCGCCCGGTCCAGCCGCACCGGCCAGTCGCGCGCCGAGGCCCAGGAGGCATCCATCAGCACCAGCAGCGGCCCGTCGGTTTCCCGCTCCTCGGGCGGGTTCAGCACCGGCCCGGCAAAGCCGATGATCGCGGCGGCCACGGCCAGCATACGCAAGAGCAAGAGCCACCAGGGTGTCTTGTCGGTCTGGCTGTCATCATCCTTGAGGCCGATCAGCAGTGCCACACCGGGAAAGCGCCTGCGGATCGGCGCAGGCGGCACCGCGCGCAACAGCCACCACAGGATCGGCAAGGCGATCAGCGCCAGCAACAGCCCCGGCGCGGCAAAGGAGAGACCTCCGATCATGGGTGCCCCCTAGAATTTGAACGGTGAAAACGCGCATCGACGCGTGGCCCGCTTTCCGCCCCCGTAAAGATGCCCCGCCCGCCCGTCACAACCGCACCTTTTCAAGCGCGCGATAGATCCACAAGAGGCTCGGCTCCGCCCCCTCTCCGGTATGGTGGCAGTGATAGCGCCATCCGGTGTGCCGCGCGATGTCGCGCAGCTGCGCCTTGCGCAGCGCAAGCCGTTTCAGATAGGCCGCGCGCAGGCCCCCCGCCTTCAGCGTCTCGAAGCGGATCGCGCCGCTCATGCTCTCGAACAGGGTCCGCCCGTCGAAGGGAAACCGTTCCTCGTCGGGGTCCAGCACCTGCACCAGCGCGCCCTTGACGCCCCGGTCGGCGGCCTGGCCAAGCGCCTCCTCGACCGGGCCGACCTCGCCCAGGAAATCCGAGAAAACCACCGCGCGCGCGCCCAGCGGCATCACCTGTGGGCGCGGCGTGCCATAGTCGCCCGCATCCTCGGGGTCCATCAGGGCGCTGGCCATGCGCATCAACTGCGCCTCGCCGCCGCGCGGGGGTTCCGCCAGATGGGTCAGCCCGACCCGTTCGCCGCCGCGCACCGCCAGGATCGCCAGCGCCATCGCCAGGGTCTGCGCACGGCGCAGCTTCGAGGGGCGCGCCTTCGACCCCGAATAGGTCATCGAGCGCGCGTCATCGACGCCGATCATCACCGATTGCGCCGCCTGCCATTCGGTCTGCCGCACGAAATGCACATCCGCCCGCGCCGAGCGCCGCCAGTCGATCGACCGCAACGCATCGCCCGCCTCGGCCTGCCGGTATTGCCAGAACTCATCGCCCGTGCCCGCCCGCTTGCGGCCATGTTCGCCCAGCAGGATCGTCGCCGCCAGGTGCTGCGCATCGGCCAGAAGCGACGGCAGGCTGCCCGCCACCGCCTCGGAGCGGGAGCGCAGGGATTCCGGCGTATGGCGGGTGTTCAGGGTCAAGCGGCCGCCTCGATCCGCGTCGCGCGGGCCGTCACCTCGTCGATCACATCCTCCAGCACCACGCCCTCGGCCCTTGCGGCAAAGCTCAGCGCCATGCGGTGCGACAGCACCGGCCGTGCCAACGCGACGACATCCTCGACCGAGGGCACCAGCCGCCCGTCCAGCAGCGCCCGCGCCCGCACCGTCAGCATCAAGGCCTGCGCCGCGCGCGGCCCCGGCCCCCAGGCGACGTGATCGCGCACCGTCTGCGGCGCGCCCTCATCCTCGGGGCGGCAGGCGCGCACGAGGTCCAGGATCGCCTCGACCACCCCGTCGCCCACCGGCATCCGGCGCACGACCTGCTGCGCGGCCATCAGATCCTCGGCGGTAAAGACCTGGTGCGCGCTGGCCTCCTCGGTCCCCGTTGTGGCCAACAGGATTCCGCGTTCGGTCTCGCGGTCCGGGTAATCGACGTCGATCTTGACCAGGAAGCGGTCAAGCTGCGCCTCGGGCAGGGGATAGGTGCCCTCCTGCTCGATCGGGTTCTGTGTCGCCAGAACGTGAAACGGCGCGGGCAGCGGGTGATGCACGCCCGCGATGGTTACCTCACGCTCCTGCATCGCCTGCAACAGCGCCGATTGCGTCCGCGGGCTGGCGCGATTGATCTCGTCGGCCATCAGAAGCTGGCAGAAGACGGGGCCCTGGATGAACCGGAACGACCGCGCGCCGTCATCCGAGGTCTCCAGCACCTCGGAGCCAAGGATGTCGGCGGGCATCAGGTCGGGCGTGAACTGGATGCGCGCCGCCGTGAGGCCCATGACCGTCGACAGCGTGTCCACCAGCAATGTCTTGCCCAGCCCCGGCAACCCCATCAACAGGGCATGACCGCCCGAGAGAAGGGCCGCAAGCGACAGGTCCACGACCTGCCCCTGGCCGATGATCCGCGTAGCGATCGAGGCGCGCGCCTCGGCCAACCGGCGGCCTAGCGCTTCTATCTCGTCGACAAGCTTTTCGGGGTCAGACATGGCAATGCTCCGCTCGAGGATTTATATCGGCTCAGTAAAGACAACTATCGCGCCGACCACAAATGGCAAAAGCCGAAACAGGACAAATCATCGTGAAACCAACCGCCGACAGCCTGATGAAAGCCGCCAGGGAGGCCCAGAAGGGCGGCAAAATTCCGCCCGTCCACCTGTGGAACCCTGAATTCTGCGGCGATCTGGACATGGAGATCCGGCGCGACGGCACCTGGTTCTACATGGGCACGCCCATCGGGCGGCACGCGCTGGTCAAGCTGTTCTCGTCGATCCTGAAACTGGAGGATGGCCAGTATTTCCTGGTCACGCCGGTGGAAAAGGTCGGCATCCGCGTCGTCGACAAGCCCTTCGTCGCGGTCGATATCGAGGCGGCGGGCGCGGGCGCCGAGCAGGTCATCAGTTTCACCACAAGCGTGGAGGATACCGTCATCGCCGGGCCCGAGCATCCTATCCGCGTGGTGCGCGACGAGGAGGGCGAGCCTTCACCTTACGTCATGGTGCGCGCGGGCATGGAGGCGCTGATCGACCGCAAGAGCTTCTACCGGCTGGTCGATCTCGGCGAATCCCACGTGATCGACGGCACCGACTGGTTCGGCGTCTGGTCGCAGGCCACGTTCTTCCCGATCATCCCGGTCGCTGACCTGGACGGCTGAGCGCGAAACGCGTTTTCGAAAACGCGTGGCGCAAACCGCGTCGCCGCGGTTTCCCGCCCGAAACCAGCCTCACGCCAGCCGTGCCACCGTCGCGCCTGTGGCCACGACCAGCCGCGCCGCCTGCTCCAGCCGGTGCCAATCCAGCCGGTCCGTCCCGTCGCTGCTGCTGTGATATTCCGGCGCCTCCGCCCCGCCATCGTAGAACCCGATACAAGGAAAGCCCTGCGCCTCGAACGGCATGTAATCGCTGTCCCAGATATCGGTATGGGCAGTGGCAAGGCTGGTGTGTTCCGCGGCCAGCCGTGCCGCCAGCGCGCCATAGGCCTCCGCCGCCCGGTCATTCGCTGGTGTCGCGTTGCCCTGATCGACCTCGATGAAAAGCGGGGCGTCCGGAGTGTCGCGGCGGCGGGCCAGCATGTCGAGGTTCAGCATCATCGCCACCCGCCACCCCTCGCGCGCGGCGATATTGGCGCAGGCGGTGGAGCCGGCCAGCCCCTGCTCCTCGCCCGAGAACCCAACGAAAACGATCTCATGCGCGAAGGACAGCGGCGCGAGGATCCGCTGCGCCTCGATCAGTGCCGCCATGCCCGAGGCGTTGTCGTTGGCCCCCGGCGCGTCCGTTCCGGGGCGCTCAGATATACTGTCGAAATGCGCGCCGACCAACACCACCCCGCGCGGATCAAGCGGATTGCCCGCGACGATATTGTGCCGTGTCACGCCGGTCTGCAGCGTGTAGCCCTGCCGCGCCACGGGCTGTCCGGCCTGCCCCATCGCCCGCGCCACCCAATCCTCGACCGCCGGAAACTGCGGCGACGGGCTCCAGCGGGTCGGGAACGCGGTCAGCCCCTCGACCGTCGCGCGCAGACGGACCGCCGAGACCTGCCCCACCAGTCCCGCCACGCGCGGATGCTCCGGCGGGACCACCACCGGCACCTCGGGCCGGGGGTTTTTCCCCGGCACTTGCGCAGATCCCGGCCCGGCCAGCCCCGCCGCCAGACCGCCCAACAGGACGGCGCGCCGGTCGATGCCGCCCGGGCTCACTTGTAGACCGGCGCGCGCTTCTGCATCTGCGCCATCACCGTTTCCATCTGATTCGGCGCCCCCATCAGTGCCGCCTGCAACTCCGCCTCCAGCCGCAAGCCGTCGCCCGCCTGCCCCCAGAGCTGATCCACCAGCGCCTTCGACGCCCGCACCGCATCGGGCGAGCGTGCCGCCAGTTCCTCGGCAAACGCAATCGCGGCCCCGTGCGGATCACCTTCCACACGCGTCACCAGCCCCTCGGCCAGCGCCTCCTCGCCCGACAGCACCCGCGCCGTCATGATCAGCGCCTTGGCGCGATCCGGCGCCATCAGGCGCGGCAGGCTCAGGCTGATGCCCATATCGGGGATGAGGCCCCATTTGCCCTCCATGATCGACAGCTTCGCACCGGGCGCGGCAATGCGGAAGTCGCAGGCCAACGCCAGCTGCATCCCGGCCCCGAAACACACGCCCTCAATCGCGGCGATCACCGGCACAGGCAGGTCCATCAGCGCCTTGGCCGGGGCCTGGAACCGGTTCGGCTGGCCCGGCTCCATCGCCAGCATTTCGGCCTTCACGCCCTCCAGGTCGCCCGCAAGGGACATCAGCACCGAGAGGTCGATCCCGGCGCTGAAATCGCCGCCCTCGCCTGAGAGAACCACGGCCCGCAGACCCGGCTCGTCGGCCAGCGCCTCGCAGGCCGCGACCAGGTCGGCCAGCAATTCCAGCGTCACCGCGTTTTTCTTGGCGGGGCGGTTGAGGCGTATCTCGGCCACCGGACCGGCGGCGTTCTGGACAGTCATCAGATCGGACATTGCAGAGGCTCCTTTTGACCCGCAGCAGACGCCGCCTGCCGCCATCCGGTCAAGCGTTACCTCGCGTGGCCCGCGTGCAATACCCGCCCGATCAGGTTCAGCAGCAGTTGCGCCGCCAGCACCGAGGTCACATCGCCCGCGTCATGATCCGGCGCGACCTCGACCAGGTCGATCCCCACCACCCGCTGCCGCGCCGCCAGCCCCGCCAGCAGCTCCAGCACCTCGTAATAGAGGAACCCGCCATGGCTCGGCGTGCCGGTGCCCGGCGCGATGGACGGATCGAACCCGTCGATGTCGATGGTAAAGTAAAGGTCCACATCCGCCGGAATCCGCTTGATCATCCCCTCGACCCCGATCGCCCGCACCTGCCGGACCGAGAGGATATCCGTCCCCATCGCACGCGCCGCCTCATAGCCCTCCTTCGCGGTGGAACTGACATTGCGGATGCCAAGCTGGCTGATGCCGCTGACATGATCCTGCTCCGCCGCGCGCCGCAGCGCGTTGCCATGGCCATGCCGCACCCCATGGCGCTCATCCACAAAGTCCAGATGCGCGTCGATCTGCACGACATGGATCGGCCCGCGCCCCTCATAGGCGCGGATGCAGGGGATATGCACCGAATGATCGCCCCCCAGAACCACCGGCAGCGCGCCTTTCGACAGGATGAAGCGCACGGCAGCCTCGATATTGGCGTGGCTGCCATCGGTATCGGTATGGATGATATCGGCATCGCCCAGATCGACGATCGAGGTCTCCGGCCCCAGATAGGTCACGTCATCCTCGTGGTCATACGCACCCCCATGGCCGAAGGAGAACAGCGTCGATGCCTCACGAATGCTCCGCGGCCCGAACCGCGCGCCGGCCCGGAACTGGGTGCCGAAATCGAACGGCGCACCGAGGATGGCGACATCGGCATCCAGAGCCTCCCAATCGGCCAAATAGGGGGATTTGCCGAAGGTGGCGATGCCGGTGAAAGGCAGGTTGATGCCGCCCTTGTCCTGTCCGTGGGTCATGCTTCACCTCCTCGCCTATACCTGGTGAAACCAAATCCTGTCCGCTCCTTCACCGCAAGGGGCGGGGCCGTTGGCCCGCGATCATTGGCAGCCTCGTGACCCCGTCCCCACTTATGCTGCTGATCTCAGATGTAGGTCAGGCCAAGGGCAATAATGAAGCCCGACAGGATCAGATGGATTACGCAGAAGCCCATGATGTCCTTTGCCCGAAGCCCGGCAATGCCCAGAATCGGCAACGCCCAGAACGGCTGTACCATGTTGGTCCAGGCATCGCCCCAGGCCACGGCCATCGAGGTGCGGGCAAGATCGGCGCCAAGCGCTTCGGCCGCCGGAAGAATGACCGGGGCCTGCACCGCCCATTGTCCGCCGCCCGAGGGCACGAAGAAGTTGACGATACCGGCAGACAGGAATGACCAGAATGGCAACGAGGTTTCAGTGGCGAAGCTCACCAACCCCTCGGAAATACTGGCCGCAAGCCCCGACTGCACCATGATCGCCATGATACCGGCATAGAACGGGAACTGGATCACAATCCCGGCCCCGCCTCTCACGCCATCGTCCAGCGCGTTCAGCAGGTTTCGCGGACTGCCATGCAACAGGATCGCCAAGGTCAGGAACAGGAAGTTGATGACATTCAGCGACAGCCCGTTGCCGGTAGCGAAATGTTGGATCAGCCAGGCCGCGCCCGCCGCGCCGACCAGGATCGGCAGCGCGAAGCTGTGCTCCATGCGTTCAGCCGGGGTGGCGTTGTCGGGTTTCTTTACCTCATCCTCGACGAGGAGCGCGGGATCGACATAGACCGCATCCTCGTTGCGCGGCATCATCGCGCGATTGACCAGCGGAACCGCAATGAACAAGGCCGCTACGATGGCGATGTTGTAGACCGAGAAGATCGTCTCGGATGTCGAAATCACGCCCGTGATGTCGACGAAGGGGTGCCCTTCGGTCGCAATCGAAAGCGGGATCGACCCTGCCAACCCCCCATGCCAGACGATGAATCCGGAATAGGCCGAGGCGACGAGCAGGCGGTAATCGACGCGGATCGTGCGCGCCAGTTCCCGCGCAAACAGAGCTCCGACCACGAGTCCGAATCCCCAGTTGATCCAGGATGCGGCCAGCGAGACGAGAGAGACCAGCAAGATCGCCCCGCCGGGACTACGCGCGAGGGCCGCCAGCGCTGACAGGCCACGCCGCACCAAGGGTGTGGACGCCATCATGTAGCCCGTCACCAGTACCAGCAACATCTGCATGGAGAAGGTCAGAAGGCTCCAGAACCCGTCACCCCACATGATGACCACGTCAAGCGGGCCGCTCTCTTGGGTCAGCACGGCGGCGATGCCGGCCACGAGGGTAAGCACCAGCACAAAGACGAAGGGATCGGGCAGATACCTGTCTACCAGGCGGACCATCGGACGAGAGATGAAATTCAGCATGGGAAGGGCTCCTGTTTACTGACAGAGATGTCACTCTGCCCCCCCCCTAGCACCGCGGTAAAGGGGCGGGAAGGTCGGTCTGCCCGCAAGTCGACCGAGCCCCCAAAAGCCTCTTTCAAGAAAGGGCAATAAGCGTCAGTAAGATAGGAATAACCGTTTTGTTCTCGGGTTCGCGAACGCACAGGGTTTGAAAGCTGCTGTGCGTCTGTGCAGGCTCAATGCGCCTCGGCCCAGTTCGCGCCCTGCCCCGCATCGACCGTCAGCGGAACCGAGAGCTTCACGGCAGGATCCGACGCCCCCTCCATCACCTCCCGCGCTCGGGCGATCAGCGTCTCCGCCGCGCCCTCCTCGACCTCGAAGAGCAATTCATCATGCACCTGCAAGAGCATCCTCGCGGGCAGCCCTTCTATGGCGTCATCCATGCGGATCATCGCCCGCCGGATCACATCCGCCGCCGTGCCCTGAATCGGCGCGTTGATGGCCGCGCGATGGGCGAAACCGGCGCGCGGGCCCTTGGCGTTGATCTCGGGCGTGTGGATCTTGCGTCCGAAAAGTGTCTGAACGTAACCGTTTGATTTTGCAAATTCTTTCGTGTCGTCCATGTAGTCGCGGATACCGGGGAAGCGCTCGAAATAGGTGTTGATGAAGTCCTGCGCCTCGGCCCTGGGGATGCGCAGGTTGCGCGCGAGGCCAAAGCCGGAAATGCCGTAGATCACCCCGAAATTGATCGCCTTGGCGCGGCGGCGCACGTCCGGGGTCATCTCCTCCAGCGGCACGCCGAACATCTGGCTGGCGGTCAGCGCGTGGATGTCGATGCCGTCCTTGAACGCCTGCTTCAACTGCTCGATCCCGGCGATATGGGCCAGGATGCGCAGCTCGATCTGCGAATAGTCCAGCGAGACCAGCACATTGCCGGGCTCCGCCACGAACGCCTCGCGTATCCGTCGCCCTTCTTCAGTGCGCACCGGAATGTTCTGCAAATTCGGATCGGTAGACGCCAACCGCCCCGTGCTGGCCCCGGCGATGGCGTAAGAGGTGTGCACCCGGCCCGTATCGGGGTCGATATGGTCCTGCAACGCGTCGGTATAGGTCGATTTCAACTTAGAAAGCTGCCGCCAATCCAGCACCCGCGCGGGCAGGTCATGCTCGGTCGCCAGATCCTCCAGCACATCCGCGCCGGTGGCATAAGCGCCGGTCTTGCCCTTCTTTCCACCCTCGATCCCCATCTCGTCAAAGAGGATCTCACCCAACTGCTTGGGGCTGCCGACATTGAAGCTGCGTCCGGCAAGTTCGTGGATCTCGGCCTCCAGCCCCGCCATTTTCTGGGAAAAGGCGTTCGACATGCGGGAAAGCGTATCGCGGTCGACCTTGATCCCGTGCATCTCCATGCGCGCCAGAACGGGGACAAGCGGGCGTTCCAGCGTCTCATAAACCGTGGTCACCTGCACCTGGTGCAGCTTCGGCTTGAACGCCTGCCAGAGGCGCAGGGTGATGTCGGCATCCTCGGCGGCATAGGGCGCGGCGTCCTCGATCTTGATCTGATCGAAGGTTTTCATGGACTTGCCGCTGCCCAGGATCGACTTGATCGGGATCGGCGTGTGGCCCAGATAGCGTTCGCTGAGCGCATCCATGCCGTGATTGTGGATACCGCCATGCATCGCGTAGGACATCAGCATGGTGTCGTCGATAGGGCCCACCTCGATCCCGTAGCGTTTCAGGATCTTGGCGTCGTATTTCATGTTCTGCCCGATCTTGAGGACGCTCGCATCCTCCAGCATCGGTTTCAGCAGCGCCAGCGCCTCATCCAGGCCCATCTGCCCCTCTTCCAGCGTGTCGCTGCCGAAGAGGTCATCGCCGCCGGGCTTGTGCATCAGCGGCACGTAGCACGCCTTGCCCGCTTCGACGCAAAGACAGACACCCACCAGCCCCGCCTGCATTTCGTTGAGGCCCGTGGTCTCGGTGTCCACCGCGATGTAGCCGCGCGCATGGGCCGTGTCGATCCAGACCTGCAGCGCCTCCGCGTCGCGCACGATCTCGTAGCCTGCGGCGTCAAACGGCACCTCCTCGGGCGCCTCCGCGCCCTCCTCGGCCTGGGGTGCGATCTCGATCTCGGGCGCCTCGACGCCCATCTTGTCGGCGATGCGCTTGGTCAGAGTGCGGAACTCCATCTCGGCCAGGAAGGCCAGCAGGGTTTCCGGCTCGGGCGCGCGCAGGTCCAGATCGTCCAGGCTGAAATCAAGCTCCATCGCGTCATCGAGCAGGACAAGCTGCCGCGACAGGCGGATCTGGTCGGCATGGTCGATGAGCGTCTGGCGGCGCTTGGGTTGCTTGATCTCGCCCGCGCGCTCCAACAATGTATCGAGATCGCCGAATTCGTTGATCAAAAGCGCCGCCGTCTTCACCCCGATGCCCGGCGCGCCCGGCACGTTGTCAACGCTGTCACCGGCCAGCGCCTGCACATCGACAACCCGCTCCGGCCCGACGCCGAACTTGGCCTCAACGCCCTCGCGATCGATGCGGATGTTCTTCATCGCGTCCAGCATCTCGACGCCGCCGCCGACCAGTTGCATCATGTCCTTGTCGGAACTGATGATGGTGCAGCGCCCGCCCGCCTCGCGCGCCTGGCGGGCCAGGGTGGCGATGATGTCATCGGCCTCATAGCCCTCGATTTCCAGGCAGGCGATATTGAAGGCGCGGGTGGCGTCGCGGGTCAGCGGGATCTGCGGGCGCAGGTCTTCGGGCATCGCCTCGCGGTTGGCCTTGTATTGATCGTAGAGGTCGTTGCGGAAGGTGTGACTGCCCTTGTCGAACACGACTGCCACATGGGTGGGGGCATCCGGCCCGTGATTATCCTCGACGAACTTGTGCAGC
Source organism: Alterinioella nitratireducens (assembly GCF_013155465.1). Lineage (GTDB taxonomy): Bacteria > Pseudomonadota > Alphaproteobacteria > Rhodobacterales > Rhodobacteraceae > Alterinioella > Alterinioella nitratireducens. Next base: position 158,894 of record NZ_JABJVX010000007.1, on the reverse strand, counting down.
ATGTTGCAAAAGCCCGAGACCGCCCCGATGGGCAGCCCGTCCGACTTGCGCGTCAGCGGCGGCAGCGCGTGATAGGCACGGAAGATGAAGGCCGATCCATCGACCAGATGCAGGTGATGTCCCTTGCCGAATGCCATGTCCGTCCCCCGTCAGCCGCCCTGTCCAGCCTCGTTCATGACAACCGTTTGGCCCGAAGTCCAGCCGCTGCGCGCCGATCGGCTCAGCCGAAATCAAGGTCGAGAGACTGGACCAACGCGATGACGATCATGGTTCCGAGGATCGCGAACGCCAACCAGGCAATGAGCTGAAAGGCGAGGGCCGTCGCACCCAGGCCGAAACCGCCGATCACCGCGCGCCGCGGTTCGTGCTGAACGAACCCGATGACGGCCAGCACGATGGCCACGGCCCCTATTGCCGCCGTCGCCAATGCAAGGATGCGGTCAATGTCCCAGGGACGTGGCTGCGCCTCGGGTTGCGGCTCACCTCGCAATGCGCGAAGGCCCGATTGCTGAATCTCGGCGGCCAGTTCGCCAAGTGTCACGCCCGCGGAATCAACCGGGGCGAATGGACCGGCAAACAGGTGGACAAGGGTCAGCACCAGCGCGGCAGCGCCCAGCAACATGGCCCAGTTGGCAAACGGAGCAGTCCGGGTGGCAGGCATCGACATGTTGCAGTTCCTTCTGCTGAGGCTCCGAGAGCTGCCACGTAGAGGGCGCGACCGTCAGGCGGTGACCAGCACGACCGACTCAGGCGCTCTCAGCATTCTTCAGGAAGCTTTCGTGGATGAACTTCTTGTCGCAATAGCCGCATTCGACCTCGCCCGTCTCCCGGTCCAGCGACAGCCAGACGCGGGGATGGCCAAGCGCGCCTTCGCCGCCGTCGCACGACACGCGCCAGGCGTTGACAACTTCCGTTTCGGGGGCGTCGATACTCATCCGGGGGCTTCCTTTGCGGTGCGTGGGGCGGCGTTTCCTGCGCCCGATATTACAAATTGTCCCGCCCCCGGCAAGGGCGAGGAGGGGGATTGCCCGCAAAGGCAAATCCCCCGAGGAGCCCGCGCGATCAGCCCTGTTTCTCGATCATCCGCCCGATATTGCGTCCCGCCAGGATATGCACATGCAGATGCGGCACCTCCTACACGCCATGGTCCCCGGCGTTCGAGATCATCCGGTAGCCGCCCCCGCCCGCGCCGGGGTCCACCCCAAGCTGCGCGCAGACCTGGCCCACGGCGCGGGTGTAATCGACAATCTCGGCCTCGCTGGCCTCTGCCGCGAAGTGATCGTATGTCACATAGGCCCCCTTGGGGATCACCAGCACATGATGCGGCGCGGAGGGCGAGATATCCTTGAAGGCGAGGCTGTGCTCAGTCTCAAGCACGGTGTCATTGGGGATCTCGCCGCGCAGGATTTTCGCAAAGATGTTCTGGTCGTCATAGGCATAGGCCATATCGGTGCCTCCTCAGTCGGAATACAGATGCGGGGTTTCGGCGATCTCGCGCGCGGCGTCCATGTCGCAGCCGAAGAACTCGGCGATGGCGACGGCGTTTTCGCCGGGCTCACGGTCCTCGCGCACGCGCCAATGGTTGGAGAACCCGGCCTCGCGGATGCGGGTCGCCTCATAGTCGAACTCATGGCGCAGGGTCGGCAACAGGTGTTCGACCACCCCGTCTGGTGTGCCGTCATGGGCCAGTCCGACGCGCTGCGCATGGCCGATCAGGTAGTCATCGGTGAAGGTGCACTGGATTTCCAGGATGCGTGCGCTGGACTGGTCGTTCATGAAATCGCGCATCAGGTCGACATTGTTGGGGTCGAGGCAGATGATCAGCCGGTCGACCCCGTAGAAGTCGAACAGAAGCCGCATCACCGCGCGCCGGTGACGGTTGCGTTTCTCAAGCGTGCGTTCCAGCCCGCCCAGGTGGGGGATCTCGCACGACGCCTCGTCGAACATGTATTCCAGCCCCCGCGTCCGCGTCACCCGCTTGGCGGTTTCCAGCAGGCGCTTGGCGACATGCCATTTCTTGCACACGACCATCAGAAGCTCCCGCTCCTGCCCCAGGGTGCTTTCGCTTTCCCAGAACCGGGGCGCGAAGCGGCGCCCGATCCGGCCGCGCCCGGCGAGAAACTTGTAGAGCGTCCGCCCCTCGCCCGAGATCGCGAATTCCCGGCGGTCCGAGGCCCATAGCTGGCCAAGCCGCTCCTTCAGCTCCGCCGATTCCGGGGAGATCTTGCGCGCGAAGAGGAAATCCTGGCTCAGCAGCAGGTCGTAATGATCGTTGTAGAGCGTCACCGGCATCCCGTAATCGGTGAACATCAGGAAGGTCAGCGTGCGGCTTTCGATCTCGCGCAGCGCGACCAGGTGATTGACCAGCGTCTGAAAGAAGGTCTCATCCGGGATCCAGGTGGTGCGGAAGAACCGCAGCACATCGGGGCGGTCCTGGCAGAACGCCAGGATCTTCTCGATGGTGCTGCGCCGCAGGCACCACCATTGGCTGCCGATCATGATCTGCATGTCCTCGGGGATGGCCCGTTCCAGCCCCAGGCGCTTTTGCAGGTTCATCAGCGCGTAGAACAGCCGCTTGTGCTTGCGCTCATTGACGAAATGCCGGTAGACCAGCCGTTCGCCGCGCATCCCCGTCTTGATCCAGTCCGAGGCGAAGAAATCGAAGCTTTCGATATAGTCCTTGTCGTTGGCATCCAGGAAATCATGCGCATAGGCCGCCGACTTGATCGAGTTGCAGTCGCCCGAGAGCATGTAGAAATGCGTCGCATCCGGAAAGGCCGCAACCGCTGCCTCGACCGCGCCGAGCGTGGCCTGCACCAGGCTCCATTCCCCCCATCCGCACTTGACACGCTTGCGCGCAAAAGTGACCGACGGGTTGTCGGCCAGCGCCGCGGTGATCTGGTTGAACTTGTCATTCCCGGCGCGGGCGTCAAAATGGATCGAGATGTAATCGCCGGTCGCGGTCAGGCGGCGGGCCTGGAGGATGATCGCCTCCGGGTCCTTGTGGCACAACAATATGAAGGCAATCTTTGCCATGCGCGAAACAACAAGCCTCAATCTTTCCTTATTGTTGTGCCAATAAGGCCTAATACCAGTTAAAGACAGCCTAGATGTTTGCCGATTCCCGATCAATCCGCAGAACAGACAAAAATAGTGGAGACAGACGAGTATGGGTTTTCCCGGAACCTGGATGACCGAGAGCGAGAGTGTGGTCTATCGCGTGGTGCCCAAATGCGCCTGCTCGACCATCGGGCAGATCATGTATTACGCCGATTCGGGCGAATTCTTCGACGGCGACATCCATGACGCCAAGAAGGGGCTGCACAAATGGGCGCTGGAAGGCTCGCAACCCCTGATCGAGGCCAATGTGCGCGGCCACAAGAGCTTTGCCTTCACCTGCGTACGCAACCCCTACACGCGGATTCTCTCCAGCTTTTTCGACAAGATCTGCGGCATCCAGCGCAACGGCAAGCGCTACCGCGGCAATTTGGTGCCGCTCTTGATCCAGAAATACGGCATCGAGGTCGGCGGCGAGGATGGCAAGGGCGAGTTTGACCAGATCGCCAGCTTCCGCCGCTTCCTGCTGTTTGCCCGCGACACCATCCGCTGGCGCCGCCCGATGGACCCGGATATCCACTGGTCGGCCATGTCGGGCCATGTCTCCACCTTCATCGTCAATGGCGGCCGCTATGACCGCATCTTCTGGACCGAGAAGTTCAACGAGGGGATGCAGGGCGTGCTCGATTCGATCGAGAACAAGCACGAGGTGAAGCTGGAGGAGATTCCGCGCTTCAACGAATCCGAAGGTCACGGGCCCAAGCGCCTGCACCCGGTGGAGGACTATTTCGACGACCTGTCGATGCATTTGGTCTACGAGATCTACAAGCGCGACTTCCAGCTGTTCAGATACGATTTCGAGAATCCGGGCAACAAGATGCCCATAGGCGAGATCGACCTGGACGAGGTGCACGCCAAGCTCGGCGATTGACCCTCTGTTTCCCAGCCTGACATCGCAGTAAGACACGGGGAAACATCAACAGGAGACCCCCATGAAAGCGCGCGTGAACTGGACCGGCAAGCGGACCTTCATCGGCCATTCCGGCACCGGCCACAATTTCGTCTTCGGCACCAAGGAAGAGGACGGCACCACCCCCGGCCCCAGCCCGATGGAGCTGGTCCTGATCGGCACCGGGGGCTGTTCGGCCTATGACGTGGTCTCGATCCTGGAAAAGGGGCGCGAGCCGGTCGAGGATGTGATCGTCGAACTGGATGCGGAGCGTGCCGAGGGGACGCCCGCCGTCTTCACCCGTGTCCATATGCGTTTCATCGTCAAGGGGCGCGGCGTCAGCCCGGCCAAGGTGGAACGGGCGATCCAGCTTTCGGTCGAGAAATACTGCTCGGCCTCGGCGATGATCGCCAAGACGGCAGAGATTACCCATGATTTCGAGGTAATTTCCTCAGACTGACACCCGCAATATCGCACCCGGAGCATCCCACGTGACCAGCACACAGATTACGTTGCACATCGGCGCACCTAAAACCGGCTCAAGCTCGGTACAGGGGTTCCTCAAATCGAATCACAAACTGTTGCAGCAATACGGGCTATTCTATCCTACCGGTGAGGATCATCCCGCGCTCGCGGTTTCCCCGCACCACCATCTTCTGGTCCATGCCCTGACGCCAATGATGCAGCATTGGTTCGACTTCCCTCCCAGTGAAGCGCATCGAATCCTGATGAAGATCCTCGCTGATGCGAAATCCGATCCCGATACCAAGCAGATACTTCTGTCCCATGAGATGCTTTACAACAACATTGAGCGCATTGATGCCAACGTCCTGAAAGACCTGGTTGGGCAAGATCCGGTTCGCATCCTGGTCTATGCCCGGCGTCTCGATGATTGGAACGAGAGCCTATACCGACAGTTCATTTGGGGCAGGCTGCAACCAAGATCGACCGTGCATCATGGACAGAAAATCCCGATGATCCAGAACACACCTCATGTCCGCGAAATGGAGGCGCGGGGGGTGCGATTCGTTGCCGAGGCATATTGCAGAATGTTGCCACAGGCGGAATTCATCGTGCGGCCCTATTCTGCATTCCGCATCGGAGACGGCGTCATTCCCGATTTCCTGAAAGCTCTTGACCTGCCGCACCAAGAGATCTTGGCCAACGCCGCGCCGCAAGAGCGATTGAACCAGTCACGTCCGGTCGCGCTGACCATACTGCTTTGGCATTTGCAGCAGACCGAGCTGCCCACTGACGTGATTTTTCGGGTCTCCCGTGCCGGTCTCAAGATGGCAAGGCACACGAAGCCACCAATGGAAATCGAGTCCCGGGACTACCGGTTCCTGCCGCCAGAATATGCGCAACAGGCGCTGAAGATTTACACCGAGGACGTAAATCAGTTTCCGTCCCTGGCGGTCGATGGCTGTCTCACCCCCTGGGACAACGCTGTTCCGGCAGAGCTTACGCGAGACGAACAGAAGCGTGTGTTCGATTGGCTGGCACCCAAACTTCAGTCGGATGACCTCGACGCCGTTGCATCGGTTCTCGCGTAAAGGAGGCTGACGTTAGCCAGGAGCCTGAACGCCATCAAATCAAACCCTGTTCCGCGAAGATCGCCTTCAACGCCCGTTTCGGGCGCGGGCCGATATGGCCGATCACCTCGGCGGCGGCGGCAACCCCCATGCGCCCGCATGCCTCCATGTCGCGCCCCGTCGCCAGCCCGTAGAGGAACCCGGCGGCGAACTGGTCGCCCGCACCGGTCGCGTCCACCGGCGTGACCTCCGTTACCGGCACCTCGACCGTGACACCGGCCTGCCGGATGATCACGGCTTGCCCCGACCGGGTGCAGACCACGATGGGACAAACATCCGCCGCCGCATCCAGTGCGGCGGTCAGGTCAGCGGTCTGGTAGAGCGACAGCCATTCATCCTCGTTGCCGATCACGAAATCCATCTCGTCTTCGATCAGCTTGCGAAAATCGGCGCGGTGGCGGTCGACGCAGAACGGATCGGAGAGCGTGATCCCCGCCTGCCCGCCCGCGCTGCGGCAGGCGGCTGCGGCAGCGGCGAAGGCCTCCTTGCCCTTGTCCTTGTCGTAGAGATAGCCCTCCAGGAACAGGATGCGGGCGTTTTCCATCACCGACGCATCCACATCGGCGCCGGAAAACTCGGCCCCCTCGCCCAGATAGGTGTTCATCGACCGCTCGCCATCGGGGCTGACGAAGATCATCGAGCGCGAGGTCGGCAGGTTTTCCCCGCTCGCCACCGGCGGGTTGGGGAAATCGGTGCCCTCGTCTTGCATCTTCTCGGCGTAGAACCGGCCAAGCGTATCGTCGCGCACCCGGCCCACGAAGGCCGTCACGAGGCCGAGTGAACCGATCCCCGCCAGCGTGTTGCCGACTGACCCGCCCGGTGCCTGGGTCCGGTCGCTCATCGCGGCATAGAGCAGCTCGGCGCGTTCACGCTCCACCAGTTGCATGATGCCCTTGGTGATCCCCATGTTCTCCAGGAAATCGTCGGTCCCGTGCGAGATCACGTCGACGATCGCGTTGCCGATCCCGACAACATCATAGGTCTTGGTCATATGGTCTTTTCCTCGAAGGCACAGAGATCGTTTATCAGGCAGGTCGGACAGCCGGGCTTGCGGGCCTTGCACTTGTAGCGGCCATGCAGGATCAGCCAGTGATGGGCGTGAAGCTGGAACTCCGCCGGGATCCGGTCCTCGATGGCGCGTTCCACCGCGTCGACGGTCTTGCCGGGGCAGATGCCGGTGCGGTTGCCGACCCGGAAGATATGCGTATCGACCGCCTGCGCGGGCATGCCCCACCACATGTTCAGCACGACATTGGCGGTCTTGCGCCCCACACCCGGCAGGGATTGCAGCGCCGCGCGGGAGGACGGCACCTCGCCGCCATAGTCCTCGACCAGGATCCGGCTCAGCTTGATGACGTTCCTGGCCTTGTTGCGGTAAAGCCCGATGGTCTTGATATGCTCGATCAGCCGATCTTCGCCCAGATCCAGCATCTTCTGCGGCGTGTCGGCGATCTCGAACAGCTTCGCCGTCGCCTTGTTGACGCCAGCATCGGTCGCCTGCGCGCTGAGGGCCACGGCCACGACCAGCGTGAAGGCATTGGTGTGGTGCAATTCGCCCTTGGGCTCCGGCTCGGCCTCGCGGAAGCGGGTGAAGATTTCGTGGATCGTGGCATAGGGAAGCGGCTTGGACATGATCGCGAGGGCTCCGGGGGTCGGGTCAGAGGCAGGAGTAGAGCGAGCCCGCCGGAAGATCAACGCGAAGCGGCGATTTCGCGGGCGATCCGCGTAGCCTCCCATTCCGCCGGGGCCTCATCCCCGCCATCGGTAAAGCTGGCCACCGTCACGCCGGTATTGGGGAAATGATAGACCGCATTGGCGCAGAACGGCCCGCAGCCGCTATGGCCCAGGGCAGGCCCGAGCCCTTCCACCACACCCTGCATAAGGCCGAGGCCATAGCCGATTGCCGACCACGGCCTGCCGGGAATTGCGCCGCCTGTGAAATGGGATGTCTGCATCTTCTTTAGTGACTGCTCCGAGATCAGCCCGCCCGTCATGACCGTGTGCAGCACCCGCGCGGCATCGCCCGCACTGCCCATCAGGCAGCCGTGATAGACCCATCCGGGGTGATAGCCGCCCGCGCTGTCCCAGTGGATGCGCTCGAATTCCTGTGGCGTCGTGGCCAGCGACACCGAGGTCAGCCCAAGCGGCCCTGTGATCAGCCGCGCGACCATCCGGCCCATATCGCACCCGGCGGCGCGTTCCAGCACGTCGCGCAACTCCAGATAGCCGATGTTGGAATAGGCGAACCCGTAACCGGGCGGCCAAAGGGGGGTATCCGCGCCAGCCTCATCCAGCAGTCTGGCGACCGGCCACGAAGCCTCGCCGGACGCAACTGCCTTGCGATAGCTCTCCAGCCCTCCATAATCCCGCACCCCCGCCCGATGCGCCATCAGATGCAGGATCGAATAGGGACGTCCTGGCAAGGGTTCCTCGAGGTCGAGCGCACCCGCCTCGGCCAGCCGCAGCGCACAGATGCTCATCACGGTCTTGGTGAAGCTCCACCACGGGAAAAGCGCTCCCTCGGGGCCGTCGCCGCCCGCCCCTTCATCCCGATCCATCCATGCGCTCACCGTCATGACCCGCATAAGGCGCAAGTTTCGGGTCGCGTGGCAAGGTCCGCGCGCCTAGATTTGCGGGCAAGGAGATGCCCGCCATGACCGACACGCCCGAGACCGCCTACCATTACAACGTCATCCGCCGCGCGCTGGATATCATCGACGCGGCCCCCGCCCCCGGCCCCTCGCTGGAGGCCCTGGCCCGCGCCCTCGACATGAGCCCCGCGCATCTGCAACGGGTGTTCTCGCGATGGGTCGGTGTCAGCCCCAAGCGCTACCAGCAATACCTGTCGCTGGACCACGCCCGCACCCTGCTGCGCGACCGCTTCACCACGCTGGCGACGGCGGATGAGGTCGGCCTGTCCGGCTCGGGCCGGTTGCATGACCTGTTCGTGAAATGGGAGGCGATGAGCCCCGGAGAGTTTGCCGCCGGCGGCGCGGGGCTGGAGATCGCCTGGGGCCTTTTCGACAGCCCCTTCGGCCCCGCCATCGTGATGGGGACCGACAAGGGCATCTGTGGCATCGGCTTTGCCGCCGAAACCGGGGAAGAGGCCACCATGGCCGACCTGCAATCCCGCTGGCCCGAGGCGCGGTTCAGCGAAGACCCCGACGCGCTGAAGCCCTGGGTCGATGCGGCCTTCGGCGCGACACCCGGCGAAGCGCGGCTCTACCTCATCGGAGCCCCCTTCCAGATCAAGGTGTGGGAGGCCCTGCTGCGCATCCCCACGGGCCATGTCACCACCTATTCCGAGATTGCCGAGGCCATCGGAAACCCAAAGGCCGTGCGCGCAGTTGGCACCGCCGTCGGGCGCAACCCGATTTCCTGGCTGATCCCCTGCCACCGCGCACTGCGCAAGTCGGGCGGGCTTGGCGGCTACCACTGGGGCCTGCCGGTGAAACGCGCCATGCTGGCCTGGGAAAGCGCCGAGGAGGACATGCGCCGCAGCGCGTAAGGCGGTCGAGGGCGACCGGGTTTTGAACCTTCCCCTACGTCAATTCGACCCACGAATATTGCTACCTGATACTTCAACTCAGCACATTCCGTGGAGATTCTTCCTATGAAACCCCTTGCCCTTCTTTCCGCCTCCGCCATCGTTCTCGCCAGCCTGTCACCGGCATCGGCGCAGGAAACAGGCATTTTGCACCTCACCTCGATCACAACGCCCATCGTACCCACCGCCGTCATCACCGGTGACCGCGAGTTCGGCGGCAACGGTCCCAACATGTATATCGGCGTCACACTTGAAGTCGGGCGCGGCGGACGCGCGATTTTCGCTCATGTCGAGTTTTCGGCTCGCGAAACGGGAGGCGACGGATCATTCACACGCACAGAAGAAACCTTCGAGGTCTGGCGTTGGCAGCCGTCGGACGGTGCCCGCTTCGTCTCGCGCATTGATCGCCCGGTCTGGGGCACCGTTGTGTTGTCCCGCCCGACCTGCGCGGGGACTTGCCTGGGGTCCGAGGACGGGGCGCTGATGATGACCGTTAACGCCGATTCGACCGGCCCGGTCCAGATGGTCCGGCTGATCGGAGACACGATGGGCGACGATATATCGGACGACAGCAACCCGCATGGCGATACGTCGATCCGGGCCATCGTCTTCAACCCGCTGGCGGTCGAGTTCACCAGCTGCTGACCCCGCCGCCCGATTTTTGTCTCATCGGCAGGCGGGCAATAATTCGCCTGTCGATGGTTTTCCCCTGCCGTAACCCGTAAGGGCTGATATAGTCCCGCCGAACAAGGCCCGCATCAGTCGGGCCCCTCTTTTTGGGAAAGGCAGCACCATGAATACCTCCTTCCGCATGATCGCGCTCGGCACCATCGCCGCATTCGGGCTGGCCGCCTGCGAACCGGCCTACAATACCGACCCCAACCAGAACCGCACCCGCGACGGGGCCATCATCGGCGGCATCCTCGGCGGGTTCCTCGGCGCCGCCTCGGATAACGACAACCGGGGCCGCAACGCGGTGCTCGGCGCGGCGGCGGGGGCGGCTGTCGGCGGCGCGATCGGCTATTCGCTGGACCAGCAGGCCGCCGATCTGCGCGCCTCGATGGCGAATAACCGGATCCAGATCGACAACCGGGGCGATTACCTGCTGGTGACCATGCCCGAGGGCATCCTCTTCGCCACCGACAGCGCCGCCGTGCGGGCCGATCTTCAGGCCGACATCCGGGCGCTGGCGCGCAACCTCCAGGAATACCGCGACAGCACGGTCGAGGTCGTGGGCCATACCGACAATACGGGGTCGGCGGAATACAACCAGGACCTGTCGGCGCGCCGCGCCTCGGCCGTTGCGGGCATCTTGCTGGAACAGGGCGTCGCCCCCTCGCGCGTGCGAAGCATCGGACGCGGCGAAGATCAGCCGGTGGCCACCAACCTCACGCCCGAGGGCCGCGCGCAGAACCGCCGGGTCGAGATTTTCATCCGTCCAAACGCCTGACCTGGGCGGCTTTTTCTGGACACCCCCTGATGTGGTCATCTAACCTGACCAATCAGGGGGTGCCTCCATGCCGTTCCAGCGCATCGAATCCGAAAAGCTGTCGCAATCCGTCGTTCACCAGATCGAGGAGCTGATCCTGCGCGGCATCCTGCGCCCCGGCGAACGTCTGCCGTCCGAACGCGAACTGTCCGAACGGCTCGGCGTGTCGCGCCCGTCGCTGCGCGAGGCGGTCTCGGATCTCCAGGATCGCGGCCTGCTGACGGCGCGCGCAGGCGCGGGGATCTACGTGGCCGAGGTTCTGGGCAGCGCCTTTTCCCCCGCCCTCATCAAGCTGTTCAGCGCGCATGAGGAAGCCGTGTTCGACTATCTCGATTTCCGCCGCGACATGGAGGGGATCGCCGCCGCGCGCGCGGCGCTGTCGGCAACCAAGACCGACCTCAAGGTGATCGACACGCTGTTCACCAAGATGGAAGCCGCCCATTCCAAGCGCAATCCCGCGGATGAGGCCGAGTTGGACGCGCAGTTCCACCTTGCCATCATCGAGGCCAGCCATAACGTGATCATGCTGCACATGATGCGGTCGATGTTCGATCTGCTGAAGGAGGGCGTGTTCTTCAACCGCGCCGCCATGTTCCGCCACCGCAACACCCGCGACATCCTGCTGGAGCATCACCGCGCCATCAACGACGCGATCCAGGCGCGCGACCCCGATGCGGCGCGCGCTGCGATCGAGCTGCATCTGGGCTTCGTCGAAGAGGCGCTGACGCAGGAAAAGAAGATCGAGCGCAACGAGGAAATCGCCCGGCTTCGCTACGCCCACGAGCAGGAGCGCTAGGCTAACGACCGGGGGATGCGCTCGGTCGACCGAGCGCGTGTGCGGCCCGTCGACGGGCCGCCCGCCCGCTATTCCGGCGAGCCGCCCGCAAAGGCGTTGCCGTTCTGCCAGTCACATGGGTCATCTTGCATTTCCAGATGCAGCCCCGCCCTGTCGCAGGGATGGGCCCGCGCCAGATCCTCGTTGAAGGCGATCCCAAGCCCCGGCCCCGATGGCGCGGCGATGAACCCCTCCTCGACCTTGATCGTCGCCCCGATCAGGGCTGCATGAAACTCCGTCTCGATCGTCTCGACCAGCAGCAGGTTGGGGCAGGTCACGCCCAGATGGATATTGGCCGCCCATTCCACCGGTCCGGCATAAAGATGCGGCGCGATCTGCGCGCCGAACCCCTCGGCCAAGGTCGCGATCTTCTTGCCCTCCCAGAGGCCCCCCGCACGGCCAAGCGCCGGTTGCAGGATCGTCGCCGCGCCCGCGCGCAGCACCTGCGTGAACTCCGCCTTGGTGGTCAGCCGCTCGCCGGTGGCCACCGGGATCCTCACCGCCCGCGCGACCTCGGCCATGGCGGCGTGATTGTCGGGCGGCGTCGGCTCCTCGAACCAGAGCGGCGAATAGGGCTCCAACGCCTGTCCCAGGCGGATTGCACCACCGGGCGTGAATTGCCCATGCGTGCCGAAAAGCAGGTCGGCCCGGTCGCCCACGGCCTCGCGGATCGCCTTGCAGAAAGCGACGGAACGGGTGACGTCCGACATCGCCGGCATTTGCCCGCCGCGCATCGTATAGGGGCCGGCCGGGTCGAATTTGAGCGCGGTCCAGCCTTCCTCGACCTTGGCCGCAGCCGCCTCTGCCGCCATCTCGGGCGAAATCCAGAAATCCGCCGAGTCGTGATGCGCCAACGGGTAGAGATAGGTATAGGCGCGCACACGCTCATTCATCCGTCCGCCCATCAGCGCCCAGACCGGGCGGTCCCGCGCCTTGCCCAGGATATCCCAACAGGCGATCTCCAGCCCCGAAAACGCACCCATCACGGTCGGATCGGGGCGCTGCGTAAAGCCGCTGGAATAGGTGCGGCGGAACATCCGCTCCACATTCTCGGGGTTCTCGCCTTCGAAATAGCGCGCGAACACATCCTCGATCACGGCCCGCATTGCGACAGGTCCGACCGTGGAGGCATAGCATTCGCCGTAACCCACGATCCCGCAGGCCGTGGTCAGCCTGGGAAATATCCAGTAGCGCCCGCCCATGCCGGGATCAGGCGGGGCAACGGTGAAGATCTCCAGCGCCGCCAGCCTCATGACAGCACGATCACATTGCGACGGGCATGGCCGGTCTTGGTGTCGGCAATTGCCTCGTTGATCTGGTCCAGCCGCCAGCGACCCGAGATCAGCTCATCCAGCTTCAGCCGGCCCTGCCCGTACATATCGACCATCCAGGGAATGTCCCGCGCCAGCACGGTGTCGCCCATCTTGCTGCCTTTCATGCCCTGCCCGACGGCGGCGATGATCACCGGTTCATACTCGGCCTTGGCACCGGAATGGGGCATCCCGACCGCATAGGCCATGCCGCCCTTGCCCAGAAGGCGCAGCGCCTGGTCATAGGCCGGGATCGCGCCGACAGTGACAAAGACGGCATCGGCCATCCTGCCGCCGGTGATCCTGGCCACCGCCTCCCAGGGCTTGTCGCCGGTCGCCAGCAGCGCGTCGGTCGCCCCGAAGGCGCACGCGTCCTCCAGCTTGTCCTCTGACATATCCATCGCGATGATCCGCGCCGCGCCCGCGATGCGCGCGCCCTGGATGGTGTTGAGGCCGACGCCGCCCGCGCCGATCACCACCACGTTCTGACCGGGCCGCACCCGTCCCGTGTTCACCACCGCGCCAATGCCGGTGATGACACCGCAGGCCAGGAGGCTGGCCACGTCCGAGGGCATGTCGTCGGGCAAGGGGGCCAGCTGGCTCTGATGCACCACCACGGCCTCGGCGAAGGCCCCGCAATTCATCGCCTTCAGCGCCGTGGAACCATCCGCGAGCGTAATCGCCCCCTCCGCCGCGGGCGTTCCGTCGCAATAGACCGGCGCGCCGCCCGCGCAAGGCCCGCAGGTGCCGCAGGATTTGATCAGCGTCACCAGAACCTTCTGCCCGACCCGATATCCTGTCACCCCTGCCCCCACGGCGGTGATCCGCCCCGCCGCCTCATGCCCGTAGACGGCAGGCAGGTCGCCGCCCCAGGCGCCGTCCATGTAGGATATGTCGGAATGGCAGATCGCGACCGCCTCCAGCCGCACCTCGACCTCGGCCAGATCGGGCGGCCGAAGGGTGATCTCCTCGATGCGCAGATCCTGCCCGAACGCATGGCAGACGGCGGCTTTCACTTTGGTCATCGGCGGTGGCTCCCTTGCCCGGTGTCGCGATGACCATGCGGATGCGTGCGCCCTGGTGCAACCCCTTCCAGGCACGCGACAGTTGCGCCCTGGGGCCAAAGCCCGCAAAAGGTACGCATCGCATCCAAACGCCGGACCCGACCCATGTTGAGCCTTCCCGTCAATGGCACCGATCTCCACTACCGGATTGATGGCGACCCGGATGGCGCCCCGGTGGTCTTCTCCAACTCGCTCGGCACCGATCTGCGGCTCTGGGACGATGTGGTGGCACATTTGCCCGCGGGCCTGAAACTGATCCGCTACGACATGCGCGGCCATGGCCTCAGCGCCTGCCCGCCCGCACCCTACGCCATGGGGGCGATGGTGTCGGACCTCGAAGGGCTGCTGGACGCGCTTGAGGTGCGCGAGGCGGTTCTGGTCGGCCTCTCTGTCGGCGGCATGATCGCGCAGGGGCTGGCGGCCAAGCGGCTGGACATGATCCGGGCCGTGGTGCTGTCCAATACCGGCGTCAAGATCGGCACCCGCGAGATGTGGCAGGAGAGAATCGCGATGGTTCACGCGCAGGGCCTTGCCGCGATGTCGGACGCGATCATGGAGCGCTGGTTTTCCCGCAAGTTCCGCGAGGGGGCCGCGATGCCGCCCTGGCAACGCATGGTCGAAACCACGCCCGCAGAGGGCTATGCCGGGGTTTGCGCCGCCATCGCGGGGGCCGATTTCATCACGCCGACCAGCGGTCTGCGCCTGCCCGCCATGGTCATCGCAGGCTCCGAGGATGGCGCGACGCCGCCCGACCTGGTGCGCGACCTGGCCGACCTTATCCCAGGCGCGCGGTTCGAGCTGATGCGCGGCGCGGGGCATTTGCCCTGTGCGGAACAACCGCAAGCCTATGCCGCGCTCTTGTCCGATTTCCTGACCTCCATCGGTCACGGGGGCGGATCATGAGCGTCAGCCCCTTCGACAGCGCGCTCTACCGCGACCTCTTCGCCGACACCGATAGTGCCCGGCTCTTCACCGACAGCGCCGAGATCCGCGCCATGATGCTGGTCGAAGGCGCGTTGGCCAAGGCGCAAGGTGCCTTGGGGCTGATCCCGCAGGACAGCGCCGAGGCGATCCACCGCGCCGCGATGGAGGTGCAGATCGACCCCTCGGGCCTTGCCGGCGCGACGGGACAGAACGGCGTGCCGGTGCCCGCGCTGGTCGCTGCCTTCCGCGCCGCGATGGACGCGCCTGAGCACGCGCAATACCTGCATTGGGGGGCGACGTCTCAGGACATCATCGACACCGGGCTGGCGCTGCGCCTGCGCCAGGCGTTGAGCCTGATGGAGACCACGCAGACCCGGTTGCTGGATGCTCTGGCGGCGATGGCCGAGACCCAAGCCGACACGCCCATCACCGCCCGCACCTATGGCCAAAGCGCCACCCCCACCAGCTTCGGCGCGGTCGTCTCGTCCTGGGGCTGGCCGCACCTGGCGCATCTGGACCGGCTGGCGGCATTGCGGCCCCGCCTGTTGCAGGTCTCGCTTTCCGGCGCGGCAGGGACCAGCAGCGCGCTTGGCCCCGACGCGCCCGGATTGCGCAAGGCGATGGCCGAGGCGCTTGGCCTCTGCGATCCGGGCCATTCATGGCACAGCACCCGCGATAGCGTCACGGAACTGGCGGGCTGGCTGACGCTGGTGGCGGGCAGCCTTGGCAAACTGGGCGACGACCTGCTGCTCCTCTCGCAGACCGACAGTGGCGAGGTGCGGTTCGGCGCGGCAGGGGCCTCTTCGACCATGCCGCAGAAACAGAACCCGGTGGGGGCGTCCGTGCTGGTGGCGCTGGCGCGTCATGTCATCGCGCTGAATGGCGCGATGCAAGGGGCCGCCCTCCATCGGCAGCAACGCGACGGGGCGGCGTGGTTCACCGAATGGCTGAGCCTGCCCGCGATGGTCATGGGCACGGCCAAGGCGCTGACCACCGCCGCCGATCTGATCGAAACGCTGGAGCCGCAGTTGGAGCGGATGGCCGAAAACCTCTCCGATCCGCTTGGCCTCATCCATGCCGAGGCGCTCAGCTTTGCCCTTGCCGCCCATATCCCGCGCCCCGATGCGCAGGCCGAGGTCAAGGCGTTGTGCCGGCAGGCACAGGAAACCGGCACCCCCCTGCAAGACCTTCTGGCCCGCGCCCATCCCGACCTCGACCTGACCCAATCCGCCCCCCTTGGCCAAGCGCCCGACGAGGCCCGCGCCTTCGCCCGTGCCGTGCGGGCGCGCAAGGATGGCTGACCGCCCGACGCTGGTTTTCATCCTGGCAACCATCACGCTGGACGCGATGGGGATCGGCATCATCTTCCCGGTCATGCCCGACCTGATCGAGGAGGTGCGCGGGGTGGGCCTCGCCTCGGCCGCGGTCTGGGGCGGGATCCTCTCGGCGATCTTCGCCGTGATGCAGTTCCTGTTCTCGCCCGTCCTGGGCAACCTCTCGGATCGGTACGGGCGGCGCCCGATCCTGCTGATCTCGCTCATTGTGCTGGCCGCCGATTACGTGGTGATGGCCCTGGCGCAGACGATCTGGGTGCTGATCCTGGCGCGGGTCGTCGCGGGCATCACCTCGGCCACCTACACGACAATCTACGCGATGGTGGCCGACATCTATGACGGACCCGAGCGCTCCGCCAAGTTTGGCCTGATCGCGGCGGGGTTCGGCATCGGTTTCGTCGCGGGGCCTGCCCTTGGCGGCCTGCTCGGCGATCTCGACCCGCGCGCGCCGTTCTGGGGCGCGGCCCTGCTGGCGCTGCTCAATTTCGGCCTCGGTTGGGTCGTCCTGCGCGAGACGCTGGCACGGCGCCACCGCCGCACCTTCGACATCCGCCGCGCCAATCCGCTTGGCGGCCTCAAGGCGATGGAGAAACTGCCGGGGATGCGGCAGCTTCTCCTCGTCATCCTGATCTACCATGTCGCCTCGTGGGTTTATCCCGCCGTTTGGGCCTATTGGACGCAGGCGCGGTTCGGCTTCGATCCAGGCCTCGTGGGCCTGTCGCTGGCGGCCTACGGCATCGGCCTTTTCATCACCCAGGCCTTCCTGATCCGACCGATCATTCACCGCTTCGGCGAACGGCGGGTGATCTATGGCAGCCTCTGCCTGACCATCGTGACGCTGATCTACCTGGGCCTGATCCGCGAGGCCTGGATGCTTTGGGCCGTTCTGCCCCTCCTGGCCCTGACCGACATGACCGAACCGGCCCTGCAAGGATTGATGAGCCAGCGCGCCAGCGCCGATCAGCAAGGCGAGTTGCAAGGGGTTCAGGGATCGCTCCAGGCAATCGCGACCATCATCTCGCCCCTGGTGATGACCCAGATCTTCTGGTGGTTCTCCCGCGAGGACGCCAGCCCCTATGCACCGGGCGCGCCGTTCCTCTTCGCAGCACTGCTGATCGCCGGATGCCTGGCCCTCTTCGCCTTCAGGCCGCGCCGTCGCGCAAGCGCAGATGCGCCATGATCTGCCCATGATCCGAGGCCAGCTTGTTATAGGGCGCCTCGGGGTGTGAACCATCGGTCAGGTGATCGTTCAGGACCGAGAAATAGGTCATCTCTCCCACCGTGTCGGGTGTGCCGGGCAGAAAATGCCGCGACAGGTAAATCCGGTCGATGCTCTCGAACTTGCCGCCGAATGTGGCGGTATAGACCATGTCGCGCAGGGATTTCTGCACGAAGAGGCTTTCGGCGGAGTGCAGCCGCATCGCCTCCACGTCCTCCCTGATCTGGCGGGCCTCTTCCCGTGAATACCGGTCGCCCGCATGTTGTGCATCGTGGCGCAGCATCCAGGCGTAATTCTTGAACGGGATCTCGCCCGCGATGATCTCGGACGATACCGCGTTCTCATGGTCGTTGAAATCGCCCAATACGATGACCGGGTTGCCCGCCTTCAACTCCGCCACGATGAGGCGGCGCAGCACGAAGGCCTCGCCCATCCGGCGCAGCCCCGCCCGCAAACTGCCAAGCGCGCGGCCCACGGGGTCGTAATCCGTCAGGTCGGCGGCAGGCGCGAAGTCCGCCCCCGGCGGGCGGTCATATTCGCCCAGTTTCGATTTCAGGTGACAGTTGAAGAGCGTCACGACGCGCCCGCCCATCGCGATCCGAACCTTGAGGATGGGGCGCGAGAGCCGTTTCAGCGTGAAACTGCCCGCGCCCGTTTCGCCGCCAAGCGCGGAGAAGGGCACTTCAAGCGGCGGGTCTATGTCCTGGATCACCTCCGGCTCCCCCACGAAGCCGAAGCGCGAGACCACCGCCAGACCGGGCCGCCGCTGCCCCGGTTCGCTATCATTGAGGTTCGGCGCAAAGGCGACGGCCGCGTTGGCATAGCCTTCGAGCTTCAGCCGCCGGAAGATCGCCTTGCGCCCGTAGCCGACGCCGCGCGCGGGCTGTGCCACGTCATTGAGCGCGCGGGCCCGCTGGTCGGCCTCCTCCATCACATCCTCAAGTGCGTCGGGCTCGAACACCTCCTGAAACCCGATCACATCAGCATCCAGGGTCAGCACCTGATCGGCCAGCCAGTCGCGTTTCCAGGCGTATTCCTCGGCCGTGTATTTCTGGAACTCGTAATATTCCTGTTCCGGCCCTATCAGGTTCTTGACGTTGAAACTGGCGATGGTGACGTCACTCATGCGCTGTCTCCGAACTGTCTGAGGGTGTCCGCGAAAAGCCCCGCATCGACGTTGCCGCCCGTGGCCACGGCGATGACAGCCGGGCCGGTGACGCTGTCGGGCTGGAAGAGCGCCGCCGCCAGCGCCGTCGCCCCGCCCGGTTCCAGCACCAGCTTAAGCCGTGAAAAGGCCAGCGCCATCGCCCGCTGGCAATCTTCTTCGCTGACCACAAGGCCGGGGCCGCAGAGGCGGTGCATGATGGGGAAGGTGATCTCGCCGGGTTTGGGCGTGATGATCGCATCGCAAAGCGAACCGGATTTGCGCACATTCTCCTCGATCCGGCCCGATTGCAGAGACCGCGCCACATCGTCGAACCCTTCCGGCTCCACCGGCCTTGCCCGCAGCCCCGGCGCGCGCGCCTCAAGCGCCAGGGCAATGCCCGAGGTCAGCCCGCCACCGCCGCAACAGACCAGCACATCGGCCCGGTCCACACCCGCCTCTGCCGCCTGCTCCGCGATTTCCAACCCGCAACTGCCCTGCCCCGCGATGACCTCGCGGTTGTCGAAGGGCTTGATCAGGCTCAGGCCCCGCTGTTGCACCATCTGCGCCGCGATCTCGTCGCGCTGATCGGGATTGTTGCGGTCATAGGTCACGACCTCGGCCCCGAGTGCGCGCGTATTTGCAAGCTTGGACGCAGGCGAATCCTCCGGCATGACGATCACCGCAGGTGCGCCATGCGCCCGTGCGGCCATCGCCACGCCCTGCGCGTGATTGCCCGAGGAGAAGGCGACCACACCGGCCTTGCGCGCCGCCTCCGGCAGCGCCGAGACCGCCGCCCATCCGCCGCGAAACTTGAACGAT
Source organism: Alterinioella nitratireducens (assembly GCF_013155465.1). GTDB lineage: Bacteria > Pseudomonadota > Alphaproteobacteria > Rhodobacterales > Rhodobacteraceae > Alterinioella > Alterinioella nitratireducens. The sequence continues at coordinate 139,608 of NZ_JABJVX010000007.1, read as the reverse complement.
CCGCTATGTTGCAGTGCCTCCGCCTTGACCAGCACCCGCCGCCCCGCGATCTCATCGAGGAAGGGCGAGGACAGCATGGGCGTGCGCCGCGCGTGGCCTTGAAGGCGCGCTTCGGCGGCCTCGATCAAGGTAATGTCGCTCATCGGGACTGCTCCAGGAACCGCGTGATGGCGGCAGTGCTCTCGGGCTCGTCCAGGAACGGCACATGGCCCCGGTCGGGCACTTCGGTGTAATCCATATCGGGGCGCAGCGCCTGCATCTTGCCCGCCGTCTCGCGCGTCAGCAGATCGGAATTTGCGCCCCGGATCAGGCCAAGCGGCACCCCCTCCAACAGCCCGAAAAGCGGCCAGAGGTCCGGCGGTTCCAACCCCTCTGCCTGCGCCTCGACCCCGTCGCGCAGGCGCGGGTCATAGCGCAACCCGAGCCTGCCATCGGGCGCCACCGACCAGCAGCGCCGCGCGAACCTCTCCCACCCCTCGGGCGAGACGTTGCGGAACGCGGGCGCCATGCGATCGGGCAACCCCTCGATGGCATCTTGCAGCGTGTCAAAGGGCGGCGGTTCACCCAGATAGGTCATGATGAAGCGCAGCCCGTCCGCGTCGATATCCGGCCCGATATCGTTCAGCAGCACGCCCGCCAGCCGATGCTTGTGCTGAAAGGCCAGCGTCATCGCCAGCAATCCGCCCCGCGACGTGCCGAGGATGGCCACCTTCTCCAGCCCCAGGTGATCCACCAACGCCAGCGCGTCGGCGGCCTCCTGCACGACCGAATAGGTCATCACATCCTCGGCGAAATCCGACGCCCCGCGCCCGCGACTGTCCAGCCGGATGATGCGCGCGCGATCTCCGAACGCCTCCAGCACCGGCTCGAAATCGTCCATGTTGCGGGTAAGGCCCGCGAGGCACAGCAGCGGCACGCCCGCGCCCTGATCGTCATAGGCCAGCGTCAGCCCGTCCGCGGTCGTGACATTCCTCATGAAAACCGCCCGAGCAACCCGGCAACGCCAGTGAGGTCCGAGGCGATCCTGTCGGGCGGGTCCGGCAGACGGTCCACCGGCTCACCGGCGCGGTTGACCCAGAGCGTGCGGAACCCGTAGGCGCTGGCCGAGGTCACGTCCCACCCGTTCGAGGACACGAACAGCACCTGGTCCGGGCGGCACCCGAAATACGCCCCGACAAGGTCGTAGACCCGCGCATCCGGCTTGAAGATACCGACGCTTTCGACGCTCAACACCGCGTCCAGCATGTCGCCGATGAGGGCGCTGTCCACCGCGCCCTGCAACATCTCGGGCGAGCCGTTCGACAGGATCCCCGTCGCCAGCCCCGCATCCTTCAACTCGGCCAGCATCCCCGGCACTTCCGGATAGGCGGCCAGCGTGAAATAGAGCCCCAACAGACGCTCGCGCAGTTCCGCATCGGCCACGTCGCAACGGTCCAACGCCCAATCCAGCGCGTCTTGCGTGACCTGCCAGAAATCCGTGTGCCGCCCGGTCAGCGCCCGGATCCAGGTGTATTGCAACTGCTTGGCGCGCCAATGGCCGGCGACGTCCTGCCAGACCCCGGCGAAGGCGCCCGCGCCGGGCTCCTCGGCCACTGCGCGGGCGGCGGCACTGACATCGAAGAGCGTGCCGTAAGCATCGAAAATGCAGGTGGTGATGGTCATCGCGCGGTCCCCCTTTGGCGGCAGACTGGCACAGGCAGAGGTCAGCGGAAAGATGCGAGGTTCGGGAAATCCGGTTTACATCACGCGCATGGGCTTTAGGTTGCGCGGTTTCAAATCGCGAAACATGAAGGAAAGTTACATGTCCCAGGCATCCGCCGGAAACAAGATCGCAATTCACTACACCGGAACGCTGGCCGACGGGTCGGTCTTCGACAGCTCCGAAGGGCGGGATCCGCTGAGCTTTACGATGGGTGAAGGCCAGATCATCCCGGGTCTGGAAACCGCGCTGGACGGTATGGCCGAAGGTGAAGAGAAGACCGTCACCGTGCCCGCCGATGACGCCTATGGCCAGAAGAACCCGCAGGCGATGCAGCGCGTGCCGCGCTCCTCGGTGCCCGATGGCATTCCGCTCGACCTCGGCACCCAGTTGCAGCTGCAGACCCCCGAAGGGCAGGCCATGCCGGTGACGGTGGCCGAAGTGACCGAGAGCGAGGTCGTTCTGGACGCCAATCACCCGCTCGCGGGCAAGGATCTGACCTTTGCCGTCAAGGTCGTCTCGGTCGACTGACCGGAATTCGGGCGGGGGCTGCCCTTACGCGGCCCCCGGCCCTTGCAGGTTTTCCGGCTGCATCATGCCAAGCACGTGATAGCCGCCATCGACGGTGATGATCTCACCGGTCGTGCAGGCGCCCATGTCCGAGGCAAGGTAGACCGCCGTGCCGCCAATGGCCTCCAGCGTCGCGTTGGCCCGCAAGGGCGCATTGTCGCGCGCCGTGTTGAAGGTGCGTCGCGCGCCCGAGATCGCGGCGCCAGCCAGCGTCTTCATCGGGCCAGGGCTGATCGCGTTCACGCGGATGCCGTTCGGCCCCATATCGTTGGCCAGGTAGCGGACCGAGCTTTCCAGCGCCGCCTTGGCCACGCCCATCACGTTGTAGAACGGCGTCACCCGGTTCGACCCCATATAGGTCAGCGTCAGGATGGTGCCGCCCTCGGTCATCAGGGGTTCGGCCCGCCGCGCCACGTCGATCAGCGAATAGCACGAGATCGTCAGCGAGTTCTTGAAATTCTCGCGCGTGGTGTTGATGAAGCGGCCCGCCAGTTCGGTCTTGTCGGAATAGGCGATGGCATGGACGACGAAATCCAGCCGGCCCCATTCCTCCTCGATCTTGCTGAAACAGGCATCCAGGCTGTCATCGTCGGTCACGTCCACATCCAAGAGCAGGTTGACATCCAGTTGCTCGGCCAATGGCCGCACCCGTTTGCCGAAATTGTCGCCCTGGAAGGAGAAAGCCAGTTCCGCCCCCTCGGCCCGCAGCGCCTTGGCGATGCCCCAGGCGATGGAGCGCTCGTTTGCGACCCCCATGACCAATCCGCGTTTGCCGTTCATCAAATTTGCCATGAAATCTATCCGTTATAACGCGACAGCAGCATCGAGCCGTTGGTGCCGCCGAAGCCGAAGCTGTTGGTCATCACCGTGTCCAGCCCCGCGCTTTCAACAAGGTCCGTCGCAACCTCGCCGGGGTTGATGCCCTCGGCCAGCGTCTCGACATTGATCGAGGGGGTGATGAAATCGCCCCTCAGCATGAGCAGGCAGAAGATCGCCTCAAGCGCGCCCGCGGCCCCCTGCGCGTGGCCGGTCATCGACTTGGTGGAGCTGATCGGCGGGACGGTGCCTTGGCCGAAGACGCGGCGGCAGGCTTCCACTTCGCCCACGTCCCCCACCGGGGTCGAGGTGCCATGCGCGTTGATATAGCTGACGCGGCGCCCCTCCGGCAGGGTTTGCAGCGCCAGCCGCATCGCCCGTTCGCCACCCTCGCCAGACGGTGCCACCATGTCATGCCCGTCCGAGGTGGCGGCGAACCCGGTCACTTCCGCGTAGATCGTCGCGCCGCGGGCAAGGGCGTGATCCAGATCCTCAAGCACGACGATGCCGCCGCCGCCCGAGATCACGAAGCCGTCGCGGTCCTGGTCAAACGCGCGGCTGGCCCTGGTCGGATCATCGTTGCGCTTGGACGACATCGCGCCCATGGCGTCGAAGAGGCAGGACAGCGTCCAGTCCAACTCCTCGCCGCCGCCCGCGAACATCACGTCCTGCTTGCCCATCATGATCTGTTCCGCCGCGTTGCCGATGCAATGCAGGCTGGTCGAGCAGGCCGAGGTGATGGAGTAGTTGATGCCCTTGATCTTGAACGCCGTCGCAAGGTTGGCGCTGATGGTCGAGGACATGCATTTCGGCACCGCGAACGGTCCGATCCGCTTGGTCGCCCCGGATTTCAGAACCGTCTGATGCGCCGACAGCATGGCGCTGGTCGACGGCCCGCCCGAGCCCGCGACGAGGCCCGTGCGCACATTCACCACGTCATCATCCGACAGCCCCGCATCGGCAATCGCCTGGCTCATGGCGATATGGGCATAGGCCGCGCCCGGCCCCATGAAGCGCAGGGCGCGCTTGTCCACATGCTCCTTGGGGTCGATCTTGAGCGTGCCCGCAACCTGGCTGCGGAAGCCGTGCTCGACCATTTCCGGGCTGGCCTCGATACCGGATGCCCCGGCCCGCAGGCTGGCCTCGACCTCTTCGGCGTTATTTCCGATCGAGGAGACGATCCCCAATCCGGTGACAACTACTCGGCGCATAAACTGCTCCTTCTGATCCGCTGGTCACTTGTAGGACGGTGACGGGAAGCAGGGCAAGGGGCAGGGCGGGCGGCCAGACAGGTTTCCGGGCCCGCCCGTCAGATCCGCATCCGGGGCACGTCGTTGGGATCGAGCTTGAGGTCGATCAGGATGGGCCCCGCGCGCCCCTCGATCGCCGTAATGGCCTGTTCCAGATCCTCCGCGGACCGCACCTCCAGGCCGGTTCCGCCAAGCGATGTGGCGACCTCCGCGAAGGAGGGCCAGTCGAACTGCGTCAGGCTCGGGTCCATCTTGCGGTCGAGAAACTGGATATGTTCGGCCCCATAGGCGGAATCGTTGGCAAGGATCACGATCATGTCCAGCCCCAGGCGTACGGCGGTGTTGAACTCGTTGATGCCGCCCATCATGAAGCCACCATCGCCGGTGAACAGCACAACGGGTCTGTCCGGCGCGGCCACGCCGGCCCCGATGGCCTGTTGCAAGCCCTGACCGATGGCGCCGAAATTGGCGGTCACGATATTGCTGCGCGGATCGCGAACCGTGATGCGGCACCAGACCTCGGTCATGAAGCGGCCCCCATCGGTGACGAGGATCCGATCCTTTGGCAGCGCCTCCTCCAGCCGGTCCAGCGCCCGCACATAGTTGACGAAGCCCTCACCCGACTTGTCCGCCGCCACCGGATGCGCGCGCAAGGTGTCGGGGTCGATGTCGCGGGTGAAGCCGCTGCCGGGGATCTCGGCCTCGTCCAGCCACCAGGCGATGGTCTCGGCGGTCAGCCCGGCATCGGCCACCAGCCCCGCATCGGGGTGCACGCTGTTGCCGATGGCGGTCGGTTCGATGTCGATCTGGATGACCCGCTTGTTCTTCACCAGCTTGCCCTGATCGGTGGTGAAGCTGTGCAGCCCGGTGCCGAAGCAGACGATGCAATCGGCCTTGTCGATCAACTCATAGGCCGCCGGGGTCGACAGCGTGCCGAAAATGTCCATGTCGTATTTGTGGCCCGTGAACAGCCCCTTGGCCTTCAGCGTCGTCGCAAGCGGTGCCTCCAGCCGGTCGGCCAGCTTGATGAGCGTGTCGCGGGCGTCGATGGCCCCGGCACCTGCAAGGATGATGGGCGCGCGGGCCGACGCGATCATGCCGATCGCCTCATCCAGGATCCCCCCTTCCGAGACCCCGCCGGGCGCCGAGAACACGTCCAGCACCTGGCGGGTATGGGCGACCTCCTGCCACATGAAATCGGCCGGCATGTTCAACACGATGGGCCGCCGCTCCACCGCCGCGCGGTAGAAGGCACGGGCGACATCGGCGGCGACGGTCTCGGGCGTGCGAAGCTGCTCGAACCCCGCGCCCGTGGCCTTGACCAACTCGCGCTGGTCGATGCTTTGCAGGTGGCGCGGATTGGCGACCGGCGTATCGCCGGCCAGCAGGACCACCGGGGCCTTGCCCCGCACCCCTTCGGTCAGCGCCGTCGCCGTGTTGGTCAGGGCCGGGCCATGGGTGATGCTGGCCACCCCGATCTTGCCGGTCACCTGGGTATAGGCCAGCGCCATCAGGACCGAGCTTGCCTCATGCGCGGCGGGCACGAATTGTCCGCCGCAGTCGCGCACGAAGCTGTCGACCAGAAAGAGATTGGCGTCGCCCATGAGGCCGAACATCGTTTTGACACCATGCTCGGCGACGGCCTTGGCGAGGGACTGGTGGACGTGGATCTTCTCCATCGGGAACCTCCTGGATTGCTTGCCCCCTCATACAGGCCAATGACCGCGAAGTGTGCGCGTTCTTGGGCCCGTATTGCCCGATCCATGCGGAATACGCGCACCCAGGGGCCGGTCTTGTTGCAAAATCCCGCATCCAGCCCGGTGCAAACCGATTACCGGCGCGGCCCGAGATGCAGGTTGCTGTCCCGCCCCAACCCGCGCGACAGGCACCATGCGATGACCGCGAGGCTGAGGAGGAACCAAAGACCGCCCCAGATCATCGTTGTCCCGCCGATCTCCTCGGCCAGCATCCGCGCGTCCGAGCCCAGGTCCGCGCGGCGGATCGTGTCATCCCAGATATCGTAGGGCACGTAGATCAGGCTGGACAGGCCGATCACCCGCAGGATCAGGTCGCAGGCCCCTTCGCGCAGATACCGCGAGGCGGCGATCAGGGCGGCCCCGGTCAGCCCGCAGATCACAATGGCGGCAAGGTCGCGGACATAGAGCACCAGGACCGCCAGCATCAGCACCCCGATCCCGCCGAGGATCGCCCGATCCATCCGGCTGTGCAGTGCCGCCAGCAACACCCCCGCCCCGATCAGGAGCGAGCCGAGATACCCCGCCGTCAGCGTCAGAAACCGCGACCCGCCCCGCGTCCAGACCTCTCCACCCTGCTGGAAATTGACCGAGAAGCTCTCGACCGACCCGCCGGTGGCAATGGCCATCAGCGCGTGGGACAGCTCGTGGAAGAAGACGACGAGGAACTTGAGCGGCAGGAGACTGGCGTGGACCACAGCGCGAAGACGATCAGGGTGATCGCCAGAAGCCGCCAGTGCCCGCGCAGGTAGGTCAGCATGGGTCGGCACCGCGATGAAACGCGGCACCCGCCGAGGGCGGGCGATGCGGCACCCCAATCAACTCTCGCTCAACGCGACCTTCATGTCCTTGACCTGGTAGATCACCTCGCCATCGGCCTCGACGATGCCGTCGGCAACCCCCATGGTGAGCCTCCGCGTCTGGATCGCCTTGGTGAAGTCGATCTTGTAGGTCAGCATCTTGCGGTCGGGCCGGACCATGCCGGTCAGCTTGACCTCGCCCACGCCAAGCGCATAGCCGCGCCCCTGCCAGCCGCGCCAGCCCAGGTTGAAGCCAGTCAGTTGCCAGAGGCCATCCAGCCCCAGACAGCCGGGCATGATCGGGTTGCCGGGAAAATGACATTCGAAGAACCACAGGTCCGGGGTGATGTCGAACTCGGCGATTACATGCCCCTTGCCGTGTGCGCCGCCATCGCCGGAAATATCGGTGATGCGGTCCATCATCAGCATCGGCGGTTCGGGCAGTTGCGCATTGCCGGGGCCGAACAGCTCTCCGCGTGCGCATTTCAACAGATCGTCCCGGTCGAAACTCGTGGGATATCCAGCCATTAAGCCCCCTGCCCTTCGCTATTGCTACCCCAGGCACCAGCGCCTGAAATCCGTCGTCCCCTAGCATCCGCTTCGATGCGGGCGCAAGGAAACACCTAAGTCCAATCTAAGGGCTTCAGGCCCGATTCCAATTGAAAATCCTCCCGATCACCCCCTATATTGACCCTGTAACGCAAGGAATGCCGCCCCGATGACCCCCGAAGCCCTCGAACGCAGCACCAAATGGCTGGCCCAGGCCGATCTGCGCCCGACCCGTCAGCGCCTGTCGCTGGCAACGCTGCTGGTGGGCGACGGGCAGGATCGCCACGTCACGGCGGAGGGGTTGCATGCCTCCTCGGTCGCGGCGGGCGAAAAGGTGTCGCTGGCCACCGTCTACAACACGCTGCGCGCCTTTTGCGACGCGGGGCTGGTGCAGGAAGTCACCGTTGACGGCACCCGCTCCTATTTCGATACGCGCATGGACGACCACCCGCATTTCTTCATGGAATGCGAAAGCTGCGAAGGGCGGCTGGTCGATGCGAAGAAATCCGAACTGGAAATCGCCACTCTGCCGACCCCGCCGGAAGGCTTCGAGATCGACAAGGTCGATGTGGTGATCCGCCTGCGCAAGACATCCTGACGGCGCGCCAAATTCCTCACAAGGAATTCCAAAACTCCCTGGAAGGAGTTTTGGGCTGGCCATTGCGCCCGCGCCATTGTAACGCCTCGCCAAATCCTGAAATTTAAGGCCTCCCCCCATGGACCTTCGCAATATTGCGATCATCGCCCACGTTGACCACGGCAAGACGACCCTTGTTGACGAGCTTCTGAAACAATCCGGTGCCTTCCGTGCCAACGAGGCCGTGGCCGAACGCGCGATGGATTCGAACGACATCGAACGCGAGCGCGGCATCACCATCTTCGCCAAGCCCACATCGGTCGAATGGAAGGGCACGCGGATCAATATCGTCGACACCCCCGGCCACGCCGATTTCGGCGGCGAAGTGGAGCGCATCCTCTCCATGGTCGATGGCGTGGTGCTGCTGGTCGATGCCGCCGAAGGCCCGATGCCGCAGACCAAGTTCGTGACCTCCAAGGCGCTGGCGCTTGGCCTGCGCCCCATCGTGGTGCTGAACAAGGTCGACAAGCCCGACGCCGAACCCGACCGCGCGCTTGACGAGTGTTTCGACCTCTTCGCGTCGCTCGATGCCGATGAGGACCAGCTGGATTTCCCGCATATGTATGCCTCGGGCCGCAACGGATGGGCCGATGCCGAGTTGAATGGCCCGCGCAAGGATCTGCATGCGCTGTTCAACCTGATCGTCAACCACGTGCCGCGCCCGCGCCAGATCGCCCGCCAGGGCGAGGATTTCCGGATGCTGGCCACCACGCTCGGCGCCGACCCCTTCGTCGGTCGGCTGCTGACCGGCCGCGTCGAATCCGGCAAGCTCAAGGTCGGGGCCACCGTGCAGGCGCTCTCCCGCGTGGGCGAGAAGATCGAGCAGTTCCGCGTCACCCGCATCCAGGCCTTCCGGGGCCTCGCGCAGCAGGATATCGACGAGGCGCAGGCGGGCGACATCGTTTCCATCGCGGGCATGTCCAAGGCTACAGTCGCCGACACGATCTGCGCGCTGGCCGTCGATGAGCCGCTTTACGCGCAGCCCATCGACCCGCCCACCATCACCGTCACATTCGGCATCAACGACTCGCCCCTTGCGGGCCGCGACGGCAAGAAGGTGCAGTCCCGCGTCATCCGTGAACGGCTGATGAAGGAGGCCGAGAGCAACGTCGCCATCAAGATCAGCGACACGCCCGGCGGCGAGGCCTTCGAGGTCGCGGGCCGAGGTGAATTGCAGATGGGCGTGTTGATCGAGAACATGCGCCGCGAGGGGTTCGAGCTGTCCATCTCGCGCCCGCAGGTCCTGATCCGCGACGATGGCGAGCAGAAGCTGGAGCCGGTCGAGGAGGTTACCGTCGATGTCGATGACGAGTATTCCGGCGCGGTGATCGAAAAGCTGACCGGCGCGCGCAAGGGCGACCTGGTCGAGATGAAACCGGCAGGTGCGGGCAAGACCCGCATCATCGCGCATGTGCCGTCACGTGGGCTCATCGGCTATCACGGCGAATTCCTGACCGACACGCGCGGCACCGGCGTCCTGAACCGCGTGTTCCACGCCTGGGAACCCTTCAAGGGCACCATTCCGGGACGCCGCCAAGGCGTGCTGATCTCGATGGAGAACGGCACCTCGGTCGCGTTCGCGCTGTGGAACCTGGAGGATCGCGGCAAGATGTTCATCGGCGCGCAGGAGCCGGTCTATACCGGCATGATCATCGGCGAGCACTCCCGCGACAACGACCTGGAAGTGAACCCGCTGAAGGGCAAGAAACTGACCAACGTGCGCGCGTCGGGCACCGACGAGGCCGTGCGCCTGACCACGCCCGTCACCATGTCGCTGGAACAGGCCATCGCCTATATCGACGATGACGAACTGGTGGAGGTGACACCGAACGCGATCCGCCTGCGCAAACGCTATCTCGACCCGCATGAGCGGAAACGGCAGGCGAAAGCGGCGGGGTGAGATAGGGGAGGGGCATTGCGCCCCTACCGGAACATCCCCAACCGCCAGACCCACCAGACCAGCGCCGACCCAAGCGCCACCAACACGCCCGTGACGATCCAGAACGCCCAGGGATTTTCCGCCCCCGGCATGCCGCCCACGTTGATCCCCAAGAGTCCCGTCAGCAGCCCGAGCGGCAGGAACACGGCGGCCACGATCGACAGGACCAGCATCCGCCAATTCATCTGGTCGCTGCGCAGCTCCATGATCTGGTCGCGCACAACCTGCGCGCGGTCGCGGATCGCATCCAGGTCCTCGGCCAGCCGCTGCACCCGCTCCGCCGCCTCGCGCAGGCGCGATCTGTCGCGCTCGGTCAGCCAGTCCAGGTCCTCGATCTCCAGCGTGGTCAGCGCGTCGCGCTGCGGCTGCATGAAGCGGCGCAGGATGATGGCGCTGCGATGCACCTCGGCCAGGTCGCCGCGCGCCAGGCCCGCCTCCTGGTCCAGCACCTGTTCCTCCAGCGTGTCGATCCTCTCGTTCAGGGTGGCGACCACCGGTTCGGCCCGATCCGCCAGGCGCAGGGCCAGACGGGCGACGAACTCGCCGGGCGTCGCCGGGGCCTGTCCGCGCTCCATCGCGCCAAGCAGATCCTCCACCGCTTGCAGGGGCCTGAGCCAGACGCCGAAGATGCGCCCCGCTTCCAGCCACAACCGGACCGAGACCATGTCCTCAGGCTCCGCGCCGGGGTTGAGGTTCACGCCCCGCAGGTTCAGGACCACGCCCGATCCATGCACCGTGCAGCGCGGCCTTGTTTCCTTGGCGGTCAGCGCGTCCAGAACGAAACCGTCCAGCCCCGAGGCCGCCAGTTCCGCCTCCGCGCGCGGAGCGTCGCGGTAGAGATGCTGCCACAGCAGCGCGGCCTCCGGCGCGGGATCGGCAAACGCGTCCTCCGCCCGAACAGTCGCGCCACCCTGCCGGTCAATGACCACCGACAGAAGCGGCGGAATTGGTAAGCCTGCCATCGCGTCCCCTTTTTTTGTCCAGTCTGCAAAGCCCGCGCCGCTTTGGCAAAGCCGAATTTGCCTGATGCGCCAAACGGGCTACAGTTGCGGCTCAAACCAGCAGGAGCCGAGATATGAGAAAGCTACAGGCACAGGGCGTGCATCACATTACCCTGACCGGCGCGGATCGCCAGACATCCATCGACTTCTGGGAGGGCGTGTTGGGAATGCCCTTCATCTTCGACCAGCCCAATCTGGACAACCCGGACGAGGGGCATCTCTATTTCGACCCCGGCGACGGGCGGCTCATCACCGTCTTCACCAATGAGGGCCGCACAGCCGACCCGCGCCGCACGCCGACCGAACCCGGCTGCGTGCATCACCTCGCCTTCAACGTCTCAAAGGCCACCTTCAGCCAGGCGGTCGAGCGTCTGGACGCGCGCGGCATCACACATTCCGGCCCCAAGGATCGCGGCTTCATGGACTCGATCTATTTCAAGGATCCGATGGGCCTGCTCATAGAATTGGCCTGCTACCGGTTCGAGCCGCCCACCGGCTGCACCCATGCCGATGTCATGATCGAGGCGCATCGCATCCGGGTCGCCGCGGGCGACGGCCATATCGCGGAGGTTCACCTGGCCGACGCCATCGAAGCCCTCGTCACCCGCCACCAGCAAAGCCTCAGCGCGGATCGCGGACCGCAAGATCCCTACTGATCCCGCCTTCTTTGTTCCGCAAATATCCCCGCCGGAGGCATCCGACATTGGCCCCCACGCGAAACCTCCGCCATTCCAGGCGGGGGCACCACGCGCGGCCCGAGCGGCCCCGTCAGGGGCCCGAGGCCGCGCGTTCCCCGGTCGGCGCCGAAGGCGTCGATCCCGATCAATCCCCGTCGGCCACGCCCTTGGCCCGCGCCCGCGCCCTCCGCGCCCGGTAGCTCGGCACCACCACCAGCGCCACCGCCAGCAGAAGCAGGCCAAGCGTCATCGGCCGTTCCAGGATGAAGCTGACGCCGCCGTAAAGCTGCATCGCGCGGCTGAAATTGTCCTCCAGCATCGAGCCCAGGATGAACCCGATCAGAAGCGGGGCCAGCGGGTAATCGGCAAAGCGCAGGATCGTCGCGCAGATGCCGAACCCCACCAGGATCAGCAGTTCCGTCGCGTTGTTCTGCCCGATATAGGCCCCCATCAGGGTGAAGAAGAGGATGAACGGGATGAGGAAGCTGCGCGGCACCGCCAGAACCTTGGCGATATAGGGTATCAGCGGCAGGTTCAGAACCAGCAGGATCAGGTTGCCCAGATACATCGAGATGATCACGGCCCAGAAGATCTGCGGCTCGTCGATCATCAGGCGCGGGCCGGGGCTGACATTGAGCGCGATCAACGCGCCAAGCAGGATCGCCGTGGTGCCCGAGCCCGGAATGCCAAGCGTCAGCAGCGGCACGAAAGACCCGGTGCAGGCCGCGTTATTGGCCGATTCCGGCGCCGCGAGGCCCTTGAGGGAGCCCTTGCCGAACTGGTCCTGCTCCTCCTTGGGGGCGATATTGCGCTCCACCGCGTAACCCAGGAAAGAGGCGATGGTAGCCCCCGCGCCGGGCAGCACGCCGACCAGGAAGCCCTGCACCGATTGCCGCCCGATCACGGGCGCGATCTGGCGCGCCTCGGCCCGCGTGATGCGCATGTCCTTGATCTCGCCGCCCGGTCCGCCCTCGTTCGACCGGCTCGGGTCCAGCACCAGGTACATGGCCTCGGGCAGGGCGAACATCGCCATGGCCAGCGTGATGAAGCCGAAGCCCGATTGCAGGTCCATGATCCCCATCGTGAAGCGTGGCATGTTGAAGAGCGCGCCTTCCCCCACGGTGGCCATGATCAGCCCAAGCAGCGTCATCAGAAGCGCCTTGGCGACATTGCCGGTTCCCGCGAAGGCCGCGATGGCCGACAGGCCCACCACCATCAGCGCGAAATACTCGGCGGAATGAAAGAGCAGCGCGACCGAGGCCAGCATCGGCGCGAAGATCATCAAAAGGATCGCCCCGATCGTGCCGCCGCAAAAGGACGAGATCGCGGCCACCGTCAGCGCCTTGCCCGCCTTGCCCTGTCGCGCCAGCGGGTAGCCGTCGAAGCTGGTCGCCACGGTCGAGGCGACCCCCGGCGCATTGATCAGGATCGACGAGGTCGAGCCGCCGAAAATGGCCCCGTAATAGACGCCCGCCAGAAGGATCAGCGCCGCGGAGGGATCGCCGATGGTGATCGCCACCGGGATCATGATGGCGATGATCGACATCGGACCCAGGCCCGGCAACATGCCGATGAAGGTGCCGATCAGGCAGCCGCCGATCACCATCAGGAGGTTTGTGACTGAAAAGGCCGTCGAGAGGCCGATCATCATGCCTTCAAGCATCGCTCATACTCCCATGAAGAACGGCCAGGGGCGCAGGAAGATGCCGAGCACCTCCTGCACCAGCCACCAGATGAACCCGGCCGCGATCAGCGCGACGGGGATCAGGATGTGAAACCGGCGCTCGCCCAGGACCATCCCACTGATGATCAGGAAGCCGGTGGTGGACAGAAGGAACCCCGCCGGACGCAGCAGCAGCGCATAGGCCACCATCAGCCCCAACAGCGTCAACGCCTGGCCGATCTTGTAATCGCCCAGGCGGCGATAGTTGATATCCTGCGGCGACGGCTCACCGGCGGGCTTTTCCAGCCCCAAAACGATGACCAGCGCGGTCAGGATCGCCAGGACCGACAGCACCTTGGGGAAGGTCGAGGGCCAGACCGGGTTGCGCTGCATGAAGGGCGGCAGGCCCGCATCCATGGTAAAGAACGCGCCGTAGCCATAGGCCAGGCATATCATCAGGATCACGAGGCCGATCCATCGGTCGAGGGCCATGTCAGTCTCCCTTGTGCTCGCTTGCGGTCGGAGGGGGAAGGCGCGTCGATGCGCCTTGGGCCGCGCGGGGTCACCCCCGCGCCTCCCGGATTCTGAAAATCCGGAAAACGAGGCTTTTCGAAAAGCCTCGTCCCCGTTTCAGGCGTCAGGCTTCAGAGAAAGCCCAGCGTACGCATCAGAGTGCCGATCACCTCTTCCTGCTCTTCCAGGAAGGCGCGGAAATCGTCGCCGGAATTGTGGATATTGACCCAGCCGTTGCGGGCGCGGACCTCTTCCCATTCTTCCGTCTCGTACATCGCCGCCAGTGCTGCCTGGTAGGCCGCGACCTGATCCTCGGGCATCCCCGGAGCGCCGAAGAAGCCGCGCCAGTTGACGAAGCTGGTGTCGATACCCTGCTCCATCATCGTGGGCGCGTCCGGATAGGCCGGCACACGCTCTTCCGATGTCACGCCGATGATGCGCACCTCACCGGCCTCGGCCAGATCGACGGCCTCGGAAAAGCCCGTCGATAGCGCCGCGATCTCACCCGACAGCAGCGCCGCCATGGCCGGTCCGCCGGTGTCATAGGGGATGTAGGTCACCTCAAGCGGATCCTCGCCCGCCGCTTCCATCACCATGGCCGCGACCAGGTGATCCATGCCGCCCGGAACCGAGCCGCCGCCGATGGCGGTGCCCTGCGGATCCGCGCGATAGGCGGCCAGCAGGTCGTCCATGGACTCGATGTCGCTATCGGCATTCACCACCAGCGTCGCGTAATCCCCGATGGTGCCCGCGACAAGCGTCAGGTCCGAGAAGTTGTAGGGGAACACGCCCGTCAGCGAGCGGATCACGATGGGGGTGGAGTTCACCATCAGCGTTCCATACTGGCTCTCGGCGTTTTCGATCAGGTAGCCGATGGCCACCCCTCCGCCGCCGCCCGACATGTTCTCGTAGCTGGCCGTGCCGACAAGGCCGGACTCGGTCAGCGCCTCGCCGGTGCCGCGCGCGGTGCCGTCCCAGCCGCCGCCCGCCCCGCCGGGGATCAGGAAGTGGACACTGTCCAGCATCTGATGCCCTCCGGCAAAGGCCGGGCTGCCAAGGCTCATGGTCGCCACCGCCGCGGCCGCAAAGGCCCGGCGGGTCAAAGTCAATCTTGTCATGTCTGTCCTCCCAGTTTGACAAATTGGGGCTTGCCTGCCCATGTCGAATGATCACCACCTCAACCTGACACCTTGCTGTCACGCCCCAAAGGCTTTTCCGGCACCCCATGCGTTTCCTGCTTGTCGAAGATAACCCGCAACTGGCCGCCGCGATCCTGGACCGGCTCGGCCAGGATGGCCATGTCGTCGATCACGCAAGCGACCTTGCCACCGCCGCCGACTACACCGCGACAACGGGTTACGATCTGATCTTGCTGGATATTATGTTGCCCGACGGTGATGGCCGCGACTTTCTGAACGCGCAGCGCGCGCGCGGGGCCGAGACGCCGGTGATCGTGTTGACGGCGCGCTCCGAGGTCTCGGACCGGGTCGGTGCGCTGGATATGGGGGCCGATGATTATATCTCCAAACCGTTCGATTTCGCCGAGCTGGAGGCGCGGGTCAGGGCCGTCCTGCGCCGCCGCGCGGGCACCGCAAGCAACCGGATTCGATTCGGAAACGTCGCATTCGACACGCTCGCGGGCACGCTGACGGTCGCGGATCGCGCCATCACCCTGCGCAATCGCGAGCTGCGCCTCCTGGAGGTCTTCTTCGCCGCCCCCGGTCAGATCATTGCCAAACCGCAACTCATCGACCGGCTGTTTTCCTATGACGAGGACGTCTCGGAAAACGCGATCGAGGTCTATGTCGGGCGCATCCGCAAGCACCTTGAAGGCTCCGACGTGGCCATCGTGACGGTGCGCGGGCTTGGCTACAGACTGTCGGTGCCATGACCGGCTGGCCCCGCGCCCGCGGCTCGATCCGCCGCCGGTTGACGCTGCAACTGCTGACCAGCGCGGCGATCCTGGCAGTGATCCTCTTTCTCATCGTCTCCAGCTTCGCCCGCCAGATCAGCGCCGAATCGCAGGACCGGATCCTGTCCGCCTCGGTGGCCTCAATCCTCGATGCCGTCTCGGTTGCCTCGGGCGAGGTCAGCGTCGATATCCCCTATTCCGCCTTCACCATGCTGGACAATCCCAGCGATGACCGCGTGTTCTACCGCATCATGCAGGATGGCGAGGTGATCACCGGCTATGACGACCTGCCCGCGACCACCCCCGGCACCGCCACCCTGCCCTATCGCGACGAGACCTTGCGCACCGTCACCGCGACCCGGCGTCTGTCCGTGAACGGCGCCCCGGTCCAGATCGCCGTGACCGTCGGCCAGACCCGCGATGCGCAGGCCCAGACCCTGCAACGCATCAGCCGCATCTCGGTCTATCTGGGCCTCGGCTTCTTCGCCGTCTCCGCCGTGCTGGCGGTGTTGGCGGGGCAGGTCACCGCCGGGTCGCTGCGGCGGCTGGCGGGTTCGGTCTCGCGGCGCGGCCCGCAGGACCTGCGGCCCGTGGAGGCCGAAGTGCCGAGCGAGATGGTGCCCCTGGTCCAATCGCTCAACCGGCTGATCGCGCGGCTTTCAACCGCGCTGAACCGGACCGAGGATTTCATCGCCGAGGCCGCGCACCGCGTGCGCACGCCGCTGGCCACGGTCCGCGCCCATGCCGAGAACACGCTGCGCCGGGTGGACCGCGAGGAGAACCGCGCCTCCCTGCGCGAGATGATCCGCGCCATTGATGAGAGCAGCCGCGCCGCCGGGCAGCTTCTGGACCACGCCATGGTGTCGCTGCGCGCCGACCAGCTGGAACTGGAACCGCTCGACCTGAACGCGCTGGTGGTCGAGCTTGTGGACCGCCTGCGCCCGGTGGCGGAACTGAAGGACATGGAGATCCGGCTTGAGACCGGCGCGCGCGGCGCTATCATGGGCGATACGATCCTGATCCAGAACGCGGTGCGCAACCTGCTGGACAACGCGATCAAATACGCCCCCTCCGAGACCCGGATCGCGGTGACAACCACCTCGGACGGCACCACAGCCACGCTCACCATCCACGATGAGGGCATCGGCTTTCCCGAGGCCGACACCACCCCCCTCAGGGGCCGGTTCACGCGCGGCACGAACGCCACGGGCGTTGTCGGGTCGGGCCTTGGCCTGACCATCGCCGATGAGGTCGCCCGCGCCCATGGCGGCCACCTTGCAATGTCCAACAATGAAGGAGGCCCCGGCGCATGCGTCAGCTTGTCCTTTCCCTTGCGCTGAGCCTCGTCGCCAGTGCCGCGCCCGGTTTCGAGATCGAGGAACTGGTGCAGTTTCCGGCCGAGAACGAGACCGCCGAGCTGCGCGTCATCTCGACCGCCGATACCGAGCTTTTCGCCCCCTTCATCCTGGAGTTTCAGCAGGCGAACCCGGGCATTTCCGTCGCCTATCACGTCGTCAGCACAACAGAACTGATGATCGCCCTGGCCGAGGAGGGCGAGAGTTTTGACCTGGCCATTTCCAGCGCGATGGATTTGCAGGTGAAGCTGGCCAATGACGGGCTGGCGCGGCTCTACCAGTCGGTCCAGACCGCGGCCCTGCCGCCCTGGGCGCGCTGGCACGGGCAGGTCTTCGCCTTCACCCAGGAGCCGGCCACCATGGTCCTGTCGCGCGCGGCCTTCGAGGGGCTGCCCCTGCCCCGGACGCGGCAGGAACTGATCACCGTGCTGCGCGACAATCCCGACCGTTTCGCGGGCCGGATCGGCACCTATGACGTGCGGGTCAGCGGCTTGGGCTACCTCTTCGCCACCCAGGACGGGCGCACGTCCGAGACCTTCTGGCGGCTGGCCGAGGTCATGGGCAGCCTGCAAACCCGGCTCTACTGCTGCTCCGGCGCGATGATCGAGGATGTCGCCAGCGGCGAGATCGCGGTGGCTTACAACGTGCTCGGCTCCTACGCGCAGGCCCGCGCCGACCTGCATGACGCGATCCACATCATCGCGCCGCAGGATTTCACCACTGTGATGCTGCGCACCGTGCTGATCCCCGAAACCGCCACCCTGCCCGACCAGGCCGGGGCCTTCATCGACCATCTGATCCAGACCTCATGGCTGCGCCCCGACAACGGTTTCGCCTTTCCGGGCATCACCGGCGAGGGGCTGTCGGGCAATGCCGGATTGCGCCCCATCGCGCTTGGCCCCGGCCTTCTGGTCTACCTGGACCGGCTGAAACGCCAGCAATTCCTGCGCGAATGGGAGGCGGCGATGGTGCAGGCCGAATAGCGGCCGGATCCAAGCTGCGTCCAACCGCACCAAGCCCTTGAACTTGCCAGAGGTTCGGTGGAAACTGCCGCGTCTGGTCTGACAGGAACGAGTGCGACAATGGCTGAAGCGACATCGGCGATACACATGGCCAGGGACGCGGTGCTGGCGCGCATGGAGCGGCACCAGGATCGGGTGCAGTCAGCGAAGGCCATCGACAACCCGCTGCGCATGTCCCAAGCTGCGGGCTTCGTTGCCGCTGACATGCCGGCGCGCGCCCGGTCCCTTTACCGGGCGGTACTGCAATCCGACCCTGATCATGCGATGGCGGCAAAAAACTCGCTGCGCTGATCGACGCGGGCGCAGCACGGGCGCGCAACCAGATCGACATGGCCCAGGCGCTGAACGCGGAAGGCGAGGCCACCGCCGCCGCGGCATTGCTGCGCAGGGTCGTCGAACGAAATCCGAAGAGCACCGCCGCCCCGAACGCTCACGCCGGGGCCATGCAGCGGGCACAGGCCCTTCTTGCCGCAGGCGATGCCGTCCAGGCCGACAGGATCTTCGCCAGCGTTCTCGCCGAAGAGGTCCGGGGCGACCTGCGGATCCTGCAGCAGAGCCTGATGTTCCGGCACGTCCATTCGCATATCAAGCTGGCCTATAAATCGACCCCCAGCTACTGGAACGCCTACGATGGCGCAGTGCCGGCCCCGATCCGCGATGTCCTGTCACAGATCGTTGCATGAGCTGCGACTGCCCGGATGACTAGGGGCCGGGATTCGCCGATCGGCCATGAAGCCCCCGGCGGTTTCCGCGACGCCCGGTCGCGCGCGGATTGCCTCGGGCACAAGCCGCCGGATCAGACATGGCAAGCTTGGCGATCCCGCGAGGACTCGAACCCCGAACCTGCTGATTAGAAGTCAGCTGCTCTATCCAGTTGAGCTACGGGACCGCTGGTCCCCTTCATTGCGCAAGGGGCGGGCGGGATGCAAGCGTGATCAGAGCACCTTCGTCATGAACACGCTCAGCGGATCGGGCCGGTAGCTGCCGAAGGGCGGGCAGGGCACGAACCCGGCCCGGGCATAGATCGCGCGGGCGGCGGCGTGGTCGGGGCCGGACCCGGTCTCCAGGCTCAGCCGCGTGGCCCCGGCGCGGGTGGCGGCCTCGATCATCCGTGCCAGCAGGTGGGCCCCGATGCCGGTGCCGCGCAGGCCAGCCGCGACATGCATGGATTTCAGCTCCAGGTGATCGGGGGCAACCGGGCTCAACCCGCCGACCGCGACAACCGCGCCGCCTGCATCGGTGATGGAAAAGACCTGCGCCCCACCGCCGACCAATTCCTCCGCCGTTCTCACATGGCAACTGTCGGGCGGCGACCCGGCCCGCATCATCGCGTGATGGCACGCCAGCAGGTCGGCCACGGGGGCGCGTGCGGGATCGTCGGCTTGGAAGGACAGGCCGTCAGGCATGGGCCTTCAGTGGGTCCAGACCTGGCGCCGGTTGGTGGCGAAATTGTCGCCATAGCCGCCGGGGCGGATATTGGGCTTGCGGCGCTTCGGTTGCTGGACGATGGCGTCGATGCCATGGGCGCGGGCGTAATCCTGCGCCGCCTCGGCGCTGTCGAAGCGCAGTTTCACCTGGCTGTTCATGTCGCCGGAACTGGTCCAGCCCATCAGCGGATCGACCTCGCGCCGCTCCGCGGGGGCAAATTCAAGCACCCAGGTCTTGGTCTTGGCGGTGCCCGAGGTCATGGCGTTCCGGGCCGGTTTGTAAATACGCGCGCGCATCTGGCGGGACTCCTTGGCTGATGCGCCCTTTTATCCCGGCAAACGGGCGCCGATGCAACGGGCATTCTGGTCGCGGGGAGGGGTGGGTCAAGCGGGTTGCCGACCGGCGCCCCCCGTGGAGCGAGGGGTGGGGTGGGTGGTGCGGGGGGACCGACCGGCAACCGAAAGATGCTTGCAGGCAGAGATTAGGCGCGCATGACCCCGCACGGCAAGCGAATAGCCTCTCGCATTTCGCTAAAATTGTCGGCAAATGCGCAAAGCCCTGCGCCTCCTGACAAACCCTGTCAGCAGCCCCCCTTGAACCGGAACAAAATAAGATCATTCTAATGGGGCAGTCTGAGGGAATCGCCCATGTCCACGACACAATCGCCGATGATGACAGCCGCGCCCAACCGCGACCTGCCCAAGCTGGAGGGCGGCAAGCGCTTCGTCATGAGCACCACGTTCAAGCCCGCGGGCGACCAGCCGACGGCCATCGCGGAACTGGCGGCAGGGGTGAAGGACGGCGAACAGGACCAGGTGCTTCTGGGTGTCACCGGTTCGGGCAAGACCTTCACCATGGCCAAGGTGATCGAGGAAACGCAGCGCCCCGCCATCATCCTGGCCCCCAACAAGACGCTCGCCGCACAGCTCTACGGCGAGTTCAAGGGCTTCTTCCCCGACAACTCGGTCGAGTATTTCGTCTCCTATTACGACTACTACCAGCCCGAGGCCTATGTGCCGCGCTCGGACACCTACATTGAAAAGGAAAGCCAGATCAACGAGCAGATCGACCGGATGCGCCACTCGGCCACCCGCGCGCTGCTGGAACGCGACGACGTAATCATCGTGGCCTCGGTCTCGTGCATCTACGGCATCGGCAGCCCCGAGACCTACACCGCGATGACCCAGGATCTGGAGGTGGGCCGGGAATACAACCAGCGCGCCGTCATGGCCGACCTGGTCGCGCAGCAATACCGCCGCAACGACGCCGCGTTTCAGCGTGGGTCTTTCCGCGTGCGCGGCGACAGCTTAGAGATCTGGCCCTCCCACCTGGAGGATCGCGGCTGGCGGCTCTCCTTCTTCGGTGAGGAGCTTGAGGCCATCACCGAGTTCGACACGCTGACGGGGGCCAAGACCGACACGCTGGACAAGGTCCGCGTCTATGCCAATTCGCATTACGTCACCCCCACGCCGACCATGAAACAGGCGATCAAGGGCATCCGCGAGGAGCTGACGGTCCGCCTGAAACAGCTGGAAGACGAGGGCAAGCTGCTGGAGGCGCAACGTCTGGAACAGCGCACGCGCTTCGACCTCGAAATGCTTGAGGCCACCGGCGTCTGCAACGGGATCGAGAATTACTCGCGCTACCTGACGGGCCGTGCCCCCGGCGAACCGCCCCCCACCCTCTTCGAATACATCCCCGACAATGCCATCGTCTTCGCCGATGAATCCCACGTCTCGGTGCCGCAGATCGGCGGCATGTATCGCGGCGACTACCGACGCAAGTTCACGCTGGCCGAACATGGCTTCCGCCTGCCGTCCTGCATGGACAACCGACCCCTCAAGTTCGAGGAATGGGACGCGATGCGCCCGCAATCGGTCTTCGTCTCGGCCACGCCCTCCGCCTGGGAGTTGGAGCGCACCGGCGGCGTCTTCACCGAACAGGTGATCCGCCCCACCGGCCTTCTGGACCCGCCCGTCGAGATACGCCCCGTCACCACGCAGGTCGATGACGTGATGGACGAGATCCGCCGCGTCACCGCCGCAGGCTACCGCACATTGGTGACGGTCCTGACCAAGCGCATGGCCGAGGATCTGACCGAATACCTGCATGAACAGGGCATCAAGGTCCGCTACATGCATTCCGATATCGACACCATCGAACGCATCGAGATCCTGCGCGACCTGCGCCTCGGCGCCTTCGACGTGCTGGTCGGGATCAACCTGCTGCGCGAGGGGCTGGACATCCCCGAATGCGGGCTGGTCGCCATTCTGGACGCCGACAAGGAAGGCTTCCTGCGCTCGGAAACTTCGCTGGTGCAGACCATCGGCCGCGCCGCGCGTAACGTCGATGGCAAGGTGATCATGTATGCCGACCGGGTGACGGGCAGCATGGAGCGCGCCATCCGCGAGACCGATCGCAGGCGGGCCAAGCAACTGGCCTATAACGAGGAACACGGCATCACCCCCGAGACGGTCAAGAAGAACGTCGAGGATATCCTCGCCGGTCTCTACCAGGGCGATGTCGACATGAACCGGGTCACGGCAAAGGTCGAGAAACCGCTGCACGGCGCCAACCTGGAGGCCCACCTGGAGGGCCTGCGCGAGCAGATGCGCAAGGCCGCCGAGAACCTGGAATTCGAGGAAGCCGCAAGGCTGCGCGACGAGGTCAAGCGGCTGGAGGTGGTCGACCTCGTGGTGTCAGACGACCCCCTCGCCCGGCAATCGGCGGTGGATGCGGCGGTCGAGGGCGCGGCGAAGATGAGCGGACGCTCCACGGCGGGTCGGCCGGGGCAGCGGGGCGGGAAGGCGAGGAGGGGGCGGTAGCGTCAGCCGTGCATTTTCGATTGCCTTTGGCGCTGCAACAATCGCTTCATGCTAAAATGGAGCGTTTTAATGCAATATGCCCAGCGACGTGAAACATTCACTCACAAGAGGACCGGCCTACCCTTCATTTTGTTTGTGAAAGTCACCGAGACCAAAAATGGCTTTGACATCGATTACTCGCTTACCTGTCGTCGGGAAGAAGATGGGAACGTGTGGTATTCAGACGGCTTCACCTTCGGCTTTGACGACAAGGACGTGAATGCTCAAATCTGTGAGTGGATCGAGCTTTTGAAGGATTGCCACGAGGTCGTTGAATGGCAATCTCTTGGCCACCTCAAAGCGGTGGAATAGCAATCCGTACGGTGGGCAGTTCTGCCCACCATCCCAACCTCCGCCCACCAAACCCGACCGCCCTTCACTCCCCGAACATCCCCTCCGGCAACTCCCCGGCCCAACCGGCATCGACCCGTCCCACCCGAATATCGCGGTGGATCGAGGAAAACGGCCACTCTGCGGCCCGGGCGACCAGCCCGTGTTTCACCGGGTTGCCCCAACAATACCGGACATGCATCCGATAATCCTGCGCGGCCCGGATCGTATGTTCCCAGAACCTCCGCTGCCAGATCCCCGCTTCCCGCTTCGCCCGCTTGCTGGCCGACCGCGTAGGGTGGGCAGTTCTGTCCACCTCCGCCCCCACGGCACGCGTGAAACGGTGCTGTATCTTGCGCCAGCGCTCGGAATAATCGCTGTCACCGGGCGGCAAGGTCCAGACCGCATGGAGGTGATCCGGCAGGACCACCATCGCATCACAGATGACCGGGGCTGAGGCCACCGTCTCGGCATAAGCACGGCGCAGATCGGCGATACGATCGGTCAGGAGGGACGCCCGACGGTCCGCAAGATTGACAGTAAAGAAGTAACTGGTCCCGGGCAGATGAAGGCGGCGATAGGTCGGCATGGGCCATCATTGACGCAGGAAGTTTAACGTCGTGTTGATCCGGATGGCGGGCAGAACTGCCCACCCTAGGCATCCCTTCACACCACCCCACCCTTGAACCCTTCCCCAACGTCACCTGATGAACTGGTCCCCCTTTCGACGGGACACTTGGGCATACCCATGGAGGCTTAGGGATAGCCCTAAGCACGTGCTTATGTCTGACTATGAGATCATCACCGACGGCGACCGCGCGGTCAGCTTTCCCGACCATACCGCGATCCGCGCCGTGGCCTGTTCCGGGCGGAATTGCGATGACATGACGATCACGATCTGCCCCTTCACCCGGCGCTGATCCCGGCACCCTTCACAAACGCCGCGCGCCGGGCCACACTTCCCCCCATGCGCGCGCTCCTTCTCCTTGCTGTTCTCACGACCCCGGCCCATGGCTGGGAAGCCGCGCGCGAAGGCGCGCTCTGCACCCTCACCCATACCGAGCCCGATCTGCATATCCGCCTGACCTACGACCCCGGCCCGCCGGAATACGCGATTATCCTGACCCGCGCAGGGACACCTTGGCCCGTGGCCCCCGTCTTCGCGCTGCAATTCACCGGGGACAGACCCAACCTGATCACCACCGACCGGCATGTCATCGACGGGTTCTCTCTCTCCGTCACCGACCGGGGCTTCGGCAACGTTCTGGACGGTCTGCAATTCAATCGCACCGCAACGGCGCTGACCGGTGATGCCGCAATTCCGGTCCCGCTGACCGATGCCGCCCCCGCCGTCGCCGCCTTCCGCGCCTGCACCGACGCGCCCTCCGCCTGAAAGGATCCGCCCATGCCGCCCGAGTTTCACCTCTTCGCCAGGGGCCCCCGCCCGGTCGCGCCGTTTTCGCACGCGGTAGAGACCGACGGATTCGTGTTCCTGACCGGCCAGATGCCCACAGACCCGGAGGCCCCCGACGCCCCCCTGCCCGAGGGAATCGCGGCGCAGACCGCCCGCGTCATGGACAACCTCGCGCTGATCCTGGGGGAGCTTTCCCTCGACCTCGCCCATGTCGTGCAGGTCCGCGCCTACCTGACCGAGTTCACCCGCGACTACGCCGCGTTCAACGACACCTACCAGGGCTATTTCGCCCCGGACAGTCGCCCCGCCCGCACCACGATCGGGGTCACCGCGCTGGCCGTGGGGGCCTTGGTCGAGGTCGATTGCATCGCGCGCCGACCCTGACGCCTACCAGCGTTCCAGCAGCTCGAACTCCTCCTCTTCCAGCAGCGGCGTGGTGGACCGAACCGAGACAACCGGCGACACCGCTTCGTCCCAGTATCGCGGGTCCGACAGGATCTCGGGCGGCAGCCGGTCGCGTTTGAACACGCGGCGCTTTTGCTGCCGGACCCGCACGATATGGGCGTTGCTGGCCACCGGCAGCGCGCCGGACAGAAACCCCGCCCGCATCGCATCGGCGCGCGCGGTCATCTCCTTGATCTGCTGTTTCAATTGAAAATACTCGCTTGCCGGATGCATGGCACGGCCCTCCTTCGCGCCCGACGCTAGCGAAGCCGGAGTAAACACCGGGTAAACCATCGGGATTTTTGAACCCGTTCCCGCCCCCGCACGACCAACCCCTGAATGCCCGCTCGGAGGTTGACCCCATGCGCCAGTTCCTCGCCCCGCTCTGCCTCGCCCTCGGCGTCAGCCCCGCGCTGGCCCATAACGCGCGCCCCGCCATCGGGCTCGACCTTGCCGCCGCCAGCTATGTCACCGATCTGGGCACCGCGCTGCCCGCGACGCCGCAATGCGTGACCCGCGTGCTCGCCTTTGGCGAAGACCCCGCGCCCTCCGACCCCGTCCATCTCGACCAGATCACCTGCCTCGACACCGCCTGCACCACGCGTGAGGTCGTGCTCTGCGTGGCCCCCGCCCCCTGAGCGACGATTCAATTCCGCACGAGCCCATATTATGTTAAAATAACCGCGCCCTGATTTCTCCAAAGGAACATTGCAATGCGTCTTGCCCTCTCTGCCCTGCTGCTTCTCGGCTCGGCCCATATTGCCAGCGCCGAACAATTCATCGCCACCTTCCTCAGCCCCTCGCACCCCAACACGCTCAACATTCAGATCACCCAATTCGACGCCTCCGGCGGCACCATCGACACCGAGCGCCAGCGCATCGCGCGCATCGGGGCCGGACAATCGACCTGGGCGGTGAACATGCTGCCCTCAGCCGCGCGCGTCTGCGTCAGCTTGAGCGGATCGCAGCGCATCACCAGCGCGCGCGCCTTGATGGAAAACGGCAGCGAACAGGCGCTTGCCGCCACCTCCGACGGGCGCACGACCTGCACCCCCGGCAGCTTGTCCAATCTCGACATGATCGTGGTGAATTTCGACTGAGGCACCTAACCTGTTGCGCATTTGCCACATATGGTGATGGGCGCCGGGAACCGAACCGCACCGGCGGCGTTCTTTCCGCATCACGGGCGGCCACGCAGGTCACTGCAAGACCGGCACCGCCCGCGCAGCCCCCATGCGCCCGCTTCAGTTGGACGGGCGGATGCTTCAGGAAAGGAAACGTACCATGCGACGCCTTCTTACTGCCGCCCTCGTTCTGGGCGCCACCGCCACCACCGCCACCGCCGAACAGTTCATCGCGGCCTTCTCAAGCAATGCCCACCCGGCCCAGATCGAGGTCGCCATGACCCAGATGGACGGCAACGGGCAGACGCTCGACGCGACCGGCCTTGCCGTCGCGCCGACCGAACCGAACCAGTCCATCGCCGCCGTTCCGATGATGCCGGGCGCCGTCAATGCCTGCGTCACGATGGCCCCCGGCACACGGATCACCCAGGCCATCGCCATGCTGGCAGCGGGCGGAGAGCTTGCCCTGCCGATCAGCGATGATGGACAGACGGCCTGCGCGCGGGTCGCCGATCCGGCCTTTGACCTGATCCAGGTGCAATTCGACTGACGCCAGAGCGCAACATGACCGAACGCCCCCGCCAAACCCGGTCGGGGGCGTTCCCGCGCCGACCCGGTCAGCAGGCCAGCCCCAACCGTTCCAGATGCGCCACGCTCTCGCGGACCCGGTCGAAATCGTTGATCTCGACGATCAGGTGCGGGGCGGCCTTGGTCCCGGCCAGCGCGGTGAAGACCGCCTCCCACAAGATATTGCCCCGCCCGAGCGGCCAGTGCCGGTCGGCATAGCCGTCGGCATCCTGAAGGTGAATATGCGCCAGGTTCGCGCCCGCCTGCGAAATGAACCGATCCACGGGCGGCGCGCCACAGGTCACATGCGCCCAAAGCGCGTGGCCGGTATCGACCGAGAGGCGCAGGGCGGGGCTGTCGGCGGCGTCCACCACGGCGGCGCGGGCGGCGGGATCGACATCCTTGATGTTCTCCAGCACCAGCACGACGCCCAGGGCCTCGGCCCGGTCCAGCGCCGGTTTCAGCGTTTCCAGAACCGCCCGGACATGGCGCGCGCGGTCGCCCGGCCCATTGTCCAGGTTGGCATGATCCCAGACGTCATAGGGCGAATGCAGCACCATCTGGCGCGCCTCCAGCGCGGCGCAGACATCGAGCGCCTGGTCGATCCGCTTCTGCACCACGGCGCGGATCTCGGCATCCTTCACGTCCAGTTCGAACCCCGAAAACGGCCCGTGAATACCAAGCCGCCCGTGCCAGCCATCCAGCTTGGCCTTCGCCATCCCGATGAAGGGCGCGGGCGCGTTCAGGATGTCGGCCAGGCAGAATTCCGGCAACTCCAGGTCGCGGTTCTTCTCGAACAGCCAGTCGCGGTGGCGGTCGATATCCAGCACGCACAACTGCGCGCCGATCACGGGTAGCTCGGACATGGGGCCTCCGCTGGTGGGGTCTCGGGTGCCACCATGCCAGACCGCGCCTCAGAAGTCGAAGATATCGCCCAGGAACGACCCCACGCCCTCGCGCTTGCGGGGCTTGTCGCGGCGCTCGCGATAGTCCCGATCCTCGCCACGGGGCGGCGCGGCAGGTGCGGCGCTGCGTTCGATGATCTTGTCCAGTTCGCCCCGATCCAGCCAGACGCCGCGACAGGTGGGGCAGTAGTCGATCTCGACCCCGTTGCGGTCGGTCATGACAAGGGTGGCTCCATCGACGGGGCATTGCATCGGCTAGGTCTCCTGGGCTGCGTTAATCCTGACCCTTTAGATAGGAGAACGCGGAGGCCGGACAAGTCCCGTCAGGGCGCGTTCCGGATCTGGTCGGCGATCTGCGCCGCCCAATCGCCCAGGACGGGGATGAAATCTATCTGGCTCAGCGCGTAGACCACGACCGAGACCAGGAAGGACGCGCCGACCACGGTGCCGAGGCCAAAGGCCAGCCCGCGCGCGAAGTTGAAGGCCAGCATCCGGGGAACCGAGTTCTGCAACCGGATGAACCGATGCGCGTTGAGGCGCGCGACCTCCTGGCGCAAGAGCTTGAGCTCGCTCTTGAAATCACTGCTCATGGCGTCACCCCGTCCAGTGCCGCCACCATCGCGCGCACCTTTGCCGGATCGGTCACGAAGCGCCCGCCCGGCGGGTCGAAATCGGAAAACGCGCGCGCGCCGGGCGCGGGCGAGGCGCAGGCCGCGTGAACCTCCGTCACGCCCGTGGCGCGCACCAGCGCGGCGACATTCCCCGGCTCCAGCCCGCAGCCCGGCATGACCGAGACCCGTCCGCCCGCGCGCGCCACCATCGCCCGGATCAGGGCCGCGCCATCGGGGGCCGCAGGCTCCGCGCCTGATGTCAGCACCCGTTCAAAGCCAAACGCAATCGCCTGGTCCAGCGCCGCCATCGGGTCCGGCACCACGTCGATCACCCGGTGCAACGTCGCGGGCAACGGGCGGGCGGCCTCCAGCAATTGCCGCAGCAACCCGGTGTCCAGCCGCTCATCGGCGCCCTGCACGCCCAGAACCACGCCCGCCAATCCCGCCGCCTTCGCCGCCGCGATATCGGCCAGCATCACGGGCAGATCGCCCGCGTCGAAATCGAACAGCCCCGACCGGGGCCGGATCATGGCGACACAGGGAATGTCGAGCCTTGCCGCCGCCTGCATCAACCCCGCCGACGGCGTCAGCCCGCCTTCCGACAGCGACGAACACAGTTCCACCCGGTCCGCGCCCCCCTCCTGCGCGGCCTTCGCACCGGCCAGCGTGTCGACGCAGACCTCAAGCGCGATTATCGTCAAAACGTGGCGGTGACATCATACATCACCGGCTCGAAGCTGCGGCACATGTCATGGATGATCCGGTTGCGCCTGCGCATCTCGTCCGAGCGCAGCATCGCCTGGAAATCCTCGCGCCGCGTCCATTGCGAGTAATTCGCCACCCGCGTCTGCGCATCGTTGACATGCAGGCCCGCCCCGATGAATCCCGGCTGCTTCGAGATGAAGACGGCATAGGCGTCGGTCAGCGCGTCCAGCAGGTCCTGGCAGGTTCCCGGCGTGGTCTCGAATGTGGTGATGACCGTTTGCAGGTCGGCACCTTTCTGAATGTTCGGCATCTGGCTTACTCCCATCACTGGAGATCAGCCTAGCAACCCATCGCAGCCCCCGCCAGACCCGGATGCCAGAACGGGCAGGCCCTTTTCCGGACCCGCCCGCCAGCTTCATCCACGCGTCCGCGTCAGCTGACCGTGCCACCCTGGTTGGTGTGCAATGTGGTATAGGGCGTGTTGCCGTTGGGGATGGTCATCCCGCGCGCGGCCATCTCCTGCTCCATCACCCCGATCCGATCGGTCTCATGTTGGGCATGGGGGTAAACGCCGCCCGTCGCGATCCCGTAGGAGGCATTGTAGGCCGCCATCAGGTCGGCATCCGACATGGCCCCGAACCGCGCGGTCTCACCGGTGCGCCAGGCCTCGTTATGCGAGGGCCCGACCAGCGAATGGCCCGAATAATCGACCAGCTCGGCAAAGCTGCTGGCGATCTCGAAATCGGTCAGGGCATCTCCGGTATCGCCGCTCACATCCTCCACGCCCGCGCTGACCACGGTCATGGTGGCCAGCCCCAACCCGACGAGTCCAGCGGTCAGGATCACCCAATCGACGGTGACGGCCCCGGACTCTCCGGCTGCGAAAGTCTTCAATCTGCTCGATAGATACATTTTTTCTGTCCTCAATGCTGTGTCCCGCCCTGACGTAGAGGGCAATCGCGGCGGGCCTTTGCGCGGGTCGGGACATTTCAAGGATCAATTCGGGCCGATTTGCGACCTCAGCCGGTGAACCGCGCCCGCATCGCCTGGTAGACCACCGCCGTCGCCGCGTTGGCCAGGTTGAGCGAGCGGATATGCGGGCTGAGCATCGGCAGGTGAAAGATGCGGTCCTCCATTCCCTCCAGTATTTCCGCCTGCAAACCCTTGGTCTCGCGTCCGAAGACCAGATAGGCGTCGTCGGGGTAGAGGGGGTCATAGACGCTGCCCGCACCGTCATCCTCGAACAGGAACAGGCTCTCGCGCGGCGGCTGGCGATCCTCAAGGAAAGCCTGCCAGCTGTCATATTCGCTCAAGCGGACATGTTTCCAGTAATCCAGCCCCGCGCGCCGCACCGCCTTGTCGTCGATCGAGAACCCGTAAGGTCGGATCAGGATCAGCTCCAGGTCCAGCGCCACGCAGGTGCGCCCGATGGTGCCGGTATTGCCGGGGATCTCGGGGGTGACCAGGACCAGTTTCATGCGCGTGTCAGGCATCGGGGGGTTCCAGAGGATTGCATCGCCCCTGCCCTACACCATTTCGCCGCCCGCGAAACCGTCAGGAATAGGTGGCCAGCCACGCGGCGTGCAGATCGGCATGGCGGGTGTTGCCATCCGGGATCGGCAGGCCGCGCGCGATCATCTCGGCCTCGAACACGCCAAGCCGGTCGATGCGGTTGGCGCGCTGGTTCGCATTGCCGGTCTGGGCGCGGGCATAGAGGTTGTTGTAGCCGCGCGTCAGCCGGTTGTCGTTGAAGCCCGCCACCCGCTCCTGCAACTCGGCCCGCCAACTGGCGTCGTGATTGGCCCTCAGCATCTGCAAGCTTGTCGGGTCGTCGACCATGTCGGTCAACTGGTCATCCACGTATTGGCTCAGGTCGGCCGTGCCGGAATTGACCACCGCCGTCGTGGCCAGGCCAAGCCCGACAATGGCGGCCATCAAGATGGTCATGTCGACGGTCACGGCCCCGCTGTCGCGGCGGATGAACGAAAGAAGGCACTGGGTAAACATGGGCAAGGCTCCGATGGGCACGGGGGGTAGGGTTCCGGCGTCAGTCTGCACCGCAAAGACGGTTACAATTTGACATCAGTTTGAATTGAAAACGGCCTTTCGCCGCAGGCGTTAGCATTGTGTTAACCGGTATCGGAGGAGCCTCGGGGCATGCACCGGCTCTTCGCTGCCCTCCTGGCTCTCGCGGGCCTCCTCGCGCCCTCCGTCCAGGCCGGCCCTTGGGCGCGCGCACCGGGTGAGGTGTTCCTGTCCTATTCGCACAACCTCGCCACCACCGCCGACGCGCTCGCCGCGGGCGATATGCGGATGGAGGCGTTCAGCTCGCTCTATGGCGAGGTCGGGCTTGGTCGCCGCCTGACCCTGGGGCTGGATCTGGGGCGCGGCACCTACACGGATGAGGCGCTGATCTTCCTGCGCCGCACCCTGACCCGGCCTGACGCGACCTGGCAGGTGGCGCTGGATTTCGGGCTTGGGCAGCGCCGCGTCGCGGGTCTGGACGACAGCCGCCTTGCCCGCGCGGGCCTCTCGGTCGGGCGCGGCTTCGGGGCCGAAGCGCTGGACTGGATACCGGGCGGGATGGCGGGCGGCTGGATCGGGCTGGAGGCGGTGGCGATCCGCGACCTGACGCGAGACACGCAGCGCTGGAAGGTCGAGGCCACGCTTGGCCTGCGCCGATCCGACCGGCTGTCCGTGATGCTGCAACTGATGGCCGAGGATTGGCCGGGCAATGACATCAGCTACGGCATCAACCCCTCGGTCGTGTTCCGCATCCGCGACGGCACATCGCTGGAACTGGGCGCGCGCACCAGTTTCGAGGAAAACCCAAGGTTCGGCCTGGAACTGGGCCTCTGGCACCAATTCTGACCATATGGTCAGGTTCATTCAAAGCGCCTGCCATGCTACGCCTTCTTGCCAAGGAGGTGCGGCCATGTCGGACGCAAAGTCCCATCTGCTGGAAACCGGCGAGGCGTCGCGCTCGCTGGCACAGCATCTGCTGCGCTCGGCGCGGCACGGGGCGCTTGGCGTGATCTGCCCCGGAACGCTGGCCCCGCATGTCACCCGCGTCTCGGTCGGGACCGCGCCGGACGGGATGCCGGTGACGCTGATCTCGGAAATATCCATGCATACCGGGGCGCTCAAGCAGAACCCGGCCTGCTCGCTCCTGGTGGGGGACGCGGGCGCGCGCGGCGATCCGCTGACCCATCCGCGCCTGACCCTGCAGTGCGTGGCGCGCCCCACCGACAAGGACGCCCTCAAGTCGCTTTTTCTGGCGCAGCACCCCAAGGCGACGCTTTACTACGATTTCAGCGATTTCATCATGATGCGGCTCGAGGTGCAGGCCGGCCACCTGAACGGCGGCTTCGGACGCGCCTACCAGATCAGCGCGGAAGACCTGGACCTGTCCGGCGCGACGGCCGACATCTGACGCGCATTGCCAAACCGGCCCCCGCGCGTCACCATGCCCGCATGACCATCGACCCCGACCTGCCAGGCATCTGGATCATCCCCGGTGAACTCGCCACCTACGAGGTCGCGCCCGATGGCGGCTATCACATCGCCGAACCCGCCGCCCCGATTTCCATTCATCGCGGCGGCCAGGCCATGACCTGGGACGGGGAGGAGTTCGACCGCGTGTTGGGAACCGAGGCAAGCGTCGAGGGCGTCTGGCGCAACCGCGCCACGCTGGACGAATGGTATTTCCGCCCCGATGGCAGCTATACGCTGCACTGGACGGATGGCGAGGAGGCGCATGGCATCTGGTCGGCGCAGGATGAAGGTGCCACGCTCTGGACGCGCGAACATCTGGGCCGGATCGAGACCAACGGCGCCGAGGTGACCTTCACCCTCGCTGACGGCCCGCCCGCGCGCTACGGCTATACCGTGGGGCGGGAGAGCTGGACCCTGATGGACCCGCAAAGCTGGAAAGTTCTTATAGAATTTAAGCGCGCCTAGGACAGGGCGGCCCGCGCACCCGGCGGGCCGCCCTTCACGGCAGGATCACACCGTGTCGCAACGCGCCGTCAGTTGCACCGTGCCATGCACCGGCTGCGACCAGTTGATCCGGATCGACCCGCGCCCGACACCGTGACGCGTAGTGCAATAGGGCATGGTATAGACCGCGACATTTCCGGGCGACCGGATCGCGCCCTCGGGCAGGACCGACACCGCCACCCGCGCCTCGGACCCGAACGGCAGGTAATCGCGCAGATCGACCTCCCAGGTATTGCTGTCGCCGCTTTCATTGACCCGCACCGTCACCGGGTTCTGCGAATTGCGGTTGACGCCGTGATAGACATTGCCCGACATCAGGAAATTGCGCGCACGGGTGTGGTCGAGCGGCGCGATGCTGTCATCGACCCCTTCCGCCGAGCCGAGCGCATTGCCGTTCAGATGTTTGAACACATTGTCGCAAATGGACAGGCCGTTGATGTAGTGATCGGGTCCATAGGGCTTGATCTGGATGAATTTCGACCAGCCCGCGATCCCGTTCGCGGTGAAGATATTGGCGTTGATCGTCAGCCCGCCGAACGAGAACTCGCCCGACATCTCCGGCTCCGGGTCGTGCTCATTGCCCCATTCGATGAAACTGTTGTCGATATAGTTGCCGTGGATCGTGGTCTTGACGTTGGTGTTGGTCAGCACGATGCCCGCCGTGATCAACCCGTTCGGCTCGCTGTCGCCCTGGAACCAGTGATTGCCGGTGATCAGGTTGCCATTGCCGCCGAAGACGCCGAAATGCTTGAACTTGACCGACCGGTTGTCGCGCACCTTCACATCGTTGGAATTGGTGTTGAAGGCGATGGTCGTGCGGTCCTGAACGCGCAATGTCTGTTCGTTCGACAGGAACTGGTTGCGGTCCAGCAGCATCCCCGCGCAGCCGCCTTCGATCGAGGTGATGCCGCGATCCTTAGGGCCGGTGAAGAAGCAATCCTTGACGTGGAAGATCAGCCCGTCCTTGGGCAGCATCACGGCGCTGGCCCGCCCGGCACAGAGGAACTCCACCCCCGAGATCGAGAACCGCTGCAACTGCTCGAAGCCCGAGAAGTCGAGGATGTATTTGAACCGGCGGAAGGTGTAGGTCTGCTGGCTCGGCGCCGTGCCGAGCGGGCTGGACAGGAAGACGCGACCCGCCGCCACGTTGATCGCCCGCACATAGACCTCGCGCCCGACACCCTGGCCCGCCGTGACCAGCGACCCGATGGGGATGGCCCCGGCATTGGTGACATTGTCCAGCCGGTCGGCCTGGGATGCCGACCATGTGGCGTTGCGTGTCGTCACGGTGTCATTCCAATTCGGGCTGTCGATGCAGGAGAACTGCCCGTTCTGGATGCTGCGCTGATTGGCATAGGTGTTCTTGTTGCCGACCACCGCCTGCATGTCGATCGGCGCGTCCAGCAGCACCCGCCGCCCGCCCATGTCGAATGACTCGTGATCGCCGTGGTTCAGCATGGCCTGAAAGCCCTTCTTGAACCCCTGCACCTCGTCGCCGCCAAAGGCATCGGCATAGCTCGGCAGGTCGAAATTCTTCGACAGCACCAGCCGCGCGTAATCGGGCATCGACAATTGCCCCTGGAACCGCACCGGGCTCTGCATCGTCAGGTTGCCATTGATGCGATAGGTCCCTTCCGAGATCAGAACCTCGCGCCCGTTCGCCGCCGCATCGGCCGCGTTGAACGCGCCGGTGTCGTCGGTGGAGCCATTGCCGACAGCGCCGAAATCCTTGACGTCGACCCAATCCATCAGCTTGCGGTAGAAGACATGGGTGATGTCCTCGACCTTGATGCTCTCGATCCGCACGGTGCCGCCATTGGCCCCGGTCAGGTCCAGGCCCATATGGCCATAGGCCGCTTCCTCGCCCCAGGCCATGTCGACACCGCCGCGCGCGCCGACCCCGATGATGGCGGAGACCGTGACCACCTCGCCATAGGCGGTCAGCGCGGTCTGCGGACCGACCTCGGTGACGCCCGGCACGTTGGTGTCATTCGACCGCCCCGCCCAGGCCGCGATACGGACATCGGGCAGGCTGCCCGACAGCGCCTTGATCCGGGCCGAGACCCGCAGGTAGAGCCCCGGCAGAACCGGCGTCTCACCCATATAGCGCAGCCGCGTTGTGCCAGCGGTCTTCAGGATCTCCAGGCAGGTGCCGAAATCCTGGTCGGCCGCGACCAGCGCCGCGTTGGCGGCACTTGCATAGGTATCGGTGCCGGGCGTGCCGTCCTCCTGGCTCCAGACGCCCAGGCCCTCGCCAAAGGCGGGCGGCATCAGGTTCAGCCCGTCGGTAATCACTTGGTTCATATCAGACCCCTTTTTGCGTGCCGCGCGCCCTTGACCCGGACACGCGTTTCGACCCCGCGTGCCTGACCTGCACGTGGGGTTCTCGGTTTTCAGTCGTGTCCAGAAGGATGCCGGTGCCGAAAAGGCCCGGTTATGTGACAGATTTAGCGAAGAGGTCTTAAGAAGCGGTTAAGCTCAGACACCCACGCCGGGGGCCTCGACGATCTCGACCGCGCTGATGCGCCAGTCGCCCTCCACCATCACCATCTCGTAATCCAGAAGATGCGCGTTGCCTGCCTGGTCGATCACCTGCACCCGCTGCACGGGGCGGCCATCGCGGATCTCAAGCCCCTGGAACGTCACCTCGCCGGGATCCCAGACCATCGGAAACCCGCGCTCCACCATGGCCCCGAAATATTGCGGGTTCTGAAAGATGCTCTGGATCGTCGGGCTGGCATAGGTCCAGGCGGTAAACACATTGCCGGTGGAAAAGGCCGAAAACTGGTCGGATATGACGCCCTGTATCGCCAGGTCCGGCGTCTCCGCCTCCTGTGCGCTGGCCCAGAGGGGGGCCAGGATCAGGCTCAGGGCAAGGATCGCTCTGCGCATGGAAATCTCCTCCGCTTGCATGTCCCCTGACGGAAAAACTAGCGCGACAGCGGAGGAGGTCAAATCACGATGCCAGTTGGCCCTTCAGCGCGGCGTCGATCAGATCGGCGGTCTCCGTGACGCCATAAAGCGCGATGAAGCCCCCGAAACGCGGGCCCTGCGAGGCCCCAAGACAGACCTCGTAAAGCGCCTTGAACCAGTCGCGCAGCGGCTCGAACCCGTGCTCCTTGCCGACCGCAAACACCATGGTCTGCAACGCCTCATCCTCGACCTCGCCGTCATAGGCGCGCAGCCGCGCCGCCAGGTCGG
Source organism: Alterinioella nitratireducens (assembly GCF_013155465.1). Taxonomy (GTDB): domain Bacteria; phylum Pseudomonadota; class Alphaproteobacteria; order Rhodobacterales; family Rhodobacteraceae; genus Alterinioella; species Alterinioella nitratireducens. Next base: position 103,859 of record NZ_JABJVX010000007.1, on the reverse strand, counting down.
CCATCGCCGCGGCCTCTTTCTCATCGGCCCGCCGGAACTGCCGATGCGGCTTCACGAAATCGTTGTAATAGCGGATCGCGAATCCCGCCGCATCGTCCAGGTCGGGATGCGTCTCGGGGCTGGCCTCGGGCGCATAGCGGCGGATGAAGCCCCACAGCGCCTCCTTGTCCTCGGCATGGGCAACGGAGGCCAGGTTCAGCAGCATCGCAAAGCTCACCACCATGTTCGATTCCGGCACATCCGCCCCATGAATGTGGAACACCGGGTTGTTCACGCGCGCGGCGGCATCCTGCCCCGCATAGGCGCGCAATTGCTGGTGATACTCGTCCACCGCCTTCGGGATTACGTCGAAATGCATCCGCTTCGCCGTCTTCGGCTTGAGATACATGAAATAGGACAGCGACTCCGTGCTGGCATAGGTCAGCCATTCATCAATGGAAATCCCGTTGCCGGTCGATTTGCTGATCTTCTGCCCGTTTTCATCGAGGAACAGCTCATAGGTGAAATGCTCGGGCTTCCGCCCGCCCAGGATCTCGCAGATCCGGTCATAGATCGGCGTGTTGGTGGAATGATCCTTGCCATACATCTCGAAATCCACGTCCAGCGCCGCCCACCGCGCGCCGAAATCGGGCTTCCATTGCAACTTGACGTTGCCGCCCGTCACCGGCAGTACCCATTCGCGCCCGTCCTCGTCGTCGAAGGTGATCGTGTGATCCCTGGCGTTCACCTCCTTCATCGGCACATACATCACGCGCCCCGTCTCGGGGTGGATCGGCAGGAAGATGGAATAGGTCTGCTGACGTTCCTCGCGCAAGGATTTCAACATCACCTTCATTACGTCGTCATAGCGCTCGACCGCGCGTTTCAGAACCTCGTCAAAGCGACCCGACTTGTAGAACTCGGTGGCGGAATAGAACTCGTACTCGAACCCGAACGTATCCAGGAACCGGCGCAGCATGGCGTTGTTGTGGTGGCCAAAGCTCTCATGCGTGCCGAACGGGTCCGGCACGCTCGTCAGCGGCTTTTGCAGATGCTCGGCCAGCGCCTCGCGGTTGGGCACATTGCCCGGCACCTTGCGCATCCCGTCGACATCGTCGGAGAAACAAATGAGCCGCGTCGGAATATCCGAGATCACCTCGAAGGCGCGCCGGATCATCGTCGTGCGCAAGACCTCGCCGAAGGTGCCGATATGCGGCAGGCCCGACGGCCCGTATCCGGTCTCGAACAGGACATACCCCTTCTCGGGCGGCGCTTTCTCGTAGCGTTTGAGCAACCGGCGCGCTTCTTCAAAGGGCCAGGCCTTGGAGCTCATCGCAGCGTCACGCAGATCGGTCATGTCTCTTTCCATCAGATAAGAAGGGTCACGCGGCCCGGTGCCGCGCCTGCGCCAGCCCCTATTGCGCCAAGGCGGCGGGGTCAATAAATACCGGGCATACCCCATCGAAAGGCAAGGCTCCCGTGACCGAACAACCCTCCCTCTCGCCGCAGGACGCGCTGGTTGCCCTGATGATGGCCGTCTCGGTCTCGGACGAAAACATCCGCACCGCCGAGCTTGTCACCATCGAACGCATCGTCAATCACCTGCCGGTCTTCGGCGATTACGACGACGACCGCATGAGCACCGTCAGCCGCATCGTCTTCGACCTGTTCGAGGACGAGGACGGGCTGGACGCCCTCTTCGGCCTGATCACCGACGCCCTGCCCGAGCGCCTCTACGAGACCGGCTACGCGCTGGCCTGCGACGTGGCGGCGGCGGACGGTCTGCTCCGGCAGGAGGAACTGGAGATGCTGATGGAGATCCGCTATCAGTTCAACATCGACCGCCTGCACGCCGCCGCCATCGAGCGCGGCGCGCGGGCCAGGCATCAGGTGTTGTGAGGCGAGACCTGCGCCGCGACCGTACCCGAGGCGCGATATTCCCGGTAGCCCAGATAGACCCCGCTTGCGACAATCATCGCCATGCCGAGCTGAGTCGTCGGCCCCGGAACCTCTCCCCATAGCAGATAGGCAATTGCCGTCGCCATCGGCAGATAGGCATAGTCGAAGGGGGCCACGACGCCCGCACTGGCAATCTGGTAGGCGCGTGACAGGAAGATCAGGCCGACCAGCCCGATCACCCCAAGCCCGCCCAGATGCAGTGCGGCCTGACCGCGCGGCACGTACCACTCCCATCGCAAGTGATGAATGGCGGCGGTCTCGGGCAAGACGGCACTGACCAGCGCCCCGACCAGCGGCACCGTAACCACCATCGCCCCTACCGTGTAGACCCCGACCGTCAGCGGCGAATCGCGATCCCCGATCACCCGCGCCAGGATCTGCGACCCAGCATAGCCCGCGGCACAAAGCAGCGGCAGCAGTGACAGGGGCTGAAAGGCCGCGCCGCCGGGGTTCAGCGCCACCAGTACGCCCGCGAACCCGATCAACAGGGCGATGCTCCGGTGCGGGCCAATCTGTTCACCCAGAATGCCCCATGCCATCACCGCGATAATCAGGGGCGCGGCAAAGAAGATGGTCGAGACTTCGGCCAGCCCCATGAAGGGGAACACCGCGTAGAACACCGAGAACGCCAGCGTGATCAATAGCGCGCGCGTCAGATGCAGCGGCCAGAGAGGGGTCAGCAACCGATGCGGACCACCCAGGAGCACGATCAGCGGTACCAGCACCGCCAACCCGACCACTCCGCGCGCGGTCATCAGCATCCAGAGCGGATATTGCGTGATCAACACCTTCATCGCCACATCCTGGGCGACGAACAGCGCCATGCCGATGATGACACAGAGAATGCCCTGAAGGCTGCGCGATACAAAGATCGGCGGGGTTTGAAGGGTGACGCTCATGTCGGGGGGCCTTGCGGACGGGTCGTGTCCGGCAGGTAAGGGTCAATTCCGTCGCCTGTCGCGCCTGTTTGCGACCCCGTTGCGGCGCACCAAAGCCTCACCCATGCACCGCCGCCCACCGCTCGATCAGCGCCTGCTGCAACTGTTTCGCGCGGCCGTTATAGCCCCTTGCCCCCGGCGGGCGTGTCTCCTGCGAGGTGTCGAAGGTTCCGCGCCGTTCCAGGTCGCCGCAGAAGATCGCGAAGGCCAGGTCGCGGCCTGACGGTGCGCGCGCGAACCCCGCAAGGGTCGAGACGAAATAGAGCGTGCCGGTCTTGGCCACCACATCGACGGGGTGATCGGGCAAGACGTTGCCGTCCTGATCCCGCATCGGGATGTCCTTCATCAGCCGCCTGAGGCCCCCGTTCGCCCCGGAGCCGACCAAGGCCCGCACCATCTCGCGCGTGTTCATCCGGCTTTCGTCGCCCAGCCCCGAATGGTCCACGAAATGCTGCCGCCGCACGCCCCAGCGCTCCTGCATCCAGTCGCCCATCGCCTCCGCCGACTCCGGCAGCGTCTGCGGGTTCCCGCCCCCGGCCTGGGTCGACAGCAGCCCCACGATCTCGGCGGTCAGGTTGGTCGACCAGCGCATCATGCCGCGCAGGATCTCCTCCAGCGGCTCGGATACATGCGCCGCCATCACCAGCGCATCCTCGGGCGGCGCCCCCGTTTCCACCTGCACCTCGTCCAGCACGATGCCGCGCGATCGCGCCAGCACCTTGAACACCTCGGCTGCATAAAGATGCGGCCTGCGCACCGGCAGCCAGCGCGCCCCGCCACGGCCCAGCGCACTCTCGGCCACGGTCCAGTTTTCATGGGTCTCGGTCGTGGAATAGCCATAGACGGGCGCGGTCCGGTCCACCACCTGCATCCGCGTCATCGAGACCGGGGGCCGCACGCTCTCCGACCGGGCGTCCATCCGCACCTCATAGCCGTCCTGCCCCCGCTCCCATTCGAAATGCACCCGGTTGAAATTCAGCGTCAGCGCCGAGATCGCCGGATTATACCCGACATGCGCGGGCTGGTCCGGGTCGATCTCGTGGATCATCGGCAGCATCCCCGCCGCCACGATGAACCGACCCGTCACCTCGCGCAGCCCCGCCTCGGCCAGGCTCCGGGTCAGGTCGTTCAGCCGGTCGGTATCCAGCAGCGGATCGGCCCCGCCGACCAGCCACAGATCGCCCTCCAGCCGGCCATCCGTCACCACCCCATCGGCCAGCACCCTTGTGCGGAACCGGTAGCCGGGACCGAGCCGGTTGAGCGCGTAGGCCGCCGTCAGCGCCTTGGTGACCGAGGCGGGCGGCATCGCGCGCAGCGGGTTGACCGCCTCCAGCATCACGCCCGAATTGGCATCGGCCACGGCAAAGGACACCGTCCCGCCAAGGGCGGCCTCCGCGATCAGCTCGGCAGCCTCTTGCACCGTGCGCTGCTGGACCCCACCGGGCCTGCGAACAGGATAGGGGGACAATTCCGGCGGCATCGCAAAGCCCGCCTGGGCCAGCCCCGCCAATGCTCCGCTCAAAAACAGGCGTCTTGAAACCATTTTGTCAAAAACCCTTCTGTCCCCCCGACTAAACCCAAAAGGCGGCGTTATCTCAACCCTTTCGCCGGTCACAAAAACCTCATATGCGCGGGGCCATGACCCATCCGATCCGCCAGGCGCTGCCGCTCGTCCTCCTTGCCATGTGCCTGATCCCGGCGGGGGATACGGCGGGCAAGATCCTGGGCGAGGCCCAGGGCGTGCATCCGGTCTTCATCGCCTGGAGCCGCTTTGCCATCGGTGCGATCCTGCTGGCCCCCTTTGTCACCACCGCGATGCCAATGCGGCTTTTCCTTGACTGGCGGGTGTGGCTGCGGGCACTTCTGGTCGTCGGCGGTGTCACCTCGATCCTGACCGCCCTGCGCACGGAACCCATGGCCAATGTCTTCGGCGCGTTTTTCGTCGGCCCGATCCTCAGCTATTTCCTCTCCGCCCTCCTGTTGCGAGAGCCGATCACGCCCATCCGCACGCTGCTGCTTCTGCTGGGATTCATGGGGGTTCTGCTGGTTGTCAAACCCGGCTTCGGCATGACGCCGGGGCTTGGCTTCGCGGTGCTGGCGGGCACCTTCTATGGCGGCTTCCTCACCGCCTCGCGCTGGCTGGCGCAGGTCGGACGGCCCCGCGCGCTGATGCTGACGCAGCTTGTCATCGGGGCGCTGGTGTTGGCCCCCTTCGGCCTGATGACCATGCCGCCGCTCACCCTGCCGGTGGTGGCGCTGTCCAGTGCCTCGGCGCTTGGCTCCATGCTTGGAAACCTGCTCCTGATCCTGGCCCTGCGCCTCGCACCCGCCTCGCGCGTGGCCCCCTTCGTCTACATGCAACTGGTCGCGGCCACGGCCCTTGGCTGGATCGTCTTCGGCGACCTGCCCGACCTTCTCGCCACGCTCGGCCTGGCGCTCCTCATCGTCACCGGCCTCGCCAGCCTGACATTGCGCGAGCGGCCCTAACGGCTCCACTCGCCCCGCGCCCGGATCTCGCTCGACGACACATCCACCATCGGCACATTCAGGAAACACCAGGCGGGCGCGACCATATGGGCCAGCCCGCCCGCCGCCGATGCCCGCACTTTCCAATCCCGGTAGACCCGCGCCGCCTTGCCCGACCGGGCCGAGATCCTCTGACCGGGCCGCGCCAGCACCCCCATCGGGACATTCTCGACGATCCATTGCCAATCCTGCCAGCGATGCAGATCGGCAAGGCTGTCGGCCCCCATCAGCCAGACGAAGCGCACACCGGGATAGAGCGCGAAGAGGCGGGCCAGCGTCTGCGCCGTATAGCGCGTGCCGATCCGTGCCTCTATATCCGTGACCTCGATGCGCGGATGCGTGACCAGCGCCCGCGCCGCCCGCATCCGCCGTTCCAGCGGCGCAGGCCCCTCGCGCTTCAACGGATTGCCGGGGCTGACCAGCCACCAGACGCGGTCCAGCCCGAACCGCTTCAGCGCCTCGCGGCTGACATGGACATGGCCCGCATGGGGCGGGTCGAACGACCCCCCGAACAGGCCCACGGTCTGACCGGGGCAGGCATATGGCAATCCGGCACGCATCATGACGGCCTTTGTCGCGGGGCTTTGCCGCCAAGTCCAGTGGCTTGGGCTTGACTTGCCCCTTGTGCAGCGGTCAGCCTGCCCGCGAAAGGGAAATCCCATGACCAGTTTCGACAGCGACAAGGCCGCAGAGCTTCACCGCCACCTGCACAGCCACCTGCCTTCCGACCCCGCGCTGCGCGTCAAGGCGCTGGAAAGCCTCGCCATTGAACGCGGCCTCGTCGCGCCCGAGACCATCGACGCCTGGGTCGAGGCCTATTCCGAACATATCGGCCCGATGCGCGGCGCGCAGGTCATCGCGCGCGCCTGGACCGACCCCGATTTCAAGTCCCGCCTGATGGAGAACGCGACCGAGGCCATCAAGGATTTTGGCTTTGAAGGCAACGCCACCGGCCACCTGCACGCGGTCGAAAACACCGATGCGCAACACAACATGGTCGTCTGCACGCTCTGCTCCTGCTACCCGTTCTCGATCCTGGGCATGTCGCCCGCGTGGTACAAATCCGCCGCCTACCGCTCCCGCGCCGTGCGCGAACCGCGCGCCGTGCTGGCCGAGTTCGGCGTGTTCCTGCCCGACGATGTCGCCCTGCGCGTCTGGGACAGCACCGCCGAGCTGCGCTATATCGTGGTGCCGCAACGCCCCGACGGCACCGACGGATGGGACGCGGATCGCCTCGCCGGGATCGTCACCCGCAATTCCATGATCGGCACCGAGCGCGACCTGAAAGCGGAGGGCTGAGCCATGGACGGCATCCACGATCTCGGCGGCAAACAGGGCCACGGGCCCGTTCCGGTGGACACCGGCGACGCGCCCTTTTCGCATGATTGGGAACGCCGCATGTGGGGTCTGGCCCGCGAAGGGCTGGTCCCTTCCATGACCATCGACTGGTTCCGCCACGGGCTGGAGATGATGGTGCCCGCCGACTACCTGACCCAGTCCTATTTCGAGAAATGGGCCACGAATTACCTGATGATCTTCGCCGATGACGGCATTGCCTCGTTGCAGGAGATCGAGGCCGGCCACGTCGCCGACCCTGCCCCGCGCGCGGCGGCAAAGACCACCCAGGAAGTCGTCGAACAGGTCCGCACGGGGTGCACGGATTTCTCTCTCCCGCCCGATGCCCCGGCGAAATTCTCTATTGGAGACAAGGTGTTGACGCTGGATCACGGCACCGCGCCGCACACCCGCCTGCCCGGCTATGCGCGCGGCAGGCACGGCACCATCATCGCGCATCATGGCGCGCATCTGCTGCCCGATGAAGGCGCGAAGGGCCGCCACGTGGGCGACCACCTCTACACCATCAGCTTCACCGCGCGCGAGCTTTGGGGGCCGGATGCCCACCCCGCCGACACGGTCACGCTGGAACTGTGGGAAAGCTACCTTGTTCCGCCCCGATGATCCCCTGAAACCCCGCGATCCGGTCTTCGACGAGGCGTGGCAGGCGCAGGTGCTGGCGATCGCCGACACACTGGTGCAGGCGGGCCGGTTTTCCGCCACCGACTGGGCCGACACCCTCGGGGCCGAATTGCGCGCGGCGCAGGCGGGGGGGCAGCCGGACACGACCGAAACCTATTACCTCGCCGCCCTCGCGGCCCTTGAAAAACTGACCACTAAGGCCACCGACCTCACCCCCTCCGACCTCACCTCCCGCAAGGAGGAATGGGCGCGCGCCTATCTGCACACGCCGCATGGCGACCCGGTCCTGCTCACTCGCGGGCAGGACCGCTGAGGCGCGGTTTCAGCCCCACGGCAGGGGCAACAATCTCATATCCGGGCGCCGCCTCCGCCCTCCCGCCAGCCTGATTGCCCCTGCCTCTCATCCCCTATATCAAGGCGCGAAATTCGGACTTTCCCCAGAGGATGCGCAATGGCTGCTTACCAATATGTCTACCACATGGATGGCGTCTCCAAGACCTATCCCGGCGGCAAGAAATGCTTCGAGAACATCCGCCTGAGCTTCCTGCCCGGTGTCAAGATCGGCGTCGTCGGCCCCAACGGCGCGGGTAAATCCACCCTGATGAAGATCATGGCCGGGATCGACAAGGATTTCACCGGCGAGGCCTGGGCCGCCAAGGGCGCGCGTGTCGGCTACCTCCCGCAGGAGCCGCAACTGGATGAGGCCAAGACCGTCCGCGACAACGTCATGGAAGGCGTCGCCGAAAAGAAAGCCAAGCTCGACCGCTTCAACGAGCTGGCAATGAACTACAGTGACGAGACCGCCGAGGAAATGGCGCAGCTGCAAGACGAGATCGACAGCGAAAACCTCTGGGATCTCGACGCCCAGATCGACGTGGCGCTCGAAGCCCTGCGCTGCCCCCCCGATGACGCGATGCCCGAAAACCTCTCGGGCGGGGAAGCCCGCCGGGTGGCGCTGTGCAAGCTGCTGCTTGAAGCGCCCGACATGCTGCTGCTGGACGAACCCACCAACCACCTGGACGCGGAAACCATCGCCTGGCTGCAACAGCACCTCATTGACTACAAGGGCACGATCCTGATCGTCACCCATGACCGCTATTTCCTCGATGACATCACCGGCTGGATCCTGGAGCTCGACCGCGGCCGCGGCATCCCCTACGAGGGCAACTACTCCGCCTGGCTGGAGCAGAAGGCCAAGCGTCTGGCGCAGGAGGCGCGTGAGGACAAATCCAAGCAGAAGACGCTGGAACGCGAGCTGGAATGGATGCGGCAGGGCCAGAAGGCGCGGCAAGCCAAGTCCAAGGCCCGGATCGCCGCCTATAACGAGCTGGCCGAAACCTCCGAGCGCGAGAAACTGTCCCGCGCCACCATCGTCATCCCCAACGGCCCCCGCCTCGGCGGCAAGGTGATCGAGGTGGAGAACCTGCAAAAGGCCTATGGCGACAAGCTTCTGGTCGAAGATCTGAGCTTCGCCCTGCCGCCGGGCGGCATCGTCGGCGTGATCGGCCCCAACGGCGCGGGCAAATCCACGCTCTTCCGGATGCTGACGGGCCAGGAACAGCCCGATGGCGGCTCCATCGAATATGGCGACACGGTTGACCTCTCTTATGTCGACCAGTCCCGCGATGCGCTGAACCCGAATGCGACTGTGTGGGAGGAGATCTCGGGCGGGGCCGAACTGATCGAACTGGGTGACGCCAGCGTCAATTCCCGCGCCTATTGCTCTTCGTTCAATTTCAAGGGCGGCGACCAGCAGAAGAAGGTCGGGCAGCTCTCAGGCGGCGAGCGTAACCGCGTCCACATGGCCAAGCTCCTGAAAGAAGGCGGCAACGTCCTGCTCCTCGACGAGCCGACCAACGACCTCGACGTCGAAACCCTGCGCGCGCTTGAGGATGCGTTGGTGGACTTCGCCGGCTGCGCCGTGGTGATCAGCCACGACCGCTTCTTCCTCGACCGCATCTGCACGCATATCCTGGCCTTCGAGGGCGAGGCGCATGTGGAATGGTTCGAAGGCAATTTCGAGGATTACGAGGAAGACAAGAAGCGCCGCCTGGGCGCGGATGCGCTGGAGCCCAAGCGGCTGAAGCACAAGAAATTCGTCCGCTAGGACGGGTTTCTTGGGCTTCACGCTTTGGGGTCAAGGCGTACGCGGCAGTCGCTTTTCAACGAAAAGCGATGAGAGCGTCACCCGGTTGAGTGTTTAATGAGAGTGAAAGCCCAAGCGGCTGAAGCACCAAGAAATTTGTACGGTAGGTTCCTTCAAGACGAACAAGCAGGTCCAGGATGCGCATCAGCGGTAACGCGGGTGCGCATCAGGTGGTGCCCTTACGCTGGCGACTGACCGTATCGCCATCAGCACAAGACGAATGAGCCCGCAAACTCACCCCCCTCAGAAATCGACCGCGATGCCCTTCTTCTCCCAATCGCCGTAGCGCACCGGTTCCGGTCCGTCGCGGCCGCCCAGTTCGGTGGGCAGCGCGACCTCGCCTTTCGCCTTGCGGCGTGCCTCGGCCTCGGCCAGCGCGCGTTGCGCTTCGGGGGGCAGGTCGGGGCGGTCTGTCGGGTCGCTCATCGGCGGGGCTCCTTGTGAAGGCTTTGGCTTTGATATACGCCCCCCGGGGGTCAGGACAAGAGGAGCGCCCGATGCCAGAGACCGGCCTTTCCGCCCGCCGCGCGGCGCTGGATCACCTTTACGGCGTGCTCTGGGAAAAGCGTCTGCTGACGCATCATTCCGCGCCCGATCTGCCGCCCGAGGACGCCGCCCGCGCCGGGCGTCTTACCCTCACCGTGCTGCGTCACCTGGGCCGGTTGGATGCCGTGCTGCGCCCCTACCTGGAACGTCGCCCCAACATGGCGGTGCAGAACATCCTGCGCCTTGGCGCGGCGGAACTGCTGGTCGACGGGTCCGAGGCGCATGGCGTCGTCAGCTCGCTGGTCGAGGTCGCCAAACGCAACGCCCGCACCCGGCGCGGGGCGGGGCTGGTCAATGCGGTGCTGCGCAAGGTGGATACCGAGGCGCGGGAGGTGTGGCAGGCGACCCCGCCGCAGAAACTGCCCGTCTGGCTGCGCAAGCCGCTGCACAAAGCCTACGGGACCGACATATTGCAGGCCATCGAGGCCGCCCATGAACGCCCCGCGCCGCTGGACCTGACCCCGAAACCGGGCGTCACGCTGGAGGGCGCGGAGACCCTGCCGACCGGCTCGCTGCGGCTGTCCGGCGCGCAGGTCTCGGCCCTGCCCGGCTACGCGCAGGGCGACTGGTGGGTGCAGGACGCCGCCGCCGCGATGCCTGCGCGCCTTCTGGGCGATGTCACGGGTCAATCCGTGCTCGACCTTTGCGCCGCCCCCGGCGGCAAGACCATGCAACTGGCCGCAGGCGGCGCGGATGTCACCGCGCTGGATATCTCCGAACACCGCCTCAACCGCGTGGCCGAGAACCTCGCCCGCACGCAGCTGACCGCCACGCTCATTACAGCCGACCTGCTGACCTGGGAGGGCGGGCAGTATGACGCCATCTTGCTCGATGCGCCCTGCTCGGCCAGCGGCACCATCCGCCGCCATCCCGACCTGCCCTTCGTCAAGACGGCGGACGAGGTGGAGGCGCTCACCAAGCTCCAGATGCAGATGCTCGACAAGGCGTTGACCCATCTCGAACCCGGCGGGCGGATGGTGTTCTGCACCTGCTCGCTCCTGCCGAACGAGGGCGAGAATCAGGTCAAGGCGGCGCTCAAACGCCATGACGGTTTGCGGGTGATCCCGACCGATCCGACCGCGCTTGGCGGCGACGTGACCTGGGCCAGCCCCGAAGGCGGCCTGCGCCTGCGCCCTGATTACTGGGCCGAACGGGGCGGGATGGACGGGTTTTACATGGCTCTTTTGCAAAAGCCCTGATGCCTGTATCCTCGCTCTCAAAACATAAACGAGAGCAGCCAGCGCGCCCTGATGCCTGAAACCCTGTCCCCGGCCCCGATTTCCCTGCGGGAACGACCCGGACGGATCCTGCGATCCGTCAACCGGTGGGCGGCGTGGCGGGCCGGGTTCTCGCCCCGCGCGCGCGGCTTCACCTCGCAGCCCGATCCCCGCTCCATCGGCTCGGACACGCGCGGGCGGCAGCTCATGTCGGGCAACCTGCTTTTCGCCGGTGTCCTCATGCAACTGCCCGAGGATCTGCCCTGGGCGATCGACCCCCCATCGGACGCGTTCGAGGATGAGCTGCACGGCTTCGAATGGCTCGACCACCTGGCCGCGATCGCCGACGGCTCGGGGCGTCCCATGGCGCAGGACTGGCTGGCCGATTGGCTGAAACGCTATGGTTCCGGCAAAGGCCCCGGCTGGACGCCCGATCTGGTGGGCCGACGGCAGATCCGCTGGATCAGCCACGCGCTCTTCCTGATGAGCGGGCAGAGCACGGCGGAAACCCGCGCCTTCTTCGCCGCCCTGGGCCGCCAGACCGCCTTTCTCGCGCGGCGCTGGAGGGCCACCTCGCACGGGCTGCCCCGGTTCGAGGCGCTGACCGGCCTGATCTATTCCGCCTGCGCCCTGACGGGGATGGAGCATCACCTGCCCGCCGCCCTGCGCGCGCTGGCCTCGGAATGCGCGCATGAGATCGACGCCTCGGGCGGCATCGTCACCCGCAACCCCGAGGAATTGCTCAACGTCTTCACCCTGCTGACCTGGGCCGCCGCCGTGTTGCAGGAATCGGGCAAGAAACCCGACCCCGCCGTCAACACCGCGATCATGCGCATCGCCCCCACCCTGCGCAGCCTGCGCCACGCCGATGGCGCGCTGGCCCGGTTCCAGGGCGGCGGGCGCGGCGCGCCGGGGCGGCTGGATCAGGCGCTGTCGCAATCGGGCGTGCGGCCCTCGATCCTCAAGGGGCTGGCGATGGGATACGCGCGCCTCTCTGCCGGGCGCACCTCCATCGTGGTCGATGCAAGCCCCCCGATGATGGGGCCGGACGCGCTCAACTCGCACGCCTCGACGCTCGCCTTCGAGATGACCAGCGGCCGCCGCCCCGTGATCGTGAATTGCGGTTCCGGGGCCAGTTTCGGGGCCGACTGGCGGCGCGCGGGCCGGGCCACGCCGTCGCATTCCACCCTCTCGATCGAGGGCTATTCATCGTCTCGCCTTGGCCGCCGCGCGGCGCATCAAGGTGTGGTGCGGCAGGCGCTGATCGACGGGCCGCAAACCGTCGAGGTGCAGGAGGCCGAGACCGGCGCCGCCCGCGCCATCGCCTTTTCGCATGACGGATACCGCCGCACCCATGGCCTTGTGCATCTGCGCAGCCTGTCCTTGGAAAACGACGGGCGCCTCCTGCGCGGCGAAGACGGGCTGGCCGCCCTCGACGCCCAGGACCGCGACACGCTGGACCGGGTCATCGCCCGCCTGCCGATGGACGGCATCCCCTATTCGGTCCGCTTCCACCTGCACCCCGATATCGAGGCCAAGCTGGACATGAACGGCAGCGCCGTCTCGCTGACCTTGCGCGGCGGCGAAACCTGGGTCTTCCGCCACGGGCAGGAGGCCAGCCTGAGCCTGGAGAAAAGCGTCTACCTCGAATCCGGTCGCCTCAAGCCACGCGCGACAAAACAGATCGTTCTATCTTCCCGCCTGACCGATTATGGGTCCGCCGTAAGCTGGAGCCTGGCCAAGCCCACGGATACCCCGCGCGGCCATCGTGACTATGAACGTGACGATGACTGGCTCTGATCAGATCGAGGACGAGACCATGACCCACATCCCCCTGCGCCGCGCGCTGATTTCCGTGTCCGACAAGACCGGGCTGATCGAGTTTGCGCGAGGATTGGCCGCGCGGGGCGTCGAATTGCTCTCGACCGGCGGCTCGGCCCGCGCGATGCGCGAGGCGGGGCTTGAGGTGCGCGACGTGGCCGACCTGACGGGTTTTCCCGAGATGATGGATGGCCGCGTGAAGACGCTGCACCCCAAGGTGCATGGCGGGCTCTTGGCCCTGCGCGACAATGCCGATCACAGGGCGGCGATGCAGGCGCACGGGATCGAGGAGATCGACCTGCTTGTCGTCAACCTCTACCCGTTCGAGGACACCGTGGCAGGCGGCGCGGATGTCGACACCTGCATCGAAAACATCGACATCGGCGGGCCTGCGATGATCCGCGCGGCGGCCAAGAACCACGCCTTTGTCACCGTCGTGGTGGATGTGCAGGATTACGACAAGCTGCTCGGCGATCTCGACCAGCATGATGGCGCGACCTGCCCCGGGTTCCGGCGCAAGCTGGCGCAACGGGCCTATGCGCGCACGGCAGCCTATGACGCGGCGGTCTCGACCTGGATGGCCGGGATCATGGATGATCCCGCCCCGCGCCGTCGCGCCTTTGCCGGAACGCTCGCGCAGACCCTGCGCTACGGCGAGAACCCGCATCAGGCGGCCAGCTTCTACACCGATGGCACGCACCGCCCCGGCGTCGCCACAGCGCGCCAGCACCAGGGCAAGGCGCTGTCCTATAACAACATCAACGACACCGACGCGGCGTTCGAGCTGGTGGCCGAGTTCGACCCCGCCAACGGCCCCGCCTGCGCCATCATCAAACACGCAAACCCCTGCGGCGTCGCCACCGGCAAGACCCTGTTGGAGGCGTATAGATCTGCCTTCGACTGCGACCGGACCTCGGCCTTCGGCGGCATCGTCGCCCTGAACAAGCCGCTGGATGAGGAAACCGCGCAGGAGATTGCCGGTATCTTCACCGAAGTGGTGATCGCGCCCGGGGCCAGCGATGGGGCCATGAGTATTTTTGCCAAGAAGATGAACCTGAGGTTGCTTACCACCGATGGCCTGCCCGACCCCCGGGCGGGCGGGTTGACCTACCGGCAGGTCGCGGGCGGCATGCTGGTGCAGGACAAGGATGTGGGCTTTGTCGGCCCGGACGACCTGAAGGTCGTGACCAGGCTGGCGCCCACCGAGGACCAGATGCGCGATCTGCTTTTTGCCTGGAAGGTCGCGAAACACGTCAAGTCCAACGCCATCGTCTATGTCAAGGACGGCGCCACCGTAGGTGTGGGCGCAGGCCAGATGAGCCGGCTGGATTCGGCGCTCATTGCCGCGAAAAAGGCCCGCCGCATGGCCGAGGCGATGGACCTTCCCGCGCCGCTGACGCAAGGCTCCGCCGTCGCCTCGGACGCGTTCTTTCCCTTCGCCGACGGTCTGCTGGAGGCCGCCGCCGCGGGGGCGTCCTGCGTGATCCAGCCCGGCGGCTCGATGCGCGACGACGAGGTGATTGCCGCCGCCGACGAGGCGGGGCTTGCCATGGTCTTCACCGGCATGCGCCATTTCCGGCACTGAGAAAGGAGACCCCGATGCGCCTGACCTTCATCGCCGCCGTCCTTGCCTTTCTGGCCGACCAGGCCAGCAAGACCTGGATCCTCTACGGGCTGGGGCTTGCCACGCGCGGCCCGGTCGAGGTCATCCCCGGCATCCTCACCTTCCGCCTCGGCTGGAACACCGGCGTGAATTTCGGCCTCTTCGCCAACAGCGCCGAGACCACGCGCTGGATCCTCATCGCCATCGCGCTGATCATCTCGGCCTGGATCCTGTGGTGGGCTCGCACCGGGCTGACGCGGACCATGGCGCTGATCTCGGCGGGGCTCATCGTCGGCGGGGCTCTGGCCAATGCGCTGGACCGGGTGATCTACGGCGCGGTGGTGGACTTCCTCAACACCACCTGTTGCGGCTTTCAGAACCCCTACACATTCAACATTGCCGATATCGCCATCTTTGCGGGGGCCGCCGGGTTGCTGATCTTCGCGGATGCGAAGAAGATCACCCCGTGACGGCAGGAAAAACATGCGTTAAACCATGCGCAAAGGAGTGGCTGAATGAGCAGGTTTCGCAAGAGCTTGGGAATAGGTCTGGTGCTTTTGGCACTGGCGGCCTGCGAACAGGGGGATCCCACCCTGCTGAACCTGCGCGCCACCGGCGAGGGCCCGGATGAGTTCGGCGTGCTGCCGACCCGTCCCCTGGAAATGCCCGCCGACCTCAACGCCCTGCCCGCCCCCACGCTCGGCGGCCAGAACCGCGTCGATCCCGACCCCGAGGCCGATGTCGCGGCCGCCCTTGGCGGCGACGTGAACCGCGCCGCGGCTGGCAGCAACAGCCTGATGACCCACGCCACCCGCTTCGGCGTCGCGGCGGGCATCCGCGACGCACTGGCCCGCGAAGACCTGGAGTTCCGCCGCCAGAACGATGGCCGCCTGCTGGAACGCATCTTCAACGTCAATGTCTATCACCGCGCATATCGCCAGATGGCGCTGGACCGCTACCGCGAGCTTGAGAGGATGCGCGCCGCCGGGATCCGCACGCCGGCCGCCCCGCCGCAATCCATCGGCAACGTCAACTGAGCTTCACATCGACGTCAGTGCGCTTGATGCGGGACCGAAACCCCGTATGTCTAAGGGCGACAATCCTATCTGAGAGGTTGAGAATGCTGCGATTTGCGCTGGCCGCCGGACTGGCCGCGATGGCCCTGACCGGACCCGCCCGGGCCGCCGAGGTCACCGAGTTCACCCTGGAAAACGGCCTGCAGGTGGTCGTGATCGAGGATCACCGCACCCCCGTCGTCGTCCACATGCTGTGGTATCGTGCCGGCGCGGCGGATGAACCCATCGGCAGTTCCGGCATCGCGCATTTCCTCGAACACCTGATGTTCAAGGCCACCGAGACGCTGGAAAACGGCGAGTTCTCGCGCACGGTCGAGGCCAATGGCGGCTCGGACAACGCCTTCACCTCGTGGGATTACACCGGCTATATCCAACGCATCGCCGCCGACCGGCTCGGGCTGATGATGCAGATGGAGGCCGACCGGATGCGGAACCTCCTGCTCACGGATGAGGATATCGAGACCGAGCGCAGCGTGATCCTGGAAGAACGCGCCCAGCGCACCGACAGCAGCGCGGGCGCGCTCTTCACCGAACAGATGCGCGCGTCGCTCTACCTGGCCCATCCCTACCGCATCCCGATCATCGGCTGGCGCCATGAGGTCGAGACCCTTGGCCGCGAGGATGTCTTCGAGTTCTACCAGGACCATTACGCGCCCGATAACGCGATCCTCATCGTCGCGGGCGACGTCACGCCGGATGAGGTCCGCGCCCTGGCCGAGCAATATTACGGCCCGCTGGAGCCCTCGGGCATCGAAGCCCGCGAACGGCCCATGGACCCGCCCATCATCGCCGACCGCCGCGTCTATTACGAAGACCCGCGCGTGTCCGATCCCTACGTCATCCGCAGCTACCTCGCCCCCGAACGCGACCCCGGCGATCAGCGCATGGCGGCGGCGCTCACCCTGCTGTCCAACATCCTCGGCGGCTCCGGCCAGACCTCGCTGATGCCGCGCATCCTCCAGGTCGAGGAGGAACGCGCGCTCTACACCTCCGCCTCCTATGGCGGCACCAACCTGGATGACACCGTGTTCTCGATCTTCAACGTCCCCGTGCCCGGCGTGACACTGGAGGAGGCCGAGGCCGACATGGACCGCGTCATCGCGCAGTTCCTGGAAGAGGGCATCGACCCCGAACAGTTCGAGCGCATCAAGTTCCAATGGGCCGCCGACCAGATCTTCATGCAGGACGATGTCGGGCAACTGGCGCGCAGCTACGGGGCCGCGCTGACCTCCGGCCTCACCGTGGCCGATGTGCAGGCCTGGCCCGACATCATCGCCTCGATCACGGAAGAGGAGGTGATGGACGCCGCCCGCCTCATCTTCGAGGAGACCCATTCCGTCACCGGCTATCTGACCGCCCCAGAAGACCAGTAAGGACACGCCCCCATGATGATCCGCGCATTTCTCACCTTCCTGGTTCTCCTCGCCGCCCCCGCCCAGGCGCAGGTCGATATCAGGCAAGTCACCTCGCCCGGCGGCATCACCGCCTGGCTCGTGCAGGACGACACCATCCCCTTCGTGGCGCTGGATATCCGGTTCCAGGGGGGCACCTCGCTGGACGCGCCCGGAAAGCGCGGCGCGACCTACCTGATGACCGGTCTGCTCGAGGAAGGCGCGGGCGACCTCGATTCGCGTGAATTTGCCACCCGCGTCGAAACCCTCGCGGCGCGGTTCGGGTTTGACGCAAGCGTCGATTCCGTCTCGATCACCGCCCAGATGCTGACCCAGAATCGCGACGAGGCCGCCGAGCTTCTGCGCCTTGCCCTCCAGGAACCCAGTTTCGAGCAGGACGACCTCGACCGCGTGCGCGGCCAGGTGCTGGCCATCATCGACCGCAACGCCAACGACCCCAGCGAGATCGCGGGCACCGAATTCTACGCGCAGGCCTTCGGCGATCACCCCTATGGCAGCCCGCAGGAGGGCACGTCTGAGAGCGTCACCGCGCTGACCCGCCAGGACCTGATCGACGCGCATCGCGCCGTCTTCGCCCGCGACCGGATGTATGTCGGTGCCGCGGGCGACATCTCGCCCGAGGAGCTTGGCGTGCTGCTCGACGAGTTGCTTGGCGACCTGCCCGAGACCGGCGCGCCCATGCCCGAAGACGCGCCTTACGAGTTGGAGGGCGGCATCACCGTCATCGACTACCCGACACCGCAATCCACCGCCCTCTTTGGCCATCGCGGCATCGCCTTCGACGACCCGGAGTTTTTCCCGGCCTTCGTGCTCAACCAGATCATGGGCGGCGGCAATTTCCGCTCGCGCCTGATGCAGGAGGTCCGGGTGGATCGTGGCCTCACCTATGGCATCAGCACCTTCCTCGTCCTCTTCGATCACGGCCCCCTGATGATGGGGCAGTTTTCCTCGTCGAACGAGTTGGTGGCCGAGGCCATCGACGTGCTGCGCGCGGAATGGGCCGAGGTGGCCGAGAACGGCGTGACCGAGGAGGAGCTTGAGGCCGCGCAGCTTTACATGACCGGTTCCTACCCGCTGCGCTTCGACGGCAATTCCAACATCGCCAGCATCCTTGCGGGGATGCAGGCCGATGGCATGCCCATCGACTACATCAACACCCGCAACGACCGCGTCAACGCCGTCACCCTCGACGATGTCCGCGACATGGCCGCCCGCCTGATGGACCCCGACGCGCTGCATGTCGTGGTGGTGGGCCAGCCGCAGGGGCTGGACGGGGCGGAGTAGGGGGGGCCGCAAGTATCCCGGCGGCAGCCCCCGCCTCGTTGTCCCGCCTCAATTCTCCTGCGCTATATCGCAGACCAGCGCCGTCGCCGGGGCATCGCTGCGGTTATAGACCCAATGCACGGTGTCTTCATGCTCGGGGAAGGTGCCGAGGGTTGCGGCCTCAAAGGTCTGTTCCCCATTGGGCTGGCCTTCGACCCAGGCACCGTCGATCACGGTCACGATACCGGGCCGGTCCTGGTGACTGTGTTCGGCGATCTGACCGCCCGGCGCGATTTCGATGGCGCGCATCCGCATCGTGTACCCTTCCAGGCCAATGGTCGCTTCCATGGTCTCGGCAGAAAGCTCGGCCAGCGTCTCGACAGCAAGCCCGACATGTTCGGAGGGGCCGGTCATCGTCGCCAGAACGGGCCCGGCGGCCATGGCCGCAAGACCGGTTGCAAGGCCGAAGACAAAGGTGGTCGCGGGGCGATTGTGCAATTTCGTAAACATTGGTGAACTCCTGGTTGACTGACAAATTGCTGACGACCGAAAGCCTAGCAGCGGTTCCCGCCCCCGCCGAATGCGCGTTTTTCAGCCCATGTTGAATTGCATTCACGCCACCGCGCCACCCGGCGGTTTTGCCCCGCGCGCCGCCCCGTGATATGCGTATCTTCCCAGGAACAACGAAAGGCACCCGTTGGTTTGGCCCGCAAACTGCCCCCCTTCGCGGCCGTGCGCGCCTTCGAGGCTGTCGCGCGATCCCTCAGCGTCAAGGCGGCGGCGGAAGAGTTGTGCCTCACCCCGTCTGCCGTCAGCCACCAGTTGCGCGCGCTGGAAGAGTATTTCGATACGGCCCTGTTTGAACGGCGCGGCAATCGGCTGTCCCTGACCCTGACTGGACGGGCCTATGCCGGGAAGATGACCACGCTTCTGGATGCGTTCGACGAATCCACCCGCGCGATCCGCGAGGCCGGACATCGCCCGTTCCGGGTGCTCTGCACACCCGGTTTCGCCGCAAGATGGTTGGTGCCCCGGCTCGACCGGCTGCGGTTCGGCAATCGGGTCCGGCTTCGGGTCTCCTCAGGCGCGCCCTCGCTGGATTTTTCCTCGAACGATTCCGATCTGGTGATCCAATGGGCCGATGCACCAGTTGCAGGTGTCGTGACCGAGCCCCTGATGCAATCGGGCCGCTTTCCGGTGATCAGTCCGGCGCTGAAGGCCGCCGAGGCCGTCGAGGCCCCCGAAGACCTCTGCCGCGTCACGCTGATTCATGATGAGACCATGGACGCCTGGGGCGAATGGTTCCGCTTGGCGGGCATCATGCCGCCCGTTTTTCCGCGCGGACCGGAATTTCCAAATTGCGAACTGGCGACCACTGCGGCGGAACGCCGGCAGGGCGTATCGCTCGCCTATGACGCGGTGGTGCGTGGGACATTGGCCGAGGGGCGGCTGGTCCGGCTCTTCGACACTGTGGTGATGCCCTTCGTGATCTATTCGGTGGCCTACCCGCAAACGCGATCCGCCGACCCGATGATCCGGGAGTTTTCGCAATGGGTGCATGACGAGGTCGCGCAGGAAGGCGACGCCGCGCCCTCACGACATGCCGATAGCCTGCCCAGATAATTCCGGCTCCAACCTGCCAATTCGTGACACGCGGTATGCACGTGGGGTGCATCGGGGGGTGTACGGGGGGTGCACAGCCGCGATCCGGGGCCGGTTTGCCCCATCTGATGTTTCCGAATCGTTCTGCCCCATGCTATCCCTTGTGGCATGGCCATTCCTCACCCCAAGATAGGCGGCGATCAGCCCGTAATCCGCCAATTGGACGACGCCGCGATCAACCGCATCGCGGCGGGCGAGGTCGTGGAGCGTCCGGCCTCCGCCGTCAAGGAACTGGTAGAGAATTCCATAGACGCCGGCGCGACCCGCATCACCGTGGAAATATCCAATGGTGGCAAGGCCTTGATCCGGGTGACGGATGACGGCTGCGGCATGGGCCCCGACGCTCTGCCCCTCGCGCTTGCCCGCCACGCGACCTCCAAGATCGACGGCAAAGACCTGCTCAACATCCAGTCCTTCGGCTTCCGAGGCGAAGCCCTCCCCTCCCTCGGCGCCGTCGGCCGCCTCGTCATCACCAGCCGCGCCGCGGGGACCGGGGCGCATACCATCGCGATCTCCGGCGGGCGGCAATCCGTGCTGCGCCCCGCAGCGCTCAACTCCGGCACGGTGGTGGAGCTGCGCGACCTCTTCTTCGCCACGCCCGCAAGGCTCAAGTTCCTGCGCTCGGACCGGGCCGAGTTGCAGGCGATCACCGATGTGGTCAAGCGCCTCGCCATGGCCGAGCCTGCCGTGGGCTTCACCCTGCGCGACATCTCCGAGGGGCATGAACGCATCCTCTTTCGCACCGATGCCGAGACCGGCGACCTCTTCGATGCGCTCGGCGCGCGGCTTGGCCGGGTCATGGGGCGGGAGTTCATCGACAACGCCCTGCCCATCGACGCCGAACGCGAGGGGTTGCGCCTCATCGGCTACGCCGCCCTGCCGACCTATTCGCGCGGCTCCTCCATTGCGCAGTTCCTCTTCGTCAATGGCCGCCCGGTGCGCGACAAACTGCTGATCGGCGCGCTGCGCGGGGCCTACTCGGATTTCCTCAGCCGTGACCGGCACCCCGCCGTCGCCCTCTTCATCGACTGCCCGCCGGAACGGGTGGACGTGAACGTGCATCCCGCCAAGGCCGAGGTCCGGTTCCGCGAGCCGGGGATCGCGCGCGGGCTGATCGTCTCGGCGCTGCGTCACGCGCTGGCCGAGGCCGGGCACCGCTCCTCCTCGACCGTCGCGGATGCCACGCTCGGCGCGTTCCGCCGCCATGAGCCCGGCCCCGCGCGCGTCTATCAGATGGACCGCCCCTCGCAGGGCAGCCTTGGCAATGCCGCCCGCTGGCAGGCCCCCGGTCTGGACGAGGCCCCAGCCGATTTCGCCCCCGCCTCGGCCCGTGTCGAGGAGGTCGCGGATGCGACCGAGGAGACGACCCGCCCGCTTGGCGCCGCCCGCGCGCAAGTGCATGAGAACTACATCATCGCGCAGACCGAGACCGGAATGGTCATCGTCGACCAGCACGCCGCGCATGAACGGCTGGTCTATGAGAAGCTGAAGCGCCAGATGGCCGAAACCGGCGTCGCGTCCCAGGCCCTGCTGATCCCCGAGATCGTCCCGGTCAGCGAGGAGGACGGCCAGCGCCTCGTGGAACTGGCCACCGAACTGGGCCGCCTCGGCCTCAGTATCGAGCCCTTCGGCCCCGGTGCCATCGCCGTGCGCGCCACGCCCGCGATCCTCGGCCCCGTCAACGCCGAGGCGATGCTGCGCGATATCCTGGACGAGTTGGATGACATCGGCGAAAGCGGGACACTCCAGGCCCGGATCGAGGCGATCCTGAGCCGGGTCGCCTGCCACGGCTCGATCCGCTCGGGCCGCCAGATGCGCGCCGAGGAGATGAACGCCCTCCTGCGCGAGATGGAGGCGACGCCGCATTCGGGCCAATGCAACCACGGCCGGCCCACCTATGTTGAGCTGAGGCTGGCCGATATCGAGAGGCTTTTTGGGCGCACATGATCCAGATCGGCGGCTATCAGATCGACACCTCCGACCCCGTCACATGGGTTGTCGCGGGCGCCCTCACCGCGCTCCTCCTGCTCTTCTGGCTCGTCCTGCGGTCCGGGGCCGCCGCGACCCGTGCCGCGCGGGCGGTGGAGCCCCTGGCGCATCAGATGGGCGCGCTCGGCGGTACTGTGCAGGCGCTGTCAAACGGGCAGGAGCGGTTGGCCGGTGGGCTCACTCATGTCTCGGAATTGCAGGCGCGCAGCCAGTCCCAGATGATGGAGGCGATGGAGCGGCGGCTGGAGGAAGTCCAGAAAAGCATGGGCGACACGCTGCACGGCACCTCGACCCGCACCGCGCGTTCCTTAGGCGAATTGCAACAGAAGCTGGAACAGATCGACAAGGCGCAGGCCAATATCGAGAAGCTGTCTGGTGATGTTCTGGGATTGCAGGACATCCTGTCGAACAAGCAACGCCGGGGTATGTTCGGAGAGATTCAGCTCAACGATATCGTCTCCAAGGCCCTGCCATCGGACGCCTACAGTTTCCAAACCACACTTTCGAACGGCAAACGCGCCGATTGCCTCATTCACCTGCCGAACCCGCCGGGGCCGCTGGTGATCGACGCCAAGTTCCCGCTGGAGGCCTATGAAACCCTGACCGAGGCCGAGGGGCCCGAGGCGGTGAAACGTGCGCTGCGCGATCTTGGCACCGCCGTGCGGGTGCATATCAAGGCGATCTCAGAACGCTACATCATCGAAGGCGAAACCGCCGATGGCGCGGTGATGTTCCTGCCCTCCGAGGCGGTCTATGCCGAGTTGCACGCGCGCCTCCCCGAGGTCGTGCGGGCGGGCTTCGACGCCCGCGTCTGGATCGTCTCGCCGACCACCTGCATGGCGACGCTGAACACGATGCGCGCGGTATTGAAGGATGCGCGGATGCGCGAACAGGCCGGTGAGATCCGCAAGGCGCTGAAGCAGCTCCACCGCGACGTGGAGATCATCGGCGAACGCGCAGGCAAGCTTGAAACGCATCTGCGGCAGGCAGGTGACGACGTGGACGGCATTCTGACCGCCAGCGCGCGGGCGGGCAAACGCGCCGAACGGCTGGACAATTTCGACTTCGAGGAACTGGCCCCGGATGCGGCAAACACAACAGTGGTGCCGCTGCCGCGAACATAGGGTCTTGGACGTGGACAGGGCGTCGGCAGACGGCCTCAGCCCCCTGTCGCGGCCAGCACGGGATCGTTGGGACGGGTGCAGATCATCCGGTTCTCGCGCGTGCGCAGCGGCAGGAACGTATTCTCCACCGGGCCGCTATGCTGATACCAGTAGCAGCCGTCTTCGGGCATGATCCGCACGACCGCGAGGCTCTGGTTCGGGGCGGCAAGGGCGCGGACCTCCTCCGGCACTTCGGTGACGATGCCGGGGTCGGTCCCCTCGGTCTCATCGCTTGGCAGGGTCGCGCAGGCAGCGATCAACGGCAGCAGCGCGGCCAGGGCATAACCAGAAGCTTTCATTTTTGTAGATTCCCGTTTTGTGGCTGACACCCATCAAGCATGAGAGCGGCCTCGGCTTCAACCCTATCCCCAGACAAAGAGCGTGACGTGGTAAAATACGGGCGCCGCGAAGATGACGCTGTCGAGCTGGTCGAGAAACCCGCCATGGCCGGGGATGAGGTGCGACCAGTCCTTGACGCCCCGGTCGCGCTTGATCGCGGCGAAGACGAGGCTGCCAAGAAGCCCGGTGAACGAGGCCAGCGCCGCCATCGCCGCCGCCCCAATCATGCCGAAGGGGGTGATCCATCCCAGGAACCCGCCGATCACGGCTGCGGCCAGCACGCCCGCGATCACGCCCTCGATGGTTTTCGGCGACAGGTCCGGCGCGATGCGGCGGCGGCCGAACTGACGGCCTGCGTAATATTCGAACAGGTCGCCGAACTGCACCACCATGATGAAGAACACGATCAGCAGGATCGACCGGTCAGATCCGTCCGGCATGTCGAAGGTCAGCAGCGCGGGCACAAGGCTGAGGCAGTAGATGCAGATCATCAGCCCCCATTGCGTCTGCGCCACGCGGCCCAGGAAATCGCTGGCATCGCCGCGCAGCGCGCTGACGATGGGCAGGAGCAGGAAGGCATAGACCGGGATGAACACGGTCAGAAGGCCGGTCCAGTCCAGCGCCACGAACAGGTATTGCAGCGGCAGGATCACGAAACAGGCCAGCGCCAGCGACAGGTGATCGGCACGCGCCTTGCGGGCATAGGTCAGGAACTCGCGCAAGGCGGCGAAGCTGGCGAAGGCGAAGAGCAGGATGACACCGACGGGCCCGATCAGGACCGCCAGGGCCAGCGTGATGACCAACGCCCACCAGCTGTTGACCCGCATCATGAAAGCCTCGACGACCGGGTTGGTCCGGCCCTGCGGCACCCGTGCGCGCAGCCCCTCGCCCAACATGGTCAGCGCGATCAACAGGACAAAGACACCGAGGCTGAGCAGCAGGATATCCAGCGTCGTGCGGTCCATCACGCGCGCCCGCCCGACTCTTGCGGGGCCAGCGCCACCAGCGCCTCCGCCGCACGTTTCAGGAAGGCGTCCTTGTCCTCGCCCTCTGCCACGTGGATCGGTTCGCCGAAGGTGACGGTGCAGATCAGCGGCAGGGGAATGACCTCGCCCTTGGGCATGATCTCGTTCAGGTTGGCGACCCAGGTGGGCACCAGATCGACATGCGGCCGGGCGCGCCCCATGTTGTAGAGACCGGCGCGGAACGGCAGCAGGGGATCGTCGGTCATGTTGCGGTTGCCCTCGGGGAAGATGATCAGCGAGGAACCTTCGTCGAGCGCCTGCAATATCTTTTCCATCGGATCCTCGCTGCGTGCCTCGGGGCGGCGGTCGATCAGGACGCAGTTGAAGACCTCCGGCCCGATAAACGCGCGCAGCTTGGTCTTGAGCCAGTAATCCGCCGCCGCGACGGGCCGGGTCTGGCGGCGCATGTGGACAGGCAGGACGGTCCAGATCATCGGCATGTCGGCATTGCTGACATGGTTGGCGAAATAGACGCGCTGCTTGGCCACCGGCTCGATCCCGCGCCAATCGGCGCGCACGGCGGTGATGAACCGCGCGGTCAGCGCCAGGGCGTGGCCGACAAAGCGGGCCGCCATGCGGCGGGGAAGGGAACGGGCGGTCATTGGAAAATTGTGGCAGAGGCCGCACGCAAAAGGAAGCACGGGCGGTCAGCTATCCGCAAGCGGGACGCCCATGGTGAATGTCGTGCCTGCGCCCGGCGTGCTCTTGTAGCTGATGAACCCGCCATGCTGTTCAACGATGGTCTTGGCGATGCTCAGGCCCAAACCGGTCCCCTCCTGGCTGCGGCCATCGCCGCTATCGACCTGGGTGAAGCGGCCGAACACGATCTCCTCCGAGCCGTCCGGTATCCCAACGCCGTGATCCTGAACCGATATGCAGACGAATTCGTCGACCACCGCGGAGGTGACGATGATCTCGGATGGCGAGTGCGAGAACTTCAGCGCGTTGGACAGCAGGTTCGTCAGCACCTGACCCATCCGGGCCTCATCCACCTCGGCGAAGAGGGCGGTCCGGCTCAGATCACAGGTGATCGTGATGTCCTTTTTCAGGGCCAGCGATTCGATCGCCTGCACGGCCTGTTCCGCGACCTCGTTCATGTCGGTGCGCGCGATCCGGAAATCGGCCTTGTCTGATTCCAGCTTTTGCAGGTCCAGCAGATCGTTGATCAGCGCCCCCAGACGGCGGCAATTGCGGCGCGCGATGTCCAGCATCTGCTCGGCCTTGTCCGGCTGCGTCTTGAAGACGCCGTTTCCGAGCAACTCAAGCGAGCCACTGATCGAGGTCAGCGGCGTCCGAAGCTCATGGCTGACGGTCGAGACGAACTTGGATTTCACGTCATAGGCGGCCTGCGCCCGGTCGCGTTCCTGACGAAGGGTGTCGAGTTGATCCAGGTTCTCGCGGTAGAGGCGCAGGAAGATCTGCGCGCATTCGACGACGAAATAGAGCACGAAGATCGCGGTGGCGAATTGCAGCCAGAGCGGCGAGGTCAGCGGCGGGCGGACCAGCCACAGGTCGAAGATCGGGATGAACAGGAACGCCGCGCCATAGACGATCAGCCGCGCCAGCAGGATACGCGGCACCTGGTGGTTGTTGACGGCGGCGAACAGCCCCGAGGCAAACAGGATGAAGAGCGGCATCTGGTGCGGCACCGGCCCTTCCAGCAGCGCGAAACCGATGGCGAAGGCCGACACGGCAGAGGCATTGAGGGTCGAGGCCAGCAACAGCAGGTGCCGAAAGCGCAGCGCCTCCTGTTGCGTTCCGTTCCTCCAGTTCACGACCGCGCGGGAGACGAAGAAATCGAACACCTCCGCGGTTTGGCAGACCAGAAGGCTGACCAGGGCCAGGGCGGGGCTGACATAGATCGCCGCCAGCAGCGACACGAAGACATACATGCTCTGCCGTTTCCACAGCAGGCACAATCCGCCATGGGCAAAGTCCTTCAGCCGCTTTTCCAGGCGCGGGTTCACCGGCGTCGGCAGGTGGCCGTTCGGTCGCACATCCCGTCTGGCCGGCGCGAAGACCGATCCCAATCTGGGTGCAATGTCATGATAGCTGAAATCTACCATTTTTCGGGACGCCTTGCGTGGTGATCGGGGGGCGAGACCGTCAAGTGCCGTGACGGCACGGCCCAAGGGGGTGGACGCGGCTAGGCCGCGTTGCGATGGGCCGTCCAGGCCTCGGTGATCTGCTGGCTCAACTCCATCGGATCGAAGGGCTTTTCGACGATCGCCAGGGCGCCGTCGACCAGCAGATGGGTCAGAAAGCTCTTTTCGACCTTGGCGGTCATGAAGATGGCGGGCGTGGCGGCGAACTCGGGCATTTCCATCAGCTTGTGCCAAAGCTCCTCGCCGCTCATTTCCGGCATCATCACGTCGAGCAACAGCAGATCGGGCTGGAACTGCGGCGCCACGATCAGCGCCTCCTTGCCGGATGCGCATTGCTGCAGCTCGAACCCGCCCACCATTTCCAGCGACATCTGGGTGATTGTCCGGATGTCCTGATCGTCATCGACGTGGAGTATCTTTTTCAAAGCCATAATAATGTCTTCCCCTTAAGCCTTCCGAACCAGGTCGGATTTTTCGGTTGATCGTCCGGTCTGCGCCGAACGTGCTTGATTGGCGGTGCTGACCACGACCAGATCCGGTGGTGTGCTCAGTTTGGGCAGGTCGAAATAGAATGTCGTCTGCTTGCCGGGCTCGCTGCGGAAGGAAATCCGGCCGTCATGCAGATCCACGATCTTGCGGCAGATCTGAAGTCCCAGCCCGGTGCCCGAGCGCGTGGTGCCATCGGCGGCGGCGAACTGGGTGAAACTGTCGAAGATCGTCGCCCGCGCGCTTTCGGGAACACCGGGGCCGAAATCGGTGACATAGACGCGCCAATTATCGTCCTTGTCCTCGATCCCGACACGCACGTCGGTCCCTTTGGGGGAATATTTCGCGGCGTTGGACATGAGATTTGTCATCACCTGCATCAGGCGGTCGCTATTGCCCGAGATCATCGGCTGCCCGGGCACGTCATCCATGACGAAGCGCACCCCAAGCTCGTCGCCGAAACCCTGGTTGATCGACACGGCATCCTGGAGGAAGGCCTTGAGATTGGTTTTCTGCATCTCGAATTTCGCCTTGTTGGCGTTCATCTTTTCAAGAATGAGAATGTCATCGACCATCAGAAGCAACCGGTCGCTGTTGCGCGCCGCGATGTCGATCATGCCCTGAAGCTCGGGCGTCAGTTTGCCGGCGACACCGGATTGGATCAGCCGCAGCGCCCCCTTGATCGAGGTCAGCGGCGTGCGCAGTTCATGGCTGACACGCGCCATCGTATCCATCTTCACGACCTGCAATTCCTTGCGTTCGGACGTGTCGCGCAGCACCGACAGGAATACCTTCTTGCCGCTCGGATCGGTGAAGATGCGCGTCTTGACCTCGACCGGGCCTTTCTCGTGTCGGGTTTCGATCGACACGACATCGCGGCTGCCATCCATCAGGGGGGCGACATGCTGGCGGAAAGCGGGAATGGAGAAGCCCCTCGACGTGTCGGCGATGGTCTTGCCGACAACGTCCTCGACGGTCCAGTCACAGCGGGCCAGGGCGCTCTTGTTCAGGTAGGAGATATTCAGCGTGTCGACCTCGTAGAGGAACACCTCGTCCTGAAGTTCATCCAGCATCCGGGTCAGCTGGCGCTGAATTTCGCTGGTCCGTTTCTGCGTGATGTCGGAACGCAGGCTGACGGTCTGGACATGGTTCCCGTCATCGTCGAAATGCGGCAGGACGGTGCTCATCACATAGATCAGCTCTCCGTTGGCGCGGCGCAGGGTCTGTTCGCCGGACCAGACCTTGCCGCTGCTGACGGCGTGATGAACCTCGGAGAAGCTGCATTGGGGATCGGCATTGCCGGTGACATCCGCCATGTCGGTGCCATCCTCGGCCATATCGTAGAGAACCGAAATGCTCTGCCCCGCCAGATCGTCGTTGGAATAGCCGAACGCATCCTCGAAGTTCTTGTTGACCTTTATGAAATTTCCATCCCGATCCGCGATGCTGACGATGGAATGCTGGTCGATCGCGGAATCGAGCAGGCGGATTTCCTTGTCGAACCGCCTTTGCAGCAACCTGGTCGATTGGCGGTATTTGCGGTTCTGGAGGCGGCGCGCGGTGGCCCAACTGCCGAACATGCACAGGCCGAACGCCGGCACGGCCAGCCAGAGGCTGGGTGCCAGCGCCGACATATTGACCAGAACATCCGGCCCCGCCTCCTCGGCACCCGCCGAGGTCGGGAAAGTGGAGTTGAGGAAAAGGGCACTCGCACCGATCATATTGACTTTACTGAATTTCATCTCTTCTACCCGTCACGTGGATGGATCCAATGATCCCCATCTACGATGAATGTTGATCCAGAAATCCGATCTCAATTCGCCTTGATTAAGGACTTTCTAAGGCTTTTCATCCCAGACCAGGCTGCGCGAGTCTGGGTCAGGCGGCCGACTTCAATTCCTGGCGCAGCGGGATCGAGAATTTGAAATGGGTCCCAGTGCCAAGCTCGCTCTCGACCTCGATCGCGCCGCCATGCAGGTCGACCAACTGCTTGCAGATCGCCAGGCCAAGGCCGACGCCACCCTCGGACCGGGTCGATGAGGTGTCGAGCTGTTCGAACCGGTTGAAAATGATATCCTTGTGCGCGGCGGCGATGCCGGCCCCGCTATCCTTGACGTGGAACCAGATATTGCCGCCTTCGACATCGGCCCAGGCCCGGATCGACCCGTCCTTGGTGAACTTGACCGCGTTGCCGACAAGATTGATCAGCATCTGGCGCAGCCTGAGCGGGTCGGCATGAACCGTCAGGTCGCTATCCGCCACCTCCAGCGCCAGACCCTTCCTGGCCGCAAGTCCGGTGAACTGTTCGTCGATTTCATGCAGGATCTCGGCAACCGCGATATCCTTGCGTTCCAGCGTGACCTTGCCGCTTTCGATCTTGGACAGGTCCAGGATCTGGTTGATCAGGCTCAGCAGGTGCTGGCCCGACGCCTCGGCCCGGGACGCGATCTGCGCGATGTTGGCAAGGCTGCGGTCGATCATGTCGACGGCGGCGTCGGAACCGCCCCGTCGCTCGATCAGGTCCTTGCGGAGGGCGACATTGGCCGGGATCTTGTCGGGCGCGGCCAGGAAGGACAGGTATCCCAGGATGATCGTCAGCGGCGTCCTGAGCTCGTGACTGACGACATGCAGGAAGTCGGTCTTGGCCTCGTTGGCCATTTCAGCGGCCAGTTGCGCGGTCTTCAGCTCGGTGATGTCGGTGCTCAACTCGACGGTGCCGCCCTCGGGCGTGGGCTGCCGCGAGATTTTGAGCCAGGTGCCGCAGGGCAGCTTGTGCTCGAACTCGCCATAGGCCGGGTGGTCGTGTTCGGAATCGTCACACTTGCAGTCTGTGTACATGTTCCCGTGGCGGGCGTTCGACAGGACCAGATTACCCTCTTCATCATAGAGAATGAAGGCGTCGTCGATCGATTCTATGGCGACCAGAAGTTGCGTGCGCGCCCTCTCGCGGTCAAAGAACATGCGGATGAACAGCATCGCAAGCGCCAGGAGGAAGGCCGTCAGCGACATCACCAGCGTCACGATCAGCGTCTTGTTCGGCGCGGTGGTCATCCAGCCGTTGACCGGGGCCAGCGCCAGTTCCCACTCCATCCCATTCTGACTTATGGGGGTGATGATCGCACCGTTCCGGAACATCTGCGGATCGCCTTGGAACACCTCGCCCAGATCGTCCGAGGACACGACCCGCCGGATCGCCAATTGCCAGGCATCCGCGGCGTCCGTCAGTCCGCTGGCGGCAAGGAAGGCCTCCAGTTCCGCCACGATGCCGACGACACCCCAGAGCCGGGTGCTGCCCGTGGCCGCAAGATCGACGAAGACAGGCGCGCGCACGATGATACCGTCACCGCCCTGGACCAGGGAACTTGGACCTTCATACATCGGAGCACGCTGTTGCACGGCGCGATGAATCGCGGCCCAGACAACGACGTTTTCCATGTAGTCCAGGCCGATGACGTCGCGGTTGGGTTCAAGCGGATGCACATATTGCACGACCAGCTCCGGCGCTGCCGCGATGTTGATGATCTCGGGATAGCCGCCGCCGATAGTCTCGGCGATCTCCGAGAAATCCTCCTGCGTCAGGTCGGGATCGTTGGCGATGATGGTCGCGAAACTTTCCACCAGCACGCCGTAGGCCTCAAGCGTGGCCTCGACATGGGTCGAGATCGCCTCGGCCTGCTCCACCGCCTCAAGGCGCTGCTCGGCCAGGCCGTTTCGCAGATCGCTTTGAAGCAGCACCAAGGACGCGATGGTTGCCACGCCGCCGATCAGCGCCGCCACCAGAACATACTGCCCGACCTCGGAGCCGCAGGCCCGGATCATTTTTCTTATTTTCTTCTGTAAGAACATTGGACTGCCCCGCCCCCGATTGTTCATGTCACCTGTGTCGGTCTCCGCGCCTTCTCAGAACGTGGAATAATCCGGTTGGACCCGCTCCATCTCATCTAGGAAACGTTCATAGGTCGGCCCGGCCTGTTGCCAGAATTCCGCGGCCGTGCCTGTGGCGGTGGTAAACTGATCCTCGACCGCGCCGGCAAGATCGCCAAGTTGCGACAGCCCAAGCGTGGCCGCGACGCCCCTGATCTTGTGCGCCGACATCGCGGCTGCGCGAATCGCCGTAGCAGGGTCCGACCCTGCGAGGATCTGCGCCTTGAGATCCTCGAACTCGCAGATCCGCTGATCCAGATCGAACAGGAACCGGTCGCGCACCGCCTGCAGGGCCTTGGACATGGTGTCGGTTTGTCCTGTCATCGCGCGTCGCGCCTCCATCCTATCCGGTCGCCGCTATCGGGGCCGACCCGGCAAGCGCCGCCTTCTGGCGCACCGATTGCAGGGCACGGTCCAGCGGCGCAGTGGCGGCCGCGAGGGTCAGCAGGGAGTTGCTGCACGGCTCGCCGACGCAGATCTGAACCGTCTGCCCTGACGCGGCCAGGTGAAATTCCTCGAACGGTTCCAGCAGGTCCATCAGGCGATCCTGCAACTCATCGGGGTCCACCGGTGTCGATTTGTCGATCAGGGCGACAAATTCACCATTGCCGGCATAGGCCAGCCGGTAGCTGTGGGTCTTGAGGCCGTCGCGGATCGAGATCGCCACATCCTGCAGCATCTCCAGGAAATCGCGCGGCTGCGTCGCGGCAAAGAATTGCGCCCCGCCGACGATCTGGAACCCGATGGCAGACCAGGAATGCGCGCGCAGGTTGCCAAGTGTCAGCAGGAAATTCTGCATTGCCAGATAGGCCATCATGTCCTTGACCTCGGGCAGGTTGATCGGGTCGGCGAACCGCATCCCGACCTTGTCGACCGAGGTCGTCTCGACCTGCCAGGTCAGCGCCTCGATGCGCTGGTTCTCGTTGATCGAGTGGAACGCGGCGCGCAGACGCGCATTCAGTTCCACCTCGTTGATCGGCTTGGTCAGGTAATCCGACGCGCCCGCCGCGAAGGCCTGGTCGATATAGCCCTGTTCGGACATCGAAGTCAGCATCAGGATCGGCGTCGTCGCGTATTTCGGCATGGCGCGGATATGGCCGCACAGCTCGATCCCGTCCATGCCGGGCATCTGGATATCCAGCAAGATGCAATCGAATTGCCGGTCGGGGTCACGCAGAAGCGTCAGCGCCTCGGCGCCGGACCGGGCCCGCAGATTGCGCCGGTAGCCCTGCACGGTAAAGATGGTATCGAGGATATCATGAAAGATGGCCTCGTCATCGACCGAGAGGATTCGCATATCCCGTTGATTTTCCATAGCCGTTCTTCCGTCATGCCTGTCAGCGAGTGTTTCTGTAACGTCAACTAACAATGGGAAAATGGCGAAACTTTGTCGAATTCCCCAACAGCGCGGCTTTTGTCCCCGAGAACGCGGAATTGGGACAATTGGCCGCTGGTCGTTCAATCCAATTGCGGGCGGAATAGCGGTTACGTCAACACGGGTGATGATGGAGGGATAACATACAAATTGTTTAGAAACAGATAGATATGCGAAGATTCTGGAATACCGAAACGGGATGATGCGTGAATGGAACAGCGTCGGGATCGGGATTTGTTAACCTTTTGTTAACCATTTGGGTCTTTCGGAGAAATGCTTCTCATTTTCAACGTATTCTTATCCAGAAGTTAACGCATTCTCAGCCCGAAAAAGTTCGAAACCGGCAGCAAGCTCAACTCCAGCAAAATGGGCGATCCACGACGAGACAAGGCCGCAGTTTGGGCGACTCTCCGGCAGGCGGACCGCGAATGAATACTGAACGAGGAGTGAGCCATGAGGATTCTTGCAGTCGATGACGATCAGCACTTCCTTGACCTGCTGGAGGCGGTCCTGGGCGAAGCGGGCTATGACGATGTCACCTGTGTCAGCTCTGCCCCCGACGCCCTGACCGAAGCCTATCACGCGGAAGGCAAGATCGACTGTTTCCTTCTGGACGTGCAGATGCC
Organism: Alterinioella nitratireducens; assembly: GCF_013155465.1. GTDB lineage: Bacteria > Pseudomonadota > Alphaproteobacteria > Rhodobacterales > Rhodobacteraceae > Alterinioella > Alterinioella nitratireducens. The sequence goes on along the minus strand of NZ_JABJVX010000007.1, from coordinate 70,702 downwards.
CGATATCGACGGTGTCGATCTGTGCCGCAGGCTGCGCGATATGAAGGCGTACCGCACCACGCCCATCATCATGGTCACGGCCCTGCACCAGAAATCCATGGTGCAGAAATGCTTCGACGCAGGCGCCACAGATTTCCTGAACAAGCCGCTGGACGGGCTGGAACTGGGTGCGCGCATTCGCACGGCGCAATTGCTCAACGACAGCCTGAAGTCGAAGAAACGACCGATCGCGAGCGAGCTGAGCGTCATGAACCTGGAGGAGATCCAGGCCGAAGATGCCGCTCCGATAACGGCGCTGGAGAACGTGCGGGGGCTGACCGATTCGCACATCATCGAAAATCACATGCTGCGCAACCGGGCCGGATACTACATCCTGCATGTGCTGGGCTTCAGCATTCCGGGCTTCGGCCCGCTGGCCGACACGCTGACATCGCGCGAGATGCGGGATGTTCTGGGCGATGCGGCACAGGTGATCTCGAAATCCCTGGGAAATTACGACTTCTCGTTCTCCTATCTCGGCGAGGGCCGTTTCATCAGCCTGGTTCAGGGGCGCCGGTTCTGGTCCACGCAGAATGTGATCGGCGAGATCGCCTCGATCCTGCAGACGCCGCGCTGGAATTCCATGGCGACCCATGGCGCGACACTTGAGGTGGCATCCCTGTCGGATCGCCGGTTCTGGACATCGTCACAGGCCGCCGACGCGATCCGGGCCTATCGCAACTCCTCGGCGCAATTCGAAACGGTCGTGAACGCGATCATGAGCGAAAGCTCCGACGTGCAGGCCGGCAGCTACGAGATGTCGACCTGAGGCGGATTTCAGGCTCTTCGCGCCTCACTCCGCCGTTTTCGCATAGTCGATATAGGCCTCGCGCAGCCTGGTCGAAACCGGGCCCATGATCTGCCGGATCTTGCGCCCGTCGACCATCGCCACCGGGGTCAGCCCGCCGAACGATCCGGTGACGAAGACCTCATCCGCGTCATAGACTTGGGCGAGCGAGAAGTCGCGTTCCGCGCACGGAATGCCAAGCTGCTCGCACAGCTCGATCATGTTGGCGCGCGTGATGCCGTTGAAACAGTTGGCCCCGGTCGAGGTCATGACCTTGCCGTGGCGCACGATGAAGAAATTGGTGGCATTGCAACTGGCCACGAAGCCCCGGTCGTCCAGCATCAACGCCTCATCCGCCCCCGCCTTGATCGCCTGGGTCAGCGCCATGATCAGGTTCAGCCGCGAATGCGTGTTCAGCCGCATGTCGAACATGTCTGCGCGGCAGCAGCGGATGGCCGAGGTGAAGAGGGTCAGGCCGGTCTTGAGGATCTCGGGGCTGGCGGGCTTGTATTCGGGCACGATCACCACGGTCGGGCCGCCGATGGTGTGGCGCGGGTCCTGGTTCGGCGTCTTCTTGAGGCCGCGGGTGATCATCAGCCGGACATGCACGCCATCCTCGCCGGTCATGCCGTTATGCTCCAGCGTATCCTCAAGCGCCTTGCGCACCTCGTCGCGGGTCAAGCCGATATCGAGGTCGATGGCGGTGGCCCCCATGAAAAGGCGGTCGAGGTGTCGCTCCATGAAGGCCAGGCGCCCGCCATGGTTGCGCAGGCCCTCCCAGATACCATCGCCCAGGATCCAGCCCGCGTCGAAGACCGAGACCATCGCCTTGTCGCGCGGCACGAAGTCGCCGTTGAGGTAAAGCTCCACCTTGTCGTTGCGCGGATCGGCGATGAAATCCTGACTTCCGGCCATCTGGTCTGCCCCTTTCTGGTCTGTCCCCGGTCGACGTTCTGCCCTTCTATAGCACTTTGCGTTTGGTTTGCATCGAAAGACGCTGCCTTGTCTTATGCTTCTTTCGGGCATTGTGCGCAGGTTGGGCCATTGCCCGCCAAGCCAAGCCGACGGGCAATGGCGGGCGTCGGGTCAAGACGAGGCAAAGGCCCGGTGCAGAATGACCGCAAGCTGATCGGCATCCTCCTGGCGAAAGGCGTCCGGTTGATCGCTGTCGATATCCAGTACCGCGATCAGCTCACCCGCCCTGTTCCAGACCGGCAAGACCAGTTCCGACCGGGTCGAGGAGGCGCAGGCGATGTGGCCGGGGAAGGCATCGACATCCGGGATCAATTGCACCTGCCCCGTCCGCGCCGCAGCACCACAGACGCCGCGTGAAAACGGGATGCTGAGGCAGCCATGCCCGCCCTGATAGGGGCCGATCTTGAGCATCCCTGGCCCGGTGACGCGGTAGAACCCGGTCCAGTCGAAGCGGTCGTCGGCATGGTGGATCTCGCAGGCCAGCGTGGCCATGAGGGCGACCTCATCGGTCTCGCCTTCGGTAAGGCTGGCGATGCTGCGCGCGAGGGTGGGGTAGTGAATGGTCATTTGGGTAGTCGCCTGGTTGAGATGTTATCGAATTGCTGCGCAATCCGATCCGCGGGGGGACCCTGTCCCCCCGCACCCCCCTGAAGTATTTCTACCAAGATGATGGAGGTCAGACCCGTTCGATCGCAATGGCCGTTCCTTCGCCCCCCCGATGCAGATCGCCGCGATGCCGCGTTTGAGGTCGCGTTTTTCGAGCGCGTTGAGGAGCGTGACCATGATCCGTGCGCCGGAGGCCCCGATCGGGTGGCCAAGTGCACAGGCGCCGCCATTGACGTTGACCTTGTCGTGGGCGATTCCAAGATGCTGCATGAACGCCATCGGCACGACCGCGAAGGCCTCGTTAACCTCCCAAAGGTCGACATCCTCGACACGCCAGCCGAGCCGTTTCAGCAATTTCTCGGCGGCGGGGACAGGCGCAGTGGTGAACCAGCCGGGCTCCTGTCCGTGGCTGGCATGGCCCAGGATGCGGGCGCGGATCGGCAGGCCCTGTGCCGTCGCCGCATCCTCGCGCGCCATGAGAAGCGCCGCCGCCCCGTCCGAGATCGAGGAAGAATTGGCCGCCGTCACCGTGCCATCCTTGCGGAAGGCGGGCTTGAGGTGTGGGATTTTCTCGGGCCGTGCCTTGCCGGGTTGTTCATCCTCGCCGACGACCGCCTCGCCCTTGCGGATGGTCAGGGTCACGGCGGCGATTTCATCGGCGAAGGCGCCGCTTTTCTGCGCGGTTTGCGCCCGGTCCAGCGAGGCCAGCGCGTAGTCGTCCTGCGCCGCGCGGCTGAGCTGGAATTTCTCGGCGCAATCCTCGGCGAAACTGCCCATCAGGCGGCCTTTGTCATAGGCGTCCTCGAGCCCGTCGAGGAACATGTGGTCGATGACCTGGCCATGTCCGATCCGCGCGCCGCCACGCATTTGCGGCATCAGGTAGGGGGCGTTCGTCATGCTCTCCATACCGCCCGCGACGATCATGTCGGACCCGCCGAGCGCCAGCTGGTCATAGGCGATCATCGCCGCCTTCATGCCGGAGCCGCACATCTTGTTCAGCGTCGTGGCGGGCACCTCCTGGCCAAGACCGGCCTTGAACCCCGCCTGCCGCGCCGGGGCCTGGCCCTGACCCGCCGGCAATACGCATCCCATCAGAAGCTCGTTCACCTGTGCCGCATCGGCACCCACCTGTTTCAGGGCGGCGGAAATCGCCACACCGCCCAGATCGGCGGCGGTCTGATCGGAAAAACAGCCCTGAAAGCCGCCCATCGGCGTGCGGGCCGCGCCGCAGATCACCACGTTTTCCATAAAACCCTCCGTTTTCGGTCTGCCCACTCGATACCGTTTGGAAAGGATTGGCGTCTAGGGTTTTCCGCAAGAGATGAAAGGAGTGTGACGTTGGAGATGAGTTTACAACCGCAAGGGGCGGTCTCGGTCCTGCGTGTCGGCAATGACCGGATCGACGCCGCCATCGCCATCCAGTTCAAGGACCGCTTCCGCGACATTACCGCGGATGTGGCCGGGCCGGTGGTGCTGGATCTGGGGCGGGTGACCTTCCTGGACAGCAGCGGGTTGGGCGCAGTCGTCGCCGCGCGCAAGCTGCTTGGCCCGGACCGGGCGCTGGAACTGGCCGCGCTGTCGCCCGCGGTGGAAAAGGTCATGCAACTGACCCGGATGAACACGGTCTTTCCGATCCACGACACGGTGGCCGATGCCCTCACCGCACATGGTGTGGCCCCCGCTGCATGACGCCTGAGCCTGTGACGCAGGGCGATCTGTCGCCGCCGATCCTGGGCTGGTCGCAAAGCGCCATCATCGGCGCTACGTCGGCGGAGGTCAGCCGCGCCCTGACGGGCCTGCGCGGCAACCTGATCCGGCTCGGCCTGCCGGAGGACGCCTTGATCCGGCTGGAACTGGTCCTGGCCGAGATCATGAACAATATCGTCGAGCATGCCTATGCAGGGGCCGATAGCGGCGACATGACGTTGGAGGCGTCGGTGCATGGGCGCGCCATCTGGTGCCATTTGCGCGACAAGGGCCGGGCGATGCCGGGGGGCAAACTGCCCTGTCCCAGGCGCTACGATCTGGATGCGATGCGCATGGACGATCTGCCCGAAGGGGGGTTCGGATGGGGCCTGATCCACGACCTGACGCAAGGTTTGAGCTATCGCCGTGTCGCGGAAGAGAACCATGTGCGATTCCGGATTGATCTCGATTCCTGAACAATCGTCAACACCATCCCTGTCCGTTTCTCAACGGATGGCGGGAACCGCATTTTCGCCCCATTCAGTTCAAACAATCGCCGGGAAGCGGGCCTATCCATCGCCCCTGTAGCTGCAAAAGCTTCCCTCGGCACCGTGTCTGCAAGCCCCCACCCAGTGGCGCGGTGCCGAGGACCGCCCCCTCCCTTGCCCCTGCCGACAAATTCCCTAACCTGCCGCGAAACGCGATGTGACAGGAACAGGATGATGCGGGATTTTCATACCAGCGGGCGGTCGGCGGTCTATGCCGAGAACGGGGTTTGCGCAACGTCCCACCCCCTTGCCGCCAAGGTCGCAATATCCCTGCTTGAGGGCGGTGGAAATGCCATCGACGCGGCCATCGGGGCGGCCGTTCTGCTTGGGATCTGCGAGCCTCACATGACCGGGATCGGCGGCGATTGCTTTGCCCTGGTGAAACGGCCGGGCGCCGATGATCTGATCGGGCTGAACGGCTCGGGCCGGGCCCCTCGCGGCTTGTCCGCCGACGCGCTGCGCGACGCAGGGCACAGCAAGATGCCCGTCCACGACCCCGCCGCCGTCACCATTCCCGGCGCGGTCGATGCTTTCTGCCGGTTGCATGGCGACATGGGCCGGATGGAAATGGCCGAGGTGCTGGCCCCCGCGATCCATTATGCCGAGGCCGGTGTGCCGGTCGCCCCGCGCGTGGCCTCGGACTGGCAATCGGGTCCGGCGCTGCTGCACGGGCGCGCGCGCGACTTCTACCTGAATAACGGTGCCGCGCTAAAGATGGGCCAGGCGTTCCGCGCCCCCGCGCAAGCCGATGTCCTGCGGCGCATCACACGGGAGGGCCGCGCCGGGTTCTACGAGGGCGAGGTGGCCGAGGATATCGTCGCCTCGATGACCGCGCTTGGCGGCACGCATACGCTGGACGATCTGGCCGCGACCGCCTGCGATTACGTCACGCCGATCAGCGGAACCTACAAGGCTGTCGAGCTGACCGAATTGCCCCCCAACGGGCAAGGCGCGACGGCGATCCTGATTGCGAATATCCTCAGCCATTTCGACATTGCGGGGATGGAGCCTTTCGGCGCGGAGCGCGCGCATATCGAGGTCGAGGCGACCAAGCTGGCCTATGACGCGCGCAACCGCTTTGTCGCCGATTTCGACCACGTCACGCGGCTTGCGCATCTGCTGGACCCGGCGACGGCGCGGGGATTGGCCGCGCTGATCGACCCGCAACAGGTGATCGCGAACCCGCATATCACCTCGGAAGGGGTGCACAGGGACACCGTCTATCTCACCGTGGTCGATCGCGACCGGATGGCCGTGTCTCTGATCTATTCGATCTTCAACTCCTTCGGCTCGGGCCTGGCCACCGATCAGTTCGGCATCTTGATGCAGAACCGCGGCACCGGCTTCTCGCTGGAGAAAGATCACCCGAACGAGGCCGGGCCGCGCAAGCGCCCGATGCACACGATCATCCCGGCCTTCCTGCGCGAGGCGGATGGATCGGAAATGCCCTTCGGCGTGATGGGCGGGCAATATCAATCGACGGGCCATGTGCGCTTCATCTCGAACATGGTCGATTTCGGGATGGAGCCGCAGGCCGCCATCGACGGCCCGCGCTGTTTCTGGGAGGCGGGCGACCTGCGGATCGAGCGTGGCTACGAGCCCGAGGTCGTGCAGGCCCTCGCCGATCTGGGCCATAAGCCGGTCACGCCCCCCACAGCCATCGGCGGCGCGCAGGCGATCAGGATCGACGCAAAAACGGGTGTGTTGATGGGGGCGTCCGATCCGCGCAAGGACGGCTGCGCGCTCGGCTATTAGATCGTTTCAGGTTTGAACTGAAACGCCCTAATTCAGCCGAAACTCCAACGGATAGCGCCCGTTCTCGAAATCGCCGAACAGTTCGGCCAGTTCGGGGTGATCGACAGGTTCCCCGGTCTGGTCAAGCTCAAGGTTCTGCTCGGACACATAGGCCACATAGTAGCTCTGATCGTTCTCGGCCAGGAGGTGGTAGAAGGGTTGCGCCTTGGAGGGCCGGGAGCCTTCGGGAATCGCGTCATACCATTCCTCGGAATTGGCAAATTCCGGGTCGATATCGAAAATAACCCCGCGGAACGGGTGTTTACGGTGCTTGACGACCTGGCCAAGCGTGAATTTCGCGCGTGTCTTCAGCATCGGCCCTTCATCCTTCCGATCCTCGTCCTAACCCCTACCGGGGCGGATTGTCCATGTATGTGCAATAATTTGATGGGAAACAGATTGTGATCAGGTTGAGGCCGGTTTTGCCGCTTGCGGCCCCCTGACCCGTTCCCTCGCGCGGAAAAATCGGCTAACCTGCCCCAAATAAAAAACCTTGAGCAGGCAACCACATCCATGAATCGCGCGATATTCCTCGTGCTTGCGCTGGGCCTTTCGGCCTGCGGCGGTAGCACGCCCCCCGCCCCCATCAACCAGGACAACGCCTGTGCGTTGATCCGCGAACGCCCCGATCTGTACCGCGCCATGCAGCGCACGGAACGGCGATGGGACGTGCCGGTCCACGTTCAGATGGCGACAATGCAACAGGAGAGCCGCTTTGCAAGCGACGCCCGCCCGCCGCACCGCTATGCTATCGGGGTGATCCCGATGGGACGGCTCAGCTCGGCGCTTGGCTATTCCCAGGCGCTGGATGGCACCTGGGACGAATACCGCGAAGACACCGGCAACCGCCGCGCCCGGCGCACCAATATTCGCGACGCCAGCGATTTCATCGGCTGGTACATGAACCTCACGGTAGAGCGGAACGGCGTCCCGCTGACCGACGCGCGGAACCAGTACCTGGCCTATCATGAAGGGCATGCCGGGTTCCGGCGCGGCAGCTATAACGCCAAGCCGTGGCTTCTGCGCGTTGCCGACCGTGTCGAGGATCGGGCCGAGACCTACCGGCTGCAACTGGCAACCTGCACGCGGTAGGCGTCCTACTCGCTCAGGCCCCGCGCCCGCATCTCGGCGGGGATGTTGAAATAACGCGAGGGGGTCGAGATCCCCTCCTGCATGTCGCCCAGGATCACCGTTGTCTCATAGCCGTTGGCGTCGGTGATGATCCACTGGCGCAGCTCGATCGGGTCATCGGTGAAGACCATCTCGATCTGGCCGATTTCGGGGTCGTCGGGGTCTTGCGCCACAACGCGGGTCGAGGTGCCGTCATCTTCATGCGCGATGATCATGCCCGACCGGCTGAGGTCCACATTCCGCGCCAGGATCAGGTTCAGCGGCGTCCGGCGCAGCGGGTATTGCTCGGGCGCGGTGTTGGCGCGGCCATCGAAGATTGCCACCTGCCCGCCGCCTGCGATCACCAGCAACTGCTCATCCCCCGCATATTCGAACCGCATCCGGCCAGGCCGGTGCATGTAGAGCGTTCCGGTGGCGATCGCACCATCGTCGCTGATCTGGGTGAACTCGGCTTGGGCACGGCGGATCCCGTTGATATAGCTCGACAGGTCCGACAGCGGGATGCGTTCGGCGAGGGCGGGAAGGGCGGTGGCGGCAGACAGGGCCGCGGCAAGGATGATCTGTTTCATGACCTGTATCTAAGCACGGAAATCCCGGTTTGCACCTCACGCAAGCGCCATCCGGCGCATTATTGCTCAGGCACCAGAACCTCGCGCTTGCCGACATGGTTGGCGCTTGAGATCAGCCCCTGGTCCTCCATCTGCTCGACCAGCCGCGCGGCCTTGTTATAGCCGATGGCCAGCTTGCGCTGGATATAGGAGGTGGAGCATTTGCGATCCTTGATCACGATGGCGACGGCCTGATCATAGAGCGCATCCTCGGAATTGGTGTTGCCGCCAAGGCCAAGAACCGCGTCGATATCGCCCTCGCGCTCGTCATCGGGGCCGTCCAGCACGCTTGCCGCGTAATCGGGGGGTCCGAAGCTCTTGAGGTGGCTGACGATCTCCTCAACCTCCTCGTCGCTGACAAACGGCCCGTGGACGCGGGTGATCCTGGAACCGCCGGCCATGAACAGCATGTCGCCCATGCCCAGAAGCTGCTCGGCCCCCTGTTCGCCCAGGATGGTCCGGCTGTCGATCTTGGACGTGACGTGGAAGCTGATCCGGGTCGGGAAGTTGGCCTTGATCGTGCCGGTGATCACATCGACCGAGGGGCGCTGCGTGGCCATGACAAGGTGGATACCGCTCGCGCGTGCCATCTGCGCCAGGCGCTGGATGCAGGCCTCGATCTCTTTGCCCGCGACCATCATCAGGTCGGCCATCTCATCGACGATGACGACGATGAAGGGCATTTTCTCGGGCGCGAACTCCTCGGTCTCGAAGACCGGTTCGCCGGTTTCGTCGTCGAAACCGGTCTGCACCGTGCGGCTGAACATCTCGCCCTTGCGCACGGCATCGGCAACGCGCGAATTGTAGCCGTCGATATTACGCACGCCCATCTTGGACATCTTGCGATAGCGCTCCTCCATCTCGCCCACGACCCATTTCAGGGCAACAACCGCCTTTTTCGGGTCGGTCACGACGGGGGACAGGAGGTGCGGAATGCCGTCATAGACGGAAAGTTCCAGCATCTTGGGGTCGATCATGATCATCCGGCAATCTTCGGGGCTGAGCTTGTAGAGAAGGCTCAGGATCATGGTGTTGATCGCCACGGACTTGCCCGAGCCGGTGGTGCCAGCGATCAGAAGATGGGGCATCTTGGCCAGATTCGCCACGATGGGATCGCCGCCGATATCCTTGCCAAGCGCCAGCGGCAGCTTATGCGTGCCGTCGCCGAAATCGCGGCCTGCCAGGATCTCGCGCAGGACCACCTTTTCGCGCTGCGCATTGGGCAGTTCGATACCAATGACCGAGCGCCCCGGCACGGTCGAAACACGCGCCGATAGCGCCGACATCGACCGCGCGATATCGTCAGCCAGGCCGATCACCCGGCTGGCCTTGAGGCCGGGGGCCGGTTCCAGTTCATACATGGTGACGACGGGGCCGGGGCGGACGCTGACGATCTCGCCCTTGACGCCGTAATCGTCCAGCACGTTTTCAAGCATCCGGGCGTTTTCCTCCAGCGCCTCGTCGCTGAGGTGATGGCGGGTGATCTCGGCCGGGTTGCTGAGCAGCGACAGCGGCGGGAATTCATACTCCAGCTGCGGTTTGTCTTCCAGCGGCAGGGTCGGCTGCGCCTCGGCGCGCGCGCTGCGCGATTGCGGCAGGCTGCGGCGCTGGATGTGCTGCACGACGCGCTTGGGCTCGGCCACCGGGATCGAGGGGGCCGCATGCGCGGCGGTGCGCTCGGAATGCGGCAGGGGGATCGATTCAACCGGCGCCTCGGGTTCCAGCGCAAGGGTGACATCCTCGTAATGCGACATGACCCGTTCGGCCTGTTCCTCGACCTTGCGCTGATGCGCGGCGGTCAGGGGCGGCTCCATCCGCAAACCGGCGGTGTGGGGTGTCTCCACCCGCGCCGACAGGTGATTTGCCCGACGCGCCTCGACGGCGGCGGAAACGGCCGAGCGCGGCTTTTCCTGCGGGGGCTCGGCATCGGCAGGGCGGCGTACGCGGGACTTGATCACATCGGCGATCTTCTCGCGGATGCGGTCATCGGACGGGGCTTCAATGTGGCGCGGCGCGACGGGGGCGGGCTCGACCAGTTCCGGCTCGGGTTCGGGCGCGCGGTCGCGGCGCAGGATCGGCATCCGGTCCAGGAGGCTGCCCCGCGGGCGCCCCTCGGCCTGCGCCACGTCGATCTCCTCGACCGCGAAATCCTCCTCGATCATGGCCTCCGCCTCGGCACGGGCACGGCTGCGCATCTGGCGGCGCGCGCGCATCTCCATCGCGGCGTGCCCCGCCCCGCGGCCCGCCTGACCGAAGAGCGTCCCGATCCAGCCGATGGTGGCGACCAGTCCCAGAAGCATGAAGCGCAGGCCCTTCTTCACCTCGGCCTTGTTGAAGCCGAGCACGAAGAGACCCAGGAACAGCAATCCGAAAAAGCTGAGCGCGGCCAGGAGTTTCAGCCCCGCCGCCGCCGCCAGCGGCATCACGTTCAGAAGCGCGCCAAGGATCGTGTCGCCGAAGAGCCCCCCCAACCCATAGCTCTGGCCCCAGGTCGCCGGCGGCTGATGCGTCGCGGCGTAGATTGCGGCAATCGCCACGGGGATGGGCAGGAAAATGATGCGCGACACCGATCGGTCTACGCCGATATGGGCCGCCAGACGCACGCCCCAGACAATCAATCCGAAGGCGAGGAAATAGGCCCCCCACCCGACGATCAGCATCATGATCGCCGACATCGAGGCGCCGAAGCGGCCAAGCAGGTTTTCCGGCACCGCATCGGTCGCGGCCCACCAGTTCGGGTCATCCGGCACGTATGAGACCAGCATCAGGAACAGCGCCAGCCCGAACAGGATCAGGACGATCCCCGCCCCCTCGCGCCCGCGCTTTTCCAGCGCCGCGCGCATGTTGCTGTCGAGCAGAGGATCCCTCTGTCTGGTCTGATACGCCATTGTCCCGTCACCTCACCATCAATAGAGGGCATCGCGCAGCTTGATCAGCCCCGCCGCCATCTCGTTTTTTTCCGCCACCATCGCGACGCGGATACGGTCCGCGCCGGGGGTGGTTCCGTTAACTTCGCGCGCCAGGTAGTGGCCGGGCAGCACCCGCACCCCCACCTCGCGCCAGAGTTTCAGTGTCGCCGCTTCCGCGTCATCGACCGGCAGCCACAGGAAGAACCCCGCCTCGGGCGATCTGTAGCCTTGCACCGATCCTAGGATGTCATCGGCCACGCGATACTTTTCCTGGTAGAGCGCCCGGTTGGCGATCACATGATCCTCATCGCCCCAGGCCCGCGCGGCCACGGCCTGCAACGGCCCCGGCAGCGGCGCGCCCGCATAGTTGCGCAACTGCTGCAATCGGGCCACCGATTTCGGCCCGCCCACGGCAATGCCCGACCGCAAGCCCGCCAGGTTCGACCGCTTGGACAGCGAGTTGAACAGCACCACCCGTTCGGGGTCCGCCCCCAGACGCGCGGCCATCTCCAGCGCCCCGGTCGGGGCCGTGTCGCGGTAGATCTCGGAATAGCATTCGTCCGAGAAGATCTGGAAATCATACTTTTCGGCCAACCCGATCAGCTCGGCCCAGTAATCGGGGCTGGCCACCGCGCCCTGCGGATTGGCGGGCGAGCAGATATAGGCCACGGCCACGCGGTTCAAGACATCCTCGGGCAGGCTGGCGTAATCGGGCAGGTTGCCGGTGGCGTCGGTCGCGGGGACAAAGACCGGCTCGGCCCCCACTGCCAACGCCGCCACGGCATAGACCTGGTAGAACGGGTTCGGGGTCAGCACCACGGGCTGCTTGCCGTTCTTCGTTTCGGGACACAGCGCGATGCAGGCGTTGAACAGCCCTTCGCGCGTGCCGTTCAGGGGCAGTATCTGCCGGGCGGGGTCGATCGTGACGCCATAGCGGCGCTGCACCCATCCGGCGACGGCCTCACGCAAGGCCGGTGTGCCCTCGTTCGGGGGGTATTTCCCGAAAAGCGCGGTGTTTTCCGCGATCACGTCGGGCACCCAATCGGGGATCGCGTGCTGCGGCTCGCCGATGGTCATGACAATCGGCTCGGCCCCCGGTGTGTGGGAATCGAGCAAGCTCCGCAATCGCGGAAACGCGTATTCTGGCAGGTCCGAAAACCGCTCTGGGAAGGTCATGTCTGCCTCAGGTCAGGATCGTTTATCGCCCTGTTATGACCGCAAGCTACCGTGCAAGTCCTGTCGGGTCCAGAAAAACGCGCGCGGATTTGGCAATTCGGTCAGTGGCCTGTGTCCTTCAGGCCAAGGCCGCCTCCATCGCCGCGCCGACACGCAGCAGGTGATCCTCGCCCATCGGACGGCCAAGCGCCATGATGCCGGTGCCCGGGATGCCGGTCGGAAGCGACAGGCCCGCCAGACCCATCAGGTTACCCACCCGCGTGTTGCGCAGGGTCAGCAGGTTTTCGGTGACGTAATAATCGTCATCGGTCATCAGCCGGTCGATCTCGGGCGGCAGGATGGGGGCGGTCGGCAGCAGCACCGCGTCATATTCCGCCACCTGGGCCTGCCAGCTTGCGCGCAGAACCTCCAGCCGCCGCCAGGCCGCGATATAGTCGGGGGCCGAGAACTGCGCGCCCTGCCGGAACCGGTCCAGGATGCGGCCGAACATCTTTTCCGGCGCGGCCTCGATCACGTCTTTCCAGATGCCGTAGGCCTCGGAGGTGAAGAGGATCGGCGACATGTCCATCGCCTCTTCGATACCCTCGACAGTGCCGCGGGTGATCTTCGCGCCCGTCTGCGCCAGCCGGTCCAGCGCATGGGCGAAGCCCGCCGCCGGTTCCTCACGCGCGTCGTCGGCATAGGTGGTGAGCACAAGGAACCGCGCGCCTTGCAGGGTCGCGCCGCGAAGATCGGTGGCTTTGCCGTCTTCCAGCACCGCCAGCAATTCGGCGCAATCCTCGACCGTGCGGGCCAGCGGGCCGACCGTGTCGAAGCGGTCGCAGAGCGGCACCACCCCCTTGAGGCTGAGCCGCCCGGACGTGGTCTTGAGCCCCACCAGATCGTTGAACGCCGCCGGGATGCGCACCGATCCGCCGGTATCCGAGCCGATCGCCGCCGCCGCCAGCCCCCAGGCGATGGAGGCCGCAGCCCCCGAGGACGAGCCGCCCGGCACCAGTTTGGGGTTGTGGATATTGGGCGGGGTCTGCGTGCAGGGGTTGAGGCCGAGACCCGAGAAGGCGAATTCGCTCATATGCGTCTTGCCGAGGCAGATCAGCCCCGCCCGCGTCGCGCGCGCCAGCACCTCGGCATCGGCGTCCGGCACCCGACCCTCCAGCAGTTTCGTGCCCGATTCCGTTGCCACGCCAGCGCTGTCGAAAAGATCCTTCCAGCTGATCGGCACCCCGTCCAGCAGGCCAAGCCTTGCGCCCTGTTTGGCGCGTTTCGACGCGGCCTCGGCCTCGACGCGGGCGCGGTCGGCGGTCACGGCGGAGTAGATCCGGTCGCGGAACTCATGGCCCTTGATGGCCGCAAGATAGCCTTCCGTCACCTCCACCGGGTCCACCTCGCCCGCGCCAATCGCCCGGCCAAGCTCTGCCGCCCCGAGGCTCTGCCAATCGTCCCGCATGTCCCTGTGCCCTCATCCGCCATCTTGTCGCGGGGCACGCTACTCGCCCCTCTTGCAATGGACAATCCCGGCCAAGCGGCCATATTGCAGGGCATGACGGTAAAGACGGATATCCTGATTGTCGGCGGCGGGCTGAACGGGCCATGCCTGGCCATCGCCCTGGCCAGCGCAGGGATAAGCAGCGTGGTGATCGACGCGCTGCCCTCTGAGGCCCGTGACGCCGATACGTTCGACGGGCGGTCCTACGCGCTGGCGCTGGCCTCGGTTCGGATGCTGCGTGCCCTGGGGCTGTGGGAGGGGCTGTCGGATAACGCGCAGCCGATGCTGGAGATCAAGGCCAGCGACGGGCGCGCGGGCGAGGGGCCTGCCCCCTTCTTCCTGCATTTCGACCATGCCGAGATCGAGGAAGGCCCGATGGGCCACATGCTTGAGGACCGGTTCCTGCGTCAGGCGCTGCTGGCCCGGATGGAGGCCGAGCCGCTGATCACCCACATGCCCGGCGCGCGGGTTGTCCATCAGAGCACCGAGGGCCCCGCCACGGTGACGCTGGAGACCGGCGAAGTGCTGACCGGGCGGCTGCTGGTCGGCGCCGATGGCCGACGTTCGGGCGTGGCGGAGCGCGCCGGGATCAAGCGGCAGGGGTGGGATTACGGGCAGACCGCGCTGGTCTGTTCATTGGCGCATGAGAAACCGCATCACGGCATCGCGCATCAGTTCTTCATGCCCGCGGGGCCGCTGGCGATCCTGCCCCTGCCCGGCAACCGCTCTTCCATCGTCTGGAGTGAAACCACCGCCCGCGCCACCGAGATCGAAGCACTGGACGACGCCGCGTATCTGGACGTGCTGCGCCCCCGCTTCGGCGATTTCCTTGGGCAGATTTCGCTGGCCGGAAAGCGGTTCTCCTATCCTCTGAACCTGACCATCGCCGAGAAGTTCGTGGATACGCGCCTCGCCCTCATCGGCGACGCGGCGCATGGGGTGCACCCCATCGCGGGGCAGGGCCTGAACCTGGGGCTGCGGGATGTCGCGGCGCTGGCGGAGGTGCTGGTGGATGCCAGGCGGCGGGGCGAGGATTTCGCCGCCTTCGACGTGCTGGAACGCTACCAGGGCTGGCGCCGCTTTGACACGGCCAGCCTGTCGGCGGCCACGGATCTGTTCAACCGGCTCTTTTCCAACGACAATCCGCTGCTCCGGCTTGGCCGCGATCTTGGCATGGGCGCGGTCAACGCGATGCCCGCCCTGCGCCGTCGCTTCATCCGCGAGGCGGCGGGGCTGGAGGGCGATGTGCCCCGCCTGATGCAGGGGCGGACGTTGTGATCCATCGGGGCAAAAGCCGCGTCGACATGAGCCGTCCACGCTGTTTCGAAACCGCGTAAAAGGCGTCACGCCTTTTGCCCCCGCCTCAACTCATGGTGATGTCGCGCCCCGCGGCCCGGATCGAGACCGAGAACCCCGCCATCACGTCAATCAGCGTAATCACCATCAACGTGAAGAACACAGACGTGGACGCACCCGAGACCAGCAGGAACTCCACCAGGAAAAGCACGAAGACCAGGGTGGACAGCATGTGGTCGACCACCGAACTGGAGCCCGTCCGCGTCGATTTCAGGATCTCGATGAACAGGATGAAGAGCGCGACCAGCACCAGCAGATCGGCGATGGTCATGGTCCAGCTTCCGCCCGACATCATCGGCAAGGTGAACAGCGCGCCCTGAAACCCCGCCGCGCCGCCAAGGCCGGTGAACATCACGATATTATACAAGATCAACGGTATGATCAGCAGCGGCAATCGGGCTAGCATCGGGGCAATCCTCTGGTTCTGAAATCCTGCCCGATAGCTCGCCCGGATCGCCGCGCCGCGTCAAGCCTGCACCGTTATCAGTCCAGTTTCCGCGCCTCTTCCTCCAGCATGATCGGAATGCCATTGCGGATCGGAAAGGCAAGGCTCGCGGCGCGGCTGATCAGCTCCTGCCGGTCGGCATCATAGCTCAGCGGGGCCTGCGTGACCGGGCAGACCAGCGCCTCCAGCATCTTCCGGTCGATCCCGGTCTCGCTCATTGCAGCACCTCGTCGCCCGATCCGCCCCGGCAGGCGAACTCCATCAGCGCGGCGATGGTCTCGCGCCGGTCGCTCAGGCGGGGGGCCTCCAGCAGTGCCTGCTTTTCCTCGACCTCGAAGGGGCAGAGCATCGAGAGCGAGTTGATCAGCAACTCGTCATCGGCGTCCTTGAGCGACTCCCAATCGGTCGAAAGCCCCGCGGCGGTGAAGTAGCGCGACAGCAGGGTCAGGAAGGTTTGCCGGTCGAAGCCGGGGTCGGTCTCCTCGTCCTCGAGGTCACGCTCGAACCCATCCCACCGGACGTCGGCCTTGATATAGGGCGTGAAGCCACCGACCTCGCGCAGGATGCGGAACCGCGAGACGCCGCCGAGCGTGATCATGTAGCGCCCGTCCTCGGTCTCGGAGAACTGCGTCAGCCGCCCGGCGCAGCCGATATCGTGCAACCGGTTTTCCATCGGCTGCACCATTCCGATCAGCCGGTGATCGGTTTTCAACGTGTCATCCAGCATCGCCAGGTAGCGCGGCTCGAAAATGTGCAGCGGCAGGCGCGCACGCGGCAGCAGCAACGCGCCGGGCAGCGGAAAGATCGGGATCGTTGCGGGTAGATCGGCGCGGGACATCATGACCTACTATGTAGCGGGCGCACCCCGTCAGGCAAATATCATCGAGCTGAGCTTGCGCCGCCCCTTCTGCGCAACAGGATCATTCGGCTTGAGCGCGTCGAATATCGTGAAGAGCTGCGCCTTGGCGGCCCCATCATTCCATTCCCGATCCCGGCGGAAAAGGTCCAGCAGTTGATCGACGGCCTCTTCCACCTTCCCATTGGCATGCAGCGCCTTGGCATAGTCGAACCGCGCCTGGTGATCGTCGGGATTGGCCTCGACCGCGGCGGAAAGCTCGGCCAGCGGGCCGGCATCGGCGGCCTGGCGCATCAGGTCCAGCTGCGCGCGGGCGGCCTCGATCTCGCCTGCGGACTTGATCGCATCGGGCACCGAGGCCAGTAGCCCCTCGGCCTGGTCGACCTCATCCATCGCCAGATGGGCGCGGATGAGACCGCCATAGGCGGCGGCATTCTCGGGCTCCTCGCCCAGGATGGCGGCGAAGGTCTGCGCGGCATCGACGGCGGCACCTTCCTCCAGCATCGCCTCGGCGGCCTCTACGGCTTCGGCAAGTCCGCCATCCCCTGCAAGGGCTGCGGCTTTCTGCACGAAAGCCTGCACCTCGGATTGCGGGACCGCGCCCTGGAACATGTCCACCGGGCGGCCTTCATGGAAGGCGATGACCGTCGGGATGGATTGCAGCGGCAGCCCCTGTTGTGCCAGCGCCTGCGCCAGTCGCGGGTTGGCATCGACGTCCAGCTTGACCATCCTGACCTTGCCCTTGGCGGCGGTCACGGCGGCCTCCAATTGCGGCCCGAGCGTCTTGCAGGGCCCGCACCAGGGCGCCCAGAAATCGACGATGACCGGCACCTCGCGGCTGGCCTCGACCACATCGGCCATGAAGGTTTCTTCGGTCGCGTCCTTGATCAGGTCGGCGGCGGCGGTGTTTTCGGTTCCACCAAGTTCCAGCATGTCTTGCCCTCTTGAAATGTGTTGCGCCCTATATGGGCAGTCCGGTCCGATAGGCCAAGCCCCGGCTCAGAGATCGAATGTCGCCAGCACCGGCGCGTGGTCCGACGGTTTGTCCCATCCGCGCACGGGGCGCAGGATGCGGCTGGAATGGGCCGCGTTCGAGATGTCGGGCGTGGCCCAGATGTGATCCAGCCTGCGGCCCTTGTCGGCGGCGTCCCAGTCGCGGGCGCGGTAGGACCACCAGGAATAGAGCTGCCCCTCGGGGATGTCCTGACGGGTGACATCCACCCATTTACCGGCCTCCATCGCGGCGCCCAGATGCTCGACCTCGACGGGGGTGTGGCTGACCACCTTGAGCAATTGCTTGTGGCTCCAGACATCATCCTCACGCGGGGCGATGTTGAGGTCGCCGACCAGGATGGATTTTTCAGGCGCGGTCTCATGCGCCCAATCGCGCATCTCGGTCAGGTAATCCAGCTTCTGGCCAAACTTCTCGTTCACCTCGCGGTCGGCCACGTCGCCGCCTGCTGGCACGTAGAAATTGTGGATGGTGACGCCGTTCTCCAGCCGTCCCGCGATGTGGCGGGCATGGCCGAGCCGGGCGAAGTCATGCGCCTCGACCTCTTCCATCGGCAGCTTCGACAGGATCGCGACGCCGTTATAGCCCTTCTGCCCGCGCGCAACCATGTGGGTGTAGCCGAGATTGGTGAAAATCTCGACCGGGATCTTCTCGACCGGCGATTTGCATTCCTGGAGGCAGAGGATATCCGGCCCCTCCTCGCGCATCAGCCGCGCCACCAGTTCGGCGCGCAGCCGGACCGAGTTGATGTTCCAGGTGGCGAGCGTGAAGGGCATGAAGCGCGGTCCTTTCGGTTGGGGGTTTGCGGCGTCATAACGCGGATTGCGGGCAGGAGCACGTCCAGAAATGCCACTTCGTTCTCTATCTGGAGAAATGACCGGCATCAGGGATGACGATCACACCGGCCCCATGGCGGAATCAGCGAGGGCAAGCAAATCCGACGGCATGGCCCGAGGCATTGCATCCGGGTCCGCGCGGGGACAAAGCTGGCCAATGACATTGCGCCTGATCCGCCGGAACCGCAGCTTTCGCCTCCTCATTTCGGGAGCGGCGGCGGCCAATCTGGGTGACGGGATCGCGGCGCTGGCGCTGCCCTGGCTGGCCACACTGATCAGTCGTGATCCGTTTCACATCGCGGCTGTGGCCTTTGCGACCCGACTGCCCTGGTTCCTGCTGGCCCTGCCCGTCGGCGTGATCACCGACCGGGCCGACCGGCAGGCGCTGATGTTCCGGGCCGATCTGGCGCGGGTTGTGCTGTCCTTCGGCATCGTGGCGCTGATCCTGGGTGCGCCCGCCCTGCCCCTCGCCGATGGCGACGGCTCCGCGACACGGCTGATCTGGATCATCGCCGCCCTTGCCTTCGCGCTTGGCACCGCCGAGGTCTTCCGCGACAACGCCGCGCAAACCGTGTTGCCGATGCTGGTCGAGGCGCGTGACCTGGAAACCGCCAACGGCCAGATCTGGAGCGTCGAGCAGGTCATGGGCGCCTTCGTCGGGCCGCCGCTGGCCGGGTTGCTGATCGCGCTGGCCCTGCCATTGCCGTTTTCATTCAATGCGCTGGCCTTCGGGCTGGCGGCGCTGTCGGTCTGGGCCATCGCCTTTCCGGCCCGCGTCCTGCCCGCCATCCGCACCGGGTTCTGGGTCGAGATGCGGGACGGGCTGGCCTGGATGTTCGCGCACAGGATCATCCTGCAACTCGCCGTCATGTTGGGCCTGTTGAACGCGCTTCGTGTCGGTGCGGCGACGTTCCTGGTGCTGTTCTCGCAGGAGATCCTTGGCCTGGGCGCGTTCGGCCACGGCCTGATCCTGACGGCGGGCGCCGCGGGCGGCGTCTTGGGCGGGCTGATCTGCCCCACGATTGCAGCACGCCTCGGCCCGCGCCATAGCCTGCGCCTGGCGCTTGCGGTGATGCCGCTCTCCTACCTGGCGATCTTTCTGACCAGCAGCGCAGGCGTCGTGGCGGCGGGGGAGTTCCTCGGGATCTTTGCCGGGATGCTGTGGAACGTGGTGACGGTCTCCTACCGGCAACGCTTCATCCCCTCGGCGATCCTGGGACGTGTCAACGCGATCTACCGGTTCTTCGGTTGGGGCATGATGCCGGTCGGGGCGCTGTTGGCGGGGGTGCTGGTGGCCCAGATCGAACCGGGGTTGGGGCGCGAGGCCGCCCTGCGCGCGCCGTTCCTGGCCGCAAGCCTCGGGCTGGCCGGAATGTTCCTTTACGGGATCGGCTTCCTCAGGCTCGGGCGTCCCTGAGCCCCTCACAAAAAACGGCCCGATCCAGTTACGGGTCGGGCCAGTCCAACAGGGAGGTGGTACATTGACCACAATGAAATCTTGCGGGCGAAATCGCCGATAGTCAAGATATAGCGGTTATTTCACGCCAAAAGACGATATCCGCCACTTTCTGTGACCAAAAGGCGCGCATTTGACGGCTCCGGCTCGATCTTCTGGCGCAGCCGGTAGATATGGGTTTCCAGCGTGTGGGTGGTGACACCGGCGTTGTATCCCCAGACTTCGTGCAGCAGCACGTCGCGGGCAACGACGCCATCCTGCGCCCGGTAGAGGAATTTCAGGATGTTGGTTTCCTTCTCGGTCAGCCGGATCTTCCGGTTGTCCTCGGTCTCCAGCATCTTCATCGCGGGCTTGAAGGTGTAGGGGCCAAGCTGGAACACCGCGTCCTCGGATTGCTCGTGCTGGCGCAACTGCGCGCGGATGCGGGCCAGGAGGACGGGAAACTTGAACGGCTTGGACACGTAGTCATTGGCACCCGCATCGAGGCCCAGAATCGTGTCGGCGTCGCTGTCATGGCCCGTCAGCATCAGGATCGGGCACTTGACGCCCTGCTTGCGCATCAGGCGGCAGAGCTCGCGCCCATCGGTGTCGGGCAGGCCGACATCCAGGATGACGAGGTCGTAGATCTGTTCCTTCGCCTTTTCCAGCGCTTCCGATCCGTTGTCGGCCTCGAACACGTCGAAATCCTCGGTCATGACCAATTGCTCGGACAGGGCTTCGCGCAGGTCTTCCTCGTCATCGACAAGCAGTATCTTCCGTAGGTTCGCCATTGGACCCTCCTGTCCGTTGCATTCAATGAGAAATGTCGCTGGCGGGGCCATCTGGCAAGGGCACGGAAAAAAACCTCACGCAGCCGTGTCGCGGCGTGCGCAAATGTTTCAAATCATGACAGGGCGGTCTACATGGGAGGGGTCATGTCTGAACGTAGGCCCGCGCGATGCCCTTTCTGCCCACCCCATCCGAGTTGACCGCACGGGCGCGGGCTGATCTGCGCGTCGGTCTGCCGGTGATTCTGGGCGGTGAGGGGGCCGGGTTGGTCCTGCTGGCCGCCGAGACGCTGCAACCCCACCGGCTGGAGGCGCTGCGCAACCTGGGCGACCCGGTGCTGGCGATCACAGGGCGCCGCGCCGAGACGTTGAAGGCGCGGGCCTATGACGGCGACCTTGCGCGGCTGATCCTGCCCGAGGGTGCGGATGCCGGATGGGTGCGCGCCGTGGCCGACCCCGCCGACGATCTGCGCGTGCCAATGAAAGGCCCCCTGATCAGCGCGCGGGACGGCGCGGCCGATCTGCACCGTCTGGCGATTGCGCTGGTGAAATCGGCGCAGCTCCTCCCTGCGGTCCTCGCCGTTGCGGTCCCGGATGCGGCGGGCTTTGCCGAGAGGGTGCACCTGACCCGGCTGGTGCCCGAGGCCACGCGGAAGGATCTGGACCGGCACCACGCGCTGATGCCCGTCGCCGCCGCGCGGATGCCGATGGAGCTGGCCGAGGCCGGGCGGCTGCATATCTACCGCCCCGATAATGGCGGGGTGGAGCATTACGCCATCGAAGTGGGCCGCCCCGACCGCGACGCGCCGGTGCTGGCGCGGCTGCATTCGGCCTGTTTCACCGGCGATGTGCTTGGCTCGCTCAAATGCGATTGCGGGCCGCAATTGCGCACGGCGCTGGCCACGATGGGACAGGCGGGGGCAGGTGTGCTGCTCTACCTCAACCAGGAGGGGCGCGGGATTGGCCTTGCCAACAAGATGCGGGCCTATTCGCTTCAGGATCAGGGCTTTGACACGGTCGAGGCCAATCACCGGCTCGGCTTTGAGGATGACGAGCGGGATTTCCGCCTCGGGGCCGATATCCTGCGGCGCATGGGATTTTCACAGGCGCGGCTGATGACCAACAACCCGCGCAAGGTCGAGATGTTGCAGGCTGAAGGCATCGCGGTGACCGAACGGGTGCCGCTGGTCACGCCCACGAACCGGCACAACCAGCATTACCTGGCCGTGAAGGCCGCGAAATCGGGGCATCTGCTGTGACCCCCGCCGATATGGTGCTGACGCCGATGGGCCTGCGCTTTGGCGGACGGGTGATTCCCTGCGCCATTGGCAAGGGTGGGCTGACGCGCGAGAAGCGCGAGGGCGACGGGGCCACGCCGCGGGGGGGGCATCGGATCCTGGGCTGCCTCTATCGTCCCGACCGCATGGCACGGCCCGTGGCTTGGGCGGTGCCGATCGGGCCGCGCGACCTGTGGTCGGACGATGCGGCGCGGGCGGAGTACAACCATCTGGTCCGCGCGCCCTACGCGGGCAGCCATGAGAGGCTACGCCGCGCCGATCCGCTCTATGACCTCGTGCTGCTGACGGATTGGAACTGGCCCGACGCGGTGCCGGGACGCGGCTCGGCGATCTTCCTGCATCGCTGGCGCCGACCGGGATATCCGACGGAAGGCTGTATCGCGATGGATCCGGGCGATCTGTTGTGGGTGACGCGGCGGATTTCTCCGGGCGCGCGTGTGATCGTGCGGTGATGGGGATGGTGGGGTTCACCCTGCCACGCGCTCACCGAAAATCGCGCTGCCGACGCGGACATGGGTGGCTCCGAAGGAAATCGCCGTCTCGAAATCGGCGCTCATGCCCATCGACAGCCCTTCCAGCCCGTTGCGCGCGGCGATCTTGGCCAGAAGCGCGAAGTGCAGGGACGCCTCCTCCTTGACCGGCGGGATGCACATCAGGCCCCTCACGGGCAGGTCCAGCCCCCGTGCCATCTCGATGAAATCATCCGCATCGGCAGGCAGGACACCGGCCTTCTGGTCCTCCTCGCCCGTGTTCACCTGGATCATCAGGTCGGGGCAGTGGCCCGTCTCCTGCGCCAGGTCGGCGATGCGTTTGGCCAGCTTGGGCCGGTCCAGCGTGTGAATGGCATCGAACAGCTCGAACGCCTGCCGCGCCTTGTTGCTTTGCAGCGGGCCGATCAGATGCAGCTCGATCCCGTCATACTCCTCGCGGAAGCCCGGCCATTTGCCCGCCGCCTCCTGCACCCGGTTCTCGCCGAAGACGCGGTGACCCTCTTCCAGCACGGCGCGCACGCGGGCGTCGGGCTGCACCTTGGAGACCGCGATCAGCTTGACCGAACCCGGGGCGCGGCCTGCATCGGATTCGGCCTTGGTGATGGCCTTGGTAATCTCGGAAAGCGGCATGGCGAAGTCCTCCCGTTCACGCAAAAGAAAAGAGCGGGCCAAAGCCCGCTCTTCCCTTACCAAATAATCCGTGAGGATTAGAAGGACAGTGCGACGCCGAGCGACCAGGTTTCCAGGTCGTCGAAGGCTGCCGGAGCGCCAGACAGGTCGGAGTAGTCCGACACACCGTAAGCGGCGTGGATCGAGGCACCGCCGCCCAGGTCGTAGGCTGCTGCCAGACCGAAGCCGGTGATGTCGCCGTCGAATGCTGCGACGTCCGAGGAGTAATCCCAGATACCGTAGTTGGCGGAGACGGTGATCGCGCCGGTGGTGTAACCCAGGCCGAGGCTCACGTGGCTGGCTTCTTCTTCACCCGCGGTGTCGGAGGAGAAGTCGGTGTACTCGATGTTTGCCGAGAAACCGTTCGACGCAACGCTGGCGCTGATGCCGAAGATGTCATACTCGCCGTCGAAGTCCTGAGCCGGGATCGCGATGGAGCTCAGGTTGCCGGGCAGGTAGTTTGACACGTCGATGAACTGGTAACCAACGCCGAAGCCGACGTCAGCGCCACCCAGGTCCATGCCATAGCGGAAGCCGAGGGCAAAGCCGGTGTCCATCATGCCGGTGTCGTCCATCTCGACCGAGAGGGCCACGCCGAAGTCGCCGAAGGTGTTGTCGTAACGCAGGATCTGGCCGTCATAGGCGCCGTCGCCATAGGTGTCCAGGAAACCGGCATGTGCGGTTTCGTCGTCCGCGATGGAACCTGCGTTGCCATAGTCGGCATCCTGCAGGGCCCAGTCCAGAGCGCCGTCGGTGTCGCCCATGGTCACGGTGCCGAAGTTGCCGGACAGGAAGACGAACGCGCCGCCATCGTCGGCCGGATTGAACGCACCGCCAGTGTTTCCGGCACCGTTGTCGTTGGTGGATTCGTCCAGGTCGACGCCGGCACCGAAGGTCAGGCCATTGTCGGTTTCGCCGGACATGCGGAACAGAACGTCGATGTCGGTGAAGAACTGGGTTTCGATGCCCATGCCCATGGCGTTGTCGCCGCCGAACAGACCCATTTCAGCCCAACCGGTGACTGCAACTTCTGCGGAAGCGACACCAGCGGTGGCGACAAGCGCGGTCGTTGCGAAGAGAACCTTTTTCATGGTTTTTCCCTCGTTAGATAAAAAGCTCCCCAATCGGAGCATCCGAATTGGGTATGCCCTTCTCTCAACTTTCGGGCGGGCAAATGCAAGAAATCGGGCGGCGCCAAGGCGATGTTGCCACAACCGTGGTGCAGACATGCCACAGTCCTGGCACGGGCCCCGGCATTATAAGACCTTGCCGCACTATTGGCCCTGCGATACCAAGGCTTAACGGAAAACTGCGGGTCACAGGAAGGCAAGGCGTAACATGTTCGGACTCAAGGGCAAAATCACGGTCATGTTGCTTGGGGTGACGGCACTGGCGGCTTGCGGCGGCGGCGGATCGGGCTTCGGCGGCGGTGGCGGATCGGGTCCGGGCGGCATCCGCGACCAGCAGATCAGCCAGGAATCGCGCCAGCGCCTGATCGAATCCGGGGCCCTGCCCGACCCCAACCGCGACACGATCTTCGACCTCTTCGACAACAACGATGACCCTAACGTCACCGTCGAGGTGAATCGTTACATCTGGAACGCGACGCTGGAGATTCTCGACTTCATGCCGATCGAGGCCGCCGATCCGTTCTCGGGCGTCATCGTCTATGGCTATGGCACGCCCCCCGGCGGCGGACGCGCCTATCGCGCCACCGTCTACGTGACCGACCCGGCGCTGGATGCCCGCAGCTTGCGGGTGGCGCTTCAGGGACGGGGCGGCGGCGCGGTCAGCCGCGAAACCGCCCGCGCGGTCGAGGATGCGATCCTGACCCGCGCGCGCCAGCTACGGATTGCCGAAGGTAACCTCTAGAATTCGCGCCCCCACGCTTCTAAACACGACGCCGGGCCGGACAGCGCCCGGCGTTTTCGTATCCAGACCCCCGAGGAACAGACCATGGCCCGCTTCGACCCGAGTGTGACCGAAAAGAAATGGCAACAGGCCTGGGACAAGGCCGGCGTCTTCACGGCCAAGCGCGACGAGACCAGGCCCAAATACTACGTGCTCGAGATGTTCCCCTATCCCTCGGGCCGCATCCATATGGGCCATGTGCGCAACTACACGATGGGCGACGTGATCGCGCGCTACAAGGCGTCGACCGGGCATAACGTGCTGCACCCGATGGGATGGGATGCCTTTGGAATGCCCGCAGAAAACGCGGCCATGGCCAGCGGCGGCCACCCGAAGGACTGGACCTATCAGAACATCGCGGTGATGCGCGAGCAGATGAAGCCGCTTGGCCTCTCGATCGACTGGAGCCGCGAGTTTGCGACCTGCGACCCTGAGTATTACGGCCAGCAGCAGGCGCTGTTTCTGGATTTCCTCGAAGCCGGGCTGATCGACCGCAGAAACGCGACCGTCAACTGGGATCCGGTCGATATGACCGTGCTGGCCAATGAACAGGTGATCGACGGCAAGGGCTGGCGATCCGGGGCCGAGGTGGAGCGGCGCGACCTGACGCAATGGTTCTTCCGTATCTCCGACTACGCCGAGGAGTTGCTGGAGGCGCTGGAGGGGCTGGATAACTGGCCCGCCAAGGTGCGGCTGATGCAGGAGAACTGGATCGGCAGGTCACGCGGGCTGCAATTCGGGTTCGAGCGCGTCGATGGCGGCGATCCGATTTCCGTCTACACCACCCGCCCCGACACGCTGATGGGCGCAAGCTTTGTCGGCATCTCGCCCGACCACCCGATTGCGAAAAAGCTGGAGGCCGAGAACCCCGAGATTGCCGATTTCGTTGCGGAATGCCGCAAGGGCGGCACCACCGAGGAAGCCATCGAGACCGCCCCTAAACTGGGCATGGATACCGGCATCCGGGTGAAACATCCGCTGAACCCCGACTGGGAATTGCCGGTCTGGATCGCCAATTTCATCTTGATGGATTACGGCACCGGCGCGATCTTCGCCTGCCCCGCGCATGACCAACGCGACCTGGACTTCTGCCGCAAATACGACCTGCCGGTCATCGACACGTTCTTTGCGCTGGACGACCCCACCCCGGTCGAGCGCGAGGCCTTCGTGCCGCCCAAGACCGACAAGGTTCAATGGGTCAACCATTTCGCGGGTCTCGACGTGGCGACGGGCGAGGAGGCCATCGAGGCCACGATCGCCGCGGCCGAGAAAGAGGGATGGGGCGAGGGCGTCACCAAGTATCGCCTGCGCGATTGGGGCCTTTCCCGCCAACGCTATTGGGGCTGCCCGATTCCGGTTCTGCATTGCCCCTCTTGCGGCGTGGTGCCGGAGAAGAAGGAGAACCTGCCCGTCACCCTGCCCGACGATGTCAGTTTCGACATCCCCGGCAACCCGCTGGACCGCCACCCGACCTGGCGCGATGCGCCCTGCCCCAAATGCGGCGGGGACGCCAAGCGTGAGACCGACACGATGGACACCTTCGTCGATTCGTCGTGGTATTTCGCCCGCTTCACCGCGCCCCGCGCCGAGACGCCGACCAACATGGCCGATGCGGACTACTGGATGAACGTGGACCAGTATATCGGCGGGGTGGAACACGCGATCCTGCACCTGCTGTATTCCCGCTTCTTCGCCCGCGCGATGCACATCACCGGCCACCTGCCCGCCTCGGCCCGCGAGCCCTTCGATGCGCTCTTCACGCAAGGGATGGTGACGCACGCGATCTACGTCACGCGGGATGAGAATGACCGCCCGGTCTATCACTTCCCCGAAGATGTGGAGGTTCACGAAAGCGGCGCGCGTCTGGGGGCGACTGGCGAGGCCGTCGAAATCATCCCCTCCGCCAAGATGTCCAAGTCGAAGAATAACGTCGTCGATCCGCTCAACATCATCGGGGCCTACGGGGCCGACACCGCGCGCTGGTTCGTCCTGTCCGACAGCCCGCCGGAACGCGACGTGGAATGGACCGCCTCGGGCGCGGATGCCGCCTACAAGCATCTCTCCCGCGTCTGGTCGCTGTGCGACCGGATCGGCGCGATGGACCCGGATCAACCCGGCGAGGGCGACGATGATCTCCTGCGCGAGATGCACAAGACCATCCGCGACGTGACCAATGGCATCGAAAGTTTCGGCTTCAACGCCGCCATCGCCAAGCTCTACGCCTTCACCAACACGCTGGCCAGGTCGAAGGCCGGGGCGAAGGCGCAGAAGGCCGCGATCAAGACCCTGGCGCAGCTCATGTCGCCCATGACGCCCCACCTGTCCGAGGAGATCTGGGCGCATCAGGGCGGCGAGGGCCTGATTGCGCAGGCCGACTGGCCCGTCGCGGATGAGGCGATGCTGGTCGAGGACAGCGTCACCCTGCCGATCCAGATCAACGGCAAGCGCCGGTCCGAGATCACCGTGCCCAAGGACATGGACAAGGTTGAGGTTGAAAAACTGGCGCTGACGGACAAGGCTGTTCTCAAGGCGCTCTCCGGGGGTGCCCCGAAGAAGCTCATCGTCGTGCCGGGCCGCATCATCAATGTCGTCATCTGACCGCCGCACCTTCCTGACCCTGCTGGCCGCCCTGCCCCTGGCGGGCTGCGGCTTTGCCCCGGTCTATGGCACCGGCGGGGTCGGGCTGGCCTTGCGCAACCAGGTGCTGGTCGCGGCCCCCGACACACGGCTCGGCTTTGAACTGGTCGCGCGGCTGGAGGAGCGGCTTGGGCGGCCGAACGGCGCGGCCTACGCGCTGGATTGCACCATCACGACCTCGACCACCGACCTTGCCATTACCGGCGCCAATGACATCACCCGGATCAACATCAACGGCACCGTCGATTTCGTCCTGACCGAGCTGGCGACCGATGCGCAGATCCTGGCCGACAGCGTGTCCAGCTTCGCGGCCTATTCCACCACCGGCAGTTCCGTCGCCACCGCCGCCGCAGAACGCGACGCCGAGGATCGGCTGATGACGATCCTGGCCGACCGGCTGGTTTCGCGCCTCCTGACCGCCTCCAGCCGCTTCTCATGAAGCTGACAGCCCGCGACGCCGCCGCCTATTTTCACGCGCCCGACAGGTCTGCGGCGGGGCTGCTGCTTTATGGCGCTGACGCGATGCGGGTAGCGCTGAAGCGGCAGGACGTGATCGAGAAACTGCTCGGCCCCGGCGCCGAGGAGGAAATGCGCCTGACCCGGATCCCGGCCAGCGAATTGCGCAGCGACAAGGCGATGCTGGCCGATGCGATGCGCGCCGTCGGCTTCTTCCCCGGCCCGCGCGTGGCCTTTGTCGAGGAGGCCGCCGATGGCCTCGCCCCCGTCATCAAGGACGCGCTGACCGAATGGCGCGAAGGCGACGCGCAGATCATCGTCACCGCCAAGACGCTTGCCCCCAAATCCGCGCTGCGCAAGCTGTTCGAGAGCCACAAGCGCGCCTATGCCATCGGCATCTATGACGAACCCCCCTCGCGCGCCGAGATAGAGGAAACGCTGGCCAAATCCGGCGTCACCGATGTGGGCCGCGACGGCATGGCCGAACTGACCGCGCTTGCGCAGGCGCTGGACCCCGGCGATTTCCGGCAGACGATGGAGAAACTGGCGCTCTACAAGATGAGCGATCCGTCGCCCGTCACCTCCGCCGACATCATGGCCTGCGCGCCCACGACCATCGAGGCCGGTGTGGATGACATCCTGAACGCCGCCGCCGAGGGCCGGATCGGCGCGATCGGCCCGCTGATGCAGAAACTGACCGGGCAAGGCGTGCTGCCGGTCACGCTGTGCATCCAGGCGCTGCGCCATTTCCGGGGCCTCTACGGGGCCGCGATCCATCCCGGCGGGGCCTCTGCCGGGGTCGGCGCGATGCGCCCGCCGGTCTACGGACCGCGCCGTGACAAGATGATCCGGCAGGCGGGCCTCTGGGGCGTGTCGCGGCTGGAGGCGGCGCATGAAACGCTGCTGGATACCGACCTCGCCCTGCGCTCCAGCCAGCAGGCGCCGCAGACCGCCTTGATGGAACGTGCGCTGATCCGGCTCGCCTCCATCGCCCATCGTGCCGCCCGCTAGGAAGGACACCGCATGTATCGCGTCATCGGACCCACCCGCACCCGCACGCTCCGCGTCCTCTGGGCACTGGAGGAGTTGGACCAACCTTACGACCATGTCGGGGCCATGCCCCATGCCGAGGAGGTCGTCGCCTTCAACCCGGCGGGCAAGGTGCCGGTGCTGGTGGTGGGCGGCGTGCCGATCACCGATTCGCTGGCGATCATGACCTACCTGGCCGACAAGCATGGGCGCCTGACCTTCCCGGCGGGCACGCTGGAGCGCGCCCGACAGGACAGCCTGACGCAGTTCATAAATGACGAGTTCGACCAGATCCTGTGGACCGCCGCGCGGCACAGTTTCATCCTGCCCGAGGATCGCCGCGTGCCAGCGGTCAAGGACAGCCTGAAATGGGAGTTCGCCCGGTCGCAGGAGCGGCTACTGACACGCATGGCCGAAGACGGTCCGTTCCTGATGGGCGAGACCATGACCATCGCCGATATCGTGCTGACCCATTGCCTGGGATGGGCGATCAGCGCGAAATTCCCGGTCGAGGAACCACGCCTGCGCGATTACGCCGAGGCGATGCGCGCCCGCCCCGCCTACAAGCGCGCCTCGCAGGGCTGAGAACGCGCCCGATCGACCGAGCGCAACCCCGGCCCGTCGACGGGCCGGACGCCCTACCCCCGCCACCGCGCCGCGTTTTGCCCGGCCCATCGCCCCGTCGCCAGGCACGCCGTCAACAGGTAGCCACCGGTCGGCGCCTCCCAATCCAGCATCTCGCCCGCGCAGAACACGCCCGGCGCCGCGCGCAGCATCAGCCCGTCATCCAGCGCCGCACGGGTCACGCCCCCCGCCGTCGAGATCGCCTCATCCATCGGGCGCGGTCCCGCCAACCGCGCGGGCAGCGCCTTGATCAGCGCGCCAAGCGCCGCCCCCTCGGGCAAGGGCCGCCCCCATTCGTTGAGCAACGCCGCCCGCGCGCCCGTCAGGCCAAGCGTCTTGCGCAGATGATTGGCGAGGCTGGTCTTGCCGCGCGGACGCAAGAGGCGCTCGGCCACCTCCTCCGCGCTCAGATCCGGCATCAGGTCCAGCCGCAGTTCCCCCCCCTCGCGCAGCGCGCGCGAGACCGCGTAAATCCCGCCGCCCTCGACGCCCTTCTCCGAGATCACGAACTCGGCGCGCACCCGATTGTCGCCCGCGACAAGCGCGCAGCCCTTCACCGGCGTGCCGAAATGCGGGGCCATATGCGGCGACCAGTTGACCCGGAAGCCCATATTGGCCGGTTGCAGCGGTGCGATCTCGACGCCCCTTTCCGCCAGCCAGGGCAGCCACGCCGCGTCCGAGCCAAGCCGCGACCAGGATCCGCCGCCAAGCGCCAGCACCGTGACGCGCGGGGCCAGCAGGCGCGCGCCGTCAGGCATGTCAAAGCGCAACGCGGTTCCGTCGAAACCCTGCCACCGCCAGCGCAACCGCATTTCGGCCGTAAGACGGCCAAGCCAGGCGCGCAGCAGCGGCGAGGCTTTCATTGACCTCGGGAACACGCGGCCCGACGATCCGGTGAACAGCTCCTGTCCCAACCCCTCGGCCCAGGTCCGCACCCCGTCCTGCCCGAACGCGGTCAGCATCGGTGCCAGCCACTCCGCCGCCTCGGCGTAGCCCGTGAAAAAATCCGCCTCGGGCTCCGCCTTGGTCAGGTTCAGCCCCGACTTGCCTGCCATCAACAGCTTGCGCGCGGGCGAGGGCTTGGCCTCGGCGATCACGACGCGCCGTCCGGCCTGCTCCAGCACCTCCGCCGCCATCAGCCCGGCAGGCCCCGCCCCGATCACCAGCGCGTCGATCTCTTCGGTCATTTCACCCTTGCCCATCCCCGGTTTCGCCCCATCCTATGGGCCAGCCCGGACAGGGGACACAAGGCAAATGGACGACCCTCTCCCGATCTGCCCGCTTTGCGACAGGCCCATTCCGCCGCATGCCAAGCAGAGCCTGCACCACCTGATCCCGCGCCTGCGCGGCGGCAAGGGTGGGCCGACGGTCCTGCTGCACCAGATCTGCCACAACGAGATTCACGCCACCCTCAGCGAGGCGGACCTCGCCCGCAGCTACAACAGCATCGACGCCCTCAAGGCCCATCCCCGGCTGGCCAGCTTCATCGCCTGGGTGCGGAAACGCCCGCCCGATTTCCACTCCAGGACGCCGGGGGCCAGGCGCGGCTGGAAGACCCGCCGGTAGGGTGCGCTTCAGCGCAACGCACCGCCACACATCGCCTTGATCGCCCGCAAATCTGCCGCATCCCCCGCCAGTGCATCTTCGGCCAGCCTGCGCGCGGCCCCGGCCACATCGCCGTCGATCCGGTCGATGAGACCGACCCGCAACGCCTCCTCCGCGTCCAGCCTCGCGCCCGCCAGCAGCACCAGCTTGGTCCGCGCGGGCCCGATCAGCGCCGCCATGCGGGCGGGGTCCGAGGGTTGCGGAAGGAAACCCAGTTTCGCCACCGGGTAGAAGAACCGCGCAGACGGCACCGCGATGCGCAGGTCGCAGGCCAAGGCCATGCCGAACGCGCCGCCCGCGAGCGTACCGTTCAGCGCGGCGATGGTCAGGCAGGGCAGGGCCGCGACGGCAGCCGAGACCCGCTCCCAGAGCGGCGAGGTGGCCAGCCCTGCCCGCGCCTCCTCAAGATCGGCCCCGGCGGAGAACACGCGCGCGCCCGCACCGGTCAGCACCAGCGCACGCAGCTCAGGATCGCGGGCGCCCTCCTCGGCCAACCCGGCCAGCCTCTCCAGCATCTCCGCCGTCAGCGAATTGGCCTTGTCGGGCCGGTTCAAGGTCAGCGTCCAGATCCCGCCCTCGCGGACAATGTCGATCATCCGATCAGGCCGACGCGGCGGCGGATGGCCTCGTCGCGCAGCGAGATTTCCTCGCCGAGAAACTCATCCGCATCCGCGCCGCACATCCAGAGCAGCGTTTTCGCGGGCCATTCAGGGGGGATATGCGCGTCCCAATCCAGCTGGCTGACCGGGTTCACGCCGCTGTCCTTGATCTCGCGCTGCATCTGGGTGGCCACGGTGCCGGGCGACAGACCCATCGCGCGGATGCCGTGGCCTGCCGCCTCGACATGCGCCGCCCTGGTCAGCATCGCGGCCCCCGCCTTCGAGGTGCAATAGGCGCTCCACCCCTCCAGCGCGTTATGCGCGGCGCCGGAACTGATGGTCAGGATCGTGCCCGCGCCTTGCGTGATCATCGAGGGCAGCGCCGCGCGCATGCCGTGGAAGACGCCCTTGACGTTGATGTCGATAAGCTGCCCCCAGGCGTCCGAATCGGCCTCGGACAGGTTGGCGATGGGGTCGATCACGCCCGCGTTGTTGATCAGGATGTCGAGCCGCCCGAACGTGTCGATGCTGGCGCGCACGGCGGCCTCCATCTCCCAGTAGCGGCTGACGTCGCAGGGGATGGCCAGCGCGCTTTTGCCGATCTCTCCGGCGATATCCGCGATCTCCTCGCGGGAGCGGGCCAGGAGGCAGACATTCGCGCCCGCCTCGGCGAAAACCCGCGCAGCGGCGGCCCCGATGCCCCGGCTGGCCCCCGTCACCATCATCGTCTTGCCGTCCAGCTTGCCCATATCAACCTCCTGCGGTTAGTGTTTCCATGCGACTCACGGTCAAGGGAGCATCCCTTGACGCCCGCCGGAACGCGGCGGACATTTGCAACGGAAATTCACATTCGGAAGGTCGTTATGTCAAAGATGAAATCCTTTTCTCTCACGCTTTCAACCGCGGCACTCATGGCAGCCTCGCCCGCAACGGCCGAGATCACCGCGCAGGAACTCTGGGCGCTGTGGCAGGAGCAGGCCATGCAATACGGCCAGCCGGTGACGGCAGAGGTCACCGATACCGGCGGCTCGCTGGTCCTGAACAACATGACCTCGGAAATGGTGGTCGAGGACATGACCGTCTCCACCAGCTTCGCGCAGGTCACGCTGACCAACCAGGATGACGGCACGGTCAGCATCAGCGCGGCCGACTCGCTTGTCTACCGGTTCGAGGGGCCCTCGCCCGCCGGAACCTCGGCCGTCATCGCGACCTTCACCCTGTCGGGGTTGCAGGCCACGGCGTCGGGCAGCACCGAGATGCTGTCGGTCGACTCGCAGATGTCCAATTTCGAGCTTGCCGACCTGGCCTTCGAGAATGTCCCCCCCGGCGAGATCCCCGAGCATGAAGCCTCGCTCAGCCTGGCCGGGTTCCAGAGCTCCTACACCTATGATTTCACGCAACCGGGATTTGTGGGATTCAACGGTTCTGCCTCCATCGGACCGCTGGCGATTGCGTTCGAAGCGCAAGAGCCCGTCGGCAGTGGCGGCACGGAAACAGACGAATCCGCCACCCCGACAATGCCCGGCGGCTCGACAGGCAATGACGGCGGCGGCTTTACCCCGGTGCAGCCGCAGCAGCCCACGACGCCAAGCAAGCAGGCCGGTGATCAGGGTTTTGCCGAATTCGCCCTGAACTTCGGCGCGTCGGAGTCCACCTTTTCCGGCACCATGCCGCTTGGCGTCGACTGGATGAACACCGAAACCTACCCCGCCGGCATGGCGATCGAGATGGACACCAGCTACGACTCCGCCTCGGTCCGCTTCGCCTACGAGGACCGGTTCGAGAATGTCGATATCTCGGCCTCCAACACCGGCGGCAGCATCGGGTTCGCCATCTCGGAACAGGCGATGCGCTATGCGCTCGGGGCCGAAGGGGTCGAGGTCAGCGTCTTCACGCAGGATCTGCCCTTCCCGATCTCGGCCGCTGCCGACAGCACGCTGGTCTCGGTCGATATCCCCCTGGCCCGATCCGACACGCCCTCGCCCTTCGCCGCCGAGGTCGCCTATGAGGGCGTCACCGTGGATGAGAGCATCTGGGCCATGGTCGATCCCGGCGGGCAGGTGCCGCGCGGGCCGGCCACGATCATCATGGATGTCTCGGGCACGGTGCAGATCTTCGTCGACCTGCTGACGATGAGCCCTGAGGAAATGGAGAACATGACCTCCGCCCCCGGGGAATTGCGTGACCTGACCCTGAACAACCTGCGGGTGTCCTTCGGCGGGGCCGAGTTGACCGGCGTGGGAGATGTCGATTTCCAGCCCGGCCAGATCATTCCGGTGCCGGTCGGTTCGGTGGATCTTAGCCTGACCGGGGCCAATGGCCTGTTGCAGACCCTGTCCAACGCGGGCCTCGTGCCGCCGCAGCAGGCGGGCATGGCGCGCGGCATGTTGGGCATGTTCGCGGTTCCGGGGTCGGGGCCTGACAGCTACACTTCGAATATCGAGTTCGGCGCCGATGGCTCCATCACTGCCAATGGTGTGCCGCTGCGCTGACCCTGCGCATCCGGCATCCAAGCCCCCGGAGCAGCCGCCGCGCTGCTCCGGGGGTTTTTCGTTCCGCTTGCGCCGCCGGGGTCCGCGGACTACCTCTGCCCCCAGACCCCCGCAACAGGACATGCCCGATGACCAATACGCCAGAAACCCTCGCCCATGCCCTGCTGGAGGCCGCGACCCGCGCCGGGGCCGACGCCGCCGATGCGCTGGCGGTCTCTGGCACATCGCTGTCGATCCAGGTGCTGAACGGCGGGCTGGAGCAAGCGGAACGTTCGGAAGGCACCGAGATCGGGTTGCGCGTCATCCTCGGCCAGCGTCAGGCCTGCGTCTCGGCCTCGGACACCAAGCCCGAGACGTTGCGCGAGATGGCCGAAAGGGCCGTCGCCATGGCGCGCGAGGCCCCGGATGATCCCACCATCGGCCTGGCCAACCCTGACCAACTGGCCCGCGACTGGGATATCGCGGCGCTGGACATGGCAGACAAGGGCACCGAGCCCGACCCTGCCGCGCTTGAAACAGCCGCACTGGAAGCCGAGGCCGCCGCCCGTGCCGTCGAGGGCGTCACCCAGGTGCAGGCTGCCAGCGCGGGCTATGGCCGCCGCACGCGCCACCTTGCCGCGACCAACGGCTTTTCCGGGGGTTACACCCGCACCGATCACGGCATTTCCTGCGTTGCCATCACCGGCAGCGGCACCGGGATGGAGCGGGACTATTACGGCGACATGCGCCTGCATCGCGGCGACCTGGAGGCCCCTGAAAAGATCGGGCGCATCGCGGGCACCCGCACCGTGGAACGCGCGGGCGCGCGCCAGCCCAAGACCGGGGCCTGCCCGGTGCTCTATGACGAACGCATCGCGGGCAGCCTGATCCGCGACATCCTGAACGCGGTCAGCGGCAGCGCCATCGTGCGCGGGGCCTCGTGGCTGCGCGACGCGCTTGGCGAACGGGTCTTGCCCAAGGGCCTGTCGCTGATCGAGGAGCCGCTCCGCCCCCGTGCCTCCGGCTCACGCCCCTTCGATGCCGAGGGGCTACCGACGCAGACCCGCGCGATTATCGAGGATGGGGTATTGACCGGCTGGACGCTGGACCTTGCGACCGCCCGCAAGCTGGGGCTGCAATCCACCGCCAATGCCGCGCGCGGGCTCTCCTCGCCGCCGATGCCCTCGGTCTCGAACGTGGCGCTGACGCAAGGTGACGCGACCCGCGACGACCTCATTGCGCAGATGGGAACGGGCCTGCTGATCACCGGCCTGATCGGATCGTCGATCAACGCCAACACGGGCGACTATTCGCGCGGCGCCTCCGGGTTCTGGGTCGAGAACGGGCAGATCGCCTATCCGGTCAATGAATGCACCGTCGCGGGCAACCTGCGCGACATGCTGCGCACGATCCAGCCTGCCAATGACGCGCGGGCGCATCTCAGCACGGTCTGCCCGTCCCTTCTGGTCGAGGGGATGACGCTTGCCGGCGCATGACCTGCCCCTTCTGATCGACGCGGCCAGAGAGGCGGGCCGGATCGCCGCCAAACACTGGACCCGCGATCCGCAGGTCTGGGACAAGCCCGGCGACCTCGGCCCCGTCTCCGAGGCCGATCTGGAGGTCGATACGATGCTGCGCACGGAATTGCTGGCGGCGCGGCCCGATTACGGGTGGCTCTCCGAGGAAACCGAGGATGACCTGTCGCGGCTGGAACGGACCCGCGTCTTCATCGTCGATCCGATTGACGGCACACGCTCCTTCATCGACGGGCGCCGCGCCTTTGCCCATTCGCTGGCCGTGGTCGAAAACGGGCGCGTCACCGCCGGGGTCGTGTTTCTGCCGATGCTGGATCGCCTGTTCACCGCCGCGCGGGGCCACGGCGCGGCACTGAACGGGGACCGCCTGACCGCCTCGACCACCCGTGAATGCCCCGAGGCCACGCTGCTGGCCGCGCGCCCAAACCTGAAGGATCACCACTGGCCCGGCGGCGTGCCGCTGGTCGAGCGCAGCTATCGCCCGTCACTGGCCTATCGCGTGGCCCTTGTCGGCGAAGGGCGCTTTGACGGCATGGTCACCTTCCGCGACACCTGGGAATGGGACATCGCCGCGGGAACCCTGATCGCGGAAGAGGCCGGGGCCACCGTGACCGACCGCGATGGCGCGGCGCTCGCCTTCAACAATGCCACGCCGCTGGTCCCCGGTGTGATCGTGGCGGGCGCGCCGCTGCACGCCGACCTGTTGGCCCGCCGCTGCCCCGCTTGACCCTTGCCCCCATATCACTAGGGTGCGCCCGACCTGTCCCTACAGCCCCAAGAGGCCCGAGATGACCCAACGCCTGCACCTTGTCTTTGGCGGCGAATTGATCGACCCCTCGCGCAATGCCTTCAAGGATGTGAACGACATTCACCTTGTCGGCATGTTCCCCGACTACGCCAGCGCCTATGACGCCTGGAAATCCGAGGCGCAGCGCACCGTCGACAACGCGCATATGCGCTATTACATCGCGCATATTCACCGCCTGCGCGATGAAGAGGCCGAGGCCTCGCCCACCGAAGAACTGGACAATTGAGCCCCGCATATGGCGATCTCCCTGGCGCTGTCCGCCTATCTGGCCTTCTCGGCCCGCGCCACGCGCTATGCCGAACGCAAGCTTGCCGACCGGCTGGCGGCGGGCAAGGAGGACGAGGACCGGCTGGATGAACGGCGCGGCATCCCGTCTGAACCGCGCCCGAAGGGTCCGCTGATCTGGTTCCATGCCGCCAGCGTCGGGGAATCCCTGTCCCTGCTGGAGCTGATCCGCCGCATGGGCGAAGACCGGCCCGAGCTGAATTTCCTGGTCACCACCGGCACCGTCACCTCGGCCCAGGTGATGGCCGCCCGCCTGCCCGCAGGTGCCGTGCACCAGTTCGTGCCCGTGGACGTGCTGCCCTGGGTGCGCCGGTTCCTCGACCATTGGAAGCCCGATCTGGCGGTCTGGACGGAAAGCGAGTTCTGGCCCGCCCTGCTGACCGAAACCCGCGCGCGGGCTATCCCCATGGTCCTGATCAACGCGCGCATGTCCAAGGCCAGCCATGACCGGTGGCGCTGGTTCCTGCGGCCCATGGTGCGCAAACTGCTGCGCAAGTTCGACATCGCCCATGTGCAGGACGACATCACCGCCGGATACCTGCGCCGCCTCGGCCTGCCCGCCGAGCGTCTGCATGTCACCGGCACGCTCAAGGAAGGCGCCGCCGCCCTGCCGGTCGACGAGGCCGAGCGCACCCGCATGGCGCGGCACCTGAACGGACGCCCCGTCTGGCTTGCCGCCTCGACCCATGAGGGCGAGGAGGAGAAGGTGTTGGAGGCCCACATCCAGGCGCTGCGTGTCAATCACCGGCTGCTGCTGATCCTGGTCCCGCGCCATCCGAACCGCGCCGATGAAGTGGCCGCGCTGATCGACCGCCATCGGTTGAGCGTCGCGCGCCGCTCGGAAGGTGAGCTTCCTGACACCGACACGCAGGTCTACCTGGCCGACACGATGGGCGAGCTTGGCCTGTGGTATCGGCTGGCCCCGATCAGCTTTGTCGGCGGCTCGCTGGAGCCCATTGGCGGGCATAACCCGTTCGAGCCCGCCGCCCTCGGCTCGGCCATCCTGCATGGACCTTATGTGACCAATTTCGTCGATATCTTCCAGCGTCTGACCGAGGCGCACGCCGCGCGCCTCGTCACCTCGCCGGGATCGCTGGCCGAGGCAGTGACCGACCTGCAGAACCCCGACAAGGCCGCCGAACTGGCCCATGCGGCCTGGGAGGTCTGCTCGGCCGGGGCGGATGTGACCGATCAGGCGCTCGAGATGCTGCTGGACAGGCTCGACAGCGCCCCACGGCTGGCCCCCTGATGCGCGCGCCGGGGTTCTGGCAGCGCCCCGCCGGGGTTCTCAGCACGGCCCTCGCCCCGCTTGGTGCGCTCTATGCGGCTGGCACGGCACGGCGATTGGCGAAGGGCAAAGCCGCGCGCGTCGGCGTTCCGGTGATCTGCGTCGGCAACCTCAGCGCGGGCGGCACGGGCAAGACGCCGACGGTGATCGCATTGGCCGAGAGGCTCTCTGCGCGCGGGGTGCAGGCGCATGTGGTCAGCCGGGGCCATGGCGGCACGGTGGCGGGGCCGCACCGGGTGGTCGAGGCGAAAGACCGCGCCGATCAGGTGGGAGACGAACCCCTGCTGCTGGCCGCCTTCCTGCCGGTCTGGGTCGCAAAGGACCGGTTGGCGGGCGCGCAGGCCGCCGTCGCCGCCGGGGCCGAGGCGATCTTGCTGGATGACGGGTTCCAGAACCCCGCCCTGCACAAGGACCTGTCCATCGTCGTCGTCGACGCCGCGCGCGGATTTGGCAATGGCCGCGTCATCCCCGCCGGTCCCTTGCGTGAACCCGTCGCCACCGGCCTCGCCCGCGCCGACCTGCTGCTCAGCATCGGGCCGGAGGCCGCGCAGGCCCGGTTCCGGGACGGATGGCGGGACAAGATCACCGTGCCTCACCTGACCGGCCACCTCGCCCCCCTGCCCACGGGTCTGCCTTTCGAGGGGCTGCCCGTGCTGGCCTTCGCGGGCATTGGCTACCCCGAGAAATTCTTCGCCACCCTGCGCGCGATGGGGGTGGACCTGAAACACGGCGAGGCGCTCAGCGATCACCAGCCGCTGACCGAGGCACTGATGGCGCGGCTGGAACAGGATGCGGTCCGGCTTGGCGCGCAACTGGTGACGACGGAAAAGGACGCGGTGCGCCTGCCCCGGCGGTTCCGGCAGAAGGTTCTGACGGTGCCGGTGCGGCTCAGGATCGACGACTGGGGGCCGCTTGATGCGGGGTTGAACCGGGTGTTGACGGGAAAAGGTCGGCCTAGTCGCTGAACATCACCAGCCCTTCGCGCAAGAGCCTGCGGATCAGGACCGCGCGCCCCTCCTCGTCCAGATCGCCCGGCAGATCGGCCAGTGTGAAGACCTGACCCGACAGCGCATGGGCCAGCGGACCCTTCGCATAGGCGGGCAGGCTGAGGACCGCGCCCTGGCAGGAAACGGCGACCATATCCTCGGCCCCGTCCTTGCCCGGAACATCCATCAGCCGGTAGATCAGGTTGGGCCGCGCAACCAGGCGCGAGGCGGGCGACAATCCCGCCATCTTCACCAGTTCCTGCATCTGGCCATGCACGCGCGGTAGCCTCGTGTCGATGAAATCATCGCGGAAGGCATCCAGCACCGGCCCCAGATCGGCGGCGGCGAGCTTCTTCTGAAGCGCATCGAACCTGGCCTGCGCCGCGCGCGAATCGTAGCCCTCATCGGTGAAGCCCGGCGGCAACGCTTCGCGGAAGGCGACATCGTCATGCGCCAGCATCCGCACCACCTCGACCATCAGGTCGGCCCAGGAGCGCGTCATCAGCCCCGTGGTGATATGCAGCGAGGTCTGGTCGGTCGAGACCGCATCATGCGTCAGCCCGCGCGGGACATAGACCATGTCGCCGGGGCCCAGGACGAAGCGGTCGGTCTCGTCTCCGATGGGCACGTCATGCGGGTCAAAGCCCTGATCGGCCAGCGGCAGCGCGACGGGCGTGTCATAGATGCGCCATTCCTTGGTGCCCTCGATCTGCAACACCAGCACGTCATGACCATCGTAATGCGCCTTGAAGCCCTGGCTATGGGCGGGGGTCAGGTAGATATTCGTCTGCACCCGCGCGCTGAACACCTTTTCCAGCGCGCGGCAGAAATCGGCGAGCTTGGGCAGGCGTTCCTGAAGATTCGACAGGATGATCGTGGCCCCGTCGGCAAAGAGGCGCGTCGCGGCCACCGGATCGACAAACCCATTCCCATAGGCGAAATCCGCCGCCGTGATCTCGGCATCGGCGCGGGTAACGTTGACCTCGGGAACCGACAGGCCAAGCGTGGTCAGCGCCCAGTCGATATCGGCCAGTGACAGCAGGCCGGCGTAATAGCCGGGATCGTCGCGGCGGATCACCAGGTGCTTCTTCTCGAAACTGTCGCGAAAGAAGGCCTCGGACGATACCGGGGCAATGGTCCAGTCGAAATCGCGGGTCATCGGCAGATCCTCCATCCAGGGCTCAGGCTAGCCGCTGCGGCACATGGCAGGCAACCGCCATCACGCGGGCGTCAGCGCGACTCGGCTTGACAGGTCAAGCATAGTCCCTATATACATAGTGTAAATACCACATTTTCTTAATGGCAACACGAAAGGCCATGAGATGAGAAAACCAGACAAACCCCGGAAAACGCTCAGCGATTCCGACATCACCACAAGCCGCCCGGCGCGGCGGGCCGTGCTTGGCCTGCTCGCAGCCGGTGGTATCGTGGCGCTTACCCCCGGCCAGGCACAGGCCGCCGATATCGACAGTGGAACCTACACCGATACCGGATCCTGCCCGCGTGGCGGCGGGGGCGGCTACACCGGCGTCTCCGATCGGGACAATGGCCGCATCACCGATGCCGGCGGATTTGGGCGCGGACGTCCTTATTGCTGACGCCGCAGCTCTGACATGATAGAGAACGGTCTGCGCCCTTTACACTGGCGCGGATCGCCGATTCCCCCGGAGCCACGACATGCCCAAGACCCTGAAAGACAGTGATATCGAGACGCTGCGCCCGCCCCGGCGCTACTTCCTCGGTATGGCGGCAATTGGCAGCGCGGCGGTCCTTCTGCCGACAAGCGCGCAGGCCGCCGATGGAGATAGCGGGTCGTGGACTGATGGTGCTAATTGCCCGCGAGGATCGGGAGGTACGCCTACGGGCGCGACGGATAGCGACAATGGCCGCATCTCGGACGCCTCGGGATACGGTCGGGGACGCCCGAACAACTGCTGATTCGGATTACGTGTAGGGTGGGCAGTTTGCCCACCATGGCGCGCGTCGGAGACACCTCAGACCATCTTGATCACATCCTTGTCGATCGACAGCATGTAACCGCGCCTTGCGATATTCTTGATCAACAGCTCGCTGACCATCTGGTTGCCGAGCGTATCACGCAGCCGCTTGATTCGCGTGGCCCCCGCCGCTTCCTCGCAATCCGCCGCATCCTTGCCCGACACCATCGCCTCGATTTCCGCGCCCGACAGCACGTCATCATCCATCCGCGCCTCGGCCAGCACCGACAACGTCTCCATCGCGGCGCCGGTCAGCTTGAATTCCATGTTGTTGAGGTAGACGATCCTCTCCTCCCGGCTGACGATCAGCGAGGAGACCTGGATGCCCGATTTTTCGATCTCGCCCATGCGCTTGTTCAGCGTGATGATGGTGACGAGAAAGATCAGGCAGGCCACCAGCAGTGCGGTGGCAAAGAGGATCAGCACGAAGATGATCGCCCGGTAGCTAGCCAGAACCTTGGAAAAGGCGGTGCCGGATTGGGCCAGGATCTCAAGGATTCTTATGGATTCACTGGTCGTCAGCGCGTCGTTGACGACAAAGATCTCCTCGACCGCCGCGTTGAACGCGTTGGCATCGGGCAGATAGGTGAATAGCAGGATCGCCGTCACGGTCAGAATGGCGACGACGATCACGATCCCGATCTGCACCACGCGGGTGCCGCTGATCCGGGTCTCAGAAACTAAGGTAGTATTGTCCTGCACGCGCTTCCCTCGAATCGAGGCCGGACTCGTCAAAGACCGACATCACCTCCAGAAGCTGCCAACCGCCTGTCAGACGGCTTGAAATGACGGGCGCTGCGGCACCGACACTGCAAGCGGAGGCCGGCAGCTCGATAACACCGTAATGCAGGCGCAGCGGGTTATCCATCTTTGCCTTGTAATCGGCGTAACAAGTTGCGTTGGCCGCGGTGGCGACAGAGGCAAAGCCCAGGAGGGCAAGGGTGAGGAGAGCGTGTTTCATGGGGTGGAGTTAGGGGCTTTCGGCCCTGTCATGCAATATCATTGGCTTTTTTCCGTGATGTTATCGGATAGCGCGCCCCTGATATTGCCTGTCCGGGCGACACGGGAGGAAAATTGGACATTCCCGCATCAACGCGGCCCTGCCCTTGTCCCCTTTCCTTTCGGAGAAAGATGTCATGTTCAAATCCCTTCCCAGACTGCTTGCCGCGGCATCGCTGTCGCTGACCCTTGCCCTGACCGGCATTGTCGCCAGCACGACGCCCGCGCAAGCCGACAATGAAAACCTGCGCCGGTTCCTCGGCGCTGCAGCGGGCATCGCCCTGCTCGGCACCGTCCTGAACAACAACCGCAACAATGGTCATCCGCATTACGCGCCGCCCACCCGGCAAGTGATCGTGCCCCCGGTCCGGCACAGCCTGGTCGCGCCGTCACGCTGCTACACCCGTTTCAGCGGCCCGCAGGGGCATTTCAGCGGCTTCGGCGCGCAGTGCATGCAGTCCAGCTACTACGCCAACCAGCTGCCGTCATCCTGCCTGGATCGCGTCTTCACCAATCGCGGCTGGCGTCATGTCTACGATGCGCAGTGCCTTTATCGTCACGGTTGGGTGCGCTCCTGACACAGGAATAGTCCATCGAGCAGTGCGGTGGACGGCGGCGGGGTCAGGGCCCCGCCGCCATTTTTATTGCGCCCCCGTCCGCGCCGTGGTTTCTGAGGCGCATGAGTCCGACCCCCGATTTCAGCCCCGATTTCAGCCATGAGACCCGCTCGGGCCTGCGCGTCGCAGGCGTCGACGAGGTCGGGCGCGGTCCGCTGGCGGGCCCTGTCATGGCGGCGGCGGTGGTTCTGGATCCTCTGCGAATCCCTCCCGGACTGAACGATTCCAAGAAGTTGAGCGAGGCGCGGCGGCTGGAGTTGAACGATGCGCTTCTGGCCTGCGCGGATGTCGCCATCGGCATTGCCAGCGTCGAGGAGATCGACCGCCTCAACATCCTCCATGCCAGCCTGCTTGCCATGACCCGCGCGGTCGCGGGGCTGCGAACCCCGCCCGATCATGCCCTCATCGACGGGAATTTCCTGCCCCAGGGCCTCTGCTGCCCCGCCACGCCGCTGATCAAGGGCGACGGGATCAGCCTGTCCATCGCCGCGGCCTCAATTGTGGCGAAAACAAGCCGCGACCGGGCGATGTGTGCATTGGCGCAACAATATCCCGGCTACGGATGGGAGCGGAACGCCGGATACCCCACGCCGCTGCATCGTCAGGCCCTTCAAGATTTAGGGGTCACCCCCCACCATAGACGAAGCTTCAAGCCGGTCCACAATATCTTGTATCAAGCATCATCTGCAACCTCTTGATTCAAAAAAGAAATTGACCGCGAATCGGCTTTGACTCATTCTTGAGCGACACATCAGCGCCCGCCAGAGGCGTCTACGCAGAGGCAGAGATGACGAAAAAAACGACCCAAACGGGGGCTGATACGCTTCCGCTCAATACAATTGTGCCCGGTGACTGCATCGACGTGATGAACAGCCTGCCCGAGGCATGCGTGGACCTCATCTTTGCGGACCCGCCCTATAACCTGCAACTCAAGGGCAACCTGCACCGCCCCGACAATTCGATGGTCGATGCGGTCGACGATGCCTGGGACCAGTTCGACAGTTTCGCTGTCTATGACACGTTCACCAAGGCCTGGCTGAAGGCCGCACTGCGGGTACTGAAACCCAATGGCGCGATCTGGGTGATCGGCAGCTATCACAACATCTTCCGCGTCGGGTATGAGCTGCAAAATCAGGGGTTCTGGCTGCTCAACGACGTGATCTGGCGCAAGTCGAACCCGATGCCAAACTTTCGTGGCAAGCGGCTGACCAATGCGCATGAAACGATGATCTGGGCCTCGAAATCCGAGGGCGCGAAATACACCTTCAACTATGAGGCGCTGAAGGCGCTGAACGAGGGCGTGCAGATGCGATCCGACTGGGTCTTGCCGATCTGCAACGGGCATGAGCGGATCAAGGACGAAAAGGGCGACAAGGCGCACCCGACGCAGAAACCCGAAAGCCTGCTGCACCGCATCCTGGTGGCAACGACCAACCCCGGCGATGTGGTCCTTGACCCGTTCTTCGGCACCGGCACCACGGGCGCGGTGGCCAAGAAACTGGGCCGCGATTTCATCGGGATCGAGCGCGAGGATGCGTATCGCGATGTCGCCGAGAAGCGCCTGAAAACCATACGGAAATTCGATCGCACCTCGCTGGAGGTCACGCAATCCAAACGCGCCGAACCGCGCGTGCCGTTTGGCCAGCTGGTCGAACGTGGGCTGCTGAACCCCGGCGAGGAACTGGTCAGCCCGCGCGGCAAGATCGCCAAGATCCGCGCCGATGGCACGCT
The DNA here is from genome assembly GCF_013155465.1 of Alterinioella nitratireducens. Lineage (GTDB taxonomy): Bacteria > Pseudomonadota > Alphaproteobacteria > Rhodobacterales > Rhodobacteraceae > Alterinioella > Alterinioella nitratireducens. The sequence goes on along the minus strand of NZ_JABJVX010000007.1, from coordinate 26,193 downwards.
GGTGATGTCGGATGCCAAGGGCTCGATCCACCAGGTCGGGGCCAAGCTGGAGAACGCGCCAAGCTGCAACGGCTGGACCTATTGGCATTTCCGCCGCGAGGGCAAGACCGTGCCGATCGACCTTCTGCGCCAGCAGATCCGCTCCGAGATGACTCCGAAGTAGACCGATACCGCCCGTGCGCCCTTCTTGCGGCGCACGCGACTTCCCCGCCGGTCCGGGATCGGCGGGGCTTTTTGCCGTCAGCACGTTGCATTTTCAAAGCGACAAGGTGGAGCGAAAGGCGCGTTCGACCAACGAGAGAGGCAGCGTTTTTCGATTCAAGGCTGACGCAAAGTGCCTTTAACGCGGCATCGGATTGCGCGCCTTGTTGTAGGCGGACCAGTCTGTAATCTCGGGATAATACCGCGCCCTCCACGCCCGCACACGCGGGTTCATGCGACGACGCCAGAGCGGCGGGACCAGCGCCATCAGCGTCATCACCGGGTAGCCGAAGGGCAGTTGCGGGGCCTCGGCATCGGTGTAGGTCTGCAACAGCGGAAAGCGGCGGCTCGGCTTGTAGTGATGGTCGGAATGGCGCTGCAGGTTGATCAGCAGCCAATTTGTGACGCGATGCGAGGCGTTCCAGCTGTGATGCGGCTGGACATGCTCATAGCGGCCGTTTTCCAGATGCTTCCGGGTCAGGCCGTAATGCTCGACGTAGTTGGTCAGTTCGAGGAAGGAGATCGCGAAAAATGCCTGCACGATCAACCACATGATCCCTTCCCATCCGCCGAGGATCAGCGCCAGTGCAAGCATGCCGACCTGCAGTGCCCAGTAGCGCCAGAAGGGGTTCGAGGGGTGATGCCAGGGCAGCCCCTTGCGCGCCAGCATCGCCTTTTCGGCGCGGAAGGCCGAGACGGGCGATTGGCGCAGCACGCGCAGGAAGAAGCGGTGAAACCCCTCGTTATAGCGCGCCGAGACCGGGTCTTTCGGCGTGCCGACATGGATGTGATGGACCAGCAGATGTTCGCTGCGGAAATGGCTGTAGAGGACCGAGGCCATCAGGAGATCGCCGAGCCAGCGCTCAAGCTTCGTGCGTTGGTGCATCAGCTCATGCGCGTAGACGATCCCGACGCCCCCGGCCATCAGCCCTACATTATAGAAAAGCAACGCTTTTTCGGCCCCCGACAGATGCGTGGCACGGGTCGCGTACCAGATCAGGCCCAGTTGCGTCACGATCTGAAGCGGGAACCAGATCAGCGTGATCAGGCGATACCAGAAGAGGCTCGCCTCGGGCGTTTCAGGGTCGGGATTGGCTGTGTTCAGGCCGGAAATCTGGTCCAGGATCGAGGTCAGCGCCAGCGCGTAGACCGGGGCCAGGAACAGCATCCAGCCGCCTTGCAGCGCGCCGGTCCAGACCAGCGGAACAAGGATCAGCGTGATCCAGAAGGGAAGCGCATTCTGGATGCGGGCGACCTCGGCACTTGCGGTCATGGGGCGGCTCATGCGTGATATTCCTGACGGGTTTGTCAGGTTTTCCTGACAGGTTTGTCAATTCTACGACCCGCGCAGGGAAACTCAATCCCGATCAAAAGCGGGTTTCGCAAGGTCAAGCGCCTTGCGCATCACCGTGGGCAGGTCGGCGGGGCGGAGCGGGCGGAAATCGCCGGGTGTGCCTGCGGGCAGATGGGCAAGCCTCAGCGACAGGCGCAGGTGGAAATGGGTGAAGGTGTGGCGCACCTCCAGCCCCGGATCGTGCCAGTCGGCGGCGATGGGTGGGGACGGGGCGGGGGCCTCCTCCACCCATTCTGTCGTCGGCCAGCCAAGCATGCCCCCGAGCAGCCCCTTTTCGGGGCGCGTTTCCAAGAGCCATGTGCCATCGGCGCGGCGCGCGAGATAGGCGATGCCGTGGCGGATGGGTTTGGGCCTCTTCGGGGTCTTGGCGGGCAGCTCGGCCGCGATACCCTGCGCGCGCGCCTGACAAGGATCGCGCAGGGGGCAGATGCCGCAGGCCGGGTTGCGGGGGGTGCAGATCGTCGCCCCCAGATCCATCACCGCCTGCGCGTGATCGCCGGGGCGGATTTCGGGCGTCAGCGCCCCGGCGCGGGATTTCAGCGCGGGCTTGGCGGCGGGCAAGGGCGTCTCGACCGCGAAAAGCCGCGCCATGACGCGCTCGACATTGCCATCCATCACGGTCGCGGGCCGGTCGAAGGCGATCGCGGCGATGGCGGCTGCGGTGTAGGGGCCGATGCCGGGAAGAGTCAGCAGCACCGCCTCGGTATCGGGGAACTGCCCGCCATGATCCGCCGCCACCACGCGGGCGCATTTCAGAAGGTTGCGGGCCCGCGCATAGTAGCCAAGTCCGGCCCATGCGGCCATGACCTCGGCATCCTCGGCCGCCGCCAGCGCCTCGACCGTGGGCCAGAGCATGGTGAACCTGACAAAATAATCCCTTACGGCGGCCACGGTGGTCTGTTGCAGCATCACCTCGGACAGCCAGATGAAATAGGGGTTGGGAACGGCGGTATCATGCGGGCCAACGCGCCAGGGCAGATCGCGGGCATGGGTGTCATACCAGGCCAGCAAGGAGGGGCTGTAGTCTTCGTCACGCACGTTTTTTGGGCTCCCCCGTTCGTAGGCCATTGGTTCTCCCTGCCGGGAGAGATAAGCTAGGCAAGACGAAAGGAAACCCGATGCCCCCGCCCGCGCGCACCATGCCCGTGACCCAGAAACGCCGCAAGCGCGGCTTCGAGGCGGCGTCGAAACTGGTCGCCGGTCAATTGCGCCAGCCGTTCGAGAAGCGCGGGTTTTCCGAAACCAAGCTGCTGACCCATTGGGCCGAGATCGTCGGCGAGGAAACCGCCGCCGCCGCGATTCCGGTCAAGATCCGCTATGCACGGGGCGGGTTCGGGGCCACGCTGGTCCTGCTGACCACGGGCGGGCGCGCGCCGATGCTGGAGATGCAGAAGGATGCGATCCGGGGCAAGGTCAACGCCTGCTATGGCTATAACGCCGTCAGCAAGATCCAGATCACCCAGACCGCGCCGGTGGGCTTTGCCGAGGGGCATGTGCGTTTCGAGGTGAAGCCCGAGGCACCGCCCCGCCCCACACCCGAAATTCTGAACGCGGCCCGTGTCGCCGCGGACCCGATCAAGGACAGCACGCTGAAGGACGCGTTGGAACGCCTGGCGCGTAATGTCCTGACCAAGAACAGTCACTCAAGGAGAGGTTGATGAACCGCACCGTTTTGACAGTCGGCCTGCTGGCCGTAATCGTCGCCGCCAGCGGCTATATCTGGCTGGACCGCTTTGGTTCCGAAGCGGAACCCATGCTGGCCGCCAGCGCGCAGGAGGCCCGGACCGGGACGGAGACGGAGGCTGATGCTGAAGACGCGGGCAGCGTCGAAGTGATCGAGATGGCGATCGGCGACCCCGATGCACCGGTCACGATCATTGAATACGGGTCTGTCACCTGCTCGTATTGCGGGCGCTTTCACGTAGAAGTCTTGCCGCAGCTTGAGGAAAACTACATCGACACCGGGCAGGTGCGGTTCGTCTTCCGCGAGGTCTATCAGCATCGCTATGGCCTCTGGGGCGGGTTGGTCGCGCGTTGCGGCGGCGAGATGCGCTATTTCGGCGTGATTGACCGGCTGATGGAAACCCAGTCGGAATGGCTGGCGGGTGAACCCGCCGACGTGGCCGAGAGCCTGCGCAGGGTCGGGCGCAGCGTTGGCCTGAATGACGAGCAGCTTGACGCCTGCCTGACCGATACCGCGATGGCCGAGGCGATGATTGCGGTCTCGGAGGAACAGACCGCCGCCGCCAACGTGCGGGGCACGCCGAGCTTTGTCATCAATGGCGAGTTCTACGAGAACATGGGCTATGATGCCTTTGTAGATGTCATCGACGAATTGCTGGCCGAAGAGGGCTGATGACGGCCCCGCTTGAGGGCGTCAAGGTCCTCGAACTCGCCCGTATCCTGGCCGGTCCCTGGGCCGGTCAGACCCTGGCCGACCTGGGGGCCGAGGTCATCAAGGTGGAAAGCCCCGATGGCGACGATACCCGCCGTTGGGGCCCGCCTTTCGTCGCGCGCGAAGGCGACATCTCGGCGGCCTATTTCCATTCCTGCAATCGCGGCAAAGCCTCGGTCGTGGTGGATTTCCGCACCCCTGAAGGTCAGGCGCGGGTGCGCGAGATGGTGGCCGGGACGGATATCCTGATCGAGAACTTCAAGCTTGGCGGGCTGGCCAAATACGGGCTGGATTACGAGAGCCTGCGGGCCGTGAACCCCGCGCTCATCTACTGTTCCATCACCGGGTTCGGGCAGACCGGGCCTTATGCGCATCGGGCAGGCTATGACTATATCATCCAGGGCATGTCGGGGATGATGTCGGTCACCGGCGACCCCGAGGGCCAGCCGCAGAAGGTGGGCGTGGCGGTGACGGATATCCTGACCGGGCTTTATTCCGTGAACGCGATCCTGGCGGCGCTGCATCAACGCGGGCGGACCGGCAAGGGGCAGCATATCGACATGTCGCTCCTGGATGTGGCGACCTCGGCGATGGCCAACCAGGCGATGAATTACCTGGTGACGGGCAAGGCGCCCGCGCGGATCGGCAATGCGCATCAGAACCTGACGCCCTACCAGGTGTTCGACTGCCGCGACGGATGGATCATCATCGCCACCGGCAATGACGCGCAATACCGGCGACTCTGTGACCTCCTGGGGCTGGCCGAGATGGCCGAGGACGCGCGCTACCTGACCAATGCCGACCGGATCGAGAACCGCGACGCGATGACCAAGGCGCTGACCGAGGCGACATTGCGCTTCGACAAGGCCGACCTGCTGGCGGGTTGCGAGGCGGCGGGCGTGCCCGCGGGGCCGATCAACGATCTGGCCGAGGTCTTCGCCGACCCCCAGGTGCAGGCGCGCGGCATGCGGATCGCGCCGGGCGGTATCCCCGGAGTGCGCTCGCCCTTCACCTTTTCCGATGCCGACCTGACCCTGGACAGGCCCGCGCCGAAGCTGGGTGAAGACGGGTAGGAATGGCGACCCCGGCAGGATTCGAACCTGCAACCTGCCCCTTAGGAGGGGGCTGCTCTATCCAGTTGAGCCACAGGGCCACGCGCTGCCCGTTCTGCGCATTTCCGCGCGGCAACGCAAGCGGTGCGGGCAAATTTCGCGCGTCGGGCGAGAGGCTTGGACAATTCCGAAATTGGTGCGTATCAAGGGTGTTAACGCAACCATGAGGAGCCGAGCGCGGTGCCCATTCGCCCCCCCGAGACCGACAGGCCGCAATTGACGCTGCGCGATGTGGCCGAGGCGGCCCGCGTCTCCGAGATGACGGTGAGCCGTGTGTTGCGCAATCGCGGCGATGTCAGCCAGGCCACCCGCAACCGGGTGATGGAGGCGGCGCGGACCCTGGGCTACGTGCCCAACAAGATCGCGGGCGCGCTGGCCTCGAACCGGGTGAACCTGGTCGGCGTGGTCATTCCGTCGCTGTCGAACATGGTGTTTCCGCAAGTTTTGGCGGGTATTTCCGACATGCTGGACGATACCGAGCTGCAACCCGTTTTCGGGGCCACCCATTACGAGCCCGAGCGCGAGGAGAAGGTCATCTACGAGATGCTCTCGTGGCGGCCCTCGGGAATGATCGTGGCGGGGATCGAGCATTCGGATGCCTCCCGCGCGATGCTGGCCAATTCCGGCATTCCGGTGGTCGAGATCATGGATGCCGATGGTGACCCGATTGATGCGATGGTCGGGATCAGCCACCGTGCCTCGGGGGCGCGGATGGCGCGCGAGATTCTCAAGCGCGGCTACCGGCGGATCGGGTTCATGGGCACCAAGATGCCCGAGGATCATCGAGCGCGGAAGCGTCTGGAGGGGTTCGAGGGCGTGCTGCGCGAGGCCGGGATCGACCTGGCCGACCGGATCTATTACGCGGGCGGCTCGGCGCTCGGCAAGGGGCGCGAGTTGGCGCAGGAGATGCTGTCGCGCCATGACGATCTGGATTTCCTCTATTTCTCCAATGACATGATCGCGGCGGGCGGGTTGCTCTACTGTATTGAACAGGGCCTCGATATTCCCGGCAAGATGGGGCTGGCGGGCTTCAACGCGGTGGAAATCCTCGACGGGCTGCCGATGCAGCTGGCCACCATGGACACGCGCCGCCGCGAGATCGGCGAGGCCGCCGCCCGCATCGTCGCCGCGCGCGTCGCGGGTGAGCCCTGTGACGAGATCATCACGCTGGATTCCGGCTTCGACCCCGGCCAGACGATGCGCGACGCGCCCTGAGATTCGGGGATTCATTTTTCCGCATTTCCTGCTAAACTGCCGGGATAACCGAAGAAAATTCGGACCGAGAGAGGCAGGCAGATGAACAAGATCCTGGACGAGGTGTCCATTACGAAGGCGGCTGACCGGGTGGAGGGGATCGAATCCTCCCGCAAGGGCAAAACCCATCGCACATGGTTTCGCGGCGGCACCGGCAGCAGGCCCCCCAAGGCGATGCAGATGATGCCGGAAACGGCGGTTCTGGACTACGTGCTGAAAGGCTGGACGCCGGACGCGCCGTCGATCAACGAGACCACCAAGGTCACGGCCTTCGGTTCGTGCTTTGCGGCCTATATCTCGGACTGGCTGGCCTCGCGCCACTACAACGTGCTGACCCGCAACAAGGAATCCAACGCCTATGTCGTCAGTTGCGGCGAAGGCATGGTCAACAGCTTCGTCATCCTTCAGCAATTCGAATGGGCCTTCGAGGGCAAGAGCTTCGACGCGCCGCTCTGGCATGGCTACAAGGCCGAGGAGTTCGGCTATGACGAGGACGTGCGGCAGGAGACGCTGCGCCTGTTCAACGACACGGATGTCTTCATCCTGACTTTGGGCCTTTCGGAAATCTGGTATGACGAGCCGACCGGCGGCGTCTTCTGGCGCACCCTGCCCAAGGGCAAATACGACCCCGAGCGGCACAAGTTCCGGGTCTCGACCGTCGAGGAAAACCGCGACAACCTGCGCGAGATCTACCGGCTGATCCGCAAGCATCGCCCGGATGCCAGGATCATCCTGACCCTGTCGCCGATCCCGCTGGTCACGACCTTCCGCGAGGAAAGCTGCATCAGCGCCAATTCCGTCTCGAAGGCGGTGCTGCGGGTCGCCATCGACGAGGTGATGCGCGAGTTCAAGGATGAGGGGTATCTGTTCTACTGGCCCTCCTACGAGATCGTCACGGATGTCTTCACCTATCCCTTCAAGCCCGACCGGCGGCATCTGCAACCGGCGGTGCAGGAGTTCATCATGATGACCTTCGAGAGGGTCTGGTGCGAAAAGGCGCCCACGGACACCGCCTATCTGGGGCAATGGCTGCGCGCGAAATCGGCCTCGGGGCAATTGATCGAGGGGATCGACTGGGCCGTGTCTGCGGGCAAGACCGGCAAGCTGCGGCACATGCTCAAGCGCAACCGGATCAGTGAGCATAATGTCACCGACGAGAAGGCGAAAGAGCTGATCACGCGCTACCTGGACGAGGTGGAGGCGCAGTCGGAGTGAAGCGTGCGCGCCCGGTCGACCGGGCGCATTTGCGGCCCGTCGATGGGCCGCACCCCTCAACAATTCGGCAGGTTGACCGCCAGCCCACCCCGGCTGGTTTCCTTGTAATTGTCGCTCATGTCCAGGCCGGTCTGGCGCATCGCCTCGACGCAATTGTCGAGCGGCATGAAATGGGTGCCGTCCCCGCGCAGCGCGAGCGACGCGGCGCTGACCGCCTTGATCGCGCCAAGCCCGTTGCGTTCGATACACGGCACCTGCACCAGCCCCGCCGCCGGGTCGCAGGTCATGCCGAGGTGATGTTCCAGCGCTATTTCGGCGGCGTTTTCCACCTGTTCATTGGTGCCGCCAAGTGCGGCGCAGAGCCCGGCCGCCGCCATCGCGCTGGCCGATCCGACCTCGCCCTGGCAGCCCACTTCAGCGCCAGAGATCGAGGCATTGTGCTTGATCAGCCCACCGATTGCCGCCGCCGTCATCAGAAAATTGCGCCGTCCCTCCTCGGTCGCGCCGATGCAGTGGTCGCGGTAGTAGCGCAGCACGGCAGGCACCACGCCCGCGGCCCCGTTGGTGGGCGAGGTCACGACCTTGCCGCCGGCCGCGTTCTCCTCGTTCACGGCCATGGCGTAGACGCTCATCCAGTCGTTGATCGTGTGCGGCTGCGCCTGGTTGGTCCCGCGTTCGTTCAGCAATTGCCGGTGGATCGCCTTGGCGCGGCGCTTGACTGACAACCCGCCGGGCAGAGTGCCCTCCATCCGCAAGCCTCGGTCGATGCAGTCATCCATCGTCTGCCAGATCGCATCCATCCGCGCCTTGATTTCAGCGCGCGGCGCGTTGGCCTCCTCATTGGCCCATTTCATCTGCGCGACACTCTTGCCCGAGGCGCGGCCCATGGCCAGCATCTCGTTCGCGGAGCCGAAGGGATAGGGATAGCCCTGCGCCTCCTTCTCGGCGTGAAATTCCTTCGGGCCGCCGTTCTTCTGCGCATCCAGCTCTGCCGCCGTCATCACGAAGCCGCCGCCGACGGAATAATAGGTCTCCTCCATGAACAGGCGTCCGGCGGCGTCGAAACCGCGCAGCACCATGCCATTGGCGTGACCGGGCAGGGGCGGGCCGTAATCGAAGATCAGATCGGCGGCGGGGTCGAATTTGAGGGGCGGCAGGCCGTCCGGGTGGATCACCTTGTCGCGGTGCAGGGCGGCCTCGGCCTGTTCCGCGCGGTCGGGGTCGATGGTGGCGGGCTCGAACCCGCAAAGCCCAAGCATCACCGCGCGGTCGGTGGCGTGGCCCTTGCCGGTGAAGGAGAGCGAGCCGTGCAGCGAACAGGTGACATGCGCCACCTCGCCCGCGCCGGGTTCACGCAGGCCGGTGCGCAGCGCGTCCAGAAAGGACGCCGCCGCCGTCATCGGCCCCATCGTGTGCGACGAGGACGGGCCGATGCCGATTTTGAAGATGTCGAAGATCGAAAGGAACATGGGCCTGCGCTTTCCCGGAGAGGTGTCAGCGCCGGGATAGCGGATTCGCGCGCGATCCGCTTGGGAAAACCGACAGGCCGGACTGCGGGACCGACCTGCCGGAGATGTTCAGAGATCGACCTCGATGGCGACGCCCTTCTCGATGGCCAGATCGACCAGCGCGGCGGAGACCGCGAGATCCTGAAGGCCGACGCCGGTGCCGTCGAATAGGGTGATCTCGTCGTCCGAGGACCGCCCCGGATGGGCGCCGTTGATCACCGCGCCGATCTGGGAAATGTCGCCCTCCTTGATCAGCCCCTTGGCAATCGCGTGCTGGCATTCGCCGATGGAGACGGATTGCGCCACCTCGTCGGTGAAGAGCGTCGCCTTGGCGACCAGCTCGGCGCTGGCCTCCTGCTTGCCCTTCGTATCGGTGCCCATGCAGGCGATATGCGTGCCGGGGCTGACGTGATTTTCCAACAGGATCGGATCGAAGCTGGAGGTGATCGAGATGATCACGTCGGCCTCCTGCAACCCCTCAAGCTCCACCGCCTCGAAAGGCAACCCCGCCTCGGACGCGACCTCCTCCAGGTTCGACAGCATCTCGGGGTGGTAGTTCCAGCCGATCACCTTTTCGAAACCGCGCTGCTCCAGCGCCGCGCGCAACTGGAACTTCGCCTGATGACCCGCGCCGACCATGCCCATGACCTTCGCGTCCTTGCGCGCCAGGTGGTTGATCGAGACCGAGGAGGCGGCGGCGGTGCGCAGCGCGGTCGAGAAATTGCCGCCGACCATGGCGCGGACCATGCCGGTATCGGGGTCGAACAGGAACACGGTGGACTGGTGGTTGATGACGCCGTGTTTCTCCAGGTTGCCCGGCCAGTAGCCGCCCGCCTTGAGGCCAAGCGTGCTGCCCACGCGGTCGAAACCGCCCTTGAAGCCGTAGAGCGCATCCTCATGGCCGATGGCCTCGCGCACCACGGGGAAGTTGTAGGCATCGCCCGAGGCCATGGCGGCGAAGACATCCGACACCGCCTTGTAGGAGGCTTCGCGCGTCAGCAGGGCGGGGATTTCACGTTCGGGAACGATGATCATGTCTGCAATCCTTCATGAAAAAGGGTGCGCGCGAGGCACGCACCCGATGTCGTGTGTGGCGCGCGCAATTTCCCGCGCGCCGCCAATGATCAATAGGCCTTGCCGCGTGCCGAGACGGGCCAGAGTGTTTCCACCTTGCCGTTCCGCACACCGACATACCAGTCATGGACATTGGCGGTGGGGTCGCAATGGCCGGGGATCAGCTTGAGCTTGTCATTGACCTTGAGCACGCCCTTGGAGTCAGCGACGACGCCGTGTTCATCCGAGCATTTGACGTATTCCACGTCGTCACGCCCGTAGATCACCGGCAGGCCGCTATCGACGGATTGCGCCTTGAGGCCCGCATCGACGATGGCCTTGTCGGCCTTCGCGTGGCTCATCACGCTGGTCAGGATGAAGAAGGCGTTTTCCCATTCGCCCGCGTCGATGCGGTTTCCATCGGCGTCCAGGATACGGCCGTAATCGGCATCCATGAAGGCGTAGGAGCCGCACTGAAGCTCGTTATAAACGCCCGAATTGCTCTCGAAATAGTAGGAGCCGGTGCCGCCGCCAGACACCAGGTCGGTCTCGATCCCTTCGGCTTTCAGCGCGTCCACCGCGTCTTTCACCTGCGCGATGGCGGCGTCCAGCTTGGCCTGGCGATCCTCGAAACTGTCCATGTGCTGCATCGCGCCCTGATAGGCCTGGATGCCGCGATAGGTCAGGTTCTCGGCGCCTTGCACGGCCTTGGCGATTTCCACGACTGCCTCGGTGGTGGTCACGCCACAACGGCCCGCGCCGCAGTCGATCTCGATAAAGACGCCGAGGTTGGTGCCGTGCTTGCCCGCCGCCTGCGACAGGTCGGAGACATTGGCCACGTCATCGACGCAGACGATGATCTCGCCGCCGCTGATCCTGGGCAATTGCGCCAGGCGGTCGATCTTGGCAGGGTCGCGGACCTGGTTGGAGACAAGGATTTCCTGGATGCCCGCGCGGGCGAAAACCTCGGCCTCGCTGACCTTCTGGCAGCAGACGCCGATGGCCCCGCCCAGGTCCATTTGCAGTTTCAGCACATCGACGGATTTGTGCATCTTGCCATGCGCGCGGTGACGCATGCCGTGTGCCTTGGCATAGTCGCCCATCTTCTTGATGTTCCGCTCCAGCGCGTCGAGGTCGAGGATCAGGGCAGGCGTCTGGATGTCGGCCTCATCCATGCCGATATGGGCAGGGATGTCGTAGCCGACTTCGAAATCGTCGAGGTTTGCTTGCTTGTTCATCTTGGTGCTCCTTTCAGGGGCGGCGGGGGGAGCCCGCCCTTCGCAAATTCTTGTCAGGCGGGGGTCAGCCCGCCATCCACGGCAGTTTGTCCAGATCCACATTGCCGCCGGTCAGGATCACGCCCACACGTTTGCCGGCAAAGGCATCCTTGTTCTTGAGGATGATCGCCAGCGGCACGGCGCTGCTGGCCTCGGCCACCACGCGGACATGTTTCCAGATCAGTTTCATGGCGTCGATGATCTCGGCATCCGAGGCGGTATAGATCTCGGTCACATGGTTTGACACGAAATGCCAGGTCAGATCCTTGAGCGGCACCAGCAGGCCGTCGGCCACCGTCTTGGGCGCGTCATCGGCGATGATATGCCCCGCCTTGAAGCTGCGATAGGCGTCGTCGGCCTGTTCGGGTTCCGCCGCGATGACCTGCGTTTCGGGGGCCAGCGTGGCAAGCGTCAGGCAGGTGCCCGAGATCATGCCGCCGCCGCCGATGGGGGCCACGACCATATCGAGGCCGCCGGTCTGTTCGACCAGTTCCCTGGCACATGTCCCCTGGCCCGCGATGACGCGCGGATCGTTATAGGGGTGGACGAAATCGCCCCCCGTTTCGGCCTGCACCTTGGCGAATGTCTCCTCTCGGCTGGTGGTCGAGGGCTCGCATTCGGTAATCTTGCCGCCGTAACGCGCGACGGTGTCCTTCTTGGCCTGCGGCGCGGTCTTCGGCATGACGACATTGCAGGGGATGCCCCGCTTCATCGCGGCATAGGACAGGCACGAGGCATGGTTGCCGCTGGAATGGGTCGCGACGCCCAGTTTGGCCTGCTCCTCATCCAGCCCGAACACCGCGTTCGAGGCGCCGCGAACCTTGAAGGCCCCCGGCTCCTGGAAGTTCTCGCATTTGAAGAACAGCTTGGCGCCGGTCAGCTGGTTCAGATAGTCGGACTCGCGCACCGGCGTCTGCCGGATATGCGGCTTGATGCGCTCATGCGCCTCCAGCATGTCCTCATAGGTGGGGATATACATCCAGGTAGATCCTTATGCTGCCGCTTTCAGGGTGTCGGCGCGGGTGGTGCGGAAATATTCCTGCGCCGCCGCGACGCCCGAGCCCAGGGCGATCGGATAGTCCAGATCGGCCATGGCCATTTCAATGGTGGCCAGGCCCGACAGGACCATGACATCGGTCAGGCTGCCAAGGTGGCCGATGCGGAACGCCTTGCCGTTCATCTCGCCCAGCCCGATGCCGAAGGACACACCATAGGCGTCGAAGGCGCGCGCGACCAGCTTGTTGCTGTCAAAACCTTCCGGAACATAGATGGCGCTGACGCTATCGGAATAGAGGTCCGGCGATTGCGCGACCAGCCTCAGGCCCCAGGCAGCGACGGCCTTGCGGACGCCCTCGGCCAGGCGGTGGTGGCGGGCATAAACGTTCTCCAGCCCTTCCTCCTCCAGCATCTTCAGCGCCTCGGCCATGCCATAGATCAGGTTCAGCGGCGGCGTGTAGGGGAAGCCGCCCGAGGCATTGGCCTTCATCATGTCGCGGAAGTCGAAGAAAGTGCGCGGCAGGGTCGCGGTCTCGATCGCGGCCAGCGCCTTGGGGCTGACGCAGAGGATCGCCATGCCGGTGGCCAGCATGAAGCCCTTCTGGCTGCCGGAAACAGCGATATCGACGCCCCAATTATCGAACTGGAACTCCATCGAGCCAAGCGACGAGACGCAATCGACGAAGAGCATCGCGGGGTGGCCGGCGGCATCCATCGCGCCGCGCACAGCGGCAATGTCGGATTTCACGCCGGTCGCGGTCTCGTTATGGGTGACGAGGACGGCCTTGATCTTGTGGTCCGTATCGGCCTTCAGCGCCTCTTCGAACTTGTCGGCGGGCGCGCCCGAGCCCCAGGGACATTCGATGATCTGCACGTCCAGCCCATGCCGCTGGCACATGTCGATCCAGCGGTGGCTGAACATCCCATAGCGCGCGACCAGCACGGTGTCGCCGGGCGACAGCGTGTTGGTGATGCAGGCCTCCCAGCCGCCGGTGCCCGAGGCGGGGAAGGTGATGATCTGGCCATCACGGGTGGCGAAGACGGTCTTGGTCTTCTCCAGCACCGGCGCGAAGGTCTTGACGAAATCCGGCGCGCGGTGGTCCTGGGTCTGCACGTTCATGGCGTGGCGCAGGCGATCGGGGATATTGGTCGGACCGGGAATGAAGAGCGGGTTCTGGTTGGGCATGGGGGTTTCCTCCTGATTGGGGCCAATATCGGCGATCCGGCGGGCCCGTGCAATTTTCTTGAAATGTTTTTTCATTTATGGCAGGAAAATAGCAAGACATTGGTTTTGAATATTTTTCCATTTCTCATTTTGTCAGGGAAAAACTACGAAGCCGGATCAGGAGGCCGCCACCATGCAGAATCAGCGCCGCCCGCGCGGGCGCCCCAAATCGCAGTTCAAGGAAAGCTCGGCGGGCACCATGCAGGCGCTTGACCGCGCCTTGAGCGTGCTGACGGCGGTGGCGGGCACCGACCGTTCGTCCCTGACCGACCTGGCGCAGGCGCTGGATATTCCCACCGCCACCACGCACCGCATCCTGACCACCTTGCAGAAACACGGCTACGTCGGGTTCGACGAGGAACGGCAGGAATGGATGATCGGCATCGGGGCCTATCGCGCCGGGGCGACCTACCTGAAACGCAACAGCGTGATCGAGGTCGGCCAGCCCGTGCTGCGCCGCCTGATGCGCGAGACCGGCGAGACCGCGAACCTGGCTGTGCCGGACGGCGCGCATGTGGTCTTTGTCGGCCAGGTCGAGACGGAAAACCCGATCCGCGCCTTCTTTCCGCCCGGTAGCCGCGCCAAGATGCACGCCTCGGGCACCGGCAAGGCGATCCTGGCGGCCTGGCCCGAGGATCGGCTGCAACGGTTCTTCCGCGATGAAGACCTGCCACGTCATACCGATCACACGCTGTCCGACCGCGCCGCGCTGGAAGCCGACCTTGGCCAGACCCGCGTGCGCGGCTGGTCCTATGATCACGCCGAACGCTATGACGGCATGTCCTGTATCGGGGCCGCGATCTACGACCAGTCCGGGCAGCCCTGCGCGGGCGTCTCGGTCTCGGGGCCCTCGGACCGCTTCACCGGCGACAGAACCGGCGCTATCGGCAAGGTGGTCAGGGCTGCGGCGGACGAAATCACGCGCGCCAGCGGCGGGCGACATCCTGCCGCATAGGCGGATTCACACGGCTTTGTGACCCAACCTTTCGGGCGGTCGTGCCGTTGCCCATGTATGTGCTATCCTGAACGCCGCCATTTCCGATGTGACTGGAGAATCACTAATGCTTAAGAGACGCCATTTCATCATGACCAGTGCCGCGATGTTTTCGGCACCCATCGCCATGCCCGCCTTTGCTCAGCCGTCCAATTGGGATGCCTGGGACGCACAGGTGACGCCCCTTGGCTATGACCCTGCGACGTCGAACCCCTGGGGCATTCACGAGCGGTTCCTGCCCCGGCTGGTCGAGGCCAATCCGGGTCTGACACCGGGCGATATTCATGTCGATGCAGTGGCGCGCTACCTCTACCATATCCGCGAGGGCGGCACCGCGATGCGCTATGGCGTCGCCATCGGGCGCGGTGACCTCTATGAGCCCGGCACCTACACCATCGCGCGCAAGGCGCGCTGGCCCTCCTGGACGCCGACCGCCAACATGATCCGCCGCAACCCGGAAGAGTATGAGCAATATGCCGATGGCGTTCCCGGTGGCCCGACCAACCCGTTGGGCTCGCGCGCGCTCTATCTCTATGTCGGCAACCGCGACACCTATCTGCGCATTCACGGCACGCCGCAGCCCTGGTCCATCGGCAGCCGCGCCAGTTCCGGCTGCGTGCGGATGGTGATGGCGCATATCATCGACCTCTATGAAGAGGTCGAGATCGGTTCAACCGCGTGGCTCTATCCTGCGTCGAACGGCGTCACTGCCGCCAGCTAGGGGCGACTTGAACGGGCGGGCGGGCCATCGCGCATGCGGCGTTCGCTGATCACCCGGCCCCTGTCGCCATTTCGGGCGGCAGGATCAGCACGGCGCGGAAATCGTTGACATTGGTCAGCGTCGGGCCGGTGACGATCTGACCGCCGGTCGCTGCAAAAAACGCGTGGGCATCGTTGGTATCGAGCGCAAGGCCCGGGTCGCATCCAACCGCAGCAGCGTGGGTGAGCGTCTCGGGGCCCGCATAGGCCCCCGCGACCTCGGCCGCGCCGTCAACGCCGTCGGTATCGCAAGCGATCAGGTGAATGCGCGGGTGGCCAGCCAGCGCGATAATGGCCGCCAGCGCGAACTCGGCATTGGGCCCGCCGACCCCGTCGCCGCGCCGCGTCACGGTGCATTCCCCCCCCGAGAGGAGCAGCACGGGCGCATCCCCGGGCGCCAGAGCGGCGGCGATGTCGATTGCCTCGGCGGCCTGTGCCGTGGCCAGATCGCGGGCTTCCCCCTCAAGCGCGTCGCCTAGCTGGCGCACTGTGACTCCGGCGGCGCGGGCCAGGCCCGCGGCCGCGTCCAGAGACTGGCGCGGGGCCGCGATCACCTGTGCATCGGCATGGGCAAGCCGGGGATCCGAGGCTTTGAGCGGTGCGGCACCCTCCAGCAGCGCGCGCCGCAGATGGGTCGGCACGTCGATGCGGTGACGGCCGAGTATCTCGGCCACACCCGGCCCGTCCGCATCCGGGTCGCCGACCGTGGGGCCGGACGCGATCTCGGAGGGCGCGTCGCCCGGAACGTCGGAAATGATGAGGCTCAGCACCCGCGCCGGGGCACAGGCCGCCGCGAGACGCCCGCCCTTGACGCGGGAGGCGGCCTTTCGCAGCCGGTTCATCGCCGAGATGGGCGCGCCCGAGGCCAGCAGCGCGGTGTTGAGATCCTGCTTGTCGGCCAGCGTCAGCCCCTCGACCGGCGCGCAGAGCAGCGATGAGCCGCCGCCGGAAATCAGCGCAATCACCAGGTCATCTGCCGTGAGCCCCCTCACCAGATCCAGCAGCCGCGCGGTCGCGGCCTCCCCCGCAGCGTCCGGCACCGGATGCGCGGCCTCGACGATCTCGATCCCCTCGCAGGGCCGCGCATAGCCGTAGCGCACCAGGACGAGGCCCTCGCAGGGTCCGTATTCAGCCTCGACCGCCTCGGCCATGCGCGCGCTGGCCTTGCCCGCCCCGATCACCAGAAGGCGACCCGACGGGCGCGGCGGCAACTGCGCGGCGACGACCTGCATCGGGTCTGCGGCATCCACGGCAGAGCGGAACAGCCCGGTCAGGAACGCGCGCGGGTCCAGGGCCGGGTCGGTCATCACGGCGTTCCCGTTCTGCGGGTTCCGGTTGCCGTCAGACCCACCGCCCCGGCGTCATTCATCATGCTGTCAGCCATGTCGCGTAATCGCTGACCAGCAGGTGGATGGGGGCCTCATCCTCCTCGATGGTGGAAAACCGGCCCACCGGATCGCGAAAGATATTGTCGGTCTCGTCGTCATTGACGGTCGAGACCTCTCCGATCAGCACGTCGCCGCCCTCGCCCCAGAAGGCGTGCCAGTCGCCCGGCATGAGGGTGACGCTTTCGCCCGGCGCGAAGGCAAGTCGTTCGCCGGGGGCGAAGTCATAGGCGATGCCGTCGCGCAGCACGGTGCCGCCGCGATCCTCGGCATAGTTTCCGTCATCGTCGGACCCGTAAAGCTCCACGATCAGGGTCGCGCCGCCGCGGTTGATGATGTCCTCGGCCTTGATCACATGCGTGTGCATCGGCGCGACCTGGTCCTGTTTCGAGATCAGCAGCTTTTCCGCGTAACACATGCCGCCGCCGCGTTGCAGGTCGGCCAGTCGGCCATTGCGCAGGGTGAAGAGGGCCAGGCCCAAAGCGTCGAAATCGCCGCCGCCGTAATCGGTCACGTCCCATCCGCAGCGCGCCTCGATCAGGGCGCGCGCGGCGGTCTTGTTGGCGATCATCTCCTCCGGCGTCCAGGCTGCGAAAGGCGGCAGGGCAAAGCCGTGGCTTCGGATCATCCCCTCCGCCTCGGTCAGGATACGGTTGACGTGCGAGCGTTTCATATCAATCCCCTGTTTGCACCGGGTTCAGGCCAGCGCCACCCCGTCAGTGTCGAAGAAATGCAGCTTGTCAGGCGCGAATTCCAGCCCCAATCGGTCGCCGACCCTGGCCTCGCTCTCGCCGCTGGCGCGCACGATCAGCGATCCCACCGCGCCGCAATCGACGATCAGGTAGGTATCCGCGCCCAGGTACTCGACCAGGTCGATACGCCCGTCAAGCTGCCCGTCGCCCGGTTCGACAATGCTGATCACCTCGGGCCGGATCCCCAGATGCACCGCGCCGTCCGCGCCCGGTGCCGCCCCGCCGCGCCCGCCCTGAAGGCTGAATTGGCCGTCCGACACGGTGCAGGGCAACACGTTCATCTTGGGGCTGCCGATAAATTGCGCCACGAAGAGGTTGGCGGGATGTTCGTAGAGCTGCCTTGGTGTGCCGACCTGCTCGATCCGGCCTGCGTTCAGCACCACGATGCGGTCGGCCAGCGTCATCGCCTCGACCTGGTCATGGGTGACATAGATCATCGTCGCGGTCAGTTGCTCGTGCAGCTTGGCGATCTCGTGGCGCATCTCGACGCGCAGGGCGGCATCGAGGTTCGACAGCGGCTCGTCGAACAGGAACGCGGTGGGGTCGCGCACGATCGACCGCCCGATCGCGACCCGCTGGCGTTGCCCGCCGGACAGGTCCTTGGGGCGACGATCCAGATACTCCTCTAGCCGCAGCGCCTGCGCCGCCGCATCGACCTTTTCCCTGATCTCGGGTTTGGGTGCGCCCGCCGTCAGCAGCGAAAAGCCCATATTGTCCCGCACTGACATATGCGGGTAGAGCGCGTAGGACTGGAACACCATCGCCAGGCCGCGCTTGGCGGGCGGTTCGGCGGTGACCTCGCGGGTGTCGATGACCAGGCTGCCGCGGCTGATTTCCTCCAGCCCCGCGATCATCCGCAAAAGGGTGGACTTGCCACAGCCCGACGGGCCGACGAAGATGATGAACTCCCCCTTCTCGATCTCAAGGTCGACGCCCTTGATGACCTGCACGTCGCCAAACCATTTCTCGATTGCGTTCAGTGTGATCGCGCCCATGTCTCAACGCTCCTGTGCCGTGGGGGAGGCCCATCCAAGCCAGATGGCGGCCGTCCAGGTGAAGGTTCCGCCACCGGCGGGTGTGCCGTCCTGCGGGTCGAAATATTCGGCAAAGCCGTTCTGGTCGATCAATGCCACGGTGTCGCGCCGGATGCGCTCGGCCTCGTCGGTCAGTCCGGCCTCGTGCAGGCCCGTCGAGACCATCATGTTCATCACCCCCCAGACCGGGCCACGCCAGTAGCGCAGGCTGTCGAACCTGGGGTCCGCCGGGTCGAAACTGGGCACCGCGTAGCGGGCATCGGCCAGCACCCGGTGCAGCGTCTCGGTAGGTTGGCCCTGCCGCAGGCCGCCCCACCAGCCCAGAAAGGACGCGTTCGAGACGCAGCCGCTCAGCTCTCCGGTGCGCAGGTTGCGGCTGTCGTAACAGCCGGTCTTCTCGTTCCACAGCGTCTCGGCCCCGGCCTCCAGCCGGGTGATCCAGCCCTCGATCTCCTCCGTGGGTTCGTCCAGGATGCGGGCGATCCCGACCAGGTCGCGGCTGGCCCGCATCAGGGTAAAGGTCATGGTCGGGTCTGCCACGCGGAAGGGGCTGCGTTCGGCAAAGGCGGCGTCGTCCCAATCGGTGTCGCGGCCGAACTGGACCAGCCAGATATAGCGGTCGTAATCGGCCTTGGTCGGGCGCATCCTGGGATCGACATGACCGGTATCGCGCCGCGTGTAGGGCTCGACCCCCTCGGGCTCGAAGGCGGCCATGGCGCTGTCCCAGTCGGGGGCATTATCGCGCCCCGATTCCCAGGGGTGGACGATGGCGATGGCCCCGCTTTCGGCGCGGCTCTCCATGAACCAGCGGTGCAGCTTCATCAGCCTCGGGAACAGCGCCCGCAACCGGTCCTGCCCCGTCGCGCCGTCCTTGGCGTAGGTGCGCAGCGCAAAGCTCGCGGCCACCGGCGGTTGCGTGATCCCCGACGAGGCGACCCGCCCCGCCCCCTTGCCCGGCGCGCCCTCGGTGCCCCAGACCCCGGGGCCGGGGAAATAGCCCGCATCCTCCTGGTGGAACTGGATATGCGGCAGCATGCCGTTCTGCCACTGGCCCGCCATCAGCGTCTCCAGCTCGGTCCAGGCCCGATCGACATCGAACGCGGCAAAGCCGAGCGCGGCAAAGGCGCTGTCCCAGTTCCACTGGTAGGGGTAAAGCCCGTCGGTCGGCACGGTATAGCCGCCCCGGTCGTTCAGGCGAAGAATGCGGCGGGCCTCGGAATCGAGGGCGTCGACGCGGGTATCCGTCAGGGTCTGCATTTGCGTCATCCTTTGACCGACCCGGCGGTCAGGCCGCGGGTCATGAATTTTTCGAGTCCGAGGAACAGCGCCATCACCGGCACCGTGGCGATGACGGCGCCCGCCATCAGGTGCTGGCGCGGCACTTCCGATGAGTTCAGCATCGCGACCCCCCGCGTCAGCGTGAAACGCGACGGATCGTCGAGCAGCATGAAGGCCAGCAGGAACTCGTTCCAGGCGATCATGAAGACATAGAGGCTGACCGAGGCCAGCGCCGGCAGGCTCAGCGGCAGGGTGATCTTCCAGATCACCTTCAGCCGGCTCAGCCCGTCCATCAGCCCCGCCTCCTCGATCTCGGCGGGCAGGCCCCGGAAATAGCCCTGCAACATGTAGAGCGAGACCGGAATGGTGGTGACCGGGTAGATCATCACGATGCCCAGGATCGAGTTCCGCAGCCCCAGCATGGAGAAGGCGATATAGATCGGCAGCGCCAGAACGATCATCGGCACCATGTAGATCAGCAGGATCGACCGGCTCATCGGCTTCTGGCCGCGAAACTTGAGCCGCGCGATGGCGTAGGCGCCGGGGATCGAAAAGGCCAGCGTGATCAGCACGGTCAGGACCGAGACATAGAAGCTGGTCCATAGGTAGCTGCCGAAGTTGAAGTCGCGGAACAGCTCCACATAGGAGCGGAAGAGGCCCCAGCCCTGGCTCAGGTCGATGGTGAAATCCAGCGGGTTGGCGATCAGCTCGCCCTGGCTTTTCAGGCTGGTCATCACCATCACGTAGAACGGGATCGCGACGATGGCGGTGAAGAAGATATAGCCGAACCCGGTGAGGAACCGGATCTCGGCCTCCTCGAATTCGTGCCGGGTCAGCGCCCCCGCCGGACAGCCCGCCATCATCCATGACAGCGGCAGCCCCAGGGAGAGGCCAAAGAGCCCCCCCGCCAGCAGTTTCAGCCCCGCGCCGGTCCCGTCGCCGAAGCGGATCACGCCGACAGGCGTGAAGCCAAGCGCGATGGCCAGCGCCACCGCCAGCCCCGCCAGGGCCCATCCGCGCAGCCCCTGCACCGCGGCCAGCCCCACCGCAACGCCGATCAGAAGCGCGCCGATCACGCCGGGCCGGAACGCGGCCCCGGTGGTGAACGACAGCAGCACCGACACGCTGAGCGCGATCACATAGGCCCAGAGAACCGCGATCTGCGGGCCGATCACCCGTCCCTGACGCAAGCCAGCCATCACCGATCCTCCTTCATTTTGCTGAAAATACCTCGGGGAGCGCGAGGGGCTGGCCCCTCGCACGGGTCGGCGCCGAAGGCGACGAAACATGGGATCCTCATAGCCCCTCCTCCTGTGACATGAAGCGGAAGAACAGCCAGGAGAAACACAGAAGCGCCAGCATGATGACCACGGCCACCGCCGCGCCCGCGCCGATATTGGACAGCGCGAAAGCCTGCTCGTAGACATTGACCGTCAACGTCCGCGTCCCCGCATTGCCGCCGGTCAGCAGGAAGATGTCGTCGAACTTGTTGAAGGTCCAGATGAAGCGCAGCAGGAACAGGACCGACAGGATCCCCATCAGCTGCGGCAGGCTGAGATAGCGGAACTTCTGGAACGGCGAGGCCCCATCCATGTCGGCGGCCTCGTACATGTCGGTGTCGATCGACTGCATCCGCGCCAGGATGAACAGGAAGCTCAGCGGGAAATAGCGCCAGATCTCGAACACCGTCACCATGATCAGCGCCAGGGGCCGCTCGCCGAAGAAATTGATCGCGCTGTCGCTGACGCCCATCTGGACCAGGAGCGCATTGACAGAGCCCGAGAACGGGTCGAACAGGATCACCCAGGAAAACGCCACCGCGATCACCGGAGCGACATAGGGAAAGAGGTAGAAGCCGCGCATCAGGCCCTGGCCGCGAAACTCGCGGTTCAAGAGCAGCGCCGCGAACAGGCCCACCACCAGCGCGCCGATGGTGCCGAAAACGGTGTAGAACAGGGTCGCGCCGATCACGGTCCAGAAATCGCGGCTGTCGAACAGCAGGGCGAAGTTTTCCCAGGTGAACTCGAAATTGGTCAGCACGAAGTCGGCGTCGCCAGTCAGGGCGGGCTCGGTCGCGTCCACATCGACATCGTTGTCGAAATAGGCCTGGGTCACGATGCCGGGGATCTCGATGGTCTCGCGCGCGCCGCCCTCGAAATCGCCAAGGTCACAGGCGAGGATTTCGCCCTCGATGGTGCAGCGCGGGTCCAGCTCGGCGATCTCGAAGCCGTCGGGCACCACATCGCGCAGCGTCACGCCGGTGATCAGCGCCTCGGGCGAGGAATTGCGCAGCCGGAAGCGCCAGCTTGCCTCGTCGCCCGCCTCTGCGGGACGGCCGCGCATCTGTTCGTTGGCGACCGGGGCGGGCGCGCGCAGGTCGGACAGTTCGACTGGCTTGACGCTGATCCAGAAGATCGCCAGCAGCGGCAGGATCACGACCAGCATCACGGCGGTCAGTGTCGGCAGCAGCAGGCCCCAGGCCAGTCGCGCCTCGCGGCGCGCAAGCGGGCCCCTGCCCTTGGGAGGGGTGGCAGCAGTCATCGGCGAAGTCTCCTACGAAAGAGGATGGCGGGGTGCGGTCCCGGCCCGCAACAAGGGGCCGGGACCGCGAGATCATGGCCTGGATCGTTTCAGGTTCGGGCTGAATCGGTTTTCTCTGCCTCGCCCCTTTCAGGGCCGAACGCGAAAACCGATCCGCAGTTTTCGTCAGAACCTGAAACGCCTTGGCCTACTCGATGCTGGCCAGTTCCTCGTTCATCAGCGCGACCGTGGCCTCGGCGTCGCGGACGCCGTCCATGTATTCGCGCACCAGACGGTTGATGATCTGGCTGTTGATGATGCGGCTGGCCAGCGCCAGCTGCCCGTCCTCGACGCCCCAACGCTGTGCCACGTCCAGGCCGCCGACGATCTCGTCGATCATCTCCTGGGCATAGAGGTCGCTCAGGGGCGCGCGGCGGTCGACACCGACATCGAGGCCCGCCCAGGCTTCGGTGAACATGTCGGGATCCTCGGCGGTGCCGCGACGGACCGGGAACTTGCCCTCGGGCGCGATCGACAGCGTCGCGGTGTAGCCCTCGTTCATCGAGTATTCGACGAACTGCATGGCGGCATCGGTATCGGCATCCGCCGTGATCCCGAAATAGCGCATGTCGCCCCAGGCCGCCCCGTCCGGGTTCGACGGGCCCGAGAAAGTGGTCACGATACCGGTGGCCGCGGCCAGGTCGCGGGTGGTGGGATCATCGTTGATGGTGGGCGGGGCGCTGTCGCGAAGGCCGGCCAGCTCGTCCAGGATGAAGGGCGACCAGATGATCATCGCGGCACGTCCGGCAAAGTAGAGCTCGCGGCTCTGCTGCCAGTAGAGCTCACCCTCGGGGCTGGCCTCGGTGATGGCGCGGTAAAACTCCAGCACCTCGGTGGTGGCCTCGACATCCAGCTCTTGCAGGCCGTCCGGACCGACGGGGCTGACGCCATTGGCCAGGAAGACATGCTCCAGCACCTGGCTCATGAAGTTCTCATCGACCTTGGTGGCGGCGACGAAGCCGTACATCTCGGGCGGGTTGTGCAGCGCTTCGATCGCGGCCAGCACGTTCTCGTAGCTGTTCGGCGGCTCCAGCCCGGCCTCGGCGAAGAGGTCGGCGCGATAGACGAGCATCTGGGTCCAGCCATCGACCGGAACCGAGGCATAGCCACCCGCAAAGCTCGCCATTTCCAGCGCGCCCGAGGCGAAGGTTTCCGCGCCCAGGTTCTCGATCACGTCGGTCGCGGCATCGGTGTCCAGGATACCGGCCTCGGCCCAGGGCAGCGCGTATTGCAGCGTGTGATAGATCACGTCCGGCAGGTCGCCCGCGGCAAAGGCTGCGGTAGCGCGGGTGCCCAGATCGCTTTCGGTGACCGGGATCACCTCGACCTCGATACCGGTCTCCTCGGTGAAATCGGCGGCCATCGCCTCCTGCACCGCCAGCCGCTCGGGCTGTTCCTCGGTGGTCCAGAAGCGGATCGTTTCGGCCCCCGCCCCGGCGCTCAGCGCCAGCGTCGATGCCGCTGCCAGCAGCAGCGCCCGTGTGCCTGTGGTCATCATTGTCATCAAGTCTCTCCCTTTTGTGTTGGTGGTGTGGGGCCGGTGTTTCTTGCCGGTCCCGGTTCGGTATTGGGTGGCGGCCCGTCCGAGCCGCGCGCGATCAGATGCGCGGGAACGACCTCGCGCAGATGGTTCAGGTCGGCGCCGCGAATGCGCGCGAAAAGCAGCTTGGCCAGGCGGGCCCCGGCGGCGCGGGTATCAACGGCAAAGGTGGTCAGTGGCGGGGTCGCGGTCGCGGCCTCGGGAATGCCGTCATAGGCGATGACCGACAGGTCGCGGCCGATCCGCAGCCCGCGCGCCTCGGCCGCGCGATAGACGCCAAGCGCCGCCCGGTCCAGGGCGCAGACGATGGCCGTCGGCGGGTTGGGCAGGTCCAGCAGTTCGGCCCCCCGCGCCATGCCCTGTTGCGGCGTGATCGCGCCCGAGCGCACCAGGTCGGGGTCATGCGGCAACCCGGCCTCGGCAAGCCCGGCCAGGTATCCGTCGCGGCGCAGCGGCGCGTAGTTGAAGCCGCTATCCCCGTTGACGAACCCGATCCGGACATGGCCCAACCCGTGCAGGCGCAGGACCGCGTCGCGCATCGCATCCTCGCCGCTGATGTCATGCCAGGCACAGCCCTCGGTGTCGCCGGTCCGCCCGTAGAGCACGAAGGGAACCTCCAGGTCGCGCAACAGGTCGATGCGCGGGTCCGAGACGCGCGTGCGCGGCAGGATGAAACCATCGACCTTATGCTCGGCCACCAGCCGCGCGATGGTGGCGACCTCGTCCTGCTCATCCAAAGCGGTGGCGATGCTGAGCGACCAGCCTTCTTCCGACGCGGCCCGCGAGATGCCGTCGAGGAAATCGGTCAGGAAGGGTTTGTGGGTGTTGTCCGGCCCTGCGTTCAGCACCAGTCCCAATGCCCGGGCCATGCCGGTCCGGATCGCCTGCGCCTGTGCCAACGGACGGTATCCCATCCGTTCGGCGGCGCGCGCCACCCGCGTGCGCGTCGACTCGGAGATGTCGTCATAGCCGTTCAGCGCCCGACTGACGGTGCCCTTGGTCAGGCCCAGTTCCCGCGACAGATCGTTGATCGTCACGCGATACCGCCCTTTCGACTGGCCCTTCGATAATGCCACGATTTTCCTCCTCCGAATCATACATTCGGCTCCGAAACCGGTTTCGGCAACAGGATATGTCTCTCACCAGTATCGCGGGCCGCGAATCGGGGACGTTGACGTGCTCCCGCTTGATCCGGGCATGGGACAGCTTGATCGTAAGCGGCGGCTGAATGGCACCGGGATTTCAGCTTGATGGCTGAAGGTTCCAAGGAAGCAACTCGTCGATGCGATGTCGCGGATGGCCCGCAGCGATAGCTTCGAGCGTGGATTTCAGATAGGCGAAGGGTTCGACGCCGTTGATCTTTGCGGTCTCGATCAGCGATGCGATGCGGCCCCATGCCTTGCCGCCCTCGTCATGGCCCGCGAACAACGCGTTTTTTCTGTTCAGAGCGATCGGCCTGACCCAATTCTCGACCTTGTTGGAGTCGATCTCGACGCGGCCGTCAGTCAGGAAGGTCTGCAATCCGTCCCAGTGACGGTGGATGTAGGCGAGCTTTTCGCCGAGGCGCGATTTGGCCGAGATGCGCAGGCGCTGTGCTTGCAGCCAGGTGCCGAAGGCTGCGACCAGAAGGGCGGATCGTGCCCGACGGGCCGACAGGCGCTGTCCGGGGGAAGTGCCGCGAATGTCCTTTTCGATGGCGTAGATTTCGGCGATCCGGCGCAGGCCCTCGGCGGCGATCTCGGAACCGTCGCGATCGAAGATTTCCTTGAGCTTGCGGCGCGCATGCGCCCAGCAATGCGCGACAACGATCGGCTCGCCACCCTTGCGGGACGGTTTGGTCAGCCGGTTGTAGCCCGTATATCCGTCGAGTTGCAGTGTCCCGTCGAACCCGGTCAGGAACGTCTCGGCGTTTTCACCGTGGCGCCCGGGGGCGTAGAAGTATACCACCCCCGGCGGATCATCGCCGCCCCAACTCCGGTCATCGCGTGCCAGGGCCTAGAGGTATCCGGAGTGGACCTGTCACGGTTTGATGCCGCTCCTTTGATAGCATTTACTGCAACAAAGGAGACTGACTATGGGACTGAAACGGACGGACGAATTCCGGCAAGATGCGGTGCGGATTGCCCTGACCAGTGGACTGACGCGCAAGCAGGTGGCTGATGATCTCGGTGTCGGCATGTCGACACTTAACAAGTGGATCACGGCGCATCGAGACACTGATGTCGTGTCGAAAGAAGATTTGAGCCTCGCCAAAGAGAATGATCGGCTTCGGCGCGAGATC
>NZ_JABJVX010000006.1 GCF_013155465.1 Alterinioella nitratireducens | reverse complement strand
GCGACAATCGCCGCCCTGTAACTGCGGCCGAGCCAAGGCCGAAGAGCAAAGTTACACCATTTCCCGGGACACTATCTTCTCGAACCGCCGCGCCACACGGTCGATCTCGGCTTTCGAGAGCTGTTTCTTCCCGTCATGAGTGCCGCGACCGCCGAGGATATGGATCGACTTCGTCGTGAGATAGATGTGCTGAGCCCACAGTTGCGCCCCGGGGTGGCAGCCCCCTTGTGAAATGGCCTTGAAGATCGCCATCGAACACCCACGCGCGGCCCGAACCATCTTCGCGAGCCTGGAAAGTCCCTGCCAGGATCCTGAAACCCTGCTCCAGCCGCAGTCGAAGAGCGCCGGGTCGATGCCCCGTGCCCGGTCACTCCGCGCCATTCGCATCCCTCTCGGCGAGTCCCGCCAAGGCAGAACTGACCTCTTCTGTTCCTCCAGTCTGCTAACTTACCCCCGCCAGCCGCCTTGGCAGAGGTTGCTGACGGTGCGGTGTATGGCGTCTGTGGTCCGCCCTTGACGCTGCCCGGATCTTGACGCGGCAATTGCCGCCAGCCCAGATCAAAGCCTTCGCCGTCAGCCGGGGCACACGCGCCAAGACCGACAGGATCGACGCGGAACTCATTGTACGGTTCATGGCCTTCCAGCTTGATGCAGGGCGCACCCTCCCACATTCAAGGATACGCCTTATCAGGGCGTTGGCATCAAAGCGCGGACAACTCGACGAGATCGTCTGGCGATGGAACCACCGCGCCGCCATCAGGGTAGTAATCAAGCATTGGACCACGAAAGCCGGTGTCGAGCGTGAGAAATCGACACGACTTGGCAGCCGACCCCGGTGGTTGAGCAGAGGTGGCTTGGTTTGTCTGAACAGTTTCGAGCCGTTTCGTAAGTGGATTTCCCGCTCGGTTATGCCGCGACCGGGATTTGTCGCGGCGTGATGTGATATGCCTGATCGAGTTTTTCCCATTAACATGAACGCGTTGCGCTTCACCACCGCCGCGGCCGTAACTCAGATGGGCAATGCCCCATCGACCGAAACAGTAAGGCAAAGCTCGTTCGCCATCCAGAAGTGACCTAACGCGTTCTGTGCGAAGCTATCGCAAAAAACGCGAGTTCCAGAATTCGCGGCAGCCATTTTAAAGATATAAGAAACACGGGGCGCACCCCGACCTCAACCCGCGAAAAACTATGCGCGTACCTACAGACGATCAGAAATCCAGGTTCTCGACGCTCAGCGCGTTCTGCTGGATAAATTCGCGGCGCGGTTCGACGACATCGCCCATCAGCTTGGTGAAGATGTCGTCGGCCTCGGCGATATCCTCGATCGTGACCTGCAACAGCGTCCGCGCCTCGGGGTCCAGCGTGGTTTCCCACAGTTGATTGGGGTTCATTTCCCCAAGGCCCTTGTAGCGCTGCAACTGCAAGCCCTTGACGCCTTCGTCGAGAATGGCCTCCAGCAATTCGGTCGGCCCGTGGATCAGCTGTTCCCGGTCCTTGCGCGCAAGGTGCGAGGGGTCGCGGTAGATGGTGCGGCTTTCCTGGCTGACCTGGCTGAGCTTGCGCGCCTCGCCCGAGCGCAGGACCGCGCCGTCGAGCGTCCGGATCTCCTCGACCCCGCGCAGGACGCGGGACAGGCGAATGCCGTGATCCTGGGTGATCCGCCCCTGCCAGCCGCGTTCATATTCGACCGCAACCAGGTCCAGCCGCTTGGCGACGTCATCGGCGACGCGTTGCAGGTCGTCATCTGCGCGGCCCGGATCGAAGGCCCCGGCAATCGCGGCCTGTTCCAGGATGTGGCGCGGGTAATGCGTCGGGAAGGCATCGAGGATGCGCTTGAAGCTGCGGGCGGCCTCGACCACGCGGGCGAGGTCCGATCCGGCGATCTCCTCGCCCGAGGGCAGGCGCAGGATGGCCCCGTCTGTGCCCATCTGGATCAGGTAATCCTCCAGCGCGGTTTCGTCCTTGAGGTAGACCTCGGACTTGCCCCGGCTGACCTTGTAGAGCGGCGGCTGTGCGATATAGAGGTATCCGCCCTCGATGATCTCGGGCATCTGCCGGTAGAAGAAGGTCAGCAGGAGGGTGCGGATATGCGCGCCGTCGACATCGGCATCGGTCATGATGACGATCTTGTGGTAGCGCAGCTTGTCGATGCTGAACTCGTCCCGGCCGATCCCGGTGCCAAGCGCGGTGATCAGCGTGCCGATCTCCTGGCTCCCGAGCATCCGGTCGAAGCGGGCCCGTTCCACGTTCAGGATCTTGCCCTTGAGGGGCAGGATCGCCTGGTTGTGGCGCGACCGGCCCTGCTTGGCCGAGCCGCCGGCGCTGTCGCCCTCGACGATGAAGAGCTCGGACTTGGCGGGGTCTTTCTCCTGGCAATCGGCCAGTTTGCCGGGCAGCGAGGCCACATCCATCGCGGTCTTGCGCCGGGTCAATTCGCGCGCCTTGCGGGCGGCTTCGCGGGCCAGCGCCGCCTCGACGATCTTGCCGACGACCATCTTGGCCTGAACCGGGTTTTCCTCGAACCACTCGGACAGTTTCTCGTTCATCAGCCCCTCGACCGCGGGGCGCACCTCGGAGGAGACCAGCTTGTCCTTTGTCTGGCTGGAAAATTTCGGGTCCGGCACCTTCACCGACAGCACGCAGGTCAGACCCTCGCGCGCGTCGTCGCCGGTGAAATTGACCTTCTCCTTCTTGGCCAGCCCGGAGGAGTTGGCATAGAGGTTGATGGTCCGCGTCAGCGCGCCGCGAAAGCCCGCCAGGTGGGTGCCGCCATCGCGCTGCGGGATGTTGTTGGTAAAGGGCAGCACGGTTTCATGGTAGCTGTCGTTCCACCACATCGCGGCCTCGATCTCGATCCCGTCGCGGGTGCCGGTGATGAAGATCGGATCCTCCATCATGCCGGATTTGGAGCGGTCGAGATACTTGACGAATTCCTTGACCCCGCCCTCGTAGAAAAGCTCGGATTTCAGCGGCTCGGCGGGGCGCAGATCCTCCAGCACGATGCGGACGCCGGAATTGAGGAAGGCCAGTTCGCGCAGCCGGTTCTCCAGCGTCTTGAAGACGTAATCGAGGTTGGAGAAGGTCTTGGTGGAGGCGAGGAAGCGCACCTCGGTGCCCTGCTTGCCATTCGCATCGCCCACGACCTCGAGGTGTTGCGTGGTAAAGCCGCCCTCGAAGCGCGCGACATGTTCCTTGCCCTCGCGCCAGATGCGCAGCTCCAGCCAATCGGACAGCGCGTTGACCACCGAAACGCCGACCCCGTGCAAGCCGCCCGAGACCTTGTAGGAATTGTCGTCGAACTTCCCGCCCGCGTGCAGTTGGGTCATGATGACCTCGGCGGCGGAAACGCCTTCCCCCTCGTGGATGCCCACCGGAATCCCGCGCCCGTTATCGCTGACCGAGACCGAGTTGTCGGGGTGGATCGTGACCGTCACCGCATCGGCATGACCAGCCAGCGCCTCGTCGATGCCGTTATCCACGACCTCGTAGACCATGTGATGCAGGCCAGAGCCGTCATCGGTGTCGCCGATATACATGCCGGGCCGTTTGCGAACAGCCTCCAACCCTTTGAGAACCTTGATGGATTCAGCCCCGTATTCGCCGGGTGCCTGCGCGCTGTCGGTCATGGAAATGCCCTGTTATTCTTGCTGCTGTTTTATAGGGGTTCCAGGGGGGAATGTCACCCTTCCGGCACAAGATTAAGGGGGGTGCCGGGGAACGCGGAAACGGGCGCCCAGGGGGGCTAATTCCACACCCCTGAAAGGGCGATTACCCCGGCCACGCAGATCAGCAAGCCGCCCGCCACCTGGTTGATCCGCCGCAGCCTGTCGGGCGAGGTGATGCGCAGCCGCGCCCGGTCGATGATCAGCGCGAACCCCATGTTGCCCACGACCGGAACCGCCATCGACACGGTGGCGATGACGGCAATGTCGGCCCTGGTCAGCGCGGTCAGGTCGAAGAAGCCGGGCAGCATCCCCATGTAGAACAGGATCGCCTTGGGGTTGGCCAGGATCGCGGCCAGCCCGGCGATGAAGCCCGCCCAGGCCCCACGCCGGTTGAGGCGGCTGTCGGCGTCGATGGGCCGTGCGGCGTGGCGGATCAGCAGCAGGCCCATGACCGCAAAGACCAGAACCGCCAGCCATTTCAGCGCCACCATGATCCCGGCATAGGCCGAGACCACCCAGGACAGGCCCAGAATGGCCAGAAGCGACCACAGGACATCGCCGATCGCGACGCCCAGGATCAATGGCAGCGCCGCGCCCGCGCCATGCGCCAGAGTGCGCGCCGCCGTGGCCAGCCAGACCGGACCGGGCGTCAGGAAGAGCACGAAGAGCGCCGTGGCATAGAGCGTGATATCGAGCGCGGAGATGGTCATGGGCTAGAAGGTCGGGCCGAGCAGGTCGATCAGGGCATCGTCATCCCATACCGTGTCTTTCAGCGGGTAGACCTTCAGCTTGGTATCGCCCTTCTCGATGATCCCGGTGCTATGGCCGTTCTCGATCCCCATATGCCGCACGGTATTCTCCTTCGCGACAAACCCGGAGCCTTCGTAGATCGGACGCACCCCGAAGAGCACCAGGAAATCCGCCATGCTGGCGCGCGCACGGTCCAACGTGGCCGCCATGAGGGCCGTGGCCACGCCCTTGCCCCGATGGTCGGGGTCGGTCGCCACCTCGCCAATGCCGATGATCTGCACGCGTTTCGCGCCCATCCGCATCGCGCGAAAGCCAAGCGCGTAATGGCCGACAAGTTCCCCGTCCAGGCGCGCCAGCAGCCGCAAATGGTGGCGTTGATTATAGAAGGACATGCCGCCATACCCGTCATCCGCGCCAAAGGTGCGGGCAAGCAGCGCGGCAATCTCGGCGTCCCGTTCGGGCGTCAGGTCGATCTCGTGGATGGCCTCAATCTGCATCGGCGGCGTCCGGCAAGGTGAGGGAGCCGTCATCATTGAGCGGCCAGAACGGGTTCATCGCCAGTTCCCAGACATGGCCATCGGGGTCGGCGAAATAGCCCGAATAGCCGCCCCAGAAGACCTTTTCGGGGGCCTTTAGTGGCGTCGCCCCGGCGGCCAGCGCCTGCGCATAGGCCGCATCGACCTCGGGCATGGTCGCGAAGTTTTGCGCCAGCGTCATCGCCCCGGTGCCAAGTGCCGCATCCGGGCGGCCCTGATCGCGGGCCAGATCCTCCAGCCCGAAAAGACCGAAGGCAAAGCCGTTGGCCTGGTAGAAGGTTACTTTTTCCTGGCTTTCAGGGTGCATCTGCCAGCCAAGTGCCGCGTAGAAGGCGCGGGACCGCGCCATATCGGCCACGCCCAGGGTAATCAGGGTGATGCGTTCCGGGGTCATGGGCGTGCCTCCGCGATGGTTGAAATGCCGCTCTGTTCGCCGATCTCGAAGGCTTGCGCGCGGGGGCCAAGCTCGGCGAACAGCTCCGCCCCGGTGCCGGTCATCCAGGCCTGCCCGCCAAGCGCGCAGATCTCGTCGAAGAGCGCCGCGCGACGGGCCGTGTCCAGATGTGCGGCGACCTCATCCAGCAACACAAGCGGCGCGGCCCCGGTCTCGGACTTCAACGCGCGCGCGTTGGCGAGGATGAGCGAAATCAGCAGCGCCTTCTGTTCCCCCGTCGAGCAGTGCCGCGCGTCCGTGCCCTTGGCCGTGTAGACCGCGCCAAGGTCGCTGCGATGCGGGCCGATCAGGCTGCGGCCCGCGCCCATGTCGCGCGGGCGCGATGCGGCATGGGCGGTGGCGAAATCATCCGCGCTGTCCAGTCCCTCGCTGCCCTCGGCCTCGATCACGCCCAGTTCCGCGGCGGGAAAGGCGGTCTCCGACCCTGCCTGCGCCGCCGCCAGCCGCGCCACGGCCTCGCGCCGATAGGCCACGATCCTTGCTGCCGCCTCGGCCATCTGCGCCTCGATCGCCTCGTACCACATCGTGTCACGGACCTGGTCCTTGAGCAGCCGGTTGCGTTCGCGCATGGCCTTTTCATGCGCCAGAACCGCCTCGCCATGGGCGGGGACAAAGCTCATCGTGACCCGGTCGAGGAAGCGCCGCCGCCCCTCGGCCCCCTCGATCCAAAGCCGGTCCTGCGCGGGCACCAGCCAGACGATGCGGGTGAGATCGGCCAGCGCCAGTTGCGGCGCGGGCTTGCCGTCGATGCGCAAGCTTCGCGGCTGGCCCGGCTCGGCCCCGGTCGCGACCTCGTGGATGCGGGCCCCGTCAGCCAGGGTCGCGCGGATCTTCCAGCCCAACCGCTCAGGCCGCCGCGCCATCTCCTCGGCCCCGGCGCGTCGCAGACCGCGACCCGGCGACAGGAGCGAGACCGCTTCGAGGATATTGGTCTTGCCCGCGCCATTGGGACCGAAGAGCGCAACGGGACGGCCATCCAGCGCCATCCGGCCAAGCCGGTGCGAACGGAAATGCGACAGGGTGAGGTGCCCGACATGGATGCCTGACATGCCCTTGCCCTTTCATTTTGCCAAAAATACCTCCGCCGGAGGCGATCAGGCGAGGACGCCCGGAACGGGCGGAGGAGCGGCCCGTCACACCCGCATCGGCATGACCACATAAACCGCCGAGGTGTCGTTGCCCTCGCGCATCAGGGTCGGATCGCCGGAGGAGTTGAACAGGAACACCGCATTTTCCCGATCCACCTGGCTGGCGATCTCCAGCAGGTATTTCGCGTTGAAGCCGATCTCCAGCCGCTCATCGCCATAGGCCACGGCCAGTTCCGCCTCACCTGCGCCGCTGTCGGGGGCGTTGACGGAGAGGACCAGCCGATCCTCGTCCAGCGCCAGTTTCACGGCGCGCGAGCGCTCAGAGGAGACGGTGGCGACCAGGTCGACGGCCTTGGCAAACTCGGCGGCATCGACTTCCATCCGGCGGGTGTTGCCGGTGGGGATGACGCGGGTGTAGTCGGGGAAGGTGCCGTCGATGACCTTGGAGGTCAGGGTGATGTCGGGTGTCGCAAACCGCACCTTGGTTTCCGAGACCGAGACCGCGATGGACATGTCGTCATCGTCCAGAAGTTTGCGCATCTCGCCCACGGTCTTGCGCGGCACGATCACGCCGGGCATGTTTTCCGCGCCTTGCGGCAAGGGCGCATCGACGCGGGCCAGGCGGTGGCCGTCGGTGGCGACGCAGCGCAGCGCGCGCCCCTCCTCGCCATCGGCGACATGCATGTAGACCCCGTTGAGGTAATAGCGCGTCTCCTCGGTCGAAATGGCGAATTTCGACTTGTCGAAGAGGCGGCGCAGCACCTTGGCGGGGGCCGAGAAATTGGCGCTGTATTCGGTCGTGGTCATGACCGGGAAATCCTCGCGCGGGAGCGTCGCCAGCGAGAAGGAGGAGCGGCCCGCGTTCACTTCCAGCCTGCCGGAGGTGCCGTCATCGGCGAGGCTGACCAGCGCGCCATCGGGCAGCTTGCGCACGATC
Organism: Alterinioella nitratireducens; assembly: GCF_013155465.1. Classification (GTDB taxonomy): domain Bacteria; phylum Pseudomonadota; class Alphaproteobacteria; order Rhodobacterales; family Rhodobacteraceae; genus Alterinioella; species Alterinioella nitratireducens. Next base: position 246,991 of record NZ_JABJVX010000006.1, on the reverse strand, counting down.
TCGTGCAGGGTCACGGCGGAAACCGTGGTGGCGCCTGCGCGTTCCACCTGCGCCGCGCACTTGTCGACCACCTCGATATCGAGGTCGGTGGCGCGGAACGAGGCGGTGTCGCCTTCGGCCTCGATCAGCACATTGGCCAGGATCGGGATGGTGTTGCGACGTTCGACGACAGACTGGGCCTGAGAGACGGCCTTGAGCAGCGCCGCGCGTTCGATAGAGAGTTTCATGTCCTGGCTCCGACAGGGTGCGGGGCGGCGAGACTACCCGACCGGGCATCACGCACAAGTGTTTTGTTGGAGTTTCGCGACTGGCGCGGCGGCGTCAATGGGCAGATACGATTTTAGGTGAATTGGTTGGTTTCGTTGCGCCTTCGGCGCATCGACCCGTGCGAGGGGGCTGTCTGCCCCCTCGCGCTCCCCCGAGGATATTTTTGGAACAAAGAAGGTTCGCGAACAGGGAAGGGGAGAGCGGGGTCAGGCCTCCAGCATCCGGCGCAGCAATTCGGCATCCTCGGCGATCTGGCTGTCGAGCGAGATCAGCTCCTCGATCTTGCGCACCCCGTGCAGGATGGTGGTGTGGTCGCGGCCACCGAACTTGCGCCCGATCTCGGGCAGGGACCGGGTGGTCAGTTTCTTGCACAGATACATCGCCATCTGCCGGGGGCGCGCGATGTTGCGGGCGCGCGACGGGCTCATAAGGTCGGTCTGGCGCAGGTGGTAATGCTCGCAGGTCTTCTTGATGATCTCCTCCATCGTGACCTTGCGGTCGGAGGCGCGCAGGATGTCGGACAGGCATTCCTGCGTCATGTCCATGGTGATCTCGCAACCGATCAGGTCGGCGAAGGCGAAGAGCCGGGTCAGCGCGCCTTCCAGCACCCGCACATTGGAGGAGACGCGATGTGCGATGAACTCCATCACGCCGGGCGCGATCTTGAGGTCGGGGTGGCGTTCGCGCTGTGCCTCGACCTTTTGTTGCAGGATGCCGAGGCGCAATTCGTAATCGGTCGGGTGCAGGTCCACCACCAGCCCGCATTGCAACCGCGAGGCGATGCGGTTGTCGAGCTCCTCCATGTCCACCGGGGCGCGGTCGCCCGAGATGATGATCTGCTTGCCGAGTTCTATGAGCGCGTTGAAGGTGTGGAAAAATTCCTCCTGGGTGGAGTTCTTGCCGGCGATGAACTGCACGTCATCGACCATCAGCACGTCGATCGAGCGGAAGGTTTCCTTGAAGCTGATCGTGTCCTGGTCGCGCAGGGCGCGGATGAAGCGATACATGAACTGTTCGGCGGAAAGGTAGATCACCTTGAGCTGCGGCTGGCTCTGCCGCAATTCCCAGGCAATGGCGTGCATCAGATGCGTCTTGCCGAGGCCGACGCCGCCATAGAGGAAGAGCGGGTTGAAGGACACGGCCCCGCCTTCGGCCACGCGGCGGGCGGCGGCATGGGCCAGTTCGTTGGGCTTGCCGACGACGAAATTGGCGAAGGTATGGGCGGGGTTCAGGGCGGATTCGGGCAGGTCCTGCGGCGCGGCCTGAACCGCCCTGCGGGACTGCGGCGCGGGGGCCGGGGCGGGCGTCGGGGTCGGCGCGCTGTTGGAATTTCCCGCGTTCGAGGCCACGGCGGCGGCATTCACGGCAAACTGGACCCGGTCGACATCGACCCCGGCCGAGATCAGGTGGCGCAGGATGACATCCGAGAAATGCTGCGTGACCCAGGTGCCGATGAAATTCGTGGGCACATTGAAATGCGCGGTGCGGTTCTGGACCGTATTGAAGGTAATCGGCTCGATCCAGGCCGAAAAATTGTTCTTGCCGACAGACTTGAGCAGCTCGCCCCGAACCTGGCCCCACGTATCCTGAGTCATTCTATTCCCGTCTTCTTTTCAATTGACGCGGGCGGTCCCGGCCCTGAGCAGCCGATCCTCCGCGCGGGCGATGCGTGCGCCGCCCTGGTTGTCCCTTCGCCTTCCAACTGTTCCGCATCATCCGCGCGCCGGTCCGGGCCTGGTGCCGTTTGCCGACACGCGTGTTGCCCCACCGGGATCCGGTGCGCTGGCCGGTCTTCCGCGACGGAAAAACCAAGAAGCTCCGCCCGACAGACGCCAACCATCCCCCGGACCCTTCGGCCCGAGCGATTCTGGTGCGGCGCCCCGAAGGGCAAAGGTCTCTGGACATCTCGGAACCTCGCCAGACCCGGCACGTGGCCGGATAGCGAAAGGACCTATGTGACGCGGATGGCCCTGAAGCCCCCGATCACACGGCTTTCCGACTGCGCCTGACCGGACCTTTCCGGTCCGATTGCCCGGTCTCTCTAACGCAGCATGGCAGCGCTGTCGTGGACCCGGTCAATTCTGTCATGACGCAGCTGAATGTCCCCCCAGACAATGTGAATCATTGATCTCAAGCTAGCGGGACTCGGACGCTTGTCGCAATCAATCATTGCGCTTGACTCGGGAGGGGGGTGCAACGAATCCCCGAGGGCCCGGATAAAGGTGCCGAAGATCAGGGAAATTCCGGAAAAGAAAAAAGGCGCCCCGGGTGGGACGCCTTGTAAACAAGGGGTTTGAAGGCCCCGATCAGGCCCCGAGCGCCTTCACGCGCGAGGACAGGCGCGACATTTTCCGCGCAACGGTGTTCTTGTGCAACACCCCCTTGGTGACGCCGCGCATCAGCTCGGGCTGAGCGGCGCGCAGGGCGGCCTGGGCAGCGGCCTGGTCGCCGGAGGCGATGGCCTCCTCGACCTTGCGCAGGTAGGTGCGGATGCGCGAACGGCGGGCTTTGTTGATGGCGAAGCGCGCTTCGTTGTGGCGGGCGCGTTTCTTGGCTTGCGGCGTATTGGCCATGTCTCGGGTTCCCTTCGGTGGGCTGTCAGGTGACTGTCGAACGCGAAAGCGATGCCCACACCGGGTTTCTGGAACCGGCCGAATCTGGTCAAGCGGACCTCGCACGCATGTATGGCGGGCCGTTTAGGGGATATTGCGGCGAAAGGAAAGCCCGGAATCGCACCCCCCGCGTCACTTGTCGCGGAACTGTGCCTCGCGCTTTTCGAGGAAGGCGGCCATGCCCTCCTTCTGGTCCTCGGTCGCGAAGAGCGAATGGAACACCCGGCGCTCAAACAGGAGCCCCTCGGAGAGGGTGGTTTCATAGCTGCGGTTGACCGCCTCCTTGGCGGCCTTGACCGAGGCCATGGATTTCTCGGCGATGCGGGCGGCGGCGGCCATTGCCTCGTCCATCAGCTTTTTCGCGGGCACCACGCGGCTGACCAGCCCTGACCGCTCGGCCTCCTCGGCATCCATGAAGCGGCCCGTCAGGTTCATGTCCATCGCCTTGGACTTGCCGACGAACCGTGTCAGGCGCTGGCTGCCGCCCATACCGGCGATGACGCCCAGGTTGATCTCGGGCTGGCCGAACTTGGCGCTGTCGGCGGCGATGATGAAGTCGCAGGCCATCGCCAGCTCGCAGCCGCCGCCAAGCGCGTAGCCCGCCACGGCGGCGATGATCGGCTTGCGGATCGCGGTCAGCCGGTCGGTGCTGTCGGCAAAGAGGTTTTCGTTATAGACTTCGACGAAGCTCTTGGTCGACATCTCCTTGATATCGGCCCCGGCGGCAAAAGCCTTTTCCGATCCCGTGATGACGATGCAGCGCACCTTGTCATTGGCATCGGCCTTCTCCAGCGCCGTGCACAGTTCCTCCAGAAGCTGCGTGTTCAAGGCGTTCAGCGCGTCGGGCCGATTCAGCTTGATCAGGCAGATGTGGTCCTTGTTCTCGACGTTCAGGGTCTCGTAGGCCATGTCGATCCGTCCCGGTGTTTGGTGTCCTCAAGGAGGCAGGGTTATCAGCCCGCGCGTCCGGTTCAAGCTATCTTTGACAGCCGGGGCAGTAAAAGCTGGAGCGGCCCGATTGCACGATGCGCCGAATGCGCGACCTGCATCCGGGTGTGGCGCAGGGCATGTCCTCGCGGCCATATACCTGAAAACTATGCTGGAAATAGCCAAGCTCTCCGCTGGTCTGGCGATGGTCGCGCAGGGACGATCCGCCTGCGGCAATGGCGTCGTTCAACACATCGCGAATAATCGGGACTAACGCCGCGGCACGGGGGGCTGCGAGTCGGCCCGCGTGGCGTTTGGGCGAGATACCGGCGCGGTAGAGCGTTTCGCAGACATAGATATTGCCCAGGCCCGCCACGATTCGCTGGTCCAGCAGGGCGGATTTGATCGGGGTGCGGCGGCCCTTGAGGGCCGCGGCCAGGTAGGGGCCGTCAAAGCGGTTGCCCAGGGGCTCGGGCCCGAGGCTGGCCAGCAGCGGATGCGCCTCGGCGGTGGCGGTCGCCATCAGGTCCATAGCGCCGAAGCGGCGGGCGTCGTTGAAGGTGATCCGCGCGCCGCCCTCCATGTCCAGCACGACGTGGTCATGCTTGGCGGGGGCGGGCAGGGCGTGAAAGAACGCGGCCAGGGGTTGATCCGCGCCGCGGGTCGAGATCAGCATCCGCCCCGACATGCCGAGATGAATGAGCAGCGTCTCGCCGGTGTCCAGATCGACCAGGATGTATTTCGACCGGCGACGCAAGCGCTCCACCCGCGCGCCCGTCAGCCGCGCGGCCATGTCCGCAGGGAAAGGCCAGCGCAGATCGGGGCGGCGGATATCGGCGGCGGTGATGCGCGCACCTTCCATCACCGGGGCAAGGCCACGGCGCACGGTCTCGACCTCGGGCAGTTCGGGCATCGGCCTTTACCTAACTTTGATACAGGAGGGTCAAAGCGCCATTCCCTAGCAGCACCGGGCGCGCTGCGGCAATTGATGATTTGCCCCTCTGGGCGCAAAGGTATACCCCCGATCTGGATCGGAACAGGGCAGTTTCAAGATGACGAAAGACGACAGGACAACCCATTTCGGGTTCCGCACCGTAGGCGAGGAGGAAAAGGCCGGGATGGTCCACGGCGTCTTTTCCAGTGTCGCGTCGAAATACGATGTCATGAACGATGTCATGTCGATGGGTATCCACCGTGTCTGGAAGGATGCGATGATGGATTGGCTGGCCCCGCGCGACGGGCAGCGCCTCTTGGATGTTGCGGGCGGCACCGGCGATATCTCGTTCCGTTTCCTGCGCCGCGCGCCCGTGGCGCACGCGACCGTGCTGGACATGACCGAAAGCATGTTGGTCGAGGGTCAGAAACGCGCCGAGGCCGAGGATTTTGCCGACCGGCTGGACTGGATCGTCGGCGACGCGATGGCGCTGCCGTTCGAAGCCGGCAGCTTCGACGTCTACACGATCAGCTTCGGCATCCGGAACGTCACCCGCATTGCCGACGCCCTGTCCGAGGCGTTCCGCGTCCTGAAACCCGGTGGCCGGTTGATGGTGCTGGAGTTCAGCCAATTGCCCAACGAGGGACTGCAGAAGCTCTATGATCTCTATTCCTTCAACGTCATCCCCAAGATGGGGCAGGCGATAGCGGGCGATCACGACAGCTATCAATACCTGGTCGAAAGCATCCGCAAATTCCCCGATCAGGAGATCTTCGCAAGCATGATCCGCGAGGCGGGGTTCAGCCAGGTCAAATATCGCAACCTCTCGATGGGCATCGCGGCGTTGCATTCGGGCTGGAAGATCTGAGCGATGCGCGGACCGCATAATATCTGGCGCCTCATCCGCACCGGGGCCACGTTCGAACGCACCGGCGCCATGAAGGTGGCGTTGGAGGCGATGCAGGCCCCGCCCTTCGTGCGGGCGGGCGCGCGGATCCTGGGCTGGCCGTTCAAGTGGCTCGGGCTGAAGGGGGATACCAACCTGCCGCCCGTCACCCGCGCGCTGACCGCACTTGGCCCCGCTTATATCAAGTTCGGGCAGATCCTCTCGACCCGGCCCGATGTGGTCGGCGAAGAGCTGGCGCTGCAATTGCGGGTGTTGCAGGACAAGCTGCCGCCGTTTGACACCGATGTCGCCAAGCGCATGGTCGCGGAGGAGCTGGAAGCGCCGCTTGAGGAGCTGTTCACCGCGTTTTCGCCGCCCGTCGCCGCCGCCTCCATCGCGCAGGTGCATCGCGCGACGCTGCGCGAGACGGGCCAGGAGGTCGCGGTGAAGGTTCTGCGCCCCGGTATCGAGCGTGCCTTTCGCCGCGATATCGACGCCTTCTACCTGATCGCCACGGTGATCGAGACGCTGTCGCCCTCGTCGCGGCGGTTGCGCCCGCATGACGTGATCGAACATTTCGAGGGCGTCGTGCTGCGCGAACTGGACCTGCGCATCGAAAGCTCGGCCGCCGGGGAATTTGCCGCCAATACCGCCGAGGATGACGGGTTCAAAGTGCCGCAGGTCAACTGGTTCCTGTGCTCGCGCCGGGTGATGACACTGGATTGGGCCGAGGGCGCGCCGATGGGCGATGTCGCGGCCATCGACGCGGGCGGCCATGACCGGACAGTGCTGGCCGAACGCGTGTTGCAGATGTTCCTGCGCCACGCCCTGCGCGACGGGTATTTCCATGCCGACATGCACCAGGGCAACCTGAAGGTGGACGCAAGCGGCAATATCGTGGCGCTGGATTTCGGCATCATGGGGCGGCTGGACGAGTTTACCCGCCGCATCTATGCCGAGATCCTGATGGGCTTCATCCGGCGCGATTACCGCCGCGTTGCCGAGGTGCATTTCGAGGCCGGTTACGTCCCTGCCGACCGCGATGTGGGTGAATTCGCGCAGGCCCTGCGATCCGTGGGCGAGCCGATTTTCGGCATGGATGCCAGCAAGATTTCGATGGCACGCCTTCTCAGCTATCTCTTTGACGTAACAGAACAATTCGGGATGGAGACGCGGACCGAGCTGATCCTGCTGCAACGCACCATGGTGGTTGTCGAGGGGGTGGCACGGTCGCTCGATCCCAATATCAACATCTGGAAATCGGCGCGGCCCGTGGTCGAAAGCTACATCACCGAGAATCTCGGCCCCAAGGCGATGGCCCGTGACCTTGTGCGCACGGCGCAGATCCTGGCACGCTTCGGCCCGCGCCTGCCGCAACTGGCCGAGGCGGCGCTGCTTGGCCAGGCCAAGACCCTGCCGCGCCATCCGCCATCCCCCTGGCGGCAACGCATCCCGGCCTTCCTGGTGGGCATCGCTGTCACCGGGGCGGTGGTGATCTTGTGGGAACTGTTGGGCTGATCCGGTCCCCTTGCGCGCGCGCCCCGAGACGGTCCAACCCCCCGGTCGGTTCAAAAATAAATGAGTCGGAAAAATCAGGATTTCGGGGCATAATGCCCGCAATGAATTTTTGATTTGGGAGTTTTCCGCCGTGTCGCTGCTGCGTGGTCTTCGGGCTGAAGCGCTGTCCGTCATCCTGTCAGTCCTGGCCGGACTTGCCCTTGCCGGGGCCGCCAGCGCGGAGCGGGTAGCACTTGTCATCGGCAATTCCAGCTATGCTGCGAACCCGCTGATCAATCCCGTCAACGATGCCGAAGACATGGCCGCCCGGCTGCAGGAGATCGGGTTTCGCCTCTATGGCGACGGCCCTTTGCTGGAACAGGATCTGCGGTCGATGCAGATCGCGATCCGCGACTTTACCCGCACGCTGAACCCCGGCGACCTGGCAGTGTTCTACTTTGCCGGTCATGGCGTGGAATACAAAGGCACCAATTACCTGATCCCCGTCGATGACGAGGAGATCGAGTTCGCCGATGACGTGCCCGACTGGTCCTACCCCGCGCCGCGCTTTCTGGAGCGGCTGGCCGCGACCGGGGCGACAGGCGTGATCATCCTGGATGCCTGCCGCAACAACCCGCTGCCAGAACGCGGCGGCGGCCGCGAGATGGGCACCGGCCTCAGCCCGATGGAAACGCCCGCCGGTGCCTCGGCCTTCATCATGTATGCGGCCGCGCCCGGTCAGACCTCCTCGGACGGGGAGGGGCGCAACGGCCTTTTCACCAGCGCGCTCTTGCGGGCGCTGGAACGGCCCGAGCGGCGCATCGACGACATCATGTACGAGGTCTCGTTCCAGGTGCGCACCGCCACTGGCGGGCGGCAGGTGCCCTGGCTGGAATTCGCCTTCGCCGGGGAGATCCCGCCGCATTTCCAGCCCGGCAACAGCCATGACAACAGCAATGAAGCGCCAGTTCGCGCGGGCGCAAGCCTGCCCACCGGGACCAAGCCGGGGCGCGGCATCCTGACGGGCGGGGTGCCGGCCTATGGCGTGGTCGAGCTGGACGGACCGCCGCCGCCGCAGGGGTTGCACCTGAACCTGCTGGCCGGGGGGTATGAGGATTCCGCGCAACTGGATGGCCAGTGCAGCGGCTTTGTCGCCAGCAACCCCGATTACCAGCTGAACTGGACCCCGGAGATCGGCCCGATCAGCCTGCGCACCGCCAGCGACGGGCCCACGACCCTGATGCTCTACGGCCCGGACCAGACCTGGATCTGCACCGCGGGTGCCGCGGATGGTGGCGGGCCGGTGCTGGACCTCGATCAGCAGACGCCGGGCTCCTACCGGATCTGGGTCGGGACCAGGGGCGAGACCGAGATCGCGCCGCCCGCCACGCTGATCATCGAAACGCTGTCCGTCGCGGCGGCCGTGGCCGGCGGTGCGGGGGCCGAGGTCAACAACGCGCCCGAGAATCGCGGGTTGCGCAGCGGCGAGGCTTTGGGCTGGAACGTCATCTCCGAAGCGGGCCCCGGCGCGCGGTAGGGGTTTCGAGATTACAGGGCCGCATTGGCGGCTGTCGATGCTGGTTGGGAGGTGCAATCACATGTTTACAAAAGCAATTGCGGTTGGGGCCCTTGTTCTGGCGTCCTGGACCTTTTTTGCGGGTCGGGCCGAGGCGCAGGAGTTCTGTTCGGGCGACCGGGTGATGGGCGGCTGTCCCGTCTCGATCGGGGATTTTCCCTGGATGGTGTCCCTCAACCGGGCCAATGCGCGCAGCCGGTTCGACGGCCATTTCTGCGGCGCGACAGTGATCGCGGATCGGTGGGTTCTGACGGCGGCGCATTGCGTCGATACGGAACCGCCCAACAACCCGATGGGGCTGGAAGTCTACGCCAACTCCTCCAGCCTGTCGGGCGGCGGAATCGCCTATGACGTGGACCGGATCTATGTCCATGCCGGGTATCAGGGCGTCGGCATCAACGACATCGCGCTGTTGGAGATGGCGCGCCCGATGGCGGTGACGCCGGTGCGCCTGTCGCAGGCGCCCACGGCGGCGACGGTCGAGGCACCGGGCGGGCAATCGGTGATCATCGGATGGGGCCTGACCCCGCCGCCGCATATCGCGCGCGGGCGCGGTCCGCTGACGGTCGAGGAACGCGGCAGCACCTCGGCCCCGTCACTATGGGACACCTCCGAGGTTCTGTTGGGGGCGGCGGTGCCCATCGTGCAGAACAGTCTTTGCGATCCCTCCGCCGACGATACCATCATCTGCGCGGGCTTCCGCGAGGCGGTGGCCGATGCCTGCCGGGGCGACAGCGGCGGGCCGCTGCATGCCTATGATGCGCAAGGCTATGTGCAGGTCGGGCTGGTCTCGGGCGGCACCTATTGCCACCAGGACGGTGACCATTACGGCACCTATACCCGCGTGTCGGCCTATACCGACTGGATCAACGCCACCATGGCGGGCGAGACGCCGCAGGTCGATCTGCGCGCGAGCGAGCCCGATTACACCCTGCCGCCGACCTTCGGTTTCGTGCAGCTTTCCGCCGGGTTCCAGCCCGATCCGCACCGTCAGCAATTGCTGGCGGGGGGCAGCCTGCTGGCCTCTTCCGCCGGACAGGGCTGCGTCGGGCACGTCGCGGAAGCGCCGGATTTCCGGGTGCAATACCAGGGCAGTGGCGCACCGCTGAGCTTCGAGGTAACCAGCCAGTTCGACACCACGCTGCTGATCAACGCGCCGGACGGGCGCTGGTATTGCGACGATGACAGCGCGGGCGAGTTGCAGCCCAACATCACCTGGGGCAGCCCGTTGCAGGGTCAGTATGACATCTATGTCGGCACCACAGCCCCCTCGGATGAGGTCGGCTATCCGCAGGCGGAACTGATCATCGGTGGCGGCGGTGGCGGGCAGGGCGGTACCGCGCCCGATCCGACCAAGTAGACGCGGATAGAAACAGGGGCGGGCATCGCGCCTGTCCGCCCTTGCCTCAGGCGGCCTCGCGCATCGCCTCGACCAGCGCCGATCGCACCTGTACGCCGCCCGGCATCGACAGCCAGACCTCGCCATCCACGATCTGCGCCTCTTCGATCGTGGCGTAGCCTTGCGCGGGCTGGACGCCGATCGGCTCATCCTCGCTGAAGTATTCGACATGGAAGCCATAGACCGCCTGCGGCAGGGGGCTGCCATCGGTGGTGACTCCGGCCCATTCGAAAGGCGTCTCGCTGGTCGGGACGCGCAGGCGCTGCATCTCGTTGCCAGCCCCGTCGGTGACGATCAGTTCCATCCGGTCGGCCAGCGGGTGGCCGGGGGCATAGAGAGTCAGCGGCTCGCCCTGGAAGGCCATCGGCATCTCGGCGCGGGCGTCCATTCCGATCCAGTTCGCGACCTGGCTCATACCCCCCTGCGCCATGCTCTGGCTGAGGCCGGTCAGCAGGTCATTGGTGCGCACCTGCTGTTCCACCCCGGAAAAGGTGGCAAGCTGCGAGGCAAACTCGGTCGAGTCCATCGGGTTCAGCGGATCCTGGTTCTGCATCTGCGTCGTCAGCATGGTCAGGAAGGTCTGGAAATCCGAGTTGATCATGGTTTGACCGGTGCTGCCCGCGCGGGCGGTGGCTGGTGTGGATGCGGGGGTGATCTCCATTTGCTGGGTCTCCTTCAGATGCGGATATCGAGGCCGGTGGCCGCGAGGGGGGGCGTGGCGGTGGACAGGCCGGGGGTGTCCGAAACGGCCCGCTCAGGCGGGCCGGAACCAGTGCCGTGATTGGCCTCACCGCCGCCCCGGCCTGTGAAGCTGAAGCCGGAATGCTCCAACCCCTGGCGCTGGAACTCCTGCGTCAGGAGGCCCGCGTGGCGGCGCATCAGGTCCAGTGTTTCGGGCCGGTCCACCGTCACCGCCAGAAACAGACCGTCATCGCCCTGACTGACCGAGATGCGCAGCTTGCCAAGCTCCGGCGGATCGAGGGCGATTTCCAGCGGTCCATTGCGATCCGGTGCAGCGGTGGACCCGGAGAGAGCGGCGGCCACCTGGGCCGCGACCTGCTCTGCTCGCGTGGGCAGGGGCGTGGCGGTCGGCGCCTGTGAGGTCGCTGTCGGCATGTCGGGCAGTTCCGACACCGGGGTTGAGAACAGAGTGCTGATCTCCACGGGATCGACCGATGCCGACAGGCTGAGCGCGGGGGGGGGCGATGGGGGAAGGGGCGCGTCCTGTGCCCCGACCGCTTGCAGCTGGATCGGGGGCGACGCGGCCCGCGCCGACGCCGTCACCGAGGCCATAACCGGCGCGGGTGTCGCCGGGGGCGGGAGGTCGCGATCCGGTCCTGACGATGCGCCGGGTGCCATTGGCAGGGGCTGCGTCTGAGGGCGCGGTACCTGGGTGGCGCCTGTAGGACCAGGTTTCGGACCGTCCGTCGCGACGGGCGGGATGGCTTGCCGGAACGGCTCGGGTGTAGCGGCAAGGGTCTGGGAGCCGCGCATCGCCGGGGCCACGACCGGGGTGGGCACCTCGGCGGAAATCGCAGCCGGGAGCGATGCGGCCCCCGGCAGACTCCTTTCTGGGGCCGGTGCCGCAGAAGGGCCTGCGGCAAGGGGATCGGGTGGCACTGACCGGACAGGCGTGAAGGGCTTATGACCTTGAACGGGTTGCGCGCCCGCGCGCGGCTGTGGCGGCGGCAAGACGTCGGTTCCATCTGGCGCGGATCGTGCGAACGAATTGTCAGCGGCGGCGGGGAGCGCCCCCGGAGCCAGGGCAGGTTTGATCGCCAAGTCAGATGGATGCGGAGGGGACGTCGCCGTTATGGTGCCGGTCGGGGACAATGCCGCGTGTGTGACGGGTTGAACAGGGGCCGAGGCTGTTGCGAGGGGATCGCGTGACAGTGCAAAGGGATGGGTCGCGGCGGGGGCCTCGCCCGACCGTGTGGCGCGCGGCAGGGGGGCGTCTGCCTGCTGTGTCATGGCGCGCGGTGACCCGTCGGGGCCTGGCGGCAGGGCGGTGTAAGCCGCCGTATCGACAGCTATGTCGCGTGCCGTGACAGCATCGGCCATCCCCTTGGTCGTGGCTGAAGGTGTCGGACCCGACCCGGACGGGAGCGATTCGTCTGCCGGGGGCATTTGCCGGACCTCTTCATTAGGAAGGGCGGCATGGCGCGCGTCCGGCACGGGGATCTGTTCAATCATCCTCGCGGTCGGGGACGGGGGCACGTTCGTGTTCCCCGCGCGGCGCAGAGCGGACGGGCCGTCACCAGGCGCGATATTGTCGATACTGTCGCGTCCGGATTCCGGTGCCGAGGCGCGATGCTCCTGCCCCGCTGGCATCGGGGCAGGCTGTTGCGGCGCGGGATGGTCTGGTTCGTCCTTAAAGGCAATACTTGTCTGCCGACGCGGCTGTTGTGGGGGCGGCGTATCTATCCCGGGCGCTTCGGTCAGCAGGTCGGCATCCGGCGCGGTCCCGGCCAGTGACTGGCTGGCCGACGGAATTGATAGGGGGGCAAGTGGCGCCTGACCCGGCAAGTCGACCGAACCGGGGCTCACCTCCGCCGATCCGGCAGTCGGGATCGGCAGCGCGCGCTCGGAGACCGGGGGGGGCGGCTGGTCCGTGATCATCAGACCGGACGGCTGAATGCGGTCGGAGCGATCAGGCAGCAGGAATGACAGGAACGCCCCATCGGACAGGACGGGCGGCACGGTGCCCGACGGGCCGGGGGCCGACAGGAACGGAAATTGGGGCAGGGGGACAATGCCGGCTGTCATGCGGTCTCAAATCCAGACTTCTTCCAGAACTCCGGGGCAGAATTGATCAGATAGCTTACCAAATCTTTACGACCGCGACGGATAATCGCTTCAACTTGAGGAGGTTTCCCCGTGACCGAGATTGCACAATCCGTCGCCGCCGGACCGCCCCCCACCCCTGAGCGAACCGCGCAGTTGCGCCAGGTCGCGCAGGATCTGGAGGCATCTTTCCTGGCCGAGATGCTGCGCCATGCGGGCGCGGGGGCCGCGCGCGATACGTTCGGCGGTGGCGTGGGGGAGGAACAGTTTTCGTCTTTCCTGCGCAATGAACAGGCCCGCGCGATGGCCCAGGGCGGCGGCATCGGCCTGGCCGAATCGCTTTTTCAGGCACTGGTCGCGCGCGAAGGCGGCGGGCCATGATGCGCGCCGATCCGCTCGAGACGCTCGAGACCGCGCTGGAGGAGCAGGGCGCCAGGATCATTGCGGGTGCCTTCGACGGCCTGGCCGAGATCGAGGCCCGGTTGACCGGCGCGCTTGCCGCCCTCGCCGCGCATCCGCCCGACAGGGCGCAGGTCGGTCGCCTGGACCGGATCAAGACACGCGCCGCGCGGCAGGGGCAGCTTTTGCAGGCGGCGCTGCGCGGCGTGCAGGATGCGCGCACGGCACGACAGGGCGGGCGCGGCTTTACCAGCTATGACAGCCTGGGGCGCGCGGACCGGATCGGCGGCACCCGCCCGCGTTTCGAACGGCGCAGCTGAGCCCCGCGACTTTCGCTAAAATCCACGGGAAAAACCATTTTTTCCTTAGGGGGTTGTTAGAGCTTTCCGAACCAGTGTGACCCTGCACCTGACCCAGGTGGCGTGACGGACCGAACGAGGACGTTACAGGCGTCAGAAGGACGTTTCGAGTGAGCCTGCGAAAGCAGGTCGGATCAATGGGCGCGGAACCTGCGCCCGGCAACTTGAAGGAAGGGCACTCCATGTCCAGTATTCTGACCAACACCAGCGCCATGGTCGCGCTGCAGACGTTGAAAAGCGTCAACACCGATCTCAACAAGACCCAGACGGAGATTTCCACCGGCAAGCGTGTCGATTCGGCCAAGGACAATTCCGCCGTCTGGGCGATTTCCAAAGTGATGGAGTCCGATGTGAAAGGCTTCAAGGGTATCTCGGAGAGCCTCTCCTTGGGTGAATCGACCGTGGCGGTCGCGCGCAACGCGTCCGAAACGGTCACCGACCTCCTGACCGACATCAAGGGCAAGATCGTCGCCGCGCAGGAAGAGAACGTCGACCGCGCCAAGATCCAGACCGATATCGACGCGCTGCGCGACCAGATCAACTCGGTCGTCGGTGCGGCGCAATTCAACGGGCTGAACCTCGTCAAGGGCACCGATGACGTGAACATCCTGTCCTCGCTGGACCGGTCGGAGAACGGCTCGGTCTCGGCCAGCAATATCACGGTGAACCGCCAGGACCTGACGGCCACGGCGGGCGTCTATGGCAGCGGCGCGTCGCTGGCGACCAACATCACGGCGGCGGCAGGCAGCATCGACAGCACCGCGGCGGCCAATTCCGTGGCGCTGACCTATGCCAACACCTCCGGCGCCGATTCGCTGGAACTTTCGATCAATGGCTCGACCGTCACGGTGGCCTTCGATACCGATGCGGCAACGATGATCGATAATGCCGAGGGGCAGATCAACGCGCTCGGCCTGACCGGGATCACCGCGTCCTCGAACGGATCGGGCGTCCTGACCCTGTCGAACACCAACTCCTTCGAGGAATTCACCGTCGGCTGGAACTCGGGCGGCACCGATACAGTCGCGATGGCCAATGCCGGCACCGGCGACTCCGCTGTCGCGGCAACGGGCTCCGACACCACCAACCTGACCTATCGCGCCGAAGCGGTTGCGCTGGACACCCAGGCCACCGTCAACGATGGCGACAGCTACCGCATCTCCGTCAACGGCAACGACTACGACTATGTCGCGGGCAAGGGCGAGACCATGGAGGACGTGGCGCGCGGGTTGAAGACCGCGGTGGATGCAGGCGGCGAAACCGGTGTGACCACCAAGGTCACGGGTAACGCCACGGATGGCTGGAACGTGCTGGTCGATTATGACGGCAGTGACGCCACGGCGGGTGCGACCATGACGCTGACCGATAACGGTCAGGCGGGCGGCACTGCCTCGGGCGGGCTCTTCGGTCTCGACAATATCGACGTGACCAGCGATGCCGGGGCCGATTCGGCGCTGGATAACGTGGAAACGCTGATCCAGAACTCGATCGACGCGGCGGCCTCCTTCGGCTCGGCGCAGGGCCGGATCGAGACCCAGACCAACTTCATCGATTCCCTGGTCGATTCGCTGAAGGCGGGGATCGGCACGCTGGTCGACGCCAATATGGAGGAAGCCTCGGCCAAGTTGCAGGCGCTTCAGGTTCAGCAGCAGCTGGCGACGCAATCGCTGTCGATTGCCAACCAGGCGCCGCAGTCGATCCTCTCTCTCTTCCGGTAAGGCCGGGTTCGGGCCGGGGCATGATCCCCGGCCCGGATTTCGCATCCGTGCCCCTGACCTGACCCCCATCGGAAGGACCCCCTCGCCGTGACATCCTCATTCCTGGCCCAATCGGCCTACGCCTCCGTCAATTCCGCCGTGAAGACCGAACGCGGCACCGAACATGCCGCCTTTGAACGGGTGACCGCGCAGCTTTCGCGCGCCGCCGGACCCGAGGCCAGCATGGCCGCCCGCGCCGCCGCCCTGCATGACAATCGCAGGCTCTGGACGCTGATGGCCGCCAACGTGGCCGATGCCGAGAACGCCCTGCCGCAACCCCTGCGCGCGCAGATCTTCTACCTGGCCGAATTCACCCTGCAACACAGCCGCAAGGCGCTGAAGGACGGTCTGCCCTTCGCGCCGCTGATCGAGATCAACACCGCCGTCATGCGCGGGTTGCGAGGGGAGGCGCAGGCAGCATGACCGGTCTTGTCCTGAAACTCAGCCCGAAGGAGCGCGTGCTGATCAACGGCGCGGTGATCGAAAACGGCGACCGGCGGTCGCGCCTGTCCATCATGACACCCAATGCCAACATCCTGCGCCTGCGCGACGCCATCCACCCCGAGGAGGTGACGACGCCGGTCCGACGGGTCTGCTATATCGCACAACTTGTTCTTTCAGGGGACGCCGATGAGGACGAGGCGCGGATGCAGCTTCTGCGCGGGATCGAGCAATTGAGCCAGGTTTTCACCGACCCCGACAGTCGTGGGCAGCTGGCCATCGCCACCGAACATGTCGTGGGCGGCAATGTCTACCAGGCGCTCAAGGCGTTGCGCGTCCTGTTGCCGCGAGAGGAAAGGCTGATGGCGGCGCGCCCGTCGTGAGCTACACGCCCGTCATCCCGCTTGGCGGTTACACCGGCTGGCAATTCCTGCAACGGACCCAGTCCGATCAGAGTGCGGCATTGGCGAACACGCCGTCCCTGCAACGCGACATGCAGTATTTCCGCGACAATATCGGCACGGTCGCGACCGGCGAAGGCCTGGTCAAGGATTACCGCCTGCTTCGCGTGGCGCTGACCGCGTTCGGGTTGCAGGACGATCTGCCCAACAAGGCCTTCATCCAGCGTATCCTGGATGATGGCGTTGTCGCTGACGACGCATTGTCCAACCGGCTGGCCGACAAGCGGTATCGCGAGTTTTCCAAGGCGTTCGGGTTCGGCACCGACCTGCCGCCGCTCTCGCGCCTGCCGGGCTTTGCCGACCGCATCCTCGACCGCTTCACCGAGCAGAGCTTCGAGCAGGCCGTGGGCGAGGTCGATGGCGACATGCGCATCGCGCTCAATGCGGCGCGCGAATTGCCCGAAATGGCGGCATCCGGCGGCAGCGAGTCCACCTTGTGGTTCCGCGTCATGGGCAACACACCGTTGCGCACCGTCATGGAAACCGCCTTCGGCCTGCCAAGCTCGATTGCCGGGTTGGACCTGGACCGGCAACTGGAGTTCTTCCAGGATCGGGCCGAATCCGTCCTCGGTTCAAACTCCATCACGCAGTTTTCCGACCCAGAAGCGATGGATGACCTGATCCGCGTGTTCCTTGCCCGCAGCCAGGTGGCGCAGTTTTCCGCGGGCACAAGCTCGGCCTCGATCGCGTTGACGCTGTTGCAGGGCGGTTAACCGGCGGCGGCCAGCACGTCCTGAAGCGCGGCGAAGGCGGCTTCCGGCCCGTCACTGTCCGCGGTCAGGAACGTATCCAGCCCCGGCCAGACCTTGATCGCGGCGTCGATGGCCGGGTCGGAGCCATCGGCGTAGAGGCCGGCCTGCAGCATCAACTCGGCCCGGTCATAGGCCCCCAGATGCCGACGCGCCGTGGCGATCTGCAGGTTTTCCTCGGCGCTGGCCGCGCGCGGCAGGCTGCGCGAGACGGAGCGCAAGAGGTCGATCGCCGGGAACCGCCCGCGTTCGGCAATTTCGCGGCTCAGCACGACATGGCCATCCAGCACCCCGCGCAGCGTGTCGGCGACCGGCTCCTCCATGTCAGACCCCGCGACGAGGACCGACAGGATCGCGGTGATGTCGCCCTGACCCTCTGCCCCCGGGCCGGCGCGTTCGCAAAGCGACATGACGGCCTGCGCCATCGAGGCGGGATAACCTTTGAGCGAGGCGGCCTCGCCCGAGGCCACCGCAACCTCACGATGGGCCTGCGCAAAGCGGGTGATGCTGTCGGCCAGGAGCAGCACATTGGCCCCCTGGTCGCGAAAGAACTCGGCCACCGCCATCGTCGTCCAGGCGGCGCGCTGGCGCACCAGCGGCGAGCGGTCCGAGGTCGCGGCGATCACCACCGCGCGTTGCAGACCGTCTTCGCCAAGTGTTTCCTCGACGAAATCGCGCACTTCGCGGCCGCGTTCGCCGATCAACCCGATCACGATCACATCCGCCGCGACCCCGCGCGCGAGGCGTGACAGGAGGTGCGATTTGCCGACGCCGGAGCCCGCGAAGAGGCCAAGCCGCTGACCTTGGACGATGGGCAGAAGCGTGTCGAACACGGCCAACCCCGTCGGCAGGCGCGCGCCCATGGCGCGGCGGCGCGTGGCGGGTGGGGGCGCGGCCCGCAGGCTGCGCGGGGTCGGCCCGGGGAACAGGGGCCGTCCATCCAGCGGCGTGCCATCGGGGTCGATCACCCGACCGATCCAATGCACCCCCGGCGCGATCATGCGGGGCCCCAGGTGACGCACGGCATCGCCGGGGCGCAACCCCTCGACCGGGCCCTCGGGCAGCACCTGCGCACGGGTCCGGCCCATGCGCACGATCTCGGCGCGCATCCCTCCCGCGATCTCGACGCAATCGCCAATGGCCGCAACGCGGTTCAGCCCGGTCACCCAGAGGCTGCCCGACTGAAGCTCCACCACCTGGCCCATCGAATGTACGGGCCGGATGCGCCCGAGCCGGGACAGGAGCGGATCGAAATAGGGCTGCTGCATGGAGACTCTCCGACAAGGCAAATGGGGCGCACTTACGGTTTCTAAACGAATCAGGGTTAAGCCTTGGTGTAGTCAGATCGAGGGAGAAGCCCCGATGTTCAATAATCTGGAAATTCTGGGGCTTGCCCAGGCCCGCGCCCGCCATGCGGCTGCGCGTCAGGCGCAGGTTGCCACGAATATCGCCAATGCCGATACGCCGGGATACCGGGCGCGCGATGTCGCGTCCTTCGATCAGGTGTTCCGCATCGACGGGGGCAGTGCCCGTCTCACGCTCAGGACAATCGACGCGGGCGGCGTGCAATCCCCGAACGGCAATACCGTCAGCCTCGAGACCGAAATGGTCCGCTCGGTCGAGGCGCAGCGCGACCACTCCCGCGCGCTCATGGTCTATCGCTCGGCGATGAACGTGATGCGCGCCGGACTTGGCCGGTAGAGGGGGCGTGACGCATGAGTGAATTCAGCAGCGCGCTTTCGATTGCCGCCAGCGGAATGCGCAGCCAGACCGTGCGGCTCTCCCATGTCTCGGAGAACATCGCCAATGCCGACACGCCCGGCTATCGCCGCAAGCTGACCAGCTTCGAGCCCGATCGCCATGACGTGCCCGGCGCCGTCACCACCGGCCCGGTGCGTCTGGACCGGACGGAACTGCCGCAGGTCTATGACCCGTCGCACCCGTTTGCCGATGCCTCGGGGTATTACAACGGGTCGAATGTGGACCTGATCGTCGAGATTGCCGACGCAAGACAGGCACAGCGCAGCTACGAGGCGAATATGCGCGTCTTCGACCAGGTGCGGCAGATGTCATCTTCGCTCAACGATCTCTTGCGCCGGTAAAGGAGGGGTAGATTGGATATCAGAACGTCACTCGCGGCCCAGGGCTATGGCCAGGCCAGGCAGGCCACACATGCGCCGCCCGCACAGCCCGACGCCGGAAATGCCTTTTCCGAGGCCATCCGCAACTTTACCGACACCGTCCAGCAGGGCGAGCGCATGGCGACCGCGGCGATGACCACCGGCGCCGATCCGCACGCTCTGGTCACCGCTCTGGCGCAGACCGAGCTGGCCGTGGAGACCGCCGTGACGGTGCGTGACAAGGTGGTCGAGGCCTACCAGGAGATCCTGAGGATGCCGGTCTGATGGATGAAGCGGTCTTCTTCGACACGCTCCGTCAGGGGCTGTGGGTGGCGGTGATGATTTCCACCCCCATCCTGACCGTGGCGTTGGTTGCGGGCCTGGTCGTGGGCCTCTTCCAGGCGCTGACCTCGATCCAGGAAATGACGCTGACATTTGCGCCGAAACTGGCCGCGATCCTGGCCGTCTTCTGGGTCTCGATGGGGTTCATGACGCAATCTCTGGTCTCCTATTTCACCGACACGCTGGTGCCGCTGATGGAGGGGATGTGATGGATAATTCCGGGATCGTCACCCTGACGCGGCAAGCGGGCCTTCTGCGCGAGATGCAGACCGTGGCCAACAATATCGCCAATATCTCGACCGCCGGGTTCCGCGCCGAGGGCGTGATCTTCGCCGAATATGTGGCGCAGCTTGAGGGGGCGAATGGCGGCAGCCTGTCGATGGCCAATGCCTCGGGGCGCATGATCCGGATGCAGCAGGGCGATATCGACCCCACCGGCGGCAGTTTCGACTTCGCGATCGAGGGCGAGGGGTTCTTCCTGATCCAGACGCCCGAGGGCGACCGCCTGACGCGCGCGGGAAGTTTCTCGCCAAGCGCGACGGGGGAGTTGGTCAATCCTGACGGTCACATGTTGCTGGATGCGGGCGGCGCGCCGATCTTCGTGCCGCCGGACGTCGAGAATGTCAGCCTGGCGCGGGACGGAACGCTGTCTGCCGACGGTCGCCCGCTGGCCCTTCTCGGGCTGTGGCAGCCGGTCGATCCGGCCGATCTCAGCCATCGCGGCGGCGTGCAATTCGCGGTCGAGGGCGAGATGCAGCCGGTGCTGGAGGGGGCGACGATCCTTCAGGGCTTCATCGAAAACTCCAATGTCGATCCGGTCGGCCAGATCGCCCGCATGATCGAGGTGCAGCGCGCCTACGAGATGGGCCAGGGCTTCCTGGAACGCGAAGACGAACGGGTGCGCGGGTTCCTGCGTGCCATCGGGTCCACCCAGTAAGGTAGAAGGAGGTCCGCCGATGCGCGCCTTGATGATTGCGGCCACGGGCATGAGCGCCCAACAGATGCGGGTGGAGGTGATCTCCAACAACCTCGCCAACATGAACACGACGGGCTACAATGCGCGGCGCGCCGATTTCGCCGACCTGCATTACCAGCAGGCCACACGGGCCGGCACGATCAGCGCCTCGGACGGGTCGGTGGTGCCCGCGGGCGTGCAGCTTGGCCTTGGCGTGCGGCCCGCCGCGGTGTCGGTGAATGTGGCGCAGGGCAGTCTGAGCCAGACCGGCGGCGACCTGGATGTCGCCATCGAAGGGCGCGGCTATCTCGAGGTGACGCTGCCATCTGGCCTGCCCGCCTATACCCGCGACGGATCCCTCAACCGCACCGGCGACGGACAGATCGTGACCTCGGACGGCTTCACCGTCGCCCCCGGCATCACCGTGCCGGACGATGCGCGCAGCCTCTCGATCAACGCGCAAGGCGAGGTCTATGCCTATTTCGCCGACCGGGTCGAGCCTGAGCTTCTGGGCCAGTTCACGCTGGTGAATTTCTCCAACGACCGGGGGCTGGAGGCGATGGGGTCGAACCTCTTCCTCGAGACCGCCGCGTCGGGGGCCGCGATCCAGGGCGATCCCGGCGAGGATGGACTCGGCACGCTGAGGCAAGGCTATCTTGAGGACAGCTCGGTCGATTCCGTGCGCGAGATCACCGACCTGATCGAGGCGCAGCGCGGCTATGAGCTCAACGCCAAGGTCATCACCGCCGCCGACCAGATGCTCGGCGCGACGACGCAGATCCGCTGACATGCGCTGGTTGATCGCTCTCCTCTTCGCCGCCACGCCCGCCCTGGGCGACACGGTCGTCGCCAATGGCACCATCCGGTCCATGAGCGTGATCGGCCCCGCCGATGTGCGCCTTGTCGCAGGCGACACGCCGGGCGCGATCCTCGACCTCGCGGCCGCCATCGGCATGGAAGCGCGGGTCAACCTCTATCCTGGCCGCCCGATCCGCCCCGGCGACCTGCGCGAACCGGCGGTCATTAACCGCAATGAAATCATTACTTTGCAATATGACGCCAACGGCCTCCTGATCGTGACCGAGGGGCGCGCACTGGATCGTGCGGGCATCGGCGAACGGCTCAGGGTGCTCAACCTGTCCTCGCGCACCACCGTCACGGCGACGGTTCAGGGCGCGGGTCTCGCCACGGTCGGCCCCAGCTACTGATGAGGAATTCCATGAGATTTCATACCGCCCTGGCCACCGGCCTGATGATCCTTGCCACGATGCTGGTCGGCTGCGGGCGGTTGGCCGATGTCGGGCGCAGGCCGGACTTCAACACCGTGACCGATGGCAATGAGTTCTACGCGATGAATGTGATGTCCTTGCCCCTGACGCTGGAGGATGAAGGGCCCAGCGCCGCCTCCTCGCTCTGGTCGGGCGGGCGGCAATCGCTCCTGGGGGATCGGCGCGCGATGCAGCGCGGCGATATCCTGACCGTGGTGATCGAGATCGACGAAAGCGCTGAGATCTCCAATTCCTCGGACCGGTCCCGGTCGGGGTCGGAACAGATGGGCGTGCCCAATTTCTTCGGTATTCCGCAACGCATCGACCGCGACCTGCCGGAAGGGGCCAGCATGGCCGATGCGGTCGGGCTTAGCTCCTCCAGCCAGTCGGGCGGCCAGGGGTCGGTGCGCCGGAACGAGGAACTGACCTTGCGCATCGCCGCCACGGTGACGGATGTCCTGCCCAACGGCGTCTTGCGCATCGAGGGCAGCCAGGAGGTGCGGGTGAATTTCGAGCTGCGCGAATTGCTGGTCTCGGGCTATGTCCGCCCCGCCGATATCTCGCGCCAGAACGAGATTACCTATGACAAGATCGCCTCGGCGCGCATCTCCTATGGCGGGCGCGGCCAGATCTCGGATGTGCAGCAGCCCCGCTATGGCCAGCAGATCGCCGATGTCCTCCTGCCGTTCTGAAGGGCGCGCGCCATGATCCGCCTGCTCATCCCCGTGATCTTGCTCATTCTCGGCCTTGGCGGCGGCGTCGGGGCCGGGATGATGCTGACCGGCGATGCGGGGGGCGGGGACAGCCAGGCCACCGACGGCAATCGCGTCGGCGCGGATAGCGATGGCGAGGAGGCCGCCGATGAAGGCGATGGGGATGGCGGCTATGGCGAGGAAGCCGACCCCGACAGCCCCTATGAATATGTCCGCCTCAACAACCAGTTCATCGTGCCGATCATCCGTCACGGCAGTGTGCGCTCGCTGGTGGTGATCTCGCTGACCGTCGAGGTTCTGAATGGGGAAAATACCCTGGTCTATTCGCGCGAGCCGCGCCTGCGCGATGCCTTTCTGCGGGTCATGTTCAGCCACGCCAATGTCGGCGGATTCGACGGCAGTTTCACCACGGTCGAAGCGATGGCCCCGCTGCGCACCGGCCTGCGCGAGGCGGCGCAGCAGATTCTGGGTGAAATCGTCCACGACGTTCTGATCGTCGATATCGTGCGTCAGGACGCCTGACCGCTGAGCTTGTCCAGAACCTGGCGGCGACCCTCTTCGTAGCGGGCCCTGTCGCGCGCGACCTCCAGGCTCGCGCGCGCATTGGCCATGCCGCGCGACCGCGCCTGCAGGTCGGCCTCGCACCCCACCATCCAGCGCGCCGCCTGCAGCGCGGTTGCGGGATCCTGCAGTGCCGGTTCGATGGCCGCTTTCCGCTTCCTCAATCTGTCGATATCGGCCTGCCGGTCCTGGACCTGTCGCAGCTCGGTCGCGGCCTCGGCCTTGGCGCGGGTGGCCTTGATCTCGGCGATCCCGGCCAGCAGGGCCAGACGTTTCCGGGCCGCGGAAGTCATGTCAGGGCCCGCGCAATCCGGCGCATCCGGTCGGCAAAGCGGATTGCGGCGGCCACGGCGCGGTAGTGATCGGGCGCAATACCCTGGCCGACCTCGATCGTGGCATGGAGCGCGCGGGCCGTGGGCGGGTCGCTGTAAATCGGCACACCGGCCTCCGAGGCGACCTCGCGGATGCGCGCCGCGGCGTGGTCGACGCCCTTGGCGACGCAGACCGGCACCTCGCCCTGGTCGCGTTTCCAACTCAGCGCGACAGCGTAATGTGTCGGGTTGACGACGACCACGTCGGCCCCCGGCACATCGGCAAGCATCTTGTTCAGCGCGATATCGATCCCCTTCTCGCGCCGCTGCTGTTTCATATGCGGATCGCCCTCGGATTTCTTGGTCTCATCGACCAGTTCCTGCCGGTCCATGCGGTGTTTTCGGTGATGCGCGCCGACCTGCCAGACGTAATCGATCAGCGCGAGGAAGGCGGCCAGCATCACGACGGCGGTCAGGAACTCCAGCGACAGCCGCCCCAATTCGCCGGTGATCTGCCCGCCGGAGCTATGTGGTGTCGCAAGAATCCGGTCGCGGCGCGACCAGAGCATCCAGGCCAGAAGCGCGCCGTAGAGGCTGAGCTTGGCCGCGGCCTTGGCGAATTCGAACAGGCCATTGCGCCCGAACTTGTTCTTGGCACCGGACAGGGGCGAGATGCGCGAGAGCTTCGGCGTCAGGTTGGTGGGCGTGAACAGGATCGCCCGCTGCGCGAAGAGCGACAGGATCAGAAGTGCGCCGGGCACGACCAGGATGATCCCCGCAGGCACCCCGATGGCCAGTAGCACGCCGCCGCCCGTGGCCTGCCCGCCGCGCGACAGCATCAGGCGCGACAGGTCGGGGGCCTGGTCCAGCAGGACCGCCAGGCGCGATCCGATCTGCTGCCCGAGCGTGGCGCCGAAAAGCGCCAGCACCAGGAGAAACCCGCCATAGACAATGGCGGTGTTCAGGTCGCTCGACCGGACAATCTCGCCCTTCTTGCGCGCCTCCTCCAACCGCGCGGGCGTCGGGTCATATGGCTTGTCGCCGGGGGGGGTATCCTCGCTCATGGGGTCATCGGGGCGGCCAGAACGGCCTGCATCATCCGCATCCAGACCGGCAGGATGATCGGCGTCGACAGGAACAGGATCGCGAGCCCGCCGAAGGTGATCGCGGGCGCGCCGACAAAGGCGACCATCAGCTGCGGCATGGCCTTGTTGATGACGCCGAGCGCGACATTGTAGAGAACCGAGGCGACCAGGAAGGGCGCGGCCAGCGAAAAGGCCAACCGGAAGGAGGCGGCGACCCTCCCGATGCCCCAGGTGGCGAGGTCGCCTGCGACGGGAACCTCTCCCGCGGGCAAGATATCGTAGCTTTCAAGCAGCATCCGCGCGACATGGACATGCAGGCCCAGAAGCACCGCCAATGCCATGCCCGCAAGCATCAGGAAACCGGCGATGGCCGGTTGCGGATCGGGCGCCGCGCCGCCGGCGATCTGGCTGAGGGATGTCGCCTGCGCGGCCATGGAGCCCGCGATTTGCAGCGCGTGGACCATGAGCCGGATGGCGATGCCAAGAAGCAGCCCCGCCAGCGGTTCGGTGAAAAAGATCCGGGCGTCCAGACGTGCCGCGCTGTCCGTCAGGCTCGGGGCCAGCGCGGGGGCCAGCAGCACCGTCATCGCCACCGCCGCGCCAAGCCGGACACGGGCGGGGATGTATTGCTCGGCGATCGTTGGCAGCACCAGGAAACACGCGCCGACGCGCAGGAAGACGAGCAGCGCCAGGGCCAGCCAAGTCTGCGACGTGCCCAGAAGTTCGGCCAGCGCAAGGGTCATGGCGCGGCCACGCCGACGAGGGCGGGTTTCGCCTCCAGCCCGATCTCCTCGAAGGAGAGGACCGGGTTCAGGATGCCGCGCGATAGCAACACGGTGCGCAGAAAGCGCCGACGCAGGGCCGAGGTGACGATGGCGGGATAGGTGCCGTTCTCGCTGGCCTGTGCGATCTTGTCGCCAATGGACCGCGCGAGGGAGTTGAAGGTGTCGGGCGGCAGCGCGATCTCGGGCAGCCCCCCCTCACCGCCGATCTGGTATTCGGCAAAGATATCCTCCCACTGGCCGGCAAGCTGGACCAGCGGCAGGGTACCGTCATCGCGTTTGAGACCCGAGACCAGTTGGAATCCGAGCCGCTGGCGGACATGTTCGCATAGCAGGTTGGGTTGCTGGATCGTGGGCCGTGCCTCGGCGATGGCCTCAAGGATGAGCGGCAGGTTGCGGATCGAGACCTGCTCAGCCAGCAGGAGGCGCAGCACACCATGCAGCACGTCCATCGGCACCTTGTCGGGCACCATTTCATTCAGCAAGCGACGGTTGCCCTCGGACCGAGTCGGGTCGGATAGTTCCACGAAAGCGTCAAGCTGGCGTTGCAGCGCCTTGAAGGTCAGCAGGCGCGAGAGGTTCTTTTTCAGCGTTTCCATCAGATGCGTGGCCAGAACCTCGCCCGGCGCGACCACGGTGGCCCCGGTCATGGCGGCGCGGTCGCGGTCTTGCGGCACGATCCAGCGCGCGGGCGCGCCATAGACGGGTTCGGACACGTCACGGCCCGGTGGCAACGCGCTTTCATCGCCCGATTTGAGCATCAGGAACCCCTCGA
This sequence comes from Alterinioella nitratireducens, assembly GCF_013155465.1. Taxonomy (GTDB): domain Bacteria; phylum Pseudomonadota; class Alphaproteobacteria; order Rhodobacterales; family Rhodobacteraceae; genus Alterinioella; species Alterinioella nitratireducens. The sequence continues at coordinate 221,031 of NZ_JABJVX010000006.1, read as the reverse complement.
TCTCCAGGCTGGAGCGGGCATGTTCGACGCCCTGTATACGGATCGAATAGGTGCCGGACGGCAGGTCGTCGCGGTCGGTCAGGCGGATCTCGGGCAGGATCAGGCCGAAGCTGCGCGCGATATGGTCGCGCATGTTGCGGATGCGCGCATCCAGTCCGCTGCCGGGATCGAGCGCCATGGAGACGAGGTCCGGCGCGAATTCGACATGGATATCGTCAAGCTCCAGCACGTCGCCGATGCGTTCCGACGGCCCGGCCGTATCCGTCCCGGTCTCCACCGGGGCAGCCTCACCTTCGCGGCGCAGAGTTGCCGCGCGGAAGAACGCCGCCGCGGCCATCACGAAGGGCAGGAAGGGCAGTCCCGGCACGACCGCGAAAAGCGCCATCAATGCCGCCACCGTGGCCAGGGCCGTGGGGTGGCGGCCAAGCTGCGTCAGCAGCGCGACGTCCGTTGCCCCGGATGTGCCGCCGCGTGCCAGAAGCAGCGCCGAGGCGATCGCGATGATCACCGCCGGAATCTGGCTGACCAGCCCGTCGCCAACGGTCAGGACGGAATAGGTTTCAAAGGCCTGTGACAGCGGCATCCCGTGCATGGCAGTGCCGAAGATCAACCCCATGACCAGGTTCAGAAGAGTGATCAGAAGGCCCGCGATCGCGTCGCCCTTGACGAATTTCGACGCCCCGTCGAGCGAGCCGAAAAAGGTCGTCTCGGCCTGTTCGACCTCCCGCCGACGCTTGGCCTCGGCATGGTCGATGGCGCCCGCCGACATATCGCTGTCGATGGCCAGTTGCCGCCCCGGCATCCCGTCGAGGGCAAAGCGCGCGCCGACCTCGGCCATGCGGGCGGCCCCCTTGTTGATAACGATGAAATTCACGATCAGGAGGACGCCGAAGACGACCAGCCCCATCACCACGTTGCCGCCCATGACGAACATGGCAAACCCCTCGATCACGCCGCCCGCGGCGGAGGTGCCAGTATGGCCGTTGCCGATAATCAGCTTGGTCGAGGAGACGTTGAGCGAGAGCCGCAGCATCAGCGAGGCGAGCAGCACGGTGGGGAAGGCCGAAAAATCAAGGGGCCGTTCAATGAAGAGCGTGACCGTGAAGATCAGGATCGCGAGGCCGAAGGACATGGCGAGGCCGATATCCAGGACCCAGGACGGGACCGGCAGGATCATCATGACGATGATGGACATCAACGCGAAGGCGAAGAGGATGGTCGGCTGAAAGATGTCCCGGATGCTCATCAGTTTCGCTGGCCTTTCTGACCGAACTCGAACCGGGCCTTCAGCCCCTGCCATCAAGGTATAAAATCAGAGGGTTACCAAAAGCTTAGCTTCCGGGCTCGGCCGTGGTGAGAAGCGCCTGAACCGCGGCACGCCGGGCGCGGCTTTCCTCCAGCAGGGTCGTGATCTCCTCGCTGCCGGTCGCAGGCCCGGGTGGGGGGGGCACCGGGGCGATTGCGGGGTCGGGCGCTGGCCGGTCGGTCCCATCCCGGGTCAAGCGCTCGAAGGCGCGGGTCAGAATCTCCCGATCGGCGGCGCGGTCGGTGCCGCCTGCCATGATGACGTCGCGGGCAAGGTCGGGCAGGCCGTTCGACAGGAAATACTCGGCGACCTGGCGGCGATAGGCGGGTGACGGGAAATGGCCGAACTGGCCAAACTGCGGTGAGGAGAGCAGGATCAGAAGCTGCGCGGTCTGGTCCTGATCCATCAGGATATCGACCACGTCCGTGAAGATCGGCATCGCGGCATCGGCGTCGCGCTGCATCGTCGCCGAGAGGTGCTGCATGATCGGGTCGAGATTGCCGTCAAGCGCATGGGCCAGCGCCGTGACATGGACCAGCCCGTTCCGGTCGGGTTGCGGGTCGGTTTCCAGGATCAGCGCCTCGGCGGCGATCAGGTCGGCGGGGTCGGCACGGCCATCGGTCTCGATCTGGGCGCGCAGGCGATGCGTCATCGCCGAGGCCGCATTGCTGGCGCTGACATGGGCGGGCGGGGCGGTCGGAGCGGCCAGTCCGGGGGCGGCCTCGGCCAGGTCGAGATCGAGAAGGGTCAGCGCCTCGGACGGCAGGCGTCCGCCCCGCCCGAGATTCTCCCGCACCTCCATCGCGGCGGCGTCATCGCCGGCCTCGACGAAATTGCGGGCCAGGTCCGGGCCGAAGAAATCGCGCAGGATCGCGGGCAGAGCGTAGAAATCCGCGAGGATCCGCGCGCGGACCTCCTCATCCGGCCTGCTTTCGGACGGAGCGGTCAGAAACAGCCAGAAGGCCATCGCAGGCGCGCAACTGTCCTGCATGTCGAAGCTGCCAAGCGTGCCGCGTCGACCCTGTTCGAGATACTGGGCGAGACCGGCATGAAACGGCGTGTCCAGTCCGGCCTGCGACAGCCAAAAGGCGGCCTCGGCACCGAAACCGTGATAGAGGTAGAACTCTGCCAGCAATTGGGCCTGACCCGCAACCAATTGACCGCGATCGTCATAAAGCCCGACGCGCAAGGCCCCGATCCCGTTGGCGAAACTCATCCCGTCGGACCAGTCCGCCACCGGTCTGGCAGGGGGCGCGATGCAACTGGTGGTCGCAGGGGGGATCAGCCGTTCGGGCACGGCATTGGCATTGAGGTCGAAGGCGTTGGCCATTTCAAGCGGGGGGGCAACCGTGGCCTCGGGCGCGGGGGGGGGCGGATCGGGCGGCGTGGCCTCGGACGGCTCCGGTTCAGGGGGCACGACCGCGGGGTCCGGGTCGGCGCTGGCGAAGGGCTGGCCGGGGGCGATGTCCAGAAGTCCGGCTGCGGTTGCCCGCGCCAGTTGCTCGGCCAGCGCATTGCCCGCATCGGTGATGTCGATGCCGGGAAACTCCGCGGCAGCGAGGGGCGCAGGAGGCAACTGGGACGGGTCGGGCGCGGCCTCGGCCTCAATGAGGAGCGGCAGGCGCAGTTGCGGGGCGGACATGCCGTCGGGGGTCGGCGCGGAAGGCGGAGCCGCAGCCACCTCCGGCTCGGGCTCGGGCGGCGAATAGGGCGTGTCGTTGATATCGATGATGAGGAAATGGTCCTGGTAGCGCTCCAGCGTGACGGTGCAGGCGCAGGCAAGGTCCAGGCGCAAACCGTCCCCGGCGCTGATCTCGGTCAGGCGATTGCGTCCGATCAGGGTGAAGACGCCGGACAGATCGAACCCCGGCGCATCGGGTGTGAACCGGATCAGAACGCTGTCGCCCGTTCGCGTCATCTGCCAGTCCCGATCCGCGCCGACCCGCGCCACCAATCGGGTGAAGCCCGCATGATCGCCCGAGCGTATTGAAATGGCCTGCGCCATGGTCTGCTGTCCGGCCAGGAGCAGGCAGAGGGCGCAGAAACAACCGATCAGCGCCCTCATGCCGCGGCCTGCCGCAGACCTTTGAGCGCGTCCTCGAGATCGTTGAAGGAGGGGCGAATATGGCCCGGCGTGTTCTGGCGCCCGACCTCGATACAGATATTGGTCGCGTGATGGTGCAGATTGGCCACCAGAACCTCGCGAATCAACCCGTAGAAATGATGCTCCTCCTCGATCACGGTCTTGACCTTGGCGGCGAAGGGGCCGACCAGGCCATAGGCCAGGAACACGCCCAGAAAAGTGCCGACAAGCGCGCCACCGATGAGTTTGCCAAGAATTTCCGGAGGTTGGTCGATAGATCCCATGGTCTTGATCACCCCCAGAACCGCCGCGACAATGCCAAGCGCGGGCAGCCCGTCGGCGATGGTCTGCAGCGCGTGCGAAGAGTGCATGGCGTGATGCAGATTGGCCTCCATCCGCTTTTCGATCACATCCTCCACCTGATGCGGATCGTCGTAATTCAGCGAGGCCGAGCGCAGCGTGTCGCAGATCAGATCGACGGCCTCACGGTCGGCGAGAATCCGGGGATAGGTGCTGAAGATTGAGGATTCCGCGGGGTTCTCGGTATGTTCTTCCAGCGCCACGGCGTTTTCGCGCCCCAGGCGGATCAGTTCATAGAGAAGGCAAAGCAGGTCGCGGTAATCCTCGTGCTTCCATTTCGGCCCCTTGAAGACCTTGAACACGTCCTTGACCGTATGCTTCACGCCCGAGAAATCGTTCGACAGGAGGAACGCCCCGACCGCCGCACCACCGATCATGGTCATCTCGTAGGGCAGCGAATAGAGGATGATGTCGAGATTCCCGCCCGAGGCGAGGTAGCCGCCGAAGACCATCCCGAAGATGACCAGGATACCGATAATTCCTATCATGCTGAACCTTCTGTTCCTGCTGATCCGTCAGGGTTGCGTTGCGGGCGGCGTGGCGTTGCGGGTCGCCAGCAGGACCGAGATCGAATAGGCGACGGCGGGGTCCAGCTCGGCCAGCACACCGGCCGCGGCATCGGACTGCATCCGGCCCAGGAAACCGGCGGCAAAGCTCGGGTCCATCTGGGTGAAGAGGGCGGCGGCGTCGCCCGCATCCATCGTCTCATACATCTCGGTCAGGCGTTCCAGGTCCGATTCGGCGGCCGTATCGGACAGCGACAAAAGCGCCTCCAGGCGAGCCTCGGTCTCCTCCAGCGCGGCGAGCTGGCCGGTGACCATGGCCTCGGCCTCGGCCACGGCCTGCGCGCGGGCGTCAATCGCGGCTTCGCGCGTGTCCAGCCGTTCGGCCCGGCCCTCGACGCGCGAGAGCGCCAGTTCCAGCGGTTCGATCGCGGCGCATTGGCCTGGATCGGATGAATTGGCGGCGGTCTCGCGCTCGGGGTCGCCCGCCGATGCAAAGGCGATGTCGAGCGTGCCGATGCGCAGCGCACCTGAGGCCATGAAGAGCGCGAAGAATGTCACCAGCCCGATGCGTTGCCAGAGCCTGCGACGCGGTTTTCCTGTCGATTTGCCCATGGCTCAGCCGATCTCCGCAAGACGGGATTTCTTTTGCAGAAAGAGAGGGATGGCGTTGTCCTTCTCATCCTCGGGCGGATGGCGGCGCGAGCCGAATGTCACGACCGGTTCGACCGGCTGCACGGTCTTCTCGATATCCCATGCTTCCAGGTTCGCCTCGGTCGGTCGGGCGTCTTCGGGCGGGGCGAAGTCATGGCAGGCCGACATGGTCAGTTCCAGTTCCTCCAGCAGGCGCTGCGCCTCGGCGTTGAGCTCCTCCAGCCGGGTTGCGGAGCCTTCCGAGCCCGATCTGGTCTCGGCCAGTGCCTTGCTCATGTCATCGACCTGCGCCGACAGCACGGCGATGGCACCGCCGAGCCCGTTGTCGATGCGCGACAGCCGGGTCAGGCGGCGCGACAGGATCAGGCAGAACGTCCCCGCCCCCAGGGTCGCGAGGATCAGGAGGATATCGGCTGCGTTGCTCAGGATCAGGTCCATTCAGTTCACCACGAATTCAGTCACGAGAAGGTCACGCACCAGCACATCGCCGGTGACGATCTGGATGCGGCGCAGAAGCTGCGCGCGCAGGCGCACGAGGGTGCGGGGGTCGTTCAGCTCCTCCATGTCGATAACGCGCAGGTAGCTGTTCAGCACGTCGAGGACGCGCGGCAGGAGATGCGTGACCTCTTCCGCATCGTCGGGTGCGACCTCAAGCTCGGCCGAGAACATCAGGTGACGGCCAGTGGTGCCGGGCCCGAGCGAGATTACCAGCGGTTCGAGCGGGACGAAGGCGACCTCCTCCAGCTCGGGGCGGATATGGGTCACGACCTCGTCTTCCTCTTCGTCGCCCTGCCCGTCATCCGAGGCTGACTCGACCGATCCGGCCAGGGGGCCGCTGGTCACCGCCCAGTAGCCGCCCGCGCCGCCGCCGACCGCCAGCACAAGGCCGACAAGCAGCGGAATCAGAAGACCTTTCTTCTTTTTCGGGCCGTCTTCGGCTGTATCTGTCTCGGCCACGGTCCGCACCTCCTGCGCTTGTCTGGCAATCCGATCATTAGCCGCTCAGCACTAACCAAATCTTAAGCGGCTTGCGTTTTGATCGCCCTCATCAGGCCAGAACGGCTGAGAGGAGATTTCATCGGTGCAGCAGCTCATTGATACCTGGGGGGGCCTGGATCTGCGGCGTCGCGCGACCCTGCTCGGGGGCATAGCGGGTCTTGTCACGGTGCTTGTTTTCCTGTCGCGCATGGCCATGGCCCCCAGTTTCGCACTGCTCTATTCCGGCCTCGATCCCGCCGCCGCAGGTGAAGTCATAACCGCGCTGGAGGCGCGCGGCGCGCGCTACGAGGTGCGGGGTGATTCGATCCATGTCGAGGTGGTGGACCGCGACGCGCTGCGCATGAGCCTGGCGGGCGAGGGGCTGCCCGCGCTTGGTGCGGCTGGCTATGAACTGCTCGATTCGCTGTCGGGGTTCGGCACCACGTCGCAGATGTTCGATGCCGCCTACTGGCGCGCGCGCGAAGGCGAATTGGCCCGCACCATCGCCGCAAGCCCGCGCATCCGCGCCGCCCGCGTGCATCTGGCCACATCCGACAACACGCCCTTCCAGCCCGAAGCCGAGCCGACCGCGTCGGTCAGCATCCGGCCCGTGTCGGGGGGCATCACCTCCAGCCATGCACAGGCGCTGCGCTACCTCGTTGCCTCTGCCGTGCCGGGGTTGCTGCCGGAAAACGTGACCATCATCGATTCCGATTCGGGCCGCGTTCTGGCCGGGACTGACAGCCAGAGCCCGACCTCGGACGCGACCGGGCTCGCCGACGGGCATCGCCGCAATATCGAACGTCTCCTCAATGCGCGCGTCGGCCCCGGCAACGCGGTGGTTGAGGTCAGCGTCGAATTGATCAACGCCTATGAAACGGTCTTCGAGCGCCGGATCGACCCTGACAGCCGCGTCATCATCGGCACCGAGTCCGAGGAAATGACCAACAGCTCCTCGGAAAACGGCAGCGGGGCGGTGACCGTCGCCTCCAACCTGCCCGAGGGCGACGCGGCAGGGGGCGAGGGCGGCCGGTCCACCCTGCAGAACTCCGAAACCCGCGAAAGCGTCACCTATGACGTGTCGGAAATCCAGCGCGAAACCGAAAGCGGCCCGGGCACGATCCGCCGCATCAGCGTGGCGGTGCTGGTCAATGCGGTCTCGGCCCCCAATGCGGATGGCATCCTGGAAACCGCACCGCGCGATGCCGCCGAACTGGCCTCGCTGCAGGCGCTGGTGCGCTCGGCAATCGGCTATGACGAGGCGCGCGGCGATGTCGTGACCATCGAATCGATGGCGTTCGAACCGGTGCCGAACCAACTGCCCGATGATGTGGCCGGTGCGGGAATCTTCGCGCGTTTCGACTTGATGAACGCCCTGCAATTGCTGGTCCTGGCCATTGTCGCGCTGACCGTGGCCTTCGGTGTCATCCGACCCCTCTTCGCGCAACAGCCGCGCGGCGGGGGTGGGCCCGACAGCCCACCCGGTACATTGGCCGGACCCACCCCCGCCCTCGGCATTGCCGCGCCGCCCGACAGCACCACGGCCCCCCGCGCCGCGCTGGCCGCGCCCGCGCAGGAGCAAGCCGCCAACGCGCCGGCGCGCGAGGCCCCTCCGCTGGAAAACGCCCCCGCCCTGGTGACGGAAGAACCCGCCGACCCGGTCGCGCGTCTGCGCCGCCTGATCGAGGAACGAGAGGAGGAAACGGTTGAAATCCTGCGCTCCTGGATGGCCGAGGATGAGGAGGCGACATGAGATACCGTGCCCTGAAACTGGAGGTCTTCGGCGCAACCCCTGTAACCGCCTCGGCCCCGTCCGATGTCGATGTCGAGGAAGTCCGGCTGGCCGGGTACGAGACCGGCTACCAATCGGGATGGGACGATGCGACCACCGAGCGGGAGAAGTCCGACCAGTTGATCGCCGCCGACCTGGAACGCAACCTGCGCGATATTTCCTTTACCTATGCCGAGGCGCGAAACGAGGTCCTGACGGGCCTCGGCGGGCTTTTCTCGTCGATCCTGTCGCAGTTCCTGCCCGCCATTGCCGCCGAAGCCGTCGGTCCGATTGTCGATGCCGAGCTTGCGGCGCTGACCAACGATCTGGGCGAGGCGAGGTGTGAGCTTCTGGCGGCCCCGCGCACGGTTGAGCAACTGGGCTGGCTGGCCGAACGGCATATGGAGATCGACCTGCGCCTGACCCCAGAGCCCGCCTTTGCAGATGGCCGCGTCGCGTTGCGCTTCGCGGGCGAGGCGCGGGAGATCGACCTGTCCGCCATGGTGGACGCCATGGCGACGGCGATCCGCGACTTCACGCAGCAAGAACCCCAAGAAGAGGAGCGGCGGAATGCCTGACCTTCCCGAATCCCGGAGCGCGGGCCAGACCCGCCTGCGCTCCGTCCCCGTCGAGGTCCGCGTCTGCGTCGGCCATGCCCGGCCCACCGTGGCCGAATTGCTGGAGCTGCGCCAGGACGCGGTGCTGCCGCTCGACCGGCGCATCGAGGATCCGGTGGAACTCTATGTCGGCGACCGGCTGGTCGCCTATGGCGAGTTGGTGGAACCCGACAGCTCCGGCACGGGCGCGCTTGGCGTGCGGCTGACCGGCCTGGTCGATGGCGGTGCGGCATAAGCGTGCGCCCGCCACCGCTGTCCCTGATCCTGGTCCTCCTGATGCTGGCCGCCGCGCCGGCGGCAGCACAGGATATTTCCATCGACCTGGGCGAGGGCGGGTCGCTGACCGCGCGCACCTTGCAGATCATCGCGCTGATCACCGTGCTCAGCCTGGCACCGGGGCTGGCGATCATGATCACCTGCTTTCCCTTCGTGGTCACGGTCCTGTCGATCCTGCGCCAGGCCATCGGCTTGCAGCAATCGCCGCCCAACATGCTGATCGTCAGCCTGGCGCTGTTCCTGACCTATTTCGTCATGTCACCCGTGTTCGAGGCCGCCTACCAGGCCGGGATCGGCCCGCTGATGGAGGGCGACATGGACACGATGGAGGCCCTGGCCCAGGCCTATCAGCCCTTTCGCAGCTTCATGATGGCCCGCGTCGATCCCGACACGCTGCAATCCATGGCCAGCCTGCGCGAGGTCGCGGACCTGGGCGCGCCAGAGCCTTCCATCCTGATCCCCTCCTTCATGCTGAGCGAGGTGGAGCGCGCCTTCCAGATCGGGTTCCTGATCTTCCTGCCGTTCCTGATCATCGACCTCGTGGTCGCGGCGATCCTGATGTCGATGGGCATGATGATGGTGCCGCCCGCGATTGTTTCCTTGCCCTTCAAGCTGGCCTTCTTCGTGGTCGCGGATGGGTGGGCGCTTGTCACCGGCGCATTGGTGCGCAGCTATTTCTAAGAGGGAGATCCCATGCAATCGGAAGCGTTGAAACACAGCACCCCGGCCCGAAGCGACCGTTTTGCGCGCAAGGCGCGGGTGCTGCTGGACCTGATCGGCCCCGGCGGGCTGGAACGTCTGCAAGGCGCAGGGCTGGAGCCCGAGATCCTCGCCGCGCTGGAACAGGCCGCCGACGAGCCCGCGAATGCCGGCACGGCCACCTTGCCCGATCCGACCGGCCTGCTGCAGCGCTTTCGCGAGCGTGGCATGCTCGACCGGGAGGTGCCGCCGCCTCGCCCCGCGCCATCGCCGCCGAAGGCCGATATCGCATCGACCCTCGGTCAGCGCATCGCGGCGCATTTGCAGGATGACGCGTTGGAGCAGGAGAACCCCGCCGTCATCGCCTATATCCTGCGCGCGCAGCCCAAATCGGTGCAGGCGCGCGTCTTGCGGGCGCTGCCCGGCGCCTGCGCCCGCGCCACCATCCGCCACATGAAGCGCTGAACCTCGCGCCCCGACGACAAAAAAAGCCCCGGACCGATTGGCCGGGGCTTTCTTCGTGCCGGATACAGGCCCCGTTACCGCACGATCAACTCGGCATGCAGCGCGCCCGAGGCGTTGATCGCGTTGAGGATGTCGATCATGTCGCCGGGTGACACGCCGAGCGCGTTCAGCCCCGCGATCACCTCGGACAGCGACGTGCCGCCCGGAACCTCGGCGAGGCCCGTCCCCGCCTCCTCGTCGATCCCTACCTGGGTGCGCGGCACGATGACGGTCTCGCCTTCAGAAAACGGGTTGGGCTGGACCGCGATTGGGGCCTCCTCGATTCTCAGCGTCAGGTTGCCCTGTGCGACGGCGACACGGGATATGCGGACATTCTCGCCCATCACGATGGTGCCCGAGCGCTGGTCGACCACAACGCGGGCACGGCTTTCGGGCTCGACCAGGATATTCTCGATCCGGAACACGGAATGTGCCGCTGAAAGATCATTGGTGGCGCTGAGGTCCAGCGCCACGGTGCCCGCATCCAGCATCAGCGCGACGCGGCGGTTGTAGAAGGCGTTGATCGCGGCCTCGATCCGGGCGGCGGTGGTGAAATCGGGGGTGCGCAGCGCCAGGCGCATCGTGTCCAGGCTGGCCAGCTCGAACTCCACCTCGCGCTCGATCCTTGCCCCTGACGGTACAATACCGGCAGTCGGCACGCCTTCGACGACACTGGCGGCCTCGCCCTCGACCGAGGCGCCGCCCGCGATGATGCTGCCCTGCGCGACGGCGTAAATCTCACCGTCGGCGGCGGTCAGCGGCGTCATCACCAATGTGCCGCCCATCAGGCTTTCGCTGTCGCCGATGGCCGAGACCGTGATGTCGATCTGGCTGCCGGCGCGGGCGAAGGCGGGCAGGGTGGCGGTCACGATCACGGCAGCGACATTCTGCGGCCGAAACTGTTCGCCCGAGACGTTGACGCCGAGCCGTTCGAGGATGTTGGTCATGATCTCCTCGGTGAAGGGAGAATTGCGGAGGCCGTCGCCGGTGCCGTTCAGCCCGACGACAAGGCCGTAGCCGATGAGGTCGTTGCCACGCACGCCGTCGAACTCGACCAGATCCTTGATCCGGATCGGGGTGGCGGCGGCGGCCCAGGCCAGGCAGGTCAGGATCAGGGCCAGGATCAATCGGGTCATCGCATGAACTCCGTCAGGCTGAGGCGGGTCAGCCGGGTGGTCAGAAGGTAGAGGCTTTCAAGCCGCGTCTCGGCCTCCTGCAACTGGGTGGCGACGCTGTAGGGGTCGATGGATGTCAGCGCGTTGCGTTCAAGCTCCAGCAGGCCGCGGGCGGTGTCGCCGCGAACCTGTGCGGCTTCGATCCGCGCCTCGACATCGCCCAGGTCGGCGCGCATGTCGGTGATGCCCTCATTGCCCTCGATCATCTGCAGGGCGGCATATTCCAGCATCTCGCGCGTGTTCGCATCGCCGGGCGGCCCCTGGCCGTCCGAGACCAGCGTGGCCAGCGCCATCCCCATCAACGCCGTGCGCAGGGGCGGGTCCAGCGCGGTGAGCGGGTTCGACACGGTCTCGCCTTCGGCGATGGAAAACCCCGCCGCCGAACCGGTGCCGCCCTGATAGGCCAGCGTCTCAAAGCCGCCGCCGGGATCCATGAACCAGCTGTCCAGCGTGGCGATCAGGTCGGCGGCATCCGTGGCCCCGGTGGCGAGCGGAGCAAGTTGGGTGAGCAGCGCGTCGCCGGTGATCAGGGGGGCCGTGTCGGTGGCGGTGCCCGAAAACAGGGCCCGGCCCGCGACCTCCTGGTTGAGCATGGCGATGGCGGTGTTCAGCCGGTCGCCCGCGCTATGGGCGACGATCTCCATCTCGTGGCTGACGCCGACGCCGGTGGCGGCCAGAAGGGACGGGCCGATCTGATCAAGCTCGGCCTGCACGGTGGCGAGCGCCGATTGCGCCGATGACGTGACCAGCGCGGCCTCGGCCCCGGCGGATCTGTAGGCCTCGGTCAGGCGCAGGCTGCGCTCGATCCCGGCCAGCGCCGAATAATCGCCGCCAAGTGTCCGGGTCATGTCTGAAGTCTGGCCGCTGGCAAGCTCCTGCGTGAGGCGGGTGAGGTCGGATTTCACCTGCGCGTGCTGCTGGCGCAGATGATAGCTGCGGGCCTGGTCGGCGACAGAGGTGATCGGCATGGCTCAGATCCTCATCAATTGGTCGAGCATCTCCTCGACCGTGCTGACCACGCGCGCGTTCGCGGCATAGGATGTCTCGATCTCCAGGAGGCGCTGCATCTCGCCGTCGGTGTCGACGCCGCCGCGCAGTTCGGCCTCGCGCAGGGTGGCATACTGACCGCTGGCATGGCTCAGATCGGCCTCGGCGAAATGGCGGTCGGTGGCGGTGAGCGACAGGAAATCGGCGGAAAGCTCGCTCATGGAGCGGCTGGTGCCGGAAAAGACGGCAGAGGCGGTGGGACGGTCGGCCTGCAGGATCTGCAGGCGCCCCTGCAAGAGAGCGGGGTTGCCCGCGTCGCCCTCGGCCCCCGCGCCGATGCCGTCGCGCAACCGCCAGACCGCGCCGCCCTGGGCCGGGTCGGTGGCGGCGTTGATGCGCAGGCGCGCGGCCAGGCCGGTCTCGTTCAGGGCCGAGGCGCGGGCGCCCGCATCGGTGAAGAAGCCGGGATCAGTGGGCCCGAGCGTCGGGTCGAGACCGGGGTCATCCATGCGCGCGGCCAGGTCCATCGCAACCCCGTCAAGCTGCGCCTGCGCCTTGGTCGTAATGCTGTCGCGCACCTCGAAGAGCGCCGCCAGCCGCCCGCCCTGAAGCGCGCCGTAGCTGCCATCCAAAGTGACCGGGCGGCCATTGACAGTGAGGCCGGAAAGATCGCCATCGGCATAGGTCATGTCGGGCGTGATCGCGGCGGCCGGGGTGAACCCGAACTGCGCCGGGCGGCCATCCAGCAGCGACACGCCATCGCCGGTATAGAGTGTCACCATACCGGCGTCGTTGCGCCGCTCGCGGATGGGCACGAGATCCGAGATCGTGTCGATCAGCGCCTGCTGCTGATCCTGCAGCCCGAGCGCGTCCTCGCCCCGCGACACGGCGGAGCGGATCGAAATGTTGAGGTCGTGAATGGCCGCCAGCGACCGGTTCAGCGTCTCGACTTGGGTGCCGATCTGGCGGTCGGCCTCTAGCCGAATAGACTGGATCCCGTCCGACAGGCCGTTCAGCCGTCCGGCCAGGCGCTGCGCGCTTTGCAGCACGCCCTCCAGCCGCGACTGGCTGTCGGGACGGCTTGCGGCGGAGACCAGCCGCGCCTCGAAATCGTCGAAATGGCCCGAGAGGCTGCCGGGGGTGTCGGGCGTGCCGATCAGCGTCTCGATCCGCGCGAGGTATCCGGCACGGGTGTCGGCATGGCCCTGCGCGGCACCTGCATCGCGGCGCTGTCCGGTCAGGACCGGGTCGCTGTCGCGGGTGATGCCGACAACGCGGACGCCGCCATAGGTGCCATAGGTCATCGAGGTGACCGCCAGGCGCCGCACGCCGTAGCCGTCGGTATTGGCGTTGGCGACGTTGGACGACACCACCGAGGCCGCGCGGGCGCTGGCCGACAGACCGGAGAGCGCCGATCCCAGGGCGTTGGAAATGCTCATGGGTCAGCCCCGCGCATAGCCTGGTTCAGCGCTTGATATTCGTGGTTTCCTGCAACATCTCATCCACCGTCTGGATGATCTTGGCGTTGGAGGAATAGGCCCGCTGCGTCTGGATCAGCTGTGTCAGCTCGCCCGCGACATCGGTGGTCGATTCCTCACGCGCGAAGCCGATCACGTCGCCTGTCGGCCCGTCGCCGGCATCCCACATGAAGAACGATCCGCTATCGGGCGAGATCTGGTAGGCTTGGTTATTCATGGCGATGAGGCCGTTGGGGTTGGGCACGTCGATCACCGGCACCTGGTAGATGACGCGGGTGAAACCGCTGTCATAGATGGCATGGACCATACCCTCGGGATCGACTTCGACCGAGGTGAGGTTGCCGACCGGAGAGCCATCCTTGACCACCGGCGCGAAGGAGAACGTGTCGGACAGCTGCGTCAGGCCCGAGGGATCGCCGATCGCACCGATCTCCACCTCCAGCGGGCCGCCATCGACGGTCAGGGCAATCGAGCCTGTGGTCGCGTTATAGGCCCCGCCGCTGACGGTCGCGACCGACAGGAGGTTGCCGCCATTGCCCGGCGAATCGTCGAAGGTGACGGTGTATTCGCCGACCACGGCATTGCCGGAGGCGGAATCGCGCATCGTCATGGTCCATTCATTGGACGATCCGGTGGCGGGCACCGTGGGTGTATAGGTAATCTCCAGCACCTGACTGGTGCCGAGATTGTCGAAATATTCCGTGGACATGACGACCGGGTCGCCGGGTTGCCCCGCGGCGGTGGCGGTGGCGGGCAGGTTGACCGTCAGGTCCATCTGCGTCGTGCGGTCGCCCGCGAATTGCCCGGTATTGGCGCGCACGGGTTCCAGCGCCTCGGTTGTGTCGCGCGGGAAGGTCGGGATGGTGCCGTCCGCATTGGCGGGCCAGCCCATCAGGACAAGCCCGGTTTCGGTCGTCAGGTAGCCTTCCGAATTGGGCCGGAAGGAGCCGGTCGTGGCCAGCATGACCGTGCCGCTGGCGCTGCCGTTGATCGAGGTTTCCGTCGTCACCGGCAACATGCCGCGCCCGCCGATGGCGAGGTCGGTGGGGTTGTTCGTCGTGATCAGCGTGCCGCGCTGGTCGACCATGCGGTCGGTGATGACCCGCACGCCCCCGGCGGAATAGCTGCCATGGCCCTGGCTGATCACCATTGACTGGAAATCGGTCACCGCGCGCTTGTAGCCGTAGGTGCCGGAATTGGCGATGTTGTCTGAAATCGAGGCAAGGCGGCTGGCGTTCACGTTGAGGCCGGCAACGCCCGCGTTGAGCGAGGAGGAAATGGTCATGAATGCGCCTTTCTGCTGCATCTCGTCGTGTCGGATGCTACACAAGCACGGGTGGCCTTAATGTCGGCCTAACAGGTAAAATTGTCCCGAGATTTTCGGCTACTGCCCTGTTCTCAATAGAACAATTTCCAGCCGGTCATTGCGCACAGCCATCGGATCCGAGGTGGCGGGGCTGCGGTCGGCATGGCCGGTGACGCGGCGAAAGCGCTGCGCGTCCAACCCGGCCTCCTGCAATTGCTGGCGCAGGATATGGGCCTGCGCGGTGGAGCGGTCCCAGATCGTCTCGCGTGCGATGACGATGGGCTCGGCGCGGACATAGGCGCCGATGGCGACGCTGTTGGTGACGGTGTCGAACAGTTCCGCCATGACCCGACTGAAGGCCACCAACCAAGGCTGCAACGTGTCTTCATCGGTGAAAAGCGGCGCGCCGGGGCGGGCGAAAATCTCGATCACCAGGCCCTGATCGGTCAGGCGGGTCTGCACATGCTCCAACGCCTGGTCGCTGATCCGCGAATCGCCCATGCCTTGCAGGCTGTCCTCGATCTCCTCCAGCACTGCCTGTTCCAGCGCCGCGCTGTTGCCGGTGCCGAGCGCCCCCATTGCCTGGCGTCCCTCGGTCGGGTTTTCCGATGTCGCGCCGGTGCCGCTTTGCGCCAGGTCTTCCTCGGAAAACGGGCTGTCGCCCCCAAAGGAGCCGACGCCGCCGCCCGAGATGCGCGCCACCGGCACGGTCGGGGTGAAGTAGTCGGCCAGGCCCTTGCGCTGTTGCTCCGTGGTTGCGTTCAGAAGCCACATCAGCATGAAGAACGCCATCATCGCGGTGACGAAATCGGCATAAGCGACCTTCCAGGCGCCACCATGATGGCCGCCGCCCGCGATGACCTTCTTCTTCTTGATGATGATCGGACGCAGCGCTTTTGAACCGTCCATTGCGGAGCCTCGGAAACCCGTGATTGGCCCGGACGCTAACAGCGACCTCTGAACAAGCGCTTAAAGCGTCACCGCCTGACCCGTGAGGGCCGATTGCTGTGCCGCCAGCCCCATCCGCACCGCCATCGCGCCATCGTTCAGCGACACGGCGGGTGCGCCTCCTTGCCGGATGGCCTGCGCGAACAGCCGGTGCTGGTAGAAGGTGGAGCCGTTGTGATCGCCCGCCTCCAGCAACGTGGGATCGACCGGAATATCCATCTCGACCGGGCCTTTCGGGTCACGCGGGCTGACGATCAGACGCGGGACCGGGGCCGCGCCAAGATGCTCGGGCCAGAACCGGCCCGGTCCCGGCACCAGCGCCTCGATCTTGCCGCTCGGGCCGGTGGCGCAGACCTCCTCCTGGTAGCGGCTGCCCTCGGCGAACATGCACAGTTCCAGCATCGCCCGTGCGCCGCTGGCGAAATCGACGATGACATAGCCATTGTCCCAGATATCGGGCGCAGCACCGCCATAGCGCTCGTCCAGATGGTTCACCGATTGCCCGGCCGACGCCATGATCCGCACCGGCTCCGATCGCAGAGCCAGCCGCATGAGGTCGAAGAAATGGCAGCATTTCTCGACCAGGGTGCCGCCGGATTTGGCGTTGAACCGGTTCCAGTCACCGACCTTTTGCAGGAAGGGAAACCGATGCTCGCGGATGGTCAGCATGCGGATTCCGCCGGTGGCCGCCTCCGCCTGTTCCAGGAAGGCGGCAATGGGCGGCATGTAGCGGTATTCCATCGCCACCCAGGTCAGGGCCGGGTAGGCCGCGGCGAAGGCCGCAATCCGGTCGGCATCGTCCGGTGCGGTGTAGAGGGGTTTTTCTATAAGAATGGGCAGCGGGCGGGTGCGCGCGATCTGGTCCAGCTGGTCGACATGCAGGTAGTTGGGCGAGGCGATCAGCAGCGTATTCACCGCCTCGACCGCCAGCAGATCGGCAATGGTCTCGACCACCTGCAATCCCGGCACCAAGGCGCGCGCGGCGGCCTGCATCCCCGGATCGGGCTCGCAAATGGCCACCACCTCGGCCCCGTCCACCAGGGCGATATTGCGGATATGTTCCTGCCCCATCATGCCGCAGCCGATGATGCCATAGCGCAGGTCGGTCTTCATGTCTTCTACCTCATTCGGGCGACATAGCGTGCCACGTCGCTGTCAAACCAGTTGCGGGAGACCTCGGCAACGCCGCCATCGCGGGCGTGGCTGTGCCGGGTGACGCAGCCGCAGGGGGTGCCGGGGGCGGGGGCGAATTCGGGCGGGCTCCATTCGGGCGCGGCATCGACGCCGACACTGTCGCGAAACCCGGTGATCCAGAGGCCAAGCGCCTTGCGGTAATAGAGATAGAGCGAGTGCGACAGGTGGTCGGCATCCAGCCGGTCGGCATAGCTGCCATCCAGCCAAATCTCCTCGACCGAGGCGGGTTTGCCGCCGAGGAACCGCAACCGGCGAATCCGGTGGCCCTCGATTGATGCACCGAATTCGGGCAGGTCGGCGGGCTTGGGCAGCCGTTGCACATCCAGGATGCGCGCCGTTGGCAGCCCGCCGCCCTCCAGCAGTTCCAGCCGGTAGAGCGCGTAGATCCCTTCCGGCGCGGAGGATCCCCTGACGTAATTTCCCGACCCATGCCGCCGTTCCAGCAGGCCCTTTTTCTCAAGCTTCGCCAAGGACTTGCGCAATGTCCCCACCGATGTGTCGAGCGACTTCGCCATCTCGCGCTCGGGCGGCAGGCGGGTGCCCCGGGGCAACCGGCCAGACGCGATATCGCGGATCAGCATCTCGCTGATCTGCAGGTAGAGGGGCAGGGCGCCTGAGGGCTGTTGTGCGGGCATCGGGAAAGGCAGTCGTCCTATTGATACAGTATTGATCTACAAGGTTCGCAATGTTACGCAAGGGAAAAATAACGAACATGACAGCGGGGAGGCTTGCATGACCATCGTTCCCATCACATCGCCTGATCTGGACGCCGCCGAGGTCTCGTGGTTCGCCGCGCTCTGCTCTGACGACTACCAGTTCCTGGGTGTGCCGGATGGCGATCTGCGTTCCAGTTGGGCGCATTGTTCCGGCATCGTGCAGGAGGCCGAGCGGCAAGGCTTTCGCAACATCCTCTGCCCGTCCTCCTACCAGGTGGGGCAGGACACGCTGTCCTTCGTCGCCGGTTGCGCGCCGATCACCGACAAGATCAACATGCTGGCCGCCGTGCGCTGCGGCGAGATGCAGCCGATCATGCTGGCGCGCACCATCGCGACGCTGGATCACATGCTTGAGGGGCGGCTGACGGTCAATATCATCTCCTCCGACTTCCCCGGTGAAGTGGCCGAAAGCAGCCTCCGCTACCAGCGCTCACGCGAGGTGGTGGAGATCCTGAAACAGGCCTGGACGCAGGACGAGATCAATTACCAGGGTGAGGTCTACAATTTCGAGGGGCTGACGACGGACCCCGCGAAACCCTACCAGACCGGCGGGCCGCTGCTCTATTTCGGGGGCTACTCGCCGCCCGCGCTGGACCTCTGTGGCCAGCACTGTGACGTCTACCTGATGTGGCCCGAGCCGAAGGAGCAGCTCGCCGAGCGGATGAAGGCCGTCAACGCGGTGGCCGAGCGCTACGACCGCACGCTGGATTACGGCTTGCGCGTCCACATGATCGTGCGCGACACCGAGGCCGAGGCGCGCGAATATGCCGAATACCTGACCTCGAAGCTGGATGACGACTACGGCAAGCTGATCCGCGACCGGGCGCATGATTCCATCTCGCTCGGCGTGTCGCACCAGGCCAAGGCGCGCGAGCTTGCGGACAAGTTCGGCTATGTCGAACCGCATCTGTGGACCGGGATCGGGCGCGCGCGCTCTGGCTGTGGCGCGGCGCTTGTAGGCTCCGCCGATCAGGTGCTGTCAGAGATCGAGGAATACAAGAAGATGGGCATCCGGGCCTTCATCTTCTCGGGCTATCCGCACATGGATGAATGCCGCCATTTCGGCGAGTTGGTCATGCCGCATCTCAAGACCTGCTCGCTGCCGCATGAATATGGCCGCGTTCCGGCGTCCGCGCCCAAGACACCTCTCGGCACGGGAGAGCGTAAATGACCGACCGACTGTCCCTCTCCGGCCAGCTTGAGATTTCGCGCCTCGTCTATGGCATGTGGCGCGTGGCCGATGAAGACGACACCAGCGCGCTCCATGTCCAGGCCAAGATCGAGGCCTGCCTGGATCAGGGCATCACCACGATGGACCAGGCCGACATCTACGGCGACTATGGCGCCGAGGCGGTGCTTGGCGCGGCGCTGAAAGCCGCGCCCGGTCTGCGCGACAAGATCGAGATCGTGACCAAATGCGATATCGTCGCGCCGATCGGCAAATACGCGGATAAGCGCGTGAAATATTATGACACCTCCGCCGCGCATATCACCGCGTCACTGGAGGCGTCGCTCGCCAACATGGCGACGGATCGGGTCGATCTTCTGCTGATCCACCGGCCCGATCCGTTCATGGATCACGAGGAAACGGGCCGCGCGCTGGATGATCTTGTCGCCTCGGGCAAGGTGCAGGCCGTGGGTGTGTCGAATTTCAAGCTCAACGACTGGACCCTCTTGCAATCGGCGATGTCGACGCCGCTCTGCACCAACCAGGTCGAGGTCAGCGTTCTGCACTATGCGCCCTTCGTTGACGGCGACATCGCCTGGATGCAGGAACGCGGCATACGTCCGATGGCGTGGTCGCCGCTTGGCGGCGGGGCGCTTTTCGGGGATGAAGGCGCGGATGTGCGCGCTGCCCTGACGCGGGTAGGCAAGGATCAGGGCGTCGATGCCACCGCCGTGGCCGTGGCCTGGCTGCTGGCCCATCCCGCGAAACTGGCCCCGGTCATGGGCACCAACAACCTGAGCCGGATCGCCGCGATTTCCGATGCGTTGAAGGTCGAGATGGACCGCGAAACATGGTTCGAGATCCTGACCGCCGCCATGGGGGCCGAAGTGCCATGACCCTGCAATGTCAGATGGAGCATTTCAGCCCCGGCCCCGATATGGGGCGCGAGCTGCGCGGCGCGCTGTCGCGGTTCGGAACCGGCGTCACCGTGGTCACCGCGCAATCCGAGGCGGGGCCGGTCGGGATCACCGCCAACAGCTTCTCCTCGGTCTCGCTTGACCCGCCGCTGGTGCTGTGGTCGGCGGCCAAATCCTCCAGCCGCTTTCCGCATTTCACCCGCGCCGAGCATATGGCGATCCATGTGCTGGCCGAGGAACAGATGCCGGTCGCGCGCGCCTTCGCCGCCTCGGCGCATGGCTTCGACCATGCCAATTGGAGCGCGGGCGCGAAAGACCTGCCGTTGCTGGATGGCTGCCTCGCGCGGTTCGAATGCGAGCGCTACGCCGAATATGACGGCGGCGATCACGCGATCATCGTGGCGCGGGTGCTGCGCGCGTCAGTGCGCCAGGGCGAGCCGCTGCTCTTTTTCGGGGGCCGCTTCGGCAATTTCGCGGCGGCGGGCTGAGCAATGACCCTCCGGGACCGGCTGGGGGCGCTTCTGGGGGGCTATCCCGGCGACAGCTTTGCGTTGGTCACGCAAGGGCGCGTGCGAGATTTCGACGGTTGGGTGCTGGAAGACCTGTGCTTTCACCGCGCTGGCGAGGATATTCCCGCCCTCTTTCTGCGCCCGCCAGAGGGGCACCCCCCGGTGCCCGCCGTGATCTATGCCCATGCGCATGGCAACAATTACGCCACCGGGCGCGAGGAACTTGTCGAAGGTCGTCCGGCGCTGATCGGCCCCTATGGCCCTGACCTCAAGGCGCTCGGTTGTGCCGCGCTCTGCCTCGACATGCCTTCCTTTGGCAATCGTCAGGCCTCTGATGAACAGGCCCGTGCCAAGGCGCATCTGTGGCGTGGCGGCACGCTGTTCGGGCAGATGCTGGCCGAGCTTGGGGCCGGGGTCGGTTTTCTTGCGGATCACCACCTGGTTGACGCCACCCGCATCGGCGCGCTCGGGTTTTCGATGGGCAGCACGCATGCCTTCTGGTTGGCGGCGCTGGACGTCCGGATCCGGGCCGCGGCGGCTTTGTGCAGCTTTGCCGATCTCGGGATGCTCGTTGAAAGCGGCGCGCATGAGGGGCACGGGCTTTACATGACCGTGCCGGGCCTGGTGGGGCAGGCGAGCACGGGAGAGATCGCCGGTCTGACCGCCCCGCGTGCGTTGATGATCGCGGCGGGGTTCAGGGATTGGTCCACGCCCGAGCCTGCTTTTCGCAAGGCCGAGGGTGAGCTGCGCGCGGCCTACGCGGCGGAGGGTGCGGTGGAGAAGCTGCGGTTTCATATCGAGCCCGAGATCGGCCACCAGGAAACCGCCGCGATGCGCCGCGCCGTGCTGGACTTCCTGCGTCAGGAATTGGTCGGGTAGTCCGCAACCGCCCGCGCAATGGCGCGGGTCCAGCCCTGCGGCGCATCGCCAAGCCCGATATGTTGGGCAAGCGCCGGGACCGGGGCCGCCAGGTTGTCACGAACGGCCTGCACCAGCGCCTCGGCCTTCGGGTCCGCGATGTCCCGGCCCTCCGCCACGGCCCGCACAATAAACACCACCCAGGCGGCAATCGCGCGGATGGTCTGCGGTGCGTCGCCCTCCAGCCCGGTCAGGATCGGCACCAGTCTCTCGCGCAGTTTCAGGCTGCCATCCATGCCGATCTGGGCCAGCTCGTGCCGCATTTCGGCAACCTCGAAGCGCTGGATCAGCGCGGCGCGATAGGCGGGCAGGGTCGGGGCGAGGGCGTCGGGAAGGGTCCGCGCGGCCTCGTCCCAAAGCGCCTCGACCCCCGCGCGCAACTCCCCATCGGCCATGGCCTCATGCACATATCCGTGCCCCGCCAACTGCCCGGCATAGGCCAGCCAGGAATGCGCCGCGTTCAGCATTCGCAGCTTGCGCTTCTCGAACGGGGCCACGTCGGGGGTGATCTCGACGCCGACGCGGTGCCAGTCCGGGCGGGGGCCTGCGAACCTGTCCTCGATAACCCATTCGCTGAACGCCTCTGTTATGACCGGCGCGGCGTCTGGCTGGCCGGTCACGGCTGCAATCTCGGCACGGATCTCGGGGCTGGTGGCGGGCGTGATGCGGTCGACCATCGTGTCGGGGAAGGTCGTCGCGGGGTCGATCTGGTCGCCTGCCGACCGGGCGAATTCCGTCACCGCCGCCGCCAGCTTGCCGCCATTGCCCGAGATGTTGTCGCAGCTGATCACCGTGACCGGGTCTGCCCCGTCCTGGAACCGCCGCGCCAGCCCGCGCGCCAGCAGGCCGATGGCGGTTTGCGGCACGTCAGAGGTCAGGTCGGCGGCAATCTCCGGCGCGTCGAGGTCGAGGCCGCCATCGCCCAGGTGATAGCCCTTCTCGGTCACGGTCACGGTGATGATCCGCATGTCGGGATCGGCAATCGCGTCCAGCACCGCGCCCGCGTCCTCGGACGCCACCAGCACCTGGTCATGCACCGCGATCTGGTCGACCCGCAGCCCCTCCGGCCCGCGAATGCCAAGCGCATAGCGCCCGCACTGCGCTTCCATCGCATCCCGCAGCGCGGCGTTCCGCATCGCGACGCCGGTGATGTGCCACATCGGCCCGTCGAACGCATTGGCGCGCGCCGTGTACCAGGCCTGATGCGCGCGGTGGAAATTGCCCAGACCCAGGTGCAACAGGCGCGGCATCCTACGCCTCTCCAAGGCGGTAGGTCTCCACCGCCAGATCATGCGCCAGAAACGGGGCCAGCCGGTCCGCATCACCCTTCGTCAGCACCCCGCGCCCGATCTGGTCGGCCAGATGCAGGCACACCCCGCGCCGCCACAGATCATGCCGCGCCGGGATCGACAGGAAGGCGCGGGTGTCGTCGTTGAAGCCCGCCAGGTTGCGATAGCCCGCGGTCTCGACCACCTGGTCGAAATAGCGCCGGATGCCGTTCAGGCTGTCATGGAACCACCAGGGCGGGCCGATGCGCAGGCAGGGCCAGTGACCGGCCATCGGGGCCAGTTCGCGGGCATAGGCGCTTTCGTCCAGCGTGAAGAGGATGATGCGCAGCCCCGGCGCGTTCCCGACCTGGTTGAGCAGCGCCTCCATCCCGCGCACCCAATCGGTTCGCATGGGTATATCCGCGCCCACATCCGGGCCGAACCGGTCCAGGAGGGCGGCGTTTGTGTTGCGGCGGCTGCCTGCGTGGATCTGCATGACAAGCCCGTCCTCGACCGACATCCGCGCCATCTCGACCAGCATGTGACCGTGATATGCACGGGCCTCCTGCGCCGTCAGCCTGCCCGCCATCCGGGCCTCATGCAGGCGGGTGATCCCGGCGCGGTCCAGCCAGCAGGTCGCAAGCTCCGGCACGTCGTGATCGGTGGCCGTGGCGCCAAGCGCGCGGAAGGCGGCACGGCGCTGGCGGATCGCGTCGAGAAAGCCGGGATAGCTGGTGACATCCAACCCGGTCATGTCGCCAAGCTCGCGCAGCGCGGCGCCAGCGGCCTTGCGCGCCGGGTTCAGAAGGTCGTCGGGGCGGAAGGTGGGCAGGATGCGCCCGCGCCAGCCGGAGGCGCGGATGGCCTGATGCGCCGAGAGCGGATCGGTGGCCGGATCGGTGGTCGCCAGGGCAGAGATGTTGAACCAGTTGAAGAGGGCGCGGGGGCGAAACTCCGGCAGAGCCAGCCTGGCGGCGATTTGGTCGTGGACCTCGTCGGCAGTCTCGGTAGTCAAGACGGTCTCCACCCCGAGCGTGCGGTAGAGCGTATGCTCCAGCCAGAGACGGCTTGGCGTGCCGAGGAACGCATCCCAATGGCGCGCGAAAATGCGGAACACCTCCGCCGGATTGCGGTCCGCGCCGATCCCCAGATCCTCCAGCGCAACGCCCTGCGAATAGAGCATCCGGAACACGTAGTGATCGGGCGTGATCAGAAGCGCGGCGGGGTTGGGGAAGGCCGTATCCTCGGCCCACCAGGCCGGGTCGCAATGCCCATGCGGCGAGACGATGGGCAGGTCCGCCACGGCCTCGTACAACGCACGGGCGGGGCCGGGAAGGCTTGGGCTGATCGGGTCCGGCATCGGCCGCTCCTGCAAGGGCTCAGGCTTCGAAATAATCCTGGTTCTCATCCACCAGCGTGGACAGCGTGTCGAGGATGCGCCGCAGATGACGGCGCATCCGGTCCATCGCCTGTCCGGTATAGCCCGCGTGCACCGCGTCGAAGATACCGCGATGCTCGGCCAGCAGCTTGGCCATCTGATCCGCGTCATTCAGGCTGAGCACGCGCAGCCGGTCCAGCACCGCCTTTTCGCGGGTCAGCAGCGTGGCGGCACGGTCATAGCCGGTGGCGTCGGCAAGGATGGTGTGGAACCGGTCATCCTGCACCTGGAAGGCGGCTTTGTCCCCGGCGTGCAGGGCGGCCTCCTGCCGGGCCAGGCACTCGGTGATCTCTGCCGCTGCCGTATCGGGCAACCCTTGGGTGCAGAGCCGCTCGACAACCGCGACCTCCAGCGCCTCGCGCAGGAACTGCGCGCCGCGCACCTGCTGTTCCGAGATGCGCGAGACATAGGTGCCGCGACTCGGGCGGGTCAGGATCAATCCTTCCTCGCGCAAATGAGTGAACGCCTCGCGCACCGGCGTGCGGCTGGCCCCGAAGAGCGCGCCGACCTCGTTTTCCGAGATCATCCGGCCCGGATGCAGCGAGGTGTCCATGATCGCGGATTTGACCGCCGCGAAGATCTGATCGGCGGCGGGGCGGGTCAGGTCCAGCGGTGGCACCGGCATCGCCGATGCGTCGATTGCGGGCGTCTTGCGGTTCACGCCGGCCCCTCCTGGTCTCAATACGGCTCAATTGCCGGTATACCGGTATACGAATGTGTTGACAACCGGTATACCGGTGTGGATCACTGGCGCTTGCGAGATGACAGGGAGACGCGAAGGCCGATGGCCGAACCGCAGCAGATGACAGCAGCCTTGATCGGGGCGGGCATGGTAGCCCGCACCCATGTCGCGGCCTGTGCCGATGCGCGTGGGGTGCGCCTCAAGGGGATCATGTCGCGCACACCGGCCCGGGCGGAGGCGTTGGCGCCGGGGGGGGCGGTCTATGCCGACCTTGATGCCGTCGCCGCCGATCCGGAGGTCGATTTCGCCATCATCGTCACGCCGCCTGACGCGCGCGCCGACATTGTGGCACCCCTGGCCGCCGCCGGGAAACACATCCTGCTGGAAAAGCCGCTTGGCCGGACGGCGGAGGAGGCGCGGGCCGTCTGCAAGCTCTGCGCGGATGCGGGCGTGACGCTTGGCGTCGTGTTCCAGCACCGGATGCGCGCGGCATCCCGCAAGGCGGCGAAGCTGGTCGCGGGCGGCAGCCTCGGCGCGCTCGGGCTGGTGGAAATCGCCGTGCCCTGGTGGCGCGATCAGGGCTATTATGACGAACCCGGTCGCGGCACCTATGCGCGCGACGGCGGCGGCGTCCTGATCAGTCAGGCGATCCACACGATCGACCTGGCGCTCAGCCTCGCCGGTCCCGTCGCCCGCACTCGCGCCATGGCAACGACGACCCGGTTTCACGCCATGGAGGCCGAGGATTTTGTCACCGCCGGGGTGGAGTTTGCAAACGGGGCCGTCGGTTCGCTGGTCGCCAGCACGGCCAGCTATCCGGGCCGGGCCGAAACGATCACTCTGCATTTTGACGCCGCCAGCCTGCGCCTTGCCTCCGGTCAGTTGCATGTCCACTGGCGCGATGGCCGCGAGGAAACCCATGGCGAAGAGGCCGGGACCGGCGGCGGGGCCGATCCGATGGCCTTCACCCATGCCTGGCACCAATCGGTGATCGAGGATTTCGCCGATGCGCTGCGCGAGGGCCGCGCGCCTGCCGCGACCGGGGCCGATGCTGTGGCCGCGCAGGCGCTGATCGACGCGATGATCCGATCCTCCAAATCCGGCGCACCCGAGGAGGTGACCCCATGACCCGCCCGATCCGCTTTGCCGGTATCGGCATCGACCACCGCCATATCTTCGGCATGGCCGCCAACATGATGGAGGCCGGGGCCGAGTTCGTCGGCTGGTGGACCGATGGCGACCCCGAAACGCTGGCGGGGTTCCAGAAGCGTTTTCCCGACGTGCCGCGCGAGGGGCGCGCCGAGGCGCTGCTTGACGACCCGGAGATCGACCTGATCCTGATCTCCTGCATCCCGCGCGACCGCGCCGGATGGGCCATTCGCGCGATGGAGGCGGGCAAGGACGTGATGAGCGACAAGCCCGGCTGCACGACGCTGGACCAGTTGGCGCAGATCCGCGCCTGTGTCGCGCGCACCGGGCGCATCTGGTCGGTCGACTTCTCGGAGCGTTTCGAGGTGCCCGCCGTCACCCGCGCCGAAGAATTGATTGTCGAGGGTGCGATCGGCCGCGTGGTGCAGACGCTCGGGATCGGCCCGCACCGCCTCAACCGCGCGACGCGGCCCGACTGGTTCTTCGACCGCGATGCCTATGGCGGCATCCTGACCGATATCGCCAGCCACCAGATCGACCAGTTCCTGTGGTTCACCGGCGCGCGTGACGCCGAAGTGACCCTGGCCAGTGTCGGCAATTTTGCCAATCCCGACGATCCCGGTTTGCAGGATTTCGGCGAGATCGCGCTGCGCGCCCCCGAGGGCCACGGCTATATCCGGGTCGATTGGTACACGCCCGATGCGCTGCCGACCTGGGGCGACGGGCGACTGACCATCCTCGGGACCGAGGGCTATATCGAGCTGCGCAAATATGTCGATGTGGGCGGGGCGGACGGCACCGATCACCTGATCCTCGTCAATGGCACACGCTGCGAGAAGATCGACGCATCGGATGCGGGCCTGCCCTATTTCGCGCGCCTCGCCGCGGACATCCGCGACCGGACGGAAACGGCGATGCCGCAGGAGCACGCGTTCAAGGTCTGCGAACTGGCGCTACAGGCGCAGGCCATGGCGGAGGACACTCACGGATGATCAAGGTCGCCATCATCGGGGCCGGGATCGGGGCCAAGCACCTGGTGGGCTACCGCGCGCTGCCGGACCGCTTCGCCGTGCGGCAAGTCTGCGACCTGGACCTCACGCGCGCGGCGCAAGCCACCGGCGATGACCCCGACATTACCCTGACCGACGATCTCGACGCCGTGCTGGCCGATCCTGAGATCGACCTTGTCGACATCTGCCTGCCGCCGCATCTGCATGTGCCGGTCGCGGTGCGCGCGCTTGAGGCAGGCAAGCATGTGATCTGCGAGAAGCCGCTGGCGCGCTCGCTGGCGGAAATGGACCTGTTGGAGGACGCGGCGCGGAAGGCGGGCAAGCAGGTCTTCCCGATCTTCCAGTATCGCTATGGCCTGGCAACCGCGCAGCTTCACGCGCTGATCGAGGCGGGGCTGGCGGGCAAACCCTTTGTCGCCAGCGCCGAGACGCATTGGAACCGGCAGCCCGATTACTACGCGATTGCCTGGCGCGGCACCTGGGCCGGTGAGGCCGGAGGGGCCGCCCTTGGCCATGCCATCCACGCGCATGATCTTCTGTGCCATTTCCTCGGCCCCGCGCGCGAGGTCTTCGCGCAGACCGCTACAGCCGTGAACGAGATCGAGACCGAGGATTGCGCCGCCATCGCGCTGCGCATGGAATCAGGTGCATTGGCGACAAGCTCTGTTACGCTCGGCGCGGGAGATGACACCAGCCGGATCAGGATTTGCTTTCAGGGGCTCACAGCACAAAGCGGCAGCGCGCCCTATACCCCGGCGGAAGATGCCTGGACCTTCACCGCGCGCGCGCCGGTGACGCAAGGCCAGGTCGATGCGGTGCTGGCGAAGGTTGCGCGCGAGGTTCCGGGCGGCTTTGCCGGGTATCTGGCGGCGGTGGCCGATGCGCTGGCGGGTCAGCCGGGGCGCGAGGTGACGCTGGCCGATGGCCGCGCCTCGATAGAACTGGTCAGCGCGATCTACAGCGCGGCCCGGCAGGGCGGCATGGTCCACCTGCCGATTGCGCGAGACGATCCCATCTACACGGGCTGGCAGCCTGACGACCGGTAAAACACAAGAAAACCAATCAATTCCAAGGGAGGAACTGGAAATGAAAATGACGACAATGTCCACGACGGCGATTGCCGCACTGGTGGCGGGGGCCGGAATGGCCTCGGCCCAGGAAGTGCGGTTCATGTGCTATTCGGACGGCAATGAATGCGAGGTCTACGAGGATGTCCTGGGCCGGTTCGAGGCCGAGAACCCCGGTATCGACGTGGTGATCGACGTGGTGCCCTACCAGTCGATCCTGGAAAACCTGCCGGTGCAGCTGGCTGCCGGGACCGGGCCCGATATCGCCAAGGTCACCGATCTGGGCGGCTTGAACGAATACTATCTCGACCTCGCCCCTTACGTGGATCGCGAATATTGGGAAGAGAGCTTTGGCGACACGCTGGACTGGTATCGCGCCGGTGGCGACGATGACGGCATCTACGGGATGCACAGCCAGTTGACCATCACCGGGGCCTTCGTCAACGCCACGCTCTTCGAGCAGGCCGGCGTCGAGATGCCGGGCGAGGGCGCGACCTGGGACGATTGGGCCGCAGCCTCGCGCGAAGTGGCCGAGGCGACCGAGGCCAGCTTCCCCATGGCCATCGACCGCTCGGGCCACCGGGTGGCGGGACCGGCGATTTCCTATGGCGCGCTCTATTTCGATGACGAGGGCAACGGCTCCTTCGAGGGCTTCCAGCCCTTCGCCGAAGCCTTCGTCGCCTGGAATGAAGATGGCACAATGGCGCGCGATGTCTGGGCGAGCCAGGGCGGCTCGACGTACCAGGACGCTGCGCAGGAATTCATCAACGGCGATCTGGTGTTCTACTATTCCGGCTCGTGGCAGGTAGGCCGCATGGATGAGCAGGTCGGCGATTTCTTCGACTGGCAGGTCATCGGCTCGCCCTGTGGTCCGGCTGGCCCCTGCTCCGGCATGCCGGGCGGCGCGGGTGTCGTCGGGTTCGAGCAGACCGAGAACCCCGAGGCCGTGGCCGCGGTGATCGACTACCTGGCACAGGAGGATGTCTATGCCGAAGTGACAGCCCGCACCCGCAACCTGCCCGCGCATCTGGGTGTTGCCGCCGCAGGCGTCGAGTTCGAGAACGCCTCACCGGCCGCGCAGGATGCGCTCAATGCCTTCGCTGCGTCGCTGCCCGACGTGTCGCCGATTGCCTTCGCCTATCAGGGCTATGCCAGCAACCGGGCCATGTTCGGCATCACGGTCGAGCGTCTGAGCCAGGCCATCGTCGGCGAACTGACCGTGGCCGAGGCCATGGAGCGCGCCGAGGACGACCTTGAGGCCGCGATGGCCGAAGCCAACTGATCCGACCAACGCCCCCCGCGCCAATGCGTGCGGGGGGCATCCTTTCGGCAAAGGACGCGCCCATGCTCAGCATCATCTCACCGCTCATGCGGCTGATCGAGATCCCCATGCTGGCCCTGCAGCGGCTGCTTGGCATCAACCGTCTGGCCTGGGTCTTCCTGCTGCCCAACCTCGTTCTCTTTGGCCTCTTCGCCTTCCTGCCGGTGATCCTCAATTTCTTCTACGCCACCTCGGGCAGCGACAACGTGATGCTGGCCGACCGGCCTTACGTGGGCGCGCGCAACTTCGTCACGCTGATGGATTGCTCCAGCTATCTCGACCCCAACACCTGTCGCGAGGACAAGTTCTGGCGCGCGGTCTGGAACACCTCGTGGTTCGTGACGCTGCAAGTGGGCTTCATGGTGGGTTTTTCCCTGCTGACCGCGATCATCCTGAACCGCGACATCCGGGCGCGCGGCTTCTTCCGTTCGGTGTTTTTCTTCCCCGTCCTGCTGTCGCCGGTGGTCGTGGCGCTGATCTGGAAGTGGATCCTGCAGCGCGAAGGCGTGATGAACGCCTTTCTCGATTGGACCGGGATCGGCGGCTATAACTGGCTGGTCGATGCGCAATGGGCCTTTACCTGGTCGGTCTTCATCTCGGTCTGGGCGCATATGGGGTTCTACACGCTGATCCTGCTGGCCGGGCTTCAGGCCATCCCGCGCGATGTCTACGAGGCCGCCACGATGGACCGCGCCAGCCCCTGGCGTACGTTCAGACGGATCACCCTGCCGCTGCTGTCGCCCACCATGCTGGTGGTGCTGGTGCTGGCGCTGATCAAGGGGGTGCAGACCTTTGACGAGATCTATGCCTTCACCGGCGGTGGTCCCGGCACCGCGACGACCTTCATCATTCAATATATCTACGAGGAGGGTTTTGCCGGTGCGCCGCGCCTCTTCGGCCTTGCGGCGGCGGCGTCACTGATGGTGGCCATCGTGCTGCTGATCCTGACGCTGATCCAGCTTTGGGTGAACAGGAGGAATGCAGATGGGTGAGCAGGTGAACCGACACAACGTGGCGGCGAAACCTCCGGTGGAGGTTTCGACCTGCGAACGGGCGGAGCCTCGGACGGTCCCCCGAGTCCGACCCGCAATGGAGGATCGTCCATGAGCCGCATCTTCTCTTTCCTCACCGCCACGCGCGGCAAGGGGCGGTTGCACTGGACCGATTGGGTGTCCTATGGCTACCTCCTGTTCGGCGTCCTGCTCATGTTCGGCCCGGTGGTCTGGCTGGTCCTGTCCAGCTTCAAGACCCCGAACGAGCTGGACCGCTTTCCACCCCGCTTCCTGCCCTACGCGCAGGACGTGGCCGAGGTGGAGGGGTTCGAGGAACCGCTGCTTCTGTTCACCGTGACCGAGGGCGACCTGGCGGGCCAGATCGTCGCGCAGACCCGGCGCGCGGCGGGGCGGGCCGAGGTGGTGCTGCCGGACGACCCGGAAAACCGCATCCGGATGCCCGCCGCCAACCTGGAGGCGATCGAGGGCATCGCCTTCGCCACCGAAAACTACACCAGCCTGTTCGAGCGCTTCAATTTCCTGCGCTTCTTCTGGAATTCGACCTTCATCACCGTGATGGCGACCCTGATCATGCTGCTGGTCAACTCGATGGCGGCCTTTGCCCTCTCGAAATACCAGTTTCGGGGTCGCACGGCAGTGCTGTTGATGGTGGTGGGCACCCTGATGATCCCGCAGACGGTGGTGCTGGTGCCGCTCTTCCTGATCACCTTCGAATTGGGGATGCTCAACAGTTTATGGGGCGTCATCATACCGGGGGCGGCAACGCCGACGGGGGTATTCCTGCTCAGGCAGTACATGATCACCATACCCGACGAGATCCTGGATGCCGCGCGGATGGACAAGGCCAGCGAGTGGAAGATCTTCTGGCGCATCATCATCCCGCTATCGGCGCCCGCCATCGCGGTGCTGGCGATCCTTGCGATCATGTGGCGCTGGAACGATTTCCTGTGGCCCCTCATCGTGCTGACCCGCTCCGAGAACTTCACCCTGCAACTGGCGCTCAACTCCTTCCAGGGCGAGCTTCAGACCGATTGGCCGAGCCTTCTGGCGATGACCGTCCTGACGCTCTTGCCGATCGCGGCGGTGTTCATGTTCTTGCAGAAATACATCGCCACCGGCATCGCCTCGACGGGCGGCAAATGACCGGCGGACTAGGAAAGAGGGTCTGACATGGCCAGTATCGAGCTGAGAGACGTGCGCAAATCCTACGGCGCGGCGGATGTGATCAAGGGCATCGACCTCAATGTCGCGCATGGCGAGTTCTGCGTTTTCGTCGGCCCCTCGGGCTGCGGGAAATCCACGCTTCTGCGGATGATCTCGGGGCTGGAGGATATTACCGGCGGCGAGGTCGTGATCGGTGGCGACGTGGTCAATTCGATCCCCGCCGCCGACCGGGGCCTGGCGATGGTGTTCCAGTCCTACGCGCTCTACCCGCATATGACGGTGCGCCAGAACCTCAGTTTCGGCCTGGAGAATATCAACACGCCGAAATCCGAGATCGCGACCAAGATCGACGAAGTCTCGAAGATGTTGCAGATCGACATGCTGCTGGACCGGAGGCCCAAGGACCTGTCGGGCGGGCAGCGTCAGCGCGTCGCCATCGGACGTGCCGTGGTGCGTGAGCCGCGCGTGTTCCTCTTCGATGAGCCGCTGTCGAATCTCGATGCGGAACTGCGCGTCGACATGCGCGGCGAGATCGCGGCCCTGCACCGGCGGCTTGGCAACACGATGATCTATGTCACCCATGATCAGGTCGAGGCGATGACCATGGCCGACAAGATCGCCGTCCTGCGGCTCGGCGAACTGGAGCAGTTCGGCGCGCCGCTGGAGCTTTACAACCGGCCCGAAAACATCTTCGTGGCGGGGTTCATCGGCAGCCCCAAGATCAACTTCGTCGCGGGCCGCGTGGCCGAGGATGACCGCACCGTGCTGGAGGTCGCGACCGGCGAACGCATGGTCCTGCCATCAGGCGGTTTCGCACAGCGCCCCGGTCAGGCGGTGACGCTTGGGGTGCGGCCCGTCGACCTGCAACCGGTGCAAGGGGGCACGCTGACCATGCAGGTGCGCAGCGTCGAACAGCTTGGCGGCGAATCCTATATCTACGGCCACCTGACCGACGCCACCCCCATCACCCTGCACAGCCCCGGCCAAACGCAGGTGAACATGGAGGAGACGATCCAGATCGGGCCGATCAACGACCAGCTTCACCTCTTCGATACCGAGACCGGCCGCACCTTGCGGATGGATTGAGCGGGAAGGGGCGGGGGATGCGGCAGACATGGCGATGGTTCGGTCCGGCGGATGAAATCCGGCTTTCCGAGATCCGGCAGACGGGGGCCGAAGGCATCGTCTCGGCCCTGCATCACATCCCCTCGGGCGCGCTTTGGCAGATCGAGGAAATCCGCGCCCGGCAGGATTTGATCGAGGCGGGCGGCCTGACCTGGGACGTGGTGGAAAGCCTGCCTGTCTCGGAGGCGATCAAGACGCAGAGCGGCCCCTGGCGCGCGCATCTGGACAGCTACCGGCAGAGCCTGCGCACGCTGGCCGCCTGCGGCATCGAAACGGTCTGCTACAACTTCATGCCGGTGCTGGACTGGACCCGCACCGACCTGACCGCACAGCAACCGCCGGGCGGCCACGCGATGCGTTTCGACCTGGTCGATTTCGCGCTGTTCGACTGTTTCCTGCTGGCCCGCGACGGGGCCGGGCAGGATTACTCCGCCGCGCTGGTCGAGGAGGCCGCCGCGCGTCATGCCGATATGGACGATGCGGAACGCATGG
Organism: Alterinioella nitratireducens; assembly: GCF_013155465.1. Classification (GTDB taxonomy): domain Bacteria; phylum Pseudomonadota; class Alphaproteobacteria; order Rhodobacterales; family Rhodobacteraceae; genus Alterinioella; species Alterinioella nitratireducens. The sequence continues at coordinate 188,235 of NZ_JABJVX010000006.1, read as the reverse complement.
CGCTTGCAAGCAATGTCGTGGCCGGTCTGCCCGGTGCGAATGAGCGCTGGACGCTGGAGGATGTGCGCGACCAGCTTGGCGCCTATGCGGATATCGACGCCGACAGGCTGCGCGCAAACCTGATCGACTTCCTGTCCGAGGTCGTGCCGGTCGCCGAGGAGGTCGGCATTCGCCTCTGTTGTCACCCCGACGATCCCCCCTTCCCGCTGCTCGGCCTGCCCCGCGTGATGTCGTCGCTCGACGATTACAGGCAGGTGTTGGGGGCGGTGGACAGCCCCGCCAATGGCGCGACGCTCTGCACCGGGTCGCTTGGCGTGGCACCGGAGTTCGACCCCGTGGCCTTCGTCGAGGCGCTCGGCCCCCGCATCCATTTCGTCCACCTTCGCAACACGAAGCGCGACGGTGCGTCGGATGGCGCGCGGCACAGTTTCCACGAATCCCCGCATCTGGAGGGCGATACCGACATGGTCGCCACCATCCGCGCCCTGATGGCCGAAGAGGCGCGCCGCAAGAGCCAGGGCCGCACCGATGCGCAGATCCCGATGCGGCCCGATCACGGGCAGGCGCTGCTGTCCGATCTGGAACGCCCGATGATGCCGGGCTATCCGCTGGTGGGCCGTTTGCGCGGCTTGGCGGAGCTGCGCGGGGTGATGGCGGCGCTGGCGTGAGCGCGGATCAGGCGGTCAGGGGGGTGACGACACCCTCGCGGATCACTGCCGGGTCATGCCTTCCTGCTCATTGATCCGATTCCCCCTCGCGACCGCTTTTCCTCTGTCGCCGAGGTCAAGCCAATCCTGTCGCTGCGTCATCCACCGATCCGGGCCGTTTCCGGTGCGAAACCTGTCGCCTTCCTGCCCCGAAGCGGAAAAATCCGCGATTGCCCCTTTCCAGATGCGTCTCGCTTGGGTTGTATTGCGCCGGGGACGTGTGGGCCATGACGGCCATTCAGCCAAAAAGGGAGAGAAGAGATGGGCAAACGCGACGATCTGATCGCCATGTATGCAGAGGATTTGCGGACCAAATGCGGGATGACACCCGATATGGACCTGCTGACGAAAGTGACGATCGGTTGCGGACCGGCGATCTACAATGCGGATGCCTCGACCGTGGCAGGCTCGCAGAAGGAAGAGCTTGAGACGGTGAAGAACAACTTCCTGATCAAGAAACTGGGCCTTGCCGACGGCCCGCAGCTGGATGCCGCGATTGCCTCGGTCATCGACACCTATGGCAAGTCCGAGCGCAACAAGTATCGCGCCGTGGTCTATTACATGCTGACCAAGCATTTCGGCAAGGAAGCCGTCTACGGCTGACACCGGCCTGCGGATCGGTATCAAAGAAGGCCCGTCATTGCGCACGGGCCTTTTTGCTGCTTCTGTCTGGCCAACAGAGGAGACGGACCAATGCCGATCAGGAACCGCTACGCCGAGCTGCACCCCGAGATCACCGAATGGCGACGGGATTTCCATACCCATCCCGAATTGCTGTTCGAGGTCCACCGGACGGCGGCCAGGGTGGCCGATCTGCTGCGCGGCTTCGGCTGCGATGACGTGGTCGAGGGCATCGGGCGCACCGGTGTTGTCGGCGTGATCAAGGGCCATCGCACCGAAAGCGGCAAGGTCGTGGGGCTGCGCGCCGACATGGACGCGCTACCGATTCATGAAGCGACGGGCGTGGATTATGCCAGCCAGACGCCGGGTGCCATGCATGCCTGCGGCCATGACGGGCACACCGCGATGCTGCTTGGCGCGGCGAAATACCTGTGCGAGACACGCGCCTTCAACGGCACTGCCGTGGTGATCTTCCAACCGGCGGAAGAAGGCGGCGGCGGCGGGCGCGAGATGTGCAAGGACGGGTTGATGGACCGCTTCGGCATCCAGGAGGTCTACGGGATGCACAACATGCCGGGCACGCCCGTGGGCCATTTCGCGATCCGTCCCGGTCCGCTCCTGGCCTCGGCCGATGAGTTCGAGATCGTCGTGACCGGCAAGGGCGGACACGCCGCAGCCCCGCACCAGGCGGTCGACACCACGCTGGTCGCGGCGCAGATCCTGCTGTCCCTGCAATCCATCGTGTCGCGGACCGTGAATCCGCTGAGATCCGTGGTGGTCACCGTCGGCACCTTCAGGACCGACAGCGATGCCAGCAACGTCATCGCGCACACGGCCCGGATGGAGGGCACGGTGCGCACGCTGGACCCGGAATACCGGACGATCGCGGAACGCCGCATTCGCGAGATCGCGGAAGGCACTGCCACGGCGCATGGCGCGAGCGTCGAGGTGACATGGACCGAAGGCTACCCCGTCACCGTGAACTGGCCCGAAAACACGGGCTACGCCGTGGAAGTGGCACGGTCGATCTCGGCCCATGTCGATGACGAGACCGACCCGATCATGCCCGCCGAGGATTTCAGCTTCATGCTGGAGGAACGCCCCGGCGCCTATATCTTCCTGGGCAATGGCGACACCGCGATGTGCCACCACCCGGCCTACAATTTCGACGACGAGGCGATCCCCTTCGGCTCAAGCTGGTATTCCGGCATGATCGAAGCGCGGATGCCTATGTAACGCGACCTGAAGGCGGGGCGATGCGCTCGGTCGACCGAGCGCATCTGCGGCCCGTCGATGGGCCGCATCGCCCGGTGCGAAGGTTTTGCCTAAAAGGCGAGGCGCAATTCAGTTGCGGAGACCGCCCGCGTCCGGCTAATCTCCTCCTTGTCCGGCCAGTATGGTGGACCCTCATAGAACACGTGCGGAGCGAGGTGATGCGCGTGGGTGAAAGGAGGGTTCCGGGGGGTCGGAACCCTCCTTGTTTTTTGGGGGCGGCCTCGATCCGACATCCATCCGGATCAGCGCCTTGGCGCGCGCACAGCCCTAAGCGGAAAATCCGCCGAGATCGCAGATGATGCGCCATTCCTCCGCGCGCACGGGCTGCACCGACAGGCGGGAGTTCCTGACCAGCACCATCTCGGACAGGCGCGGGTCGGCCTTGATCGTGTCGAGATCGACGGGCGTTGCGAACGGCCCAATGGCCTTGATGTCCACGCATTCCCATCTTTCGTCATCCGTGGTGCTGTCCGGGTGCGCCTCGGCGATCACCTCGACCACGCCGACGACGGCCTTTTCCTTCTGCGAGTGGTAGAAGAAGCCCCGGTCGCCCACCTCCATCTCGCGCATGAAGTTGCGCGCCTGGTAGTTGCGCACCCCGTCCCATTCCTCGCCCGCGTCGCCCTTGGCGACCTGATCGTCCCAGGACCAGGTGGAGGGTTCCGATTTGAACAGCCAGTATTTCATCGTCAGATCACCTTGTTCCACGCCTCGATCCGCACATCGGCGAACAGCCCCGCCTTGGCGTAGGGGTCATTCGCGGCCCAGGTCTCGGCCTCCTGCCGGGTCTCGACATCAATCACGACAAGCGAGCCGCACATCTCGCCGCCTGCGTCCAGGAACGGCCCCGCCATCTCGGCGCCCGTGTCCCTGAGATAGGCGACATGGGCGTCGCGATTGGCCTTGCGGACCTCCAGGTGGCCGGGTTTGTCGGTGCAGATCATGGCGTAGCGCATGGGGGGTCACTCCTGTTTCAGGGGGCGGTTCAGCAATTCGGCCATCACATCCTGCACGCTGGCTTGTCCCCCTGACAAGGCGGCGACGGCGGTGGCGATGGGGGTGTCCAGGTCGGGATGGGCCGAGATCTCCTGCGCCGTGGCGGTGCCTTCGACGGTCATTGCGGCATCAGGGGTTTTCCCCGCGCCAAGCGCCTGACCGAAGCGGTAATTGCGCGACTTTTCCGACGTGCAGGTCAGCACGAGGTCGCCGAAGCCCGAGAGGCCCGCGAGGGTCTCGTCCCGCGCCCCCCGGTCGCGGGCAACGCGACGCATCTCGGCGAAGCCGCGAGCCATCAGGGCAGCCCGCGCGCTTTCGCCAAGCCCCGCGCCCATCACGGCCCCGGCGGCAATGGCGATGACGTTCTTCAATGCCCCGCCCAGTTCCGCGCCGACCACGTCCGTCGTGCGGTAAAGGCGCAGGACGGGGGTGGAGAGACGATCCTGAAGCTGCGCACCAAGCGCATCATCGGCGCAGGCCAGCGTCAGGGCGGTCGGCAATCCGGCGGCGATGTCGGCGGCGAAGCTCGGGCCCGTCAGCGCCCCTGTCGTGACGCCTTCGGCATGGGCAGCGATCAGCGCCGAGGGGCTGAGCCCGGTCGCCTTGTGGATGCCCTTGGCGCAGGAAAGCACGGTGCCGCTTCGCGCGGGCAACCCGTCAAGGAACCCGTCCAGCTTCTGCGTCGGGATCGCCACCAAGAGGATATCCGACGTCAGGTCGGACAGGTCGCCCGTTACCCGCAACGCGTCGGGAAACCGATGTCCGGCCAGGCGCTTGGCATTCTCGCGCGCGTCTTGCATCCCTTCCGCCCCGGCCCGCGCCCAAAGCGTCACCTCTGCCCCGCCGCGCGCCAATGCGATGGCGAGCGCCGTGCCGAACGCGCCTGCGCCTGCGATGTCGATCATGCCTTGGCCCCTTTCCTGCCGGACCCGAGCAGCGGGGCCGAGGCGGTATCCAGCGGCCAGCGCGGACGCGCCATCAGGTCCATGCCGTCGCGATGTCCGGCACGATAGGCCTCCCACCCCGCCCAGGCAATCATCGCCGCGTTATCGGTGCAGAGCGCCATGGGCGGCGCGATGAAGGGCAGGGGGGTGGCCACCTCCTGCAAGGCTGCGCGCAGGGTCTGGTTCGCCGCCACCCCGCCCGCGACGGCAAAGCCCGTCAGGTCCGATTGTCCGGCCAGCGCGCGGCGCGATTTCTCGGCCAGCACGTCGCGCATCGCGGCCTGGAACCCGGCGCAGATATCGGCGACGTCCCCTGCGTGAAGCCCGCCCTGATCGGCCACCAGCCTGTCACGCAGGCGCAGAACGGCCGTCTTGAGGCCGGAAAAGGACATGTCGCAACCGGGTCGATCCAAGAGCGGACGGGGCAGGGCAAACCGCGCAGGATCGCCGTCCTTCGCCGCCCGCTCCACCGATGGCCCGCCCGGTTGCGCCAGACCCAGAAGCCGCGCGACCTTGTCGAAGGCCTCGCCCGGCGCATCGTCGATGGTGCCGCCGAGCCGGGTGAAATCCTCGGCCCCGTCCACGCGCAGGAACTGGCAATGCCCGCCCGAGACCAGAAGCATCAGGTAGGGAAACGCCACCCCATCGGTCAGGCGCGGCGTCAGCGCATGGCCCGCCAGATGGTTCACGCCAAGGAGCGGCAGACCAAGCCCCATCGCCAGTCCCTTGGCGCACATGACACCCGAAAGAACCCCGCCGATCAGCCCTGGCCCCGCCGTCACCGCGATGACGTCCAGGTCGCGCAATCCGATGCCTGCCTCGGCCACCGCCTGCTCTACCATCAGGTCCAGCTTCTCGGCATGGGCGCGGGCCGCGATCTCGGGGACCACGCCGCCGAACGCGGCGTGCAGGTCGGTCTGACTGCTGACGACCGAGGACAGGAGCGCCGGTTCGCCCCCCGCCCGCAGCACAGCCGCCGCCGTATCGTCGCAGCTGCTCTCGATGCCCAGGATGGTGACGGGATCAGACATGCGGCCCCTCGTTGCGGAAAATCTGCTTTGCAGGTAGCACTCGGCCCCATGACTGACAATGCCGCGCCCCTGATCCTGCTGACCCGCCCGCGCCCGGCTGGTGAACGCTTTGCGGCGGCCTGCCGGACGGAGTTGGGGGAGGGGGTGGAGATCTTGCTCGCCCCGTTGCAGGAGATCGCCGAGGTCGGCCCCTTGCCGGTCATTCCAGAGGATGCCGCGCTGATCTTCACCTCGGAAAACGGTGCGTTCTCCTATGCCGCCCAGGGCGGGCGCCGGGGCCTCACCGCCTATTGCGTCGGAGACCGGACCGCCGAGGCGGCAAGCGCGGCGGGGCTGGAGGCGGTCTCGGCGGATGGGGCGGTCGACGATCTGCGCGCCCTGATCCTGCGCGCACCCGAGAAAGGGCCGCTCCTTCACCTGCATGGGCGTCACGTCACCGGTGATCTGTCGGGGCAATTGCGCGCGGCAGGGCTGCGGGCCAGCGGCCATGTCGTCTATGAACAGCGCGACCTGCGGCTGAGTGACGAGGCACGGGACGCTTTGACAGGCCCCCGCCGGGTCGTCGCGCCCGTCTTCTCGCCCCGCAGCGCCCGCTTGCTTGCCCGCGCCGCCCCAGACATGCGCAACACCGTCCTGCCCTGTATCAGCGAAGCCACCCGCGCGGCCCTGCCCGAGGCGCTGCGCCCTCATGGCACGATCAGCGACAGGCCCGACGCCGCCGCCATGCTGATCGCCGTGGCGAGACAACTTTGCCCCTAGCCCTGCCTTGCCTGCCATGTCAGTTTGATTCTTGACTCGGGCCGAGGGGCGGAACTTTCCGCCTGCCCGCGCATTGGATTATCGGGGAAGGGAGCCTGTGGTGGCCAAGAAGACGACAACACCTGCCGAAGACGAAGCCGCAACCGCCGCGACCAGCAACGCGACGGCGGACACGCCCGATGTCGAAGAGGCGGAGAGTGTCGAAAGCCCCCCCGAGCCTGAGCAATCCGAGCCCGAACAAGTCGATGCCCCCGCCCCCGCGGACACGCCCCCCGGCACGCAAGAGCCGCCGCAGCTCGAGACACCGGACCCCGCTCCCCAGGTCATCGAAAGACGCGGCCCCGGCTTCGTGCCGCTGGTCCTGGGCGGGATTGTCGCAGGCGCCATTGGCTATGGCGTGGCCTATTACATGGCCGATCAGGCCCCCAGCGTCGATATCGACACGCCGCTGGCCGAGGTTTCCACCCAGTTGGAGAACCAGAGCAGCAGCATCGCGGCCCTGACCGAGCGCACCGCCGCCGTCGAGGCGCAGATCGGTGAGATGCCCGAGCCCGCCGAGGCCGTCGATCTGACCCCGCTGACCGCCCGCATCGACGAGGTTGCCGCCAGCGTGGCCTCAAATGGCGAGGCGATCCAGGGCCTCACCGACCGGGTTGCCTACCTGGAAACCCTGCCTTTGGGCGAGGAGGGCGCGGACAACACTGCCGCGATCAACGCCGCCGTGGCGCAATTGCGCGCGCAGATGCAGGCGGAGGCCGAGGCACTGGCCGCGCAGCAAGCCGCGAATGCGAGCCTGACCGAGGAGTTGCAAAGCGTCGCCGCCGCCGCCGAGGAACGCATCGCCGCCGCCGAGGCGCGCGCCGAGGCCCGCGTGGGCGGGGCCACCGCGCAGGCCGCATTCGGCCAGTTGCAGATCGCCGTCGCCACCGGCGCGCCCTTTGCCAGGGCGCTGGCCGACGTGGCCGAAGGCGCGGGCGTGGAGCCGCCCGAAGCGCTGACCGCTGCCGCCGAGACCGGCGTGCCGACCTTGCGGGAGTTGCAGACATCCTTCCCGGCGCTGGCCCGCGAGGCGCTGCCCATTGCCATCCGCGAAACCTCGGGCGAGGGTGCGATGAACCGCGTCACCGCCTTCCTGCAAAGCCAGGTCGGGGGCCGCTCGCTTGAGCCGCGCGAGGGCGATGACCCGGACGCGATCCTGTCGCGCGCCGAGGCTGACGTGCAGGCCGGTGACATAAGCTCCGCATTGCGGGAACTGGACAACCTGCCCTCCGCCGCGCAGGCGGTCATGGCGCCTTGGGTCGAGGATGCCAATGCCCGCCTGTCCGCAACCGACGCGATGGCGGAATTTGCCGCCGCGCTCGATGCGTCGAATTAAGGGGGCCGTCCGATGATGCTCTGGTCCGTTCTGAAAATCCTGATCTTCGTGCTGCTTGTCGTGGCGATCACCTTCGGCGTCAGCTTCCTGATGGAGACCGACCAACTGGTGCTGGTCACCATGTTCGGGCGCGAATTTGCGCTGACGCCGCTCTCGGCCGCCATCGCAGCGCTTCTGCTGTTGCTGGCGGTATGGATCGTGCTGCGGGTCGCGGGCCTGCTGGTGGCGACCTTCCGTTTCCTCAACGGCGATGAAACCGCCCTGTCGCGCTATTGGGACCGCCGGTCCGAGCGCAAGGGTTACGAGGCTTTCGCCGACGGGATGCTGGCGCTGGCCTCGGGCGAGGGGCGGCTGGCCATCCGCAAGGCCGAACGGGCCGAGGGCTACCTGAACCGCCCCGAGCTGACCAACCTGCTGGTGGCCCAAGCCGCCGAAATGGCCGGCGACCGCGCCAAGGCGACCGAGACCTACAAGGCGCTGGTGCAACGGGACGCCACGCGCTTTGTCGGTATTCGCGGGCTGATGCGCCAGAAGCTGGAAGTCGGGGATACCGAAACCGCCTTGGCCCTGGCCGAAAAGGCCTTTGTCCTGCGCCCGCAACATGGCGAGGTTCAGGATACGCTCTTGCAGCTGCAAGCCGGGTCCGAGAACTGGACCGGCGCCCGCGCCACGCTGGCCGCCAAGCTGAAATCAGGATCTCTGCCGCGCGACGTGCACAAGCGCCGCGATGCGGTCCTGGCGCTGGCCCATGCCCGCGATGCACTGGCCGCGGGGCAGATCGAGGAGGCGCGTAAGGACGCAACCGAGGCCAACCGCCTCTCGCCCGACCTGGTGCCCGCCGCCGTCATGGCCGCGCGCATGGCGATCGAGGAGGGCAAGCCGCGCGTGGCCACCAAGGTCATTCGCAAGGCCTGGGACAAGGCCCCGCATCCCGACCTTGCCGCCGCCTTCGCCGAGATCGAGCCGACCGAGTCGCCCGAGGAGCGGCTGAAACGCTTCCGCGTCCTCTTCTCCAAGCATCCCGACGACCCGGAGGTGAAGCTGCTCAAGGCCGAGCTGAATATCGCCGCCGAGGATTACGCGGCCGCCCGCGCAGCCCTTGGCGATCTGGCGGAAACCGCGCCGACCGCGCGTTCGCTGACCATCATGGCGGCCATCGAACGCGGCCAGGGGGCCGAGGATCATCACGTCCGGGCGTGGCTGGCCAAGGCCGTCACCGCCTCGCGCGGGCCGCAATGGACCTGCGAGGCCTGCGGCCATGTCCATGCCGATTGGCACCCGGTCTGCGAGCATTGCGACCGCTTCGACACGCTGGCCTGGATCGAGGCCCCGCAAAGCAACGCCGCGCTGGCCGCCACGGCCCCGATGCTGCCGCTGATCGTCGGCGCGCTGGAGCGTCCGCAGTCGGATGCCGAAGAGGCCGAGATCGTGGTGATCGACCCTGAAGAGAAGGATGACGAGGCCGCCACCGAGGCGGATGCACCCGCGCCCGAGGCGGAAACCGAGGAAGACGACCGCCCATCCGCGCCAGCGGCAAATTAGGGCTACCATTGCGCCCGCAGGCTTGCTAAGAGCCCGCGCAGATTAAGAAGCGTGCCGCTGTAGCTCAGCTGGTAGAGCACGTCATTCGTAATGATGGGGTCGGGGGTTCGAGTCCCTTCAGCGGCACCACGCTTCTCATGTCAATCTCGCAAGCCCGGATGTCACGATCACGGCAGGTGACCGCGTGAAATGGCGTTTGGCGTGTCCCCTGTCAGGGCTGACCTGTCCGCTCAGTAGTCATGCAGGCCGGCTGCAATCCTGAACAGCGTGAAGCGTCCGGTTGACGCGATCCGCTCCAGCCTTGGATCGTCCGGTATCTCGACAGGGTCCATCAGCAGGACATGGGTGAACTTCCGCTCCCAATCGCGGGCGAATTCCGGGACAACGCGGGCGGAGCCCTGGTCCAGCACAATCCTGATGTCGATCGCAAACAGCGCGGGATGGGTGGAACTGATCCATTCCGGCCGCACCCGCATGGCATGAACGCCCTGGAACAGGGTCGGCACGAAGACATCGCGCTGGTCCACAAGCAGGCCCTGAAGATGGGCCAGCCGAAGATCGAATTGCAGTCCGGGTCCGCGAACCGGCAGCAGGCGTGCCCCGGCGGGCAGGGTTTCGGTCGCGGTCAGCATATCCTGCACGTCACTTTCATACCGTGCCGCGAAGCGCTCGAAGGCGACACCTCGCGCGCCGATCAGCAAGACCAGTGCTGCGGCCAGGAGAACGGCGTGGCGCGGGGCGAGCGCGTGCCATGTCGTGCCCGCGATCAGCAGCACGGAAAGGAGGACAGGGGCGCGAATATCGACCAGCGCCACCCCGTTCAGCCAGCTTGGGGCGACCAGCATGGCAAGCGCAAGTGCCAAGGTTGCGCCGCGCAGTTGCGGTGCAAGAACAAGCTGCGGCCCGCGCACGGAGAACAGCCGCGAGAACACCAGCGCCAGGAGGGCGAGGCCAAGCATCGCAAGAAACCACAGCGCGGGTGCATCGCCTGTGCTCGGGGAATGCAGCGGCGAGGCGAACATCCAGAGCCGGTTGAGGAGCGTGCCGAATTCGGTGCGGCTGCCTGCAGGCGAGGGCCCCGCCCCGTGCAGCGTGATCGCAAGCCAGAGCACCGGCAGGACGAAGGGCAGCATCAGCCCGAAGAGTCGCAGCACCAGGAACCGCGCGTTCGCGGGTCTCTGCCGGATCACCTGGATTTCGCGCCCCAGGACCAGGATCGCGAGAAAGCCGAAGGCGAAGAAATGCATCAGGTAGAGGATTGCCGCGAGCGGCAGGAAGATCGCGATACGCAACCAGATGGGCCGGTCCTGGATGACAAGCCACAAGGCGAAGCCATAGAGGCAGAACGGCAGTGCCCAAACGAAATTCTGGAAGCCCCAGAAGAACGGTGCATTGAAGACCAGGAGCGCGGATGCGGCCGACCAGACGGTCCAGCGCCCGTGGACCACCCGCGCCAGGACCATCGAGGACAGGATCAGGTTCACCGCATAGGTGACCATCACCAGGTTGGCGAAACGAACGGCGTCCAAGGGGTATCCGAAACCGCGCCAGAGCAGGTCGATGGCCGCGTTCGGAACAAGGGACGCGGTGTAGAGGTAGTAACGCGACAGGGGGCCTTCATTGCCGGTCTCGGCGATATGCAGCCGTGCGATGTGGTTCGGCAGGTCGACCAGTGGCAGATAGGGGTGGAGCAGCAGCGGCAGCGCCGTGAACAGCACCCCGAAGGTGAATGCCAGGAGCGGCATCCACCGGCTCAGGTCACGGCTGCGCCCGTCTTCAAGGCAGTCGACCGTGGTCATCCGGCGCGGACCAGTTCGATGGGTTGCGGTGCGACGATGGTGTCATGTCCCGCGTGCTTGCTGGTGACGGTGTCGACGATGAAGCGTGGCCGCCGCTTGGTTTCCTCGTAGATCTTGCCGACATATTCGCCGATCACGCCAAGCGCGATGAGATGCGCGCCGCCAAGCAGGCTGAGCGGCAACACCACCGAGGTCCAGCCCGGCACCACCCGTCCACCGGCCCAGGCCACGACGGCCATAAGGCTGAACAGGAAGGCGAGGGCGGCCACCGCGAAACCGAACATCACGATCATCCGCAGCGGCTGAACCGAAAAGGAGGTGATGCCTTCCATGCCGAGGGCCAGCATCTTGCGCAGCGTATACTTGCTTTCCCCGGCGACGCGGGCGCTGCGGCTGTAGGTGACGATCTCGCTTTGGAAGCCGAGCTCGCGCACCATGCCGCGCAGGAACAGGTTGGTTTCGCCGAATTGCGACAGCGCCTTGAGCGCGCGGCGGCTCATCAACCGGAAATCGGCGTGATCGGGGATCAGATCGACCCCGAGCCTGCGGAGCGTCGCGTAATAGGCCCGCGCCGAGCGGCGCTTGAACCAGGTATCGGTCTCGCGGCATCCGCGCACGCCATAGACCACCTCGGCCCCGCGCATGTAAGCCTCGATCATCGGGGCGATGGCGTCCGGGTCATCCTGCAAATCGGCATCCATGCTGACCACGACATCGGCCTTGGCCTGCATCAGCCCGGCAAACAGCGCCTTCTGGTGGCCGTGATTGCGCGACAGCTTGACCCCGGTGACGGCGAAACGGGCGCCGACATTCTGGATCGCGGCCCAAGTGCCATCGGCGGAGCCATCATCGACCAGGATCAGCTCGAAGGGCTGCGCGATCAGCTTTGCCGCCAGGAGATCGGTGTTGAGTTGCTCCAGCCGACCAAAAAGCGCGGGCAACGTGGTTTCCTCGTTATAGCAGGGCACCACGATCGACAGCCTGGGTGTGTCGCGCTGCATGCTTTCGGGAGGGTGCGGCAGGTCAAATGCGGTGTATGAAAACGACATGTCTGGCTCCGAGGAAAACGGCGACGCTGTAGAACAGCGTTCCGGCGATCTGTGCGAAAAGGTAGGGGGTGTTCAGCGTCTGAAGGATGGAAATGATCAGGATATTCGCCACGAAGGCGACCAGGACCAGGACCAGGAAGACGGGCAGGGTCCGGTCGATGCGTCCGCGATGGCCAAAGGTCCATGACCGGTTGAGCCCGTAGGCCACCAGCCAGCCAAGCCCGTAGCCCGCCGCGTTGGACAGGACCAGATCGACCCCGGCGCCGAGATGCAGCGCGAGGATGACCGCCAGTCCGAGCCCGGTATTGATCAGCCCGACCACCACGTAGCGCCAGACCTGCACGGACAGGCTCAGGAGGGTGTTTTGCTGCGTCATGGCCATGCGTCAGGCCGTCGCAAAGCAGGCATATTGCGCGCCTGCGGGGCACCAGCGCAGGCGCGCCTCAAGCGGGCGCAACCGGGCCAGCGCGCGGGGGAAGAACACGTGATACTCGGTGCGGGGGGCCGTCCAGCCCGCCTTGCGCAGCCGTCGGCGCATCTCTCCCGCGCGGATCAGAACGGCGTTTTCGTCAAAGGGGCAGTTGCGCACCGCATGCTGCGTCAGGGGGTTCAGCGGGTTGTGCTCGAAGATCACCAGGCGGCCACCGGGGCGGGTGACGCGGCGAAGTTCGCGCAGCCAGTGAAGATGCTCGTCCTCCGGGATGCGGTGGAACACGCAGGCGGTGAAAGTAATGTCGAAACTGTCGCTAGGGGCCGGGATCTCGGTGGCGGAGATCAGCAGTTGCGCCTCCTGCGCGCCGTAACGAACCTGCGCTTCCGCCAGGCTCTTCTCCGACACATCGGAGGAGACGGTCGGCCTGTCGGGGAAATACTTGCGGAACGCGGGCAGCGAATTGCCCATGCCGCTGCCGAAATCCAGGATCGCGGGCGCGGTCATGCCCCAGGTCTGTGCAAGGCGTTTCAGGTCGCGGATCTTGTAATCGGCGAAGTAGCCCGGATCCTCTCCGGACAGCCGGATGCTTGCACTGTGCTGATCTTCGTAATCCGACACGTAGCCGTCAAATTCCGCCTTTCGACACGCGCTACAGCGTGACCTCGATCAGATAGGGGCCTGCCGTGTCGAGGCCGGTCTGCAATGCGGTGGACAGCTCCCCCGGCGTCGTGACCTTCGAGGCGGGGACGCCGTGGCCGCGCGCCATGGAGACCCAATCCAGCAGCGGATCCTCGACATCGAACATCGCGTGGGCATTGCGCCCGACCCGCGTGACCCCGAGGTTTTTCAGCTCGCCATGCAGGATCTGGTAGCCGCGATTGGCGTAGATCACCACGGTCACGTCCAGCCTCTCGCGCGCCATGGTCCAGAGCGATTGCAACGTGTACATGGCCGATCCGTCGCCGCTGAGCGCGATGACCTTGCGGTCAGGGCAGGCGACGGCGGCCCCCACGGCGGCGGGCAGGCCCTGACCGATGGCGCCCCCCATCGTGGGCAGCCAGTCATGCCGGCGCGCGGCATAGGTGGCCCCGGCCAACGGTGCGCCCGCGGTGACGGATTCGTTGACCAGGATGGCGTTCTCGGGGATGTGGCGGGCGATGACGGCTGCGGCGGTCTCGGGCGTGAGGTCTGCGTCCGGCTCCGGCATCTCGGGCAGGTCCAGCGGGACAGGGGCGGGCGGATTATCCGGCGCGTTCAGGCGCTTGGCCAGTTCCGACAATGCGTATTCCACATCCATCGTGCCGTCGCAGAGGTCGAGGATATGGCAGTCCGGCGGGGTCGGGACCGAGCCCTTGCCGGGATAGGCGAAGAAGTTGACCGGCGCGCCGGTGCCGCAGGTGACAAGGTGCTTGAGACCCGCGAGGATCTTCTGATTGGCCTCGATCACATAGACCAGTTGCTCGATCGGCAGGCTGCCCGCGCCGCGATCCAGACGGGCCGCATGAAGCGGGGCCAGCAGGCGACACCCCGCCCCGGCAGCGACGCGCGAGGCAAGATCCCGCCCCGGCCCGAACAGGGCCAGACCCCCGACCAACAAGGCGGAATCGGGCTGGCGCAGGGCCTCGGCCGCGGCATCCAGCAGGTCATCGGACGGACGCAGAAGCGGGGGCGGCGCAGCGGCCTCGACCGGCTCTGCGCCGTCGCCCCAGGCGGTGTTGGCGGGCAGGATCAGGGTGGCGATCTGGCCGTTCTTCATCCGCGCCGCGCGGATCGCGGCGGCCCCGTCACCCGCCACATCCAGGGCGGTCTCGCTGGTCCGGGTCCAATGCGAGATCGCCTGCGAAATCCCGTCCGTATCGCCCTTGAGGGGGCTTTCATATTTCAGGTGATAGGTCGCATGTTCGCCCATGACGTTGACCACGGCACTGCCCGCCTTGCGCGCATTATGCAGGTTCGAGAAGGCGTTGCCGAAGCCCGGTGCCAGGTGCAGCATCGTCGCCGCCGGTTTGCGCGCCATGCGGAAATAGCCATCCGCCGCGCCGGAGGTGCCGCCCTCGAACAGGCACAGCACGCAGCGCATCTCGGGGTGGTCATCCAGCGCCGCGACGAAATGCATCTCGGAGGTGCCGGGATTGGCGAAGCAGGTCTCAACCCCGCTGGCCAGCATGGTCTTCACAAGGCTTTCCGCACCGTTCATCTCGTCCCCCCTTCGCGGTTTCCCGAAGCTGATCACGAATGGACGCAAACCGGAAGGGCGCGCGTGAAAAGCTCACGGGTTTGTCCGGTTTCCGGGCGGTCACGCCGCCCCTCCGAACCGCGCATCCAGTTCGGCCATGACGGGGGCGATATCGCCGAAGCACTCGGCCACCCAGGCCGGGTCGTGATAGGTGTCGAGATAGCGTTCCCCCGCATCGCAAAGCAGCGTCACGATGGAACCGGTCTGACCCCGCGCGCGCATCGCGCCGGCCACCTGCAACGCGCCCCAGAGGTTGGTGCCCGTGGACGGCCCCGCGCGGCGTCCCGTCAGCTTGTGCAGCCAGTGGATCGTCGCGACGCTGGTCAGGTCGGGCACCTGCATCATCTCGGTGATCACGTCGGGCTGGAACGACAGCTCCACTTTGGGCCGCCCGATGCCTTCGATCATGCTGGAACATTCGGCGGTCAGGCTGCGGTCGCCGGTCCGAAAGGCGTCGTAGAAGACCGAGTTTTCCGGGTCCACAACGACCAAGTCTGTCTCATGACCTTTATAGAATATGTAACGCCCGAGCGTGGCCGAGGTGCCGCCGGTCCCTGCACTCATCACGATGGTGTGGGGGACGGGATGGGCCTCGCGCGCCATCTGGGTAAAGATGCTCTCGGCGATATTATTGTTGCCGCGCCAATCGGTTGCGCGTTCTGCAAAGGCGAACTGGTCCATGAAATAGCCGCCCATTTCGGCGGCCAGGCGCACCGCTTCGTCATGCATCCGGGGGGCGCTTTCGACGAAATGGCATTGGCCGCCGTAATGTTCGATCAGCCTTATCTTGCTGCGCGCGGTGCTGCGGGGCATGACGGCGATGAAGGGCAGGCCGATCATGCGCGCGAAATAGGCCTCGGAGACGGCGGTGGAACCTGAGGAGGCTTCTATTATGGGTTTGTTTTCGCTGAGTTTTCCGTTGCAGAGCGCGTAGAGGAACAGGGATCTGCCGAGGCGGTGCTTCAGACTGCCGGTGGGGTGTGTGCTTTCATCCTTGAGGTAAAGGTCGACGCCCGCAAGTGCCGGAATATCCAGCTTTATCAAGTGCGTATCGGCCGAGCGCTGGAAATCGGCCTCGATCTTGCGGATGGCGTCGGTGATCCAGGGGGTCATGGCAGGGCTTTCTCTTTCTACCTGATAACGTTGCATTTTTCGCAGGCGAGGGGAAGGGATTGAACCGGGGCGGGGGGCGGGACGACCCATAGATGCGACCTGACTCGTTTTCCGCCCACATTCTGTGCCCCCCAACCCCCTGCGAGGCCCAACATGACACTCGACAAGATCTTTGGCTGGCTGATGATCCTCCTGGCCGCCTACATGCTGCTCATCGCGCTTTTCACAGGCGATATGAATGGGTTGACCAGTCTTGGCTACAACCCCGACCTGCCCATGACCCTGGGCCGCGCGCCGCTGCGCTTCCTTGGTGGCATCGTGCTGCATGTGGTGATCGGCGTCTATGGCATCCGCCTGATTTCAGGTGCCGCATCGCTGCGCCGCGAGGACTGAAATGGGGGGGGTGCCTTTCGGTACACCCCCCGATGCACCCCCCGTACACCCCCGGATGCGTTTTCACGGGATTTTAGGAAAATGCCGTCAGACTGGCCCCGCAGACATTTCCAGACAGGAGACCGGGGCCATGAACATGGATGGCAAACCGCTGACGAAAGCGCAGCGGGAACATCACCACTATCCGATCGACCACATGTCGCGGGTCGAGTTCGACATGCATCACCGCATCTGGATCAACGAGCGGGTGCCGCGCGACTGGGCGCGGATCGCGGAGGAGGCCTCGCCGAGGAAAAAGCGGGTGACGATCCGGGTGGACGCGGACGTGGTGACGTTCTTCCGCAAGATGGGGACAGGGTACGGGCCGCGCATGAATGACGTGCTGCGGGCGTTCATGCATGCCAAGCTGATGGGGCTGTTTCAGGGGGACGAGACCCTGGACAAGTTCAAGGAGCAGGAGGAGAACGGGCCGCATCGGAGGCCAGAATGGGGGGATACGGACCGGAAGATGGCGAGGTTGGAGGAGATGCGGAGGCGGGATCGGCGGTGAGGGGGGGTGCTACGCTTGCTGCAGGAGGATTTTTGACGAGAATGAAACCAGCTTCGCTGACAAACAGGGAAGGGGTCGGATATTGCCCAAAATTTGGCTGATCACTACCATTGGAAACGTCACGAATGCGGCTATAAAACAAAAATCTTGCCTAGCGCGTTGACTTAAATTCCATCCCACGGGTATGATAGATTTTCTATCCCACCTATAGCGCGATTCCTTACAGCTAAGCATCGTGATCTGAGCATCGCGACTCCCGGATCATCGGAATACCATAATTCAGGTGGGGTGAAAAAGTCACCACCCGAAGGCGCGGCCAAGCCATTGAGACAATGCTCAAGCCTCCGTAAATCATATGGCAAGGAGGCCCGACATGGCTAAATCAACGACCAGCACGCCCAAGACCAGAACAACGCCAAAGCCTTCGCCGCCGAAGTCTTCAACTGAACGCATCTTCGGTGCGAAAGTTTTGTCGCATGGGTATACAGGGATTCCGAATATCTTACTTCGAGGGCAAAAGCGGTTGGGTATCAATGCGACTCAACTCAACATCATCGCTCAGCTTCTGAGTTATTGGATAAATCCGGAACGCCCACCGTTTCCTTCCAAGCGCGAACTTGCTGGACGGATTGGAATTACCGAGCAAACCCTGAGGATAAATATTAAGGCGCTGGAAGAGCGTGGGCTTGTCATGCGTGAACAGCGCGTCACAGCGGCCGGCGATTACGGTTCTAATACGTACCACCTCAACGGGTTAGTTAAAAGACTCAAGGAAATGGAGCTAGATTTTGAAGAGGAACGCAAAGAAAGGCAGGCAGCCCGCAAACTGACGGAGAAACCGAACGCCCGCGCGAATGCCCGAACGAAGAGAGGGCAAGGCGATGGCGGCACAGAATAAGCGTATCCTTTGCTTCATTGACGAATGCGGTACTGCGGGCGAAGATGGATTCGCGCTTGGTTGCGTCATGGCTTGGGCGCGCGATTGCGGGAGAGCGGACAAATCACTGAGTGACCTGCTGGAACCCAATGCAAATGAGTTGCATGCAGCGAACTTGAGCAAAGAGTATCTGCAAAGCCTTCTGACGCGCTTTTCGCAGACTGACAGACCTCAAGGTATCGTCATGATGAACCGTCTCGGCACCGTCACGCAGGGTACGCCGGCGGCAATCTACGCGAACAACGTCATCGAAACTGTCAAGGTCGCAGTTGGCCAGTTTCGTAAATTACACCAAATCGGTGGACGCGGAATCGGAAACGTCGAGCTTGTTTTAGATCGCAACCACCACAACAGCGACCCTGAGTGCCAAAGGATTATCGGTTACGCTGCTGACAATGACGGTCGCTTCAAGGCTGTGGACGCGGTTGTGCAGATTGATTCTGCTGCGTCGCGTCTGCTGCAACTTGCCGATGCCGTAGCTTACTCACGTATGTGGATTCACAGGGGCGAAGAGAATGCGAAGGGACTGCACGAATACTTTGGTATCATGGTGCTATAAATCAGAAAAACCGCCCGATGAGGCGGTTTTTAGGAGCGGCTTGCAACCGAACCTTTTGAGGTTCGGGTCACCGCAACGCTCGTCCTGCACGCGGCATGACGGGTCGCCGACAGTTTCCTGTCTGTAAGTGATGTAACATGGGTGGGGTTAAGATTCAACTACTCCCTCTTAGGATTAGGGTACAAAAGCGTTCCAACCAGGCCCAATCCTCCCCCTCAATACCGGTAATGCTCCGGCTTGAAGGGCCCGTCCACCGGCACGCCGATATAGTCGGCCTGGGCCTGGTCCAGTTGGGTCAGCTTGACGCCGATCTTGGCCAGGTGCAGGCGGGCGACTTTCTCGTCGAGTTTCTTGGGCAGGATGTAGACGCGGTTCTCGTACTGGTCGCCGCGCTGCCAGAGTTCCATCTGCGCCAGCACCTGGTTGGTGAAGCTGGCGGACATGACGAAGCTGGGATGGCCGGTGGCGTTGCCGAGGTTCAGGAGGCGCCCCTCGGAGAGCAGGATCAGGCGGTTGCCCGACGGCATCTCGATCATGTCCACCTGGTCCTTGATATTGGTCCATTTGTGGTTCTTGAGGGCGGCGACCTGGATCTCGTTGTCAAAATGGCCGATATTGCCGACGATGGCCATGTCCTTCATCTGGCGCATATGCTCGATGCGGATCACGTCCTTGTTGCCGGTGGTGGTGATGAAGATGTCCGCTGACGACAGCACGTCTTCCAGCAGCACGACCTCGAAGCCGTCCATCGCCGCTTGCAGCGCGCAGATCGGGTCGGCCTCGGTGACCTTGACGCGGGCGCCGGCACCGCGCAGCGAGGCGGCGGAGCCCTTGCCGACATCGCCATAGCCGCAGACCACGGCGACCTTGCCGGCCATCATCGTGTCGGTGGCGCGGCGGATGCCATCCACCAGCGATTCCTTGCAGCCATATTTGTTGTCGAACTTGGATTTGGTGACGGAGTCATTCACGTTGATCGCGGGGAAAGGGAGCGTGCCTTTCTTTTGCAGATCATAAAGCCGGTGGACGCCGGTGGTGGTCTCCTCGGAGACGCCCTTGATCGCGTCGCGGGTGCGGGTGAACCAGCCGGGGGAGGCCGCCATGCGTTTCCTGATCTGGGCCTGGATGACCTCTTCCTCCTCCGAGGTGGGGACGCCGAATTCCTCGCCCGCCTCGATGCGGGCGCCGAGCAGGACGTAGAGGGTCGCGTCGCCGCCATCGTCCAGGATCATGTTGGCGCCGTCCTCGAACTGGAAGGATTTGTCGAGGTAATCCCAGTGCTCCTCCAGCGTCTGGCCCTTGATGGCGAAGACGGGGATACCGGCCCTGGCGATGGCCGCCGCCGCGTGGTCCTGGGTCGAGAAGATGTTGCACGACGCCCACCGCACATCGGCGCCGAGATCGACCAGCGTTTCGATCAGAACGGCGGTCTGGATCGTCATGTGCAGGGAACCGACGATGCGGGCGCCCTTGAGGGGTTTCTGATCGCCGTATTCCTCGCGCAGGGCCATGAGGCCCGGCATCTCGGTCTCGGCGATGTCCAGTTCCTTGCGGCCATAGTCGGCCAGTGAAATGTCCTTGACGGTGTAATCGGTCATGTGAGCCTCCATTTGCGCGCGACATAGCAGGCGGGTCGGGGGCGGGCAATGGCGGTCGGGCAGACATGGATCGGGGCGCGCGACCATGGCTGGCGCGCGCCCCGATGCGCTGGTGTGTGGTCAGGTCTACTTGCTGCCGGATTTGCCGCCCTGGGCGGGTCCGGTGGGGCTGCCGCCCTTGTCGGCCATGCTGCCCTGCCGCGCGGCGGGGCCCTTGGCGCTCTGGTCCTTGCGGGCGGGGGCGTTTTCGGGGGTATCCCGGTCTTCCTTGCTCATGAATCCAATCCTTCAAAATGTGTTAACGCCCCGAGCCTAGCCGCGCGACCGGCCTGTCACCAAGCAAAATCTCCCCCGCGCCGGCGCGCGACCCGGAACAAATCCCGCCCGCGCGCCGTTTTCCCCCGCAAGAGAAAAGGAGACGCATCATGGCCCCACCCGACACGAACCTGGAAAAACAGAAACGCCGCCACAAATTCCCCCTGGTTGTCATGGGGGTGGTCGTGCTGCTTGTCGGCGTCATGATGCTCTATTGGCTGGCTGGCCTGTTCAATCCAGAGGATGAGGCCGGAAGCGAAGAAGGGTCGGCCCCGATCGAGCTGCCCGATGCCGGCGTGAGCGCGCCGCAGGGGACGCTTGAGCCGGGCGATCCGGGGGTCGAGATCCAGACCGACTAGGTTGGGCGTTGAAACCCGGGGGCCGAATGCTCTTTAACGGTCCTGCGCAGACTGGCGCGGGATCGTGAGGGACGCATGGCGAAACAGATGGCGAGAGCCTGGCAGAGGATGCTGTCGGGGCGCAGGCTGGACCTGCTGGACCCGACACCGGTGGATATCGAGATCGAGGATATTGCCCATGGCCTCGCCTTTGTAGCGCGCTGGAACGGGCAGACGCGGGGCGACTGGCCCTATTCGGTGGCGGAACATTCGCTGCTGGTCGAGGATATTCATGCCCGCATCGCGCCCGGGGGGCCTGTGAAATGGCGGCTGGCGGCCCTGCTGCATGACGCGCCGGAATACGTGATCGGCGACATGATCAGCCCGGTCAAGGCCGCCGTGGGGCCGGGATATGGCGAGTTGGACGCGCGGTTGAGCGCGGCGATTCACCTGCGTTTCGGCCTGCCCGCCGCCCTGCCAAAGGCGGTCAAGGCGCGGATCAAGCGGGCCGACAAGGTCTCGGCCTGGCTGGAGGCGGTGCAACTGGCGGGGTTCTCGGAGGCCGAGGCGACGCGGTTTTTCGGCCGCCCCGACCCGGAGCTGACGCGCGATCTGCGCCTGCACCTGCGCCCGCCCGCAGAAGCGCGCGCCGAGTTCGTGGCGCGGCACGAGGCGTTGCTGGGGCAGATCTGGGGACACTGAACGGAGACAGCAGAAGGAACCTTGCCATGACCCACACCCTGACCCTGGAGACCATCTTTCCCGTCACCCATGACACCTACCGGCTGCGCTTTGACAAGCCCGAGGGGTTCGAGTTCGAGCCCGGCCAGGCGACGCTGATGCGGCTGGACCGGGACGGCTGGCGCGAGGACAAGCATCCCTTCACCATGACCAGCCTGCCGGACGCGCCGCATCTGGAGTTTACCATCAAGACCTATCCCGAGCATGAAGGGATGACCGAGCAGATCGCCAAGCTGATCCCCGGCGACCGCGTGATCATCGGCGACGCCTGGGGCGCGATCACCGATAGCGGTCCGGGTGTCTTCATCGCGGGTGGCGCGGGCGTCACGCCCTTCATCGCCATCCTGCGCGACCGCGCGCGGCGGGGCGAATTGCAGGGCTGCTGCCTGATCTTCTCCAACAAGGAGGAGCGCGACATCATCCTGCGCGACGAATGGGAGGAGATGACGGGGCTGGAGACGCTCTTTACCCTGACGCAGGAGAAGGTCGAGGGGCTGGAATGCGGCATGATCGACGCGGAATTCCTGGAGACGCATCTGGAGGGGTTCGATCAGCGTTTCTATGTCTGCGGGCCGCCGCCAATGGTCGAAGCGATCCAGGGCATTCTGAAGGATCACGATGTGCCCGAGGACCGGATCACCGTGGAAAACGCCTGACATGAAAAGCAATGCGCCCGCCAGGTATTGGCGGGCGCTATTTTCTTGGTATCTCGGGAAGAGTCTTTGCCATTTGCTGAAAGTCTGACTTCTAGCGCAGGCGGCTCTCTTCCAGCGTGGCACGCAGATGGGCGGCACGGTCGCGCGCGGCTTCGCGGCGGTTGATCATGGCCTGCGTCTGGCGGCGCTCTTCCTCGGGGATGTCCCAACCGTTGAGGCGGGACGCGGTGGTGAAGCTGCGGGAGAAGATCGAGAACATGGGGGTGGTCCTTTCCGGTTGGCTGATACATTCCAGATAGGTGACTTGCGCCGCCGGGGCGACTCAGCAATAAATTCCATATGTAAGCTGAGGTAACAGATATGGATTGGCGGGATATTCCTTCATTGTCCGCCCTGCGCGCCTTCGAGGCGGCGGCGCGGTTGGAAAGCTTTTCGGGTGCGGCGCGGGCGCTCAATGTGACCCATGCCGCGATTGCGCAGCATGTGCGCGCGCTGGAGGATGAGTTCGGCGAGACCCTGATGGAGCGGCAGGGGCGCAACATGGTGCCGACGCCCGCGGGCCGCCGGTTCGCGCATGACCTGGAGGCCGGATTCTCGGAGATCGCGGCGGGGGTAAGGGCGCTGAGGCAATCGCGCGGCGAGGGGCCGATCTCGCTGACCACGACGGTGACATTCGCGGAAAACTGGCTGATGCCGCGGATCGCGCGGTTCTGGGTCGAACGGCCCGATATTCCCATCACCATCGCCGCCGACAACCGGGTGCATGATCTGCGCCGCGAGGGGCATGACCTGGCGATCCGCTACGGGCGCGGCGACTGGCCGGGGCTGGAGGTGACGCTGCTGACGCCCGCCGACACCGTGATCGTGGCACACCCGGAGGTGGCCGCGCGCCTGCCCGAGGGCTATGACCCCGCCGACCCGGAGGCCCCCGCGATCCTGGCGCGGATGCCCTGGCTGATCGACCGCTCCTATGGCGAGGTCGACAGCTGGCTGGTCGACAAGGGGCTGGACGCGGACGCGCTGCGCCGGACGGAGCTGGAGGGCAACAACCTGGTGCTGGCGGCCAGCCGCGCGGGCGCGGGCGTGTCGATGCACCCGCGCGCGGTGGTGGAACGCGACCTGAAGGCGGGCAACCTGGTGGTGCTGTGGGACGAGGTCGATGACAACCGGGGCCTGGGCTATTACATCGTCACCCCGCGCGGGGCGGATGCGGCCAAGGTCAAGGTGTTCCTGGACTGGCTGGGCACCCAGGATTGAGACGCGCGCGGATCTGCCAAATGCTTGCCATGGCGCGCGGATTTGGGAATACTGCCCGCGTATTGTAAGGACGGTATTGCAGGGGAAGGTTCGTTGTCAGCGCACGAGACAACGCACAGCCGCACCTGGCGGGTGTCGCCCGATTTGCTGGGCATCGTCGATCAGGCGGGGGTTTTCGTGGAAACCAACCCGGCCTGGCAGACCGTCCTCGGCTGGTCCGAGGCGGAGATTCGCAGCATGGTGTTCTCGGATTTCCTGCATCCCGATGATCTGGACCGGACGCGCGCCATCTTCGACAGCCTGAAGGCCGGCAATCCCGCGCTGCATTTCGAGAACCGGTATCGCTGCAAGCAGGGCGGCTATCGCTGGCTGTCCTGGGTCGCGGTGCCCGAGGGCGACATCTTCGTATGCAGCGCGCGCGACATCACCCGCGACAAGGAGCGGGCGCGGCGGCTGAAATCGAGCGAGGACGAGGCGCGGCTGCGCGAGCAGTTCGTCGCGATCCTGAGCCATGACCTGCGCAACCCGCTGGCCTCGATCGGCTCGGCGGTGCGCATCGCGGCGCGCGAGCCGCAGAGCGACAAGGCCGCGCAGATGCTGGCCTCGATCGGGGCCAGTGCGACCCGCATGGCGCAACTGATCGACGTGACGATGGATTTCGCCCGCGCCAGCCTGGGCGGCGGCATCCCGGTGGATATGACGCCCGTCGATGATCTGAAGGACCGGTTCGAGCGCGTGATAGACGAGATCCGCCTGGCCCATCCGGGCCGCGATATCACGCTGGATTATCGCCATGAGGGCGCGGTGACCTGCGATCCGGATCGTCTGGACCAGCTGTTGTCCAACCTGGTGGCGAACGCGGTCACGCATGGGTCGCGCAACAGGCCGATCGTGGTCGGGGCAGGGGCCGTGGATGGCGATTTTGAACTGACGGTGGCGAATGAGGGCAAGCCGATACCGGAGGAGATCCGCGCCCACCTGTTCGAGCCGTTCAACCGCGCGACGCGCAGCGAGTCGTTGCAGGGGCTTGGGCTGGGCCTCTATATCGCCGCCGAAATCGCGCGGGCGCATGACGGCGAGATCAGTGCCGCATCGGATGCGGCAAGGACGGTCTTTCGGCTGCGGATCCCGGTGACGCCGGAGGGGTAAGCCCTCAGCGGAAGAAACAGGTGGTCCCGGACCACAGCGTGGTGACGCGGCCCGCATCCTCGACCAGGCCGAAGACGCCGGTTTGCGAGAATTCCCGCCCGAGCGAGGTGGATTGCAGCGGCAGGTCCGGCGGCATCTGCCCCACCTGCAAGCCGCCCGCGACGGGTTGGCCGGGGGCATCGACGACCCAGCCACGGAAATCGCCCTCCTGGAAATTCAGCGTGAGGCCACCGGGCCAACTGGCCGCGCGCACCGGGCCCGCGCCACATTCGGGTTGGGTCACGATCCGGGACGGGTCGGACCCCAGAAGCCGCGACACGGTGGCGATGACGCCGGGTTCGGCGCGGCCGAAATCTATCCGCAGGTCGGTGCCCGCCGGTTGCAGGCCACGCGCATCCGGCGTCAGGCCGACTGATTGCGGGATCGGGCCGCCGGGTGCCGTGGTGCAGGCGGCGAGCGCCAGGACCAGTGCCAGCGCCCTCATCGCGGGCTGCGCTTGGCGAGGATGCGTTGCAGGGTGCGCCGGTGCATGTTGAGGCGGCGCGCGGTCTCGCTCACGTTGCGGTCGCAAAGCTCATAGACGCGCTGGATATGCTCCCACCGGACGCGATCGGCCGACATCGGGTTCTCGGGCGGCGGCGGCATTTCCTGCGGCTCGGCCAGAAGGGCCGCGGTGACGTCATTGGCGTCGGCGGGTTTCGACAGGTAATCCGTGGCGCCGATCTTGACGGCGGCGACGGCGGTGGCAATGGCCCCATAGCCGGTCAGCACCACGATGCGGGCGTCGGGGCGTTTTTCGCGCAGCACCTCGACCACGTCGAGCCCGTTGCCATCCTCGAGCCGCAGGTCGATCACCGCATAGGCGGGCGGACGGGCGGTGGCGATGGCCTTGCCCGCGGCGACGGAGCCTGCCGCCTCGACCTCGAAGCCGCGCTTTTCCATGGCGCGTTCCAGGCGACGCAGGAAGGGCTCGTCATCATCGACCAGAAGCAGGGACTTGTCGGGGCCGATATCCCTCAGACTGCGTTCAGATGCCATATGCGTTCCCTCTCGCGGTGCGTTTCACCTACTTAGACGGGTTGCGCGGGCGAGGTCAATTCGGGGCGGGGCGGCGCTCGGTAGACCGCGCGCAGGTGCGGCCCGTGGGCGGGGCCGCCGCGCGCTGTGGGGATGCGCACAGGCGCTGTTCGGTTCGGCTCCTTTGACGGGCCGGTGCGGGGGCCTATTTCCCAGTGCATGGGACATCCATCCGACGCTACAGAAAAAGGGAGCGACCCGATGAGCACGCCAAAGATCGCGATCATCTTCTACACAACCTATGGCACCAATCACGCCATGGCGCTGGAGGCGCAAAAGGCCGCCGAGGCGGCGGGCGCCGAGGTGCGCCTGCGCCGCTTCGCCGAAACCGCCCCCGACGAGGTCGTGCAGGGCCAGGAGGCCTGGGCCGCGCAGCTGGACAAGATGCAGGACATCCAAGAGGTTTCCCATGACGACATGGTCTGGGCCGACGGATATTTCATCTCGGCCCCCACCCGCTATGGCAACATGCCAAGCCAGGTGCGCGCCTTCATCGACACGCTGGGCGGGCTCTGGCAGGAGGGCAAGCTGGTGAACAAGACCATCAGCGCCACGACCAGCGCGCAGACCCTGCATGGCGGGCACGAAACGACGCTGTGGTCCCTCTATGTGAGCGCGATGCACTGGGGCTGCATCATCGTGCCGCCGGGCTATGCCGATCCGCTGAAATTCGAGGATGGCGGCAACCCCTACGGCTATTCGACTCCGGCCGGCGGGTTCGACGAGACCGGCAAGCGCTCGGTGGCCTTCCAGGCGCAGCGGCTGGTCGAGGTGACGGCGAAACTGGCGGGCTGAGCGGGGACGCGCTCGGTCGACCGAGCGCGTGTGCGGCCCGAGGGCGGGCCGCCGCTCGCCCCGGGGGGGGCGCCGATCAGAATTGCAGCGCGGAGACATTGACCCGCCCCCAATCGGACAGCGGCACCCAATGGTCCACCCGTCCATCGCGGACGGCCCAATCCGCGCCGTCGAGTCGCATCGCCGTTGGATGGATCGCGATCTCACCCAATGTCGAAAACCGCAGCCTGACCTTCAGCCGGTTCCGCACCGCGTGCGCCATCGCCTTGATGCGGGGGTCGTGTTGCCTCCCGTCACCGGTTACCGTGAACGTCTCCGACATTCTTTTCGCCGCAGCCCTCGACTTGTCCGGCAGGCTTTCGACAAGCTTTGCGCGCGCCCGCCGCGCCGCGTCCTCGGCGCCAAGGGCAGAGACCAGGGGACTGGGCGCGGCCAGGATAAGACCAAGCGCCTCGGCCTCGTCCTGCGCGAGACCCGTCAATCGCGTTCGGTAGTTGAAGCCAAGCTCGATGCCGCCCTGGTTCCCCTGATACACGATGATCGGCAGGCCGGCCTCCGTCATCGCATCGACATCGCGCAGGATCGTTCGGCTGGACACTTCCAGTTCAGACGCAAGTTGTGCCGATGTCAGGCGGCCCCGGTTCTGGAGGAGGAGCAGGAGTTGCAGCAATCTGGCGGCGCGCATCGAATGTCTCGAACATGACAGGAGATGTCATATTACTCCGGTTAGATGTGTTTTCGTCAACAGGGGGGGTGAGCGTGAAGACATACGAGACAACGATTCGGATCGACGCACCGCGCGAGAGCGTCTGGCGCGTGCTGACGCAAGAGGTTCCACGCGACCCCGCACCGTTCGGCATTCTCAGGCTGGAGGGCGAGATTCGGCCCGGGGCGCGCTTGATGCTCTGGTCGGAGGTGGCCCCCGACAGGGCATTCGCGCTGACCGTCACCGAATTCGATGCCCCCGGACGGATGGTGTGGCGCGGTGGGATGCCGCTCGGGCTTTTCACCGGCACGCGGTCCTTCGATCTGTCGCCAATGACGGGCGGGACGCAATTTGCCATGCGGGAGGTCTTTTCCGGGCCCTTGTCCCCTCTTATCGCGAAATCCATCCCCGATCTGACGCCCAGTTTCGAAAAGTTCTCCCAAACACTTAAGGAAAAGGCGGAATCGCAATGAATGATGTAACCTACGGATCGGGCACTGCGGAAGACCCCTGGATTCTGAAGACGCCACCGCAGACGTCGGAATTTCAGGTCTGGAAAGTCGAGGACCAGGATCCCCCGGCATTGGTGGTGCAAGTGGGCAAGACACGATTGTCCTATCAGGTCCGGGCATTGCAGGACGCGCATGGGATGCTGAAGGAGCATGGCGATTGGATGCCCCTGGGAAATGCGGATGAGGGCAAACCGGTGACCGAGGGGACGTTGGAAGCCTGGGCGCGATCCCCCGACAACCCGGTCGGGGGCTATTACGGTCTGCGCAAGGGCTACCGGGGGAGATTTGCGAACTATGTCGCACCGACCATGGAGCTTCTGGGTTTGGTCGAGCTTGAGCACAATGCGCGCAACAACCGGATCAGGGCCATCGGACCGTGAGCCGGACCAAGGGCCGTGCTGTTCGCCTATGAGGCCGCGTCGATGAAACAGGCGATGCGGTCGGCCATCTCCTCGGGGCTGGTGTCGCGGCGGAAGAATTCCACGAAGCCGTGTTCGGGCAGCACCAGGTAGGAGAAGGTCGAGTGATCGACGAGGTAGAATTCGTCCCCCTCGGCGTCATGGCGGTTGTAATAGGTGCGGTAGGCGCGCGAGGCGGCGGCGACCTGCGCCTCCGACCCCGTCAGCCCGATCATGCGCGGGTGCATGTTGTCGGTGAACTCGGCCACGCGGGCCACGTCGTCGCGGGCGGGGTCCACGGTGACGAAGACCGGCGTGATCATCCGGCCGCGCTCCTCCAGGATTTCCGTCGCGATGGCGTTGCGCGAGACGTCGAGCGGGCAGATATCGGGGCAGAAGGTGTAGCCGAAATAGATCAGCACCGGCTCGGTGATCACCTCTGCCTCGGTCACCGTCTCGCCGGTTTCCGAGACCAGTTCGAACGGCCCGCCGATATCGCCCGCCCCGCCCGCCACGCGGGTGGCGCGGCACTGCGCGAAAGGATCGTCGCGGCCATTGAGATTGCCCCACAGGATATGGGCCCCGATCCCCCCGATGAGGGCGGCGATGAGGGCGAGGGCGCTGATCGCGTAAAGACGGGACATCGGACAGACTTTCGGGCGGATGGGCTGCGCACCGTTGATCCCCCATATTTCCCCGGCTATCAATTCACGTCTGGTATTCCGCGACAAAAAGGCCCCATCCGCGCATGGCCCTCCTGACCGAGTCTTCCCCGCCGCCGGTGACGCAGGATCTGCGCAACGGCTGGGTGCGGCTGCGGACGCTTCTGATGCTGCGCTGGCTGGCGATCCTGGGCCAGACCGTCACCGTGGTGGTGGCCAGTTTCTTCCTGGGGCTGCGGATCGAGCTGGGCCTGTGTTTCCTGGCCATCGGCGCCTCGGTCCTGTCGAACATGATCGCGATGACGGTGTTTCCGCCAAGCCAGCGGCTGCGCGATGTCGATGCCATGCTGACGCTGATCTTCGACATGACGCAGCTGTCTTTCCTGCTGTTCCTGACCGGCGGGCTGAACAACCCCTTCGCGCTTCTGATCCTGGCCCCGGTGACGATCTCGGCCACCGCGCTGACGCTGCGTTCGACCGTGATCCTGGGCGTCATGTCGGTGGCGATGATCACGCTGGTGGCGTTCTACCACATCCCGCTCAGGCAGATGGATGGCACCGTGCTGGCGCAGCCGCGCCAGATCCTGCTGGGGTTCTGGATCTCGATCGTGATCGGGATCGTCTTCCTGTCGGTCTATGCCCGTCGCGTGGCGCAGGAGGTGCAGACCATGAACGAGGCGCTTCTGGCGACGCAGGAGGCGCTGGCGCGCGAACAGAAGCTGACCGATCTGGGGGGCGCCGTGGCCGCCGCCGCGCATGAGCTGGGCACGCCGCTGGCCACGATCAAGCTGGTCTCGACCGAACTGGCCGAGGAACTGGAGGGCAACCCCGAACTGGCCGAGGATGCCCGCCTGATCCGCCAGCAGGCCGACCGCTGCCGCGACATCCTGCGCGACATGGGGCGGGCCGGGAAGGACGACCTGCACATGCGATCGGCGCCTTTGGGGGCCGTGATGCACGAGGCCGCCGAGCCGCATGAAGATCGCGGCGTCGCGCTGCATTTCGCCTTCGAGCCGGTCGGCGGCGAGGCCGAACAGCCGGTGATCTTCCGCCGCCCCGAGATCATCCACGGGCTGCGCAACCTGGTGCAGAACGCGGTCGATTTCGCGAAATCCGATGTCTGGATCGACGGGGCCTGGGGCGATGGCCAAATCCGCCTGAAGATCGTCGATGATGGCGAGGGCTACCCGACCGACCTGATCGGGCGGCTCGGCGATCCGTTCCTGCGGCGGCGGCGGTCGGGGCGCGAGCAGAGCCGCAGGCCGGGCTATGAGGGGATGGGCCTGGGCCTCTTCATCGCCAAGACGCTGCTGGAGCGCTCGGGCGCGACGGTCAGTTTCCGCAACGCCCGCGATCCCTTCCTGCTGGACGAGGAAAGCGGCGCGCGGCGCGGCGCGATGGTCGAGGTGACCTGGCCCGCCGCCGCGATCCAGATCGGGGACGCCGAGGCAAAGGCGCCACTCGGTGTTAATCGGCGGTTTCCCGCTTAACCCCCCCTTAACCATTTGCCTGTTCAATTCATCTCAATTCGTCACGGGTGGGCCTGAATGCTGTTTTCCGATCCTCTTACGCTGATGTTCCTGGCGGGCACCAGCATCGCCGCGGCGGGGTTCGCCGTCTTTGCCGCCAGTTGGATGGCCTCTGCCTCGGGGCGCGGCCATGTGATGCTGCAAGGCGTCGACCTGCCGCGCGATTACCGGTTCCGCGATGGCTACCTCCTGTCCGACATCGAGGAGGAGGACGCCTTTCTGCACGACCCCGACGACCGGGTCGGCGCGTGGAAGGACCTGGCCGATTGCCTTGCGGGGCTGAACGCGGACGCGGTGGCGCGGATGAACCGGCTGCGCGAACGCGGCGAGGGCTTCGTGCTGATCGGCAAGATCGGCGATGACAGCCTGTCGATCACCGGTCGCCGGGAAGAGGATCAATGCGTGATCTCGGTCTCGGCGCTGGATGCCCGCCGCGCCCGCCGCAGCATCGACCAGGCGGGTCTGGACGCGCTGGAGCATGAGGTTGACCTGCTGCGCACCGCGATGGACCATTGCAGCGCGGTGATGTGGCGCGCGGGGCCGGACGGGCAGATCACCTGGGCCAATGCCGCCTATTACACCTTGCTGGAGGAGGTCGATGACAGCGCCGGCGCGCTGGTCTGGCCGATCAAGCCGATCTTCGACCCGCACACCACGCCTCCACCCGAGGAGGGTCGCGTGCGCCGGTGCTCGCTGGAGATCGCGGGCCAGCCGCTGCCGCGCTGGTTCGACATCTCGATGACCGACCAGGGGGTGGGCGTGTTGTTCACGGCTCGGCCCATCGACCAGCTGGTCGCGGCGGAAACCTCGCTGCGCGAATTCGTGCAGACCCTGTCGCGCACTTTCGCGCATCTGCCCATCGGGCTGGCGATCTTCGACCAGCGGCGCAAGCTGGTGCTGTTCAACCCGGCGCTGGTGACGCTGTCCACCCTCTCGACCGAATGGCTGTCGACGCGGCCCGACCTGTTTTCCTTCCTCGACCAGCTGCGCGAACACCAGCGCATGCCGGAGCCCAAGAATTACCACGCATGGCGCGCGGAGCTGGCCGAGCTGGAACAGGCCGCGCGCGATGGCACCTACCAGGACATGTGGACCCTGCCCACGGGCCAGACCTACCGCGTGATCGGGCGGCCCCATGCCGATGGCGCGGTGGCCTTCATGTTCCAGGACATCACCTCGGAAGTGTCGCTGACACGCCAGTTCCGCGGCGACCTGGAGACCTACCAAGCGGTCATGGATGAAAGCGAAGAGGCGTTGGCGGTGTTTTCCGCCGATGGCCAGCTGACCCTGCGCAACACCGCCTATGACGCGCTCTGGGGCGCGGCGACGGGCGCAGCCCCGGTCAGCGTCACCGATGCCACCCGCGCCTGGTCCGACCAAAGCGTGCCGACCCCGCTCTGGGGCGAGATCCGCAATTTCGTCGGCGGCTATTCCGATCGCAGCCCGTGGTGCGAGACCCTGACGCTGAGCGATGGACGCATGTTGCGGGCTCGCGTTTCACCGTTGAAGGGTGGCGCGACCCTGGTGGCGTTCGATGCCGTGGAGGCGCAGGATCACCCCGCCCTTGTCGAGGCGCCGGTCAAGGCGGTTTCGGCAGGCTGACCCCTCGCATCCGTTTGCGGCGGCGCGCACCTGCGCTAAAGTCGCCGCCATGAGCGATCCCTCCCCCCTCTTCGATCTTGGCACGATGCGCCTGCCCGATGCCGATGCGACCAGCGCCCTTGCCCTGCGTCTGGCCCCGCTTCTGGGACCGGGCGATTGCCTCTGCCTGATGGGCGATCTGGGCGCGGGCAAGACCCATTTCGCGCGGGCGGTAATCCAGGCGCGGTTGACGGAGCCCGAGGATGTGCCCTCGCCCACCTTCACGCTGGTGCAGACCTATCAGGCGGGCGGGCTGGAGATCTGGCACAGCGACCTCTACCGGCTGAGCGATGCGCAGGAGATGGACGAGTTGGGCCTGACCGAGGCGTTCGAGACCGCGCTCTGCCTCATCGAATGGCCCGACCGGTTCGCGGATGAGATGCCCGAGGCGGCGCTCTGGCTGCATTTCACGATGGCGGGCGAGGGGCGCGTGGTCACGCTGCGCAGCGCCCGCCCCGATCCGTGGCAGGCGCGGCTGGCCGGGGTTGTGCCGGGATGAGCGTCGAGGCGTTTCTGGCCCGCGCCGGATGGGGCGATGCGCAGCGGGAGCCTCTGGCGGGCGATGCCTCCACGCGCCGGTATGAGCGATTGCACCGGGGCAGGGACAGCGCGGTCCTGATGATCGCCCCGCCGCAGGAGCGCGCGGCGTTCGACGCGTTTCAGAACATCGCGGGGCGGTTGCGCGCGGCGGGATTGTCCGCGCCGGACGTGCTGGAGGCGTCCCCGGACAGCGGGCTGATGTTGCTGGAAGACCTCGGCGCGGAGACCTTCGCGGATCTGCCGGACGCGCAAGGCCCGAACCGGGTGGCGGTGGATGTGCTGGCGCATCTGGCAACCCGTGGGCCCTGGCCGGTCAATCGCCTGACACCGGACGTGATGGCGCGGATGACCGCGATTGCCCTGCCCGAGGGGGCGGAGGCGGCGCTGGCCGCGATGGAGGCGGAATTTGCCCGTATCTTCACCGATCCCCTGGTGCCGGCCTTGCGCGATTTCCATGCGGAAAACCTGATCTGGCTGCCGGAGCGCGCGGGGCTGGCGCGGGTCGGGCTCTTGGACTTTCAGGACGCGGTTATGGCGCCCCCCGGCTATGACCTGACCTCGCTGACGCATGACGCGCGGCGGGATATGGGCCGGGAGGGGCAGGCGGAGCTGACGGCGCGCTATGCGGGTGCCTTGGGCCTGGGTCACGACCGGTTCGCCACCCAATGCGCGGCTCTCGTGTTCCAGCGCAACCTGCGGATCATGGGCGTCTTCCGGCGTCTGGCGCGGGCGCGCGGCAAGCCCGGATACCTCGCGCATCTGCCACGTGTCTACGGCCATGTGACGGGGGCCCTGAGGCATCCGGAACTATCCGACCTGTCCCGCGCGATGGCCCCGCATCTGGAGGCGATCGCGCCATGAGGGGCTGCATGATCCTGGCGGCAGGCTTCGGCACCCGGATGGGCGCGTTGACAAAAGACCGGCCCAAGCCGCTGATCCCGGTGGCGGGCAAACCCCTGATCGACCACGCGCTGGACCAGGCGCGGGCGGCGGCCGACCGGATCGTGGTCAACGGGCATTACCTGGCGGATCAGATGCGGGCGCATCTGGCGGGCATGGAAGACGTGACGTTTCAGGAGGAGATGCCGGAGATCCTCGATTCCGCCG
Organism: Alterinioella nitratireducens; assembly: GCF_013155465.1. Classification (GTDB taxonomy): domain Bacteria; phylum Pseudomonadota; class Alphaproteobacteria; order Rhodobacterales; family Rhodobacteraceae; genus Alterinioella; species Alterinioella nitratireducens. The sequence goes on along the minus strand of NZ_JABJVX010000006.1, from coordinate 154,895 downwards.
GTGGTATCCGCGCGGCACTGCCCCTGCTTGGCGGAACGGAGGTCTTCACGCTCAACGCCGATGCGGTCTGGACCGGGGCGCGGGCATTGGGTGAACTGGATGCCGCATGGGACGCGCAGAGGATGGACGCACTCCTGCTGATGCTGCCGCAGCCGCGCGCGGTGGGGCGACAGCCGGGGGGCGATTTCGCCATCGGCGCGCAGGGGCGGCTCAGCTGGGACAAGGCGGGCGCGGTCTATACCGGGGCGCAGATCGTCAAGACCTCGCTTTTCGAGGGCTACAAGCCGGGCCCGTTTTCCCTGCACGCGGTCTGGAACGACGCGCTGGCGCGGGGGCGGCTTTTCGGCACGCTGCACGAGGGCGGATGGGCCGATGTGGGCCACCCGGAGGGCATTGCACTGGCCGAGGAAATGGTGAGACAACAAGGCGATGTTTGACCCACAGGACACCCCCCGAGTCTTTGCCACGCCGATCGGGGTCGATTTCTCGCGCGCCGTGGTGGCAGGAATCGCCGAGCGGATGGCGGGCGCGCCGCCCGAGGCGCTGGCCCGCGTCGAGGTCTATGTGAACACCGCCCGCACGCAGCGCCGGTTGCGCGAGATCTACGCCCAGAGCGGGCCGGGTTTCCTGCCGCGCATCCGGCTGATTACCGACCTCGCGGCGCGCGCGGATATGGCGGGGCTGCCCGCCCCCATCCCCGACCTGCGGCTGCGTCTGGAACTGTCGCAACTGGTCGCGGCGCTGCTCGACCGGCAGCCCCAGCTTGCGCCGCGCTCCTCGCTCTATGGTCTGTCCGATGCGCTGGCCGACCTGATGGCCGAGATGCAGGAGGAGCGGGTGACCCCCGACACCGTCGCGGGCCTGGACGTGGAGGGGCATTCTGATCACTGGCAGCGCGCGCAGGAATTCCTCAGGATCGTCGCGCCCTATTTCGCGGAAGGGGATGACGCGGCGCTGTCCATCGAGGCGCGGCAATCGCGGGTGGCCGACATGCTGGCCGCCGATTGGGCCAAGGCCCCGCCGCAACACCCGGTGATCGTGGCGGGCTCCACCGGGTCGCGCGGGCCGACCGCGCGCTTCATGGCCGCCGTCGCGCATCTGCCGCAGGGCGCGGTGATCCTGCCGGGGCTGGATTACGACCAGCCGGGCGAGGTCTGGGACAAGCTGACCGACGGGCTGAGTGCCGAGGATCATCCGCAGTTCCGCTTCATGAAATTCGCCACTGGCCTGGGGCTGCACCCGCTGGATATTGCCCGCTGGAGCACCGATACCCCGGCGAACCCGCCCCGCAACCGCTTGATTTCGCTGGCCCTGCGTCCCGCCCCTGTCACCGATCAATGGCTTGAGGAAGGTCCGAAGCTGGAGGGGTTGGCGGAGGCCGCTTCGGGCCTGACGCTGATCGAGGCGCCGACCCCGCAGGCCGAGGCCGCGGCGATTGCCTTGCGCCTGCGCCGTGCCGCCGAGGACGGGATCACCGCGGCCCTGATCAGCCCCGATGTGACGCTGACCCGGCAGGTGACGGCGGCGCTGGACCGCTGGGGGATCGAGCCCGACGATTCCAGCGGGTTGCCCCTGTCGCACACCGCGCCGGGGCGGCTCCTGCGCCATGTCGCCGAGGCGCGCGCCACGCGGGTCAGTGCCGAGACGCTGCTGGTGCTCCTGAAACATCCGCTGACCCATGCGGGGCGCGCGGACCGGGGCGAGCATCTCAAGCGCACGCGCGACCTGGAACTGCAGCTCCTGCGCCGCGAGGCCCCGTTTCCGACCCGCGCCGACCTGACGCGATGGGCGGAGAGACGCAAGAACGACGCGGGCGCGGTGGCCTGGGCCATGTGGGTCTCGGATACCGTGCTGGACCTGTTCGCGCCGGAGCAGCAGCCCTTGCAGGCCCATGTCTCGGCGCATCTTGAGGCGGTCGAGCGGCTTTCGGCGGGGCCGGGGGGCGGCGAACCGGCGGAGCTTTGGGAGAAGGAAGAAGGCCGCAAGACCCGCGCGCAGATGCAGGCATTGACGCGCGAGGCCGAGGCGGGCGGCACGCTGACGGCGGGGGAATACCGCGATTTCCTGACCGCGATCCTGGCCGAGGAGGAAGCGCGCGATCCCGTAAGCCCGCATCCCCGCATCATGATCTGGGGCACGCTGGAGGCGCGGGTGCAGGGCGCCGACCTTGTCATCCTGGGCGGGCTCAACGAAGGCTCCTGGCCCTCCGCGCCGGGGGCGGATCCGTGGCTCAACCGCCGGATGCGGGCCGAGGCGGGGCTGCGCCTGCCGGATCGGGTGATCGGGCTGGCGGCGCATGATTTCCAGCAATCGGTGGGCGGGGCGGAGGTCTGGCTGAGCCGCGCGCGCCGTGATGCCGAGACGGAAACGGTGCCGTCGCGCTGGCTCAACCGGATCACCAACCTGATGGAGGGGGCGAGCGACGAGAGCCGGACGGCGCTGGAGGGGATGCGCGAACGCGGCGCGGACTGGGTGGCGATGGCAATGCGGCTGGATGAGCCGGTCGAGACGGTGCCCGCCGCCAAGCGTCCCGCGCCCTGCCCGCCGGTGGGTCAGCGGCCAAACCAGCTCAGCGTGACCGATATCGAAAAGCTCATCCGCGACCCCTACGCGATCTATGCCCGCAAGGTGCTGGACCTCCACGCGCTGAACCCGCTGCGCCAGATGCCCGATGCGCCGCTGCGCGGCACGATCCTGCACGACATCCTGCGCCGCTTTACCGAGGTCACGATGGAGGGCCTGCCCGAGGACGCCGAGGCGCTCCTCCTGCGGATCACCGAGGAGATGCTGGAGGACGGCGCGCCCTGGCCCGCCGCGCGGCGCATCTGGCTCGCGCGCATCGCCCGCGTCGCGCCCTGGTTCATCGAGACGGAACGCGCGCGGCGCGCATTGGGCCAGCCGGTGCTGCTGGAGGAGAAGCGCCAGACCCGGTTCGAGGCGCTGGATTTCACCCTGACCGCGAAGCCCGACCGGGTGGATGTGACACCGGATGGCCGCGTGATCCTCTATGATTACAAGACCGGCGGCGTGCCCACGACCGAGCAGGAGGCGCATTACAACAAGCAGCTCTGGCTCGAGGCGCTGATGGCGCGCGACGGCGCGTTCGGCGATCATCGTGACGTGGCCCGGATCAGCTATATCGGGCTTGGCAGCGGCGGCAAGATCACCGAGGCCGAGGTGTCAACGGCTGAGCTGGACGAGGTCGCGCAGGGCTTCGCGCGGCTGATCACCCATTTCGCGGACCCAGGCAGCGGTTACCCCTCGCGCCGGGCAATGGAAAAGCTGGCCTATTCGGGCGATTTCGACCACCTCGCGCGGCATGGCGAATGGGATGAGACGATGGAACCCGTGAAGGCGAAGGTGGGCGAATGAGGTTCGACGACGCCACGCTTGCCCAGATCGAGGCGGCCGATCCCGGTGCCTCCACCTGGCTTTCGGCCAACGCGGGCAGCGGCAAGACGCGGGTGCTGACGGACCGGGTGGCGCGGCTCCTGCTGCGCGAGGTGCCGCCGGAACGCATCCTGTGCCTGACCTACACCAAGGCCGCCGCCTCCGAGATGCAGAACCGGCTGTTCAGGCGATTGGGCGAATGGGCGATGCTGGCCGAGGGCGAGTTGCGCGGCGCACTCATCGGGCTCGGCGTGCCGCAGGCGGAGGTCACGGAGACGCTGCTGGCGCGTGCAAGAACGCTCTTTGCCCGCGCCATCGAGACGCCGGGCGGGCTGAAGATCCAGACCATCCATTCCTTCTGCGCCGCGATCCTGCGCCGGTTCCCGCTGGAGGCGGGCGTGTCGCCGCGCTTCACGGAGATGGACGAACGCGCGCAGGCGATCCTCTGCGCCGACGTGCTGGACGGGCTGGCCGGTGGCGGCGACGTCGGCGCGGTCGATGCGCTGGCCGAATATCTCTCGGGCGATGACGCAATGCCGTTCCTCAAGGCGCTGCTGGGGTGGCGCGAGGCGATCGGGGCGGGGGCCACGCGCGATGAGGTGTTCGACTGGTTCGGGGTGCCCGCGGGCGAGACAGAGGCGCGCATCGTCGCGGATGTGTTCGAGGGGGGCGAGGGCGACCTGTGCCACGCGGTCAGTGCCTATCTGGACCCGGAAAAGAAGAACCACGCCAGCAATATCGCGCGGTTTCAGCGGGTGACATGGGACGCGCCGGGGCTGGCGGATGTGGAATTGCTGGAGGAGGCGTTCCTGAGCGGCTCGGACACCAGGACACCGGATACCGCCAAGATCGGCAGCTTCCCGACCAAGCCGATCTGGGCGCAGATGGCCGAGCTTACCCCAGACCTTGAGGCGCTGATGGAACGCGTCGAGGCCGCCCGCCCGCGCCGCCGCGCGTTCCAGGCGGCACAGAAAACCGCCGCGCTGCATCGCTTCGCCGCCGGGTTCCTGCCCGCGTTCGAGGCCGCGAAAGCGGCACTTGGCTGGCTCGATTTCGACGATCTGATCCTGCGCACGCGGGCGCTGCTCAGCCGGGGGGGCGTCGCGCAATGGGTGCTCTTCCGGCTCGATGGCGGCATCGACCATATCCTCGTCGACGAGGCGCAGGACACCGCCCCCGCCCAATGGGAGATCATCGCCGATCTGGCGGGCGAGTTTGCGTCAGGGGCCGGCGCGCGAACGGACGTGGCGCGCACGATCTTCGTCGTCGGCGACAAGAAACAGTCGATCTATTCCTTCCAGGGCGCCGATCCCGGCGGGTTCGACCGGATGCGGGAGCATTTCCGGCAGGGCCTGACCGCGTCCGGCGCACCGTTCCAGGATTGCGCGCTCCTGCATTCCTTCCGCTCCGCGCCTCCGGTCCTGGCGCTGGTCGATCGGGTGTTCGAGGGCGAGGGCGGCGCGGGCGTCGGCACGGATGTGGAGCACATCGCCCACAAGGCGACGCTGCCGGGCCGCGTCGACATCTGGCCGCATGTCGAGGAGGTCAAGGCGGGCGCGCCCGCGCAATGGGACGACCCCGTCGACCGGCTCTCGGATGACGACCACAAGGTGATCCTCGCCCGCCGCATCGCGCAGGCCATCGACACGATGCTGACGGATGGCACGCCGATTGTCGTGGAGGGCCAGCGCCGCCCGGTGCGCGCGGGCGATATCCTGATCCTGGTGCAGCGCCGCTCCGACGTGTTTCACGAGATCATCGCGGCGATCAAGGCCAGGGGGCTGCCCATTGCGGGGGCCGATGTGATGCGGCTGGCCGCCGAGCTTGCGGTGAAGGATCTGACGGCCCTCATGGCGTTCCTGGCCACGCCCGAGGATGACCTGTCGCTGGCCGCGATCCTGCGCTCGCCCCTCTTCGGCTGGTCCGAGGCGGGTTTGCACGATCTGGCTCATGGCCGGGGCAGCTACCTCTGGCGCGCCTTGCAGGACCGGCAGGCCGAATTCCCCGAAACGGTGAAAATGCTGGTCGACCTGCGCAACCGGGCCGATTTCCTGCGCCCCTACGACCTGTTGGAACGGGTGCTGATCCGCCATGACGGGCGGCGCAGGCTGCTGGCGCGTCTCGGGGCCGAGGCCGAGGACGGGATCGACGCGATGCTGGCGCAGGCGCTGGCCTATGAGCGGCTGGAAGTGCCGAGCCTGACCGGCTTTGTCGGCTGGCTGCAAACCGATGACGTCAAGATCAAGCGCGACGCCAGCCGCGCGGGCGACCAGATCCGGGTAATGACGGTGCATGGCGCGAAGGGGCTGGAATCGCCCGTGGTGATCCTGCCCGATACCGGCTACCGGCAGGGCGGCGGCAATCACCAGGTGCTGCTGGCGCCCGAGGATGGCCCGGTGATCTGGGCCGGGGCCAAGGCCGACAGCCCCGACCGCCTGCGCCCCCTTTTCGAGGCGCGCGCGGACCGCGAGGCCGAGGAACGCAACCGCCTGCTCTACGTCGCCATGACGCGGGCGGAAAGCTGGCTGATCGTGGCGGCGGCGGGCAAGATCGAGACCAGGGAAAACGGCAGCTGGTTCACCCAGATCCGCGAGGCCGCGCCGCGTGTGGGCGGGCGTGAGCAGCTGTTCTTCGACGCCCCCGGCTGGCGGATCGAGACCGGGGATTGGGGGCGGATCGCCCCTGACAAGGACGCCACGCAGGAGGCCGCGCCGCTGCCCGATTGGGTTCATCTCAGGCCCAGGGCCGAGGCGCGCGACGTCAAGCCGCTCTCGCCCTCTGACCTCGGCGGAGCCAAGGCGCTGCCCGGCGAGGGGCTGGACGAGGAGGAAGCCAAGGCGCGCGGGCGGCGGCTGCATCTGCTGCTGGAGCATCTGCCCGAGATCGCGAAACCCGCCTGGAGCGCTGCCGCACCGGGGATATTGGCGGGCGAGGGCGCGGTCGAGGATGCCGAGGCCGGGGCCCTGCTGCAGGAGGCCGTGGCCTGCCTGACCGCGCCGCACCTGGCCGCGATCTTCGCCGAAGGTGCCCTGGCCGAAGTGTCTCTGACCGCCGACAGCCCCACGCTTGGCCGCAAGCTGGTGGGCCAGATCGACCGGCTGATCCTGTCCGACACGAGGCTCCTCGCCGTCGATTTCAAATCCAACGCAATCTGCCCCTCGGGACCGGAGGAGGTGCCCGAGGGCCTCCTGCGCCAGATGGGGGCCTATGCCGAGATGCTGGCCGCGATCTATCCGGGCAAGACCGTTGACACCGCGATCCTGTGGACCCGCGAGGCGCGGCTGATGCCCCTGCCGTCAGAACTCACCACCCCGGCCCTGACCCGCGCCCGCGACGCGCTTCCTTGACCCGCGCGGCCCGCGTTTCATCTGCGCAGGGGGTGTACGGGGGGTGCATCGGGGGGTGTACGGGGGGCACCCCCCTCATTTCGGGCGGAATGTGCCGCCCCGATCACATGATTGCGCAGCCGTGTTTCAGTCGCTTGACCTTGTCCGCCCCCGTGCCTAGGTTTCGCCCCTGACCCGCTCAAAACGCCTCCAGGAGGGCTAGATATGGCCACCATCGCCGTCACCGACGCAACATTTGATAGTGAAGTGAAACAGTCCGACATCCCCGTCGTGGTGGATTTCTGGGCCGAATGGTGCGGCCCCTGCCGCCAGATCGGCCCCGCCCTGGAAGAGATCTCCGAGGAGATGGGCGACAAGATCAAGATCGTGAAGATCAACGTCGACGAAAACCCCAACGCCCCCATGCAACTGGGCGTGCGCGGCATTCCGGCGCTGTTTCTGTTCAAGGGCGGCGAGGTCGTCTCGAACAAGGTCGGCGCGGCCCCCAAGGCGGCGCTGCAAAGCTGGATCGAAGGCGAGATCTGATCTCGTTCGACTGACCGAAAGACATGGGAAACCCCGCGACGGTGTTGGCCGTGGCGGGGTTTTTCATGTGCTGGGGCGCGATGGTGGGCAGAACCGCCCACCCTATGGGGCCCTCGGAACGTGAAGAAGGGCACCCGGCAGGGGTGCCCTTCCATTTGGGTATTCAGGCGTCCGAGAACTCCGGATAGGCCTCCATGCCGAGCTCTGCCATGTCGAGGCCGGTGATCTCGTCCTCCTCATCCACCCGCAGCCCGAAGATGGCGCGGATCACGATGAAGACAGCCAGGCTGACCACGAAGACGAAGGCGCCGATGGCGGCCATGCCCATGATCTGGATGGCGAAGGACGCGGCCGGGTTGGTCCAGGGCACGATCAGGGTGCCCCAGAGGCCCGCCAGAAGGTGCACCGGGATCGCGCCGACCACGTCGTCGATCTTCATCCGGTCAAGGGCCGGAACCGCGAAGACCACGATGGCCCCGCCGACACCGCCGATCAGCAGCGCCTGGAACAGCGACGGCGTCAGCGGCTCGGCGGTGATCGAGACGAGGCCCGCCAGCGCGCCGTTCAGCACCATGGTCAGGTCCGCCTTGCCGAAGATCAGCTGCGTCATGACCAGCGCCACGATCGCCCCCGCGGCCGCCGCCATGTTCGTGTTGGCGAAGATGCGGCTCACGTCGGCCACGTCCGAGATCGTGCCCATGGCAAGCTGCGATGCGCCGTTGAAGCCGAACCAGCCGAGCCACAGGATGAACGTGCCGAGCGTGGCCAGCGCCAGGTTCGAGCCGGGCATCGGGTTGACGCGGCCATCCTTGTACTTGCCAAGCCTCGGCCCGAGCACCAGCACACCGGCCAGCGCCGCGAATCCGCCTGTGGCATGAACCAGGGTCGAGCCCGCGAAATCGGAGAAACCGGCCTCAGCCAACCAGCCGCCGCCCCACTGCCAGGACGCCTCGATCGGGTAGATCAGGCCGGTCAGGACCACGACGAAGGCGAGGAACGGCCAGAGCTTGATGCGCTCGGCCAGGGTGCCGGACACGATCGACGCGGCGGTGGCGGCGAACATCAGCTGAAAGAAGAAGTCCGACCCGGCGGACGCGTAGTCGACCGACGTGCCATCGGCGCCGACGCCCACGGGCTCGAGCGAGGTGACCTGGAAGAGCGGGCCCATGACACCGTCGATCAGCCAGTCGCCGGGATACATGACGCCGTAGCCCACCAGCCAGTACATCACGGCGGCGATGGAGAAGAGGGCGATGTTCTTGGTCAGTTGCATCGCCACGTTCTTGGAGCGGACGAGACCGGCCTCCAGCATGGCAAAACCCGCCGCCATCCAGAAGACGAGGAAGCCGCCGATCAGGAACAGGAGCGTGGTGAGAATATAGCCCACATCCTCGAACGAGGACGGCGCTTCATTGGCGAAGGCGGCGACCGGAAACACGGTCAGCGCGGCGGCCAGGGGGAGGGGTTTCAGTATCATATCGAGGGGTTCCTTGCGCATCAGATCGCGTTCTCATTGGTTTCTCCGGTGCGCACCCGCATGGCCTGCGCCACGTCGAGCACGAAGATCTTGCCATCGCCGATCTTGCCGGTTTCGGCGGTCTTGCGGATGGTCTCGACCGCCTGGTCGGCCAGCCCCTCGGGGACGACAAGTTCCAGCTTGGTCTTGGGCACGTAGTTCACGGCATATTCCGCGCCGCGATAGATCTCGGTATGGCCGGACTGGGCCCCGAAGCCCTTGACCTCCGAGACCATCATGCCGCGCACGCCGATCTCGGTCAGCGCCTCGCGGACCTCCTCCAGCTTGAAAGGTTTGATTGCTGCGATGATGAGTTTCACGCCTTTGCACCTTCTTGTGGTTCATGGACCGCCGGGGTTGGCGGAATGAGGCAAGAAAGAGCGCGGGAGACCGGAAATGGGAATGAAACCGGGCATCGGGCCGGGGCGGATTCGCCCTGAATCGCACAATTTTCGCACCTTTGTGGCAGAACGCCCGAAAAACAGGCAGGTTTGAAATTCCGCGCTGCGGCATCGCCTCTCCACAAAGCGGTCGAAACCGCTTATGGTGACCCAAAATGACGAGCAGGTTTAGAGAATGAGCAATTCGGGAAATCGCGGGCGGCGGGGCCAGGGCGGCAGGCGTCTGGTGGCGGATCGGCGCAACAGCACCACGCCCGCCAAGCCGGCGCAAACACGCAGGCGCAAGACAACGCGGCGCAAGGCCCCCGCCCGGCGCCGCGGCATTCTGGGCTTTTTCGGGCGTGTCTTGCGCTTTGTCTTGCGGCTGATCTTCGGCTTTCTGTGGCGCGGGACGCTGGCGGTTCTGCTGATCCTGGGCGTCGCCACGGCCTATATGTACACGACCCTGCCCCCACTCGGCGAGGTGATCGACGGCCGCCAGCGCGGCTCCGTCACGATGCTGGATCGCGATGGCAATGTCTTTGCCTGGCGCGGCGAGCAGTTCGGCGGCATGGGCGACCCGACCTCGATCTCGCCGCACCTGGTGAATGCCGTGGTGGCGACAGAGGATCGGCGGTTCTATCGCCATTGGGGGATTTCCCCGCGCGGTATCGCGTCCGCCATCCGCATCAACCTGAGCGAAGGGCGCGGGCCGCTGGAGGGGCATGGCGGGTCCACCATCACGCAGCAGGTGGCGAAGCTGATGTGCCTGGGCGTGCAGTACGACGCGGCGGAATGGGAATCCGAGGCCGAGTATGAGGCCGATTGCCGCCGCTCGTCCTTGTGGCGCAAGATCGCCGAGATCCCCTTCTCGCTGGCGATGGAACTGCGCTATACCAAGGACGAGATCCTGACGATCTATCTCAACCGGGCCTATCTGGGGGCCGGCGCCTACGGGGTCGAGGCCGCGATGCAGCGCTATTTCGGCCGTTCCGCGGCCGAGGCGAATCCGCAGCAAAGCGCCATGCTGGCCGGCTTGCTGACGGCGCCCTCGCGTTTTGCGCCCACGACCAACCTGCAACGCAGCCAGGATCGCGCGGCGGTCGTGTTGGGCCTGATGGCGGCCGAGGGCTATCTGACAGAGGCCGAGGCCGAGGCGGCGCGGAATGATCCGGCGGTCCTCTCCGACGCGGCAGAGGCGCGCGCGGGCGGTTATTTCGCCGATTGGATCATGACGCAGGGCCCCGATTTCCTGACCACGGACACGACCGAAGACGTGATCGTGCGCACGACCTTCGACCCGCGCATGCAGGAGGCCGCCGAGGCCGCGCTGGCCGAGGTCTTCGCCAACCAGGCGAGTGAGGGGTCGGATGCGGAGGCGGCCATCGTGGTGATGTCGGCGGATGGATCGGTGCGCGCCATGGTGGGCGGGCGCGAGTCCGGCACCGGCCTCTTCAACCGCGCGACGATGGCGATGCGGCAGACAGGATCGGCCTTCAAGCCCTTTGTCTACGCCACCGCGCTGGACCTGGGCTGGCGCTTCGACGACATGATCATGGATGAGCCGCTGACGATCAACGTGCCGGGCTCCGGCCCCTATTCACCGGTCAATTACGACCGGCGATTCCGGGGGGAGGTGACGTTGACCGCGGCGTTGCAGCATTCGCTGAACATCCCCGCCGTCCGCCTGTCCGAGGCCGTGGGCCGCGATCTCGTGCGCACGGTGGCCTCGCAATTCGGCATCGAAAGCGACCTGGCCGCCGGTCCCGCGCTGGCGCTTGGCGCGTCGGAAAGCACCCTGATCGAGATGACGGGGGCCTATGCGGGGATCCTCAACGGCGGCTCGGCGGTGACGCCCTACGGTCTCATCGACCTGCGCCTTCTTGGCGACAGCGAGCCGATGATCGGGCAGGGCGGCGGTATCCGCGAGCGTGTGATCTCGGAGGCGGCGGCGCGGCAGCTGACCTACATGATGGCGCAGGTCGTGGCCAATGGCACCGGTCGACGCGCGGCGCTGGAGGATCGGCCCGTGGCGGGCAAGACCGGCACCACATCGGCCTTGCGGGATGCCTGGTTCGTCGGGTTCACGGCGGATTACGTCGCCGGTGTCTGGATCGGATATGACGACAACCGGTCCCTCTCCGGCATCACGGGCGGCGGTTTGCCCGCCGAGATCTGGCGCCAGACGATGGAGCGCGTCCATGACGGGTTGCCACCGCGCCCCCTGCCGATGATCGACCCGGTGGCCGAGGCACGCCCGCCCGAGGAGCCGCAGGGCATCCGCCTGCCCGGCAACGAGCCCGGTGAGCCGGACCAGGGCCTTGGCGGGTTCTTGCGGCAGTTGTTGGGCGGCAACTAGGACGGGGAAGGGGACGGCCCGTCGACGGGCCGCTCTCGCGCTCGGTCGACCGAGCGCCTGTCCCGCTAACGTTCGAGGAAGGCGCTCAACTCCGTGTCCTCCAGCATCGCGGCGAACCATGCCAGCCCCGCGGGGCTGAGATGTTGTTCGTCGAAATAGAGGATCGGGCCGGTGGCACCATCGAAGACCGGGCAAGCGCCCCCGGTGCAGACCATCGCGTAGCGGTCGAGGAACTCCGCGCCGCGAGAGGCCGCGCGCGCGGCCAGATCGGCGGAGGTCGCGGCGATGTCGAAGGCGAAACTCTCGGGCCCGAGCGGCGCCAGGGCGCGCAGGGTGGTGCCCGCGAACCCGGCCTCGGTGGCGTGGGTCTCCATCGGGCTGGCGAAGGTCGGGCCGGGGCCGATCACGAGGGTATCGGCATCGACCGCGTCCAGCGTCGCCAGGGTGGCCGAGACGTTTTCATGCTCGCCCTGCCACCAGCGCGCGGCGAGGATCACCGGCGGCAGGGCGCCGCGCGCGGCCAGTGTCTCGATGATCCGATCCAGCGCATCGAAGCACAGCGACCGGCCCCGGATATAGGTGGCGGGCACGCAGGAGGATTGATGCAGCATCGTGACATGCTGGCCCGGATAGGCCATGAGCATGGCGGCCAGCACGTCGCGCCCGTGGCTGTCGCCGATCAGCAGCACGGTGTCCTCGGGGGTCGTTGGGTCGGTCAGGCAGGCAAGCATCGCGTCGGTGCTGGCGATGTCGTCGAAACTGCAATAGCGGGCATTGGGCATGTCGCCCGCGCTGATCCGGTCTTGCAGATCGAGGTAATCCGCGCGGGCCCGGTCGATCTGGGTGATTGTTGCGCGGGTCGTGGACAGCGGCAGGGCCTCGCGCAAGGCCAGCACCGCGGCGGTCGGCAGGGCGAGGCCGATGGCGGCGATCACGGCCAGGGTGAGCGTGCCGTGGCGCAGGATCGCGCGGCTTTCGCGGAACCCTGACCCGGTGCGCACCGGCGTCTCGGCAAAGCGGTAGATCAGGTGGCCAAGCAGGATCGAGACCGGGATCGCGACGGTCAGGATGCCTTCGGATTGGTTCATCTCGGAGGGCGTGATCGCCACCATCAGCGGCCAGTGAATGAGGTAGATCGCGTAGGAGCGCTGCCCGACCCATTGCATCCAGCGCCACGACAGCATCAGGCGCAGCGGGTCGCGCGGGGATTCGGGCGCGATCAGGATGATCAGCGTGCCCAGGACGGGCAGCCCCGCGCCAAGGCCCGGAAAAGGACCGCCGGCATAGGCGAGGATCATCCAGAAGATCAGCGCGAGGCCCGCGCCGCGCAGGAGCGGGCCGGCGAAGGGAAGCGCAAGCCGGGGCAGCAGGGCGACAACACCGCCCGCCGCGAATTCCCAGAACCGGGGCGGAGTGGCATAGAAGGCCCAGTTGGCATTGCCCGCGCGGATCAGGATCTCGGAATAGGCCAGCGATGCTGCGGAAATCGCGATGAGCCCGAGGATGGTGGCGTCGCGCCCGAACCGGTGAAGGATCATCAGCAGTGGCGGCATGATCAGGTAGAATTGCCATTCCAGCGACAGCGACCAGGTGTGCAAGAGCAGGTTGGTATCGCTGGCGCGGGCGAAATAGCCGGCCTCGGAAGCGAACTGGTAGTTGGAATAGAAGAACCCGGCGCTCAGGAAATGACCCGCGAAATCGGCGAAGGCCCCGTCGCCCTTGAGGATCAGCGCGGCGACCAGGGCGAAGGCCAGCACCGGCACCATCGCGGGCAGGAGGCGGCGGGCGCGGCGCAGCCAGAAGCGCAGCGGCGCGAACCCGCCCGCATCCAGCCCGATCATGATCTGTTGCGTGATCAGGTAGCCCGAGAGGACAAGGAACACGTCGACGCCGATGAACCCGCCCGCGACATCGTTATAGCCCGCGTGGTAGCCAAGCACCGCCAGCACCGCGATGGCGCGCAGCCCGTCGAGCTCATGACGATAGGCGATCGGGGCGGCGCTCATCTTTGGGCGGGTCCGGGACAGGGGAGGGCATGGCCCTCGACGGGATGCGCGGGCCGAAGGGTCAGCTTGCGTTGCGCAGATCGGCGATCATGGCGTCGATATTGCCGCCGTTGCGGTCCAGCATCGCGCCGATCTCCTGCCGTTCGGTGGTTTGCAGGTTGATGCCCTCGATCACCAGGTTGAAGAACTTGAGCTGCCCCGAACCGCTGGAGACCAGCCAGATCACCTCGAACGGGGCCTCGTTGCGCAGGTTGGCGGTGGTCGTCACCTCGATGAAATTGCGGATCTGGCGCGCGCCGGTGATCTCGAACGTGCCGCCGATCAACTCCTGGAAGCGGCTGCCGTATTTGCGGGCGATATAGCTGCGAAAGGCGGTGATGAAGTCGCTGCGCTGCGCGTTCGAGGCCCGTCGCCAATCGACGCCCATCACGGTCTGCGCGATGATCGGCAGGTCGGCATAGCGGTTCAGCAGGGTTTCGAAATCCGAATAGAGTTGGCTGGTGGAGCGGCCCGCATTGATCAGCGCATAGAGATCGACCAGCAGTGCATCGACCAGCGCGCGCGCGGCGTTCACGGATTGCGCGATGAGTTGCGTGGGCATCGCGGCCAGCGCCGCGGCACCGCCCATCAGGCCCAGGAAGGCACGGCGGGTCGGGGTGATCTTATTGAGCATAGGGATCCTCATACGTATCGGTATAGGGGTCGAAATAGTCGTCCTGCGCCTCGCCGCGCAGCTCGAACCGGCGGTTGGACAGATACAGGATGCGTGCGGCGGCATAGCCATCGGCGCTTTCATAGTAGAGCTCGTCGATGGTGTCGGAAAAGCGGTAGCGCGTGTTGAGCGCGCCGCCAATGCCCGCGGCCGTGGCATAATAGCTTTCGGGCGGCTCGACGAAGAAGCGCACCGGGTTCATGGCGCGATCGACGACAAAGCCCACCGTGTCGCGGCTGGTGGAGGGGCCCAGGACCGGCAGCACCACATAGGCCCCTTCGGGCGCGCCCCAGACATGCAGCGTCTCGCCGAAATCGGTGGCCTCTGCGTGCAGGCCGATCCCCGAGGCCGGATCCAGCAAACCGCCGAGACCAACGGTGGAGTTGATCGCGAAGCGGAACGTGTTGGCCAGCGCGTCGTCAATGCGCAGTTGCAACAGGTTGTTCAGCACGTAGCGCGGCTGATCAAGGTTGTCGGCGAAATTGCCGATGCCCTGGCGCACCGGTTCCGGCACCGCATTGCCCGCCCCCACCGACAGGGGCCGCACGATGGCGCGGTCAACGGCGACGTTGAAGGCATGAACCTCGCGGTTCTGTACCTCGGAGGGGTCGTTGATGACACCCTCGCCGGGCAGCGTGGCGGGGCCGCAGGCCGCAAGACCTGCCAGAAACGTCGCGGCAAGGGCCGTCTTCATGTGTCGAACTGGACCGGAATGAAACAATGGAGTATCCGTCAATGCTTTCGTAGGTTAATCGGGTTAGGCCGTTACACCGTAGGATGCGGGGACAACGCCAGAGCCGAATCCACCCGGCCCGCATTTCAGGTATAGTGTGTGGCAGGGCTGTCAACAACCGGCGGGGAATGGCCCGCCACAAGGGGCGGGAGACCGCCCTTGGGGGAATGAGCGGGACGATGACGTCAATCGGTGTGACGCCTTCACAGGAGCTGCGCGAGGTGCGGCGCAGGAATTCCGGGCTGCTTTGGGCGGTATTTATCTTCAGCATGTTCACCAACCTGCTGATGCTGACCGGCCCGCTGTTCATGTTGCAGGTCTATGACCGGGTGCTCGGGTCCGGCTCCGAGGAGACGTTGTTGGCGCTGTCGCTCCTGGTGACGTTCCTGTTCCTGATGATGGGCCTGCTGGATTACGCGCGGGGCCGCGTTGCGGCGCGCGTCGGGGCGCGGTTCCAGGACCAGATGGACAGCCGCGTGTTCCGGGCCGCGCTGACACAGGCCGCGCGCCGCGGGGGCGCGCAGACCGGGCTGGCGGATCTGGAGTCGATCCAGAAACTGATGGCCTCGCCCATCTTCCTGGCGATCTTCGACATGCCGTGGACGCCCGTTTTCCTGGCCGCGATCTTCATCTTCCACCCCTGGCTCGGCTGGCTGGCGATGGGGGGCGGCGTGCTCCTGGTTCTGATTGCGCTGCTCAACCAGGCGCGGTCGGCGCAGCCGCTGGCCGAGGCGCAGGGTGCGGCGCTGCATGCCGACCGGATGGCCACGCGGCTGCAATCGGACAGTGAGCTTCTGCGCTCGCTCGGGATGCAGGGCGCGGCGCTGTCAAGGTGGCAGAAACTGCGCGCGCAGGCCCTGGGGCGGGGCATGGAGGCGTCGGATCGGGTCGGCGGCTACACCACCCTGACCAAGACGCTGCGGCTGTTCCTGCAATCGGCGATGCTCGGCCTCGGGGCGTGGCTGGTGCTGCGCGGCGAATTGTCGGCGGGCGCGATGATCGCGGGCTCGATCCTTCTGGGCCGCGCGCTGGCCCCGATCGAGATGGTGATCGGCCAATGGCAGAGCGTCGCGCGCGCCCGCACCGGATGGCGCAGGTTGCAGGAGCTTCTGACCTTTGTGCGCCCCGAACCTGTCCGCCTGCCGCTGCCGCGCCCGAACGCGCTGTTGGAGGTCAACCAGTTGTCGGTGGTGCCGCCGGGCGCGCAACAGGCCACGCTGCGCGGGGTGACGTTCAAGGTGCTGCCGGGGCAGGCCGTGGGCGTGATCGGCACATCGGGGGCGGGGAAATCCACGCTGGCCCGTGCGCTCACCGGGGTCTGGCCACCCGCCGGGGGGCAGGTGCGGCTGGATGGCGCAACGCTGGACCAATATGACCCCGATATCCTGGGCCGCCTGATCGGCTACCTGCCGCAGAGCGTGACCCTGTTCGATGGCACCCTGGCCGAGAATATCGCCCGGCTGGACGAGGATCCGGACCCCGAAAACGTCGTCGCCGCCGCGCGCAAGGCCGCCGCCGACCGGATGATCCGCGAACAGGTCAACGGCTATGACACGCGGATGTCCTCTGATGGCGGGCGGCTCTCGGGCGGGCAGATCCAGCGGGTCGGCCTGGCCCGCGCGCTTTATGGCGATCCGGTCCTGCTGGTGCTGGATGAACCGAACTCGAACCTCGACCATGAGGGCAGCGAGGCCCTGAACACCGCGATCCGCACCATGAAGGCCGAGGGCAAATCGGTCCTGATCATGGCCCACCGTCCCGCCGCGATTGCCGAATGCGACATGCTTCTGGTGCTGGATGGCGGCCTGCCCAAGGCGTTCGGGCCGCGTGACGAGGTGCTGCGCAAGGTGCTGTCCAATCATGATCAGGTGACCGGCCCGAATGGTGAGGGACCAAGACCGGGGGGGATAAGCTGATGTCAGGGGATACGCCGCAAAAGGCCTGGTCGGTGCGCTGGCCGATGCTTCTGGGGATGGCGACGCTCTTGCTGCTGGTCGGTGGCTTCGGGGCCTGGTCCATGTTCTCGAACATCGCGGGCGCGATCGTGGCACCGGGCCAGATCGAGGTCGACCAGAACCGGCAGGCGGTGCAACACCCCGAGGGGGGCGTCGTCGCCGCGCTGATGGTCGATGAGGGGCAGTTGGTGGCCGAGGGCGATATCATGCTGCGCCTCGACGGCTCGGTCATCCAGTCCAACCTGGCCGTGGTCAACGCGCAATATGCCGAATGGCGCGCCCGCCGTGCCCGGCTTGTGGCCGAACGCGACGGGCTGGAGGAGGTGGTGTTCCCCGCCGATGTCGTGGAGGCCGCCGAGGGCAATGACGACCTGCGCGAGGTGCTGGAGGGGCAGCGCAACCTCTTCGAGGCGCGTCGTGAGACATTGGCGCAGGAGATCGACCAGTTGGGCCGCCGCGCCGATCAGATCCGGGCGCAGATCGGCGGGATCGCCGCACAGCGTGTCGCATTGGAGGAACAGCAGGACCTGGTCACCGAGGAACTTGTCAACGTGCAGAACCTGGTCGATCGCGGCCTCACCGAGGCCACCCGCGCGCTGTCCCTGCGGCGCGAGAATGCGCGGCTTCTGGGCACTCTCGGAGAGCTTGAGGCCAGCGCCGCCGAGTCCGAGGGGCGGATCACCGAGATCGAGCTGGCGATCTTGCAATTGCAGACCACCCGCCGCGAGGAAGCCATCGCCGAGCTGCGCGAGGTCCGGGTGCAGGAGGCCGAACTGGCCGAACGCCAGCGCGCGCTGTCGCGGCAATTGTCCGAGATGGAGGTCCGCGCGCCCGTGGGCGGCATCGTCTACGGCCTCCGCGTCTTCGGCACGCGCTCGGTGGTGCAGGCCGCCGAACCGGTGCTGTTCCTGGTGCCGCAGGATCGCCCGCTGGTGATCTCGGCGCGCATCAGCCCGACCAATGTCGATGAGGTCTATGTCGGCCAGACCGTCGTGCTGCGCTTTCCGGTCTTCGACGCCCGCACCACGCCGGAACTGGCGGGCCGTGTCAGCCAGGTTTCGGCCGATGCCTTCACCGACGAGACCACCGGCGTCAGCTATTTCGAAGTCGAGATCGTCTTGAGCGACGGCGAGATCGACCGGCTGGAGGGTGAGACCCTGCTGCCCGGTATGCCGGTCGAGGCCTATATCCGCACCCAGGACCGCACCCCGATGGCCTATCTGCTGCGCCCGCTGACGGATTATTTCAACCGCGCCTTCCGGGAAAGCTGATCGGCGCTTTTCAGCACCGGGCCCGCGGGGTAACGTGGCCGCAACTTTCGCAACGCAGCCGAGGTGTCTGAGAAATGAGCCAGTTTGAATCCCGTCTCGCCGATATGGGCGTGACCCTGCCCGACGCCCCCGCGCCCGCCGCCAATTACGTGCCCTCGGTACGGGTGGGCGACATGCTCTATGTCTCGGGCCAGGTCTCGATGGGGCCGGACGGGTTCATCACCGGCAAGCTCGGGGCCGATATGGAAACCAACGAGGGCGCGCAGGCCGCGCGGACCTGCGCGATCAGCCTGCTGGCGCAGGTCAAGGCCGCCTGCGACGGCGACCTGGACCGGTTGCAACGCGTCGTGAAGCTGACCGGCTTCGTCAACTCGACGCCCGAGTTCGGCGAACAGCCCGCCGTCATCAATGGCGCCTCGGATTTCCTGGCCGAGGCCCTGGGCGATGCCGGGCGGCACAGCCGATCCGCCGTGTCCGCCGTGTCGCTGCCCTTCGGCGTTGCCGTCGAAATCGAAGGCATTTTCCAGATCTCATGACATTGCGCCAGCGCTTCCTCGAACGGCCGATCGCGCATCGCGGTCTGCATGATGCCGGCGCGGGACGCCCGGAAAACGGCCTGAGCGCGATCCAGGTTGCGGTCGATGCGGGCTATGGCGTCGAGATCGACCTGCAACTGTCCTCGGACGGGGTGCCGATGGTGTTCCACGACCATGAGCTTGAGCGCATGACCGGCATGCGGGGTGAAATCTCGGATATGCCCGCCGAGGACCTGGTGCAAATCCCGCTGCGCGGCACCGACCGGCCGATCCCGACGCTGCACGCCGCCTTGCAGGTCGTCGAGGGGCGGGTGCCGCTGCTGATCGAGATCAAGGACCAGTCCCGCGTCATGGGCGAGGTCGATGGCGTGCTGGAACGCGCCGTGGCCGAGATGCTGGACCATTATGCCGGCCCCGTCGCGGTGATGAGCTTCAACCCCCATTCCATCGCTGCGATGGCCGAGGCCGCCCCCGACGTGACCCGTGGCCTTGTCACCGGCGGCTACGATCACCCGGCCTGGGCGCCCCTGGGTGAGGCACGCCTGGAGCAGCTGCGCGCGATTGCCGATTTCGACCGGGTCGGGGCCAGCTTCATCAGCCATGACAAGGACGACCTGGACGATCAGGCGGTGCAGGAGCTGCGCGGGCGCGGCGTGCCGGTCCTATGCTGGACCGTGACCTCGCCCGAGGAAGCGGATGACGTGCGCGGCAAGGCCGATAACATCACCTTCGAGGGCTTTCGCCCCTGACGCGCCGTGCGATCGCTGCGCATTGATCCTGCCGCGATCCGCCCCATCTGTTTCCTGACCAGCCCTTGCACAGGACCGCAGCCGAGATGGATGGCGAAACACAACTTGAGGTGACGGCCCATGCCAGCCTGGCCGATATCGACCCGGTCGATTGGGATGCCTGCGCCTGCCCCGAGGCGGCGGATGGCCCTCCGACCGACCCGTTTACCACCTATCGGTTTCTCTTCGCGCTGGAGCAATCCGGTTCCGTCGGACCCGGCACCGGCTGGCAGCCGCATTACCTGCTGGTGCGGGCGGGGGGCGAGGTCATTGCCGCGGCCCCGCTTTACGCCAAGGGGCACAGCCAGGGCGAATACATCTTCGACCACAACTGGGCCCATGCGTTCGAGCGCGCGGGCGGGCAATATTACCCCAAGCTGCAAGTCGCGGTCCCCTTCACTCCTGCCACCGGGCGCCGGTTCCTGACCCGTCCGGGATGGGAGGATGCGGGCCGTGCGGGGCTGGTTCAGGGCGCTGTGCAGGTGGCGGAGAATGGCGGGCTCTCTTCGGTTCATGTCACCTTCTGCACCGAGGAAGAGGCCGAGCGCGGCGCGCAGATGGGCCTCCTGCATCGCATCACGCAGCAGTTTCACTGGATGAACCGGGGCTATGCCGATTTCGACGGGTTCCTGGCCAGCCTCGCCTCGCGCAAGCGCAAGGCGATCCGGCGCGAGAGGCGGCAGGCGCAGGCGTTCGGAGGCGAGATCGTCAACCTGACCGGCGATGACCTGCGGCCAGAGCACTGGGATGCGTTCTGGACCTTCTACCAGGATACCGGCGCGCGCAAATGGGGGCAGCCTTACCTGACGCGCAGATTCTTCGACATCGTTCAGGAGACGATGCGCGACGATGTGCTTCTGGTGCTGGCGTTGCGCGACGGGCATCCGATCGCGGGCGCGCTCAACTTCATCGGGCGCGACGCGCTTTTCGGCCGCTACTGGGGCTGCATCGAGCATCACCCCTGCCTGCATTTCGAGCTGTGCTATTATCAGGCCATCGACGCCGCCATCGCGTGCGGTCTGTCCCGTGTCGAGGCCGGTGCGCAGGGCGATCACAAGCTGGCGCGCGGCTATCTGCCGGTGGCCACCCATTCGCTGCACTGGCTGGCCGATCCCGGCTTCTCGGAGGCGGTGGCGAATTACCTTGAGGCGGAACGCGACGCGATGGAGGACGAGATCGAGGTGCTCACCTCCTACGGGCCGTTTCGCAAACCGGATGTGGAGGAACAGGAATGAGCGACAAGTTGAGCGACGAGGAGCGCAAGGAGGATCTGGCCCCGCTGCTGCAAAACGGATGGGATATGGTCGACGGGCGCGATGCCATCACCAAGCGGTTCACCTTCCGCAATTTCGTCGATGCGTTCGGCTGGATGACCCGCGCGGCGATCTGGTCCGAGAAGTGGAACCACCATCCCGAATGGTCCAATATCTACAAACATGTGGACGTCACCCTTGCCAGCCATGACGTGGACGGGTTAAGCGCCCGCGACGTAAAGCTGGCGCGCAAGATGGACGCGCTGGCCGAAAAATAGGCCAACAGGAGACGCGA
Organism: Alterinioella nitratireducens; assembly: GCF_013155465.1. Lineage (GTDB taxonomy): Bacteria > Pseudomonadota > Alphaproteobacteria > Rhodobacterales > Rhodobacteraceae > Alterinioella > Alterinioella nitratireducens. The sequence goes on along the minus strand of NZ_JABJVX010000006.1, from coordinate 133,829 downwards.
CCCATGGATCAGGAGTTCTTCATCGCGCTGGCGATCAACGCGATCACGGCCCTTGTCATCGCCATCGTGGCGCTGTGGTTCAGCGGGTGGGTGCGCACGCGCATCGTCAAGCTGTCGGAGCGCAACGCGCGCTTTGACCGGACGCTGGCGCATTTCCTGGGCTCGGTCGCGCGCTACGCGATCCTGGCGCTGGCGGTTGTCTTCATCCTGGGCCGGTTCGGCATCCAGACAACCTCGCTGGCCGCGATCATCGGTGCCGCGGGCCTCGCCATCGGGCTGGCGCTGCAAGGCTCGCTGTCGAACCTCGCCGCCGGGGTGCTGCTGGTGGCGCTGCGGCCCTTCAAGGCGGGCGACTACATCAGCGCGGGCGGCGAAAGCGGCACGGTCGATGAGATCACGCTGTTCAATACCGAGATGACGACGCCCGACAACGTCAAGATCATCGTGCCAAATGGCGATATCTTCTCGTCCGCGATCACCAACTATTCGCATTACGACAAACGCCGTTGCGACCTGGTTTTCGGCGTGTCCTATGACACCGACCTGAAACAGGCCGAAACCGCGATCCTGTCCTGCATCACCGCCGACCCGCGCGCCCATCAGGAGCCGGAGCCCTTCGTCAAGGTCTCGAATCTCGGCGACAGCTCGGTCGATTTCACCGTGCGCGTGTGGTGCGATGCCAGCGATTACTGGGGCCTCAAGTTCGACCTTACCCGCGCCGTGAAAGAGGCCTTCGACGCGGGCGGCATCGACATTCCGTTCCCGACCCAGACCCAGATCAACGTCGAGGCGTAGGGGCGAAACAGCCTCGTTGTAGGTTCCAATGCCGGACCCTCAATTGGTCGGGTATTGCGGTAACGACAAGAAAATGGCACCTGTTCTGGTGCCATTTTCGTTCAAGACTTAACTCACATCTGTTCGGCCAGCGCCTCGCCGCCCGAGCGGTCGCAGACGCCGGGGCCGTCCTCGATGTTCAGCACTGTCACCTCGCCGTCTTCCACCAGCATGGAAAACCGTTGCGACCGGTCATAGAGGCCAGCAGGCGGGGCGGTGAAGTCGAGGCCGAGCGCCTTGATGAAGCCCGCGCCGGGATCGGCCAGCATGGTGATGCCCGCATCCGCCGCACCCGTCGCCTCGCCCCAGGCCTTCATCACGAAGGGGTCGTTGACCGAGACGCAGATCACCTCCTCGACGCCCTTGGCGGCAAGGGCCGCCTGCGCGCGCATGAAACTGGGCACATGCGCGGTGGAACAGACGCCGGTATAGGCGCCGGGCAGGCCGAAGATGACAACCTTGCGGCCCTTCACAAGCGGCCCGAGCGCGACCTCTTCCGGGCCGTCCGCGCCCAAGCGCATCAAGTTGGCGTCGGGCAGGGTGGAGCCTTTGGCAACTGTCATGTTTTATCCTTTCGGGAAATGGTGCATATGGTCATCAACTTAGGGCTGAAGCCATCATAGGCACGGGGTCGGGGAAAGCTATGTCTCATATTGTGGTTATCGGGGCCGGGCAGGCCGGATCGTCGCTGGTCGCGAAACTGCGCAGCGAGGGGTTCGAGGGGGAGATAACGCTGATCGGTGAGGAACCCACGCCGCCCTATCAGCGCCCGCCACTGTCCAAGAAATACCTGACCGGCGAGATGGACCTTGAGCGTCTGTTCCTGCGCCCCTCGGCCTATTACGCCGACAACAATATCGAGCTTCTGCTGAGCAGCGCCGCCAAATCCATCGACCCGGAGGCCAGGACCGTGACCGTGGGCGACCGCAAGATTCCCTATGACCAGCTTGCCCTGACCACCGGGTCGATCCCTCGTCGCCTGCCCGATGCGATCGGTGGCGGGCTGAAGGGCGTGCATGTGGTGCGTGGGCTGGCGGATGTCGATGCGATGGCGCCCGGTGTCGCGACGGGCAAGCGCGTGCTGATCGTCGGCGGTGGCTATATCGGGCTGGAGGCGGCCTCGGTCTGCGCCAAGATGGGCATGACGGTCACGCTGGTCGAGATGGCCGAGCGTATCCTGCAACGCGTGGCCTGCCCCGAAACCTCGGCCTATTTCCGCGACCTGCACCGCGCCCACGGCGTCGATATCCGCGAGGGCGTCGGGCTGGACCGGCTGGTGGGTGAGGACCACGTCACCGGCGCGGTGCTGTCGGACGGCACCAAGCTGGCGCTCGACATGGTCATCGTCGGTGTCGGCATCGCACCCGCGACGGAGCTGGCGGAGGAGGCAGGCTTGGTAGTTGAGAACGGTATCCGCACCGATGCGCAGGGGCGCACCTCCGATCCGTCGATCTGGGCCGCGGGCGATTGCGCCTCGCTGATTTACAAGGGCAACCGGATCCGGCTGGAATCGGTGCAGAACGCGATTGATCAGGCGGAATGCGTGGCCAGCAACATGTTGGGGGCAGGGAAGGATTATGCGCCCCACCCGTGGTTCTGGTCCGATCAGTATGATGTGAAATTGCAGATTGCCGGACTGAACACGGGCTATGATCGCGTCGTGGTCCGGCCCGGTGAGGGCCAGACAGTGTCGCATTGGTATTACGCGGGCGACACGCTGCTGGCGGTCGACGCGATGAACGATCCGCGCGCCTACATGGTGGGCAAGCGGCTGCTGGAGGCCGGGAAAAGCCCCGCGGCGGAGGTTGTGGCGGACCCGGAGACCGAGCTCAAGGCGCTGCTGCGGCCGTGAGGATCATCGCGGGCCGCAACCGGGGCAAGGCGCTGGCCTCGGTCGGCAAGGGCGATGCCAGGGCGCATCTGAGGCCGACCAGCGACCGGGTGCGCGAGAGCCTCTTCAACCTGCTTCTGAATGGCGGCTACGGCGATCCGGTGACCGGCGCGCGGGTGCTGGATCTTTTCGCAGGCACCGGCGCGTTGGGGCTGGAGGCGCTGTCGCGTGGCGCAGGCTTTGTCTGCTTCGTCGATGACGGCATGGCGGCACGGGCGCTCTTGCGCGAGAATATCGGGCTGTGTCAGGCGCAAGGCGTGTCCAAGGTTTTCCGCCGCGACGCGACCCGGTTGGGCGAGGCGCAGCAACCGGCCTTCGACCTGATCTTCCTCGACCCGCCCTATGGCAAGGGCCTGGGGGAAAAGGCGCTGGCCTCGGCGCTGGCGGGGGGCTGGATCGCGCCCGATGCGTTGATCGTCTGGGAGGAGAGCGGCCCGCCGGTCCTGCCTGAAGGGTGCGACTTGCTGGACCAGCGCCGCTATGGCGACACGGTGATCACGATCGCGGGGCTGTCGGATGGGTAGGCCGGAGCTGGTGATCTTCGATTGCGACGGCGTGCTGGTCGATAGCGAGGTGATCGCGGTGCGGGTTCTGGTCGCCAACCTGGCGCGGCACGGCCTGGCGCTGACGGAGGCAGACGCGCACGCGATGTTCGTTGGCGGAACGATGGCCAATAATGCCGAGGTGGCGCGCGCGGCGGGGGCCGACCTGGGGCCGGATTGGGTGGCGGGCATCTATGCCGAGATTTACGCCGCCCTGCGTGACGGGACGCCGGTGACAAAGGGCGTGCCGGAGTTGCTTGACCGGCTGGACACGGCCCGCGTGCCTTATTGCGTCGCGTCCAATGGCAGCGAAGAAAAGATGCAGATAACGCTTGGCCAGACGGGTCTTTGGCATCGGTTTCAGGGCGCGGTGTTCTCGGCCCATACGCTTGGCGTGGCCAAGCCCGACCCACGATTGTTCCTGACCGCGGCGGGGGATGTCCCGCCCGAAACCTGCGTCGTGATCGAGGACAGCCCGACCGGCGTGCGCGCCGCGATTGCCGCTAGAATGCGCTGCCTGGCATACGCACCCGAGGGCGATGGCGTCGCGTTGGCGGGGCTTGGGGCGGAGGTCTTCACGTCAATGACGGATCTGCCGGAAATGCTGCACCTGACACGGGCCTGAGCTTGCCCCCTTCGGCCCGATATGCGACCGTCCGCGCAACCAGAAAAACCGCAGATACAGGCCCCATGTCGGATCTTTCCGCCCTTCTTTCGACCGTCTTCGGATTCGACCGCTTCCGCCCCGGCCAGGAGGAGATCGTGGAGGCCGTGATCGCGGGCGAAAACGTGCTGGCGATCATGCCGACGGGGGGCGGGAAATCGCTGTGCTTCCAACTGCCCGCACTTTGCCGTGAGGGCGTCACGGTGGTGATCTCGCCACTGATTGCGCTGATGCGCGACCAGGTGCGCGCCTTGCGTGAGGCAGGGGTTGCGGCGGGGGCGTTGACCTCGGGCAACACGGAAGAGGAGACCGACGCCGTCTGGCGCGGGCTGGAGGAGGGGAGCCTCAAGCTGCTTTACATGGCGCCGGAGCGGCTGGCCTCGGGCGGCACGGAACGGATGCTCAAGCGGACGGGTGTGAGCCTCATCGCGGTCGATGAGGCGCATTGCGTCAGCCAGTGGGGCCATGATTTCCGGCCCGATTACTTGCGCATCGGGGCGCTGCGCCGCGCGCTTGATGTGCCGCTGGCGGCCTTCACCGCGACCGCCGACGCGGAAACGCAGGTCGAAATTGTCGAGCGCCTCTTTGATGGTCAGCCCCCCGCCAGCTTCCTGCGCGGGTTCGACCGGCCCAACCTGAGCCTCGCTTTCGAGGTCAAGAACCAGCCGCGCCAGCAGATCCTGGCCTTTGCCGCCGCCCGCAAGGGGCAGTCGGGCATCGTCTATTGCGGCACGCGGGCCAAGACCGAGACGCTGGCGCAGGGCCTGCGCGAGGCGGGGCACAACGCCTGTTCCTATCACGGCGGCATGGAGGCCGAGGATCGCCGCATCGTCGAGAGCCGCTTTGCCGTGGAGGACGGGCTGATCGTCGTCGCCACGGTGGCCTTCGGCATGGGGGTGGACAAGCCCGACATAAGATGGGTGGCCCATGCCGACCTGCCCAAGTCGATCGAGGCCTATTACCAGGAAATCGGCCGCGCCGGCCGCGATGGCGCGCCTGCCGATACGCTGACGCTCTATGGTCCCGACGATATCCGCCTGCGCCGGTCCCAGATCGACGAGGGGCTGGCCCCGCCAGACCGCAAATCCGCCGATCACGCGCGGCTGAACGCACTGCTTGGGCTGGCCGAGGCGCTGGACTGCCGCCGCAAGGGCTTGCTTGGCTATTTCGGCGAGGAGGCCGGGAATTGCGGCAATTGCGACCTCTGCGCCACCCCGCCGGACACTTTCGACGCGGGCGTCGCGGTGCAAAAGGCGTTGAGTGCGATCCTGCGCACGGGAGAATATTTTGGCGCGGGGCACCTGATCGACATCCTTCTGGGCAATGTGACCGACAAGATCCGCCAGCGCGGCCATGACGATCTGCCCACCTTCGGCGTCGGCACCGAGTTCGACAAGCGCGGCTGGCAGGCCGTGTTTCGTCAGATGGCCGCGCATGACCTCGTGCGCCCCGATCCCGACCGTTTCGGCGCGCTGCGGATGACCGAGGCCGCGCGCCCCATCCTGCGCGGCGAGGCAGGCATCACCCTGCGCCGCGACACCATCGCCAAGGCGCCGCGCCGCCCCGCGATCAAGATGCTGGTCAGTGAGGAGGACGCGCCGCTTCTCTCCGCGCTCAAGGCCAGGCGGCGCGGGCTGGCCGAGGCGGCGGGGGTGCCGGCCTATGTGATCTTCACCGACAAGACCCTGATCGAGATGGCCGAGACCCGGCCCGAGAGCATGGACGCGATGGCGCGCGTCAGTGGTGTCGGCGCGGTCAAGCTGGAACGCTACGGCGCGGCCTTCCTGGAGGTGATCACAGGCGCCGCGCCCGCCCCCGACCACCCTGCACGGCGCAAGCTGGCGGGCCGCGCGGCGGGCCCGGTGTTCGACCGGCTGATGGAGGCGCAGGTGGAACTGTCGCGCGGCGAGATGGGGACCGAGAAATACCTCTCCTGCACCCATGCGACGCTGCGCCAGATCGCCGAGCGGCGGCCCGGATCGCTGGAGGATCTTGCCCGCATTTCGGGCATGGGCGCGCAGAAGGCAGACCGTTTCGGCCCCGCCTTCCTCGATATCCTGCACGATGCTTGACCTTGGGTGGGAGGTGCTGGCGCTGCTTGTCGCGGCGGGCTTCGTCGCAGGGTTCATCGACTCGATTGCGGGCGGTGGCGGGCTGATCGGGGTGCCGGTGCTGCTGCTGGCGGGCGCCGACCCGGTGACCGCGCTAGCGACGAACAAGATCCAGGGGCTGTTCGGCTCGGCCTCGGCCGCGATCAGCTATGCAAGGGCCGGGCTGGTCAATCCGCGCCGCCAACTGGCACCCGCGGCGATGGCCTTCGCGGCCTCGGTCCTGGGCGCGCTCGCGGTCAGCGTGTTGCCCACGGACCTGTTGCGCGCGGCACTGCCCGTCCTGCTGATCGCCATCGCGCTTTTCTTCGCGCTGAAACCGGGGCTGGACGACCTGGACCGGGCCGAGCGCATCTCGCCGCGCCTCTTCATGCTGACGCTGGCGCCTGCCATCGGGTTCTATGACGGATTGCTTGGCCCCGGCGCGGGATCGTTCTACATGCTTGGCTTCGTGATGCTGGCGGGCTACGGCGTGTTGCGGGCGACGGCGCATACCAAACTGCTCAACCTCGCGTCGAATTGCGGCGGGTTGCTGGCCTTCGCCTTCGTGGCAACGCCCTGGTGGGGTGTTGGCCTGTTGATGGGGGTGGCGCAGTTCGCGGGCGCACAGGTGGGCGCGCGGCTGGCCACGCGGATCGGCGCGCGGTTGATCAAGCCGCTTCTGGTGATGATGACCACGGCAATGGCGCTGCGCCTGATGTGGGACTGGATTTGAAGGGGAAGGCTGAATGCTGATCGTGATTTCACCGGCCAAGCGGCTGGATTGGGCCGCGCGCGATGTCGAGATGACCGAGCCGATGTTCCAGGCCGATGCCAACCGGCTGGCCACCACGGCCAGGCAGCTGAGCGGCAAGAAGCTGCAAGAGTTGATGGATATCAGCCCCGACCTGGCCAAGCTGAACCGCGAGAGGTTCCAGCGCTTCGCGGAAGGCGCGGACAAGCGCCCGGCGGTGCTGGCCTTCGCGGGCGATACCTACCAGGGGCTTGAGGCGGCCTCGCTCGACCCCGAGGAACTGGCCTTTGCGCAGGATCATCTGCGCATCCTGTCGGGGCTCTACGGTCTGCTGCGACCGATGGATGCGATGCAGGAATACCGGCTGGAGATGGGCAGCCGGCTCAAGACGCGGCGGGGCGAGTCGCTCTATGACTATTGGGGCGACCAGATCACCAAGGCGCTGAATGTGCAGGCCGAGCGGCTTGGCACGGACACGCTGATCAACTGCGCCTCGGTCGAGTATTTCACCGCCGCCAACCGCAAGGCGCTGAAACCGCGCGTGATCACGCCGCAATTCCTGGAAGAAAAACCGGGCGGGCCGAAGATTGTCAGCTTCTTCGCCAAGAAGGCCCGCGGCGCGATGGCGCGCTTCATCATCACGCGGCGGCTGACCGATCCCGAGGGTATCCTGGAGTTCGACACCGGTGGATATGAATACGCGCCGGGGTTGAGCGAAGAGGGGAAACCGGCGTTTCTGCGGCCCGCGAGCGCGGCCTGAGATCGGGGCGGGGACGCGATGTCGACAACGCGTGACCGTATTTACCGGTTCTGGTCGCCCACATTCTCCGCGAAGGCCTTGTTGAACGCTTCCACCTTTTCGGGGCTGGCATCGGTCTGATACTTCGCCTTCCAGTCCGACATCGGCATCCCGTAATAGGTCTCGCGCGCCTCTTCCTTGTCCATGTCGATACCGCGCTCGGCGGCGGCCTCCTGATACCAGCGGGCCAGGCAGTTGCGGCAGAACCCGGCCAGGTTCATCATGTCGATATTCTGCACATCCGGCCGGTCCTGCATCAGGTGTTTCTGCAGGCGGCGAAAGGCGGCGGCTTCGATCTCGGTGCGGGTCTGGTCGTCCATGGCATGTGTCTCCTTCTGCCTCTCAAACCTGTGCGTCGGCCAGCGCGCCGTCAAGGATGGGGGCCAGCCGGTGCGCCCATTGCCGCTGTTGGTCAGGCGTTTTGATCAGGTCGTTGCGCAGCTCGATCAGCACGTGCGGGCGGCCCGTCTGCACGCCGTGGCGGTCCAGCGTGTCGCCGGGGAGGTGGCCGGAATAGGGCTCGTTATCGCCCACGAATATCCCCGCTTCGGCGCGCAGCCGCTCCAGCAGCGGCAGGGCCAGGCGGTTGTCTTCGGCATAGAGCACGCCGACATGCCAGGGCCGCATCTCGCGCCCCTTGAATTGCGGCGTGAAGCTGTGGACCGACAGGATCACCCGGTCGTCACGCTGCGCCGCAAGCCCTGCCAGCGCGTCGTGATAGGGGCGGTGGAAGGCGGCGAGGCGGCGCTCGGTTTCCGCGGCATCCGCATTTCGGTTGGCCGGGGTGATCGAGCCGTCATAGAGCCGCATCAAGACGGTCGGGTCATGCTCGCCCCGGTTCGGGTCGATGACCAGCCGGGAAAAGCGCGACAGGATCAGCGGCGCGTCGAGATCGCGGGCCAGGTGGCGCGACAGCCCCTCGGCCCCGACATCATAGGCGATGTGGCGGGTCATATCGGCCTCAGGCAGCCCAAGGTCGCCGCCGTTCACGCAATCCGGCACGAGGTTGGTCGCATGGTCGCAGGTGACCAGCCAGCGGGCCGGGCGGTCGGCGCCGTCGATCTCATAGGGTTGGGTTGTCCGGGGCTCGTCTCTCATCGCAGAATGTCACATACGCCAGGTTGCGCCCAAGGACCAGTTGTCCTGTAATGGGATTTGAGAGATAAGGGCGCCAGCTGATATGTGAGCGCTAACATCCTACCAGAGAGGCAGGTCCGCATGAAACGCCAACGCAATGTGAAGATCGTGGCAACCCTAGGGCCCGCGTCCAACGATTACGAGATGATCCGGGCCCTGTTCGAGGCCGGGGCCAACGTGTTCCGCCTCAACATGAGCCATGGCGACCACGAGGAGATTCGTGCCCGTCACGCGATCATCCGCAAGGTCGAGCAGGATCTGGGCCAGCCGATCTGCATCCTGGCCGACCTGCAGGGGCCGAAACTGCGCTGCGGCGTGTTCGCCGATGGCCCCTATGAGTTGCAGGACGGCGCGTCGTTCCGGTTCGATCTGGACGAGGCCGAGGGCGATGCCACCCGCGTGCAACTGCCCCACCCCGAGATCTTCGCGGCGCTGGAGGTGGGCTCCACCCTTCTGGTCAATGACGGAAAGATCAAGTTGCAGGTGCAGGGGTGCGGCGCCGATTTCGCCGATTGCACGGTAATCGCGGGGGGTGAGATTTCCAACCGCAAGGGCGTGAACGTACCCGACGTCGTGCTGCCGCTGGCCGCGCTTTCCGACAAGGACCGGGCCGATCTGGAGTTTGTCTGCGGCCTCGGCGTCGACTGGCTGGCGCTCAGCTTCGTGCAGCGTGCGGCGGATGTCTCCGAGGCGCGCGCGCTGGCCAAGGGGCGTGCCGCGATCCTGTCGAAGATCGAGAAACCCGCCGCCGTCGAGGCGTTCGAGGAGATCCTCGCGGCTTCGGACGGCATCATGGTGGCGCGCGGCGATCTGGGGGTGGAACTGCCCGTCCAGAACGTGCCGCCGATCCAGAAACGCCTGGTGCGCCGCTGCCGGGCCAGCGCCAAGCCGGTGATCGTGGCGACCCAGATGCTGGAATCGATGATCGAGAGCCCGGTGCCGACGCGGGCCGAGGTCTCGGACGTGGCCACCGCGATCTACGAGGGCGCCGATGCCGTCATGCTGAGCGCCGAAAGTGCGGCGGGCGATTACCCGGTCGAGGCGGTGACGACGATGCACAATGTCGCGCTGGAGGTCGAGGCGGACCCCACCTATCGCGAGATCATGGTCAACACCCGCAGCGTCAAGCGCTCGACCGTGGCCGATGGCATCGTCGCCTCGGCGCGCGAGATCGCCGAGACCACGGATATCAAGGCGATCTGCTGCTTTACCCAATCGGGCACCACGGGGGCGCTGGTCGCGCGCGAACGGCCCACGGTGCCGATCATCGTGATGACGCCACTGGTCGATGTTGCACGCCGGATGAGCCTGACCTGGGGCACCAATTGCGTCGTGACGGAAGAGTTCTCGCGCTTCAAGCTGGCCGTCATCGCCGCCGCCCGCGCCGCGCGCAGCACCGGTTTCGCGACCTCCGCCGATCAGATCGTGGTGACAGCGGGCGTGCCCTTCAACGTGCAGGGCACCACGAACATCATCCGCGTCGCGCCCTGCGCCGAGCATCTGATCCTCTCGACCGATCTGGAATGATCCCCGACGCGGATATCCTGCTGGCGGTGTCCACGCTGGTCTGCGGGTTCGCGATCGCCGGGTCGCTGGCGGCCTGGGTGGATAAGCGGTTTCCGGTCGTGGCGCTGGCGGTGCTGGCCGCGGCTGCGGGCGTCTTTGTCTATGCCTATGCGCAGATCCCCGACCCGAACGGTTGGCGCGAGGTGCCCGACGCCTTCATCTCGGTCGCGGCGCGTTTGCTCAACTGAGGTCTTGCCCCTGCGCGGGTTTGCTTGTAGCAAGCGCGCTCCAACCGATGCGTGCGGCCGATGTGGCATGCCGAATCGCATCCGAACCGACCCAAACAAGATGGAGACGGAAATGCCCAAGATGAAGACGAAGTCGAGCGCCAAGAAGCGCTTCAAGGTCACGGCCTCGGGCCGTGTGAAGGCCGGACAGGCGGGCAAGCGCCACGGCATGATCAAACGCAGCAACAAATTCATCCGCGACGCCCGCGGCATGACCGTTCTGTCCGCCCCTGACGAGAAGATCGTCAAGGCATTCATGCCCTACGCACGCTAAGGAGGCCCCGATATGTCCCGAGTCAAAGGTGGGGTTGTCACCCACGCACGTCACAAGAAGATCGTCAAAGCCGCGAAGGGCTATTATGGCCGTCGCTCCACGACCTTCCGCACCGCCACGCAAGCCGTGGACAAGGCGAACCAATACGCAACCCGCGATCGCAAGAACCGCAAGCGCCAGTTCCGCGCGCTGTGGATCCAGCGCATCAATGCCGCCGTGCGGTCGCATGACGAATCGCTGACCTATTCGCGCTTCATCAACGGCCTGTCGCTGGCCGGGATCGAGGTGGACCGCAAGGTTCTGGCCGATCTCGCCGTGCATGAGCCCGAAGCCTTCGGCGCCATCGTCGACCAGGCCAAAAGCGCGCTGGCATAAAAGCATTGCGCAACCCGTTGCAGAAAGGCCGCCCCCCGCAATGAGGGCGGCCTTTTTCATTGTCCGGATGAATCAGGCCGGGTGTCGCGGCGCGATCATGACCGGCGCATAGCGCAGGGCGAAGAGGGCAAAACCGACGATCCACAGCGTTGCCGACAAGTGCAGTGTCCACAGGGGCGCGGCTGGGAAGGTCGAGGCGATGCGGGATAGCGCGGCCAGCGGCAGCGCGGCCAGGAACGCGGTCTCGACCCATCCGGCTTTCAGCGGGCGGCCCGAATGGCCAAGCGTCGCGCGGCTCATCACTGTCAGGGTCATCGCGCCGATCGCGCCGACCGTCCAGCTGTGGATCGTGGACATCGCGGGGACCAGCCCGAAGGCAGCGAGACCCGCCAGCAGGAAGCCGAGGCCGACGAAGCCATAGGCGATGTGCAACGTGAAGAGCAGCGGCTCGGACCGCGTCGCCCACCCGCACCAGCGCGCAAGGCGAAGGATGTGCAGCGCGCCAAGCGCAAGCCCCGCGATGCCGGTCAGCGGGTGGGCGGGCAGCGCCACCCATAGCGCGAGGGCCGGGACGGTCAGGGCCAGTGTCGCCTTGTCGAACGCGTTCATCTCGGCGGGCAGGGCGCTGGCCCCTTGCGCCTTCAGCCAGTTGCGGGTGAAGGCGGGGATGATGCGGCCGCCGATCAGGCAGATCAGGCCGACAAGGACCGCGATGCCGATCCGCCCGCCGTAATATCCGGACCCTGCCAGCGTCTCCCAGTGAAAGAGCGCGTCGCCGATCAGGAACAGCACGCAAATCGCCAGAACCGGCAGGTTGCGCCTGTTGCCGCCCGCGATGATCTCGCGCCCCGCGAAGGCGCTGAAGAGGGCGGGAAAGGCGAGGTCGAGGGCAATCAGCGAGGGCGAGACTTCCTCTGGTCCGATCAGGAACCCGATCCGCGCCGCCAGCCAGATCAGGGCCAGTGCCGCCAGCGGCAGGCCCGAAAGCGGCGGGCGCCGGGTCCAGTTCGGGATCGCCGTCAGCAGGAAGCCGCACAGCACCGCGCCGCCATAGCCGAAGACCAGTTCATGCACATGCCAGTCGAGCGGCAGGAGCGGGCCGGTCAAGGCCATGCCACCCGCCCAATAGGTGATCCAGATCCCCATCGAGATCGCGGCCCAAAGGGCGGCCATGAGGAAGAAGGGGCGGAAACCTTGGCTTAAGAACGGCATGGGCGGGGACTTTCTGACCGATTTGGTCGGATATGAACCCTGCGGGCCGTGGGATGCAATGCGGCGAAATGGTGCGGGCCGATTTGCTTTCGCGTCAAGTTCTGCTAGCAGGTCGGCAACACCCCAAGAGGAAGTGAAGATGGACGATCTGCGCGACAAGTACCTGACGGCGATTGCCGATGTGACGGATGAGGCGGGCCTCGAGGCATTGCGCGTGCAGGCCGTGGGCAAGAAGGGTGAGATCAGCCTCAAGATGCGCGAGTTGGGCAAGATGACGCCCGAGGAACGCCAGGTCGCGGGTCCGGCGTTGAATGCGCTCAAGAACGAGGTCAACTCGGCGATTGCGGCGAAGAAGGCCGCACTTGGCGATGCCGCCCTGGACGAGAGGCTGCGCGCCGAATGGCTGGACGTGACCCTGCCGGGCCGCCCGCGCCGGATGGGGACGATCCACCCCGTCAGCCAGGTGATGGAAGAGGTCACCGCGATCTTCGCCGATATGGGATTTGCCGTTGCAGAAGGCCCGCAGATCGAGACCGACTGGTACAATTTCGACGCGCTGAACATCCCCGGCCACCACCCCGCGCGGGCCGAGATGGACACGTTCTACACGCATCGCGCGCCGGGGGATAACCGCCCGCCGCATGTGCTGCGCACCCATACCAGCCCGGTGCAGATCCGGCATATGGAGAAATACGGCGCCCCCTGCCGCATCATCGCGCCGGGCCGCGTCTACCGCGCCGATTACGACCAGACGCATACCCCGATGTTCAACCAGGTCGAGGGGCTGGCACTGGATCGCGATATTTCCATGGCGAACCTGAAATGGGTGCTGGAGGAGTTCTTCTCGGCCTATTTCGGCGAGAAAGTCAAAACCCGCTTCCGCGCCTCGCATTTCCCGTTCACGGAGCCCTCGGCCGAGGTCGATATCCAGTGTTCCTTCGAGGGCGGCACCGTCAAGGTGGGCGAGGGCGACGGCTGGCTGGAGGTTCTGGGGTCCGGCATGGTGCATCCCAATGTGCTGAAGGCGGGCGGGATTGATCCGGCGGAATGGCAGGGCTTTGCCTTCGGCATGGGGATAGACCGGATCGCGATGCTGAAATACGGGATCCCCGATCTGCGGGCCTTCTTCGACAGCGACCTGCGCTGGCTGCGGCATTACGGGTTCAGCGCGCTGGACGTGCCGGCGGTGCATTCGGGGGTGTGAGAGATGTGGTGGGCGTTCTTTGCCGCAATCGTCGCGTCCAGTACGGCATTGTATATAGCAATGGTTGTATACCCTAGCCAGAAAGAGGTTGACCGAAAATTCGAGCTTAGGAGGGAGCGGCGCAAAGAATACCGACGCTTCTTTTACCTTACTTCTAGCGTCAGGCTGTCGTTTGAGCGGTTCTCTTTTCAAGACGGTGCTGAACCATTTGAAGCTTTTGAAGAGTTGTTGCGGGCTCGGGAGAGTTTCGAAGTCGCTTTGCTCGGCCTCAGCCTCTTGGGCGAAAAAGAAGTTGTTGACGAAGCCATGACGGGACACGGCCTGGTATCGGAGATGATTGACGAAGCAGAGCGGACTTTGGAACAGATTAAGCTTGAGGTGAGCAGGCATGTTCCCGCTAAGGAAGTGGCACGGAGGATTCGGGCAGGTTTTCGACCGTACAGAAGTCGCTATCTGTCTTTCCAAACTGGCCTCGTGAAGACGATGCGCAGCTCGGAGATCGATGACGATCTAGAACTCTCTGTTGATGTTCCTGGAGGGAAACCTCTCGGCTAACTGAGAAGAAGAAACTGCTGCCTCTCTGACCCGCGCGGAATCAAGGCCGTAGGCCGCCGCGCGATCGCCAGCATTGACCCGGCAGGCGATTTCCAACGGAAATCTGCCGAGAGGGGGCCGCCCCCCGGGCTGGCGATATGGTGAGGCAAACGCTCCGTTCTGGAGCCGGAATGACTTGGCCAGCATAAAGTGCATCCACCACCGTCGCATCGCCACCCCGCGGTCTGGCCATCGCGCGGCTTCGCACCAGGACACTATGCGGACACCCGTCGCCGCGCTACGCTCCCCGAATTCTCAACGCGGAGCGCAGATACGCTTAAGTCCTTTTCCACCACCCTCTGAACCGCCCCGGCTTTACCGGAGACCCAGAAGTAAGGATACTGGGTTATGGGAAAGACGAAGAACGGAGCCTCCCGACCTCCTTCACGCTGCTGCTTGGCACCTGTTTCGATGCGCCGACCGATGCGATCCGGGCCGAGGCACGGTAGGCCGGACGGATTGCGGGCGCGGCGATCCGGTCAGGGACGCCGCGCCCGTTGGTCTTGGGGCGGCAGGTCTTACTCGGTTTCGGCGCTGAAACGCACCAGCGGTTCGCCGTCGACGCTGAGGAACACCAGCCGGTCACGGCCATGAGCGAAGAGTGCTGCCTCCGACAGGCTGCGGGTGAGCGCCCGTTCCATGCCCTGCACCGGCTCGGAACAGGCCATGAGGGTCGCCATGATCTCACCGGTTTCCACGGTGCCGGCGTCTTCCTCGAGATGGCCGAAGATCGAGTTGCAGCCGACCGAGGCGTTGAAATTGCCCTCGACATCGACGCTGAACTCGGCCCGCGCCAGAAGCTCGTCCGAGAAGACGAGCGGCACGGAGCCCGCGCCGTAAATCTCCAGCAAGTCCCAGTCACCGGCGAAGGAAACCGGCACCGGCGGCTCGATGATCGGGGCGGCCTCGATGGCGCCGTCGATGTCGAAACCGGGCATCCGGTCGGCCATCATGTCACGGATGAAGGCCGAGGCGATTCCGAACCCGTCGCCAAGCGGCTGGATATGGCCGGGCATCCGCATATTCGGCATCGCGGGCATCTGGATATCGGGCATCGCCCCGGAGGGGCCGGATTGAATGATCGTAATATCTGCATGGGCAACAGTGCCAAGCAGGGTGGCGGCGATAGTGGCCGCGGTCAGGGTCTTCAGGGTCATGTCATGTCCTTTCAAAGCATGAATGTCCCCGCAACATCACCCCCAACATAGCCGAAAACGCCTGCCAGTTCAATGAAAAAGTGTATTAGCCACACCAATCATGTTGCCTTCCCGGATACCTGGCCCGACGCGCCCCGGCTTTTCAATGGCGGGCACATGCGCTAAGCGGTCCCCTGCAAAGACGCAGAGGGACGCGCGACATGAAATTCACCCTTTCCTGGCTGAAGGATCACCTCGAGACCGAGGCCACGCTGGACGAGATCTGCTATGCCCTGAACGATCTGGGCCTCGAGGTCGAGGAGGTCACCGACCGGGGCGCGAAACTGGCCGATTTCACCATCGGCAAGGTCCTGAGCGCCGAGAAACACCCCGATGCGGACCGTCTGCGCGTCTGCCAGGTCGAGACCGACGAGGGTGTGCAGCAGATCATCTGCGGCGCGCCCAATGCGCGGGAGGGCATCACCGTGGTGATTGCCAAGCCCGGCGTCTACGTGCCCGGCATCGACACCACCATCGGGGTCGGCAAGATCCGCGGCATCGAGAGCTACGGCATGATGGCCTCCGAGCGCGAGATGGAGCTTTCGGACGAGCATGACGGCATCATCGAGCTGCCTTCGGGCGAGGTCGGCGACCGTTTCGTCGATTGGCTGGCCGTCAATGACCCGGCCAAGGTCGATCCGGTGATCGAGATCGCCATCACGCCGAACCGGCAGGACGCGCTTGGCGTGCGCGGCGTGGCGCGGGATCTCGCGGCGCGGGGCCTCGGGCGGTTGAAACCGCAAGACGAGGTCGAGGTGCCGGGCAGCTTCGCAAGCCCGATCGGGGTGAGTATCGACGCCGACACGCTGGAGGAGGCACCGCATTTCACCGGGCGGGTGATCAGGGGCGTCAGAAACGGGCCGTCGCCTGCGTGGTTGCAGGACCGTCTGCGCGCCATCGGGCTGCGCCCGATCTCGGCCCTGGTCGATATCACCAACTTCTTCACCTATGACCAGAACCGCCCCCTGCACGTCTTCGATGCCGACAAGGTCAAGGGCGATCTTCGGGTGCATCGCGCGGCAGGCGGCGAGAGCCTGCGCGCGCTGGATGACAAGGATTACACGCTGTCCACGGGCCATATCGCGATCTCCGATGAGGCGGGCGTCGAGAGCATTGCGGGCATCGTCGGTGGCGAGCCCACGGGCTGCACCGGCGAGACGGTCAATGTCTTCCTGGAAAGCGCCTGGTGGGATCCGATCCGGGTGGCCTATACGGGCCGCGATCTGAAGGTCAATTCCGATGCCCGCTACCGGTTCGAGCGCGGCGTCGACCCGGATTACACAAGACCCGGGCTTGAGGCGGCGACGCGGATGATCCTGGAAATCTGCGGCGGTGAGCCCTCCGAAGTGGTCGAGGCCGGGGCCGCGCCGAAGGTCGCGCGCAGCTACCCGTTGGATACCGCGCGGGTGATCAGCCTGGTCGGCATGGAAATCCCCAAGGCCGAACAGGTGCGCATTCTGACCGCGCTCGGGTTTTCCGCGACGGGATCGGGCGACGTGCTGGAGGTCTGGGTGCCAAGCTGGCGGGGCGATGTGCAGGGCGAGGCCGACCTGGTCGAGGAGGTGGCGCGGGTGGCGTCGCTTACCAAGCTGGAAGGCCGCCCCCTGACGCGCCCGACGGCGGGCGTGCCGAAACCGGTGCTGACACCGATGCAGTTGCGTGAACGCGCCGCGCGGCGGACTCTGGCCGCGCTCGGCTACAATGAATGCGTCACCTACAGCTTCATCGACCGTGCCAGCGCCGAGATGTTCGGCGGCGGTGATGACGCGACGATGCTGGAGAACCCGATCTCCAGCGAGATGAGCCATATGCGCCCCGCGCTGCTGCCCGGCCTCTTGCAGGCGGCGGCGCGCAACCAGGCGCGCGGCATGATGGACCTGGCATTGTTCGAGGTCGGCACCGCGTTCCAGGGCGGCGAGCCGGGCGAGCAGCACCTGCAAGCCACCGCGCTGGTGGTGGGGCACTCCGCCGGACGCGATCCGCACGGATCGCGGCGGACGGTGGATGTTTTCGACGTGAAGGCCGATGCCGAGGCCGTGCTGGCCGCGATGGGGGCGCCCGCCAAGGTGCAGATCCTGCGCGGGGCCCCCGGTTGGTGGCATCCGGGCCGTCACGGCATGATCTGCCTGGGGCCCAAGAAAATCCTCGGCGTCTTCGGCGAGTTGCATCCACGGGTGCTGGCGGCGATGGACGTGAAGGGACCGGCGATGGCGCTGACGCTCTTCCCCGAGGAGATTCCGATCGCGCGGGCAAAGAGCGCGTCACGCGGGGCGCTGGATATCAGCGATCTGCAGGCGGTGGAGCGGGATTTCGCCTTTGTCGTCGATGCGCAGGTCGAGGCGATCAACCTGGCCAATGCCGCCGCCGGGGCCGACAAGAAGCTGATCGAGGATGTCCGCATCTTCGACGAGTTCTCGGGTGAGAAGGCCGAGGCGCAGATGGGGGCGGGCAAGAAATCCATCGCGCTGTCGGTGCGGATGCAGCCGCGTGACAAGACCCTGACCGAGGAGGAGATCGAGGCGGTCGGTGCGAAGATTGTCGAGAAGGTGCAGAAAGCGACGGGCGGCGCGCTGCGCGGCTGAGGGTTTCGCCGCCTGACGGCGGCGACTCGCCGGGGCTCTGCCCCGGACCCCGAGGTATTTTCGGCAAAATGAAAGTGCGGCGCTAAGGTTTAAAGGAGAGCGAGATGAAGGTTTATCTGTCGGGTGAGATTCACACCGATTGGCGGGAACAGATCATAGCCGGAGCCGAGGGGCTGGATGTGGAGTTCTCCGCGCCGGTGACCGATCACGATGCCAGCGACGATTGCGGCGTGGCGATCCTGGGGGCCGAGGACAGCAAGTTCTGGCACGACCACAAGGGCGCCAAGCTGAACGCGATCCGCACCCGCAACGAGATCGAAAGCGCCGACCTGGTCGTGGTGCGCTTTGGCGAGAAATACAGGCAATGGAACGCGGCCTTCGATGCGGGCTATGCGGCTGCGCTCGGCACGCCCCTGGTCGTCATGCATGGGCCCGAGCATCAGCACCCGCTGAAAGAGGTCGATGCCGCGGCGCTGGCCGTCACCGAGACGCCGGACCAGGTGGTGCAGATCCTGCGCTACGTGCTGACCGGGGATTTGCCGGGCTGAGACACCGGTTTTTCGGGTGCGGAGCGCGGGAATGTGCTGACATCGCGCCCGTCTCCGTGTCTAGTTTCCGTTAACCCTCTTTCTGCGGAAATGGGGGCGAACAGGATAACGGAAGCGGAACCCATGCTAAAAGAATTCAAGGATTTCATCGCGCGCGGCAATGTCATGGACATGGCCGTCGGCATCATTATCGGGGCGGCCTTCACCGCCATCGTCAGCAGCCTTGTGGCGGACCTGATCAACCCTTTCATCGGCCTCTTCACCGGCGGGCTGGATTTCACCAACCAATATGTCGTGCTGTCGGGCGAGGTCGCGGCCGGGGCCAGCCTGGAGGCCGCGCGGGAGGCTGGTGCGGCGGTCTTCGCTTATGGTGCCTTCCTGATGGCGGTGCTCAATTTCCTGATCATCGCCTTCGTGGTCTTCATGCTGGTCCGGTCCGTGAACAAGCTCAAGGATGCCGCCGCGCGCGAGCAGGTCGAGGCGGCACAGGCGCCCGCAGAGGATCCGGCGCCGACCGAGCTGGAGATCCTGGTCGAGATCCGCGACAGCCTCAAGGCGCGCCAGGCCTAGAAGCCCGCGAACTGCACCAGGTAGAGCGTGGCCATCCCGCCGACAATGGCCACGATCGCATTGCGGGTCACGTAGCCGCCGATCAGGGCAACGGCGGCGGCGGCCAGGCGGGCGGGGTCGGTCTGGCCTCCGGTGGCCTCGGGCCAGAGCACCGCGGGCGTGATCAGCGCGGGCAGGATGGTGACCGCGGTATAGCGCAGGTGGCGCAGCGCCCATTCCGGGATCGCGCGGCCCCCCAGAAGCCCCAGGAAGGACAGGCGCAGCGTGTAGGTGCCAAGCCCGAGCGCGGCCATGATGCCCCAGATCGCGGGGTCGGACCAGGCGGTCATTGCGCGGTGCCTCTGCGTTCGACCTCGGCCCCGACGATCATGCCGCCGATGCCTGCCGCGAGGATCCACAGGTTATGCGGGATCCAGCCAAGCGCCAGCGCCAGGATGACCGAAGTGGCCGCCGCCGAGACATGGGCCAGCGTGCGCAGGCCCGGGGCCACCAGCGCGATGAAGGTGATGGGCACCGCGAAATCGAGCGCAAACTCCGGCGGGATGGCGGCGCCCGCGACGGCCCCCACATAGGTGGCCACGACCCACATCGGCAGGATCGGCGTGGCGCAACCGAAGAAGAAGGCGACGCGTGCGGGAAGGGGCATCTGGGGCTCCGCCTCGAATTGCTGATGCGACATGGCATAGGTCTGATCGACATTGAGATAGGCGATGATCGCCCGCTGCCAGAACGGGGCCGGTCCGAGATAGGGGGCCAGTGCCGCCGCATACATCGCCATGCGCAGGTTGACCGCGAGGGCCGAGACGATGACGACGATGGTGGGGGCCTCATCCACCATCAGCTGCACGGCGGTGAACTGCGCCGCGCCCGCGATGACGAGGGTCGAGAACCCCATCACCTGCGCCAGGTTCAACCCGGCCTCGGTTCCGACCACGCCGAAGAGCATCCCGAAGGGAACGACCACCAGCAAAAACGGAAGCGCGCCGGTCGCGCCCTTCAGATAGGCGCTTTTGGGTGTGGAGATTGCCATGCCGGACCCCTAGTTTGGGACATGACCCCTCGCTTATGCGCTTGCGGCAGGAGATGCAAATGGCTGTTCGTGATGACTTTCTGGCGCGCTACCTGATCGCCCCCGACCCCAAGGCGGCGGCCCTGTCGCGGGCGGTCGAGGGGCATGACGAGAGCGGCGCGCAGGTGACGCTGAACGTGGTCGAGGAGCGGCCCCTGACGATCTACCTGAACGCGCGCGAGATCGTGACGGCGATGACCATCGGCGACCACCCCGAATACCTGGCGCTCGGGTTCCTGCGCAACCAGGGGATGTTGTCAAAGGCGGATCGCGTGACAGGTGTGGACCATGACGCGGAGCTCGGGGTCGTCGTCGTGCGCACCGAGGCCGAGACCGATCACGAGGCCAAGCTGGCGCGAAAGACCCGGACCAGCGGCTGCGCGGTCGGCACCGTCTTCGGCGACATGATGGAGGGGCTGGAGGGGCTGACCCTGCCGCGCGCCGAGTTGCGGGCATCTTGGCTTTATGCGTTGAGCCACCAGATCAACCGCACGCCGAGCCTCTACCTGGAGGCCGGTGCCATTCACGGCACGGTGCTGTGTCAGGGCGACCGCCCGCTGGTCTATATGGAGGATGTCGGGCGGCATAACGCGGTCGATAAGGTGGCGGGGTGGATGTATGACACCGGGGCGGAGGCGGCGGACAAGATCCTCTACACCACAGGGCGGCTGACCTCGGAGATGGTGATCAAGACGGCGCTGATGGGCATTCCGGTGCTGGTCTCGCGCTCGGGCTTCACCGCCTGGGGGGTGGAGATCGCGCGCCAGGTCGGGTTGACCCTGATCGGGCGGCTGAAGGGGCGGCGCTTTGTCTGTCTGGCGGGGGAGGCGCGGTTGGTGCGCGACGTCGATCCGGCGGGCGTGGGCGAGGAACCGCGCAAACACGGGCGCAAGGGGGCGCGCGGATGAGGGGCATTTTGTTTCGAAACAAGATCCGGGAATTTTCGAAAATTCCCGAACGCGCGGGCGGGGAGGGTTGGTCATGAAACAGCCTCTCGGCGTGATCCTTGCAGGTGGCCTCGCCAGCCGCATGGGCGGCGGTGACAAGGGCCGGTTGATGCTCGGCGGGCAATCGTTGATTTCCCGCGTGATCGACCGGCTGGAGCCGCAGGTCGCGGGCCTTGCGCTCAACGCCAATGGCGATCCGGCCCGGTTCGCCGATCTGGGGCTGACGGTGCTGCCCGACAGCGTGGGGCGGCATCCGGGGCCTCTGGCCGGGGTGCTGGCGGGGATGGATTGGGCCGCCGGTGATGGCGCGAGCCACATCGTCACCGCCGCCGCCGATACGCCGTTCTTCCCCGCCGACCTGGTGCCGCAATTGTTGCTGGCGGCAGAGGCGCAGGGGAAACCCATTGCGCTGGCCGCAACGCATGACCCGGAGAAAGGCGCGCTCAGGCAACCCACATTCGGCCTCTGGCCCGTCGATCTGCGCGACGATCTGCGGGGCGCGCTGGACGAGGGCATCCGCAAGGTCGTGGCCTGGACCGACCGGCACGGCACGGCCTTGGCGGTCTTTCCCGGCACGCCCTTCGATCCGTTCTTCAACGTCAACACGCCAGATGACCTGATCCTGGCCGAGGGGCTGCTGGCATGAGGCTTTTCGGTGTCGTGGGCTGGAAGAACTCCGGCAAGACCGGGCTGGTGGAACGGCTGGTGACGGAGTTTGCGGGCCGGGGTCTCACGGTTTCCACCATCAAGCACGCCCATCACGCGGTCGATGTCGATCAGTCCGGCACCGACAGTTTTCGTCACCGCGCCGCAGGGGCGAGCCAGGTGTTGTTGGCCTCAAGCACCAGATGGGCGCTGATGACCGAATTGCGCGGCGCGGAGGAGCCGGGGCTTGAGGCGCTGCTGGCACAGCTCTCCCCCGTCGATCTGGTGCTGGTCGAGGGGTTCAAGCGCGCGGGGCACCCGAAGATCGAGGCGCATCGGGGCGTGACCGGGCAGGGGTTGCTGGCCGATAGCGACCCGACGATCCGGGCCGTTGCTTCGGACAGCGTGCCCGCTACGGATCGGCCCGTTCTGCATCTGGATGACACCCAGGCCATCGCCGATTTCATCGCAACGGAGATCGGGCCATGAGCCGCTTCGACACCATCGTCATGGTCGATTGGTCCGGCGGCAACGATCGCGGCGCGGTGCCCAAGCCGGACGCGATCTGGGCCGGGGTCGTGCGGAATGGCGTCGAGGAGGAGCCGGTCTACCTGCGCAACCGGCAGGTGGCCGAGGCGTGGCTTGCGGGTCTTTTTCGTGAGGAGATCGCCGCCGGACGCCGGGTGCTGGCCGGGTTCGATTTTCCCTTTGGCTATCCGCAAGGCGTGGCGGGCGCGGTGACGGGCAAGGCCGATCCGTTTGCGCTTTGGGACTGGCTGGAGGCGCGGATCGAGGATGGGCCGCAGCGCAACAATCGCTGGCAGGTGGCAGCAGGGATCAACGCGCTTTTCCCCGGTGTCGGGCCGTTCTGGGGCAACGGGACCAGGCGCGACCTGGAGCATCTGCCGCGCAAGGGGCGGGACCGGCGGGGCCATGGCTGCGCGGAGTTTCGGCAGGTGGAGACGCTGGCGAAAGGCACGTTTTCCGTCTGGCAACTGGCGGGCGCCGGCGCGGTCGGGTCGCAGGTTCTGATGGGCCTGCCGGTTCTGGCGCGCCTGCGGCGGCGGTTTGACACGGCGGTCACAGTCTGGCCGTTCGAGGCGGCATCAGGCCAGGTCGTGCTGGCCGAGATCTGGCCCTCGCTGATCCGGGACGCGGTGAAGGCCGAGGGCGACGACATCCGCGACCGGGCGCAGGTGCGGCTGCTTGCGCGGGCCATCGCCCGATTGCCCGAGGCGGAACTGAACGCAATGCTGGCCATCCGCTCGGATGAAGAGGGCTGGATTCTGGGCCTCGGCCATGAGGACGCCCAGAACGCAGCGCTTGCCCCGACGCTGCACCCGCCCGCGTTGAAGGACGACTGTTTCGCCCTGCCGCCGGGGGTGGACTGGACGCCGGTGCCCGAGGCGCTGGCGCGGTTGCGCGACATCCTGCACCCGGTGGTCGGCACCGAGACCGTGCCGCTCCACGCCGCCTCGGGCCGTGTTCTGGCTGGGGATACCCGCGCCCTGCGCGCCAACCCGCCCAACCCAAACGCGGCGGTGGATGGCTACGGGTTCGCCCATTCCGCAACCGGGGACGGCCCGCAGGTTCTGCCGCTGGTCCGGGGCCGCGCGGCGGCGGGGTTGCGCTACGATGGCACCGTGCCCCCGGGCCACGCGATCCGCATCCTGACGGGGGCCGCGCTGCCCGAGGGCGTGGATACGGTGGTGCTGGAGGAGGATTGCCGCAGCGATGCGCGCCACGTTGCCTTCAACGGCCCGGTCAAGCCCGGCGCGAACACCCGCAAGGCGGGCGAGGACGTGGCCGAGGGCGACGTGATCCTGCCCGCCGGTCACCGTTTGCGGGCGCCCGATCTGGCGCTTCTGGCCGCCACGGGGCATGGCGTGGTGCCGGTCCATCGGCGGCTGAAGGTCGCGGTGATCTCGACCGGGGATGAGCTGCGCGAGGCTGGCGACAGCGCCGATGCAGGCCAGATCTACGACGCCAACCGCCCGATGCTGACCGCGATCCTGCGCGGGTGGGGCCATGAGGTGATCGACCTTGGCCGCCAGCCCGACGATGCGGGCGCGATCCGGCGCGCGCTGGATGACGCTGCGAAGGCCGATGCGGTCCTGACCTCGGGCGGCGCGTCGGCGGGGGATGAGGATCACATCTCGCGGCTATTGCGCGAGGAGGGGCGGCTGTCCAACTGGCGCATCGCGCTGAAACCGGGGCGGCCCCTGGCGCTGGCGCAATGGCGGGGCGTGCCGGTCTTCGGCCTGCCGGGAAATCCGGTCGCGGCGCTGGTCTGCACGCTGATCTTCGCGCGCCCCGCCCTCAGCCTGCTGTCGGGCGCGGGCTGGCAGGAGCCGCTGAGGATGCAGGCGCCCGCGGGCTTCGCAAAATCCAAGAAACATGGCCGCGCCGAATACCCCCGCGCCCGGATCGGGGCGGATGGCCGGGTGGAGCTTTTCAAATCCGAAGGCTCGGGCCGGATATCGGGGCTGTCCTGGGCCGGGGGGCTGCTGGAGCTGCCCTATGAGGCGCAGGAGATCACGCCGGGCGACCCCGTGACCTTCCTGCCCTATGCGGGGTTCGGCCTCTGACCCGGGAACCCTCGCCGCGCCCCGGCGTTGAGGTGTTTTCCCGAACAAGAACCGGAGACCCGACATGCCGACGATCTATGACGCCATCAAGAAGGACCACGATCAGCACCGCGCGTGGCTGGCGACACTGGCCGACGACGCCAGCGACAAGAGCGCCAGGAAACAGGCCTGGGACAGCTTCTATCGCGACGTGAAGGCCCATGCCGCCGCCGAGGAGGAGACGTTCTATTCCAAGCTCATCTCGAAGACCTGGGGCCAGGATGCTGCGCGCCATTCGGTGCATGAACATCAGCAGCTCGATGACCTTCTGGAGGAGCTGAACGGGATGGAGATCGGGGCCGAGGGCTGGTCGGACAGGTTCGACAAGCTCAAGCATGATTACGAGCATCACATCGACGAGGAAGAAGACGAGGTCTTTGCCCGCGCGAAAGAGGAGATCGACGCCTCGGAAATCGACGGCTACGGCGACCGGTTCCTCAAGCGCAAGGCGCAGGAGGGCGAGTTGATCGACGACAAGCGCGAGGACAGCCTGGAGGACTGACGCGGGCTGTGCCGGGTGTGGTAGACTGGACAGAGTCCAGTCATGCACGAGGAGGGCCCCGATCATGAGCATTCCGAGGAACCGCATCTGCCTCTGGTTCGACAAGGACGCCGGGGCCGCGGCCCGGTTCTACGCCGAAACCTTTCCAGATAGTGCCGTCACCGCCGTCAGCCGCGCCCCGAGCGATTTTCCGGGCGGTAAGGCGGGGGAGGTGCTGACGGTCGAATTCACCGTTCTGGGGCTGCCCTGCCTCGGCCTGAACGGTGGTCCGCACTTTCCGCAAACGCAGGCGTTTTCCTTCCAGGTCGCGACCGCGGATCAGGCCGAGACCGACCGCTACTGGGAGGCGATCATTGGCAATGGCGGGCAGGCCAGCCAATGCGGCTGGTGCAAGGACCGGTGGGGCGTCAACTGGCAGATCACGCCGCGCGTGCTGAGCGAGGGCATGGCGGCAGGCGGCGACGAGGCAGAGCGCGTTTTCGCCGCGATGATGGAGATGGACAAGATCGACGTGGCCCGGATCGAGGCGGCGCGGCGGGGGTGACCCTCATGGGCGGGTGATGCGCTCGGTCGACCGAGCGCACTCGCGGCCCGTTGACGGGCCGCAGCCGTCGCGCTCAGTCAAAGGTTCCCGTCACCCGGCCAAGCAGCATGAAGGCGCGCGAGGTGCGGGTTTCGGCCATCTGGATAATTTCCTCATCCGTGGCGTTCTGCTCGAAATCCACCAGCGTCTTGTCGAACTGGCGCAGGAAGTGATGCACCGCGTCGCGGAATACGGGATCCTGCTTCATCCGCCCCGAGGACAGCGCCAGCGAAGACCGGTCGCGGATACCGCCAAGCCCCGCGATGGCCTTGCCACGCTCACCCTTGGCGAATTTCCGCCACAGCTCGGGCTTGGCGCGGTCGGGGCGCAGGTCGTCCATGTAGATGCCGTCCTGGCTGAGCAGGGTCAGCACGTCCTGGCTGGCGCGGATCAGGCGCTTGGTAAAGGGATCGCCCAGGGCGCGGCGCAGGGTGCGGAAACCTTCCTTGTCGTTCTCGTTCTCCGGGAAGTTCAGCGCCTTGATGAAATCGGCGACCGAGATCGGCTCCTGCAATGCCTCCGCCGGGGTGCCCAGGCCCAGGGTCGGCTGCGGGGTCTCTGCCGTTGGGGGGGCATGGGCGACGGCGGCGCGGGCATCGGCGCTTTCTGCGGCCTTGCGGATCGAGGTGAAGGTGGCCAGCGCGTTTTCCGCCTGGCGCTGCGCCTCGGCGATCTCTTCCAGTTTCAGCGCCACATCGGACTTCGAGCCCAATCCGCCAGCCTGCTGTTGCACGACATAGGCCGCGCGCATCGCGTCGATGGCGCTTTGCAGGCGGGCCGATTCCTCGCGCAATATGCGCGCCGTCTTGGCCGCCGAGGCCGCGACCCAGATCAGCGCCACCGGCACGAAGATGCCGAGCATGATCATCACCGCCTCAAGCGTCGAGGCTTCGCCCAGGCCGGACATGTCGGTGCCATAGAAGAAGTAGATCACGCCGATGAGCCAGACCACCGTCAGCCCGAGCGCCACGACCTCGATCATGGTGATGCGCGAGGTCGCGGGATCAGACGCGAAGGCGCCCAGTTCTATCGTCGAAAAGTGCTTCTCGTCTGCCATGCCCACCAGGTTCCGCGTTGCGGCATGAGTATGATACTAGATGTAGGAGACCTTGACGATCTCGTAATCCTTGCTGCCGCCGGGGGTCTTCACCTCGACACTGTCACCTTCCTCCTTGCCGATCAAGGCACGCGCGAGGGGCGAGTTGATGTTGAGCAGACCGGCCTCGATCTTGGCCTCGGCCTCGCCCACGATCTGGTAGGTCTTTTCTTCCTCGGTCTCTTCATCGACCAGCTCGACCGTGGCCCCGAACTTGATCGGACCGGACAGCTTCTTGGGGTCGATCACCTGCGCCAGGCCGATCAGCCCCTCGATCTCCTTGATGCGGCCCTCGATGAAGGACTGCTTTTCGCGGGCGGAATGGTATTCGGCGTTTTCCGACAGGTCGCCATGCTCACGCGCCTCGGCGATGGCCTTGATGATGGCCGGACGCTCGACCGATTTCAGGGTCTTCAGCTCTGCGTCCAGGGCGTTGTAGCCCGTCGGGGTCATGGGGATCTTGTCCATAGGGGTCACCGTCTCACTGGTTGGGCCATATTGCCGCTCGAAACATGGACGATAGGGGGCCTGAAAGGCTAGTTCAACGCCCTTTTCCGGGTTGCCACGGGAACCGGCGAAAATAGCCGGAACCACAGGCAATCTGCCGCGATCGGGTGGATCCGGCGCAGCCGGGGGTCAGCTTCCGCCGACAATCCCCATCTCGGCGGTGCCGGTGATGCTGATGCCGGTTGTCGGGCGCGGTTCGGGCGGGGTGGGGCGGCCATCGACGCCGCAGGCGGAAAGCCCCATCAGCAGCGCCACGATCAGGGTTGCACGGATCATTCCAACCTCTCCTTCCAGCGCGCGACCTGCGCGCGCACCTGCGCAGGCGCGGTCCCGCCATAGGACATGCGCGAGGCGACCGAGTTATGCACGCCGAGCACGTCGAACACGTCCGCGGTGATCGCGCCATGCACGCCCTGCATCTGATCGAGTGTCAGATCGGGCAGGTCGCAGCCCGCATCCTCGGCCAGCTTGACCAGCGCGCCGGTGACATGATGCGCCTCGCGGAACGGCATGTCCAGCGTGCGCACCAGCCAGTCGGCCAGATCGGTGGCGGTGGAAAACCCGCTGGCCGCCGCCGCCTCCAGGCTCTCGCGGTTGGCGGTCATGTCCGACACCATCCCCGTCATCGCGGCGAGCGCCAGCATCAGGTTGTCGGCGGCGTCAAAGACCTGCTCCTTGTCCTCCTGCATGTCCTTGGAATAGGCCAAGGGCAGGCCCTTCATCACCGTCAGCAGCGCCACATTCGCCCCCAGGATGCGCCCGATCTTGGCGCGGATCAGCTCGGCCGCGTCGGGGTTCTTCTTCTGCGGCATGATCGAGGAGCCGGTGGAGAAGCGATCCGACAGCGTGACGAAACGGAACTGCGCCGAGGACCAGATCACAAGCTCTTCCGCGAACCGGCTGAGATGCATGGCGCAGATCGTGGCCGACGACAGGAACTCCAGCGCGAAATCGCGGTCGCTGACGGCATCGAGCGAATTGGCCATGGGCCGGTCAAAGCCGAGCGCGCGGGCCGTCGCCTCGCGGTCGATGGGGAAGGACGTGCCGGCCAGCGCGGCGGCCCCGAGGGGACATTCGTTCATCCGCGCCCGCGCATCGTGCATCCTGGCGCGGTCGCGGGCGAACATCTCGACATAGGCCAGCATGTGATGGCCCCAGGTCACCGGCTGCGCGGTTTGCAGATGGGTGAAACCGGGCATGACCCAGGTCGCCCCCGCCTCGGCCTGCGCCACAAGCGCGCGCATCAGGGCGCTCAAGCCCTCCATGGCCGCATCCGCCTGGTCCCGCACCCAGAGCCTGAAATCCGTCGCCACCTGGTCATTGCGCGAGCGCCCGGTATGAAGCCGCCCTGCCGGGTCGCCGATCACCTCTTTCAGCCGTGCCTCCACGTTCATGTGGATGTCCTCCAGCGCGGTGGAGAACGCGAATGTCCCGCCCTCGATTTCTGACAAGACCGTGAGCAGCCCTTCCTTGATCGCCGCCGCATCGCTATCGGTAATGATACCCGCCTGCGCCAGCATCGCCGCATGGGCCAGCGAGCCGTCGATATCCTGCCGCGCCAGGCGCTTGTCGAAGCCGATCGAGGCGTTGATGGCTTCCATGATCGCATCTGGCCCGGCGGCGAAGCGACCGCCCCACATGGCGTTGGAACTGGAATTGGACATGAGCGTTCTCGACCTCGGAAAGGATAGTGGATGACCCGCGGATTGCGTCTTGCCGTGCTCTACCTTGCCTTGGGGATGGGTGCAAATGCCGCCGCCGCCGAGGGGCACGAGGATCTGTTGCAGGGTGACATGCGCGCGATGCTGCTGCACGAGGAGGCGGTCGACCCCGGCGCGGTCCGTTTCACCGATGCGGAGGGCAACGAGATGGGGCTGGACGCCTTCGCGGGCCAATATGTCGTGCTGAATTTCTGGGCCACCTGGTGCGCGCCCTGCCGGGTGGAAATGCCATCGCTGAACAGGTTGCAGCAGACGCTTGGCGGCGAGGGGTTCCGCGTCGTCACAATCGCCACAGGCCGCAATCCGATACCCGCGATCAACCGGTTTTTCGAGGCGGGGGGGATTACCGATCTGCCGATCTATCTCGATCCGCGCCAGACCATGTCGCGCCAGATGGGGGTGCTGAGCTTGCCTGTCACGGTGTTGCTGGACCCCGAGGGGCAGGAGGTCGGGCGCCTGCGCGGCGATGCCGATTGGGCGAGCGACGAGACGCTGGCCTTCCTGCGCGCCTGGTCAGGGCAGTCAGGGCAGTCAGGGCAGGACGATTAGGCCAGCGCCGCGCATTCCGCATGGCGCGGGCAGGTGGTGATATGGTCGTTCACCATGCCCACGGCCTGCATGAACGCATAGACGATGGTGGGGCCGCAAAACCTGAACCCGGCCTTCTTCAGATCCTTCGAGATTCGCGTCGAGAGCGGCGTGAAAGCGGGCACATCGGCCATGGTGGCCCAGGCATTCTGGATCGGCGTGCCGCCGACATAATCCCACAGGAAGCGGTCAAAGCCCTGATCCGCCTCGATCTTCTGCCAGGCGCGGGCATTGCCGATCGTGGCCTCGATCTTGCCGCGATGGCGGATGATGCCGGGGTTCTGCAAGAGCTGCGTTACCTCGGCCTCGCCCCAGGTGGCGATGATATCGGGGTCGAACCCGGCAAAGGCGTCGCGGAAATTCTCGCGCTTGCGCAGGATGGTGATCCAGCTGAGACCCGCCTGGAACCCGTCGAGAATCAGCTTCTCAAAGAGGGCGCGGCTGTCGCGCTCGGGCACGCCCCATTCCTCGTCGTGATAGGCGCGGTAGAACGGATCATCGCCCGGCCATGTGCAGCCTGCATCGCTCACCATCCTGATTTCCTTCCACAATTCCGATTCCCGACCAGTTGAGACAAAATAGAACAAAATGCGCACATTCACCATGCCTTAACGCGTGGCGAGGCAGGGTGGCCTATGATGCGATCAAGGAGGCAGGCATGCGGGGGCGCAAACACGAGGAACTGGTCGATGCGGGTGTGGAAAGCCCCTTGGCCGTGGCCGTGGACCACCGCGACCGGGGCACGCTGGCCATGGTGCGCGCAGCATTGGAACGCGGCGACACGGCGCTGGCCTATCAACCGGTGGTGCAGGCGGGAAACGGCAAATCCGTCGCCTTCTATGAGGGGCTGATCCGTATTCTGGATGAAACCGGGCGGGTGATCCCGGCGCGCGACTTCATGGGCGCGGTGGAAAACCAGGATCTCGGGCGGCTGATCGATTGCGCCGCGCTGCGGGCGGGGCTGCGCGCCCTGAAGCAGGTGCCGGGGCTGCGGCTGTCGATCAACATGTCGGCCCGTTCCATCGGCTATCCGCAATGGAAACAGATCCTGACCCGCACCATCGCCCACGATCCGCAAGTGGCCGAACGGCTGATCCTGGAGATCACCGAAAGCTCGGCCATGCAGATGCCGGAGCTTGTGACCGCCTTCATGGGCGAATTGCAGGACAAGGGGATCACCTTCGCGCTGGACGATTTCGGGGCCGGGCACACCGCCTTCCGCTATCTCAAGGATTTCTATTTCGACATCGTCAAGATCGACGGGCAGTTCATCCGCGCCGTGCAGGAAGACCCGAACAACCAGGTTCTGATGCAGGCGCTGATCTCGATTGCCGGGCATTTCGACATGTTCACGGTCGCCGAATCGGTCGAACGGCCCGAGGAAGCCGCCTGGCTTGCCGCCAATGGCATCGACTGCCTGCAAGGATACCTCTTCGGCGCACCGAGCCTGTCGCCGCCCTGGCTGGCCCCCAAACACCTGAAATCCGCCCGGCGATAGCCCCCCGCATCCCGCTCGGACAGGCCGGTATCCGCCGCCCGTCAGTGACCCCATCCCCATTATCGGTTGAGACCGCCCCGCTTCTGAGACACCGTGTCAGTTGAGAAGCCTTCCCCGACGTCCTATGACGGTCGGGACAACTTGTTTACGCTGCTCCGACAGGCCCCGCGCCGCATGGACAGCACCGACCAACCGAAAAGGATCTGACATGACGAATGTCGTTATCGCCTCTGCCGCCCGCACCGCCGTGGGAAGTTTCCTCGGCGCCTTCGCAAACACCCCCGCCCATGATCTGGGCACCACCGTCCTCAACGCGCTGGTGGAGCGTGCGGGCGTCGATAAATCCGAGGTCTCCGAGACCATCCTGGGCCAGGTCCTGACCGCCGCGCAGGGCCAGAACCCCGCCCGCCAGGCCCATATCAACGCCGGTTTCCCCAAGGAATCCGCCGCCTGGGGCATCAACCAGGTCTGCGGGTCCGGCCTGCGGGCCGTGGCGCTCGGTGCGCAGCACATCATGTTGGGCGATGCCTCGATCATCGCCGCGGGCGGGCAGGAGAACATGTCGATGTCGCCCCATGCGGCCCCGCTGCGCCAGGGTCAGAAGATGGGCGACATGAAATATATCGACACCATGATCAAGGACGGCCTGTGGGACGCGTTCAACGGCTATCACATGGGTCAAACCGCCGAGAACGTCGCCGAGAAGTGGCAGATTTCCCGCGACCAGCAGGACGAATTCGCCGTCGCCTCCCAGAACAAGGCCGAAGCCGCCCAGAAGGCAGGCAAGTTCCAGGATGAGATCGTCCCCTTCACCATCAAGGGCCGCAAGGGCGATGTCACCGTCGATAGCGACGAATACATCCGCCACGGCGCCACGATGGAGGCGATGCAGAAACTGCGCCCCGCCTTCACCAAGGACGGCTCGGTCACCGCCGCCAACGCCTCGGGCCTGAACGACGGTGCCGCTGGCGTCCTGTTGATGAGCGCCGATGAGGCCGAGAAGCGGGGGATCAACCCGCTGGCGCGCATCGCCTCCTATGCCACCGCCGGTCTGGACCCGTCGATCATGGGCGTCGGCCCGATCTATGCCAGCCGCAAGGCGCTGGAAAAGGCCGGTTGGTCGGTCGACGATCTGGACCTCGTCGAGGCCAATGAGGCCTTCGCCGCGCAGGCCTGCGCCGTGAACAAGGACATGGGATGGGATCCGTCCATCGTGAACGTCAATGGCGGCGCGATAGCCATCGGGCACCCGATCGGGGCCTCGGGCGCGCGCGTCCTCAACACGTTGCTGTTCGAAATGCAGCGCCGCGACGCCAAGAAGGGCCTCGCCACGCTGTGCATCGGCGGCGGCATGGGTGTCGCGCTCTGCGTCGAACGCCCGTAACATATCGGCAAGTTCCGCGCCGGGGTGCAGATACGCCCCCCGGCACCGGCTTCACCGAGATTTTGGCATTGCGGCGCGGTAACTTTGTTGCGCTCGGATTGCTCGTCGCGTAACAGAGTTACTGGACCAACAGGGATGAATGGAGAAATTTCATGGCAAGAGTAGCACTCGTCACAGGCGGCAGCCGCGGTATCGGCGAAGCCATTTCCAAGAAACTTCAGGCCGAGGGCTATACCGTCGCCGCGACCTATGCCGGCAATGACGAGGCCGCCAGGAAGTTCACCGATGAAACCGGTATCAAGACCTACAAGTGGAATGTCGCCGATTACGACAGCTCAAAGGCGGGCATCGAACAGGTCGAGGCCGATCTCGGCCCGATCGAGATCGTCGTCGCCAATGCGGGCATCACCCGCGATGCGCCGTTTCACAAGATGTCGCCGGAGCAGTGGAAAGAGGTGATCGACACCAACCTGACCGGTGTCTTCAACACCATCCATCCGGTCTGGCCCGGAATGCGCGAACGCAAGTTCGGGCGCGTGGTCGTGATCTCTTCGGTCAACGGCCAGAAGGGGCAGTTCGCGCAGGTCAACTATGCCGCGACAAAGGCGGGCGATATCGGCATCGTGCGCAGTCTGGCGCAGGAAGGCGCGCGCGCGGGCATCACGGCCAACGTGGTGGCCCCCGGCTATATCGCGACCGAAATGGTCATGGCGGTGCCGGAAAAGGTGCGCGAATCCATCATCGGCCAGATCCCCGCGGGTCGGCTCGGCGAACCGGAAGAGATCGCGCGCTGCGTGGCCTTCCTGGTCTCGGACGAGGCCGGGTTCGTCAATGGCTCGACCATCTCGGCCAACGGGGCGCAGTTCTTCAGCTGATCGACCATCGCCGATCAAGAAAATTCGGCCGGGCGATCACATCGCTCGGCCGTTTTTGCGTTTCAGTGTCTTTGGTTATCGGCCATCAAGGCACGTCCTCAGCTGTCGAGTCGCGTGATTTCTTCCTTCAGCCGGAGCTTCTGTTTCTTGAGGTTCTGGATCTTGATGTCGTCCGTTCCCGGACTGCGTTGCGCTTCCTCGACCTGTTTCGAGAGGGTCTCATGTTTCTTCTTCAGTTCCTGAAGATGAGCACCTACGGACATTCAATTCTCCTCTCTGTTTGTGAAACTTGGGGCCCCACCAGCGAAGCACAGCTTGGCGCTTCTGTCACGCATTAGCTTCATAGAACTGTCACAAACCGGCAATCCTGTGCCGGTCAGGACCAGGTCAGGGGGGCGGCGTCGCGCAGGATCGCGCGGGCGATGGCGCTGTGATCGTCCCCGTCCGAGACATGCGCCGCGCCCTCATGCAGGACCAGCGGGGCCAGCAGCGTGGCGGGGGTGCGGGCGTCCTTGCGGGCCCGGATCAGGACGCGGTTCGCGGGCCGGTTCCGGCGCGGCGCAAGGGGGCGGATGGCGATGGCCCCGAAGCCGTGAGCAAGTGCCGCCAGGGTCTCCGGCAGCCGGTCCGCCGCATGGATCAGCGTCAGCCAGCCCCTGGGCCGCAACCTGCGCCGCGCAACCGCGATCCAGTCGGCCAGCGCGGTCTCCTCGCGCAGCGCGGCCTCGCGCCCCGGATCGCGTGCCCCGGTGCCGCCACCGGATGCGTAATAGGGCGGGTTGGCGATGACGTGGTCGAATGTCAGCTGGCGCAGATCGGCGGGCAGGTCGGTCAGGTCGGCGGTCACCACCTGCATCGCATCGCCCGCATTGCGCCGGGCCAGGTCGGCATAGTCTGCCTGCCGCTCCACCCCCGTCAGCCTCAGCCCCGGCACCCGCGCGGCAAGGCAGAGCGAGGCGACCCCGACGCCACAGCCAAGCTCCAGCACGCTGTCCCCGGCCCGCGCCTCGATGCTGGCCGCCAGCAGCACCGGGTCCATCGCGGCGCGATACCCGTGCCTGGGTTGCCACGCCATGACCCGCCCGCCCAGGAAGGCGTCCCGCGTCAGGTCGTCCTCAGTCACGGCCAAAGGGGATGTCATTGTCCAGAAGCACGCGCTCGGCGGCGGCGTGATCCTCGGCCCGCACCATCATCCGGCGCGGCAAAATGCCGATGGAGCCTTCCAGCACGCTCATATGGACGTCCAACACGAAGACCTCTATATCCTCGCCCGACAGGAGCGCCGTGGCAAAGGCAATCAAGGTCGGGTCCGTGCTGCGCATAAGCTCTTTCATGGAAAGGCAGATAGGCGGAACGGCCCCGCTTGTCGAGAGAAGGATGAACGGGACATGAGCTTGGCGGATGCTGCAACCCGGCCCCATGACCGGCTGAGGGACTACCTGGCCGAGGATATGGAGGCGGTGAATGCGCTGATCCGCACGCGCATGGCCTCGGAGCACGCGCCGCGCATTCCCGAAGTGACCGCCCATCTGGTCGAGGCGGGCGGCAAGCGCATCCGCCCGATGATGACGCTGGCCGCCGCGCGCATCTGCGGCTACACAGGCGAGGATCACCGCAAGCTGGCCGCGACGGTCGAGTTCATCCACACCGCGACGCTTCTGCATGACGACGTGGTCGATGAAAGCGGCCAGCGGCGCGGGCGGCCGACGGCGAACCTGCTATGGGACAACAAGTCCAGCGTGCTGGTCGGCGACTACCTGTTTGCGCGCTCGTTCCAGTTGATGGTCGAAACCGGGTCGCTGCGGGTGCTGGATATCCTCGCCAATGCCTCGGCCACGATTGCCGAGGGCGAGGTGCTGCAATTGACGGCGGCGCAGAACCTCGGCACCACCGAGGCGGTCTATGCCCAGGTGATCCGGGGCAAGACGGCGGCGCTGTTCGAGGCGGCAACGCAAGTGGGCGGCGTCATCGCGGGCGCGCCCGAGGCGCAGGTCACGGCGCTGGCGCGCTATGGCGATGCGCTTGGCATGAGCTTTCAGATTGTCGATGACCTGCTGGATTACGGTGGCGCATCGGGGGCTATGGGCAAGAATACCGGCGACGATTTCCGCGAACGCAAGCTGACCCTGCCGGTGATCAAGGCGGTGGCGAAGGCGGGCGCGGAGGAACGTGCCTTCTGGTCCCGCGTGATCGAGAAGGGCGACCAGCGCGCGGGCGATCTGGAACAGGCCCTGCGGTTGATGCAGTCCCATGGCACGTTGGAAGAAACCCGCGATGAGGCGCTGCGCCATGCCAATGATGCCAAGGCCGCGCTGGCGCAGGTGCCGGAACATCCCTTGTGCGACATGCTGTCGGAACTGGCGGATTTCGTGGTGGCGCGGGTCAGCTGAGGATCGGCGCGGAGCGAACCCACCAACCAGGGTTTTGCGCCGCGATACGACCGGCGGTGGCATCGGCCTGTGCCTGTGTTTCGCACAGCCCGAAACAGGTGGCGCCCGAGCCGCTCATCCGCGCCAGGGGCACGTCTTCGCCTGTCAGCGCGTCCAGCGCCTGACCGATCGCGGGCGCAAATGCGCGGGCGGGCGACTCCAGATCGTTGCGTTGCCGGGCCAGCCACGTGACAAACCCGGTGAAACCCTGCCAATCCGGTGCTTCCAATGGCGCGTTCTCCTTGCGCGCCAATCCGGCAAAGACCGGCCCCGTGGGCACCGCAACGCGCGGGTTGACCAGGACCGCGTGACATGCGGGCAGGGCGGGGGCGGGGGTCAGGCGTTCACCGATGCCGGACATGATCTGCGGCGCCGGGGACAGGCAGACCGGCACATCGGCCCCGAGAGAGAGGAGCGCCTCCGGCGCAGGCAATGGCAGGCCCCAGAGTCGCGACAGGCCGCGCAGGGCCGCCGCGGCGTCCGCCGACCCGCCGCCAATCCCCGCCGCATGGGGCAGGTGTTTCTCCAGCGTGATCCGCGCGCCCTTGTCCGGTCCGAACAGTCCCGCCGCCCGCAGGATCAGGTTCGCCGCCCCCGTCGGCACGCCCTTGGCCATCGGGCCGGTCACCTCCAGCGTCAGCCTCTGCGCCGGTTCAAACCGCAACACATCCCCGCAATCGGCAAACACCACCAGCGAGTCGAGCAGGTGATACCCGTCCGTCCGCAGGCCGGTCACATGCAGCGCCAGGTTGATCTTGGCGGGCGCCCTTTCGACGATCACTGGCCGCCGCTCTCCTCTTCCTCGGCCAGCACGGCGTCGAGCCCCACATCCAGCTTGCGGCGGATGCGGGCGGCCTCGGCGGGTTCCGGACCGAACGAGAGGGCGCGGCTCCACTGGAACCGTGCTTCGCGCTCGCGCCCGACCATCCAGTAGACATCGCCGAGATGGTCGTTGACGATGGAATCGTTGGGCAGAAGCTCCACCGCGCGTTCCATCGGGTCCACGGCCTCCTCGTAACGGCCAAGCCGGTAGAATACCCAGCCGAGCGAATCGACGATATAGCCGCTGGTCGGCCGGGCCGTTACGGCGCGTTCGATCATGTCCAGCGCCTCGTCAAGGTTGCGGCGCTGTTCCACAAGGGAATAGCCGAGGTAATTCAGCACGTTGGGTTGACCGGGCGACAGCTCAAGCGCGGCGCGGAAATCGGCCTCGGCCTCTTCCCATTGCTCCAGGTTGTCATAGCTGATGCCGCGCGCGTAGTAGAGGAACCAGGTCCGTTCGCGGCTGCGATCGACAAGGTCCAGCGCGTCGGAATAGGCGGTGACGGCCCCTGCGTAGCGTTCGAGACGCCGCAGCACATCGCCAAGCGCGGTGTGGACCGAGGCAATCGCGGGGTAGTCGCGCACCAGCGCGCTCAAGACCTCGACGGCGGCATCGGTGCGGTCCATCTGGAACAGCGCCTCGGAGCGGCCCAGTTCGGCATCGACGAAAAGCGGGTTCTCGCGCGGGACCTGGGCGTAGGTCTCCTCGGCCAGCACGTATTGCCCGGTCTCGGCCAGGATATCGGCGGCCAGCAGCAGGGAATGGACATGCTCGGGGTCGATGACATGGGCCGCGCGGGCGTAGATCAGGGGCAGGGTCGTGCCCGCCTCGGTGCCGAGCGCGCGGGAGAGGTTGAACAGAACCTCGGCCATCCCCTCCTGCGGGGTGGTGATGAAATCATAGGGCCGGGTCGGGTTCTCGGCGATGGATGCGCGCAGCACGACAAGGCTCTGGTCGCCATTGCGTTCAAGCGCGGTGTCCAGAAGCTCCAGCGCGTCCTCGTGCCGGTCCAGTTGCACCAGAACCTGCGCATGGGCGCGCAGGCCCCGGCTGCTGACCTGAAGCGGTCCGTATTCCTCGCCCGAGAAGATCCGATCCGCGCCCTCGAAATCGCCGACCGAGGCGCGCGCCAGGGCCAGTTGGTAGGGCACGAGGCCCGCAATCGGGCTGTTGCTTTCGATGATGCTCACGAAGGTTTCGGTGGCGCGGCTCATGTCGCCCTCGCCCAGGAACAGCCACCCGGCCAGCATCGGATCGACCAGCGGACCGGCGCCGCGCTGTTCGGCGATAGCCTCGGAGGCCCCGGCCAGGTTGCCATCGCGGATGCGGGCGATCTGCAGGATCAGGTCGGCAAACTCGCGCCCCTCCATTTCGGCGGGCAGCTCTGCCGCCAAAGCGCTGGCGCGGTTCCAGTCGCCCACGGCGGCCAGCGCCAGCATCGCATCGCCGCGCAGCACGTGATTCTCGGGATCGCCTGACAGCACCTCGAGGAAATATTCCGCCGCGACGCGGTGATCGCCCTGCAGGGCGGCATGGCGCGCGGCCAGGTAGGGACCGGCGAAGTCCAGTTGCACGGTCACCTGACCGATGGCCGGGGTGCTCAGGCCGATACCGGCGATCAAGGCCAGACGGGTGAAGATGCGCATCAAACTCTCCTGCTCAGACACAGCCGCGAGTCTAGGGGGCCGCGCGGGGCGAGGCAATGCGGGCGACGCCCCGGCAGGCCCGATTTCCGCGCTGCTGATGGGGAAGTGATGACAGGCGCCCCCGACCGGGCCGCGCGCGGGTCACATATTGGGATAGTTCGGCCCGTCGCCCCCCTGCGGCGTGACCCAGTTGATGTTCTGGCTCGGATCCTTGATGTCGCAGGTCTTGCAATGCACGCAGTTCTGGAAGTTGATGACGAAATTGCCGTCCACGACCTCATAGACCCCCGCCGGGCAGTAACGCTGCGCCGGTTCGGCGTATTTCGGCAGGTTGACCTCGATCGGCACCGACGGATCCTTGAGGGTCAGGTGGCAGGGCTGGCTCTCCTCGTGATTGGTCATCGAGAACGAGACATTGGTCAGCCGGTCGAAGCTGATCTTGCCATCGGGGCGCGGGTAGTCGATGGGCTGGTGCTTGTCGGCCAGTTCGGTGGCCTCGGCATCCGTCTTGCCGTGTTTCATGGTGCCGAAGATCGACAGGCCAAGCAGGTTGTTGGTCCACATGTCGAAGCCGCCAAGGATCAGCGACGGCGTCAGCCCCCATTTCGACCACATCGGCTTGACGTTGCGCACCTTTTTCAGGTCCTTGCCGATGGCGCCCTGGCGCACCTCGGTCTCGTAGCTGGTCAGCTCATCCGACGACCGGCCCGCGCTGATCGCCTCAAAGGCCGCTTCCGCCGCCGCCTTGCCCGACAGCATCGCGTTGTGGTTGCCCTTGATGCGCGGCACGTTGACCATGCCGACGGAACAGCCAAGCAGCGCGCCGCCCGGGAACACCATTTTCGGCATTGACTGATAGCCGCCCTCGGTGATCGC
The DNA here is from genome assembly GCF_013155465.1 of Alterinioella nitratireducens. GTDB lineage: Bacteria > Pseudomonadota > Alphaproteobacteria > Rhodobacterales > Rhodobacteraceae > Alterinioella > Alterinioella nitratireducens. The sequence goes on along the minus strand of NZ_JABJVX010000006.1, from coordinate 94,957 downwards.
CCGCGCGCCGTAAGCCACGCGTTTGCCGCCCTCCAGCAGCTCCGCCACCATCGGGTGATGCTTGAAGCGCTGGAATTCCATGTAGGGGTAGAGATGCGGGTTCCGGTAGTTCAGGTGAACGACGAATCCGACATAGACCTGGTTGTTGTCGAGATGGTAGATGAACGACCCGCCGCCCGCGTTCTTGCCAAGCGGCCAGCCCATCGTGTGGGTGACGCGCCCCTCGCGGTGCTTGTCGGGGTCGATCTCCCAGATTTCCTTCATGCCGAGGCCGAATTTCTGCGGCTCATGGCCCGAGGACAGGTCGTATCTGGCGATCAGCTCCTTGGCCAGCGATCCGCGCACGCCCTCGGAGATGAAGACGTATTTGCCATGCAGCTCCATCCCCGGCTCATAGGCGTCCGACGGTGTGCCATCGGGGTTCTTGCCGAACTCGCCCGCGACAACGCCCTTCACTTCGCCATTGTCCCCATAGATCAGCTCGGAACAGGCCATGCCGGGGAAGACCTCGACGCCCAGTTCCTCGGCCTGTTCGGCCATCCAGCGGCAAACATTGCCCATCGAGACGATGTAATTGCCGTGGTTCGACATCAGCGGCGGCATCGGCCAGTTCGGCACCCGGATCCTGCCCGCCTCGCCCAGGACATAGAACTGATCCTCGCGCACCGGCACGGTGATCGGGGCGCCACGCTCGCGCCAGTCGGGGATCAGCGCGTCCAATCCGCAAGGGTCCAGCACCGCGCCCGACAGGATATGCGCGCCGACCTCCGAGCCCTTTTCCAGCACCACGACCTGCAAATCGGCATCGAGCTGCTTCAACCGGATCGCGGCAGACAGGCCCGCAGGCCCCGCGCCGACGATCACAACGTCATATTCCATTGATTCGCGTGTCGTCTCGGACATCCTGCGTTCCCCCTGGCTCGACGTGGCCCTGCCCGCCGGTATCGCTGAAAAAAAGGTTCGGGAAGGCGTAGCGCGCCGTGCGGGACAGGTCAATCACGGGCGCAGCGTCACATTGCCGGATCGGCGGTCCGGGCTAGGTTGTTTCGCAACGTCATGTCCCCTGCGGAGGTCTGCCCGATGCGCCTGATCTACCTGGCCCTTGCCCTTATCGGCACGATCTGGCCGATGTATTACTTCGTCAGTTGGTTTCGCGAAAACGGCTGGTCACTGTCCGGCATGGTCGAGGCCTGGCACGCCAATGCCGCCACCAGCGGGCTGGTCTGGGATCTGACCATCGCCGCCGCGGCGCTGACGATCTGGGTGCTGGTCGAGGCCCTGCGGCAGCGCCACTACTGGTCGCTTGTCGCCATTCCCGCCACCTTCTTCATCGGGGTCAGTTGCGGCTTGCCGCTCTACCTGGCCATTCGGCGCCCGGGGTGATCGGGGCGGGGTTTGCGCGGCGTCGACGCCGCGCGTGCGCGACCGGTCGACCGGCCGCATACCCTCTCTATGATTCCGCCTCGCCAGATGCTACCTGCGCGACGCGCATCCCCGAAAGAGCCCAAGCCCCATGGACCATTTCCTTTATCGCAACGGCCACCTGCACGCCGAAGACGTCGCCATCGCGGAGATCGCCGAGGCCGTCGGCACGCCCTTCTACGTCTATTCCACCGCCACGCTGGAACGGCACTACCGCCTCTTCAAGGACGCGCTGGAGGGGATCGACAACACCGTCTGCTACGCGATGAAGGCCAATTCCAACCAGGCCGTGCTCACGCTGCTGGCCGGGCTTGGCGCGGGCATGGATGTGGTTTCGGGCGGCGAATATGCCCGCGCGATCGCCGCCGGATGCCCGCCGGAAAAGATCGTCTTTTCAGGGGTCGGCAAGACGCGGGCCGAGATGGAGATGGCGCTGAGGGGCGGCGTGCGCCAGTTCAATGTCGAGAGCGAGCCGGAGATGCGGGCCCTTTCGCAGGTGGCCAGCGATTTGGGCGTGACCGCGCCCATCACCATCCGCGTGAATCCCGATGTGGACGCCCGCACGCATGAAAAGATCGCCACCGGCAAATCCGAGAACAAATTCGGCATCCCCATCGCCCGCGCGGTCGAGGTCTATGCCGAGGCCGCCCGCCTGCCGGGGCTGGAGGTGGTCGGCATCGACGTGCATATCGGCAGCCAGTTGGTAGAGCTGGAGCCGTTCGAGCAGGCTTACCGCAAGGTCGCGGACCTCACCCGCACCCTGCGTGCCGAAGGCCATGATATTCGCCGCCTCGACCTTGGTGGCGGGCTTGGCATTCCCTATGCGCGGTCGAACTCGGCCCCGCCCCTGCCCACCGAATACGGCGCGCTGATCAAGGCTTGCGTCGGTGATCTTGACGTCGAGGTCGAGATCGAGCCGGGACGCCTCATCGCGGGCAATGCGGGGCTCCTGGTGACGCAGGTGATCTATGTGAAGGAGGGCGAGGGGCGCGATTTCCTGATCCTGGACGCGGCGATGAACGACCTCATCCGCCCCGCCATGTATGGCGCCTATCACGATATCGACCCTGTGGTCGAAACTAGCCCCGGCACCGATCAGCGGCCCTATGACATCGTCGGCCCGGTCTGCGAAAGCGGCGACACTTTCGCCAGGGCGAGGGATATGCCGCCCCTTGCGGCGGGCGACCTCGTGGCCTTCCGCTCGGCGGGGGCTTACGGCGCCGTGATGGCCTCGGAATACAACACGAGGCCGCTGATCCCCGAGATTTTGGTCAAAGACGATCAATTCGCCGTCATTCGGGCCCGCCCGACATTTGACGAGATGATAAACCGCGATATTCTGCCAAAGTGGCTATGAACCCACCCCGCCTCTCGCAGGGCGCAACCCGAAAGGTCGCATGACCGACACACATCCCACCAAGCGCGCCGCGTTGGATCGGCTGGTCTGGCCGCTGCGCCTGACCCGCACCGGCATGATCGCCGAGCGATTCGTGCGCGCCTATTGGCCGATCTGGACGATCCTGATCGCCGGTTTGGCGGGGGTTGCCTTCGGTCTGGCCGAGGCTCTCGCGCAGCAGGTTCTGTGGGCTCTGCTGGCGGTCATCGTCCTGGCGCTCCTTTGGGCCTGTGTCTCGGGCTACCGCCGCTTTCGGATGCCGACGCGGGCCGAGGCGCTGGAACGGCTGGACGCGACCCTGCCGGGACGGCCCATTTCGGCGCTGATCGACCATCCCGCGATCGGCGCGGGCGACCCCCAGGCGATGACCGTGTGGGAGGTTCATATCGCCCGCATGGCCGCACGCACGAGTTCGGCCCGCGCGCCGCTGCCGGACCTGCGTGTCAATGACCGTGACCCCTACGGCCTGCGCTTCCTTGCCATTACCGCCTTCGCCATGGCGCTCTTGTTCGGCACGATCTGGAAGGTGGCCGAAGTGGGCGAGGCCATCGCGGGTGTTGAGACCCAGCCGACAGGCGGCCCCAGCTGGGAAGGTTGGGTCGAACCGCCGCTTTATACCGGGCTGCCGTCGCTCTACCTCAACGATATCGAAGCCGCCGCGTTCGAGGCCCCCGCAGGCTCGCGCATCACGTTGCGGCTCTATGGCGATCCCGGCCAGATCGACGTGTCGCAGTCCCTGCATCCCGGCGTGGTGCCCCCCGGCGAGGACGTGCTGTCGCGCCAGTTCACCCTGCAACAAAGCGGTGATCTCAGTATCGCGGGCGTCAATCCGCGCAGTTGGCAGATCACCATGATCGAGGACCAGCCGCCAAGCGTCACCATGGCCGAGCCGCTGTCGGGCGTGCCGCCGGGATCGGTGCAGATGACCTATGACGCGCGGGACGATTACGGCATCGCGGGTGGCCATGTCCTGATCGCGCTGGCCCCGGACCGCGCCGACCGGCGCTATGGGCTCAGCGTCGATCCCGAACCGCGCGAACCGCTGTCGCTGGAGCTGCCGCTGCCGTTTTCCGGCGACCGCGCCGAGTTTACCGAGATCCTGGTCGAGGACCTGTCGGAACATCCCTTCGCCAACCTGCCCGTGCGCCTGACCCTGACCGTCGAGGATGACGCAGGCCAGTTGGGCCAGGAGGAGATCACCGTCGACCGCCTTCCGGGCCGCCGTTTCTTTGATCCGCTGGCGAATGCGCTGGTGGAAATGCGCCGCGATCTGCTCTGGTCGCGCGAAAACGCGCCGCGCGTGGCGCAGCTTTTGCGCGCGATCACGTATCGGGGTGAAGACTTGTTCGATGACGAGAACGCCTATCGCATGGTGCGCGTGGCGATCCGGCGGCTTGAGGCGGGCGATTCCGTCTCGCTGGAGACCCGCGACCAGGTGGCCGAGATGCTCTGGGAAGTGGCGCTGGTGATCGAGGAGGGCGACCTGGCCGATGCGCTGGAACGCCTGCGCCGCGCCCAGGACCGGCTGGAGGAGGCGATGCGGCAAGGGGCGAGCGACGAGGAAATCGCCCAACTCATGCAGGAACTGCGTGAGGCGATGGATGACTACATGCAGGAACTGGCCGACAACATGGAGCCCGGAGACGGCACCGATGAGCCGGATCGCGAAGGCGAAAGCATGGAGATCAGCCGCGCCGACCTCGAAGAGATGATGGAGCGCATCGAGGAGTTGATGCAGCAGGGCCGCATGGCCGAGGCGCAGGAGCTTCTGGATGCGCTGCGCGAGATGATGGAAAACATGCAGATGTCGCAAAACGGCAGCGATCCGAACGGGCCGCAATCGCCGGGGCAGGAGGCGATGGAAGGTTTGCAGAACTCGCTCCGCGATCAGCAGGGGCTGGCCGACGAGACCTTCCGCGATCTGCAGGAACGCTTCAACCCGAACGCCCCCGCACCCGATGGTCAGACGCCAGAAGGCGGCCAGCAGGGCAATGCCGAGGGCGGCGAGGCCGATCAGGGCACGTTGGCCGAACGTCAGCGCCAGTTGCGTGAGCAACTGCGCGAGCAGGCGCAGAACCTACCCGGACGCGGCACACCGGGCGGCGAAGAGGCTTTGCGCCGTCTGGAGGAAGCCAACCGCGCCATGCGCGACGCCATCGAGGAACTGGAGCGCGGCGACCTCGCCGAGGCGCTGGACAGCCAGTCCGAGGCGATGGAGGGCCTGCGCGAGGGCATGGAAGAACTGGGCCGGGCGCTGGCCGAGATCGAGGAAGGCGAAGACCCCGGACAGGGCCAGGCCGAGGGCAACATGCAGGGCGAACGCCCGCTGGAGGATCCGCTCGGGCGGCAGGCGGGCAACAATGGCTCGATGGGCACCGATCAGAGCTACGAGGAACGCGAGGAAGCCTTCCGCCGGGCGCGCGACCTGCTGGATGAAATCCGCCGCCGCTCGGCCGATCAGACCCGGCCCGATGTGGAGCTGGAATATCTGCGCCGCCTGCTGGACCGCTTCGCCACCGGCCCGCGATAAGCGAGGAGAGCGCGTCAGCGGTCGAGGAGCAGCCGGTCAGCCTTCCCCGGCGGTGCTGCTCAGCCGCTCGGCCAGCCCCTGCATCACGTCATCCAGCCATAAGCGCGCCGCGTCCACCTGCGCGACATAGGCCGTCATCATCGGTTCGGCCTGCGGCACGGCCTCTGCGATATCGGGCGCATAGGCATAGGCGGCAACCGCCGCCGCCCCGATCAGCAGCATCAACAGCAGACCGATCCGGAACCCCCGCCTGCGGCGCGGCAATTCCTCCATCGTCTCGATATCCGAGGCGTCCTGATCCTGGGCGTTGCGATCCGTGGTCGCACGCAGGGTCGAGTTGATTTCCTCGATATCGGGCAGCAGATCGCGCCCGGACGGGGCCGCGCTGGCCGTTCCGACCGCCGTTGCCGCCCTGAGGGCTGCCAGCGTTTCGGTGTCCTCGTCCTCGTCCTCGGGGGCTGCGGGTTCCGAGGCGGGCTCGGGCGCGTCCGGGTCTTCCAGCGCCATCTCCTCTTGCGATTCCATCGCCGACGCGCCCCGGCGCAGCTGTTCCTCGCGCTCGCGCTCCTCGTTCAGGAGGTCACGGATCGCGGGGTCCAACTCGCGGCGCGTCGGGCCGTCACGCACCGGGCGGGCAGGCTCGGACGCGACAATCTCCGTCTCGCCGCTGTCCGCCTCAACCTCCTCCATCCGGGACCGGTTGCCGGGCTGGAACCACGTCGTGGCGCAGTTGGAGCATTGCACGTCGCGCCCTTCGGGCGGGACCAGGCTGTCGTCGACCTCGTAGCGGGCGCTGCAATTGGGACATGTCAGGCGCATCAAAAAAACCCCGTCTTGACCGCCACATGCACGGTCGCTCTACCTCTGGTTGGCGCGAACAGTAGCAACCGGTCCCGCCTATTCCAAGTCATTGCTTGGCAGGGCGATTGCAAGACCGTCCCGACTGAGGCATGACGGTCCCAGAAATGCGGATCGGGGGCGACGCGTGATTGACTTGGCCGAAGTTGCCTATGGCTATGGCAACACAACCTTACTGAGCGAACTGACCTTGCGGCTGGCGCCGGGGTCGTTCCACTTTCTGACCGGCCCGTCGGGGTCGGGCAAGACCACGCTTCTGAAGCTGTGCTATGCCGACCTGACCGCAAGCGCGGGCAAGGTCAGCCTCTTTGGCCAGGACACCGCGACAATGACCCGCGACCAGATCGCGCGCGCCCGCCAGCGTATGGGTGTCGTGCATCAGGATTGCGAGTTTCTGGACCATCTGCCGCTCTACGAAAACGTCGCCCTGCCGCTGACCGTCGCGGGCCGCAGCGGTGATGACGAGGCCGGCAACCTTGAGGAATTGATGGGATGGGTCGGCCTTGCAGCCCGCCGCGAGGCGCTGCCGCCGGAATTGTCGGGGGGCGAACGGCAACGCGCCGCCCTGGCCCGCGCCGTCATCACCGACCCCGAGGTTGTTCTGGCCGATGAACCCACAGGCAATGTCGATTGGGAGATGTCGCTGCGCCTGCTGCAACTGCTGGTGGAGTTGAACCGCATGGGCAAGACCATCCTCGTCGCCACGCATGACCTGGCCCTGATCCGCGCCGCCAAGACCCATGTTTCCGCGCGTGTGCTGCGCATCGCCAAGGGGCGGCTGCAACTGGCGGGGTCCGATCTATGACCCGGCTGCGGCAGATCCTGGCCCTGATCCAGGGCGACGCGCAGGCCGACCGGGTGGTGCCGCGGCGCGGCCATTCGGTGCGGCTGACCCTGTTCACCTCTGGGGCGATGGCGTTCCTCGCGGTCTTCGCGCTGGCCCTGTCGCTGGCCGCGGGCCGCTTGGCCGACCGCTGGTCCGAGGCGCTGGCGCGTTCCTCGACCATCCGCATATCGGCCCCCATGGCGGAACTCGAGCCGCAGACATGGGCGGTGCTGGAGGTGCTGGAGCAGACCCCCGGCGTCGAATCCGCCCGTGCCCTGACCGACGAGGAACAGCGCGCCTTGCTGGAGCCCTGGTTCGGCCCCGACCTGCCGCTGGAGGATCTGCCGATCCCGCGCCTCGTCGAGGTGATCGAAACGCCCGAGGGCTATGACAGCGAGGGCTTGCGCCAGCGTCTGGCCGCCGAGGCCCCCGGCGCGGTGCTGGACGATCACACCCGCTGGCGCAGGCCGCTGGTGCGCGCGGCGGGGCGGTTACGGATGCTTGGCTGGGTCTCGCTCGGGCTGATCCTGGCCTCGACCGGGGCGATGATCACGCTGGCGGCGCAATCGGCGCTGGCCTCGAACACGCGGGTGATCCGGGTGTTGCGGCTGGTCGGCGCGCGCGATGTCTATATCGCCCGCGCCTTCGTGCGGCGCTTTACCATCAGGGCCCTGTCGGGCGCGGCGCTTGGGGCGGGGCTTGGCATGATCGCCATCGCCTTCCTGCCGCGCGCCTCGGAACAGGGCGCGTTCCTCACCGGGCTCGGATTTGCGGGCTGGCACTGGCTCTGGCCTCTTGTCGTGCCGCCGCTGGCCGCCTTCACTGCCTTCTGGGCCACCCGAGCCGCCGCGTTCCGGACCCTCAGGAGGATGCCGTGATGCAATGGCTCCGCTCGCTGGTCTTCATCATCCAGATGTATCTGATGATGGCGCTGATGGCCGTGTTTTTCACGCCCTGGGCGCTGATCGACCGGCGCGGGGCCTTTGCCGCGGTCCACACCTATTGCCGGTGGGTGCGCTGGACGGCCTCCTGGATGGTGGGCCTGCGCTCCGAGATACGCGGCGAGGTGCCGACGGGCGAGGTCCTGATCGCCGCCAAGCACCAGAGTTTCTTCGACATCATCATGATCGTCTCGGTCGTGCCGCGCCCGCGCTTCATCATGAAGGCATCGCTGAAATGGGCCCCGATCCTGGGCTGGTACGCGACGCGCATCGGCTGTGTCCCCGTTGATCGCGGCAAGCGCGCCAAGGCGATCACGCAGATGGTCGAGGGCGTCAACAACAGCGCCCATGGCGGCGGGCAGCTGATCATCTACCCGCAGGGCACGCGCGTGGCACCGGGGGTCAGGACGGCCTACAAGATCGGCACCGGCATCCTCTACGAGAAGACCGGCCAGGCCTGCGTGCCTGCCGCCACCAATGTCGGCGTCTTCTGGCCGCGCCACGGCATCCTGCGCAAGCCGGGGCTGGCGGTGGTCGAGTTCCTGCCCGTGATCGAGCCGGGGCGGCGGACCGCGCAATTCATGATCGACCTTGAGGAGATGGTCGAGACGGCGTCCAATCGGCTCATGGCCGAGGCGGGGTTCGAGGGGGAGGACTAGATGGAGTATATTGACGATATCGCGACGCTGGAGGCGCTGTTCGACGATCCAGTGCCCGCCTCGCTGACCAAGGTGACGCCGGTGATCACGCCGCTCTACCGGTCCTGGATCGCGGCCTCGCGCTTCTGCATTCTCAGCACGGTCGGCCCCGAAGGCACCGATGGCAGCCCGCGCGGCGATAACGGCCCGGTGGTCCATATCGCGGATGAGCGCACGCTGTGGCTGCCCGACTGGCGCGGCAATAACCGCATCGACACGCTGCGAAACATCGTGCGCGACGGGCGGGTGTCGGTGATGTTCCTGGTGCCGGGCAGCAACAACGTGATCCGGGTCAATGGCCGGGCCCGGCTGACCACGGATGCGGGCGTCACGGGGCAGTTCGAGCAGGGCGGCAACCATCCCAAGCTGGTGATCGTGATCACGGCCGAGGAGCTCTATTACCAATGCGCCAAGGCGGTGATCCGCTCGGGGCTCTGGTCACGTGACGATGCGGAAGGTTTGCCGACAGCGGGGCAGTTCGCCAAGGAGATGGTGCCGGAATTCGACGCCGAGGGCTATGATTCCGGATACGCGGAATATGCCAGGGGGCGGCTCTGGTAGCGCCTACGCGGCCAGCCCTCTGGAGCCCATGTCGAGGTACTTCTTGCGCCGCGCGGCGATCAGGTCCGTGCCGCTTTGCCCGTCCATCTTCGACAGCAGCTTTTCCACAGCTTCGCCCACGGCGGCGATGGCGGCAGTCCTGTCGCGCTGCGCACCGCCGAGCGGTTCCTTGATGATGTGATCGACGACGCCCAGTTTTTCCAGGTCCTGCGCAGTGAGGCGCAGCGCCTCGGCGGCTTCGCGCATCTTGGCCCCGTCCTTCCACAGGATCGAGGCGCAGCCCTCGGGGCTGATCACCGAATAGATCGAATGCTCCAGCATCGCGAGGCGATCGGCGGTGGCAAAGGCCACGGCCCCGCCCGATCCGCCTTCGCCGATGATGACCGAGACCAACGGCACGCCGATCTGCAGGCATTTCTCGGTCGAGCGGGCGATGGCCTCGGACTGGCCGCGTTCCTCGGCGCCCTTGCCGGGATAGGCGCCGGGCGTGTCGACGAGCGTGATGACGGGCAGGCCGAAGCGGTCGGCAAGCTCCATCAGGCGGACGGCCTTGCGGTAGCCCTCGGGCCGGGCCATGCCGAAATTCCGTTCGATCCGGGTCTTGGTGTCATGGCCCTTCTCATGGCCGATCACCACCACGGGGCGGTCGTTGAAGCGACCGATGCCGCCCATCACGGCGTGATCGTCGGCGAAGTTCCGGTCGCCCGCCAGCGGCGTGTATTCGGTGAAGAGTGCGTTGATGTAGTCGCGGCAATGGGGCCGGTCGGGATGGCGCGCGACCTGGCATTTCCGCCACGGAGTCAGGGTGTTATAAAGCTCCTTGAGGAGGTCCGCGGCCTTCTTGTCCAGCGCCTTGGCCTCTTCCTCGACATTCATCTCGGCATTGCCGCGCGCCATGGCGCGAAGCTCCTCGGCCTTGCCTTCGATCTCGGCAAGCGGCTTTTCAAAGTCGAGGTAATTGGTCATCGCGGACGGCTCCGAAGGACGTGTCAGGGCCGGTTCTATATGGCTTTCTCCACCGCCAATTGCAATGCGATAGGTCGCATGTCGCACGACCGTGCGAACGGGGGCCTTTGGCGGCGCAGTCTCGACCGGTCCCGGCCTCAGCCGTGGATCGCGCGGGCCAGCCTTTCGGACTTGGCAAAGAGGGCGTGATGTATGCCGGACGCGCCGCGATTGGGTCGGGCCGGGGCCTGCGCGCGCGCGCTTGCGGGTCGTGGCCGGGGCAGCTTTGCCAACTGTTTCCGGATGTCGCGGCTGCCATAGCCTTCGGACAGCGTGTGAAGCTGGACCGACGCGGTCGGGCGGGCGGACTCGCCGCCCGGTAACGCGATGGCACAATTGGTAAGGCCCCGGCGCAGGGCGGTTTCGATCTCGGCCCGGTCAGTCATTTCATCGGCCAAGAGCGGGACCAGGATGTCCCCGTTGTCGGACTGGCCGAGCAATTCGCAATGCGTGATCATGGATTTCAGGCGGTGGCGCAACGCGCCCGAGACCTGTGCCAGTCCCTCAGATCCATGGAGCTGCGCCAGATCCTTGCGATTGCCGATGCCGACGATCAGGATGCCGGCAACCGGGCTGGTCCGGCCCGCCGAGGACGCAAGCGAGACTTCGCGCGCGAAGGCGGCCTGCGTCAGCAACCCGGTATCGGGATCCGTGCTGGCCGAGGCTTTCAGCCGCGTTTCACCCGCCATCAATTGCCGCTCGCGTTCCAGCAACGCGCCGACCAGCGGCACCGAGACGAGGTTGAGGGCGACGATGGGCGGAGCCGCGACGGTGAGGAACCAGATCGCGATATCGACAGGCAGCAGGACGGCGGCGACCAGGTGGCTGCACATCACGACGCCAAGGGCCATCAGGGGGCGCGCGCCCCGCACGCTGCGGTGCCGCGTCAGCCGATCCCAGGCCAGCCCGGCCCCGCCCGCGACGATCATGCCCGCAACGCCCGATATCCAGCCGACGCCGCCAATGCCGTAGCGCGTGGCCATCGCCATGACCAGGCAGACCGCCAGCCCGCGCAGGCCCAGGAACGCGCCCGCCAGCGCGATCGGCACGTTGCGCATGTCGATGATCAACCCCTCCATCGGGGTGAGCGGCGTGTGCATCTGGATGATGGTCACGGTGCCGAACAGGAATCCCAGGAGGACCGGGGCCATCGTCGGCCCGGAAAACCGCCGCCGCAGCGTGCCATAGGCCAGCGCCAGGATCGCGACCAGGGCCAGCGAACTGACGAAATCCAGCAAGATATCTATATCGTATGTCATTCCCGTCCCCTCGCTAACCCGGAGAGGACATTACCGCGCGAACCCTAACCCGGGCTTAACATCTCGGATTTTAGGCAGTTCACCCGGCGGAGGCCGCGATCAGGTCGGATTGGGCGACGATCACCTCGGCCTGCTTGATCGAGGCGATATCGACCAGCCGGCCCTTGTAAACCGTTGCACCTTCGCCGTTTTTCTTGGCGTCTTCCATCGCGGCGAGGATCTCGCGCGCCTCGGTCACGGCCTCGTCCGAGGGGGTGAAGACCTCGTTGGCCAGGGCGATCTGTTTCGGGTGAATCGCCCATTTTCCGACCATGCCGAGCGTGGCCGAACGCCGCGCCTGCGCGCGGTAGCCCTCGTCATCCGAGAAATCCCCGAAAGGGCCGTCCACGGGCAATAAACCATGGGTGCGGCAGGCGGCGACGATGGCGGTCTGGGCCCAGTGCCAGGGGTCGGCGTAATGCCGGTTTTGCCCGTGCAGCATGTAATAGTTTTCCTGCGTGCCGCCGATCCCCGTCGTCTGCATCCCCATCGAGGCGGCGAAATCGGCCGCACCAAGGCTCATGGCCTGGAGGCGGGGCGAGGCGGCCGCGATGGCCTCGACATGGGCCAGACCGGCGGCGGATTCGATGATCACTTCCAGGCTCACGGGCCTGGTCCGCGACTTGGCGCTCTCGACCGCCGTGATCAGCGCATCGACGGCATAGACATCCTCGGCGCAGCCCACCTTCGGGATCATGATCTGATCCAGCCGGTCCGAGGATCGTTCCAGCAAATCAACCACATCGCGATACCAATAGGGGGTATCGAGGCTGTTGATCCGCACCGCCAGCGTCTTGGCGCCCCAGTCGAAATCATGCGTCGCCCGGATGATGTTCTCGCGCGCCTGATCCTTGTCGGACGGCGCGACGCTGTCCTCCAGATCGAGGTTGATCACATCCGCCGCCGAGGCCGCCATCTTGGGGAAGAGCCTGGGGTTCGAGCCGGGGCCGAAAAGCTGGCAGCGGTTCGGACGGGCGGGGGGCGTGGGTTGCAGGCGGAAGGACATGAATGCGCGACCTTTGGGTAAGGATATGTCGTATCGGTTCCGTAACTGGTTAGGATATTGCGTGTCGGGGTGCAAGTGCTGCGCTGCGGCAAGGCAGGTTTCGCGGAAAATCGGCGTACACCCCCCGATGCGCCCCCTGTGCAGACGCGGCGGCGTCTCGGGGCGCCGGGGGCGCGCGCGTGGCGGGGTGAAGCCCGCCCTACTGGAGATCGGCGAAGGCGCGCTGCAGGCGTTCCACCGCCTCCTGGACGCGGGCGGTCTGGGTGGCGAAGTTGATGCGCTGGAAGCCGTCGCCGCCCGCGCCGAAACCGGGCCCCGGACTGACCGCGATCTTCGCATCATCGCGGATGCGGGCGATCACCTCGTCATGGGTCATGCCGGTGCCGGTGAAATCGACCCAGGCGAGGTAGGTGGATTGCAGCGGCATGGAACGGACGCCGGGGATCGCGTTCAACCCGTCATCCATAAGCCGCCGGTTCTTGTCCAGATGCGCCATCTGCGCATCGACCCAGGCCGCGCCTTCCGGGCCGTAGGCGGCACGGATCATCTCGACCCCCAGCATCGAGGGCGTGTAATCCAGCGTGTAGAGGCGGCGGGTCATGGCGTTGCGCAGGTCGGGGTCGGGGATGATCATGTTGCCGGTGCGCTGGCCCGCGATGTTGAAGGTCTTGGAGGGGGCGGTCAGCGTCACCGTGCGGCTCCGGAAACCGGGCGCGGCGACATCCATCGGCACGAAGGTTTCGCCCTTGTAGACGAGATCGTGATGGATTTCGTCCGAGATCAGGACCAGGTCGTTGCGCTCGGCAAATTCGGCCACGGCGCGCAGGTCTTCTGGCGTCCAGATCCGGCCCGAGGGGTTCTGCGGCGAACACCAGATCAGTATCTTTTCCTTGCCCGTCAGCCGGGCCTGGGCGTCGTCGAGGTCCAGCTCATAGCGGCCGTCCCTGAGGCGCAGCGGACATTCGGTCACGCGGCGGCTGAGCTTTTCGATCTTGTGGGCAAATTCATGATAGACGGGCGGGAAGATCGCGACGTGATCGCCGGGATCGCTCCAGACATGGATCGACAGGGCGACGGCATTGCCGAGCCCCTGGCTGGTCAGGATCCAGTCGGGATCGACCTCCCAGCCGTGGCGGGTCTTCATCCACCAGGCGATGGCGGCAAGGTAGTCGGGATGTTCCCACGAATAGCCGAACACGCCGAAATCGGCGGCCTTGCGCAGGGCGTCGCGCACACAGGGCGCGGTCGGGTAATCGGAATCGGCGGTCCACATCGACAGGCCGTCCTCGGGCGAGACGCCGAAGAGCTTTTCCATCTTGTCCCATTTGGAGGAGTTGGTGCCGCGGCGATCTATGAGCGTGTTGAAATCCATGGGGCCTTCCTGGGGCGTTACCGTTACGGGGCGGCAAGCTAGCGGATCGCGGCGCGGGTGCAAGAGGCGTTGCGGGAGCGCGCCCGATCGCTTATCTCAACGGCCATGTTACGCCCGATCCTGATCCATCCCGACCCGCGCCTGAAGAAACCGGCCTCGCCCGTCGTCGATCTGTCCGACGAATTGCGGGTGCTGGCCTCGGACATGCTGGAAACCATGTATGACGCGCCGGGCATCGGTCTGGCCGCGCCGCAGGTGGGCGTGCTGGACCGGCTGATCGTGCTGGATTGCGAGAAGGAGGAGGGGGCCACGCCGCGCCCCCTGGCGATGTTCAACCCCGAGGTGATCGCCACCTCGGACGAGACCAGCGTTTACGAGGAAGGGTGCCTGTCGATTCCCGATATCTACGCCGAGGTGACGCGCCCCGCCGAGGTCGAGGTGGCCTGGATGGACGCGGACGGCCGCGCGCATCAGGAGGTCTTCACCGGCCTCTGGGCGACCTGCGTGCAGCATGAGATCGACCACCTGGCGGGCAAGCTCTTCATCGACTACCTCAAGCCGCTCAAGCGCCAGATGATCACCCGCAAGATGGTCAAGCTGAAGCGTGAACGCGCGCGGGAGAAGGCATGAGCGTGCTGGAGATCCTGCGCTGGCCCGATCCGCGCCTGAGCCAGGACTGCACGCCGGTCGAGGGCGAGGTGGGCGAGTTGGCGCAGGACATGCTGGACACGATGTATGACGCCAGGGGCCGCGGGCTGGCGGCGCCGCAGGTGGGCCGGATGATCCGCATGTTCGTGATGGATGTGACCTGGAAAGAGGCCGCGCCAAACCCGATGGTGGCGATCAACCCGCGCATCTCGGTGGAGTATAACCGCTTTGTCCTGGGCGAGGAGGCCTGCCTGTCGATCCCCGGTGTCAGCGCCGAGATCGCCCGACCGCCGCGCGCGACGATGCAATGGACCGATCTGGATGGCGCGCGCCAGTCCGAGGTTCTGACCGGCGCCGCCGCGCGGGTGGCGCTGCACGAGATGGACCACCTGAACGGAATCGTCATCTTCGACCGGCTGGATGCCGACCGCCGCGCTGGAGGCGGAATATGCCGGTTAGGCCCTTCGTGATGTGGCCGGACAGGCGATTGCGCATGCCCGCCGCGAAGGTGGAGGAGATCACCGACGAGACCCGCGCGATCTGGGCCGACATGGTCGAGACGATGGACGCGATGCCGGGTGTGGGGCTTGCCGCGCCGCAGATCGGCGTGATGCAGGCGCTGGCCGTGGTCGATGCCTCGGACGCGCGCGGCAAGGCGGTGAAACTGGCCAATCCGCGCGTGCTGCACGCCTCGGTCGAGTTCCGACCGCATGAGGAGGCGAGCCCGAACCTGCCCGGATTGTCCGCGCTCATTGCCCGCCCCCGCGCGGTGACGGTGGCCTATCTGGACGAGGAGGGGGCAGAGGTGGAGAAGGATTTCGTCGGGCTTTGGGCCACGTCGGTGCAGCACCAGATCGACCATCTGGCGGGGCGGATGTATTTCGACCGCCTCAGCAAGACCCGCCGCGACATGCTGCTGAAGAAGGCGCGGAAGCGGGGCTGATTACCGCCGTTGAAATCCGCGCGGAGTCTGGCAAGCTGGCCTGTGAATGACGGAGGGTGGCCAGGTGTCGGAAACACAGCTTCAATGCGCCTGCGGGGCGATGCGGGCCGAGGTGACGGGCCGCCCGATCGCGGTCACGGAATGTCTGTGCGACAGTTGCCGCGAGGCGGCCGAGCGGATGGCGCGGCTGTCCGGCGCGCGCTCGATCGTGACGGAGATCGGTGGCACGATCTGCGTCGAATACCGCAAGGATCGGGTGGAGTTCCTGTCGGGGCATGAGAACCTCAAGGCGTTCCGGCTGACGCCCAAATCCGGCACGCGCCGGGTGATTGCCACCTGCTGCAACACGCCCGTCTTCATCGAGGCGAAAGGCGGTCATTGGCTGAGCCTCTATGGCGGGCTGTGGCCGGAGGGGCGCACCCGCCGGTTCAGTTGCGCACCATGGTGGGCGATCTGCCCGAGGGGACGGAGTTGCCCGATGACGTGCCGAACCGGAAGGGCCATTCGGCGGGGTTCATGGGCAGGCTGTTCCTGGCCTGGGCCGCGATGGGGTTCCGCAATCCGAAGCTGACGGTGAACGAGGGGCTGGATGTCTGAGGATCAGCGGGAAAGGCCCTGCGCGTAGGCCTCCAGTTGATCCGCGACCGTGCCCCATCCGTCGTGAAACCCCATATCCTCATGGCTCTGGCGCGCCTCGGATGAGCGGTGGCGCGCGATGGCGGTGTAGGAGGTGGCCCCGTCGCCCGCATCCTCCAGCAGCAGGATCGCGGTCATGAACGGGTCGGGGGCGGGTTTCCAGCCTTCCGAATAGGCATCGGTGAAGACCAGCTTTTCCCGCGGCACGATCTCGAGGTAGACGCCCGTGTTGTCCATCACGTTGCCATCGACATCGAAGGTGGTGTTGAACCGCCCGCCGACGCGCAGGTCGATCTCGCAGCCCGTGACCTTGTGCGGGCGGGGGACGAAGAAATGCGGGATATGGTCGGGGCTGGTCCAGCACTCCCAGATCAGGGCGCGGGGGGCCTTGAGGGTGCGGGTCAGTTTCAGGTCAGTCTTGGGATCGAGGTCCATCTGTTCGCTCCTGCGTCAGGTTGGTGACGTAATCGTCGAACTGGTCCAGCCGGGTCTCCCACAGGGCGCGCTGTTCGCTGAGCCAGTCCTGCGCGGGGCGCAGGGCATCTGGCGTCAGGCTGTAGCTGCGCACGCGGCCCTGTTTGTCGCTGGTGACCAGCCCCGCGGCCTCCAGCTTGCGCAGATGCGCGAGGAAGGAGGGCAGCGCCATGTCATGCGGTGCCGCCAATTCGCTGGTGCTGGCCGGGCCTCGGGCCAGGCGCGACAGGATAGCGCGTCTTGTCGGGTCACCGAGGGCGGTGAAATACCGGTCCAGTTGCTCGTCATACTTAGCCATATGGCTAGGTAACATGAGCGATATGGGCTGTGCAAGAGAAAACCTAGCCATGTGGCTAAATATTGCCGAGAGGATCGCGCGGTGCGGGGCACGCCGCGTCGACGCGGCGTTTGCGACGCGCCGTCGACGGCGCGTGTTCGCGTCCGGCCCGAAATCCGATGGTCCCGGCGCACGCGCTGCGGTAGATCGGGGCAGGCACAGCGACAAGGACAGGTTTCGATGCGGATCACATTCATGGGCAGCCCCGATTTCTCGGTCCCCGTGCTGGATGCGCTGGTCGGGGCGGGGCACGAGATCGCCGCCGTCTATTGCCAGCCGCCGCGCCCCGCAGGACGGGGCAAGCAGGAAAGGCCCACCCCGGTGCAGGCGCGGGCCGAGGCGCTTGGGCTTGCGGTGCGCCACCCCGCCAGCCTGAAAACGGCCGAGGCGCAGGCGGCCTTCGCCGCGCTGGAGGCCGATGTCGCGGTGGTGGTGGCCTATGGCCTGATCCTGCCGCAAGCCGTGCTGGACGCGCCTGCGCGGGGCTGCCTCAATATCCACGCCAGCCTGCTTCCCCGCTGGCGCGGAGCCGCGCCCATTCATCGCGCGATCATGGCGGGGGACGAAAAAACCGGGGTGTGCATCATGGCGATGGAGGCGGGGCTGGATACCGGGCCGGTGCTGCTGTGCCGGGAAACCGATATCGGGCCGGAGGAGACCACCGCGCGCCTGCATGACCGGTTGAGCGCGATGGGGGCCGAGGCGATTGTCGCAGCGCTGGCGCGGCTGGATGAATTGGTGCCGGTGCCGCAACCGGAAAAGGGCGTCACCTATGCCGCCAAGATCGACAAGGCCGAGGCGCGGATCGACTGGACGCGGCCCGCGCTGGAGGTCGACCGCCAGATCCGGGGGCTCTCGCCCTTTCCGGGGGCCTGGACGACATTGAACGGCAAGCGCCTCAAGCTGCTGGCCAGCCGCGTCGTGGCGGGCGAAGGGCGCCCTGGCGAGGTTCTGCACGGGCTGACCCTTGCCTGCGGCGGCGGCGCGGTGCAGGTTGACGAGGTGCAGGTCGAGGGGCGCGGGCGGCAGGATGCGCAGAGCTTCCTGCGCGGGACGACCCTGCCGCAGGGCACCATATTGGGAGAGACCTGATGGGATTTTTCGCCTTTTTCGGATCGCTGATGATCGGCGGTATCATCGGCGTTCTGTTCGAGAGGTGGGGGATTACCCGCAACGGCATCCTCCCCTCGGTGATCATCGCGCTCGGGGCGGTGATCCTCCTCTTCATGATCCGGGTGATGTTCCGCCTGTCCTTCGGCTCGCCGGGGCTGGATGCGATCATCGGGGCCTCGGCGGCGCTGGTGCTGATCCCGGTGGGCAACCTGCGCCTGGGGCGGCGGCGCGGGCGGCGGCGCTGATCCGATGGTGGTGCTCTATCTCATCATCGTGGGCGCGGCGGCGGGCTACCTGGCAACGCGCGTGATGCGGCTGGAGGCGAATGTGCTGACCACGGTGGCCATCGGCATCCTCGGCGCGATCATCGGCGGGCTGGTCCTGCGGTTCCTGCTGTCCGTCTTCGGCATGTTCGCGGGCTTCCTTGGCGCCTTCCTGGGCGCGGTGTTCCTGATCTGGGCCTGGCGAACCTATATCCAGCGGCGCTGATCACTGACGTGGCGGACGCGCGCGGTAGACCGGCAGGCACCAGCCGAAATGGATCGAGCCTGCGCGCAAGGTGAAACAGGCCGCGATACTGGCCAGCGCCGGGGCCAGCGGATAGGTCGTGACGCTTGCCGCGATGAGCGCCGCACCCGCCCCCGCGAAGGCGGCGGTGACGTAGAGCTCGCCCTGTTTCAGGACCAGCGGCACCTCGTTGCAGACCACGTCGCGCATGAGACCGCCAAACGTGCCGGTCGCGACCCCCATGACCAGGACGACAGGCGCGGAATGATCGAGCGCCATGGCCGCACTGGCCCCGGCGGCGACCGCGACCGAAAGCGCGGCTGCGTCGAGCCACAGCAGCACCCGGTAGCGGCTTTCGAAGCGATGCGCGGTGAAAAACACCACCAGCGCCGCGCCGCAGGCGATGGCCAGGTGGGTCGGATCGGCGATCCAGAAGACCGGGTTGCGGTCCAGCAGCACGTCGCGGATGGTGCCGCCGCCCACGGCGGTCAGGCAGGCGATGAAGAAGAACCCGACGATATCGAGCTGCGCGCGGCTTGCCACCAGCGCGCCGGAGAGGGCGAAGATCAGGACGGAGGCATAGTCGAGGATCGGTGGGGTCATATTTGTCCTGTGCCAGGTTCGAAACCGCGTGGACGCGCCGTCGACGGCGCGGATCTGCGCTGCGCCGCCGCAGCGCTGTCCCGGTCACCCCGGTTTGAACGGGGCCATGCCGGCGCGGGCCAGTTCGTCGGCGCGTTCGTTCTCGGGGTGTCCGGCATGACCCTTGACCCATTCCCAGGTCACGTCATGGCGGGCCTGCGCCGCTTCCAGCCGCTGCCACAGGTCGACATTCTTGACCGGCTTCTTCGCCGAGGTCTTCCAGCCGTTGCGCTTCCAGCCGTGGATCCATTGCGTCACGCCGTTCTTCACATAGGCGCTGTCGGTGACGATGGTGATGGCGGAGGGCCGGGTCAGGCTTTCGAGCGCCGAGATCGCCGCCAGCAGCTCCATCCGGTTGTTGGTGGTTTCGGCCTCGCCGCCCTTGAGGTCGCGCTCTTTCGCCACGCGATCGCCCTCGCGCGCGATCAGCAGCGCGCCCCACCCGCCGGGGCCGGGATTTCCTGAACAGGCCCCGTCCGTATAGGCGAAAAGCTCGGCCATCAGAGCACCAGATCGACCGAGAGCGCGAGGCCGACGATCACCGTCAGAGCCACCCGCAGATGCATCCACCAAGGCGGCGCCAACCCCTTGCGCCAGAACTGCCAGTCGAGCGCCAGCAGCCCAAGGAAACCCACGATCAGCGCCGCGCCCGCGCGTTCGGCGCCGCCGCCGGTGGTGAAGAAGGCCCAGAGGGCAGGCAGGACCGAGAGGGCGTAGCCGCTCCAGCCGGTTCCCCGCGTTGCAAATCCCCAGAGGACGCCGGACATGAAGGCCAGGATGATCGCGCCGTAGAAGACCTGGATATAGGGTCCGATGAAGCGGGGCCCGAGGGCGCTGCGGCCCCAGGCGGCCAGATCGGGCAAGGCCACTGTCAACGCGCCCCAGAGGAAGGGGATCAGCCCGGCAAGGCCGAGCAGGAGGGCGGGGCGGGGAATGGTCTGCATCGGGGGCCTCATATGGCGGGGTCCGGCCCTTTTGGCGTCCGCGCGCGCGAAGGGCAACCCGGCTTACGACCTGCGCGCGGTGATCAGGACAAAAGCATCGACAGTTCCGGCCAGCCCCGCGCCTTCACCGGTGACGGCCTCGGTCACGCTGAAGCCCGCATCGGCAAGGGCGGCGCGCAGCTCGGCCTCGGAATAGAGGCTGTAGAAGCGGCCCAGGTCGTCGCGGATCTCGCCCTGTCCCAGTTTCATGCCGAGGAAGAAGATGCCGCCGGGACGCAACGCGCGGTGGCAGGCAGCCAGGTGCCGGGGGAAATCGGCTTTCGCGGCGTGGAGCAGGCTGAAGCTGGCCCAGATGGCATCAAACGCGGCGGCGGCGTCGAGATCGTCGAACCGGGCGAGATGCGCATCGACGCCGCGCGCCCGTGCGGCCTCGACAAAGGCGGGCGTGGCGTCATGGGCGGTGACGGTGAAACCCTCGGCCATCATCTGGCCTGCGTGCAGCCCCGGCCCGCAGCCGAGATCGAGGATATGGGCCCCGGGGGCAAGCCGGGCGAGAAAGCCCGCCAGCGCCGCGTCCTGGGTATTCGAGGGCGGGATCTTGTTATATTCCGCCGCGCGGGCGGCATAGACGTCGAGCGTTTCGCGATCGGCCATGTCAGGCGCGCTCCATCGCGGGGCGGATTGCGATGCGGGGGCCGGGATCACGGGTCTTGCGCAGGGTGACGGCGGATGCGCCGCCCGGGCGCAAGGCTCCGGTAGCCAGCCCGGGCAGGTGGGCCATGCCGGTCCGTTTCGCCAGGTCGCGCGCCGGGATCAGGGCGACGATTGGGAACTGGGCGGAGATCATGGGGCAGGGGCCTTTGCCGCGTGTGACAGGCAAAGCATCGTGGACTTTGCCGCCCGAGGCAAGCGCCAGCGTTCTCGACGCAACGTGGTGGCGGTCCGGCTCGGGCCCCCTGCCGGGAGCCGTCGTCGGGCCGCATTGCCATGGACTGGACGCAGGCGGCGGTGCCACGATGTCCAGGGCGACCCTGCGCCGTCGCGGCGGAGACAGGTACTTGGACGAAAAAGAGGGGGGGGTGATCTGTCAGGTGATCCGGCGGATCGGCTGGAAGGCAGGCCGCGGCGGTTGGGTCGCGGTGTGCGGCCCCGCGCTCAGGCCGGTTCGCGCAGCACGCGGGGCACCTTGAATTCCACGTTCTCGACCGCCGTTTCGACATATTCAAGGGTCACATCGAACCGGGCGCGGCAGGCCTCGATGACTTCATTGACCAACACTTCGGGGGCTGAGGCTCCGGCGGTGACACCAAGCGCCGTGATCCCCTCAAGCGCGCGCCAGTCGATGTTTTCGGCCCGCTGCACCAGTTGGGAATAACCGCAGCCTGCCTTGGCCCCGACCTCGACCAGGCGGCGCGAATTGGACGAGTTGGGCGCGCCCACGACCAGGATCGCATCGGCCTTGGGGGCAATGGCCTTCACTGCCGCCTGCCGGTTGGTGGTGGCGTAGCAGATGTCTTCCTTGTGCGGGCCGATGATGGTGGGGAATTTCGCCTGCAGGGCGGCCACGATTTCCGCCGTGTCATCGACGCTGAGGGTGGTCTGGGTGATGAAGGCCAGTTTCCCGGGGTCGCGCGGAGTGAGGCGGGCCACATCCTCGGCGGTTTCGACCAGCAGCACCTCGCCTTCGGGCAATTGGCCCATGGTCCCGACGGTCTCGGGGTGGCCGGCATGGCCGATCATCACCATCTGCAGGCCGTTCGCGTGGTGGCGTTCGGCCTCGATATGGACCTTGGAGACCAGCGGGCAGGTGGCATCGACATAGACCATGTTGCGCGCCTCGGCCGCGGCCGGGACCGATTTGGCCACGCCATGCGCCGAGAAGATGACGGGCCGGTCATCAGGGCAATCGGCGAGCCGTTCGACAAAGATGGCGCCCTTGCCGCGCAGGTCGTCGACGACGAACTTGTTATGCACGATCTCGTGGCGCACATAGACCGGCGCGCCCCATTTCGCGAGCGCCATTTCGACGATCTTGATGGCGCGGTCGACACCGGCGCAGAAGCCGCGCGGGGCGGCGAGGTAGAGGGTGAGGGGCGGTTTCATGGCGTCTCTCCTGTCTGCCCCCGAGTTATGCGAGCGATGGCCCCACGTCCAGAGGCGGCGATCACGAAGCTGTCAGGTGACCCACCCGTGCCGGGGGGGGGGCGGGACGGAACAGGAATTGCAAGAGGGACCGGAGATGCGAATTTGGGATTGGGCGCGTTCCATCCTATATCGAGAGCATCTGGCCCGAGGAGGTGATCGAGGGTCACGATCAGACCGACGCGGACGATCTGGCCCGATGGGGAAGAGAAGGAAGAGTTGCATGGCGGGACATCGCAGGACTGGCGGGCAGACGCATTGGGAGGACCGCTATGACGGCACCCGCCCCGAGGAGTTGAGCTGGTTCGAGGCCCGCCCCGACCTGTCGCTTGACCTGATCACGGAACGGGTCGGCCCGGATGCGGGTGTGATCGACATCGGCGGCGGGGCGTCCCGGCTGGCCGATTGCCTGCTGGCGCGGGGCTATGTCGATGTCAGCGTGCTTGATATATCGACGACGGCACTGGCCAAGGCACAGGAGCGGATGGGCGGGCAGGCGGCGCAGGTCGCGTGGATTGCCGCCGATATCACGGCCTGGACCCCACCACGCCGCTATGATCTTTGGCACGACCGGGCGGTGTTTCATTTCCTGACCGACGCGGGCGGGCAGCGGGCCTACCTGGCGGCGATGGCCGAGGCGTTGCGCCCCGGCGGCCATGCGATCGTGATGAGTTTTGCCGAGGACGGGCCGGAAAGCTGTTCCGGCCTGCCGGTGCGCCGCTATGCGCCCGAGGAGATGGCCGAGACCTTGGCGGACCTCGTGCCGGGGGCGTTCCGGCCCGACGGGGCGGGCCGGTTCACCCATGTCACCCCGACCGGGGCCGAGCAACGGTTTCAATACAGCCTGTTCCGCCGTGAGCCGTCGGGCTGAGCGAGGCTCAGTTGTCCTCGGTCTCGTAATCGGCGCGGTCGGTGACGCGCGGTTCGCGGGGGGGCCTGCCCACCACGTCCTTCAACTCGTCCAGCTCGATGAAATTGTCGGCCTGGCGGCGCAGGTCGTCGGCGATCATCGGCGGCTGGCTGCGGATGGTTGAGACCACCGAGACGCGCACGCCCTTGCGTTGCAGCGCCTCGACCAGCGGCCGGAAATCGCCGTCGCCCGAGAACAGCACGATATGGTCGACATGCGGCGCGATCTCCATCGCGTCGACGGCCAGCTCGATATCCATGTTGCCCTTGACCTTGCGGCGGCCCTGGCTGTCGATGAATTCCTTGGCCGGCTTGGTGACCATGGTGAAGCCGTTATAGTGCAGCCAATCGACCAGCGGGCGAATCGGCGAATAGTCGTCATTCTCCAGCAGGGCCGTGTAGTAGAAGGCGCGCAGCAACTTGCCGCGCTGCATGAACTCCTTGCGCAGAAGCTTGTAGTCGATGTCGAAGGCCAGCGCCTTGGCGGCCGCGTAGAGGTTGGAGCCGTCGATGAACAACGCCAGCCTTTCGTCGCGATAAAACATGATATCCGTCCCGTGAGTGTAATGGCGTCAGCCGCAATTCCCGTGAATCTGAAATCGAATGGCAAAATAACCACGACCGACAATGCCCATGATAATAAGGTCTCGAAGTCAGTTTGCAACGCCCCGGCCCGGAGAAATCTGATCAAAATCCGCTGATTGCCGTAGCGTCAAATTCGGCTGCGATGGCAAGATTTCCGGAAAACCCCGCCACAGGCATGACTTAAGCGACGACAAGGCCGGGCGACGGCGCCGGTGCACGCCCCGCAATTGCGGCGAATTTTCGCGGATCGCCGCACCGCTTTCGGGGCAGGAAGGGCCTTGTCAATCCCCTTTGCGGTGGATAGATACAGGGCTTGCGTTTCTGGAAGCATCCAAACCTCGGAGATATCATATGGCCCGCGTGACGGTTGAAGATTGCGTTGACAAGGTTCCGAACCGGTTCGAACTGGTGATGCTCGCCGCCCATCGCGCGCGCGAGATCTCGGCAGGCTCGCCCCTGACCGTGGACCGCGACAATGACAAGAACCCCGTCGTCTCCCTGCGCGAGATCGCCGAGGAAACGCAGCAGGCCGATGACCTGCGCGAACGCCTGATCGAATCGAACCAGACCCAGATCGAGGTCGATGAGCCGGAAGAGGATGCGATGGCGCTTTTGCAGGGCGTCGAGGCCGACCGTCCGGTCAAGGACGACATGTCCGAAGAGCAGATGCTGCGCCAGCTGATGGAAGCGCAAGGCCAGCGTTGAGCCTCTGAACCGGGGGCAGGCCCGTCATGATTGATGTCGACGACCTGCTGAGCCTGGTGCGCAACTACAACCCGAAATGCAACGAGGCCCTGCTGCGCGGGGCCTATGCCTATGCCGACAGGATGCATGAGGGCCAGACCCGCGCCTCGGGCGAGCCCTATTTCACGCATCCCGTCGCGGTGGCCGCGATCCTGACCGAACAGCGGCTGGATGACGCGACCATTGCCACGGCCCTGCTGCATGACACGATCGAGGATACCAAGGGCACCTATTCCGAGGTCGAAAAGCTCTTTGGCCATGACGTGGCGGAACTGGTCGATGGCGTCACCAAGCTGACCAACCTGGAACTCAGCAGCCGCGAGACCAAGCAGGCCGAGAATTTCCGCAAGCTCTTCATGGCGATGTCCAAGGATCTGCGGGTGATCCTGGTCAAGCTGGCCGACCGGCTGCACAACATGCGCACCATCCGGCACATGCGCCAGGACAAGCAGGCCCAGAAGGCGCATGAGACGATGGATATCTATGCGCCGCTGGCGGGCCGCATGGGGATGCAGTGGATGCGGGACGAGCTGGAGGACCTGGCGTTTTCCGTGCTCAACCCCGATGCGCGCAAGTCGATCATGCGCCGGTTCGTGGTGCTGCAGAAGGAATCGGGCGATGTGATCCCCAAGATCACCGACGATATCGAGGCGGTGATGGAGAAACACGGCGTCACCGGCCAGGTCTTTGGCCGCGCGAAAAAGCCGTTCTCGATCTGGCGCAAGATGCAGCAGAAGGAGATGGCGTTCTCGCGCCTTTCGGACATCTACGGATTCCGCGTCATCACCGATACCGAGGATGATTGCTACCGCGTGCTTGGCGCGATCCACCAGCGCTGGCGCTCGGTGCCGGGGCGGTTCAAGGACTATATCAGCCAGCCCAAGACCAACGGCTACCGCTCGATCCACACCACGGTGTCGGGGCGCGACGGCAAGCGGGTCGAGGTGCAGATCCGCACCCGCCAGATGCACGAGGTCGCCGAAAGCGGCGTCGCGGCGCATTGGTCCTACAAGGATGGCGTGCGGGCGGTGAACCCGTTTGCGGTCGATCCGGCGAAATGGCTGGCCAGCCTCAGCGAACGCTTCGAGATGGCCGAGGATCACGACGAGTTCCTCGAACACGTCAAGATGGAGATGTATGCCGACCAGGTCTTCTGCTTCACCCCCAAGGGCGATGTGGTCAAGCTGCCCAAGGGCGCGACGCCGCTGGATTTCGCCTATGCGATCCACACCCGCATCGGCCATAGCTGCGTGGGTGCCAAGGTCGATGGCATCCGCGTGCCGCTCTGGACCCGGCTGAAGAACGGCCAGTCGGTCGAGATCATCACCGCCGAGGGGCAGAGCCCGCAGGCCACCTGGATCGACATTGTCGCCACAGGCCGCGCCAAGGCCGCGATCCGGCGCCTGCTGCGCGAAGAGGACCGGGGGCGCTATATTCGCCTGGGGCAGGAACTGGCGCGCGTGGCGTTCGAGCATGTCGGCAAGAAGGCCACCGAGAAGGCGCTGAAGACCGCGGCCCGGACGATGAGCCTGCCCGATGGCGACGAGCTTCTGGCGCGGATCGGGGCGACCGAGATT
Source organism: Alterinioella nitratireducens (assembly GCF_013155465.1). Taxonomy (GTDB): domain Bacteria; phylum Pseudomonadota; class Alphaproteobacteria; order Rhodobacterales; family Rhodobacteraceae; genus Alterinioella; species Alterinioella nitratireducens. The sequence continues at coordinate 68,843 of NZ_JABJVX010000006.1, read as the reverse complement.
TCCGCGCGCGAGGTTGTCGCCACGCTCTACCCCGAACTGGTGCGCGCCCGCGACGAGGAGGAGGGCGTGAAACGCGCCGTCATCGGCCTGCCGGGCGGGGCCGAGGTCAACCGTGCGCAATGCTGCCAGCCGGTGCCCGGCGAACGCATCGTCGGCGTTCCCTACAAGGGGCGCGGGCCGATCCTGCATGCCATCGATTGCCCCGCGCTGGCCGATCTGGACGCGATGGCCGATGACTGGATCGACGTGCACTGGACCGAAGGCCGCCATGCCGCAGTGCATAATGTCACGATCAATATCACCATGAGCAATGATAAGGGTGTGCTGGGACGTATCTGCACATTGATCGGCGAGCAGAACGCCAATATCTCGGACCTGCACTTCATTGACAGAAAACCGGACTTTTTCCGCCTGCTTGTCGATATAGAGGTGCGGGACGCCGAACACCTGTTCGCCGTGATGATGGCCGTCGAGGCCGATAGTGATGTTGCCACGCTGGAGCGGTTCCGGGATCTGGACCGGCGCCCCTGACAGGCGGGCCAAGAGGATTTGGAGGGCGGACACCCCATGGTGTTCAAACGCCGAGACGCACGCCCCTTGCCGGAGGTGCTCAAGCATTGGGTCTACCCGCGCGGCGGGTGGGGACGGGCGATCCGCTATATCCGCCACCGGCTGCACCGCCTTCCGGGCACGCCCGAAAGCATCGCGCGGGGGGTCTTTGCCGGGGCCTTCGTCGTGTTCACGCCCTTCTACGGCCTGCATTTCGTCCTGGCCGCGATCCTGGCCCGCCTGATGCGCGGCAATATCCTGGCGGCCCTCCTGTCCACCTTCATCGGCAACCCGCTGACCTATGTGCCGATCGCACTGATCTCGCTCGAAACGGGGCATTTCCTGCTGGGGGGGCCGGGCACCGGGGGCCGGATCGGGCAGGGTTTGGGCCAGGCCTTTGCGGGCGCGTGGAGCGATCTGCAACACAACGTCCTGACGATCTTTGTCGGCGGCGAGGCGAATTGGGACGAATTATACGCCTTCTACGACGCGGTGTTCTTCCCCTTCATGATCGGCTCGATCATCCCCGGCATCATCAGCGGGCTGATCTGCTACTACCTGTCGGTGCCGGTGATCCGGGCCTATCAGCAGCGCCGTATTGCCAAGCTGCGCGCGAAGGTAGAGAAACTCAAGGCGCAGGCGCAGGCGCAGGCGCAGGCGGAACGGGGGGGCGACGCGCGCCCCCCGTCATGAAAAGGGAGCGTGCTTCATGACCCAACTTCCCCGGCTCGGGGTGAATATCGACCATGTCGCCACAGTGCGCAACGCGCGTGGCGGGGACACGCCCGACCCGGTGCGCGCCGCGCTTCTGGCCGAGGAGGCCGGGGCCGACGGCATCACCGCGCATCTGCGCGAGGACCGGCGCCATATCTCGGACGAGGATATCGACCGGCTGATCTCGGCGCTGCGGGTGCCGCTGAATTTCGAGATGGCCGCCACCGAAGAGATGCAGGCGATTGCCCTGCGCCACAGGCCGCACGCCGTCTGCATCGTGCCGGAAAAGCGCGAGGAGCGGACGACCGAGGGGGGGTTGGAGGTCGCGCGCGAGGAAAACAGGCTGGCGCATTTCATCGCGCCCCTGCGCGAGGCCGGTTGCCGGGTGTCCATCTTCATCGCCGCCGCGCGCGCCCAGATCGAGGCCGCCCACCGGATCGGCGCGGAGGTGATCGAACTGCATACCGGCGCCTATTGCGACGCCCATCACGAGGGGCGGCTGGACGACCGGAACCGCGAATTGCAGGCCCTGCGCGAGATGTCCGCTTTCGCCCATTCCCTGGGCCTAGAGGTCCATGCCGGTCACGGGCTGACCTATGACACGGTCGCGCCGGTCGCGGCGTTTCCCGAGGTGCGGGAGCTCAATATCGGGCATTTCCTGATCGGCGAGGCGATCTTCCGGGGGCTTGCCCCCGCGATGACGGAAATGCAGCGCATCATCGCAGAGGCGCGGGCGTGAAGGCGGCGCTGCTCCTCGCGGTGCTCCTCGCCGCTGGTCCGGCGGCGGCGCAGGTGGTGGGCGATTGCGATGGCCCTGCGGCGGGGGCGCAGCATGTCTATGCGCCGTTCGAGGCGACGATCCGCGATTTTGCAGGCGGCGCGATCCGTGTCACGGCGCTGGACGAAGGGCCGGACGCGCGCGGCTCGGGCATGATGAACCGGGGCGCCTATCACTTGATGGTCACGATCCGGCGCGAGGATGGCGCGGTGACGGACTGCGCCCTGGTCTCGGCGCGCGAGGGCGAGGGGTTCTTCGGGATGCGGACGGGCGAGATCGCGGCGTCGGAAGATGCAGGGATCACGGTGATCAACCTGCCGGTCGACGAGGTTCTTGGCGGCGATATGCTGGTCGCACGCACGCTTTACCTGGGCGTCGATCCGGGCGCGGGCACGGTTCAGGCCGCCTATGAGGCCCCTGTGGATCCGGCAGCGCCGGACAGGGAAGAGACGAAATAGGCCGCGCCGGGACGCGTGGCACGATGGAAGGTGGTCGAATGAAAAACCTTGCTCTGGTTCTTGGCCTTTGCACGGCCCTCACGGCAGCGCCCGCCAGCGCGCAATCCACCCGTGATTGCGACACCTTCGAGGCCAATGCCCGCAACATCTACCCGCCCTATGAGGAAACCATCCGCCATTTTGCCAACGGCGATATCCGGCTGATCGCGCTGGATGTGGGGGAACCGGCGGCGGCGGCGTTTCACCTGATGGTGACGCATCCGGCAGGCGATGAGCCTTTCCCCGCCTGCACGCTGATCTCGTCGCGGGGCACCCTCGGCTATGCGGGCCTGTGGATGGACCGTGTCACGGCGGAGTATGATCCGTCGGTCGGGTTGGTCGTTACGCTTCCGGCACAGGTGTTCGACGGGACGGATTTTCGTCTGGTGGAGCTGAGCCTGACCGTCAATCAGGCGGCGGGCACTGTCACGGCAAGCGCGGTCGTGACCGATACGCTCGAACCGCTTCTTGCTCCGGCGGGAACGAAATGATCCTGGGCATCGGCACCGACCTGGCCAATATCGAGCGCATCGAGGGCACTCTGGCGCGTTTCGGCGACCGCTTTCGCAACCGCGTCTTTACCGACCGCGAACAGGCCCGCGCCGCGCGCACGCAGGCCCCCGCCGCCAGCTATGCCAAGCGATGGGCGGCGAAGGAGGCGTGCTCCAAGGCGCTTGGCACCGGGCTGCGGATGGGAATCGCCTGGAAGGACATGGCCGTGACCAATCTGCGCACCGGCCAGCCGGTCATGAATGTGACGGGGTGGGCGCGCGAGAGGCTGGCCGAGATGACGCCCGAGGGGATGGAGGCCGTGATCCATGTCAGCCTGACCGATGACCACCCCTGGGCGCAGGCCTTCGTGGTGATCTACGCCATGCCCGAGGGGACGGGGTGGCAGCCGCTGCCGCCGACGCCTCCGGGCCGGTCGCTCGCTTGACTCCGCGCGCGGCAGGTAGCATGTCGAACCCCTCAAGGCGCATGATAAAGGCAGGATGACATGGCAGCAGCAGCCAAGAAGAAGGACGGCATCTGGGAAACCGTGAAAACGGTGGTCTATGCGCTTCTGATCGCGGGGGTGTTCCGCACGCTTTTCTTTCAACCCTTCTGGATCCCGTCGGGCTCGATGAAGGACACGCTGCTGATCGGCGATTTCCTCTTCGTCAACAAGATGGCCTATGGCTATTCGCGCTATTCCTGCCCCTTCGCGATGTGCCCCTTCTCGGGCCGCATCTGGGGCGCCGAGCCCGAACGCGGCGACGTGATCGTGTTCCGCCACCCCACCCAGAACACCGACTTCATCAAGCGCGTCGTGGGCCTGCCGGGCGATTCCATCCAGATGCGCAACGGCGTGCTCTACGTCAATGGCCAGGCGGCGACGCTGGAGCCCGAGGAACCCTTCGTCGAGGTCTACGATTACCAGGGTCCGCAGCGCAATCTGCCGCTTTGTTCCAACCGGCCCGTGGGGCTTGGCGGCGAATGTGAGCATGAGCGCTTTACCGAGACCCTGCCCGGCGGAGTGGAGCATTCGGTGCTGAATGCGGGCGATGGCCTGCAGAACGACAACACCGCCGTCTTTGTCGTGCCCGAGGGCCAGTATTTCGTGATGGGCGACAATCGCGACAATTCCTCCGACAGCCGGGTGCCGCGCACGCGGGGCGGGGTGGGTTTCGTGCCTTACGAGAACATCATCGGGCGCGCCGACCGGATTATGTTCTCCTCGGCGGGCGAACGCATGGTCTATTTCTGGACCTGGCGCGGCGATCGGTTCTTCCGGGCGGTGGAGTGAAGCTTTCCGCCGATATCCGCGCCTTTTGCGACCGGTTGGGATACGGGTTCAAAGACCCTGAATTGCTGATCCGGGCGCTGACGCATGGCTCGCTGTCGTCCGAGACGCGGCCCGACAATCAGCGGCTGGAGTTCCTGGGCGACCGGGTGTTGGGCCTGGTGATGGCCGAGGCCGTGCTGGCGCATGACCCCACCGCGCCCGAGGGGCGGCTGGCGCCGCGCTTCAACGCGCTGGTGCGCAAGGAGACCTGCGCCGATGTCGCCCGCCAGATCGACCTGGGCGCGGTGCTGAAGCTGGGCAAATCCGAGATGAAGACAGGCGGGCGGCGCAAGGAGGCGCTGCTTGGCGACGCGATGGAGGCGGTGATTGCCGCCGTCTATCGCGATGGAGGATATGAGGACGCGCGCGGGGTGATCCTGCGCCTCTGGGGCGAGCGCATCGCCAAGGTCGAGGACGACGCGCGCGACGCCAAGACAGCCTTGCAGGAATGGGCGCAGGCGCGCGGCGAGAGCCCGCCGGTCTATGCCGAGCTGGGCCGCTCGGGCCCCGATCACGCGCCGGTCTTCACGGTCGAGGCACGGATGCAATCGGGCGCGGCGGCACGGTCCGAGGCGCGGTCCAAGCGGCAGGCGGAACAGGCGGCGGCGCGGGCGCTGCTGGACCGGCTCGCGGCCGAAAAATCTTCTTGAAGATATTTGCCGCTGACGGGGCTTGCAGGAAGCTGGTTATTAGGTCGCGTCCGCGAGGGCCTGGAGTGCGTCGCGCAGGATGACGAACTGGCCCAGGCTGGTATACTGCTCGGCGGCGGTCAGGGCGGCCGACAAGGTTGCCAGCGCTTCGGACGGTCGGCCGGCCTGGAACTGGGCGCGCGCAATGTAGACCAGTGACGAACCGTCGCCGAGGGGGTGGCGGGACTGCTGTGCCAGACTCAGAGCGTTTGCTAGGAATTCATCGGCGGTGATGTCTCGCCCGGCGCGCCGCAGTCCGCGTGAGATCGTGACCAATGCTTGCGACTGCAAGGCCAGCGTGTCGCTTTCGGCGGCCAGCCGCAGGGCCGTGCTGAAAGTGGCAAGCGCCAGCCGTTCCCGACCCAACAGGTCCATTTCGGCGGCGATATCGGCCAGCAACCCGGCATGTTTCATGTCCGTGGACAGAACCGCGATGGCCTGTAACCCGTCCATTGCGGCCTCCAGCCCGAGATGGGGCAGGACATCGACCAGCCAGAGCAGTCTTGCGATCGTATCCACCGTGATCTCGGCGGTTTCCATCTCGGCGATAATGCCCTCCGCCAGCTGCGCGGCGCGATCGCCTTCGCCTGCCTCGGCCAGTGCGGGCAGCAGGCGCAGCGTGGCGATATCGCGCAGATACGCGGTGCCGAGACGCTGCCGCAGGTCCAGGGCGGCATCTGTCTGGCCGCGTTCGATGAGTGCCTCGGCCAGCGCGATGACGGTATTCAGGCTCGGCTCGCTGTTGCCGGGTGGTCCCAGCAGGTCAATCGCCGCGTCGACCTGACCGGCCTGCACCAGCGTAACCACGAACCCTTCGACGGACAGGGGCGCGGTGAGAGTCGGGTCGTCGCGCAGTTGCAGCAACGCGGCCAGGGCGGCCCTGAACCGGTCCGGATCGGCCAGGTAGGGGGCCATGTCGTTCAGGGTCTCAACGCGAGCCTCGGCGCCGGGGATCGCGAGTGCCATGTTCAGCGCCCGATCGGATGCTCCGATTTGTGCAAACACCGTGGCGAGAGCGGCGCGGAGCGGAGCATGTGCGACGGGGTCGCCTGTGCTGTCCAACTGACCCGCCACTTCGTTGGCGAGACGCGTTGCGAGTGTGACGTCACCGGTCCCCGCCGCCGACCCGGCCAGTTCCGTCAGCATCCGGGCCCGGACCTCCGGATCGGGTTGCAACCGGGCGAGGGCTTCGGCCTCGGTTTGGGCCCCCGCACGAGGCAGGGAGTGCATGAAGGCAAGCAGGAGCCGCTGCCTGTAGTCGTCATGCTGAATGGCGATCGCCATTTCGGTTGCGCGCGCAATCAGCGCCCGGCGCGCGGGGTCGTCGGCGGATTGGGCGCTGGCCGTCAGCGTTGAGCCGAGGGCCATGAACGCGACCAGGGCGGCGCTGGTGAATAGGTGGCGAAGGGCGTGTGGCATGGGATAACCTGGGTTCGAGGGTGCCGGGACCTGCGGCATCCATGGGTCGGCCGACGGGCCGGTGTCGTTCAAAGATACCACGCCTAGCCAGCGGACCCGAAATAGGCTATGGCCGCGGACGCCTTGAAAGACTGGATGATCGGATGACCACACGCGCGGGCTTTGTCGCCCTGATCGGTGAGCCCAATGCGGGCAAATCCACGCTTCTCAACCGGATGGTGGGGGCCAAGGTCTCGATCGTGACCCACAAGGTGCAGACCACCCGCGCCCGCATTCGCGGCGTTGCGATCGAGGGCGAGAGCCAGATCGTCTTTGTCGACACGCCGGGCCTCTTCCGGCCGCGCCGCAGGCTGGACCGGGCGATGGTGGCGGCGGCCTGGTCGGGGGCGGCGGATGCCGATGTGGTCGTGCTTCTGATCGAGGCGCATCGCGGCGTCACCGAAGGGGTCGAGGCCATCCTGGAGGGGCTGAAGGAGCGCGCGCAAGGATCGCGCGTGGCGCTGGCCATCAACAAGATCGACCGGGTGCAGGCCGAAGTGCTGCTGAAGCTGACGCAAGCGATGAACGAGCGTTTCACCTTCGAGGAGACCTTCCTGATCTCGGCCGAGAAGGGGCATGGGGTGGACGACCTGCGCGCCTGGCTGGCGGGCGCGGTGCCGCAGGGGCCCTGGCTCTACCCCGAGGACCAGATCGCCGACCTGCCGATGCGCATGATCGCCGCCGAGATTACCCGCGAAAAGCTGCTCTTGCGGCTGCACCAGGAGCTTCCCTACCAGTTGACGGTCGAGACGGAAGGCTGGGAAGAACGCAAGGACGGGTCGGTCAAGATCGACCAGATCGTCTATGTCATCCGCGACGGCCACAAGGGCATCTTGCTTGGCCGCAAGGGCGAGACGATCAAGGCCGTGGGCCGCGCCGCGCGCGAGGAGCTGGAGGGGTTCCTGGGCCACAAGGTACATCTCTTCCTGCAGGTGAAGGTCCGCCCCGGCTGGCTGGACGAGGCCGAGCGCTATTCGGAGATGGGCCTCGACATCCGCGACGGTGGCTGAGCCATGCGCCTGACCGCCGAGTTCTGGGTCAAGGCCTACCTGACGCGGCTGCGACTGGCCGATATTCCGGGCTTCGTGGTGGCGCATGGCGATGACACTGGCGGCGCGGTTCTGATCAAGGTCAGTACGCTGGACGGGCAGGCGCGGCTGATGCAGCGCAGTTTCGACCTGATGAGCGGCGAACGGGCCTGGGTGGAACTGGCGGCGGGCGATGAGGCCGAGGTGGATGCCTCGGTGGCGCGGCAGCGGGCCTTCGATCCCGACCTCTGGGTGATCGAGGTCGAGGACCGGGCCGGGCGGGATCTGCTGGATGAGCCGGGGTTGAGTTGAGAGCGGTGTCGCCGCTGACGCGTCGATCCGCGCGCCCTGACGGGCGCGGTGTCTGTGATCATCCTGGTCAGTATCGCTGTTCCGGTTGGTCGGATTGGAGTATTTGGACCAAGAAGATGGGCAGGGCGCAGGAGATGGCAGGTCATGGAATGGCGTGAAAACGGCGTCTTGCTGGCGGTGCGGCGGCACGGCGAGAACGCTGCGATCATCGAGGTGTTTACCCGCGCCCATGGCCGTCACGCGGGCGTCGTGCGCGGCGGGGCGGGGCGGCGGATGGGGCCCGTTCTGCAACCCGGCGCGCAACTGGACCTGACCTGGCGGGCGCGGCTGGAGGATCACCTCGGCGCGTTCGGCGTGGAGCCCGTGGCGGCGCGGGCGGCCAGTGTCCTGGAGGATCGGCTTGCGCTGGCGGGCTTGAGCGCGGTCTGCGCCCTGTTGAGCTTTACCTTGCCCGAGCGCGAGGCCCATGCGGCGCTCTATGACCGGTCGGTCGCGTTGCTGGATGCGCTTGGGGCCGACGGGTGGGCAAGGGCCTATCTGCGGTGGGAACTGGCCCTGCTCGATGAGATGGGCTTTGGCCTCGACCTTTCCCGATGCGCCCTGACCGGGCGGCGCGACGGGCTGGCCTATATCTCGCCGCGCACGGGTCGGGCGGTGCACCCGGAGGCGGCGGGCGAGTGGGCCGACCGGCTTCTGCCCTTGCCCGACAGCCTGCGGCCGGGCGGTGGCGAGGGCGGGGATGTCCTGGGCGGATTGCAGGTTACTGGGCATTTCCTGGCGGATCACCTGGCCCCGGCCCTGGGCGATCGCAGTTTGCCCGCCGCGCGCGCCCGGTTCGTGGACCTGCTGGCGCGTCAGCGCGGGGTGTGAGCGCAGGCCGGCAGGAGGGGCCCCGGAGACCTCGGCCAGCGCCATCCGTTCCGGGAGCGCCAGGCTGGTGGCGTCCCCGATGCGGCAAGGTCCCGCCACGCGCAAGGGGGGACGGGAACAATTCAGGACATATGGGCGTTGGCTGTTAGACTGACCTCGTGACCCGAAGAACCTGTCCATCATGGGAAGGAGTTTGACATGAAGAAATATCTGGCAATTTCTGCCTGCGTCATTGCGCTGGCCGGTGCGTCCTGCACCACCAGCGAGCAACAGATCTACACGGGCGCGGGTGTCGGGGCGGCGGGCGGCTTCCTGCTGTCCGAACTGCTCGACACCAATGCCGGGTGGGCCATTGGCCTGTCGCTGGCCGGTGCCGCCATTGGTGCAGAGGTCGCGCGCAACAGCCAGACCGGCGAATGCGCCTACAAGCGGGCCGATGGCGGGGTGGACATCCGCCCCTGCTGATGCGTTCCGACGGATCGAACATGGACATGCCCGGCACCGGATGCCGGGCGTTTTCGTGTCCGGGTGATCCCAACAATCGCCACGCGATCACCACGCGATCACCCGGGGCCTGGATCTCGGCGTGCCGCCGGTCCGAAACCCTCCACTGGAGGCTTTCGCGCGTGGCTCAGCCCAATAGCCTTCTCGCGATTACCTGGGCCTGGATCTCGGCGGCACCCTCGAAGATGTTGAGGATACGGGCGTCGCAGAGCACGCGGGAGATCTTGTATTCCAGCGCGAATCCGTTGCCGCCATGGATCTGCAACCCGTTATCGGCGGCGGCCCAGGCCACGCGCGCGCCCAAGAGCTTGGCCATCCCGGCCTCGAGATCGCAACGCTTGTCATGGTCCTTCTGCCAGGCCGAGAAATAGGTCAACTGGCGGGCCACCATGATCTCGACCGCCATCATTGCCAGCTTGCCCGAGACGCGGGGGAAGGCGATCAGCGGTTTGCCGAATTGCTTGCGGTCCAGCGCGTATTGCATGGCGATGTCCAGCGCGCATTGGGCGACGCCGATGGCGCGGGCGGCGGTCTGGATGCGGGCGGACTCGAAGGTCTGCATCAATTGCTTGAAGCCCTGTCCGGTCTCGCCGCCCAGAAGGTTGCCATCGGCGACCTTGAAACCGTCGAAGCCAAGCTCGTATTCCTTCATGCCGCGATAGCCGAGAACCTCGATTTCGCCGCCGGTCATGCCGGGGGTCGGGAAGGGGTCGGCGTCACTGCCGGGGGTTTTTTCGGCGAGGAACATCGAGAGGCCGCGATGGTCGGTCGTGTCGGGATCGGTGCGCGCCAGAAGCGTCATCACATGGGTGCGCGCGGCATGGGTGATCCAGGTCTTGTTGCCGGTCACCTCCCATCCGTCATCGGTCTTGACGGCGCGGGTGCGCAGGCTGCCGAGGTCCGAGCCCGTGTTGGGTTCGGTGAAGACGGCCGTGGGCAGGATCTCGGCGCTGGCGATCTTGGGAAGCCACTGATTTTTCTGTTCTTCTGTGCCGCCGCAGAGGATCAGTTCCGCCGCGATCTCGGACCGGGTGCCGAGGGAACCGACGCCGATATAGCCGCGGCTGAGCTCTTCCGACACCACGACCATTGACGCCTTGGACAGGCCGAAGCCGCCAAACTCCTCGGGGATGGTCAGGCCGAAGACACCCATATCGGCCAGTTCCTCGATGATCTCCATCGGGATGAGCTCATCCTTGAGGTGCCAGTCATGGGCGTGGGGGTCCACTTTCTCGCGGGAGAAACGCAGGAACTGATCGCGGATCATCTCAAGCTCGTCGTCCAGGCCGGTCGCGCCGTAGGTGGCGGCACCGGGTTGATTTTGCATGAGATTTACCAGTTCTGTGCGCGCTGCTTGCGTGTTTCCGGCCTGGGTCAGCGTCATGATCTCGGGCGTCATCATCGCGCGCTGGTCGTCCTGGGTCAGGCCGATATCTTGCAGGCGCAGAATTTCGCCCTGGCTCATCGGAATACCGCCATAGATCTGCCACAGATACTCGCCGAAGGCGATCTGGTGCAGCAGGGCCTCCATCTCGCCGAACTGGTCCTCGGCGGTCAGTTTCCCGGCCCAGGCCTGCATCTGGCGCAGCGCCTCTACGTAAGTGGCAAGCCAGGCCAGCCCATGCGCGGCGCATTGGTTTTCCTCAAGTTTTGCGGCGGAAACGCGCCCCTCTGTGCTGACCGCCTCACGCACACGGGCGGTGGCCAGCGTCAGCAGATCCTCGAGCGGGCGGATCGCGGCGCCGGTGAGGCGCAGCAGGTCATCCAGAAGGGCGGCGGGGGCGGTTTCGGGCATGGGGGCTCCGTCATGGGGCATCGGGCAACTCCGTCTCTCGGGCTTTGGGCCGGGATAATCCTTTCGCAGGTGCAGCGCAAGATTAATTCGAAAGAGGGCCTGTTTCGGATCAAAAATGTCGCGTTGTGATCTGCGTCATGACCGCCATTTGCCCATGTCACCCCCCGTACACCCCCCGATGCACCCCCTGTACACCCCCCGCGGCACATTCGCCCGAATCCGCACCAGTCTTGCCCCCCGCGAAAAGGGGGTGCGGGCGCGGGGCGGACACGGTAGGGCTGGAGCGGTATCAGCGGCAAATTCCGGAGAGCTGCGCAATGTTCGATCTGGTCCCGGTCCCGGTCTTCGCGCTGGCGCTGGCCATCACCTTCCTGGGCGGTTTCGTCAAGGGCGCGGTCGGCTTTGCGCTGCCGCTGATCATGATGTCGGGGCTGGGCGCGATCCTGCCGCCCGAGGTCGCGCTGGCCGGTTTGATCCTGCCCGCCGTGGTCGCCAATTGCTGGCAGGCGTTCCGGCAGGGGCTTGGCGGGGCGCTGAACTCGATCCGGGGGCATTGGCCGTTCATCGTGATCGGCATGTCGGTGATGATGGTCAGCGCGCAGATCGTGCTGGACCTGCCGCAATGGCTGTTCTTTGCGCTGATCGGGGTGCCGATCTCTCTCTACTCGGCGCTGCAACTGATGGGCGTGCCGCTGCGCGTGGCCCCGCATCGCCGCCGCCTGGCCACCGTCCTTTTCGGGGCGGTCGGCGGGGTGATGGGCGGGTTCTCCGCGATCTGGGGGCCGCCGACCGTGGCCTACCTGACCTCGCTCGACGTGGAAAAGCGCGAGCATGTGCGGGTGCAGGGCATGGTCTATTTCCTGGGCGGCCTCGTGCTGTTGGCGGCGCATCTGCGGTCGGGCGTGCTGAACGCCGGGACGGTGCCGCTTTCGGCGACCCTTGTGCTCCCCGCCATGCTGGGCATGTGGGTCGGGCAGAGGATGAATGACCGCATGGACCGCGCGCAATTCCTGCGCATGACGCTGATGGTGCTGCTGATCGCGGGGCTCAACCTTGTGCGGCGGGCGTTTTTCGCATGAGATGCGCGCATGAGCATTGACCTGAGCGAATTGCCCGACCGCATCACCGGCCCCGGCGCGTGGGCGGGCCCCGAGATGGCCGCCGATCCCGAGCGCTGGCTGGCGACGCTTGCGCCTGAAGACATCGCGGAGCTTGAGGGCGCCGCCAGGCACTACCTGTCGCTGGGCCGCGATGTGGGAGAGATCACGGCGGCGGCGTTTCCGCTGCCCCGGTTCGGCGCGCATCTTGCGGCGTTGCGGGAGAAACTCCTGCATGGTGTCGGCGTCGAGGTTCTGCGCGGGTTGCCTGTCGCGGGCTACGATCAGCGCATGGCCGCCACGATCTTTTGCGGCGTCGGGGCGCATCTGGGCTCGGCAAGATCACAGAATGCGGCGGGGCATATCCTGGGCCATGTCCGCGATACCGGCGCGAAAGCCGATGATCCGAAGACGCGCATCTACCAGACCTCGGCGCGGCAGAGCTTTCACACCGACAGCGCCGATGTGGTCGGGCTTTTGTGCCTAAAGACGGCGCGGGAGGGGGGGACATCCCTGCTGGTCAGCGCCGAAAGCATCTATAATGTCATGCGCGCGCGCCGCCCGGACCTGCTGGTGCGGCTCTTCGATCCCATTGCGACCGACCGGCGCGGCGAGGTGCCGGAGGGGGCGAAGCCCTATATGGAGATCCCGCCGCTGAGTTGGCATGGGGGCAAGCTGACCGTGTTCTACCAGCGGCAATATATCGACTCTGCGCAGCGCTTCGAGGGGGCGATGCGGCTGACGCCTACCCATGTCGCGGCGCTGGACATGTTCGATGCGCTGGCCAACGATCCGGCGCTGCATTTCGAAATGCAGTTGCAGCCGGGCGACATGCAATTCGTCTACAACCACGCGCAGCTGCATGACCGGACCGGGTTCACGGACTGGCCCGACCCGAAGGATCGGCGGCACCTGCTTCGGCTGTGGCTGTCGCTGCCCGGTGATCGGGAGTTGCCGCCGGTCTTTGCCGAACGCTACGGATCGTTGGAGGTGGGCCAGCGCGGCGGCATCATCACGCCCGAGACGCGGTTGCACGCGCCGTTGGATTAGGAAGGCAGCGTGTCCACGCGATTTCGATATCGCGTCGGAGCCTTCGAAGGCTCTGGCGAGACTTTTCGAAAAGTCTCGCCCGCCTTGGGTCAGCTGATCGCGGCGGCCTTCACGTCATCGTCGATGAAGGGCACGTATTGGGCGAAGTTCTCGGCGAACATCGAGACCAGTTTCGCGGCCTGCCGGTCATAGGAGTCCGGCCTGTCCCAGGTCCGGCGCGGGTCCAGCAGCAGGTCGGCCACGCCGGGGCAGGCGGTGGGCACGTCGAAGCCGAAATTCTCGTCGCGGCGGAACGCGCCCTCGTTCAGCGTGCCATCCAGCGCCGCCGTCAGCAGCGACCGGGTCGCATGGATCGGCATCCGGCTGCCGGTGCCATAGGCCCCGCCCGTCCAGCCGGTATTGACCAGCCAGCAGGTCGCGCCATGCGCCGCGATCTTCTCGCGCAGGAGGTTGCCATAGACCTCGGGGCGGCGCGGCATGAAGGGGGCGCCGAAACAGGTCGAGAAGGTGGGCTCGGGCTCGGTCACGCCGCGTTCGGTGCCAGCGACCTTGGAGGTGAAGCCCGACAGGAAGTGATACATCGCCTGCGCGGGCGTCAGACGGGCGATGGGGGGCAGCACGCCGAACGCGTCGCAGGTCAGCATGATGATGTTGCGAGGGTGCCCGCCAAGCGCCGTCTCGGAGGCGTTGGAGATATAATCCAGCGGATAGGCGCAGCGCATGTTGGCGGTCAGGCTGTCATCGTCGAAATCCAGCGCCTTCGTGTGCGGATCGTGGATCATGTTCTCGATCACGGTGCCGAATTTGGATGTCGTGGCGAAGATCTCGGGCTCGGCCTCCTCGCGCAGGTTGATGGTCTTGGCGTAGCAGCCGCCCTCGAAATTGAAGATGCCGTCATCCGACCAGCCATGTTCGTCATCGCCGATCAGCACGCGGGCCGGATCGGCCGAGAGCGTGGTCTTGCCGGTGCCCGAGAGGCCGAAGAACACCGCCGCGTCCTCGGGGTCGCCCTCGGCATGGTTGGCCGAGCAATGCATCGCCATCACGCCCTTGCCGGGCAGGATGTAGTTGAGGAGGGTGAAGACCGATTTCTTGTTCTCGCCCGCGTAAGCCGTGCCGCCGATCAGGATCAGCTTACGCTCGAAATTGAGCGCGATCACCGTTTCCGAGCGGCAGCCGTGGCGGGCGGGATCGGCCAGGAAGCTGGGGCAGTTGATGATGGTGTATTCAGGCTCGAAGCTGTCCAGCTCCTCGACCGCGGGGCGGCGCAGCAGGTGGCGGATGAAGAGACCGTGCCAGGCCATCTCCGTCACCATGCGCACATCCAGCCGATGCGCGGGATCGGCGCCGCCATAGAGGTCCTGCACGAAATATTCGCCGCCCTTCATATGGGCCAGCATGTCGGCGTGCAGCCGGTCGAAGGCCTCGGGCTCCATCGGGGCGTTGTTGTCCCACCAGATCGTATCCTCGACACAGGCGCTGCGGACCACGAACTTGTCCCGCGGCGAGCGCCCGGTATGCTTGCCGGTGGTGGCCAGGAACGCACCGCCCTGGCCGAGCGTGCCTTCGCCCGCCTTCAGCGCGGCCTCGATCAGCGCGGGCTCCAGCAGGTTGTAGTGAACGGCCCCGAGGTCCGAAATGCCCTGGGTGTCCAGCGTCCGGGCCGGGTTCACGCGTCCTGAGATCATATGGCAAGCTCCTGCGCCAAGATGCGGCGTCTGGTGGGTTAATCCTGATGCGCAACCGGGGCGGACCGGCCCGCGACAGCCTTCCTATAACATGGCGATTTCGGCGGTGAACAGGACGCAAACGCACAGTTAGCGCAACCAAGTGTGACCTATTTCACGCTGTTAGGACCCCTTTAAGCCGGTTTGGGGAAAAATCGACCACACCCAATGAGGTGATTCGCAACTTAGAGATTGATTCTAAAGCCCGAAAACGGGACAATGGCCGAAACAAGTCAAAAATAAGACTAATCGGGCAGCATAAGGACACATCACAATGTCGAGGATCGCGCTTGTCGACGATGACAGGAATATCCTGACTTCCGTCTCCATGACACTGGAGGCCGAAGGCTTTGAAGTTGAAACCTACAATGACGGACAATCGGCGCTTGAGGCGTTCACCCGGCGGATGCCGGAACTGGCCGTTCTGGACATCAAGATGCCGCGCATGGACGGCATGGACCTGCTCCAGCGGTTGCGCCAGAAAAGCGCGGTGCCGGTCATTTTCCTGACCTCCAAGGATGATGAGATCGACGAGTTGATGGGCCTGCGCATGGGCGCCGACGATTACGTGCGCAAGCCGTTTTCGCAGCGCCTGCTGGTCGAACGCATCCGGTCCATCCTGCGGCGGCAGGAGGCGATCGCCTCGGATTCGGGCGACGCGCCCGAGGAAAGCCAGATCATGAGCCGCGGCCAGCTGACCATGGACCCGCTGCGCCACGCGGTGAAGTGGAAGGACAGGGATGTGTCGCTGACCGTCACGGAATTCCTGCTGTTGCAGGCTCTGGCGCAGCGCCCCGGTTTCGTCAAAAGCCGCGATCAGCTGATGGATGTGGCCTATGACGAGCAGGTCTATGTCGATGACCGCACCATCGACAGCCACATCAAGCGGCTGCGCAAGAAGATGCGCGAGGTTGACGGCGATTTCTCGGCGATCGAGACGCTCTATGGTATCGGCTACAGATATAACGAAGAGTAGATGACACTGGCCTCGGATATCGGCATGCAACCGACCAGACGCAGCGATCAGGGCTCCGAGATCGTGCTGGGCGAGGATTGGGACCGGCCCGCGGGGGCAGTCGAGTCCGAGCTGCGCGATGCCCGTGCCAAGCGCGGCTTCGTGGCGCTGCGTGGCTCGCCGCTGGCGCGCAAGATCCTGGTCTTCAACACCATCGCCCTTGTGGTGCTGGTGGGCGGCGTCCTCTTCGTCAATTCCTTCCGCGACAGCCTGGTGCTGCAACGCGAACGCGCGCTGGCGGTCGAGGCGCAGCTTGTCGCCGACATCTTCGAGGCCAGCCTGCCGCGCACGGCACCGGCCAACCTGGTCACCCGCGACGGGATCGACCCCGAGGAGGTTCTGGGCCGGATCGGCCTGGACCGGGGCCTGGATGTCTATGTCTACGCGCCCGATGCCAGCCTTGTGGCCTCCACCGACAGCATCGAGACCGCACAGGCCCCGCCCATCGAGGGCATTACCGACCCGAATTTCACCACCCAGCCGATCACGGATTTCCTGAACTGGTTCTGGGATGTCATCGCGGGCGCGCTGTCCTCGTCCGACACGACGCGTGAGCCTGTGTCGGCCCAGGACATGGCCGAGGCGATGATCGGCGAGGCGCTGGAGGGTGTCACCGTGCTGCGCGGCAGTGCCAGTCATCCGGGCGCGGTCTTTATCGCGGCAACCCCGATCGAGGGGCCGAATGGCATCGTCGGTGTCGTCACTGTCGCAACCGCGGCGGGTGAGATCGACCAGCTTGTGCGCGCCGAACGCGAACAGGTGCTGCAGATCTTCTTCGTGGCGCTTCTGGTCGCCATCGGGCTCAGCCTGCTGCTGGCCGCCAATATCGCCAATCCGCTGGCCGACCTGGCCGCCGCCGCCGAACTGGGCCGCGACAAGAACGCCCGCAAGATGAGCCCGACCCGCGTGCGCATTCCCGACCTGACGGGGCGCCCCGACGAGATCGGGCGTCTTTCGGGGGCGTTACGCGGAATGGTGGCGGCACTCTATGACCGGATCGACGGCAATGAACAGTTTGCCGCCGATGTCGCGCATGAAATCAAGAACCCGCTCGCCTCGTTGCGATCGGCCGTCGGCACCATGCATGTCGCGCGCACCGACGATCAGCGCAAGCGCCTCCTGGAGGTCATCGAACATGACGTGCGGCGGCTGGACCGGCTGGTCTCGGACATCTCCAACGCCTCGCGGCTCGACAGTGAGCTGGTGAAGGAGGAGGAGGAGGAGTTCGACCTGGTCCGGATGCTGACCAACCTGGCCGAATACAATGCCGAGGATGCGCGCGGGCGCGGGATCGAGTTCATCTCGGACCTGCCCGCCGAACCGATCCGTGTGCAGGGGCTTGAGGGGCGGCTGGCACAGGTCTTCGTCAACCTGATCACCAACGCGATCTCCTTCTGCGATACCGGCGATGCCGTGCGCATCTGGGCGCGGCAGCGCGACAACCGGGTGCTGGTCGTGGTCGAGGATACCGGGCCGGGCATTCCGGAAACCGCCCTGACAAAGGTGTTCAACCGTTTCTATTCGGAACGCCCGGTGCAGCAGTTCGGCGACCATTCCGGCCTCGGGCTGGCGATTTCCAAGCAGATCGTCGAGGCGCATGGCGGCGTCATCTGGGCCGAGAACATCCGCCCGACCGAGGCCGACATGACCTCGGACCCGCTGGGCGCGCGTTTCGTCGTCGGCCTGCCGCTTTAGGCCGGGTGTCTGACGCCGACTGGACCCGGCTTGCGGCCTTTCTTCACCGCAGCGAAGAGGGCGATTACCTGCGCGCCACCGGGGTGGCGATGGGGGATCGCGGGCTGGCGATCATCGGCGCCTCGGGCAGCGGCAAGTCCAGCCTCGCGCTGGAGATGATGGCGCGGGGGGCGCGGCTCATTTCGGATGACGGGCTGTGGCTGGACGGGGCGAACCGGATGCACCGGCCCCGGACCGCGCCCGCGATGATCGAGGCGCGGGGCATCGGGCTGCTGCAGGCCGAGCCGGTCGCCGGTGCCGCGCTGATCGCCGTGGTCGATCTGGACCGGGAGGAGCCCGACCGCCTGCCGCCCTGGCGCGTGACGGATGCCCCCGGCGGTCCCGTCGCGTTGATCCGTGGCAGGGCGCACCCTTGTCTGGGGCCCGCGCTCTGCCAATATCTGGCCCAGGGACGCGCGGAGTAGGCGATGACACAATCCAGCCAAGATGAAGAGGCGATGCGCATCGTCTTCGTCTCCGGGCCTTCGGGCGCGGGACGCTCGACCGCGATCCGGGCGCTGGAGGATCTGGGCTATGAGGCGATCGACAACCTGCCCCTGACCCTGCTGCCGCGCCTTCTGGACGGCCCGCCGCTGGCCCGGCCACTGGCGCTGGGCACAGATACGCGCAACCGGGACTATTCGGCGCAGGCGCTGATCGGGGCGGTGGACCGGCTGGCGGAAAACCCCACCTACCTGACCGACCTGGTCTACCTCGATTGTGACCCCGAGGTGCTGGTGCGGCGCTATTCCGAGACCCGGCGCCGTCATCCGCTGGCGCCCGAGGACCGCCCGATCCTGGGGATCGAACTGGAGCGCGACCTGCTGGCCCCGGTAAGGGCGCGGGCGGGGCTGTTGATCGACACCTCGACCATGAGCCCGCATGACCTGCGCGCCGAGATCCATCGCTGGTTCGCACCGGGCGGGCAACAGGCGCTGGCGCTGTCGATCCAGTCCTTCTCCTACAAGCGGGGGCTGCCCTCGGGGGCCGACCTCGTGCTGGATTGCCGGTTCCTGCGCAACCCCTATTGGGAACCCGCCCTGCGCGGCCTCGACGGGCGCGACCCGGCCGTGGTCGCCCATATCGCCGAGGATGCGCGCTTTGCGCCCTTCCTGACCCAGGTGACCGCGCTGGTTGAAACGCTGCTGCCCGCCTATCGCGATGAGGGAAAGGCGCATCTCTCCATCGCCTTCGGGTGTACCGGAGGGCAACACCGATCCGTCGCGATGGCCGAAAAGCTGGCCGCCCACCTTGCACAAGACGGTTGGCAGGTGTCTAAACGACATCGGGAGATCGAACGACGGGGGGCCGCGGGCCCCTTGTGAAACTTGGGATAAATCCAATTGATCGGTATCGTGATCGTGGCACATGGGGGCCTGGCGCGGGAGCTGCACAAGGCTGTCGAACATGTCGTCGGCCGCCAGGCGGGCATGTTGTCGATCTCGATCGGGGCCGATGACGATCGGAGCCGCCGCCAGCGCGAGATCTGCGACGCGGCGGATGCGGTGGACGAGGGCGACGGCGTGGTGGTGGTGACGGACATGTTCGGCGGCTCGCCCTCGAACCTGTCGCTGCGCGCCTGCCGGCCCTCCAATCGCAAGATCCTGACGGGGGTGAACCTGCCGATGCTGATCAAGCTGGCCAAATCGCGCAACCAGCCCGTGGGTCGCGCCGTCGAGATGGCCGCCGAGGCCGGGCGCCGCTACATCAACAGCTTCGACGGCAGCCCGGAATGAGCGGCCCCATTCGCCAGGAGTTGAAGATCGTCAACGTCAAGGGCCTGCATGCCCGCGCCTCGGCCAAATTCGTCGAGGCGGTCGAGGAACATGACGCAACGGCAACCGTCTACAAGGATGGGCTGAGTGCCGCCGGGGATTCGATCATGGGCCTTTTGATGTTGGCAGCATCGGTCGGAACCACTATTGAGGTCGAGATCAGCGGGCCGGAGGCGGCTGCGCTGGCCGAAGCCCTGGCCGCCCTTGTGGCAGACAAGTTCGGCGAAGGGATGTAGGGCGGCTCTCGGCAAAGGAATGAGGGGTTTCGTGGGATTGACGGATACCACAACGCCAAATGACCGGACCCAGGGCCCGGCGCAGGATCAGGGCTCGCCGGTTGTCTATGACCGCCGGTCGCTGACCTATGCCAACAGCTTCGACACGCCCCTGGTCCGCTTCGTGATCAACGCGATCGAGTGGATGACCGGCAAGATCACCATCATCCGCCGGGTCCGCGCCTTCGAGAACCTGGGCACCTTCAAGGGGCAGGCCTTCTGGCCCGCGACGATGCAGGTGATGGGGATCGAGTTGCAGACGCCGCAGCACCAATTGGACCGCATCCCCGCCACCGGGCCGGTGGTCTTCGTGGCCAACCATCCGCATGGGCTGGTCGATGGCATGATCCTGGCCGACCTGATCGGGCGGCGGCGCAACGATTACCGGATCCTGACCCGCTCGATCCTGACCGGCATCGACGAGAGTGCCGCCAGCTACATGATCCCGGTGCCTTTCCCGCACCAGCCCGACGCGCAGCGCGAGATGATCCGGATGCGCGGGCAATGTATGGAACACCTGGGCGAGGGCGGGTTGATCGCGCTGTTTCCCTCGGGCGTGGTGGCGACCTCGGAGACCATGTTCGGCCCCGTGATCGAGGCGGAATGGAATGTCTTCACCGCCAAGATGATCCGCAAATCGGGTGCCACCATCGTGCCGTGCTATTTCCAGGGCACCAATTCGCGCGCCTACCAGATCGCCAACCGCGTCTCGCCCGCGATCCGGCAGGGGTTGCTCCTGCACGAGGTGGTCAAGAGCTTCGACAAGCCGCAAGCCCCGATCATCGGCAAGCCGATCGGGCCGGAGGAATGGGAAGACCGCATCACCCATCCGCGCCAGTTCATGGCCTGGCTGCGTGAGCGCACGCTGTCCTTGAAGAGCGATCCCGATCGGGGGTGACGCCCGTGTGGTTTCGAATTGCCTTCGGCAATCCGACCGGTTGGGGGGCCAGCCCCCCAAACCCCCCCCGAAGTATTTTTACCAAAATGAAAGAGATCAGCGCGTCGGGACGGGCGTTTCGCCGCGATAGTCGTAGAAGCCGCGTTGCGTCTTGCGACCGAGCCAGCCGGCCTCGACATATTTGGTGAGCAGCGGGCAGGGGCGATACTTGGTGTCGGCCAGCCCCTCATGCAGAACGTTCATGATCGCAAGGCAGGTGTCCAGCCCGATGAAATCTGCCAGTTCCAGCGGCCCCATCGGGTGGTTTGCGCCCAGTTTCAGCGATTCGTCGATGGATTTGACGTTCCCGACCCCTTCATAGAGCGTGTAGACCGCCTCGTTGATCATCGGCATCAGGATGCGGTTGACGATGAAGGCGGGGAAGTCTTCCGCCGTGGCGGCGGTCTTGCCGAGGCGGTCGACGACCTCCTGGCAGGCCTTGAAGGTGGGCTCGTCGGTGGCGATGCCGCGGATCAGTTCGACCAGCTGCATCACGGGCACCGGGTTCATGAAGTGGAAGCCCATGAATTTCTCGGGCCGGTCGGTGCGGCTGGCGAGCCGGGTGATCGAGATCGAGGAGGTGTTCGAGGTCAGGATCGTGTTGGGCTTGAGATGCGGCAGAAGGTCTTCGAAAATCGCCTGCTTGACGGTTTCGCGTTCGGTCGCGGCCTCGATGATCAGGTCGCAGCGCCCCAGGTCGGTCAGCGTCAGCGTGGTGGTGATGCGGTCGAGGGCGGCGTCGCGGTCTGCCTGGCTGACCTTCTCGCGGCTGACCTGGCGATCCAGGTTACGCCCGATCAGGGCCATGGCGGCATCCAGGCTTTCCTGGGAAATGTCAGTCATCACAACATCATAGCCTGCAAGCGAGCAGACATGCGCGATGCCGTTGCCCATCTGGCCCGCGCCGACGATACCGATTGATTGAATGCTCATGTCCTGCTGCCTCCGGGCGCTTTCTGGGCCGTCATCTGGGCGCACTCTAGGCGCGGGGGGCGGGGCCATACAAGGCGAAAGACCCGCGCGGATTGTGCGAAAAAACCGCACAACTTGTCGCTTTAGCCAATTGGCAACCGGGGCTTTGCAATCTGGGTCCGGGTGAGTCGAAACATGGTGGGTGAACCATATGAGCTATGCACAACTGGGCAGGGATGCCCTGGACTATCAGCCGTGCCAGTATCCGGGGTCGCCGATGACCTTCCGGGGGCCGAAATGCGATCTGGAGGAGCCCTATATCCTCTGTCTTGGCGGGTCCGAGACCTTTGGCAAGTTCTCGACCGACCCGTTTCCGGACCGGTTGGGGGACCGGTTGGGGCGGCGGGTCGTGAACATGGGGGCGATGAATGCGGGGGTCGATCTGTTCCTGCACGATGCGGCGGTGAAGGCGGCGATAGGCCGGGCGCAGGCCGTGGTGCTGCAGGTGCCGGGTGCCGCCAACATGTCGAACCGGTTCTTCACGGTGCATCCGCGCCGCAACGACCGGTTCCTGAAGGCTTCGACCATGATGCGCACGATCTTCCGCGAGGTCGATTTCACCGAGTTCCATTTCACGCGCCACATGCTCAGCGCGCTCAAGGCGCGGTCCGCCGACCGGTTCGCAGTCGTGGTCGAGGAGTTGCGCGCGGCCTGGGTCGCCCGCATGGCGCAACTGATCGAGCGGAGCCCGGTGCCGGTGCATCTGCTGTGGCTGTCGCATCGCGCGCCCTCGGATGAGGTGATGGCGGAGTTGGGATATGACCCCCTCTTCGTCACCGCGACCATGCTGGACGAGGTGGCCCCGCTGGCCGACAGCCTCAGCGTGGCGGTCTGGGAGGATGACGGCCGCGCGCCCGAAGACCGCGGGCTGTCCTTCGGCAGGGGCGAGGAGGCGGCGGCCAGCGTGATGCCGGGGCCCGCCGATCATGAGCGGGTCAGCCAGGTGTTGGCGGAGCTTCTGGGATAAAGAAAAAAGGCCCGTCCGTTAGCCGGGCGGGCCTTCGTTTCATGCGGTAGGGCGGGGTCCCTTCCCGCCACGCCGGTTACAGTTTCTCGGTCAGTTCCGGCACCGCGGTGAAGAGGTCGGCGACCAGTCCGTAATCGGCGACCTGGAAGATCGGTGCCTCTTCGTCCTTGTTGATCGCGACGATCACCTTGCTGTCCTTCATGCCCGCGAGGTGCTGGATCGCGCCGGAGATGCCGACCGCGACGTAGAGATCGGGGGCGACGACCTTGCCGGTCTGCCCGACCTGCCAGTCGTTCGGCGCGTAGCCGGAATCGACCGCCGCGCGGGAGGCCCCGACAGCGGCGCCGAGCTTGTCGGCCAGCTTCTCGATCAGAGCGAAGTCTTCCTCCGAGCCGACACCGCGCCCGCCCGAGACCACCACACCGGCGGAGGTCAGTTCGGGGCGGTCGCTTGCCGCCACCTTGTCCTCGACCCATTCGGAGAGGCCGGGGTTTTCCGCCGCGCCGATGGTCTCGATCGTGGCCGAGCCGCCATCGCCTGCGGCATCAAAGGTGGAGGTCCGGATCGTGATGACCTTTTTCGCATCCGAGGATTTCACCGTCTGGATCGCGTTGCCGGCATAGATCGGGCGTTCGAACGTGTCGGCGTCGACAACGCCGGAGGCATCCGAGATCACCATCACATCCAGAAGCGCCGCGACACGCGGCATCACGTTCTTCGCATCCGTGGTGGCGGGCGCGACGATGTGGTCGTAATCGCCCGCGAGGCTCACGATCAGGGCGGCGGTGGATTCGGCCAGGCGGTGGCCGAGCGAGGCATCCTCGGCGACCAGCACCTTGGAAATACCGTCGATCTTGGCCGCGGCCTCACCTGCCGCGGCGGCAGACGCCCCGCAGCAGAGCGCGGTCACATCGCCCAGTTTCACCGCCGCGGTGACGGCCTTGGCGGTGGCGTCCAGCGCCAGTTCGCCATTGGTAACTTCTGCCAGAAGAAGAACAGACATTCAGACAACCCCCGCTTCTTTGAGTTTCGCAACCAGTTCATCGACCGATCCGACGATTTCCCCGGCCTTGCGCGCCTCGGGCTCGGCGGTCTTGACCACCTCTAGGCGCGGCGTGACATCGACGCCGTAATCGGCGGCGGTTTTCTCGTCCAGCGGCTTCTTCT
Organism: Alterinioella nitratireducens; assembly: GCF_013155465.1. Taxonomy (GTDB): domain Bacteria; phylum Pseudomonadota; class Alphaproteobacteria; order Rhodobacterales; family Rhodobacteraceae; genus Alterinioella; species Alterinioella nitratireducens. The sequence continues at coordinate 45,108 of NZ_JABJVX010000006.1, read as the reverse complement.
TCGCCTTCATGATGTTGGGCAGGGACGCATAGCGCGGCTCGTTCAGGCGCAAATCGACGGTGACGATGGTGGGCATCTTGACCTTGATGGTCTGCAGGCCCCCATCCACTTCGCGCGTGACCTTGGCGTGGTCGCCCTCGATGTCAAGTTCGGAGGCGAAGGTGCCCTGGGACCAGCCCAGAAGGGCCGCCAGCATCTGGCCGGTCGCGTTCATGTCATTGTCGATGGCCTGCTTGCCGCAAAGGACCAGGCCGGGCTGTTCCTCATCCACGATGGCCTTGAGGATCTTGGCAACCGCCAGCGGCTCGATATCCTGATGCACATCGTCGGCGGCGATGACCAGGATGGCGCGGTCCGCGCCCATGGCCAGCGCGGTGCGCAGGGTTTCCTGGCTCTGCTTTACGCCGATGGAGACGGCGACGACCTCTTCCGCGGCGCCTTTTTCGCGCAGGCGGATGGCCTCTTCGACGGCAATCTCGTCAAACGGGTTCATCGACATCTTCACATTGGCAAGATCGACCCCGCTGCCATCCGCCTTGACGCGAACCTTCACGTTGTAGTCGATCACGCGTTTGACGGGCACAAGCACCTTCATCGCAACGTCTCTCCTCTTGTGTATCTTCGCCGCGGGGGGTGGCCCCAGGGCGATCTCATCCCTTGCGTGTTATCGTTTCCGCGGCCCCCGCAACAGGGCAAAATCGACGCGTCCCGGCGAAAGGACGCCGCGTTTTTTTCATTTTCGGGCGACAGAGCCGGGAAATCGCCCCGGCCATGTTAGGATGGTGCCGGATTTCAGGGAAGGAAACGGCATGGAGAAAGTGCTTGGATTCGGCGGGTTCTTCTTTCGGGCGGAGGATCCGGGGGCGCTGGCGGGCTGGTATCGCGATCACCTGGGGGTGGACCCTGTGCCGGGCGATGAAACCGGCAGCCCCTGGATGACCGAGGCCGGGGCGACCGTGTTCGCGCCCTTTGCCGCCGACACGGACTATTTCGCCCCAGACAAGTCCTTCATGCTGAATTTCCGGGTCCGCGATCTGGATGCGATGATCGAGCAGTTGGAACGGGCGGGCATCGATATCTACAACCGTCAGGAGATGGAGGGCATCGGCCGGTTTGCGCATCTGCGCGACCCCGAGGGCAATCCGATCGAGGTGTGGGAGCCCGCGTGACGCGCAAGAACGGTCAGGCGGGCGCGCCGCGCGTTGCGTAACCTGGGGCTCATGACTGGAATGACGCATAGGGATATCGTGGTGGAGACGCTCTGGCGGGTGGAAATCACCCGTGCCGAGCGGCCCGATCTGGACCGGCTGGCCAGGGCCGCCGGGGTCAGCCGCTTTCACCTGACCCGAGCGTTCAGCCTGCGCACCGGGTGGTCGCTCATGGCCTATGTCCGCGCACGACGGCTGAGCGAGGCCGCATTGCAGATGCGGGCGGGCGCGAGCGTGACCGAGGCGGCATTGGACGCAGGGTATGACAGTGTCGAGGCGTTCTCCCGCGCCTTCCGGTCCTTCTTTGGCGGCCCGCCAAGCGTGCTTGGCCCCGCCCTGACAGACGACCAGCTACAGGAGGCCATCGACATGACGACCAGCAGCAAGACATTGCCCGAACCGCGCATCGTGGACATGCCCGCGCGCAAGGTCCACGGGCTCTCGGGGCGCTACAGCCCCGCCGACCGCGCCCGCATCCCCGCGCAATGGCAACGCTTCGCCGATGGATGGGGCGAGCAGATTGAACGGCAGGAGAGTTTTGGCATCTGCTACGAATTCGACGAGGAGGGTGGCTTTGCCTATTTCTGCGGCGTCGCGGATGTGGCCGACGAGACCGGCCTTGAGACGCTGCACCTGCCTGCCGGACGCTATGCCTGTTTCGATCATGCGGGCCATGTCTCGACCATCTCGGACACCTGGGCCGCGATCTTCGAAAGTTGGGCGCCGCAGGCCGGAAACGAGATCGGCGGGGGGCCGGAGATCGAGCATTACAGCGCCGATTTCGAGCCCGAGAAGCCGGGGAACGTGGCGGTGTGCATTCCCCTTAAACCTGCGTGAACGGCCCTACGCGGCGCGGCTGATCAGTTCCACGATGACCGCGCCGTAACACAGCCCTGTTGCGGCCAGCACGAAGACATGCCAGATCGTGTTGTGATGCGGCAGGCGCTGCCACAGTAGGAACGGCACCCCGATCGTGTAGAGCAGCCCGCCGATGAGCAGCAGCAGGAAGCTGGCGCCGCTGACGAGGCTGACCAGCGGCCCGCCCCAGATCGCCCCCGCCCATCCAAGCGCCAGATAGAGCCCGGTGCTGAGCGGTTTCAGCCAGAGCGGCCCGAACAGGATCAGCGACGCGCCGGCCAGCGCCACGCCCCAGATGCCCGCCAGAAGCAGCCAGGCCTGTGACCCGGTCAGGGCCACCAGCGGCGTGTAGGTGCCCGCGATCTTGAGGTAGATCGCGGATTGGTCGAGGCGGCGCAGCCGGTCCTTCCAGGCGGGTTTCGGGATCATGTTGTAAAGTGCCGAGCAGGTCAGCATCGCCAGCAGGCAGGCCCCGTAAATGGCAATCGCGGTCAGCGTGCCCGCATCGCCCGCCCAGATCGCGGCCAGAACGATCAGCACCGGCACCGCGACCACGGCAATGGCGATACCCGAGACATGGATCGCCGCATCCGAGAAATACTCGGCGCGGGAATAGACGGGGGGATGACGCTGCAAGACCATGGGGCCGCCTTTCATGAGTGGGCTCCAAGCCTAGGGTGCCTTGGTTAAGAAACCTATATGCCGCCGAGGGTTACGTTACGGAAGCACACGTAAAGCTTACCGGTTCGCGCCCGGTTGCCAGAGGATGTCAGCCCGGCCCTGGTCATTCGCCACCCGCGCCGCGACGAAGAACCAGTCCGACAGCCGGTTGAGGAACTTGACCGCCGCCGGGTTGACCTCCTCGATGCCGCTCAACTCCACCGCCAGCCGCTCGGCCCGCCGTGCGACGGTGCGGCACAGATGCAGATGCGCGCTGGCCGGTGTTCCGCCAGGCAGGATGAAGCTGCGCAGCGGCTCAAGCCCCCCATTCATCGCGTCTATCTCGCGCTCCAGCCGGTCGATCTGGGCCGGGTCCAGCCGCAAGGGCGGATATTCGGCCTCGGCATCCTTCTCCATCTCGGGGCGGCAGAGATCCGCGCCGAGATCGAAGAGGTCGTTCTGGATCGCGGCCAATTGACCGGCCATCTCGCCCTCGGCATGAAGACGGGCCAGCCCGACGGTCGCGTTCAATTCATCCACCGTGCCATAGGCGGTGACGCGGGGGGAATGTTTCGCGACCCGATCGCCATTGCCGAGCGCGGTGTCGCCGCCATCGCCGGTGCGGGTGTAGATCTTGTTCAGGACAACCATGGCTTACCCTCCCGAGTTGCGGATATAGACAAAGGCGGCAATCAGCATCACCGCCACGAATTGCGCGGCGATGCGCCAGCGCATGATCTTGTTGGCGTTGCGCCTGTTGAATTCGCCGCCGCGCCGGAAGGTGCCGATCCCGAAGAGCAGGATGATCGCGACGGCGACGGTGGCGATCAGCGCCAGGATGAAGAAGAGCGTTTCCATTTCGGTTCCTTTCGGGCCTGATGTCACCCGTGGGCGATGACCCAATCCATCAGACGGGTGGGCAGGATGCGCTTGAGCGCGCCCAGGGCATAGGTCGGCGTGGTCACATGGTAATGCGCGCGGGGGCGGCGGGCCTCCAGCGCGTGGATCAGCTTGACCACGACCGCATTGGCGGGCAGCTCGAACGGGGCCGGTTTGTCGCTTTCGCCCTCGAAGCGCGGGATCAGCCAGTCGCGGTATTGATCGGCGCGGGCCGAGCTTTCCCAGTCGATCCAGGCCTCGAACTGCTTTTGCGAATTGGCGCGGAACCGCGAGGTGACGGGGCCGGGCTGGATCGTGCTGACATGGATGGGCGTGCCGCGCATCTCGATGCGCAGCGTGTCGGTCAGCCCCTCCAGCGCGTGTTTCGTGGCCACATAGGCCCCGCGCCAGCGCAGGGGCACGAAGCCCAGGACCGACGAATTCTGCACGATGCGCCCGTGCCCCTGCGCCCGCATGACCGGGATGACGCGGCGGGTGAGGTCGTGCCAGCCGAAGAAATTGCTCTCGAAGATCGCGCGCAGCCCGTCCATCGGCAGGTCTTCCACCGCCGCGGGCATGCCGTAGGCGCCGTTGTTGAACAGCGCATCCAGCCTGCCGCCGGTCTGCTCCAACGCCCAGGCAAGTCCCGCCTCGATGCTGGCGGAATCGGTGTAATCCAGCACCCCCGCCGTCAGCCCTTCGCTGCGCAGGCGGCCGGTATCTTCCGCCTTGCGACAGGTGGCCAGCACCTGCCAGCCGCGCGCCTGCATGGCGTGGGCACAGGCATAGCCGATGCCAGACGAACATCCGGTGATGAGAACGCTGCGTGTCACGTGCCTGGCCCTTCTTTCCCGCCCGCCGCCATCAGTTAGGGCAGGGCAGGGGCGAGGGCAAGCGGCCTCAGGGCGCGGCGGCCTGCAGGAAGCGCGTGGCCATGAAACCCGTCTGCCCCGTCTCGACGATTTCGATCCGGCTCCAGCCATTGCCCATATCCTCGATCCGGCGGGCTTGCGCGCCGTGCGGGGCGGTGCCCAGAACGACGGCCTCCGCCGAGGGGCGGGCGCGCAAGTTCACGGCATTGCCCGCAACCTCGAAGAGGGACGCGTCGGGCCCGGGCTGTTCTGCGGATGCGGCCAAACGGCTGCGGATCAGGGCGTTGCGGGCGGCGATCTCGACGGCCAGCGCGGCGGGGTCGGGCGCGGCCACGCGGATGACGCCTGCGCCCAGGTCGCCGGGACTGAGGCGCATCGCGATGGGGATGACCTCGCCCGAGGCGGTGGTGATCGACATTTGCGGGTCAGGTGAGGGGCGGGTGATCGGCGCGGCGGCCTCAAGGGCCGGGGATGGCGCGGCGATGGCGGGCGCGGGCGCATGGCGCGCGGCGGCGGCAGTCTCGTCATCATTCGGATCGCCCGGAATGGTGGCACCGAGGCCGACGATCATGGAAGCGGCGATCGTGATGCGTATCATGGCGGGGTCCTCCGGGTCTGTTATGTAAACAAAACCGATGTGACCCCTTTGGGTTCCCGATTATTATTGCTCAGGGCGCGCGGGTGGTCAGGAAAGCCGAAGACATGTAGCCCTCCTGCCCGGTTTCCAGGATGCGGATACGGGTCCAGCCGGTGGCCAGCGCCTCCAGCCGTTCGGCGGCCATTCCGTAGTTCATGTACCCGACCGCCGGGTAATAGGTCGAGGGGCCGGAGCGCAGGTTGATATAGGCCCCGGTCGCATAGACGACATCTGGCGGCAGCTCCGGGTCGGCGGCAGCGCGGGTGACGGCGGCGACGGCGTCCCGAGCGCGGGCATTGGCCTCTTCCAGGCGGCGGGCCTCGGCGTGGCGGTCATCGGCCTCGATCCGGATCAGGCTGTCGCGGATCATGCCGGGGGGCACTTCGGCCGCGATGCGGATCACCTCGCCGTCGGCGGTGGTGATGGTCAGCAGGTCGTCATTGGCGTCGCTTTCCTCCCGGCGCATCGTCTCGGACAGGAACGCGCCAAGGGCGGCGGTGGGCCGGACCGGCGGTCTGGCCCGGGCCTGGGGCTGCGAGGCGGGCGGCGCTTGCGTGCCATAGACCAGCGCGCTGCTTGTGTCCGCGGGCAAGGTGGCGCGCGGGCTGGTATCGGGCAGCGCGACCAACGCGCCGAATCCGGCGAGCGCAATCAGGAACAGGGACAGGCGCAGCATCGTCTTGGGCGGCCCCCTCGTGGCGATGGCAAATGGTTAACGGATGGAAGTGTTACCGCACCTTGCCGCGCGCACGAAATTTTGCCTGCGATTTCCGACGTCTCGACAACAATCATGCGAATCTGCCCGGATTGTTGCCACACTTTCGCAAAATCCGGGCCAAGCCCCGCGAATCACTTTTTCCACGCCGACCGCCAGAGGCCGCTTTACCCTCCCGCGAAATGTGCAGTATCACCATGGCCATAATGAACGAGCAGTCAGACCAACACGACCCCCGCGAGACATCGGAGCCGCTGAGCCGCGCCATTGGCGCGCGCTATCTGCAATATGCGCTGTCCACGATCATGCACCGTGCCCTGCCGGATGCCCGCGACGGGATGAAGCCGGTGCATCGCCGCATCCTCTACGCGATGCGGGAATTGCGCCTGTCCTCGACGGGCGGCTTCCGCAAATCGGCCAAGATCTCGGGCGACGTGATGGGCAATTACCACCCTCATGGCGACGCCGCGATCTATGACGCGATGGCGCGGCTGGCGCAGGATTTCACCATCCGCTACCCGCTGGTCGACGGGCAGGGCAATTTCGGCAATATCGACGGCGACAACCCGGCGGCTTCGCGCTACACCGAGGCCCGCATGACCGCAATCTCCGAGGCCCTGATGGAGGGGCTGGCCGAGAACGCCGTGGATTTCCGCGACAATTACGACGGCACCCTGCGCGAACCCGAGGTGCTGCCCGCCGCCCTGCCGAACCTCTTGGCCAACGGGTCTAGCGGTATCGCGGTCGGCATGGCCACCAACATCCCGCCGCATAACCTGGACGAACTCATTGCCGCCTCGCTGCACCTGATCAAGACGCCGGATGCGCGTGACGACACGCTGCTGAACTATATCGAAGGGCCCGATTTCCCCACCGGCGGCGTCATCGTCGAGCCGCCCGAGAGCATGGCCCAGACCTACCGCACGGGACGCGGCGCCTTCCGCCTGCGCGCGAAATGGGAGGTCGAGGAGCTTGGCCGCGGCCAATGGCAGATCGTGGTGACGGAAATTCCCTATCAGGTCGCCAAGTCCAAGCTGATCGAGAAGATCGCCGAACTGATCCAGACCAAGAAGATCCCCATCCTCGCCGATGTGCGGGATGAAAGCGCCGATGACATCCGCATCGTGCTTGAGCCGCGATCGAAGACCGTGGACAAGGATCTGCTGATGGGGATGCTCTACCGCAATTCCGATCTGGAGACGCGGTTTTCGCTCAACATGAATGTGCTCATCGACGGGCGCACGCCCAAGGTGTGTTCGCTGAAAGAGGTTCTTCGCGCCTTCCTCGACCATCGCCGCGACGTGCTGTTGCGCCGCTCGCAGCACCGGATGGACAAGATCGACCACCGGCTGGAGGTGCTGGAAGGCTTCATCATCACCTTCCTCAACCTCGACCGCGTGATCGACATCATCCGCTATGATGACGACCCCAAGGCCGCGCTGATGCGCGAGGAATGGGGGCGGGACCATATCCGCGCCACCTCGGAGGCCGATTATGTCACGCCGCGCCCCGGCGAGGGCGAGCTGACCGAGGTGCAGACCGAGGCGATCCTCAACATGCGCCTGCGCAGCTTGCGGCGGCTGGAGGAGATGGAGCTGCTGAAGGAGCAGGCCGCGCTGATGGAGGAACGCGCGGGGCTGGAGGATCTGCTGGCCAGCGAGGCCGTGCAATGGGACAGGATTTCCAGCGAATTGCGCGAGGTCCGCAAGCAGTTCGGCAAGGGCACGGATTTCGGGCGTCGCCGCACGCAATTCGCCATCGCGGGCGAGGTCGAGGATGTGCCGCTTGAGGCGATGATCGAGCGCGAGCCGATCACCGTCGTCTGCTCGAAAATGGGCTGGATCCGGGCCATGAAGGGCCATGTCGACCTGTCCCAGCCGCTGAAATTCAAGGATGGCGACGAAGGCCGCTTCCAGTTCCACGCCGAAACGACCGACAAGCTGCTGATGTTCGGCAATAATGGCAGGTTTTATACCATTGCCGCCACAAATTTGCCCGGAGGCCGCGGTATGGGTGAGCCTGTCCGCCTGATGGTGGACATGCCCAACGAGGTCGAGATCGTGGATTTGCAGATTTATTCACCCGGCACGAAACTGATGGTGGCCTCGACGGCCGGCGACGGTTTCATCGTGGCCGAGGATGATGTCGTCGCGCAGACCCGCGCAGGCAAACAGGTGCTGAATGTGAAGGGCGATGTGAAGGCGTCGGTCTGCACGAAAATCCGCCCCGGCGACGATCATGTCGCCTGTGTCGGCGAAAACCGCAAGGTTCTCGTCTTTCCCTTGTCCGAGATGCCGGAACTGGCACGCGGCAAGGGGGTGCGCCTGCAAAAATACAAGGATGGGGGCCTGTCAGACGCCCGCAGCTTTGCTCTGTCCGAAGGCCTCAGCTGGCACGATCCAGCGGGCCGGACCCGGACCGAGGCCGATTTGACCGAGTGGATGGGCAAGAGAGCCGCCACGGGGCGCATGGCGCCACGGGGTTTCCCACGCGACAATCGGTTTACATGAAGGTCTGAATGAGCACTGTAAAAACGGATTTCGGCGGCGACAGGGGCGATCTCTTCGCCCTCATGCTGCGCACCTCTTTCCTGACCGTCATCACGCTCGGGATCTACCGCTTCTGGCGCCTGACCAAGCTGCGACGCTGGTACTGGTCCTCGATCCGGCCGGGCGGGATCCCTCTGGAATATACCGGCACGCCGCAGGAAAAGCTGATGGGCTTCTTCGTCGCCGTGATCGTGCTGGCCCTCTATATCTCGCTCTTCAACCTTGCCGGGCTGTTCGTCGCCTTCAACATGGCCGATAACGACATCTCCTACATGACCTACGCCATCGGGGCCGCCCCGCTGGCCCTGGTCCCCGTCATCTTCGCGGCGCGCTATCGCGCCCGGCGCTATATCCTGTCGCGCTCCACCTGGCTCGGCATTCGCTTCGGCATGGACCCCGGTGCCTGGGGCTATGCCTGGCGCGCCTGCATGTATTGGCTGCTGGCGATCCTCTCGCTCGGCCTGCTCTGGCCGCTGATGACCTTCCAGATGGAGCGCTACCTGACCGACCGCAGCTATTACGGCACCGCGAAATTCCGCCAGCACGGCAATCCCTTCATGCTCTACCCGCTGGCGATCCCCTTCTACGTGCTCGGCGCGGCCATCGTCGGCGTGCTGGTGCTGATCGCGGGTGAGACCGACGAGGCCACGATCGGCTGGTATATCATCCTGATCGTCGTTCTGTCGGTGCTGCTGGTTCTGTCGGGCTTCTATTTCCGCATCGCCTCGCTGCGCGCCATGGCCGGGTTGAAGGAACTTGGCGACGGCATGGAATTCGGGATCGAGCCGCGCACCGGCAAACTGCTGCGTATCCATATCTTCGGCAACCTGATCTCGGGTTTCCTGATCAGCTTTGTCTCGCCGGTGATCCTGGGCCTCGTGGTGGGCTTCCTCTACCTGATCGGGCGCGTCGATGCGGGCGCGATCACCAACCCGCCCCCAAACCTGGCGGCCTTTCTCGGCGCGCTGACCTGGCTGACGGTCTTCATCCTCTACGGTGTCTTCCGGCAGGTTTTCGTGACCTACCCCACGGTCCGCCACGTCGCCGCGACCCTTGAGCTTGAAGAACCCGCGGTGTTGCAGGGCATCCGCCAGCGCGACGTGGACAGAAACCGGGAGGCCGGCGGCTTTGCCGAGGCCCTCGATGTAGGAGCGGCATTCTGATGGCGACCATGACCCCCCAACGCGACGCGAAATTCGCCGCCAAGCTGGCCCTGGCCTATGGCGAGATCCTCGACGGCATCCGCCCCGCCCTGCAACGGGTGTCGCTGCGCCTGTCGGGCGATGGCGGCACGCTGGAGCTGCGCAACACCGCCACGAACACCACCGAGATCTGGCAGCTGGACGGCCTGCGTCTGGTGCCCGACCAGGCCCGGACCGACGCGCTGGTGCTGGCCCATCAGGGCTCGGGCGATGCGCGGCTGATCCTTCGCGACCACGAGGCGATCCGCGCCTTGCTGGCGGCCTGCCCGAACCTGCCCGATCTGGGAAGCGGGCGAGGCAGCCTGGGCAAGCTCCTGGCGCTCGGCACCGCGGCGGTCGCTTCCATCGCGCTCATTCTCTTCGTTCTCATCCCCTACATGGCCGATCGTGGCACCGACCTGATCCCGCCCGAGGCCGAGGTTGCCTTTGGCCGCACCACCTTTGAAAGCCTGTCCGAGACGATGGAGTTCCGCGAATGCAAATCGCTGGAGGGCGACGCCGCGCTGGCGCAGATGCAGGCGCGGATCACGGACGGCCTGGATCTGGCCTGGCCCTTGCAGATTCGCGTGATCGACAACCCCGCCATCAACGCCTTCGCCCTGCCGGGCGGCCAGGTCGCCATCTATCGCGGGCTGATCGACGCCGCCGAGACGCCCGAGGAAGTGGCCGCCGTGCTGGCGCATGAGATCGGCCATGTCGTCAATCGCGACGGCACCCGCAGCATGATCCGCTCGATGGGGTCGTTCGGGATCGTCGGGCTGCTTTTCGGCGATGCGGTCGGCATGTCGGCGGCGGCGGGCGTCAGCCAGCGCCTGATCTCCTCGGCGCATAGCCGCGAGGCCGAGATCGCCGCCGATGCCTTTGCCCACCGGCAACTGACCCGCGCGGGCCTGCCGCCCTCGGCGATGGGCGACATGTTCGCCCGCATGCAGGCGCAGGGCCTGGGCGAGGATATGGGAGTCTTCCGGCACATCTCCTCGCATCCCGAACTGCGGGACCGGATCGAGGCGGCGATGCAGGCCGATACCGGCGCCGCGAATGGCGCGCCGGTGATCAGCAGCGCAGGGTGGGCCGCGTTACAGGCGATCTGCATCTAGGCCACGGGTTTTCGCCGATCATCCACCCGTGACCCGCACCGCAATTGCGCCCCGGCCCCGGCTTTGTTAACGAAGACGGGCTGCCAACCTCCGGAGGAGCTTCATGCGCGCCCTGACCCGTCTTGCCACCCTTGGTCTTGTCCTGATTCTGGGGGCCTGTGCCGCAAGCGACCCGCTTGAGGAAGACCTGCCCGACATGGGCGATTTCCGCCTCGCCTACAACATTGTCGTGGCCGACAACATGCAGCAGGTGCCGCCCTCGCGCAACGCCACCGGCGAGGAATGGATCGAGGTGCTGACCGCCGAGATCGACCGCCGCTTCGGCGGGTATGAGGGGGAGCGGCTCTATCACATCGCGATCCATGTCGATGCCTATTCGCTGGCCGTGCCGGGTATCCCCGTGGTGCTGTCGCCCAAGTCGATCCTGGTGATCTCGGCCAATGTCTGGGACGATGAATTGCAGGCCAAGCTGCATGAGGAGCCGCGCCAGTTGACCATCTTCGAAGGCGCATCGGCGCAATCCATCATCGGCTCGGGCCTGACCCGCTCGCGCGAGGAACAGATGCAGGTGCTGGCCCGCAATGCCGCGCGCCGGGTGCAGCTGTGGATGCTGGAAAACCCCGAATGGTTCTCGATCGAAGAGGACACCGCAGCCGCCAATGCCGCGGCGCTCGCTGCCGAGGTCGAGGCCATCGAACAGCCGCCCGAGGACCTGCCGCCGGAATTGCAGTAAAGCGGGCGTTTTGGCCCATCTTGCCCTTGATTTTCCCAAGCCTTCTCGTGTAACGAGCGCGCGATATTGTAACCGGGCCCGGCACGGGCCCCTCGGAAGACAAGGCACCAGAATCCATGGGCAAGGAAAAGTTTGACCGTAGTAAACCGCATGTGAACATCGGCACGATTGGCCATGTTGACCACGGCAAGACGACCCTGACGGCTGCGATCACGAAGTATTTCGGCGATTTTCAGGCCTATGACCAGATCGACGGCGCGCCCGAGGAGAAGGCCCGCGGGATCACCATCTCGACCGCGCATGTCGAGTATGAGACCGACGCGCGCCACTACGCGCATGTCGACTGCCCCGGCCACGCCGACTACGTCAAGAACATGATCACCGGTGCCGCCCAGATGGACGGCGCGATCCTGGTGGTGAACGCCGCCGACGGGCCGATGCCGCAGACGCGCGAGCACATCTTGCTCGGTCGCCAGGTCGGCATCCCCTACATGGTCGTCTACATGAACAAGGTCGATCAGGTCGATGACGAGGAGCTGCTGGAGCTGGTCGAGATGGAGATCCGCGAGCTGCTGAGCTCCTACGAGTATCCCGGCGACGACATCCCGATCATTCCGGGCTCGGCGCTGGCCGCCCTTGAGGGCCGTGACGAGGAGATCGGCGAGAAGTCGATCCGCGCCCTGATGGCGGCTGTCGATGAGTATATCCCGACGCCCGAGCGCGCCGTGGACCAGCCCTTCCTGATGCCGATCGAGGACGTGTTCTCGATCTCGGGCCGCGGCACCGTGGTCACGGGCCGTGTCGAGCGGGGCGTGATCAATGTGGGCGACGAGATCGAGATCGTCGGCATCCGCGACACCAAGAAGACGACCTGCACCGGCGTGGAAATGTTCCGCAAGCTGCTGGATCGCGGTGAAGCGGGCGACAATATCGGCGCGCTCCTGCGCGGTATCGACCGTGAGGGTGTCGAGCGTGGCCAGGTGCTGTGCAAGCCGAAATCGGTGACGCCGCACACCAAGTTCGAGGCCGAGGCCTACATCCTGACCAAGGAAGAGGGTGGCCGTCATACGCCGTTCTTCGCCAACTACCGCCCGCAATTCTACTTCCGGACCACGGACGTGACCGGCACGGTGGAACTGCCGAGCGGCACCGAGATGGTGATGCCGGGCGACAACCTGAAGTTCGAGGTCGAGCTGATCGCGCCGATCGCGATGGAACAGGGCCTGCGCTTCGCCATCCGCGAAGGTGGCCGGACGGTTGGCGCCGGCGTCGTCAGCAAAATCATCGACTGATACCGCAACTGCGGTGTCAGGGTGGGTGGCAGACGCTCTGAAAGAGCGATGAGAACCCACTCCGGTTGAGAATTGGAAAGGCCGCTCCGAACCGGGGCGGCCTTTTTCCGTGCTATCGTTGCAAAGACTGATCCGGCCCCCGAATCCCAAGGACCGCGCAGGGCGGGACTCACCCCGCCAAACCCTCTCGAAATTTCACTCCGCTTCCCCCGCTTCATAGCTCCACACCCGCCAGAGATACCAACTCACCAGCCCCACCACCACGGCGGTGGAGATCGGGTTGAGCCAGCCTGCGACCCTCTCATACTGGCTCTCCAGTACATAGCCTGCGCCGAGCAGCACGCAGTTCCAGGCCAGCGATCCGCCGGTGCTGTAGGCCAGGAACCGGCCCCAGCCCATGCCCGCGATCCCGGCGGGGACCGAGATCAGCGTGCGCACACCGGGGATGAGCCGCCCGAACGCCACCGCCGCCGCCCCGTGGCGGTCGAACCAGCCTTGTGCGCGCGCCACATCCGCCGGGGTCAGCGTCAGCCAGCGTCCGTGCCGGCGCGCGAGCCGCTTCAGCCGCTCCGCCCCGATCCTGAGGCCGATCCAGTACCACAGCACCGCGCCTGCGACGGCCCCCGCCGTTCCCGCCAGCAAGGTCAGGGTCAGGGACATCTCGCCGCGTGCCACGAGGAAGCCCGCCAGCGGCATGACGATCTCGGAGGGGATCGGCGGAAAGACATTTTCCAGCAGCATCATCAGGCCGACGCCAAGCGCGCCAATCGCGTTGATCACCGCCGTTATCCAGTCGAACATGCGTACCCTCCGCTTGCGCTGCCTCGAAAGAGGATAACACCGCCGGTCAGCACGGCGTTCCGGGTTTTCTTCGCTTCCTTCGCGGGGTAGACTGCCACCACCAACCGAGGGAGGGTGACATGACCAACGCCGCGATCTGATCCCATTCATGTCCAGATCGAAAGGCCAATGTCATGCCTGGATTCCCCGCACCCGACACTTTGCATCCCATTTTGTTGCCCGATGGCACGTCCCATCAGGGCACCGTGTTTCTGCAAGCCGCCATTAACCATCCGCGATGGAAGGTCGGCGACTACAGCTATGCCAGCGCGCAGAAGCCCCCCGATGATTGGGCGGCCCACCTGGCCCCTTATCTCTATGAGTTCTCACCGGAAATGCTGGAGATCGGCAAGTTCTGCCAGATCGCCGACGGGGCGATGTTCATCACCGCCTCGGCCAATCACCGCCATGACGGGTTTTCCTCCTTTCCCTTCGCGGTCTTCGGCGGCGCGCGCGAGGGGCGCGCCTCGATGCCCGATCCCGGTCCCGATACGGTGATCGGCAATGACGTCTGGATCGGGCAGGGCGCGCGCATCCTGCCCGGTGCCCGGATCGGCGATGGCTGCATCATCGGGGCGGGCGCCGTGGTCGCGGGGCAGGTGCCGCCCTATGCGATCATAGCGGGCAATCCGGGGCGGGTGCTGCGACGGCGCTTCGACGAGGCCACTATTGCGCGCGTGCAGGCGCTGGCGTGGTGGGATTGGACGGTCGAGCATATTCTGGCCAATGAGGCGGCGATCTGCGGGGCCGACATCGCCCGGCTGGAGGCGGCGGCAGCTTCTTTGCGCAAGGGGTCGAAGGGCACTTGATTTGCCGCAGGCGATGGCATATCCGATGCCTCGGCCTAGGGGTGTAGCTCAGTTGGTAGAGCATCGGATTCCAAATCCGACGGTCGGGGGTTCGAGTCCCTCCGCCCCTGCCAGAGTCCCGCTTGTTCCGACTCCCGTCCCGAAACCTGACAGGTTTGTCCGGAAATCGGGGCGTGCGGATTCCTGACAACCCTGTCAGGGAAAACGGACAATCCTGTCAGGAATATCGCGCCGTCCTGCCGCTTGCAACGCGCCGCGTCCATGCGTATATACCCCCGGTCAGACGCATGATTTCCCGGATACCGCACCCATGGCCTTCACCAACCCGCTTACGTTCTTGCAACAGACCCGCTCGGAAGTGTCCAAGGTGGTCTGGCCGACGCGCCGCGAGGTCCTGGTGACGACGCTGATGGTGTTTGCGTTGGCGATGATCGGCGCTCTGTTCTTCTCGCTGGTCGATATCCTGATCCGCATGGGGCTGGAACAGGTTCTGGCACTTGGCGAACGTGCGGAAAACCTTCGCTGAACCCCTTGAATTCCGGTCCCCGGAACGGTAGGTCACGCGCAACTTTCCCGGAAATGGCGTGCGTCGATTCGTGATGCGCGCTGTTTTTTGTTCGGCTCTGCATTCGCAAACCGTTGGAAATACAGGAAATCAAGGGCTGTCAGGCCCGAGGACGAGGAACGGGCTGCGACATGGCGAAACGGTGGTATTCGGTCTCTGTGCTGTCGAATTTCGAAAAGCGCATCGCCGAGCAGATCAGAACTGCCGTGGAAGAAGGCGGGCTTCACGAGGAGATCGAGGAGGTTCTGGTCCCCGAGGAGGAAGTGATCGAGATCCGCCGCGGCAAGAAAGTGACCGTGCCGCGCCGCTTCATGCCGGGCTATGTGCTGGTGCGCATGGAAATGACCGACCGCGCGTATCACGCGATCAACTCGATCCAGCGCGTCACCGGGTTTCTGGGTCCGCAGGGCCGCCCGATGCCGATGCGCGACAGCGAAGTGAACGCGATCCTGAACCGTGTCGAGGAAGGTGAGGCCGCGCCGCGCAGCACGATCACCTACGAGATCGGCGAAAAGGTGAAGGTCAACGAAGGCCCGTTCGAGGATTTCGACGGCATGGTCGAGGAAGTGGACGACGAGAACCAGCGCCTCAAGGTGACGGTCTCGATCTTTGGCCGGGAAACCCCGGTTGAACTGGAATTCACGCAGGTGACCAAACAGGCGTGAGGAAATGCTCTTCCGGCCCCTGGCGGGCCGTCCTCGCCCCGATCATGGCGAGGAAAGCCGGAACGGCTTGAGGAGCGGCAAAGCCGTGGGAGGCGAGGGGGCCGCGGCCCCCGGACCGGACCACGGGCAACGAAACCCGAGGGGCGCGCCCCGAGGGTGTTGGAATGAAGGAGAGGCCAGATGGCCAAGAAACTCGTTGGCAAGATGAAGCTGCAGATCCCTGCAGGTCAAGCCAACCCGTCGCCGCCCGTGGGTCCTGCCCTGGGTCAGCGCGGGATCAACATCATGGAATTCTGCAAGGCGTTCAACGCCAAGACGCAGGAGATGGAGCAGGGCAGCCCTTGCCCGACCATCATCAGCTATTATCAGGACAAGTCCTTCACGATGGACATCAAGACGCCGCCCGCGTCCTATTACCTGAAAAAGGCTGCCGGTCTGAAGAACCAGGGCAAGCGCAACCGCCCGCGCGGTGCCGAAACCCCCGGTCGTGAAACCATCGCCACCGTCACCACCAAGCAACTGCGCGAGATCGCCGAGGCCAAGATGAAGGACCTCAGCGCCAATGACGTGGATGCGGCAATGAAGATCATCCTTGGCTCGGCCAAGTCGATGGGTATCGAGGTGAAAGGGTAAATCATGGCCAAACTAGGTAAACGCACCCGCGCCGCCCGTGAGGCTTTCTCCGGCAAGGACGATATCAGCGTCGAGGACGCCATCGCCCTGGTCAAGAGCCACGCCACCGCGAAATTCGACGAAAGCGTCGAGATCGCGATGAACCTGGGCGTCGACCCGCGCCACGCCGACCAGATGGTCCGCGGCACGGTCACCCTGCCCAACGGCACCGGCAAGACCGTTCGTGTCGCCGTGTTCGCCCGTGGCGCGAAGGCCGAAGAGGCCGAGGCCGCTGGTGCCGACGTGGTCGGCGCCGAGGATCTGATGGAGCAGGTTCAGGCCGGCAACATCAATTTCGAGCGCTGCATCGCGACGCCGGATATGATGCCGATCGTCGGCCGTCTGGGCAAGGTGCTCGGGCCCCGCAACCTGATGCCGAACCCCAAGGTGGGCACGGTCACGATGGATGTGAAAGAGGCTGTCGAGGCCGCCAAGGGCGGTCAGGTCCAGTTCCGCGCCGAAAAGGGGGGCGTGGTTCATGCCGGTATCGGCAAGGCCAGCTTCGACGCGGCCAAGCTGACCGAGAACGTGCGCGCCTTCGTCGATGCCGTGTCCAAGGCCAAGCCGGCCGGTGCCAAGGGCGCCTATATGAAGCGCGTCTCGCTGAGCTCCACCATGGGGCCGGGCGTGTCCGTGTCGGTCGATAGCGCGACCGGGAATTGAGAGATTTCCCGCCGGGTCTCCGGCGGGGATGGCGGGGCCAGACGATCGGCCCCGTCCTGTCCGAGACGGAGGGTTGGGCGAAAGCCCGGTAATTCCTTCCTGAGATGGGAAGCGAGACAAGGAAATTTCGAAGGGCAACCTTCGGGCGATCTGACGGCTCGGGACCCTGACTTGGACCCGAAGAGGTGGGGCAACCCACTAAACTTGAGCCGGGGGGGAACCCCCAAATTGGAGTACTACTGTGGATAGAGCCCAGAAAGAGAAAGTGGTCGAGGAACTCGGCCAGATCTTCGAAAGCTCTGGCGTCGTCGTGGTGTCACACTACGAAGGCCTCACGGTTGCCGAGATGCAGGACCTGCGCGCGCAAATGCGTGAAGCGGGTGGGTCCGTTCGTGTCGCCAAGAACAGGCTCGCCAAGATCGCCCTGGAAGGGAAGCCCTGCGCAAGCATCGCCGACCTGATGACGGGCATGACCGTTCTGTCCTATTCCGAGGATCCCGTGGCTGCGGCCAAGGTTGCCGAGGATTACGCGAAGTCGAATGACAAGTTTGTCATCCTCGGCGGCGCAATGGGCGAAACGGCTCTGGATCCTGCCGGTGTGAAAGCCGTCGCAGCGATGCCGTCGCGTGAGGAGCTTATCGCTTCCATCGTTGGCTGTATCGGTGCGCCTGCATCGAACATCGCCGGGGCCATTGGCGCACCTGCTTCGAACATCGCGAGCATCCTTTCGACCATCGAAGAGAAGGCGGAAGCCGCGTAAAGCAACCTTATGAGACCATATCGTAGGGGCACCCCCTTGCGACGTTGGAACACATACCTAGATACGGAACCTGTAAAATGGCTGATCTGAAAGCACTTGCCGAAAGCATCGTCAACCTGACCCTGCTGGAAGCACAAGAACTGAAAACCATCCTCAAGGACGAGTATGGCATCGAGCCCGCCGCTGGCGGCGCTGTGATGATGGCCGGTCCCGCTGGCGGCGACGCCGGTGCGGCTGCCGAAGAGCAGACCGAATTTGACGTGATCCTGAAAGCCGCTGGCGACAAGAAGATCAACGTCATCAAGGAAGTCCGCGCCATCACCGGCCTGGGCCTGAAAGAAGCGAAAGAGCTGGTCGAAGCCGGCGGCAAGGCCGTCAAGGAAGGCGTCGACAAGGCCGAAGCGGAAGACATCAAGGGCAAGCTGGAAGCAGCTGGCGCGGAAGTCGAGCTCAAGTAATCGGATCGCGTGTTCGCACGCGTCCCTGAACATGGCTGGATCCGGAGGAAATTCCGGGTCCAGCCAACCTCGTCTTGGCGAGGGCCCGTGGAGAGACGGACCTTCCCTAAGGCGCGGTTCAATGGATCGGGAGCCCGCCCGTGGGACGGCAGGCACGAATTGGTCCGGACCCGTTTGTTTCAATGTGACGCGCGCCCGCGGCCCCGGCGGTGTTGTGCGACGCGAAGAAACGGAAAGGTGTTTGAGAGCATGGCTCAGACCTACGCAGGCCAGAAACGTATCCGCAAGTTTTATGGCAAGATTCACGAAGTCCTGGAGATGCCGAACCTGATCGAGGTTCAGAAAAGCTCCTATGATCTGTTCCTGAAATCCGGTGATCAGGAAGCCCCGATGGACGGGGAAGGCATCAAGGGCGTGTTCCAGTCGGTCTTCCCGATCAAGGATTTCAACGAGACCGCCGTGCTGGAGTTCGTCAAATACGAGCTTGAGCACCCGAAATACGACGTGGAGGAGTGCCAGCAGCGCGACATGACCTATAGCGCGCCGCTGAAGGTCACCCTGCGTCTCATCGTGTTCGATATCGACGAGGATACCGGCGCGAAATCGGTCAAGGACATCAAGGAACAGGACGTGTTCATGGGGGACATGCCCCTCATGACGCCCAACGGCACCTTTGTCGTCAACGGCACCGAGCGGGTCATCGTTTCCCAGATGCACCGGTCGCCCGGCGTGTTCTTCGACCATGACAAGGGCAAGACGCACAGCTCCGGCAAGCTGCTCTTCGCCTGCCGCATAATCCCCTATCGCGGCTCGTGGCTGGATTTCGAATTCGACGCCAAGGATATCGTCTTTGCCCGTATCGACCGTCGCCGCAAGCTGCCGGTGACGACCCTGCTCTATGCCCTGGGGCTGGATCAGGAAGGCATCATGGATGCCTATTACGACACGGTGAATTTCCGACTGGAGAAGAACAAGGGCTGGGCCACCAAGTTCTTCCCCGAGCGTGTGCGCGGCACCCGTCCGACCTTTGACCTGGTCGACGCCGCCACAGGCGAAGTCATTGCCGAGGCTGGCAAGAAAGTCACGCCGCGCGCGGTCAAGCAGTTGATCGACGCGGGCGAGGTGACCGAGCTTCTGCTGCCCTTCGACCAGATCGTGGGCCGCTATGTCGCCAAGGACATCATCAATGAGGAAACCGGCGCCATTTACGTGGAAGCCGGCGATGAGCTGACCTGGGAGCTGGACAAGGAAGGCGAAGTGACCGGCGGCACGCTGAAAGAGCTGCTGGATGCGGGCTTTACCGATATTCCCGTCCTCGACATCGACAACATCAATGTCGGGCCCTACATCCGCAACACCGTGGCGGCGGACAAGAACCTGAACCGCGAAACCGCGCTGATGGATATTTACCGCGTCATGCGTCCGGGCGAGCCGCCCACCGTGGACGCGGCCTCGGCCCTGTTCGACCAGCTCTTCTTCGACAGCGAGCGTTATGACCTGTCCGCCGTTGGCCGGGTCAAGATGAACATGCGCCTGGACCTCGATGCCGACGACACGCAGCGCACCCTGCGCAAGGAAGACATCATTGCCTGCATCAAGGCGCTGGTGGAGCTGCGCGACGGCAAGGGCGATATCGACGATATCGACCATCTGGGCAATCGCCGGGTGCGGTCCGTCGGTGAGTTAATGGAGAACCAGTATCGCGTCGGCCTGCTGCGGATGGAGCGCGCCATCAAGGAGCGTATGTCCTCGGTCGAGATCGACACGGTGATGCCGCAGGACCTGATCAACGCGAAACCGGCGGCGGCAGCCGTGCGCGAATTCTTTGGGTCGTCGCAGCTCAGCCAGTTCATGGACCAGACCAACCCCCTGTCGGAAGTGACGCATAAGCGCCGCCTCTCCGCGCTTGGGCCGGGCGGTCTGACCCGTGAGCGTGCCGGTTTTGAGGTGCGCGACGTGCACCCGACCCATTATGGCCGGATGTGCCCGATCGAGACGCCGGAAGGCCCGAATATCGGTCTGATCAACAGCCTGGCCACCTATGCGCGCGTGAACAAGTACGGCTTCATCGAAACGCCCTACCGCACCGTCAAGGATGCGCAGGTGACAGACGAAGTGCGCTACATGTCCGCGACCGAGGAGATGCGGCACACGGTGGCCCAGGCCAACGCGCATCTCGATGAGAACGGCAAGTTCGAGAACGACCTGGTGAACACCCGCCGCTCGGGCGAATACACCATGGCCCCGCGCGAAAGCGTGGACCTGATCGACGTCAGCCCGAAGCAGTTGGTCTCGGTCGCGGCCTCGTTGATTCCGTTCCTGGAAAACGACGACGCCAACCGGGCGCTGATGGGCTCGAACATGCAGCGTCAGGCGGTGCCGCTGTTGCAGGCCGATGCCCCCTTCGTGGGCACCGGGATCGAAAGCGTCGTGGCCAAGGATTCGGGTGCTGCCATCATGGCGAAACGCGGCGGAGTCATCGACCAGGTCGATGCGCAGCGGATCGTTGTGCGCGCGACGGAAGACCTGGAATTGGGCGATGCGGGCGTCGATATCTACCGGTTGCGCAAGTTCCAGCGTTCGAACCAGAACACCTGCATCAACCAACGTCCGCTGGTGAAGGTGGGTGAGAAGATCGGCAAGGGCGAGGTTCTGGCCGATGGTCCGTCGACCGATATGGGGGAACTGGCGCTCGGCAAGAACGTCGTCGTCGCCTTCATGCCGTGGAATGGCTACAACTACGAGGACTCGATCCTGATCTCCGAGCGCATCGCGCGTGACGACGTCTTCACCTCGATCCATATCGAGGAGTTTGAGGTCGCCGCCCGTGACACCAAGCTGGGGCCGGAAGAGATCACCCGCGACATCCCCAATGTCGGCGAGGAAGCGCTTCGCAACCTCGACGAGGCGGGCATCGTCTATATCGGCGCAGAGGTCGAGCCGGGCGACATTCTTGTCGGCAAGATCACCCCCAAGGGCGAAAGCCCGATGACGCCGGAGGAAAAACTGCTCCGCGCCATCTTCGGGGAGAAGGCGTCGGACGTGCGCGACACCTCGCTGCGCGTGAAGCCGGGCGATTTCGGCACCGTTGTCGAGGTCCGCGTGTTCAACCGCCACGGCGTCGAGAAGGACGAGCGTGCGCTGCAGATCGAGCGCGAGGAAGTGGAGCGTCTGAGCCGCGACCGCGACGACGAGCTGCATATCCTGGAGCGCAACATCTATGCGCGCCTGAAAGGCATGATCCTGGGCAAGACCGCCGTGAAGGGGCCGAAAGGCGTCAAGGCGAACTCCGAGATCACCGAGGATCTGCTGGAGACGCTCAGCCGTGGCCAGTGGTGGCAACTGGCGCTGGAAGGCGAACAGGATGCGGCCCAGGTCGAGGCGCTGAACGAGCAGTTCGACCTGCAGAAACGCGCGCTGGATCACCGCTTCGAGGACAAGGTCGAGAAGGTCCGCCGCGGCGACGACCTGCCGCCGGGCGTGATGAAGATGGTCAAGGTCTTCATCGCGGTGAAGCGCAAGCTGCAGCCGGGCGACAAGATGGCCGGGCGTCACGGCAACAAGGGCGTGATCTCCAAGGTGGTGCCGATGGAGGACATGCCGTTCCTCGCCGATGGCACCCCGGTCGATTTCGTGCTGAACCCGCTGGGCGTGCCGTCGCGCATGAACGTGGGGCAGATCCTGGAGACGCATATGGGCTGGGCCGCGCGCGGTATGGGGCTGAAGATCGACGAGGCGCTGGACGACTACCGGCGCACCGGCGACCTGACCCCGGTGCAGGATGCCATGAAGATCGCCTATGGCGGTGTCTATGACGAGATCATGGCCGATATGGAGGAAGACCGCCTGGTTGAGATCGCGGGCAACGTGACGCGCGGTGTGCCGATCGCAACGCCGGTTTTCGACGGCGCGAAAGAGGCCGATGTGAACGACGCCCTGACGCGGGCCGGGTTCGACACCAGCGGCCAGAGCGACCTCTACGATGGCCGCACGGGTGAGCAGTTCAGCCGCAAGGTGACGGTGGGTGTGAAATACCTGCTGAAGCTGCATCACCTGGTCGATGACAAGATCCACGCACGCTCCACCGGGCCTTACAGCCTCGTCACGCAGCAGCCTCTGGGTGGTAAAGCCCAGTTCGGCGGTCAGCGCTTCGGCGAGATGGAGGTCTGGGCCCTGGAAGCCTATGGCGCGGCCTACACCTTGCAGGAGATGCTGACGGTGAAATCCGATGACGTGGCGGGCCGGACCAAGGTCTACGAGTCGATCGTCAAGGGCGAGGATAATTTCGAGGCCGGCGTGCCGGAATCGTTCAACGTGCTCGTCAAGGAAGTGCGGGGCCTCGGCCTCAACATGGAACTCCTGGATGCGGAGGGCGAGGAATAAGCGGGCCCCAGTCTCTTCGAAGAGACTTGCCAGAGCCTTC
The DNA here is from genome assembly GCF_013155465.1 of Alterinioella nitratireducens. GTDB lineage: Bacteria > Pseudomonadota > Alphaproteobacteria > Rhodobacterales > Rhodobacteraceae > Alterinioella > Alterinioella nitratireducens. Next base: position 22,551 of record NZ_JABJVX010000006.1, on the reverse strand, counting down.
GAAGGCTCTGGCGCCCACCCCCCTCCCTTCACGCCCGATATTCGAGGTATCTAAATGAACCAGGAACTGACCAACAACCCGTTCAACCCGCTGGCCCCCCAGAAGGTGTTCGACGAAATCAAAGTCTCGCTGGCTTCGCCGGAACGCATCCTCTCGTGGTCCTATGGCGAGATCAAGAAGCCCGAGACCATCAACTACCGCACGTTCAAGCCGGAACGTGACGGCCTTTTCTGTGCGCGCATCTTTGGCCCGGTCAAGGATTACGAGTGCCTCTGCGGCAAGTACAAGCGGATGAAATATCGCGGCGTCGTCTGCGAGAAATGCGGTGTGGAAGTCACCCTGCAGAAGGTCCGCCGTGAGCGGATGGGCCATATCGAACTGGCCGCGCCCGTGGCGCATATCTGGTTCCTCAAGTCGCTGCCGTCGCGCATCGGCCTGATGCTGGACATGACCCTGCGCGATCTAGAGCGCATCCTCTATTTCGAGAATTACGTGGTGATCGAGCCCGGCCTCACCGACCTAACCTATGGTCAGCTGATGTCAGAAGAGGAGTTCATGGACGCGCAGGACGCCTATGGCATGGACGCGTTCCAGGCCAATATCGGGGCCGAAGCGATCCGCGAAATGCTGCAGGCCATCGACCTGGAGCAGGAAGCGGCGACGCTGCGCGAGGACCTGAAAGAGGCCACCGGTGAGCTGAAGCCCAAGAAGATCATCAAACGTCTGAAGATCGTCGAGAGCTTCCTGGAATCCGGCAACCGCCCGGAATGGATGATCCTGACCGTGATCCCGGTCATCCCGCCGGAACTGCGCCCGCTTGTGCCGCTGGATGGGGGCCGGTTCGCGACCTCGGACCTCAACGACCTCTATCGCCGCGTGATCAACCGCAACAACCGCCTCAAGCGTCTGATCGAACTGCGCGCGCCCGACATCATCATCCGCAACGAAAAGCGGATGTTGCAGGAGTCCGTGGACGCGCTGTTTGACAACGGCCGCCGTGGCCGCGTCATTACGGGTGCCAACAAGCGTCCGCTGAAATCGCTCAGCGACATGCTGAAAGGCAAGCAGGGCCGCTTCCGCCAGAACCTTCTGGGCAAGCGCGTCGACTTCTCCGGCCGGTCGGTCATCGTGACCGGGCCGGAGCTGAAGCTGCATCAATGCGGTCTGCCCAAGAAGATGGCGCTGGAGCTGTTCAAGCCGTTCATCTACAGCCGCCTTGAGGCCAAGGGGCTGTCCTCGACGGTCAAGCAGGCCAAGAAGCTGGTCGAGAAAGAGCGCCCGGAGGTGTGGGATATCCTCGATGAGGTGATCCGCGAGCATCCCGTGATGCTGAACCGTGCGCCGACGCTGCACCGGTTGGGCATCCAGGCGTTCGAGCCGGTGCTGATCGAAGGCAAGGCGATCCAGCTGCATCCGCTGGTCTGTTCCGCCTTCAACGCCGATTTCGACGGCGACCAGATGGCCGTGCACGTGCCGCTGAGCCTTGAGGCACAGCTGGAAGCGCGCGTGTTGATGATGTCGACCAACAACGTTCTGTCGCCCGCCAACGGCGCGCCGATCATCGTGCCGAGCCAGGATATGGTTCTGGGCCTTTATTACCTGACGCTGCAACGCCAGGGCATGAAGGGCGAGGGCATGATGTTCTCGGGCATCGACGAGGTCCAGCACGCGCTGGACGCAGGCGAGGTGCATCTGCACGCCAAGATCACCGCGCGCATCAAGCAGATCGACGAGGAAGGCAACGAGGTCACCAAGCGCTATGAGACCACGCCGGGCCGCCTCAAGGTCGGCGGGCTGCTGCCGCTGAACGCCAAGGCGCCGTTCGACCTGGTCAACCGCCTTCTCAAGAAGGGCCAGGTTCAGGAAGTCATCGACACCGTCTACCGCTATTGCGGCCAGAAGGAATCGGTCATCTTCTGCGACCAGATCATGTCGGTCGGCTTCAAGGAAGCCTGCAAGGCGGGCATTTCCTTCGGCAAGGACGACATGGTGATCCCCGACAACAAGTGGGAGATCGTCGATGGCGTGCGCGAGCAGGTCAAGGGCTTCGAGCAGCAATACATGGACGGGTTGATCACCCAGGGCGAGAAGTACAACAAGGTGATCGACGCGTGGTCGAAATGCAACGACCAGGTGACGACCGCGATGATGAGCACGATCTCGGCCCACAAGCTGGACGAGAACGGGGTCGAGCAGGAGCCGAACTCGGTCTACATGATGGCCGATTCCAAGGCCCGTGGCTCGGTCACGCAGATGAAGCAGCTTGGCGGGATGCGGGGCCTGATGGCCAAGCCGTCCGGCGAGATCATCGAGACGCCGATCATCTCGAACTTCAAGGAAGGTCTGACCGTTCTTGAATACTTCAACTCGACCCACGGGGCCCGGAAAGGCCTGTCCGACACGGCGCTGAAAACCGCCAACTCGGGCTATCTGACCCGGCGTCTGGTCGACGTGGCGCAGGATTGCATCGTGCGCATGGTCGATTGCGGCACCTCGAACACGATCACCGCCGAGGCCGCGACGCGGGACGGCGAAGTCGTGTCGTCGCTGGCCGAGCGTATCCTGGGCCGGACCTCGGGCGAGGATGTTCTGGTGCCCGGCACCGACGAGGTGATCGTGGCCGAGGGGGAACTGATCGACGAGCGCAAGGCCGACGCGGTGGAAGCCGCCGGTGTCGCCTCGATGCGCATCCGCTCGCCCCTGACCTGCGAGGCCGAGGAAGGCGTCTGCGCGACCTGCTATGGCCGTGACCTGGCCCGCGGCACCCGCGTGAACACCGGCGAGGCCGTCGGCATCATCGCGGCACAGTCGATCGGCGAACCCGGCACGCAGCTGACCATGCGGACCTTCCATATCGGCGGCGTGGCCCAGGGTGGTCAGCAGTCGTTCCAGGAGGCCGGACAGGAAGGCAAGATCGAGTTCCGCAACGCCAACCTTCTGGCCAACGAGATGGGCGACCTGATCGTCATGGGCCGCAACATGGTCCTGGCCATCGTCGATGACCACGGCGAGGAGCGGGCGAGCTTCAAGCTGGGTTACGGCACCAAGGTCCATGTCGAGGAGGGGGCCAGCGTCAAGCGCGGCGACCGTCTCTATGAATGGGATCCCTACACGCTGCCGATCATCGCCGAAAAGGCGGGCACGGTGAAGTTCGTCGATCTCGTCACGGGCATCTCGGTGCGCGACGATACCGACGATGCGACCGGCATGACGCAGAAGATCGTCTCGGACTGGCGCGCGGCCCCCAAGGGCAACGAGCTGAAGCCCGAGATCCTGATCGTGGGCGAGGACGGTGAGCCGATGCGCAACGACCAGGGCAACCCGGTGACCTATCCGATGTCGGTCGACGCGATCCTGTCGGTCGAGGACGGTCAGCAGGTGCCGGCGGGTGAGGTCGTGGCGCGGATCCCGCGGGAAGGCGCCAAGACCAAGGACATCACCGGCGGTCTGCCGCGTGTGGCCGAACTGTTCGAGGCGCGTCGCCCCAAGGATCACGCGATCATCGCCGAGAAGGATGGCTACGTGAAATTCGGCCGCGACTTCAAGAACAAGCGCCGCGTGGCGATTGTTCCGGCCGATGAGGCGGATGAGCCCGTCGAATACATGGTGCCCAAGGGCAAGCACATCCCCGTCGCCGAAGGTGATTTCATCCAGAAGGGTGAATACATCATGGACGGCAACCCGGCCCCGCATGACATCTTGCGGATCCTGGGGATCGAGGCTCTGGCCGATTACCTGATCGACGAGGTGCAGGACGTCTACCGGTTGCAAGGCGTGAAGATCAACGACAAGCATATCGAGGTGATCGTGCGCCAGATGCTGCAGAAGTGGGAGATCCTGGATTCGGGCGAAACCACGCTGCTCAAGGGCGAAAACGTCGACAAGGCTGAGTTCGACGAGGCCAACGAGAAGGCGATTGCCAAGGGCGGGCGTCCCGCGCAGGGCGAGCCGATCCTTCTGGGCATCACCAAGGCGTCGTTGCAGACCCGGTCCTTCATCTCGGCGGCCTCTTTCCAGGAGACCACGCGCGTGCTGACCGAAGCGAGCGTCCAGGGCAAACGCGACAAGCTGGTGGGCCTGAAGGAGAACGTCATCGTCGGTCGTCTGATCCCGGCGGGCACCGGCGGGGCCACGCAGCAGGTGCGCAAGATCGCCACCGAACGCGACATGAAGGTGATCGAGGCCGCCCGCAAGGAAGCCGAAGCTGCCGCCGCGCTGGCCGCCCCCGAGGAAGAGCCGACCGAGGCGGATGTCTTCACCGAGACGCCCTCCGAGGACGAATGAGCCTTCTGAAGGCTTGAACAACAAACCCCCGCCGGTGCAGATCGGCGGGGGTTTTTCTTTGCTGGCAGCGCGCGGGTCGCCTTATGGTAGCGGCGAGGCGAGGGGGGGCAGGGTGACGACACTGAAGATCGACAATCGCACCGCCCGCTGGCTGTGGCTGGCGCAGCAGGGTCTGGGCGAGACTCCGACCGGGCCGCTGGACCTGCCCGCGATGATCCGGGATCTCGGGTTCGTGCAACTCGACACCATCCAGGTCGTCGCCCGCGCGCATCACCATATCCTGTGGAGCCGCAACCAGAATTACCGCGAGCCGATGCTGGACCGGTTGCTTACGCGCGACCGGGCCGTGTTCGAGCATTTCACCCATGACGCCTCGGTCATCCCGATGGAGTTCTTGCCGATGTGGCGGCGGCAGTTCGACCGGATGCGGGACTATTACGGGCGCGCGGGATGGGTGAAGGGGCTGCCGGGTCCGGAGGACCGCGCGAGGATCAAGGCGCGGATCGCCGAGGAAGGCCCGCTTTCGACGCAGGATTTCGACACCAGGGTCGAGGGTGACAAGGCGATGTGGCGGCGGCCCCCGCACAAGCTGGCGCTGGATTACATGTGGTATGCGGGCGAATTGGCGACCTGTCACCGGTTGAATTTCACCAAGGTCTACGACCTGGCGGAACGGGTGTTCCCGGCGGAGTTGCGCGAGAAACGGCTGAGCGAGGCGCAGCAGATCGACTGGCTTTGCCATGGGGCGCTGGACCGGATGGGCTTTGGCACACCGGGCGATGTGCAGCGGTTCTGGGATGCCGTGACGCGCGGTGAGGCGGGCGCCTGGGCCGAGGCGGCGGCGCTGGTCCCGGTCGAGATCGAATGCGCCGACGGGACATGGGCAAAGGCGCTCGCGCCCGCCGATTTCGAGACGCGGCTGGCGTGCCTGACGCCCCCCACCAGCCGGTTGCGCATCCTCAACCCGTTCGACCCCGCGATCCGCGACCGCACCCGGCTGGCCCGTCTCTTCGGCTTCGAGTATCGGGTCGAGATGTTCGTGCCCGCCGCCAAACGGGTCTGGGGGTATTACGTGTTTCCGATCCTCGAAGGCGACCGGTTTGTCGGGCGGATCGAGATCAAGGCGGATCGCAGGTCATCGGCCCTGAACGTGCTCAATCTCTGGCCGGAACCGGGCGTGAAATGGCCTGCCGCGCGGCATCGCAAGCTTGAGGCGGAACTGGTGCGGCTGGCGCGCTTTGCCGGGGTCACAGAGATCCACCGCCGCGATTGAGGCATGCCCGCGACTGGCGACCGGCAGCCGACCCTCGGCCCGCGACGGCCACCGAAAGCCCCCCGCCGCCAAGGAAGGGGGGCCTCCGGCACCCAGGTTGGATGTCGGCGGGTCTTATTCGCCAAGCGCGCGGCGGCGTTCCTCGAACTCGTCGCGGTCGATCTCGCCCCGCGCAAAGCGTTCGCGCAGGATATCAAGCGGTGCTCTGCCCGATGCCTGGGACCGGCCCATCCCCTCTCCGCCGGCCCACCGCACGGCAAGGACGACCAGGGCCACGATACCGGCCAGAAACAGGATCATCATCAGAGGTCCGAGGAAGAACCAGCCGCCGCCGCCCCACATATGCCCCTCATAGCCATATCCGTAATTCGGCAGGCCATCCTGTTGTGCCCAGGCTGCCGCCGACAGGACAGGCAGGGCGATGGTTGAATAGAAGAAGGATTTCATGATGTGCTCCGTGACTTGTTGCAACGCGGGTTGTTACGGGCCGAGACGGTCCGGGCAGGATGCGCAGCCGAAATGGCCCGGAAGATCGCGCCACCTTGCGGCCTGCATCCCTGTCCCCGGAACCATAGGCCGCCCTGGACAGACCAACCTTGTTCCATGTCAACAACCGGGCGTGACGTTGCGTTACCGACGCAATTCATCGCGCCGCCTTGCCGGGGAACCCGGTCGCCGGGTGCCGCCACCTTTGGGATTCCCTAAGCGGGTGCTTTGGCTTAGCATCCCGGCAAGAAAAAACCGCAAGCGAGCAGACCCATGGCCACCAGCTTCAACAACGAGATCGTCGGCGTCTGCCGGTTCTCCTATCTCGGGCAGGGCGGGTTCGAGACGGCGAAGAAAAAGGACGAGGAGGCGTTGGCCGCGATCCTCTATGACCAGCAGCGGATGAACCGGCGCTTTGCGTTTTTCGAGAAGCTCTGCCTGCCGTCGCTGGCCGCGCAGACCGATCCCGATTTCCGGCTGGTGGTCCTCATCGGCACCTCGATGCCGATGCGGTTTCGCACCCGGCTGAAGGGGCTGGCCGATCAATACCCTTTCATGCAGATCTGCGCGCTGGAGCCGCATGGGCCGCTCAACGCTACCAAGCGCGCCTATCGGCGCGGGCTGGGCGACGGGGCCGATTTCATCACCGGCTTTCGCATCGACGACGATGACGCGGTAGCGGTGGACTATATCGAGAAGACCCGCGCCGCCGCCGATCAACTGATCGAATTGGGCTGGGCGGATGCGGACCACCCGGTTGTCGTGGCCTTCCATCGCGGCCTCTACTGGGACATGAACGACAAGGAAGACCCGTTCTACGATTTCCGCGAGATCGGGCCGCTTGGCCTGGCCAGCGCGATGATCACGAAGCCGGACGATCATTCCAACATGTTCCGCTGGAATCATCGCCGGGTCGCGGCCTATGCCCGGATGTGGAGCGATCCGACCGACCAGATGTTCGTGCGCACCCTGCACCAGCATAATGACAGCGACCGCAGCATTCCGCCCGGCGCGGTGGCGATTGGCAAGCCCGAGGCCAAGGCGCTGCTGCGCGAGCGCTTCGGGCTGGACCCCGAAGAGGTCATGCCGCTGATGTGGCGCAAGTTCGGCGGGACGGATGACGACGAATGATCCTGACGCCCAACATGCGCGGGGCTGGCTTCATGATGGCCAGCATGGCGGCGTTCACCTTCAACGATGTCTGCGTCAAGCTGCTGGCGGGCACCCTGCCGCTGATGCAGATCGTGTTCCTGCGCGGTATCCTGACCGTGGGGATGATGATCGGGCTGGCCCGCGTCATGGGGCTGCGCCGCCTGACCATCCCGCGCGGCGACCGCTGGCTGGTGGCGGGGCGCACGGGCACCGAGGTGGCCAGCATGGTCGCCTTCCTCATCGCGCTGATCAACATGCCGATTGCCAATGTCAGCGCGGTGATGGCGGCGCTGCCGCTGACCGTGACGCTGGCGGGCGCGGTGGTCCTGAACGAGCCGGTGGGGTGGAAGCGGCTCTCGGCGATCCTGGTCGGCATGATCGGCGTCCTGCTGATCGTCCAGCCCGGCGGAGACGGGTTCAACGCCTATTCGCTGGTGGCCTTGATCGCCGTCATCCTGATCACCGCGCGCGAGATGTTCACGCGGCGGTTCTCGGCCGAGGTGCCCTCGATGGCGGTGGCGGTGATCACGGCGCTGTCGGTCTGCGCCTTCGGAGGGATCGCAACGCTGGTCACGGGCGAATGGGCGCCGGTCGAACCGCGCGCGGGCGCTTTGGTCGCCATCGCGGCGGTCTTCATCATCGGCGGCTATGTCTTCTCGATCATGGTGATGCGGGTGGGTGAGATCGGCTTTGTCGCGCCGTTCCGCTACACGATGCTGATCTGGGCGCTGGTGCTGGGCTGGCTGGTCTTCGAGGACTGGCCCAACGCCTTCACGCAGGCGGGCGCGGTGATCGTCGTGGCAACGGGGGTCTTCACGCTCTACCGGGAACGCAAGGTGAGGCAAGGCGATGGATGATCCACGGGTGCAGGTGCTGGGATTGTGCCGGTTTTCCTATCCGGCGGCGCTGGAGGGGTTCCAGACCCGGCATGAGACGATGGAGGAGCGGCGTGCCGCGCTCTATGACCCCGCGCGGATGGAGACGCGGCTCTTCTGGTTCGAGCATATCGCCCTGCCGGGACTGCGGGCGCAGACGCGGGACGACTTCACGCTGCTCTTGCTGATGGGCGATGACATGCCGGGGCAATATCACGACCGGCTGATGGCGATGATCGCGGATGTGTCGCAGATCCGGCCCGTCACCCGGCCCACTGGCCCGCACCGGCAGGTCTATCGCGAGATCCTGCACGAGGCGCGCGACAGCCAGGCCGAGATGGTGGCCGAGTTCCGGCTGGACGATGATGACGCGGTGGCGGTGGATTACGTGCAGATGATCCGGCGGTCCCTGGGACAGGTCCGGCCGATGTTCCGCCAGAAGGGCCGGGTGGCGCTGGACCAGGGCAAAGGCGTGGTCGTGACGGCAAAGGGGGAGGCGGTAACGCTGACGCCGCTTCTGACGCATTGCTGGGCGGCGGCGCTGACCGTATTCCTGAAACCCGGTGACGACGCCTGCGTCATGGACTTCCCGCATCAGAAGGTCTGGCAGCGGATGCCGCTGGTCTCGCATACCGACCGGCTGATGTTCCTGCGCGGGGCGCATGAGACCAATGACAGCAAGGTGGGCTTTGCCGGGACCGGACGCTACAAGGTTGCGCCGGAGGCCTACCCGGACCTGCTTCAGCGCCGCTTTGCGGTCGATATCGACGCCTTCCGGACCGGGTGGGCAAGCCTGATGCGGCGGCTGGAGGAAGCGGGCGGCTAGGGCCGGGGAGGGCCTGTTGACACCCCATCCGATTCCCCCTATTACCCGCGCCATCTGGCCCCGGTGCGCCTGTCGTCCCGTCCGGTCATACAAACAGATTTGAGTGGTCATGATCCGGGCCGGTTTTATGTGCCCCGATCCTCTGGAACTTCCACCGCTGTGTCCTCCAGGTAGGGAAAGGGCACATGCGGTATTGGTGTTTTCGCGGGATGCGTGGGCGCCAGATGACATGAACGAGCAAGACGGGGAACCGAATGCCAACGATCCAACAGCTGATCCGCAAGCCGCGGCAGCCGAAAGTAAAACGCTCCAAGTCGATGCACCTGGAAGCCTGCCCTCAGAAACGCGGCGTCTGCACGCGCGTCTACACCACGACCCCGAAGAAGCCGAACTCGGCGATGCGGAAAGTGGCCAAGGTGCGCCTGACCAACGGCTACGAGGTGATCAGCTATATCGGTGGTGAAAGCCACAACCTTCAGGAACACTCGGTTGTCCTGATCCGCGGCGGCCGTGTGAAAGACCTTCCCGGCGTCCGCTATCACATCGTGCGCGGTGTTCTCGATACGCAGGGCGTCAAGGATCGCCGTCAGCGTCGTTCGAAATACGGCGCCAAGCGTCCGAAGTAAGAGGAATAAAGCATGTCCCGTCGTCACGCCGCCGAGAAGCGCGAAGTCCTGCCTGACGCCAAGTTCGGCGATAAGGTCCTGACCAAATTCATGAACAACCTGATGATCGACGGCAAGAAGTCGGTCGCGGAACGCATCGTCTACAACGCCTTCGACCGCGTTGAAGAGAAGCTCAAGCGCGCCCCCGTGGAAGTGTTCCACGAGGCGCTGGACAACATCAAGCCAGCGCTCGAGGTCCGCTCGCGCCGCGTCGGTGGTGCCACCTACCAGGTTCCCGTCGAAGTGCGCCCCGAGCGCCGTGAGGCGCTGGCCATCCGCTGGCTGATCAAGGCCTCGCGCTCGCGCAACGAGAACACGATGGAAGAACGCCTGGCCGGTGAGCTGGTCGATGCCGTCAACTCGCGCGGGTCCGCCGTGAAAAAGCGCGAAGACGTGCACAAGATGGCCGACGCCAACAAGGCGTTCTCGCATTACCGCTGGTAACCCGGCCCGGGCCCGTTCGGGGCCCGGCGCAACCCTCGAATTTCCGCCTAAGGACTGACCCAAATGGCACGCGATTATCCGCTCCAACGCTACCGCAACTTCGGGATCATGGCCCATATCGATGCGGGCAAGACCACCTGTTCCGAACGCATCCTGTTCTACACCGGCAAATCCCACAATATCGGCGAGGTGCATGACGGCGCCGCGACGATGGACTGGATGGAGCAGGAGCAGGAACGCGGCATCACCATCACCTCGGCCGCGACCACGACCTTCTGGCAGTGGCAGGAAGACCCGACCGCCGATGGCACCTCCGACACCAAGTACCGGATGAACATCATCGACACCCCCGGCCACGTCGACTTTACCATTGAAGTCGAGCGCAGCCTTGCGGTTCTCGACGGCGCGGTCGCCGTGCTGGACGCCAATGCCGGGGTCGAGCCGCAGACCGAGACCGTCTGGCGCCAGGCCGACCGCTACAAGGTGCCGCGCATCGTGTTCGTCAACAAGATGGACAAGATCGGGGCCGATTTCTTCAACTGCGTGAAGATGATCAAGGACCGCACCGGCGCGATCCCGTGCCCGATCCAGATTCCGATCGGGGCCGAGACCGAGCTGGAGGGCATGATCGACCTGGTGACCATGGAAGAATGGGTCTGGGCCGGGGAAGACCTCGGCGCCTCCTGGGAGCGTCGCCCGATCCGCGACAGCCTGAAGGACCAGGCCGACGAATGGCGCGCCAACATGATCGAGATCGCCGTCGAGATGGACGACGACGTGATGGAGTCGTATCTGGAAGGCGAAGAGCCCGACGTTCCGACCCTGCGCCGCCTGATCCGCGAAGGCACTCTGGCCATCAAGTTCATCCCCGTGCTCTGCGGCTCGGCCTTCAAGAACAAGGGTGTGCAGCCGCTCTTGAACGCCGTGGTGGATTACCTGCCCTCGCCGATGGACGTGGTCGACTACATGGGCTTCAAGCCCGGCGACGAGACGGAAACCCGCAACATCCCGCGCCGCGCCGATGACGACATGCCGTTCTCGGGCCTGGCGTTCAAGATCATGAACGACCCCTATATGGGCACGCTCACCTTCACCCGGATCTATTCCGGCAAGGTTGCCAAGGGCGACACGTTCCTGAACTCGACCAAGGGCAAGAAGGAGCGCATCGGCCGTATGGTGATGATGCACTCCAACAAGCAGGAAGAGATCACCGAGGCTTTCGCGGGCGACATCATCGCGCTGGCGGGCCTGAAGGACACCACCACCGGCGATACGCTGTGTTCGATCAACGATCCGGTGGTCCTGGAAACCATGACCTTCCCCGATCCGGTGATCGAGATTGCCGTGGAACCCAAGACCAAGGCCGACCAGGAGAAGATGAGCCAGGGCCTGGCCCGTCTGGCCGCCGAGGATCCGTCCTTCCGCGTCGAGACCGATCTGGAATCGGGTCAGACGATCATGAAGGGCATGGGCGAATTGCATCTCGACATCCTGATCGACCGCCTCAAGCGGGAGTTCAAGGTCGAGGCCAATATCGGTGCGCCGCAGGTGGCCTATCGCGAGACCATCGGTCACGAGATCGAGCATACCTACACCCACAAGAAACAGTCGGGTGGCTCGGGGCAGTTCGCCGAGGTCAAGATGGTCATCAGCCCGACCGAACCCGGCGAAGGCTATTCCTTCGAGAGCCGCATCGTCGGCGGTGCCGTTCCCAAGGAATACATTCCGGGCGTGGAAAAGGGCATCAACTCGGTCATGGATAGCGGCCCGCTGGCCGGCTTCCCGGTGATCGACTTCAAGGTCGCCCTGATTGACGGCAAGTTCCACGACGTGGACTCCTCCGTTCTGGCCTTCGAGATCGCGGCACGCATGTGCATGCGCGAAGGCATGCGCCGGGCCGGGGCCAAACTGCTGGAGCCGATCATGAAGGTCGAGGTTGTGACGCCCGAGGAATATACCGGTGGCATCATCGGCGACCTCACCTCGCGTCGTGGCCAGGTGCAGGGGCAGGATACCCGTGGCAACGCCATCGCCATCGACTGCTATGTGCCGCTGGCCAACATGTTCGGCTACATCAACACGCTGCGCTCCATGTCGTCGGGTCGTGCGAACTTCACCATGCAGTTCGACCATTACGAGCCGGTGCCGCAGAACATCTCGGAAGAGATCCAGTCGAAATACGCATAAACAGCGGTGGGCAGGATTGCCCACCCTACCACCCCCGTAGGGTGGGCAGTTTGCCCACCGCGAACCAGACAAGGAGGCCCCCATGGGCAAGGAAAAGTTTGACCGTAGTAAACCGCATGTGAACATCGGCACGATCGGCCATGTTGACCACGGCAAGACGACCCTGACGGCTGCGATCACGAAGTATTTCGGCGATTTTCAGGCCTATGACCAGATCGACGGCGCGCCCGAGGAGAAGGCCCGCGGGATCACCATCTCGACCGCGCATGTCGAGTATGAGACCGACGCGCGCCACTACGCGCATGTCGACTGCCCCGGCCACGCCGACTACGTCAAGAACATGATCACCGGTGCCGCCCAGATGGACGGCGCGATCCTGGTGGTGAACGCCGCCGACGGGCCGATGCCGCAGACGCGCGAGCACATCTTGCTCGGTCGCCAGGTCGGCATCCCCTACATGGTCGTCTACATGAACAAGGTCGATCAGGTCGATGACGAGGAGCTGCTGGAGCTGGTCGAGATGGAGATCCGCGAGCTGCTGAGCTCCTACGAGTATCCCGGCGACGACATCCCGATCATTCCGGGCTCGGCGCTGGCCGCCCTTGAGGGCCGTGACGAGGAGATCGGCGAGAAGTCGATCCGCGCCCTGATGGCGGCTGTCGATGAGTATATCCCGACGCCCGAGCGCGCCGTGGACCAGCCCTTCCTGATGCCGATCGAGGACGTGTTCTCGATCTCGGGCCGCGGCACCGTGGTCACGGGCCGTGTCGAGCGGGGCGTGATCAATGTGGGCGACGAGATCGAGATCGTCGGCATCCGCGACACCAAGAAGACGACCTGCACCGGCGTGGAAATGTTCCGCAAGCTGCTGGATCGCGGTGAAGCGGGCGACAATATCGGCGCGCTCCTGCGCGGTATCGACCGTGAGGGTGTCGAGCGTGGCCAGGTGCTGTGCAAGCCGAAATCGGTGACGCCGCACACCAAGTTCGAGGCCGAGGCCTACATCCTGACCAAGGAAGAGGGTGGCCGTCATACGCCGTTCTTCGCCAACTACCGCCCGCAATTCTACTTCCGGACCACGGACGTGACCGGCACGGTGGAACTGCCGAGCGGCACCGAGATGGTGATGCCGGGCGACAACCTGAAGTTCGAGGTCGAGCTGATCGCGCCGATCGCGATGGAACAGGGCCTGCGCTTCGCCATCCGCGAAGGTGGCCGGACGGTTGGCGCCGGCGTCGTCAGCAAAATCATCGACTGATACCGCAACTGCGGTGTCAGGGTGGGTGGCAGACGCTCTGAAAGAGCGATGAGAACCCACTCCGGTTGAGAATTGGAAAGGCCGCTCCAATCCGGGGCGGCCTTTTTCCGTGCTATCGTTGCAAAGACTGATCCGGTCCCCGAATCTCAAGGACCTCGCAGGGCGGGGTTCACCCCGCCAGACCCTCAGACAAAGGAAACCGCTCCAATTCGGGGCGGCCCTTTTCCTTTCACCCGCAGCCGCGCAAAGGAAAAGGGCGCGCTGTTTCCAGCACGCCCTTTCATTTCTCTCAACATCTGCCCCGAAGGGCCGAGCCTTACGCCAGTGCGAGGTTGGTCGCGCTTTCGCGGCCGTCGCGACCGGGCTCGATGTCGAAGGTCACTTTCTGGTCATCGGCCAGGCCGGTCAGGCCTGCGCGCTCGACGGCAGAGATGTGCACGAACACGTCCTTGCTGCCGCCATCGGGTGCGATGAAGCCGAAGCCTTTGGTGGCGTTGAACCATTTGACGGTGCCAGTTGCCATTGTCGTATCTCCTGTTTGTGCTGCCCGCAGTATGCGGCAGGTCGGCTAAGTCAGTGCAAGATCGAAGGACTGAGCCGATAGGAGCAGTATGGTCGATAGTGGTAACGTCGCAGCCCTCACATGGGGCCCCGGCCCGCAAAAAGCAAGTGGATTATTGCGAAATGCCCCCTGCGGGCGAAATCCGGCTTTGTGCCCGCGCGCGGAACTTTCCGCTTGATAGATTCCGCCCACCCATGTATCCCGCGCGAGTTCGCACATGCGGACGCTTGAGAGGCGGGGTCCAAGTCCCGCCTTTCGGGTTCGATGAGGGCCGGTGGATGAGCTGCCGGTCGTCCTATCAACTCTCGCCTCGAAAGGCTGATACAGATGGCAGTCCAAAGCCAAAATATCCGCATCCGGCTGAAGGCCTTTGACTATCGCGTCCTGGATTCCAGCACGCAGGAGATCGTCAACACGGCCAAGCGCACCGGTGCGCAGGTTCGCGGGCCTATCCCGCTGCCGAACAAGATCGAAAAATTCACCGTTCTGCGTGGCCCCCACGTGGACAAGAAATCGCGCGACCAGTGGGAGATTCGGACCCACAAGCGTCTGCTCGATATCGTGGACCCGACCCCGCAGACCGTGGACGCGCTGATGAAGCTCGACCTGGCCGCCGGTGTCGACGTCCAGATCTCGGTTTGAAGGAGGGCACTGAAATGCGCTCTGGAGTGATCGCGAAGAAGGTGGGCATGACCCGCCTGTTCATGGAGGACGGGCGTCAGATCCCCGTCACCGTTCTGCAACTGGATGCCCTGCAGGTTGTCGCCAACCGCACCTCCGAGAAGGATGGCTACACCGCCGTTCAGCTCGGTGCAGGCACCGCCCGCGTCAAGCGCGTGAGCAAGGCCATGCGCGGCCATTTCGCCGCCGCCTCGGTCGAGCCGAAGCGCAAGCTGGTGGAGTTTCGCGTCGATGCCGAGAACCTGATTGAAGTGGGCGCCGAGATCTCGGCCGAGCACTTCCTTGAAGGCCAGAAGGTCGACGTGTCGGGCACCTCGATCGGTAAGGGGTTCCAGGGCGCGATGAAGCGCTGGAACTTCGGCGGTCTGCGCGCCTCGCACGGCGTGTCGATCAGCCACCGCTCGCACGGGTCCACCGGCCAGTGCCAGGACCCCGGCAAAGTGTTCAAGGGCAAGAAGATGGCCGGTCACATGGGTGCTGCCCGTGTCACCACGCAGAACCTGGAAGTTGTCCGCACCGACGCGGATCGTGGCCTGATCATGATCAAGGGCGCGGTTCCGGGCTCGAAAGGCGGATGGGTGACCATCAAGGACGCCATGAAGAAGAAACTGCCTGAGGGTGTGCCCTTCCCCGCCGCGCTGAAGAGCGCCGCATCGGAAGCAGCCCCTGTCGAGGCTCCGGCTGAGGGAGCGGAAGAATGAAGGCTGATGTGATCAAACTGGACGGCGGCAGCGCCGGCACCGTGGACCTGGACGAAGCGCTTTTCGGCCTGGAGCCGCGCGCCGACATCCTGCACCGCGTCGTCCGCTGGCAGCGCAACAAGGCGCAGGCCGGCACGCACAAGGTGAAGACGCGGTCGGAGACGTCCTATTCCACCAAGAAGATCTATCGCCAGAAGGGCACCGGCGGCGCACGCCACGGTGACCGCAACGCGCCGATCTTCCGCAAGGGTGGTATCTACAAGGGCCCGACCCCGCGCAGCCACGCCCATGACCTGCCCAAGAAGGTGCGCGCCCTCGGCCTGCGCCACGCGCTGTCCGCCAAGGCGGCAGCGGGCGAACTGGTCGTGATCGACAGCGTCGCGATGGACGCCGCCAAGACCTCCACCCTGGCCAAGCAGGTCAAGGAGTTGGGCTGGAAGCGCGCGCTTATCATCGACGGGGCCGATATCGACGCCAACTTCGCCCTCGCCGCGGCCAATATCGACGGTCTCGATGTGCTTCCGTCGATGGGCGCAAACGTCTATGACATCCTCAAGCGTGACACCCTGGTGATCACGAAGGCGGGTGTCGAAGCACTGGAGGCTCGTCTGAAATGAGTGCCAAAGCTGAACATTACGACGTGATCCGCAAGCCGGTCATCACCGAGAAGGCAACCATGGCGTCCGACGCCAACGCGGTTGTGTTCGAAGTGTCGATCGACGCCAACAAGCCGCAGATCAAGGAGGCGGTCGAAAGCCTCTTCGGTGTGAAGGTGAAGGCGGTGAACACGACGATCACCAAGGGCAAGCAGAAGCGTTTCCGGGGCCAGCTGGGTCGCCGCAAGGACGTGAAGAAGGCCTATGTGACGCTCGAAGAGGGCAACACGATTGATGTGTCGACCGGGCTGTAAGGGCGTGCGTTGATATGTGACGGAATGAACCCCGGCTGCGAGAGTGGCCGGGGTTTTTCTTTGGGTAAGGTGGGCAGTTCTGCCTACCGATGGGCGATGTGTGCAGGTTGGGATGGTGGTCAGAATGCCCACCCTACGCTTGATGTGACTCTACTGTCCTCAGGGGATGTATTTCTGAACAGAATGCGCAACAATCGTTCTGAAAGTGGATGCCAAGTATGCAGTTCGAGGAGGATTCATGGAACCACTAAGTACTATAATTGTTCTGGCGTTGATAATCGGGTGGGCGGGCATTGGGTACTGGGCTCACGAAATTGGTCGTCCTCCAATACCGTTTGTTCTTCTTGCAATGATCGGTTCGCCTATATTGGCAGGGATCGTGTTGCTGATCATTGGGCCATCACCGGAGTACATTGACAAACAATTGGAAGAAGGAAGAGCAAGGGGCCGTCAAGTGCGTCTTGCAGAAAGAGAACAACAAGCCTTTGCAATGAAAGAGGAAATGCGCGCTAGATTCGAAGATGATGCATACGCTCAAGCATGGAGCGAACTTGAGAAAAACGAGGTGAACCATGCTGCAATGGCAAGAGCCACTGAGACGTCTGATGGAAACACGGATCGTGCACGGTCGCTTTATGTAAGATACCGAGTCAGCCAAATTCTCGACGAACGCCTCGGAGCCATGGAATGCGAATGCCCAACTACGGTTGTCGAGCACGAAACTCCAAACTTGTTCGAGATTGCCGATGCTACCGGCAGAAGAAGGACTCTTACGAGGGGAACAGATGGCAACTATTCGTTGAAGACGATTTCTGGTGGAGAAAAAGTGTTTGCGACAATTGAGGATGCTAGAAAGTACTTGCGGGGCTAACGCCCTCACAGCATTGCACTTTAGCGATCCATGAACATCGCTAGTCTCACCGGGTATTGCTTGAGTTCTCAATCCTCATACTCTGTAGCCATTCGGAGCGGAATCAAGGCCGTCAGGCCGCCGCGCGATCGCCAGACCGCCCCCCGGGTTGGCGATTTGGTGAGGCAGGCGCATCGCTCGGAGGGTGTTCGGGTTTGGCCGAGATAAAGTGCTCCGAACGCCCGTTGCATCGCCATCCCGCGGTCTGGCCATCGCGCGGCCTCACGCGCTTTCTTTTGCGGGGCTATTGACCCTCAAGGTGGCCTCCCCTAAGAGACCCCATCGGCATGGCCCCGGATTCGTCCGGGGCTCTGTTTTTGGTCGCAAGACCACATTACCCGGGCACCTACGGGGGCCTAGAACATCAGGGAAGCGAAAGCCTCCCGCACAGAAAACGGAAGACAGTTAACATGGCACTCAAGTCGTATAAGCCGACGACGCCGGGCCAGCGTGGGCTGGTTCTGATCGACCGTTCGGAGCTGTGGAAAGGACGTCCCGTCAAATCCCTCACCCAGGGTTTGACCAAGTCGGGCGGCCGGAACAACACCGGACGGATCACCATGCGTCGCATTGGTGGTGGCGCAAAGCGTCTCTATCGCATCGTCGATTTCAAACGGAACAAGCTCGACGTCCCCGCGACCGTCGAACGCATCGAATATGACCCCAACCGCACCGCCTTCATCGCGCTTATTCGCTATGAAGATGGCGAGCAGGCCTATATCCTGGCTCCGCAGCGCCTCGGCGTCGGTGACAAGGTGGTCGCGTCCGCGAAAGCAGACATCAAGCCGGGCAACGCAATGCCGTTCTCGGGCATGCCCATCGGCACCATCATCCACAATATCGAGCTGAAGCAGGGCAAGGGCGGCCAGATCGCACGCGCCGCGGGCACTTACGCCCAGTTTGTCGGCCGTGACGGTGGCTACGCGCAGATCCGCCTCTCGTCGGGCGAGCTTCGCATGGTGCGCCAGGAGTGCATGGCCACGGTTGGCGCGGTCTCGAACCCCGACAACTCGAACCAGAACCTCGGCAAGGCCGGGCGCAACCGCCATTACGGCAAGCGTCCGTCGGTCCGCGGTGTCGTGATGAACCCGATCGATCACCCGCATGGCGGTGGTGAGGGTCGGACGAGCGGTGGCCGTCACCCCGTCACGCCCTGGGGCAAGCCCACCAAGGGTGCCCGCACCCGCAACAAGAACAAGGCGTCGCAGAAGCTGATCATCCGCTCGCGTCACGCCAAGAAGAAAGGACGCTGATAGATGTCGCGTTCCGTTTGGAAAGGCCCTTTTGTCGACGCGTTCGTCCTCAAGAAGGCCGAGAAAGCCCGCGAGAGCGGCCGCAACGAGGTCATCAAGATCTGGTCGCGCCGTTCCACCATCCTGCCGCAGTTTGTGGGCCTCACCTTTGGCGTCTACAACGGCAAGAAACACATCCCGGTGAACATCACCGAGGACATGATCGGCCAGAAGTTCGGTGAATATTCCCCGACGCGGACCTATTACGGTCACGCCGCCGACAAGAAAGCGAAGAGGAAGTAAGCCATGGGCAAGGATAAGAATCCCCGCCGTGTGGCGGAAAACGAGGCAATGGCGAAACTGCGGATGCTGCGCACCAGCCCGCAAAAGCTGAACCTCGTGGCGCAGATGATCCGCGGCAAGAAGGTGGAAAAGGCGCTGACCGATCTGACCTTCTCGAAAAAGCGCATCGCGATTGACGTGAAGAAATGCCTTCAATCCGCCATCGCCAATGCCGAGAACAACCACAACCTCGATGTCGATGAACTGGTCGTGTCCGAGGCCTTCGTCGGCAAGAACATGGTCATGAAGCGCGGTCGCCCGCGGGGCCGTGGCCGGTTCGGCAAGATCGTGAAGCCGTTTTCGGAACTGACCATCACCGTGCGTCAAGTTGAGGAGCAAGCCTAATGGGACATAAAGTCAATCCGATTGGCATGCGCCTGCAAGTCAACCGCACCTGGGACAGCCGCTGGTATGCCGACACCAAGGATTACGGCAACCTGCTGCTGGAAGACGTCAAGATGCGTCAGTTCATCCATGAGGAGTGCAAGCAGGCCGGCGTGTCGAAGGTCATCATCGAACGTCCGCACCGCAAGTGCCGCGTCACCGTCCACACCGCGCGTCCGGGCGTGATCATCGGCAAGAAGGGCGCCGATATCGAAACCCTGCGCCGCAAGCTGGCCGCGATGACGGATTCTGAGTTGCACCTGAACATCGTCGAGGTCCGTAAGCCGGAACTGGACGCGCAGCTTGTCGCCGAGAACATCGCACAGCAGCTGGAGCGCCGGGTGTCCTTCCGCCGCGCCATGAAGCGGGCGGTGCAGAACGCGATGCGCATGGGATCCCTCGGGATCCGGGTGAATGTCGCGGGCCGTCTGGGTGGTGCCGAGATCGCACGGACCGAATGGTATCGCGAGGGCCGGGTGCCGCTGCACACGCTGCGCGCCGACATCGACTACGCCCATTCCGAAGCCGAGACGCCCTATGGCATCATCGGCATCAAGGTCTGGATCTTCAAAGGCGAGATCATGGAGCACGACCCGTCGGCCCATGACCGTCGCCATGCGGAGCTCCAGGAAGGTGGCGGCCCTCGTCCGCAAGGCGGGCGTCCCCGCCGCGACCGGTAAGGAGTTAAACAGATGCTGCAACCAAAGCGCACCAAATTCCGCAAGATGCACAAGGGCCGCATCCGGGGCGAAGCCAAGGGCGGGTCCGACCTGAACTTTGGCACATTCGGCCTGAAGGCGCTTGAGCCCGAGCGGGTCACCGCGCGTCAGATCGAAGCCGCCCGCCGGGCCATGACGCGTCACATGAAGCGTCAGGGCCGGGTCTGGATCCGGATCTTCCCCGACACGCCCGTGACCTCCAAGCCTGTCGAAGTGCGTATGGGTAAGGGCAAGGGTTCGGTCGATTTCTGGGCCTGCAAGGTCAAGCCTGGCCGCGTGATGTTCGAGATCGACGGCGTCGGCGAGGACATCGCCCGCGAGGCCCTGCGTCTGGCGGCGATGAAACTGCCGGTGAAGACCCGCACGATCGTGAGAGAAGACTGGTAACCGTCGTTTCCGCGACGCGGAAACGACGAGTGTGTGGCAGTCGCTTTTCCTCGGAAAAGCTATGAGAACACACCCCGGTGAGAAAAGAGATACCCCCGCTGAGAGATCGGCGGGGGTTTCTCTTTTCCAATAGCTTGCGTGTGGCGCGGGGGAAGACCGGTCGACCGGTCTTGATCACCCGATTTCGAAATCGGGTCTCAAGCGCCGTCGACGGCGCTTTTTCCACCGCGCGTCGATGCGCGGTCCCCCCTCACCGGTCCCCGAACATATCTCCCAAGCCGCCAAGGACCGAGCCTTCGCCCTTGGACCCGCCCGGACGCGCCGCGCGCAGCACGCGGTCGGCGAGGCGCGAGAATGGAAGGCTTTGCAGGAACACGGTGCCGGGGCCGCGCAAGGTGGCGAGGAATATCCCCTCGCCGCCGAAGATCATGGATTTGAGATTGCCGGAGCGCTCGATATTGTAATCGACGCTTCCGGTCATCGCGGCAAGGCAGCCGGTATCGACGCGCAGCACCTCTCCGTCACGCAATTCGCGCCGGATGACGGTGCCGCCGACATGGATGAAGGCCATGCCGTCGCCATTGAGGCGCTGCAGGATGAAGCCCTCGCCGCCGAAAAACCCCGCGCCCAGTTTCTTCTGGAACGCGATATCGGTCGTGGTGCCGAAAGCGGCGCAGAGAAAGGCATCCTTCTGGCAAATCAGCTCGCCGCCCATCTCGGCCATGTCCACCGGGATGATCTTGCCGGGGTAGGGCGCGGCAAAGGCGACCCGCTTCTTGCCCTGACCGGTATTGGTGAAATGGGTCATGAAGATGGATTCACCGGTCAGCACCCGCTTGCCCGCGCTCAAGAGCGAGTCCATGAACCCGCCCGAAGGCTTGCCGCCATCGCCCATGCGGGTCTCGAACCCGATGCCGTCTTCCATGTAATTCATCGCGCCGGCCTCGGCGATGACGACCTCGGAGGGGTCCAGTTCCACCTCGACGATCTGCATGTCGTCGCCGAAAATCTCGTAATCAACCTCGTGGCATCGCATGTCGAAATATCCTTCCCTGAATGATTTGTCCGGGGAGGATCGGGGCAGATGGGAAACGGGTCAAGGCGGTTTCGGGGCGCGTCCGATTTCGAAATCGGACGCAAGCGCCTTCGAAGGCGCTTGCCCAGCGCCTCACTCCCACCGGTAGTTGAAACTGACCGAGATGCGTTCATCCTCGGCCATGTTCATAGGCACTTCGTGGCGCAGCCAGCTTTCCCAGAGCAGCACGTCGCCGACCGCCGGTTTGACATAGACGAAGCCACGCATTTCCTCCCGCGCGTCTTTCCTGCGACCGGGGGCCGCCATCATCCGGGCCGAGCGCGGGTCTTCCAGTTTCAGCGCCGAGGCGCCATCGGGCATGGACACATAGGTGGTGCCGGAGATCACCGAATGGGGGTGGATATGGCTCGAATGCATGCCGCCCTCGGGCAGGATGTTGATCCAGATATCCTCCAGCACCAGCTTGCGGTCCTCCAGGTCGAACTCCAGATCCTCGGCGAACCCCGCAGCATGGGCATCGAGCGCCGCGACGAGGTCGGCGAAGATTGGGAAGCGCCAGGGCAGGTCGGTCAGCGAGGCATAGGAGGTATAGCCGGGATAGCCGTTTTCCTCGCACCACTCCTGTCCCGCCTCGTCATCCTCGGCGATGGAATAGCAGGAGGCTTCAAGCTCCTCCGCGTCGATGGCGGGGCCATGCTCCGACAGGGCGGCGCGGTAGAGGCGGGTCACGAAGAGGGAGGAGATCTGGGCCATGGGAGGGGGTTTAGCGCAAGTCGCGGGGGCAGGCGAGGGGGGATTGGCGGTTGATAACGGGGTCGCCTATATCACTGGCCGGGTGAGTGAGGGTGTGACCATCCAGGAACAGACCGAGGAATGCCTGCGGCGGCTGGATGCGCTGTTGATCCAGGACGGATCGTCCCGCGAGAAGATGCTGCGGGCGACGATCTGGCTGGCGGATATGAGCGATTTTGCGGGGCTGAACGAAGCCTGGAATGCGTGGGTGCCGGAGAGTCATGCGCCGACGCGGGCATGTGGCGAGGCGAAGCTGGCGCGCGATGTGCTGAAGGTCGAGATTATCGTGGATGCGCCTTGCGATTGAGGGAGTATGTATCGGCGGATACCCCCTACGAGGCGCGAACGATCACAGTCTCTGCCAAAAACCAGCAGTGTCCCAACAGTTGGTGTAACTCCCGCCGGTAGCGCGGGCTGAGCGGAGCCTTCGCATAGCGAAGCGAGG
>NZ_JABJVX010000005.1 GCF_013155465.1 Alterinioella nitratireducens | reverse complement strand
GGCCTCGCTTCGCTATGCGAAGGCTCCGCTCAGCCCGCGCTACCGGCGGGAGTTACACCAACTGTTGGGACACTGCTCGCCGGTTACTTCATGAATATCTGAACGTAAGAGATTGTAGGTTGATAGATACTTGGCAAGCGGCCCTGACGGTCGCAAACCAGAAACCCCAATCTTTATGTCTGTCGCTAAGTCCTTGCATCTTTCGGAAAGCAGAACTTGTAGCGGTTCCTGTTTCGGGCGTCTTCGCATGATTGCATCAAGCCAAACCCCACAGGCAAAGCCCGCGACCACAAGTGACAGCCAAAATATCCACCGCTGCAAGACTAGGCCCAAGAGCCAGTCAGGGACATGTCCAGCAAGGAGTTGATCCAGCTGACGTTGCGCTGCCCAAACCTCAATGTTGAGGTAAATAATGGGAGTAGCGGCGAACATCAAAGCACCAAGTAGATATCTGATGGATCTACGCATCCATCGACCATGCAGCAGCGCTTCGGATTCGTGGAGTCATTTCACCACACCGCTTGGAGCGTCTGATACATAAGGCCGCGCATGAGCGCCTTGGAAGGCGCTTGACCACCTTCACCCCGAAGACAACGGGATGCGCCGTGATCGCTACTCCGTCGCGGTCCCTTCACCACCCTCTTCCGTGGTCTCGTCCGTGGTCTCCACCAAGCGCCCGTCTTCCCATTCGCCCTGCACGACCCGGCTTTCCTCGCCATCGGTCGCGGCATAGGTCATCGTGCCGGAACCCTGCCGCGTGCCGTTCACGAAGAGGCCCTGGTAGACATCGCCATTGGCATAGGTCGCGCGGCCCATGCCGTTGATCTCTCCGTCTTCCCATTCGCCGCTATAGGTGAAGCCGTCGGGCATGGTCAGCGTGCCCTCGCCATCGCGCTGACCGGCGTTGAATTCACCGTCATAGACAGTGCCATCGGCATAGGTCGCGATGCCCGATCCGTGCCGCAGCCCGTCGGCCCAGGCCCCCTCGTAGCGATAGAGGAATTCGGGCTCGTCATACTCCTCCCCCGCGGCCTCGGCGGCGGCAGCTTCTTCCGGGTCGTAGTCGGGATTGGCGTTGGTCATCACGCCCTGGCCATGCTGGCGGGCATTGAGGAACTGGCCCTCATAGACCAGCCCGTTGGTATAGCGCGCGACACCGAAGCCCTGGATCACGCCCTCGACCCAGTCGCCCTCATAGGTCGATCCGTCCTCATAGGTGATCGTGCCGCGCCCATGCGCGAGGTCGTTGCGGAAGGTGCCCTCGTAGACCGAGCCGTCGGGATAGGTCACGCGGCCTTCGCCCTCGATCCGACCGTCGACCCACTGGCCCTGGTAATAGTAGCCATCCGCGCCGCGGAACTCGCCCTGGCCATGGCGGCGGTCATTGGCGAACTGGCCCTCGTAGCGGTCGCCATTGGCGTAGCGCACGATCCCCGATCCCTGGCGCTGACCGTTGACAAGCTGGCCCTCATAGACGTCTCCATTGGGCTGCGTCAGCGTGCCATGGCCGTTGATCTGGCCGTTATCCCAGGCGCCTTCGTAGATCACGCCATCGGGCATCTCCAGGCGGCCCTGGCCGGATCGCTGGTCATTTTCGAAATTGCCGGTATAGACCGCGCCATCGGGATAGGTGATCGTGCCCTGGCCCTGCTTGCGCCCGTCGACCCAGGCGCCCTGGTAGCGGTAGCCATTGGGGCTGTCCATCGTGCCTTGCCCGTGATGCAGCGCGTTGCGGAAGCTGCCCTCGTAGCGCACGCCGTTGGCATAGAGCGCGAGGCCCGTGCCATTGATCCGCCCCTCGGACCACTCGCCCTCATAGGTGGAGCCATCGGCGAAGGTGATCATGCCGAAGCCTTCGGGCCGGCCGGCGGCAAAGCTGCCCTCGTAGATCGAGCCATCTGGGAACACCGCGCGGCCCTGGCCCCGAATCTCGCCATCGACCCATTCGCCGGTATATTCATAGCCATTGGGCAGCCGGTAGGTGCCCGTGCCATGCTGCACGCCGCCCCGGAAGGTGCCCTCGTAGATGCCGCCGCCTTCATATTGGTGGATCTCGATCTCGCCGGAGTCCTGCGCCCATGCGGACCCCGCCAGCATCACCATGAGGGGGATGATCGAAATGACCCGCCGCAGCGTGCCTGCACCTGATTGGCTCACCTGATGTCTCCTTCGGAGAAATTGTTGTTCGGCCCGGGCCTTAACCTAGTGGAGGGGCGGTATCGTCGCAATCTCTTTTGCCAAAGGTGGCTTGGCGGCAGGCGGTGATCTGCTAGAACCGGGCCCGAGCAGTGCCCTGAGCAGAGCCCGAGGAGGCCCAGATGTCCGACACGTTCCGCCTCACGCTGGCGCAACTCAACGCCACCGTAGGCGCGCTGGAAGACAACGCCGACCGCGTGCGCGCCGCCTGGCAGGAGGCGAAGCTGGCCGGGGCCGATATGGTCGCCTTCCCCGAGATGTTCATCACCGGATACCAGTTGCAGGATCTGGTGCGCAAACCTGCCTTCGCGGCGGATGTGCAACGGGTTCTGGAACGTCTGGCGGCGGATTGTGCAGACGGCCCCGCGATCGGTATCGGCGGCCCCTGGCCCGGCCCCGACAAGCCCTTCAACGCCTATTTCATCTTGCAAGGCGGCAAGATCACCGCCCGCGTGCTCAAGCAGCATCTGCCGAATTACAAGGTCTTCGACGAAAAGCGCTACTACCACGCGGGCACGCCGCAGGGGCCGGTCTCGGTCGGGCCGCTGCGCATCGGGGTGCCGGTCTGCGAGGATGGCTGGTTCGAGGATGTGACCGAGACGCTGGAGGAAAGCGGCGCGGAAATCCTGTTGATGCCGAACGGCTCGCCCTATCATCGCGGCAAGATGAATATCCGCCAGGCGGTGACGGTGGCCCGCGTGATCGAGACCGGGCTGCCGCTGGTCTATCTCAACCTTGTCGGCGGGCAGGATGACCAGGTCTTCGACGGGGCGAGCTTCGTGCTCAATCCCGGCGGTGTGCTGACCCATCAGATGCCCGCCTTCGACGAGGCGATCACCCATGTCGATTTCACCCGCACCGACGCGGGCTGGCGCGCTGTCGAGGGCGAAAGGGTCGTCCTGCCCGATACATGGGAATCCGATTACCGCGCCATGGTCGAATCGGTGCGCGACTACGTCGCCAAAACCGGGTTCAGCCAGGTGCTGCTCGGCCTGTCGGGCGGGATCGATTCGGCCATCGTCGCGACCATCGCCGCCGATGCGCTCGGGCCCCGGAACGTGCATTGCGTGATGATGCCCTCGGAATACACCTCGCAGGAAAGCCTCGATGACGCGGCGGAGGTCGCGGGCAATCTCGGCTGTCGGCTGGATACCGTTCCCATCTCGGGCGCCCGCGCCGCGATGACCGAGGCGCTGGCGCCGCTCTTCGCGGGCACGGAGCCCGGTCTGACCGAGGAAAACATCCAGTCCCGCCTGCGCGGCGTCATCCTGATGGCGCTGTCGAACAAATTCGGCGCGATGCTGCTGACCACCGGCAACAAGTCCGAGGTCGCGGTCGGATATGCCACGATCTACGGTGACATGGCGGGCGGCTACAACCCGATCAAGGATATGTACAAGACCCGCGTGTTCCAGACCTGCCGCTGGCGCAACGCCAATCACCGCCCCTGGATGCGGGCCGCAGCGGGCGAGGTCATCCCGCCCCGCGTCATCGACAAGCCCCCCACGGCCGAGTTGCGCGCCGACCAGAAGGACAGCGACAGCCTGCCGCCCTACGAGGTGCTCGACGAGATTCTGGAAATGCTGATCGACAAGGAGGCCTCGGTCGCCGATGTCGTGGCCATGGGCCATGACCGCGCCATTGTGAAGAAGGTGGAACACCTGCTCTACATCTCGGAATACAAGCGCTTTCAGAGCGCGCCGGGCGCACGGCTCAGCGAAAAGGCCTTCTGGCTGGACCGCCGTTATCCGATCGTGAACAGGTGGCGGGACGGGAGTGAATGACTAGCATTAGGATCAGTCTTGGGCAGTGTCATAAGGTATCTGAGTAAATGGCCATCAATTTTCATCCGCGTGCCGGGCAGATTCTGATGTGCGACTTCAAAGGGTTTGTGAAGCCGGAAATGGTTAAGGTCAGGCCGGTGATGGTCGTGTCCCCTCGGCTGCCGCACAGATCCAGCATTGCGACCATTGTTCCGATCAGCCTTACCGCGCCTGTGCATAGCGAGCCCTATGTCGTCCGGCTGTCAAAGAACTATCACCCGGCGGAGTCGGATGACCTTGCATGTTGGGCGAAATGCGACATGCTGATGAATATCGGGTTGCATCGTCTTCAAGGGTTCAAGTTGGATCGCCGGAAATGGGCAACGCCGCAAGCAAATGCTAAGGATTTACATGCGGTTAGGATCGGTGTGCTATACGGCTTGGGAATGCCGCCAAAGCAGGAGTAACAACATGTTACTTGATTCAGGTGCGGGCGCTCACTACGTCTCGGGTGTATCCCGTTTATCGGGCTTTAAGACCTAGAGTACTAGGCAGGTTGATCACTGAGCGATGACAAGCTCCGATCAGCCTAGATATTGTCAATGTCCCTGAAGGCCCTGCTCGCGCGGGGCTTTCTTGTATTTTGGGCATGGAGTCACCCGCCCTCGATAATATTCCGCGGTCCCGCTCCGCGCGCGCCCGCCGCATCATCGGGGTTGTAGAGCGCACAGCTCTTCAGGCTCAAACACCCGCAGCCGATACAGCCATCCAGCTTATCCCGCGTCCGCTGCAACTCCGCAATCCGCGCATCCAGCCGCTTGCGGAACATGCGGCTGATCTTTCCCCAATCCGCCTTGGTCGGCGTGCGGCCTTCGGGCAGCTTCGCCATCTCGCCCCGGATCTCGGCCAGCGTGAACCCCAATTCCTGCGCGATTTTCACGAAGCTGAGCCTCCTTATGTCCGAGCGCCGGAACTGCCTCTGCCCCGCCTCCGTGCGGATCGGATGCACCAGCCCCTCGGTCTCGTAGTAACGGATCGCCGAGACGGCCATGCCGGTGCGTTCGGCGATCCGGCCAATGGGCAGCATGTCGTTTGGCCTGCGCATGAAGAAACCTCTTGAGCTAAAGTGAGCTTGTGGAATTAGACCACACCCATGACACCCGAATCAAGGACCCACACCATGACCCAGGCCTTTCTCGAACACGCGAACATCACCGTCACGGACCCGCAGGCCTTTGCCGACTTGCTCTGCGATCTCTTCGACTGGCGCATCCGCTGGCAGGGCGATGCGAAATCGGATGGCTATTCGATCCATGTCGGTGGCGACGCTTCCTATATCGCGCTCTACAGCCGGGGCGGTGTGACGCCGACCACGAACAGCTATTCGACGCCGGGCGGGCTCAACCATATCGGCGTGGTCGTTCCGGATATTGCGGCGGTCGAGGCGCATGTGCGCAAGGCGGGGTTCTCGCCCCACAGTCACGGCGATTACGAGCCGGGTGTGCGGTTCTATTTCGACGGGCCGGACGGGGTCGAGATCGAGGTCGTCAGCTACCCTTAGGCGCGAGGTCGCTTGCGATGCTATCATGGCGCGGCAGGAGGGCCGCGTCATGAGCCCGCGTGAGAACAAGACCCAACCGACGGAGCACTCCGTCGCCGAGTTCCTGGCGGGCGTCGAGCATCCCGTCCGGCGCGCAGATGCGCAGGCGCTGGATACTCTGTTTCGCGCGGTGACGGGGTTCAACCCGGTCATGTGGGGCGACAGCATCATCGGCTATGGCCGCTACCACTACACCTACAAGACGGGGCGCGAGGGGGATTTCCTGGCCACCGGGTTTTCTCCGCGCAAATCCAGCCTCTCGATCTACATCATGCCGGGATATGGCGAGTTTCAAGGCCTTCTGGATCGACTCGGCAAGCACAAGACCGGGCGCGCCTGCCTCTATGTCAACAAGCTGGCGGATATCGACACGGACGTGCTGGCCGAGTTGATCCGCGCGGGTCTGCGCGATCTGGCCAGGCACTGGCCGGTGGAACCGACCTAGCGCAGCCAGTTCAGATCGTCGATGAAGCACTCTATCGGGCGGGGTTCCGTTCCGGTCAGGACGAGCCGACCGGCAGGGGTGATGCCCAGGTCCAAAGTGCCCTCGCTCCATTGACCGCCATAGACGACGTTGCGCGAGGCCGGATCGCGTTCCAGCAGCGCGCCGTACGGGTAGGAGGTCCAGAGCAGCACCGGGTCGGTCTCCACCCGAACCAGCCGCACCGGCGCGGCGTGGGTCGGGCAAAAGACAAGGGTCGTCCTGCTCTGGCCCCGATAGCCGTCGGGCAACAGCTCCATATTCCAAATTTCACCGATCCGACGCATTGCGTTGAGGCGGATGCAGGGCAGGGGGCTCGCGGTCGAAACGCAGGCGTCGAGCCGTCGCAACGTCGCCTCGCCAATGATCGCCGCAGCGATGCGTGCCGCCGGAGTCAGCATCGGGTTGTCCTGCACCGCGCGCTCGGTCGTGGCCAGTTCCAGCATCAGGACGCGCACCTGAGCGTCGGCGCAGGCCACGGGCCAGACCGGGCGCGGCGACGTCTCGCATTCCGAGGCGGCGGCGGGGGATGCGACGATGACTAGAAACGCGAGGATCCGGAGCAGCATGACCGCCAGCGTGGCGTCGGGCTGTCCCTGGGTCAAGCTCTACTCCCACCAGCGGTCGATTGTGGCGATATCGGCGTCGGACCAGCCCATGTGATGGGCAAGTTCATGCACATAGACATGCGCGATCAGCGCGCCGAGGCCGATATCGCCGCGATCGGCCCATTCCTCCAGGATCGGGCGGCGGAAGAGCCAGATGACATCCGGCCCATGCGGCTGGTCCATCACCGATTTCTCGGTCAGCGGGATGCCCTCGTAGAGGCCGGTCAGGTCATAGGGGCTCTCCATCTCCAGCGCGTCCAGCATCTCGTCGCTGGCGAAATCCTCGACGCGCAGCGCAACCTCGCGCGCGCGGGCGGCATAGGGGGCGGGCAGGGCATCGCGGACGGCGCGCGCCATGTCGTCGAAAGCCTCCAGGCCGGGGGGCAGGGTATTGGTCCAGTCACTCATGGCGCCCATCAGACACCAAGCCGGTCACCCCATCAACTGCCCGCTTTCCGGCACCCAGGCGAACCCGTCACCCGCGCGATCGACAAAGCCCAATGCGGGGAAGGGCATGTGATAGCCGATGGCGGGGATGCGGTCGGTGGCGATCATGTCCAGCACCTCGCGGCGGCTGGCGGCGGCGGCTTCCTTGTCCATGTCAAAACGCACCTCCCAATCGGGATGGGCGAGGGACCAGACCGGGTGATTGGCCAGATCGGCAAAGAGCACCAGTCGCGCACCGTCGCTTTCGATGTGGTATCCCATATGCCCAGGCGTGTGGCCGTAGGCCCCGACGCTGGTGATGCCGCCCGCCACATCCTGACCGGGGGCGAGGAAGCTCATCCGGTCGGCCAGCGGGCGCACCTTGCTATTGAACCCGTCATTGCCCGCCCCGGCCCAGTGGTCGTATTCTACCTGGCCCGTGACATAGGCCGCGTTGGGAAAGGTCGCCGCGCCGAGATCCATCAGCCCGCCGATATGGTCGCCATGCATATGGGTGATCACCACGGTGTCGACCTGGTCGGCCTCGTACCCCGCCTCCATCAGCGCGCCGGTAATGCCGCCGGGGTTGAGGCCGGTGTCGAAGAGGATCACCTGCGAGCCGGTATTGACCACCGTGGGCGTGAACCAGAACCGGCTTTCATCGGTCGAGAGAAAATGCGCCCGGCTGACCTCCTCGAACTCTTCTTCGGGCACGTTCAGTCCGAAAATCTCCTGCGGATCGGGCCGCATGTTGGTGCCGGCCAGGATCGTCGTCACTTCGAAACTGCCAAGCATGAACCGCCGGTGCCGCGCGAAGGAGGGGCCAAGCGGCGGCGCCTCGGCCATGAGCGGTGTGGCGAGGCCGACGAGCGGCAGGGCGGCGGCGGCCCCCATCAGGCGGCGGCGGGTTACATCGGTCATCTCAAATCTCCCCTTGGCTTGGCCCTTGCAGGGTAACCGGAAGCGCCCCGCCTGTCGCTCAAAATGCCGCGAGGTCGGCGCGAAACTGGACAATGGCGCGGCTCTGTGAAACAGGATCGCCCCGAGAGATAAGGATATCCGCGCCATGACCGTCACCCGTTTCGCCCCGTCCCCCACCGGCCGCCTGCATGTCGGAAACCTGCGCACGGCGCTGTTCAACTACCTGATTTCGCGCAAGGCGGGCGGCACATTCATCCTGCGGCTCGACGATACCGACCCGGAACGCTCGACCCGGGCTTTCGCGGACGGGATCCAGCGCGACCTGGAGTGGCTCGGCCTGACCTGGGACCGGCTGGAGCGTCAGTCGGAGCGGCTGGACCGCTACGCCGCCGCCGCCGATGAATTGCGCGCCAAGGACCGGTTCTACGAGGCGTTCGAGACGCCCACGGAACTGGACCTCAAGCGCAAGAAACAGCTCAACATGGGGCAGCCCCCGGTCTATGACCGCGCGGCGCTGAAGCTGAGCGAGGAGGAAAAGGACCGGTTGCGCGCCGAGCGCGGGCAGGGCGTCTGGCGCTTCAAGCTGAAACAGGAGCGGATCGAGTGGACCGACGGCATCCTGGGCGATCTGTCGATTGATGCGGCCAGCGTGTCCGACCCGGTGCTGATCCGGCAGGACGGGCAGGTGCTTTATACCATCGCGTCTGTTGTCGATGATACCGATATGGGCGTGACCCATGTGGTGCGCGGGTCCGATCACGTCACCAACACCGCGACGCAGATCCAGATCATGGAAGCGTTGGGGTTTGCTCCGCCCTCCTTCGCGCATCACTCGCTGTTGACGGGTCCGCAGGGCGAGGCGCTGTCGAAGCGCCTCGGCACGCTGGCGCTGGCCGATCTGCGCGAGGCAGGGGTGGAGCCGATGGCGCTGCTCAGCCACATGGCGCGGCTCGGATCGTCGCAGCCGATCGAGCTCTGTTCCGATCTGGATGAGCTGGCCGAGGGGTTCGATCTGGACCATTTCGGCGCGGCCCCGACCAAGTTCGACGTGAACGACCTCTACCCGATCACGGCGCGGTATCTGCATACGCTGCCGCTGGAACAGGTCGCCGATCAGATCGCGGAGATCGGCGTGCCGGAGGATCTGGCCGAGACCTTCTGGACCGTCGCCCGCGCCAACATCACCACGCGCAACGACATCGCGGGCTGGTGGCACCTGTTCCGCGATGGCGCCACGCCCGTGGTGGACGAGGAGGATCGGGAATTCGTGGCCGAGGCTTTCGCGCTCTTGCCCGACCCGCCCTATACCGCCGAGACCTGGGGCGCCTGGACCGGGGCCGTGAAGGAGGCGACGGGGCGCAAGGGCAAAGGCTTGTTCATGCCATTGCGCAAGGCTGTGACGGGGCTGGAGCGCGGGCCGGAAATGAGCGATGTCATGCCGCTGCTTCAGAAGAAGCCCGCTCTCTAGGAGGTGGCGAGTGGCGGGGCGACCCCCGCCCTATACCATGCCGCAACCGTTCAATTCGCGGGCACGCTGATGATGCAGCGTCCGGCGGCCAGCGCACCATTGCCCACCCATTCGCCGGTCCAGCGCCCGTTGCGATTACTGGCGGCACTGCGGCAGACCGGGCGGGCCTGCGCCTCATGCAGAAGCGGCATCACCTCGACGCTGATCTCGCGCCGGGGTGGCACGTCATAGGTGCAGGACCAGCGGAAATAGTCGACATTCTCGACCGCCCCGCGCCCGGTGGCCCCTGCCTGATCGGCAAGCATGTTGCAGCTGAGCAGTGCCTCGACCTCGTTCAGCGCCTCGATCTCGGTGCTCCGGCGTTCGGCCAGCGCGGATAGGGGGACGGTCGCGAGCACGAGGGTCCATAGGCCCCTTTGCAAAATCCTTTGGGTCATGGAAAATCTCCTTGTTTCAAAACGGGGATGGAAAAATCGGGCATCAGTCCCGCCCCACATGCCGCACCTCCGACAGGATCATCGGGTCCAATGGCGTGCCATCTGCGGTGGCGGCGTGCTGGCCGTATGTCTTGTAGCCCGGCGGCACCAGCGTGCCGCGCGGTGCCTCGTCCAGAAAGATGAACTTGGCTGTCTCCGGCGAAAGCTCGAACCAGCCGGGATCGTCGAACGTGCCGGCATAGACCCCGAGCCGGTCGGGCCAGCGATCGAAGGTCAGATGCGTCTTGGTTCCGCAGGCATCGCAGAAATGAGCATAGACCTCCCGACCGCTGCCGCCCGAGATATGCGTGTAGACCCTTGGCTTGCCCGAGGTGATGCGGAACCGGTCGATTAGGAAGATCGGTTCCGTCATCTGATGCGATCCGGTGGCGCGCTGGCAGAACCTGCAAGAACAGATCGTGACCCAGTCGGGCGATCCTTCCACCTCGTAGCGCAGCGCGCCGCAGAGGCATCCCCCGGTTGCATGTGTCATTGATCCATCCCCCTTGTCCGGAAGAGTATCGCAGAGATCGGGGTTTGCTCATAGCATTGTGCGCCAGCGCGCGGAAATCGCAGGGACGTCAGGGGCCGGTTCTGCTACGCAGTCGGGGTGACCAACCGTGCGAAATTCCTGTCCGGCAGCCTCTTCCGCCACATCACCGTGATGGCGCTGACCTCGTCCGTCGGGCTGATGGCGGTGTTCGTGGTCGACCTGGTGGACATGCTGTTCATCGCCATGCTCGGCAAGGCGGAGCTTGCGGCGGCGGTTGGATATGCGGGTGCGATCCTCTTCTTCACCTCGTCTTTCGGCATCGGAATGGCGATTGCGACAGGCGCGCTGGTGGCGCGCGCGCTTGGGTCGGGCGATGACGATCTTGCGCGGCGCAGGGCGACGACATCGCTGCTCTACGGGGTCGCTTTCGGCTCGCTCTTCGCGCTGGCCGTCTGGCTGTCGCTGGCTCCTCTGACGGCGCTTCTGGGGGCGTCGGGCGAGACGCAGGACCTGGCCATCGGGTTCTTGCAGATCGTGATCCCGAGCTTGCCGATGATGCTGGTCGGCATGGTCGGCGGCGCGATCCTGCGCGCCCATGGGGCCGCGCGCACGGCGATGATGGCGACGATCACGGGCGGTGTCGTCAACGCGGTGCTGGACCCGATCCTTATCTTCGGGCTGGACCTGGAACTGACCGGCGCGGCCATCGCCAGTTTCGCGGCGCGGGTGGCCATTGGTATCGCCGCCCTGATCCCGATCCTGCGCCATTACGGCGGATTGACCCGGCCCACGCGGGATGATCTGCGCGCCGACCTGGCCCCGATCCTGACGCTCGCGCTGCCCGCGATCCTGACGCAATTGGCCACGCCCATCGGGCAGGCCTATGTCA
This sequence comes from Alterinioella nitratireducens, assembly GCF_013155465.1. Lineage (GTDB taxonomy): Bacteria > Pseudomonadota > Alphaproteobacteria > Rhodobacterales > Rhodobacteraceae > Alterinioella > Alterinioella nitratireducens. The sequence goes on along the minus strand of NZ_JABJVX010000005.1, from coordinate 252,307 downwards.
CCCGCGCCATGGCCGAGTTCGGTGAGGACGCGGTGGCGGGCATGGCGGTGGTCGCACGGCTGATCCCGGTTTCCTTCGGGGTGATCTTCGCGCTGTCGGGGGCCATCGGGCCGATCATCGGGCAGAATTACGGGGCCGAGCGGTTCGACCGCGTCAGCCGCGCCTACCGCGACGGGTTGATCTTCACCGCCATCGTGGTCGTTGCGATCTCGACCATCCTCTTTCTGCTGCGCGGGGTCATCGCGGACCTGTTCCAACTGGACGGGGTGGCGCGTGACCTGATCTTCCTCTTCTGTGGGCCGCTGGCGCTGGCGTGGTATTTCAACGGGATGCTCTTCGTGTCGAACGCGGCGTTCAACAATCTCGGTCGACCGCTCTATTCCACCGGGCTGAACTGGGGGCGGCACACGGCGGGGACCATTCCCTTCGTCATCCTCTTCGCGGCCTGGCTCGGCGCGCCGGGGGTGCTGATCGGACAGGCGCTTGGCGGCGTGCTGTTCGGGCTGCTGTCGGCGGCGCTGGCGCTGCGCGTCATCGCCCGCCATGACGCACCGGGCGAGCCTGCCCCGTTCACCCGGCAGGCCCGGCTGCTGCAGATGTTCCACAATCGGCGTTAACCGGTCGCCAATCCCGCCCGTGCATCACCGGGGGTCATGCGCTGTTCCGACGCCGGTTCCTGCGGCGGGCGGTGCTGGCGGATTTCCTCGCGCAGGGCAGTGTCGCAGATCACCTCGGCCAGCCCCGAGAGGTGGCGGTCGACCACGCGCATCTCATCCTCGGTCAGGCTCTGGTGGCGCGGGTAGATCGGCGCGGCGCGGTCATCCAGCACCACCGTGTCCCAGCCATGCGTGGTGGCAAAGAAACGCTCCGCCCCGGCGGGGCCGAACTCGCGCAGATAGCCCTGCACGACCACGTCGATATAGCTCAGCAGGACCGGATGGCGCGCATCGGGGCTGTCGTCTTCCTCGATCACGGTGCGGTAGATCTGGATGTCGGACAGCGGCGGCCGGTCGGCGGGGTCGTGGAAAATCTCGGCCACCGGATTGCGCCGATAGGCCCATTCGCGTTCATCCAGCGCCGCCCAATCGGCCCCCGGCACGGCGGCGATAAGGCCGTCGATATCCTCGCCATCGGCTTCCACGGCGGTCAGGAAGGCGACGGGCCGCAGCCGGGTGCGCTTCCACTGGCGGGCCCACCCCCTGACGCGGGCGCGTTCGACCTGCGGATAGGTGTGGGTGGCGCGGTTCACGAGGCTGCCATAGCCAAAGAAAAAAGGATCGGACATGCGCGGACCATGCCTGTGCGCGCCCTGCATAGCAACCCTCTTGCCGAACCGGCAAAGGTTGGTATTCTCCACCACGTTCGATCAGGGAGAATCCGGGGTAACAGCCGGTGCCGAAGGAGCAACCGCCCCGGTAAACTCTCAGGCTGCAGGACCTGGCCGGACATGAGGACAACTCTGGAGAGTGGTGCATCGCACCCGCCGAAGGGATAACGATCTCAGGCGAAAGGACAGAGGGGGCATCGGGTTTCGCGCGAGGCACGCGCGGGGGTTTGCGATGCCGGGCGATTCCCCGGTGACATTTTGATCGGGGGGACCGCCATGGGCGACCTGAAGAGACTGCCGCTACACGAGTTGCACGCCGAGCTTGGCGGCAAGTTCGTGCCCTTCGCGGGCTATGAAATGGCGGTGCAGTATCCCGCGGGCGTGATGGCCGAACACCTGCATACGCGCGAAAAGGCGGGGCTGTTCGATGTCAGCCATATGGGCCAGGTGCTGTTGCCGCTGGACGCCGATGCGGCGCTTGAGGGGTTGGTGCCGGTGGATGTGCAGGGGCTGAAATGCTGCCGCCAGCGCTACGGCCTCTTCACCGCGCCGAACGGCGGCGTGCTGGATGACCTGATGATCGCGCGGCGGCGGGACGATCTGTTCCTGGTGGTCAACGCGTCCCGCAAGGAGCACGACATCGCGCATCTCAAGGCGCATATCGACGGGGTCGAGGAGGTGACCGACCGCGCCCTTCTGGCGTTGCAGGGTCCGCAGGCCGAAACCGCCATGGCGCGGCTGGTGCCCGGTGTGACTTCGATGAAATTCATGGATGTGGTGCAGACCGATTGGGCCGGGTCCGAGCTGTGGATCAGCCGTTCGGGCTATACCGGCGAGGACGGGTTCGAGATCTCGGTGCCCGCCGATGTCGCCGATACCTTCGCGCGCGAACTGCTGGAGATGGAGGAGGTCTCCCCCATCGGATTGGGTGCGCGCGACAGCCTGCGGCTGGAGGCGGGAATGCCGCTTTACGGGCAGGACCTGGACGAGGATATCTCGCCCATCGAGGCCAGCATGTCCTGGGCGATCAACAAGGTCCGGCGCAAGGGCGGCGACCGCGAGGGCGGGTTTCCCGGCGCCGAGCGTATCCTTGACGAGATGGAGACCGGCGCGCCCCGCCGCCGCGTAGGGCTCCGCCCGGAAGGCCGCGCGCCGATGCGCGCCGGTGTGCCGCTCTATGCCGAGGCCGAGGGCGGCTCGGAGATCGGCATGGTCACCTCTGGCGGGTTCGGCCCCTCGGTCGGTGCGCCGATCGCCATGGGGCTTATCGACAATACCATCCCCGCCGACGCCACGCTTTATGGCGAGGTGCGCGGCAAGCGGCTGCCGGTTGCGCAGGCCGACCTGCCGTTCCACAAACCCGATTACAAACGCTGAAAAACCAACTGGGAGAAGTTGCACATGAAATTCACCGAAGAACATGAATGGCTGCGCGTCGAGGACGATCTGGTCGTCGTGGGCATCACCGAACATGCCGCCACGCAACTGGGCGACGTGGTCTTTGTCGAGCTGCCCGAAGCGGGCGACGAGGTGGCCAAGGATGACGACATCGTGGTGATCGAGTCGGTCAAGGCGGCGTCCGACATCATGGCGCCGCTCGATGGCGAGATCGTCGAGGTGAACGAAGCCCTGACCGACAATCCCGGCATGGTCAACGAACACGCCATGGGCGATGCCTGGTTCTTCAAGATGCGGCCCTCCGACCTGTCCCAGATGGATGAGTACATGGACGAGGCCGAGTACAAGCAGATGATCGGCTGATGCGGTGAAGCGGGCGGTGGCATGGATCGACGGTGTGCGCTTCGGCAAGCACGACCTGCCGCCCTCGCGCGCGACATACGGTATGTTCAGTAACCTGCCGGAGGGCGAGGGCCGATGGGAGACCGAGGCTGACCGCGCGATAGCCGAAGCCTTGGCCGAGGCCGGAGACGCCGCCCGGTGCCGCCTGCGCGTTCATGTCGACGGGTTCGATGCCGAGTTCAGCCGGTGGGCCCATTTCAAATACCTGCTCTGGGTCTTCGGCCAGCCCAACATGCCGCGCGGCTACCGCCTGACGGGCCGCGAGGAACCCGGCACCGCGGACAACCGGCACTGGCTGTCGCGCCTGCCCGCCGAGATGAAATCCTGGGCCTTCCGGCGGCAGGTCTTGGGTTTCCTGACCGGCCCGGACGCCGTCGTCCAACGCTATATAGCGTGGCACCTTTCGCGTGGTGCCACGCCGCCCCCTCAACCTGACTGATCCCGGAGCATTCCATGCCCTTCACACCCTCCGACTACAAACCGCACGACTTCGCCAACCTGCGCCATATCGGCCCCTCCAAGGCTGAAATGGCCGAGATGTGCGAGGTTCTGGGGGTGAAGGATCTGGATGAACTCATCGACCAGACCGTGCCGAAATCGCTGCGCCAGGATGCGCCGCTGGATACTGGCGAGCCGATGAGCGAGCGGGAACTCTTGTGGTACATGCGCCAGGTCGCCAAGAAGAACCAGCCCTTCACCACCATGATCGGGCAGGGCTATTACGGCACCGTCTGCCCGCCCGCGATCCAGCGCAACATCCTGGAAAATCCGGCCTGGTATACGGCCTACACGCCCTATCAGCCCGAGATCAGCCAGGGTCGGCTTGAGGCGCTTCTGAACTTCCAGACCATGGTGACGGACCTGACCGGCCTCGATATCGCCAATGCCTCGCTGCTGGACGAATCCACCGCCGCCGCCGAGGCGATGACGATGGCGCAGCGGGTCTCCAAATCGAAAGTCACGGGCTTTTTCGTCGATGAGAACTGCCACCCGCAGAACATCGCCGTCATGAAGACCCGCGCCGCACCGCTTGGCATCGAGGTGATCGTCGGCAACCCCGACGACCTCGACGCCGAGGCGGTCTTTGGCGCGATCTTCCAGTATCCCGGCACCTATGGCCATGTGCGCGATTTCAGCGATCTGATCGGCAAGCTGCATGACAACAAGGGCATCGGCATCGTCATCGCCGACCCGCTGGCCCTGACCGTGCTGAAGGAGCCCGCCGCGATGGGGGCCGATATCGCCGTCGGCACCACGCAGCGCTTTGGCGTGCCGATGGGGTTCGGCGGCCCGGCGGCGGCCTATATGGCCTGCCGCGACGCCTATAAACGCAACATGCCGGGGCGGATCGTCGGTGTCTCGGTCGATGCGCAGGGCGGCAAGGCCTACCGCCTGTCCCTGCAAACGCGCGAGCAGCATATCCGGCGCGAAAAAGCCACATCGAACGTCTGCACCGCGCAGGCGCTGCTGGCCAACATGGCCTCGTTCTATGCCGTCTTCCACGGGCCGCAGGGCCTGCGCGCCATCGCGGAACGCATCCATTTCAAAACCGCCCGCGTGGCCCGCGCCTTGCAGGAGGCGGGCTTTACCGTCGAGCCGGAGCATTTCTTCGACACGCTCACCGTCGATGTCGGGGGCCTACAAGGCGTGGTGATGAAGGCCGCCGAGGCGGAGCGGATCAACTTGCGCAAGGTCGGCACCACCAAGGTCGGGCTGTCCCTGGATGAGACCACCCGCGCGGCAACGCTCGACCGGCTGCTGCGCGCCTTCGGGATCGAGAACGGCCAGGATGATGACAGGGTGGATCTGCAAGTGCCCGATGACCTGATCCGGCAGAGCGACTACCTGACCCATCCGATCTTTCACCTTAACCGGGCGGAAACCGAGATGATGCGCTACATGCGCCGCCTGGCCGACCGCGACCTGGCATTGGACCGGGCGATGATCCCGCTTGGCTCCTGCACCATGAAGCTCAATGCCGCCGCCGAGATGATGCCGATCACCTGGCCCGAATTCTCCAACATGCACCCCTTCGCGCCCGCAGAACAGGCGCAGGGCTATGCCGACATGGCGGTCGATCTGTCGGAAAAGCTGTGCCAGATCACCGGCTATGACGCGATGAGCCTGCAACCCAATTCCGGCGCGCAGGGCGAATATGCGGGGCTTCTGACGATCCAGGCCTATCACAAGGCCAATGGCGAGGATCACCGCAATATCTGCCTGATCCCGGTCTCTGCGCATGGCACCAACCCGGCCTCGGCGCAGATGGTCGGCCTCAAGGTCGTGGTGGTGAAATCGGCCGAGAACGGCGATATCGACGTCGAGGATTTTCGCGCCAAGGCCGAGGCCGCGGGCGAAAACCTGGCCGCCTGCATGATCACCTATCCCTCGACCCATGGCGTGTTCGAGGAGACCGTGCGCGAGGTCTGCCAGATCACCCATGACCAGGGCGGGCAGGTCTATATCGACGGCGCCAACATGAACGCCATGGTGGGCCTTGTGCGCCCCGGCGATATCGGCGGCGATGTCAGCCACCTGAACCTGCACAAGACCTTCTGCATCCCGCATGGCGGCGGCGGTCCCGGCATGGGGCCGATCGGCGTCAAGGCGCATCTGGAAAAGCACCTGCCCGGCCATCCGCAAACCGGCGGCGAGGAAGGGCCGGTCAATGGCGCGCCGCTCGGCTCGGCCTCGATCCTGCCGATTTCCTGGGCCTATATCCTGCTGATGGGCGGCGCGGGGCTGACCCAGGCGACCAAGGTGGCGATCCTCAACGCCAACTACATCGCCAAGCGTCTGGAGGGGGCTTACGGCGTCCTCTTCAAGGGGCGCAACGGGCGCATCGCGCATGAGTGCATCCTGGATACCCGCCCCTTCGACGACAGCGCCCATGTCACCGTCGATGACCTCGCCAAGCGCCTGATCGACAACGGCTTCCACGCGCCCACGATGAGCTGGCCCGTCGCCGGCACGCTGATGGTGGAGCCGACGGAATCCGAGACCAAGGCCGAACTGGACCGTTTCATCGCCGCGATGCTGTCGATCCGCGAGGAGATCGCGGCGATTGAGAAGGGCGAGATGGATGCCGAGAACAACCCGCTGAAACATGCCCCCCACACTGTGGCGGCGCTGATCGGTGATTGGGACCGGCCCTATAGCCGCGAACAGGGCTGCTTTCCGCCGGGTGCGTTCCGGGTCGACAAATACTGGCCGCCCGTGGGCCGGGTCGACAACGCCTATGGCGACCGCCACCTGGTCTGCACCTGCCCGCCGCTTGAGGAATACCTGGACGCGGCGGAGTAATCCGCCAAAGGCCCCGGTTCGTCGCCGGGGCCTTTTTCGTTACTGTCCGAACCGTGCGCGCAATTGCAGCAGCGTATAGCGCTTGTCGACGGGGCCGCGTGTATCCATCTGCGCATCGGGATCGAAAGGCAGGCATTGCGCGCCGCAATACTGGTGCATCTCGCCGGTCTGGCCATTGACATACCAAAGCCTGCCGCCTGGCGTCGCGATCCAGCCGTTGATGCCAAGCGACATGTCGCCCTCGACGTCGATCAGCGACGGCACTTCGTTATCATAGCCCGCGGCCCAGGCGGCATGGGTGTGCCACGAGGCCAGCACCCGAAATCCGTCCGGTGGCGGGATCGTGCCGCATGACGCGTTGCCGCCCCAACTGGCCTTGCCGACCTCGATCCGGCCCGAGGGGCTTTCGACGATATAGCCGCAGACCTCGCGGTCATGGGTGATGGATTGCGGGTTCATCGACCGGAACATGGCGACGACCAGCTCCGCCTCCTCGGCCGATTGGGCAAGGGCGGGCGACCCAAGCAGAAGCCCCATGCAGAAGGCGGCGATCATGCGCATGACGTCTCTCCGTAACGACCTGTCATCGTGGGCAATGCTAGGGCCGGTGTGCCCCGCTGACCAGTCTTGAAATCCCGACCCGCGCGGGCGAGTGTCGGCGGGGCGTGGACAGGAAAGGACCGAGGATGCCAGAGGAAACCGGCCCCGAGGGCGACTTGACCCTGCGCACGGTTGCCATGCCGTCGGATGTGAACGGCAATGGGGACGTGTTCGGCGGCTGGGTGCTGAGCCAGATGGACATTGCGGCGGGGATCTTGTCGCGCGAGCGCTCGCGCGGGCGGGCGACGACCGTGGCGGTTGATGCGATGAAGTTCATCCGGCCCGTCGCGGTGGGCGATGTGCTCTGCGTCTATACGCGGCTGAAGCGGGTCGGGCGCAGCTCGATGGCGATCGAAGTGGAGGCCTGGGTCAGGCGCGGCACCATCGGCGCGCGCGAGAAGGTGACCGAGGCGATCTTCACTTTCGTGGCCATCGACGAGGACGGGAAACCGCGCCCGCTGCCTGACTAAGCCCTTGAAACGACAACAGGATGCGTGGGGGGAATCGCTTCCTGTCATCGGGAGGGGGTCGGCAGGGCGGATCAGATCATCGCCCAGTCGGCAAAGCGGACGGGGGGTCTTGGTTGGCGGACCGGGGCTTCCGCGGTGCCGCGGCGGGGGGCGGGGCCTGGGCGGTGGCTTTTGGGGGCGGGGCGCATGGGTCTGGTCCTTTTGTTGGCGTGGCAATCGTGGGTCGTGTGGGCGGGCGGGGCGGTTCAGTTTCTGTCGCGTCTGATCAACAGATAGGCCCGCGCGCCGCCGATTTCCGGCATGTTTCAGCGCTTTGGCGCGCATGTGAGGCGGGGTGAGTTGCGCGTGTGGGGCTGTCCTTCTAGCCTTGAAGCCTCATGAAACAAGGGAGAACCCCCATGTCCGTCGCACGCGTTACCGAGATCATTTCCTCCTCCGGCCGCAGTTTCGACGATGCCGTCGAGAACGGGATCGAGCGCGCCGCCGCCACGCTCAAGAACATCAAATCGGCCTGGGTCCAGGACCAGAACGTCATCGTCGAGGGCGGCAAGATCAGCGAATACCGGGTCAAGCTGAAGGTCACCTTCGTGCTGGAAGACTGACGCCGAGATCGCCCGATTGAGGGGGGTGCATATGTGTACACCCCCCCATGCACCCCCTGTGCATACGGCGGGTGTGCCTAGCGTTGCCGGATCAGCTGGGTGAGGGCGGTGACAAGCGCCGCGAGGGCGGCCATCGTGGCGATCCAGCCGAAGAACCAGAATTGCCCGGCCAGCGCGTTGTCACCGAAGGAGGCGACGAAGGCCCGCTTGCCGAGGACCGCCGCCGCGCCCGCGAGGCCCGTGGCGATCAGGAAGGTGAGGGTGAGCGGCAGGGCGGCGATGCGCAGGCTGGCGAGCCAGACGAGCGCCAGACCCAGAGCCGCGCCGATCAGCACCACCTTGCCCGACCACCAGGGATGCGCGCCGAGGCTTGCCGTGAGGTCCGTGGCCCAGACGAGGGCCAGGAGGAGGGCGGCAGGCAGGAGGGTCGTGAGGCGCATGGGCGGGACTCCGGTTCTGGTCTGGATAGCCGGTCTCGGGGGGCCGGGATAGGGCCGGTCACGCGGTTGTTTGGGCGCGTGAGGGGACAACCGATCCTTGGCCAGCGTCCCGGCAGGATCGGCCCATGCCGAATTACCGCCGGATGAGGGCAAGAGGGGCCAGCTATTCTTTCACGGTCTGCTTCGCGGATCGGGGGCGTGATTTGCTGGTCGCGCGGGGTAGACCTGCCGCGCGGGGGTTCCTCCGGGCGGTGGCGATTGAAAGAGGCGCGGTTTTCGGTGGCTGCGCGGGCCGATTGGGCCACCTGTGGCTCAAGACGCCTCTGCCACCTCCACCACCTCCTCATCCTCCGCCTCACCCCAGGGGAACGTGCGGAAGTCGAATTCCCCTGTCAGGGTCGGCTTGATGATCTGGAAATAGGGCGACAGGTCGAAATCGCGCGGCGCGAAGAGGGAGTGGTGGCGGATGTGGTAGATCTCCCGCTCGGCATAGTCGCTGATCCCTTCGCGGCGCACCACGTCGGGCAGGATCGGGTAGGTGATCGACTGGAACGCCTGCGCGATGAGCGAGGAACAGATCGCCCGTGTCGGGTCGCCCGAGCCAAGCGCGATCATGCGGCGCCGCCAGCGCACGGGCACCGGCGGGGTGGGCAGGAAATAGCGCATGAGGTCGACGATGTTGCGCAGGTCGTAGCGCAGGCCGAGCTTGTCGATCATGAAATCGGTCACCTGGCGGCATTCGCTTTCGGTCAGGCCCACGGGGCGGCAGATGCGGGTGTTGAAGCAGGCATATTTCGACAGCGGCACCGCGACGCAGCCATCGGCCACGTTGACCTCGATCAGGCGGGGGCGGTCGGCGCCGTCCCGAGGCGCGGGCAGCGCGTCGCCGACATAGATCGCGGCGTGCGACCAGGTGGACTGCGTAAGATACTTGATCGCGCCCGAGATCCGCGCGTTGCCTTCGACCAGCAAGATGTCGCCGGGTTTCAGGGTTGCCAGCAGCGTCTCCTGATCCGACGGCGTATAGGGCTCGTATCCGCGGCTCTGGCGGGTCAGCTTTTCGGCGATGGCAGCACCGATGCGCTGCAGCAGCGAGCCGTTTTCGGGCGGTGACGATTGGGTCATTTCGGGCCTCCGATCACCTTATAATCGAAGGGTCCGGGGCGGGTCTGTCAAGGTTCGGGCCGGTCACGAATCGGAGGGGTCGTCAGCTTGCAAGGTTGGGCACCCCGCGCCCGTAGTGATCGAGGCCGAAGCTGAGACCCTGGCCGATGCGATGGGCGAGGGCGGACCAGGCGGCGGCGAGGTCGGGGGAAAGCTCCGCCCGCAGGACGGCGTCGAATTCCGCCAGCCAGGCCGGGAAATGATCCGAGCGGACATTGCCCGCGGCCATGTGGGTGCGCATCGGGTTGCCGTCATAGGACCGTTCCAGCAGGATCGCGTTGCGCCAGAAGCGGGCGATCTTCTCCTCATGGGCGGGCCAGTCGTGGATATGCGCGGCGAAGATCGGGCCGAGATCGGGGTGGGCGCGGATGCGGGCGTAGAAGACCTGCACCACGCGGTCGATCTGCGCGGGCGTGACGGGAAAGCGGGCCAGCGCGCTCATGCCACGGCAATCCAGGCGATGATCAGGAAGATGATGAGATAGACGAAGGTGTTGAACATCGAGCGGATGAGGCCGCTATCCGAGGTCGGCTCTACCCCCAGCCATTCGCAGATTTTCGTGCCGGGCCAGAGGATGAGGTCAGCGAGGGTCATGTCGGGCGTCCATATAATCGGTATTTCACTTGCGGAATATTATCGCTTTCAAATACGCATTGCAAATGCTAAATTTAGCCCATGCAGTTGGACAAGTTCACCGATTACGCCCTGCGCATCCTGATGGTGCTGGCCGTGCGCGCGCCCGAGCGGTTGCCGGTTTCGGCCATCGCGCGGCTTTACGGGTTATCCGAGCATCACCTGGCCAAGGTGGGGGCGGAGCTGACCCGGCAGGGGTTCGTCGCATCGGAGCGCGGGCGCACGGGTGGCCTGACCCTGGCGCGCGCGCCCGAGCAGATCAATATCGGCGCGGTGGTGCGGGCGCTGAAAAGCGACGATCCGGTGGTCGAGTGTTTCGGCACCTCCTCGACCTGCATCCTGCAACCGGCCTGCGGATTGCGCGGACCCTTCGCCGAGGCGCGCGAGGCGTTCTTTGCGGCGCTGGATGGCTACACGCTGGCCGATGTGACGCGGGCGCGGGGGGCGCTGGCGGATTTGCTGGCGGGTTGAAGGCGGGCCGTTCGGCGGTATATCAAAGGGGCCAAGCGAGGACGACCTCCGCCCCTGTTTTGGGGGGCTCAATATTTCGGGACGACCCGAGGATATGAGAGAGGGACATCCCCATGCGCCGCCCCGCAGACCGCATCCGCCACGCCATCAGCTTCGAGGTCATCGCGCTGATCCTTGTCGCGCCGCTGGGCGCCTGGGTGTTCGGCTTTCCGCTGCACGATATCGGCGTGTTATCGGTGATCGGGGCGACGCTGGCGATGATCTGGAACTATGTCTTCAACCTGGGCTTCGATCACGCCATGCAGCGGGCGCTGGGCCATACCGCCAAGACGCCGCTGATGCGGGTCGGGCATTCGGTGCTGTTCGAGCTTGGGCTATTGCTCGTGCTGGCGCCGGTCATCGCCTGGTATCTGGGCGTGACCCTGTGGCAGGCGGTGGTGATGGATGTCGCCTTCGCGGGGTTCTTCCTGGTCTATGCCTTCGTCTTCAACTGGGCCTATGACGTGGTGTTTCCGGTGCGCTCTCAGCCGGTGGGCGACAGGCCCAGCACATCCAGCATGTCGAACTGACCCGGCCCCTTGCCCTGACCCCAGAGCGCGGCCTTGAGCGCGCCGCGCGCGAAGACGGAGCGATCCGTGGCCTTGTGGCTGAGGGTAATGCGCTCGCCCTGGCCCGCGAAGAGCACGTCATGTTCGCCGACAATGTCGCCGCCGCGGATGTTGGAGAACCCGATATGGCCGCGCTGGCGGGGGCCGGTGATGCCGTCGCGGCCCCTGTCCGAGGCGATGTCGAGGTCGATGCCGCGCCCTTCGGCGGCGGCCTGACCCAGCATCAGCGCGGTGCCCGAGGGCGCGTCGACCTTGTGGTGATGATGCGCCTCGATCACCTCGATGTCGAAATCCTCGTCCAGGGCCGCGGCGACCTGGCGGGTGATCTGCACCAGCAGGTTGACGCCAAGGCTCATGTTGCCGGCCCGGATGATGGTGGCATGGCGGGCGGCGTGTTCCAGCTTGTCCAGATGCTCCTGCGCAAACCCGGTCGTGCCGATGACATGCACGCAGCGCGCCTGTGCGGTCAGAAGCGCATGATCCACCGTGGCATCGGGCGTGGTGAAGTCGATCACCGCCTGCGCGTTCACGATGGCGTCGATGGGATCGGCATGGACCGGCACGCCGGTTGCGGCCCCGCCCATCGCCTCGCCCAGGTCGCGGCCCGCCCAGTCATGGCCGGGGCGTTCGGTGACGGCGACCAGATGCGCGGCCGCGCTGTCGTTGATCACCTCGATCAGCATCCGGCCCATGCGCCCCGACGCGCCCATTACCGCAATTCCAACGCTGCCCTGCATGGCCATGGCCCTCCTGATCCTGTTGAAATCGGCATAGCGCAGAGGACCGCCGGTGGCAAAGCGCTTCTCTTGCGAGGGGCGGGGCGATCGCTTAGGTGGAGGGGCAAAAGGAGCGCGTGCCATGGCAAAGAACAAGTTTCACGACGGCCCCGGCCCGTCGCAGCGTCAACTGCGCGTTGGCGAGCTGATCCGCCGCACCCTGTCGGACGTGCTGATGCAGGGCCAGATCCATGACCCCGAGTTGAACGCGATGTCGATCACGGTGGGCGAGGTGCGGACTTCGCCCGACCTCAAGATCGCCACGGCCTATGTGCTGCCCCTGGGCGGCGACAAGCGCGAGGAGGCGATCCAGGCGCTGAAGCGCAACAAGCATGAGCTGCGCCGCGCCATCGGCAAGGCGATGACGCTGAAATACGCGCCTGACCTGCGGTTCCTGATCGACGACACCTTCGACAAGCTGGACGCGACGCGGGCCATGTTCGCACAGGACAAGGTGCGCCAGGACCTGGACGAATAGGATGCGCGGGCTGATCGCGGCGGCACTGGTTTGGCTGATGCCGGGGATGGCGGGCGCGGTCACCTGCGCCGATGTGACGTTCGACGGGGCCGGGTTCACGCTGTGCGAGGTCGACCTGACGCGCGAGGATCTGCGCCTCTTTCTGCGCGACGATGCGGGCGAGATCCTGGGCCAGTTCGGCGCGGTGGACAGCAGTCTTGGCCCCGGCGAACGCCTGGGCTTTGCCATCAATGGCGGCATGTATCACGAGGATCGCGCCCCAGTCGGCCTCTATATCGAGGACGGGGTGCAGGAGCATGGCCTCGTCACCTCGGCGGGGCCGGGGAATTTCGGGTTGCTGCCCAACGGCGTCTTCTGCATTCAGGCGGGCCGTGCGCAGGTGATCGAGAGCCGTGCCTATGCGGCCGACCCCCCCGCCTGCCGCCATGCGACGCAATCGGGGCCGATGCTGGTTATCGACGGCGCGTTGCATCCGCGGTTCCTGGCCGATAGCACCTCGCTCAACATCCGCAACGGGGTGGGGGTGGATACGACCGGCACGCGCGCCTATTTCGCGATCTCCAACGATATGGTGAATTTCCACCAGTTCGGGCGGTTTTTCCGGGATTATCTGGGGGTGGCAAACGCGCTCTACCTCGATGGGCGGGTGTCGCGGCTTTACGCGCCGGATCATGGGCGCAACGATTTCGGCTTCTGGCTCGGCCCCATTCTGGGCACCGTCATTGACGCCGGGGGCGGCGGCGGCTAGCAGGCGGTCTTTCCGCGAGCGAGGGTTGAGATGGCACGCAAACGCAAGGGACGCGATATTTCCGGCTGGCTGGTGGTGGACAAGCCCGCCGGGCCGACCTCGACTGCCGTGGTCAACAAGGTGCGCTGGGCGCTGGACGCGAAGAAGGCGGGCCATGCGGGCACGCTGGACCCCGATGCGACGGGCGTGCTGGCGGTGGCGCTGGGCGAGGCGACCAAGACGGTTCCCTATATCACCGATGCCTTGAAAGCCTACGTGTTCACGGTGCGCTTCGGGGCTGCCACCAATACCGACGATGCCGAGGGCGAGGTGCTGGAGACAAGTGACGCGCGCCCCTCGGATGCGCAGATCGAGGCCGCGCTGCCCGGTTTCGTGGGCGACATCCAACAGGTGCCGCCCAGGTTCTCGGCCGTGAAGATCGACGGCGAACGCGCCTACAAGCTGGCCCGCGAGGGCGAGGAGATCGAGCTGGCCGCGCGCGATCTCTATGTCGAGAGCCTGACCTTGCTGGCACGTCCCGACCCGGATCACGCGGTGCTGGAGATGGTCTGCGGCAAGGGCGGTTATGTGCGGTCCATCGCGCGCGACCTGGGCGAGGGACTGGGCTGTCTTGGTCATGTGCGCGAATTGCGCCGGGTTTGGTCGGGGCCGTTCGACGTGGAAGAGGCGATCAGCCTCGCCCTGATCGAGGAGCTTGCGAAAGACCCCGCGCTGGACGCGCATCTATTGCCGGTCGAGGTCGGGCTGGCCGACCTGGAGGAGATGCGGGCAACAGTGGCAGGCGCGGCGCGGCTGAAGAACGGCAATCCCGGCCAGGTGCTTGGCACAGCGGAATATGGCGAGGAGGTCTGGGTCAGCCATGACGGCCAGCCGCTGGCCGTGGGCATCTATCGCGGTGGCGAGGTGCATCCCTCGCGGGTGTTCAACCTCTGACGCCTCACACCGCCCTCGCGCGGATGTGTCAGCGGGCCGCTCCTATCTGTGCTAGGGTCAATCCAGATGGAAGGTGTCATGCTGCGCGTGCGCCTGACGCCCCCCGCGCCCGCGCCCCCCGCGCATCTTCCCGGATCAGTCTGGATGCGACAGGAGGGTAGTATGGCCAAGACCAGGACAATCGGAAATCCACTGTCATGGAGCGCGCAATCGCTCGGGCGGACCGGCACGCACCTGGCCGACATGGTTGGGCATGTGCGCAGCGACCGGGCCGATACGCCGCCCAAGGTGCAGCAGATCGGGATGCAGGATATCCGCGATGCGCTGCGCGCCGGCATGGACGATTTCGCGGTGTTCCGCTCGGATGTGATGTTTCTGTGCCTGTTCTATCCCGTCATCGGCCTGGCCCTGGTCTGGGCCGCCTTCAACGCCGCCCTTGCGCCCTTCGTCTTTCCGCTGATGGCGGGGTTTGCCCTGCTCGGGCCGGTGGCGGCGATCGGGCTCTATGAATTGAGCCGCCGCCGCGAGATGGGCGCGCCCGCGTCCTGGGGCGATGCGGCGCACCTCTTCAGCGCGCCATCGGTCGGGGCCATGGTGCTGTTGGGGCTTGTGCTGCTGACGCTGTTTTTGGGCTGGATGGGGGCCGCCTTTGTGGTCTACCTGGCCACGATGGGGCCGGAGATGCCCGCCTCGGCCAGCGCCTTCATCGGCGATGTCTTCGGCACCGGGGCGGGGTGGATGATGATGCTGATCGGGATTCCGGTGGGGGCCGCGTTTGCCGCCGTGGTTCTGGCCATCAGCATCGTGTCCTTTCCGCTGCTTCTTGATCGCAATGTCGGGCTGCCGCGGGCGGTCGCCACCTCGTGGCAGGTCACGCGGGAGAACCCGAAGACCGTGGCCGCCTGGGGCCTGATCGTGGCCGTGGGGCTGGTGCTTGGCTCGATCCCCGCCTTCCTGGGGCTGATCCTGGTGATGCCGGTTCTGGGGCACGCGACATGGCACCTCTACCGCCGCGCGGTGGCGTGACGCACGTCTCGGAATTCATCTGTGACTGCAAATCCCTGAACGCGGTGAAGTCCCTGATTTCAGGCAGCGTTCAGGGATACGAGCTATTCCGAGAGTGCCGGGTTGCGCTTCGGCCTGCCCTGCCTGACAAGAGGGGCATGATCACGAAGACGTTCCAGAAAGGCGATGCGGCCAGCGAGGCGGTCTATTCCGACTGCCTGGCCTATCGCTATTCCCTGACGCGGGTCTGGGACCCGGCGGGCCCGCGCCTCCTTTACATCATGCTGAACCCCTCCAGGGCGACCGAGCGCCAGAACGACCCCACGGTCGAGCGTTGCGAGCGGCGGGCGCGGGTTCTGGGCTATGGCGCGATGCGGGTGATGAACATCTTCGCCTGGCGCGAGACCGACCCCAGGCAGCTGCGCCGCGCCGCCGACCCGGTGGGGGCGGGCAATGACGCGTTGCTGCTGGAGGGCGTGGCCTGGGCCGATACCGTCATCGCCGGGTGGGGCGTGCATGGCGAGCATCTGGGCCGGGGGGCAGCGGTGGCGGCGCTCCTGCACGGGGCGGGGCGCGAGGTGCGGTGCCTGGGGCTGAGCAAGGCGGGCCATCCGCGCCACCCGCTCTACATCGCCTATGCGACGCAGCCGGTCCTCTGGGCGATTGACGAGGCGGGAGAGGGGCGGCAAGCTGCGGCCAAGAAAGGGGCCTGACATGTCCGCAATTCCCGGCTTTTCGCAAAGCCTGATCGAGGTGGGCGATGTCTGCCTGTCGGTGCATCAGGGAGGTGAGGGCGCGCCCCTGATCCTGTTGCACGGCTTTCCGCAGAACCACATGGCCTGGGAGAAACTCGCCCCCGATCTGGCGAAGGATTTCCACTGCATCATCCCTGACCTGCGCGGCTATGGCGACAGCGACGCGCCCGCCGACGATGCCGATCACCACGTCTATTCCAAGCGCGCGATGGCGGGCGATATCGTCGGGCTGATGGATTTCCTGGGGCTGGAGCGGGCGCATGTGCTGGGCCATGACCGGGGCGCGCGGGTGGCCTATCGGCTGGCGCTGGATCATCCTGACAGGGTGGAGCGGCTTGGCATTATCGAAGTTGTGCCGACGGGCGATTTCTGGCGCGCCTGGGACGCGGACCTGGCCTTGAAGGCGTATCACTGGAGCTTTCTTGCACAACCCGCGCCGCTGCCAGAGCGGATGATCTGCGCCGACGGGCCGGGATTCATCGACTGGACATTGGCCAGCTGGACCCAGTGCCGTGGGCTGGAGCCGTTTTCCGAGGCGGCGTTGGCGGCCTATCGTGCGCAAGGCTCCGATCCGGTGCGGGTGGGCGCGATGTGCGCCGATTACCGCGCCGGGGCGACGATGGATAGGGCGCTGGACGAGGCCGACAGGCTGGCGGGCAACAAGATCGCCGCGCCGGTGTTGTTTCTTTGGGCGAGCGCGGGATTTCCGGCCCGCACCGGCGACCCGCTGGCGATCTGGCAGGGCTGGTGCGCCGACGAGGTCACGGGAAAGGAATTGCACGGCACCGGCCATTTCGCGATGGAGGAGGTGCCGGGCGCCGTGTTGGAGGCCGTGCTGCCGTTCTTTCAGGCGCGCTGACGGTCGGGCCGGGCGGGGGCAAATCCCAAAGCACTTTGCGTTTGACTAGAATCGAAAGACGCTGCCTCTCCCCGCGGTCGAACGCGGCTTTCGATGCTGCCTGGATCAGACAAAAACGCAAAGTGCTGGATGAAAGGAATTTCGCCCGGGATCGAGGTCAGCGCGCCGATCCTGCCATGGCGATCCTGTCAGGCGCTCTCGGCCGCGTCGTCAAGATCGAGGTCGCGCAGCAGGATCGAGGCGGGGTCCAGCCCCTGCGCGCCGGTCACATGCAGCACGACCGTGCCGTCGACCACGATATCGGCCCCGGTGCCGTCGGCGAAATCAACCACGGAGATGACAGGGTTGGGGGTGGCCGCAAGATCGACCGTGACCTGGATCTGGTCCTGGCTCGGGTCGAAATCGGTGACATGCCCGGCCTCGGTATCGGATTCGACGAAGACGCCGGATTCGAAGGTATCGGAGCCCTCGCCACCCGTGGCGATGTCGTTCTCGCCGATCAGGATGTGATCGTCGCCCGCGCCGCCATCCAGCGTGTCGGCGACATCCTCGTCAAAGGGGCCGAATTCGGTATCGCCCGCCGCAAAGGTGCCGTCCAGCGTGTCATCGCCGTCGCCGCCCGCCATCTGGTCGGCCCCGAAGCCGCCGAGCAGGTAGTCATTGCCCGCGCCGCCCTCGACCGTGTCGTCGCCATCGCTGCCGAAGAGCAGGTCATTGCCGCTGTCGCCGGACATCGAATCGTTGCCGTCACCGCCATGCAGCAGGTCATAGCCCTGGCCGCCCGAAAGGGTGTCGTCGCCCTCATCGCCGTAAAGCTCATCATTGCCGTCGCCGCCCAGGACGGTATCGTCGCCCTCATTGCCATAGGCCGCGTCATTCTGGCTGCCGCCCGAGACGAGGTCATTGCCCGCCCCGCCAGTCAGCGCATCGGCGCCTTGCTGGCCGAAGAGTTCATCCATGCCGCTGCGCCCGCGCAGGATGTCGTCGCCGGTGCCGCCATTGAGCAGGTCGTCGCCGTCGAGCCCGTCGAGCGTGTCGTCGCCCGGACCGCCGGTCAGCGTGTCATCGCCGGGTGTGCCGATGAGGCTGTCGTCATCCGAGGTGCCGTCCAGCGTGTCATCGTCGGGCGTGCCCGCCGGGGTATCGTCGCCGGTCGTATCGGTGTCGGTATCGGTGTCGGTATCGCTGACGGATCGCAGCTGGATGTCGTCCATCGTCAGGGTGGTGATGCCCTGCAACTGCATGATCGGGGTGCCGCCGGACAGGATCGAGGTGGTCTGCGCGTCGTCATCGACCTCGAAGCTGATCTCGGGCGAGACGTCGCCATCGTGCCGGATCAGGATCGTGTCAGTGCCTTGCAGGAAATCGGTCACGATGGGCACGTCGCCGCCATCGCGGTCGGTCTCGAACGTATCGGCGCCGTCGCCGCCCGTCGCCATGTCGCCCGCGCCCAGGATCAGCCAGTCATCGCCATCGCCGCCCTGCAGCGTATCGGCCCCGTCGCCGCCATCCAGCGTGTCGTCATCCGCGCCGCCGGACAGGAGGTCATCGCCTTGCCCGCCGAAGAGGGAATCGTCGCCCGCCTCGCCGGTCAGGGTGTCATCGCCGTCGCCGCCATCCGTCGCGTCGTCGCCATCGCTGCCTTCAAAGACCATGCCGATGGGCGCGGGCGCGGGCAACGGATCGAGGGTGTCATCCTCGGGATCGCCGGTGGTGGTGTCGTCGCTGTCGCTATCGTCGCGGTCGGCAATGTCGCTATCCGCATCGCCGAACAGGAAGTCGCCCAGATCGGTGATCTCGGGCTCACCGCCTTCGCCGGAGGTGGTGCCACCCGTGGGCGCGGCCCCCGCCTCCTCGCTGCTGTCATCCGAAAAAATCCCTTCGAGCATGAACCCGACGAGCATGAGAGCCAATACGCCACCCGCTGCCAACATGTGCTTTTCCTTGTTTCGATGACAGGCCCCGGGGGTTGAGCCCATACGCATCCGTTGCGGAAACCCTGCGCGCGGTGCCGGGTTTTTTGCCGACACAAGCAAGGTCATCCCAAGGAATTAATGTGGCGGCGTTTCCGACTGGTGAACGGTATCCAATTTCGGCCCGGTCATTTTCCGGGCTTTCGTTTCAAACGGCAAGGATTGTGTTAACGATTGGTTAACGAACCGGGCAGGCGCGCGCGAAGTTCGGGCTTTCCTTTGCGCCTCACATCCCCTATACGCGCGCAGTCTGCCGGGGTTTTGCCTTGGCGGCACCTCTCCACGGGCCTTGCTGGACGACATCCCGGCTTGCGCCATTCACACCAACCCATAAGGAGACCCCGATGTCGATTACCGCCGAAGAAAAGACCCGCCTGATGAAGGAATTCGCAACCAAGGAAGGCGACACCGGATCGCCCGAGGTTCAGGTTGCCATCCTCACCAGCCGCATCACCACCCTGACCGAGCACTTCAAGACCCACAAGAAGGACAACCACGGCCGCCGTGGCCTTCTGAAGATGGTCGCGCAGCGCCGAAAGCTTCTGGACTACACCAAGTCCAAGGACGAGGCGCGCTATCGCGACCTGATCCAGCGCCTGGGCATCCGCCGCTAGGACGGGTCCGCCAGACAGCAGGAATATCGCCCCGCCACCGATCCCGGTCGTGGGGCTTTTTGCTGTCCGGGGCTCAGCCCTCCCGGCTCATGCGGATCAGGTCGCTTTCCTTGACGGTTTCCATGACCGCGAAGGAATGGGTCTGCATCACGCCCGGCAGCTTGCCGATCTTTTCGCCCAGAACCTCGCGGAAATGGGCGATGTCATGGGTCCGCACCTTCAGCATGTAGTCGAATTGCCCGGCAATCATCAGGCAGCTCTGCACTTCGGGGATGCTGCGCACGGCGGCGTTGAAATCGTCCAGCGCGCTGTCGCTGGTCCGGTTCAGGCTGATATGCACGATTGTCACATGTTTCATATCGACCAGCGCGGGGTTCAGAACCGCGCGGTAGCGGCTGATCACGCCGGATTTCTCCAGCCGCCTGACGCGTTCCGAACAGGGGGTTTTCGACAGGTTGATGCGCTTGGCAAGCTCGACGATGGACAGGCGCCCGTTCTCCTGAAGCTCGTCCAGGATCTTGCGGTCGATTGCGTCCAAGCGTCTGGCCATTTGGTCATTTGTCCTGATTTCTTCCTGCAAAAAGGGAATAAACCCAAAAAAACTGGAAATAAAGGCCCAACTACTAGTGAAAAAGACTGATACTGAGAACGGGAGACGCGAACAATAATACTACCATTCCCCATGTCACGGTGTCGGCCTCTGCCCGCGGGTAAAGGGGTCTTTCCCGGCACCGATTGGTGACAGCGGGGGGAGCTACGGGAGAGTTGATATTATGTCCACGAAATTGCTGATTGGCCTTGATGGCCACAGTTCCGGCGAAAGGGCGCTGGCCTATGGCGAGGAGATGGCCTGCCAGGTGGGGGGCTGTGAATTGCTGGTCGTCTATGTCATCGAATGGTCGCCCTATTCCTTCCAGACGGCCGAGGAGAATGCCCTGCGCCACAAGCGCCGCGAAGAGGAGATCGCGACCGCGATGGAACGGATCGTCACGCCTGCCGTGACACGCCTGACCGAGGCGGGCCTGTCGGCCAGCGGCATGGTGCGCCACGGCAACGTCGCCGACACATTGAACGCGATCGCGGTCGAGGAGGGGGCAACGCAGATCGTCGTCGCACGCTCGACCGAGGGCGGGTTCACGAAACGGATCTTCGGCAGCGCGACGGCGAACCTGGTGATGGAAGCCAGCGTGCCGGTCACGGTCGTCACGTGAGGGAGGGAAAACTCATGAAAACCTATCAGAAACTCGGCCTGCCCCTCGCGGCACTGGCCTCGACCGTCACGCCCGCGATGGCGCAGGAGGCGCTGAGCCTCGATGACCGGGTCAACGCGGCTTTCGCGACTTTCACCGGCCCCTTCGTCAGCCTGATCTTCGCGCCCTTTCCGGGCACGAATTTCCCCTGGATCGTCATGTGGCTGGTGATCGCGGCGACAATCTTCACGTTCTACTTCGCCTTCGTGCAGCTGCGCTTTTTCAGCCATGCGATCGCGTTGGTCAAGGGCGACTACTCGGACCCCAACGATGCCGGCGAGGTCAGCCATTTCCAGGCGCTGGCAACGGCGCTGTCGGGAACCGTGGGCCTTGGCAACATCGCCGGTGTGGCGGTGGCCGTCGGCATCGGCGGTCCGGGGGCCACGTTCTGGATGATCCTGGCGGGTCTTCTGGGCATGGCGTCCAAGTTCACCGAATGCACATTGGGCGTCAAATACCGCAACGAATACGAGGATGGCACCGTGTCGGGCGGTCCGATGTATTACATGTCCAAGGGCTTCAAGGAGTTGGGCCTGCCGGGCGGCAAGGTGCTGGCGGTGCTGTTCTCGATCTTCTGCATCCTCGGCGCGCTTGGCGGCGGCAACATGTTCCAGGCCAACCAGGCGCATGCGCAGATCTCGGGCATCGTGGGCGACTATCCCGGCTGGATTACCGGCGTGATCTTCGCGGCCGTGGTCTTTGCCGTCATCGTCGGCGGGATCAAGTCCATCGCCACTGTCACCGAGAAGGTGGTTCCCTTCATGGGCATCCTCTATGTCGGTGCGGCACTGGTCATCCTGGCGGTCAACTACAACCTGATCGGATGGGCGTTCGGCCAGATCTTCGCGGGCGCCTTTACCGGCCTGGGGGTCGCGGGCGGCTTTGTCGGCGCGCTGATCCAGGGCTTCAAGCGGGCGGCCTTCTCGAACGAGGCGGGCGTCGGTTCGGCGGCGATCGCCCACTCGGCGGTGCGCACGAACGAGCCGATCACCGAGGGCTTCGTGTCCCTGCTTGAGCCGCTGATCGACACGGTCGTGATCTGCACCATGACGGCGCTGGTGATCACCATCTCGCAGCAGTTGATCATCGACCAGGAGACCGGCAACTATGTCCTGAACGAGGCCGGCACGGCGATTGCCACCATCGGCGATACCTCGGGCGTGGCGCTGACTTCGGCGGCGTTCGGCTCGGCGATCAGCTGGTTCCCTTACGTCCTGGCCATCGCGGTGGTTCTCTTCGCCTTCTCGACGATGATCTCGTGGTCCTATTACGGGCTGAAGGCCTGGACCTACCTCTTTGGCGAGGGCCAGACCTCGGAGCTTGTGTTCAAGGTGATCTTCTGCATCTTCATCGTGATCGGCGCGGCAGCAAGCCTTGGCCCCGTGATCGACTTCTCGGATGCGGCGATCTTCGCGATGGCGGTGGTCAACATCACGGCGCTCTATTTCCTGATGCGGCTGGTGCGGGTCGAGCTGAAATCCTACAGCGCACGCCTGGCCTCGGGCGAGATCCGCAAGTTCGTGCACTGACCCTGCGCAAGACCTGAAATTGCGGGAGGCGGCCTGTCGGTCGCCTCCCGTTCCCGTTTCCGGTGACGTCGCGTTTTCCTTGCCCGGTGGCCCGCCAAGCCCCTAGCCTGCGCGCGGTAACCCGGAGGCCCGACATGATCCCCACCCTGCGCGTTCTCATCCATATGGGCAGTCTGCAACGCCTGCTGCCGTTCTGGATCGGCGGTCTTGTGACGCTGATCCTGGGGTTCAGCCCGCTGTTGCTGCTGGCCGTGGCCTACGGTGTGCTGATGCAGTTCTTCGTCGAATATGCCATGCACCGGTTCCTGCTGCACCGCGCGCCGCCGACCGAGCAGGGCGTGTTCAACGCGCTCTACCGCAGCCATATCGGCCATCACGAGTTTCCCGGCGATGCGGAGTTCTTCACCGGCGACGATCACTGGTATCCGGTCCGCTTCGGCCTGCTGTCGCTGGCGATCCACACGGTTATCCTGTGGCCGGCCCTCGGTCTTGGCGGCGCGCTGGTGTTCGGGGTGGTGGCGATCTTCTTCGGCTCGGTCAGCGCCTTCGCCTTCTATGAATACTGCCACACGCTGGCGCATCTGAACGTGCCCAAGGGCTGGTTCGGCACCCGCGTGACGCAAAGCCACCTGGCGCATCATTTCCAGGATCACGACGCGACCTATCACGTCAGCATCGGCATGGGCTGGATCGACCGGCTGTTCGGCACCGCCCATGACCGCGACACCGCCAAGGCGCGCTATGACCGCAAGACGATCCTGAGCATGGGGATGGACCCCGAGGATCTGCGGCTGGTGACGGCGCGCAAGGCTTACGGGCTGCCGAAGATCCCAGGCAACCGGCGCGGCCCGCCGACCGAGACCGGGGCCTGAGCGATCAGGTCGTCGGGCCGAACTCGCCGCAGAGGGGTGCCTCGACAAAGGCGCGTTGCGCGGCGAGGTCGGGGCAGGTCGCAAGGGCCAGCGCCAGCTTGGCGTAGGCCGCCTCCAGCGTCATGTCGCGCCCGTCGATGACGCCGTGGCGCAGCAGGATGGCCCCGGCCTCGTAGGTGCCGAGCGTGGTGCCCCCCTCCAGGGTCTGGCTGACCGCGACGACCGGGATGGCGCGCGCGGCGGCGGCCTCAAGCGCCCCGGCCAGCACCGGATCGTTCGGCACCGTGCCACTGCCATAACAGCGCAGCACGATCCCGTCGCAGACCTTCATGGCATGCTCGATCACCTGCATCGCGCAGCCCGGCGCGACCGGCAGCACGGCGATCGAGGCGCGCCCGAAGGCGTGGCGGATCAGCCTTGGCCCCGCCCGGCGCGGCATGCGCTCCGAGGGCCAGCCCGAGAACGCATCATGCGCCGCGCTGTGAACCTTGCGCGCCCGCGGCCCGCGCAAAAGCTGGCCCGCGAACTGGATCCAGACGCCCGGTTCGGCTTCGCCCGCGATCCGCAGGGCATCGGCCAGGTTCCTTTCGCCATCGCTGCCGGGTTGTTCCAGCGGCACCATCGCGCCGGTCAGGATCACCGGCTTGTCCAGCCCCTCCAGCGCCATGGCCAGCGCCGAGGCGGTGAAGGCCAGCGTGTCGGTGCCGTGGGTGATGACGAAACTGCCGTAATCGGCATGGTGCGCCGCGATCTCGGCGCTCAGCCGGTTCCAGTCCTCGGGCGTGGCATTGGCGCTGTCGATCAGCGGGTCCAGCCGCTTGAGGTCCACCGCGCCGCCCGCCTCCAGCCGGTCCAGCGCGCGTTCAACGAGACCGGTGGCGGGGTGCAGCCCCTCGGGCGAGGGGGCCATGCCGATGGTGCCGCCGGTGTGCAGCAGTAGGGTTCGGGGCGATGTCATGGGCTCTCTTCCTCCGGTCGGCAGGTCATGGGGATGGGTCAGATCACCCCGGAGCGCGTGAAACAAGAAGAGATCGCTTTCAAATTCGTCAAAACCAGTGTAAGGCCCCCCAATCTGAGACGTGACGCGATGGACCCCGGCGTCGCACGATAGGATTGGGGTCGGCGGCAATGGGGCCGCCATAGACACGGGGGACCCGGAAGGCCGGGAGCGCCCCCTGATAGGAAACGATACATGTTCAACGTGACAACGAAATCCATCCAGTGGGGCGAAGAGACGCTGACACTGGAAACCGGCAAGATTGCCCGTCAGGCCGATGGCTGCGTCATCGCCACCCTGGGCGAAACCAGCGTCATGGCCGCGGTGACCTTTGCCAAGCAGCCGAAACCGGGTCAGGACTTTTTCCCGCTGACGGTGCATTACCAGGAAAAATACTATGCCGCCGGCAAGGTGCCGGGCGGCTTCTTCAAGCGCGAGGCGCGTCCGACCGAGAAGGAGACGCTGACCGCGCGCCTGATCGACCGTCCGATCCGCCCGCTCTTCGTCCCCGGCTTCAAGAACGAAGTGCTGGTGATGTGCACGGTGCTGAGCCATGACCTGGTCAACGATCCCGACATGGTCGCGATGATCGCCGCCTCGGCCGCGCTGACCATTTCCGGCGCGCCCTTCATGGGTCCGATCGCGGGCTGCCGCGTGGGCTATGAGGATGGCGATTACGTCCTGAACCCGACCGTCGACGACATGCACGACCTGCGCAACAACCCCGATCAGCGTCTCGACCTGGTCGTCGCGGGCACCAAGAACGCCGTGATGATGGTCGAATCCGAGGCCTATGAGCTGACCGAAGAGGAAATGCTTGGCGCCGTGACCTTCGCGCATGAGCAGATCCAGCCGGTCATCGACCTGATCATCAGCCTCGCCGAAAGCGCCGCGAAAGAGCCGTTCGATTTCCAGCCCGCCGATTACTCGGAGCTTTACGAGGCCGTGAAAGCCGCCGGTGAGGACAAGGTCCGCGCCGCCTACGCGATCACCGACAAGCAGGAACGCACCACCGCCGTTTCCGACGCCAAAGCCGCGATCATCGAGAGCCTGAGCGCGGAGCAGCAGGAAGACCCGAACCTCGGGTCCGCGCTGAAAAAGCTGGAAGCCTCCGTCCTGCGCGGCGACGTCGTGAAAACCGGCAAGCGCATCGACGGCCGCGCGCTGGACACGGTCCGGCCCATCGTCTGCGAAACCGGCCTTCTGCCGCGCACGCATGGCTCGGCGCTGTTTACCCGTGGCGAGACGCAGGGCCTGGTCGTGACCACGCTTGGCACCGGCGACGATGAGCAGTTCATCGACGCGCTGCATGGCAACTTCAAATCCAACTTCCTGCTGCACTACAACTTCCCGCCCTATTCGGTCGGCGAAGCGGGTCGCGTCGGCCCTCCGGGTCGGCGTGAGATCGGCCACGGCAAACTGGCCTGGCGCGCGTTGCAGGCGGTTCTGCCCGCGGCGACGGATTTCCCCTATACCGTGCGTCTGGTGTCGGAAATCACCGAATCGAACGGCTCCTCCTCGATGGCGTCGGTCTGCGGCGGGTCGCTGTCGATGATGGATGCGGGCGTGCCGCTGAAATCGCCGGTTGCCGGCGTGGCGATGGGCCTGATCCTGGAAGAGGACGGTGACTATGCCGTTCTGACCGACATCCTGGGCGACGAGGATCACCTCGGCGACATGGATTTCAAGGTCGCGGGCACCGAGGCGGGCATCACGTCGCTCCAGATGGACATCAAGGTTGCGGGCATCACGCCCGAAATCATGTCCAAGGCGCTGGAACAGGCCAAGGCCGGACGTCTGCACATCCTGAACGAGATGGGCAAGGCCCTGACCGAGGCGGGTTCGTTCTCGGTCCATGCGCCGCGCATCGAGACCATGCAGATCCCCACCGACAAGATTCGCGAAGTGATCGGCTCGGGCGGCAAGGTGATCCGCGAGATCGTGGAAGTGTCGGGTGCCAAGGTCGACATCAACGATGACGGCATCATCAAGATCGCATCGCCCAATGGCGAGGCCATCCAGAAAGCCTATGACATGATCCATTCGATCGTGGCCGAGCCCGAGGAAGGCAAGATCTACAAGGGCAAGGTCGTGAAGATCGTCGATTTCGGCGCCTTCGTGAACTTCTTCGGCAAGCGCGACGGGCTGGTGCATGTCAGCCAGATCGAGAACCGCCGCCTGAACCACCCCTCGGACGTTCTGAAAGAGGGTCAGGAAGTGTGGGTCAAGCTGCTCGGCTTCGACGATCGCGGCAAGGTGCGCCTGGCGATGAAGATGGTCGACCAGGAGACCGGCGCGGAATTGGCCAAGGAAGACGCTGAGTAAGCGGTTTCGTCATGAGATTGAAAAGGCCCCGCGATTTCGCGGGGCCTTTTTGTTTCGTGTCCGGGTGTCCGAAAAAGCCACCCGACCTGACCAAATGGCTGCATGGTCAAGCCGGGTGCAGGACCGATGGTGTTCAGGCCGCGCGACCGCGCATGTAGTAGATCACGCCACCCAGGACGGCACCGATGACCCAGGCATAGCCGCTGAGTTGGGCAAGCGCCGGAACCCAGACGGTTGCGATGGAGAAGACCGCGGCGATGGCGAATGCGATCAGCGCGTTGTCGTTCCAGCCGTTGCGGTAGTGGTATTCGCCACCGTCCATGTTGTAGAGCGCATCGCGGTTCAACGACTGCTTGCGCAGCAGGTAGTAATCCACGATCAGGATGCCATAGAGCGGGGCCAGCGTGGCACCGAGCGTGTTGACGAAGCCGCTGATGCCGAAATTGCTGATGAAGGCCGTCCAGAGCCCGCCGATGACCAGGGCAAAGCCCGAGGTGATCAGGCCAGCGGCGCGGAAGCTGATTTTCGACGGTGCCAGGTTGGCGATGCCGTTCACGGCGGGGATGAAGTTGGCCACCAGGTTGATACCCACGGTCGCGGCGAAGAAGGTGATGGCCGCAATAACGCCGAGAAGGACGCTGTCGGTGCGATCGACGATCTCGGTCGGGTTGATGATCGCCTCGCCATAGACGACGGCGGCCCCCGCGGTGGTCAGCAGTGCCAGCGCCGAGAAGAGGATCATGTTCAGCGGCAGGCCGGCGAAATTGCCCTTGACCATCGTGCCCTTGTCACGGGCATAGCGTGAGAAGTCCGAGAAGTTGATCATCACGGCAGCGAAATAGGCGACCATCGTGCCGACAATGGCGATGAAGCCGTTGATCTCGGTGGTCCAGGTGGCGTCGGCGCTGACAAAGATGGTGCGCGCCTGGCTGAGCAGTTGACCGTCGGATTTGAACCAAAGCACGATCACGAGGCCGATCATGACGGCATAGACGAAGGGGCCGGCGATGTTGAGGAAGGTTTCGACCCAGTCCATACCGCGCCAGAAGATCAAGATGTGGAAGGCCCAGACGATCACGAAGGAGATCCAATCGACGGCGCTGAGGCCCAGGTATTCGGCCCCGCCGGTGGTGCCCGTGAGCGAGTGGATCAGGAGGGCAACGGCGGTGGAGGCGAAATAGACCTGCACCCCATACCAGAACACTGCGACCGTGGCCCTGAGGACCGAAGGCAGTTTGGCCCCGGCGGTGCCCATGCTGGCGCGTGCAAAGACCGGGTAGGGGATCCCGTATTTTTCGCCAGCGGCCCCCGAGAGGTTGACCATGAACATCACGAAAAGACTGGCGGTGATCAGGGCGGTGAAAGCCGTCCAGCCGCTGACGCCGAAGGAGATGAAGAGCGAGGCCACCAGCGAGTAGCCAAACAACGACTGGATGTCATTGGCCCAGACGTTGAAGATGGCGAACCAGCCCCAGGACTTCTCTTCTGCCGTGACCGGGTTCAGCGTGTCGCCGTCGCCCGGAGCGTGGTCCATGTGCGTGGTGGTCATTGTGTCTCCCTCCCTAGGAATGGTGCTCGCGGGGGTGTTGCGGTGGATGACGCAACGAAAATCGCGGCCTGTCATTGTATCTAACATTTTAGCATTTATATTAGAAAAAATGATACATAAGGTTTTTAGACAAATCTTTCATAAAATATTTGAAGATCAGGCCCTGATTCTTCTCCGATACTGGACAGTATGAGCAGTGAGACCGACATGACCGCGAAAAGCCCGCCCAAGGATCTGATGATGGACCAGGCCTACAAGGCCCTGATTGCGCAACTGCGTGACGGGCGGTTGGCGAGCGGCAATTTCCTGTCCATGCCGATGCTGGTTGAGCGCCTGGAAATGCCGATTGCGGCAGTCCGCGAAGCGGTGAAGCGCGCCGAGGCGGCCGGGTTGGTCGATGTGATCCCCAAGCGCGGTGTGATGGTGATGGATGCCGGGCCGCAGATCACGCGCGAATGCCTGGAACTGCGCGCGATCTTCGATTGCGAGGGCGCGCGCAACCTGATCGAGGGTGGCTTTGACATGCCGCTGCACGAAATGCGCCAGATCCATGAAGCGTTGCGCGACCTTGCACGGGATCGGTCGGTCACCGGCCTGTCGGCGCGCGCCATTGAGACCGACCTTTCGCTGCACGATATGCTGTCGGCGGGGATTGGCTCCAACCTTGCCGAACGGCTCTATGACGAAAACCGTGACCGGATTGCCGTGATCCAGAACAGTCGCCCGTTTCTGCCGGATCGGATCACTTCGGCCATGGAGGAGCATCTGGTGATCATCGCGGCCCTCGAGGCGCGCGACCTTGAGGCGACGACTGCCGCAATTCGCGCGCATCTGGCAAACACCCTGCGCTGGTGGGGTGTCGAGACCTGACGAACAGGTGTGATCCTGTCAGACGATTTCGGCGGCGGTGACGGGCTGGCGCATGAGTTTCAAATCGAAACCCGTCGCCTGAGCCATGGCTGGAAAATCCCTTCCGGCGCAGTCCGGCGGGAACCGTTCCTCCCGCAACACTTGACTATCTTCCGGTCCTCGCCCCATCCTTGAGGCATCCATGCTCAAGGATGAAAAACTCAGGGAGACTATCATGAACAAGCATTTTGTTGGCGCGCTTGTCGCGGCCACGACGGTTTTCGGCGCTGGCGCTGTCGCCGCGCAGGACACTTTCATCGCCATCGGCACGGGCGGTGTGACCGGCGTCTATTACCCGACCGGCGGCGCGATCTGCCGGATGGTCAACCGCAACCGGGCCGAGCATGGCATCCGCTGCGGTGTGGAATCGACCGGCGGTTCGGTCTTCAACATCAACGCCATTCGCGGCGGCGAGCTTGAGTTCGGCGTGGCGCAGTCCGACTGGCAGTATCACGCCTATAACGGCACCTCGCGGTTCGAGGAGCAGGGCGCGTTCGAAGACCTGCGGGCCGTCTTCTCGGTCCATCCCGAGCCCTTCACCGTTGTCGCGCGCGCCGATTCCGGCATCGAGAATTTCGAGGATCTGCGGGGGATGCGCGTCAATGTGGGCAACCCCGGCTCGGGTCAGCGCGGCACGATGGAAGTGCTGATGGCCGAGATGGGCTGGACCATGGATGACTTCGCGGTCGCCGCCGAGTTGCAGGCCGCCGAGCAGAGCCAGGCGCTGTGCGACAACAATATCGACGCGATGATCTACACCGTCGGCCACCCGTCCGGCTCGATCCAGGAGGCCACCACCGCCTGCGATTCCGTGCTGGTGAACGTGACCGGCGACGCGGTGAATACGCTGGTCGAGGAAAATCCCTTCTACCGTGTCGCCACCATTCCCGGCGGCATGTATCGCGGCAATGACGAGGACGTGACGACCTTCGGCGTCGGCGCGACCTTCGTGACTTCGGCCGATGTGCCCGAAGAGGTCGTCTATGAAGTGGTCAGCGCAGTGTTCGAGAATATCGACCAGTTCCGCGGCCTGCATCCCGCATTCGCCAACCTGGACCCGGCGGAAATGGCCAATGACGGCCTGTCGGCACCGCTCCACCCCGGGGCCGAGCGCTACTACCGCGAGGCTGGCCTGATCGAGTGACGCTCACGCCCCGGCGCCTTCCTGCCGGCACAAGATCCGGTCGGGCACCACCCACGGTGCCCGACCGCCAAAAATAACTGGCAGCCTTTCTTGGCACCACTCGGGGGAACAGCGCGATGACGGATCAAGACGGGCGCGAGGGGCGCCAATTCACCGACGAGGAATTGCAGGATCTGGTCGCCAGCACCGATAGCGGCGCGCGCGATCCATCCAATCGCAATATCGCGCTGCTGATCTCGGGTCTGGCGCTGGTCTGGTCGCTGTTCCAGCTCTGGATCGCGCAGCCGCAGCTCTGGTTCGCGCAATACCTGCCGGCGATGAACTCGACGCAGACGCGGCCCCTGCATCTCTTTTTCGCCATCGTCCTCGCGTTCCTGGCCTATCCGGCGCTCAAGCGCTCTCCGCGCCACTACATTCCCATCACCGACTGGATCCTGATCGCCATCGGTGGCTTTTGCACGTTCTACGTCTTCTGGTTCTCCGACGTTCTGGCGCTGACGGCCCGCTCGGGCCTGCCGACGCAGACGCAGGTGATCATCGGCGCGGTCGGTATTGTCGTCCTCCTGGAGGCCAGCCGCCGCGCGCTTGGCCCCGCGCTGACCATCGTCGGGGCGATCTTCCTGGCCTATGCCTATTTCGGGCAGGGCTGGCTGGTGCCCGACCTGATCGAGCATGAGGGCCTGTCCTTCACCGCGCTGATCAATGCGCAATGGCTGGATACGGGCGGCGTCTTCGGCATCCCGCTTGGGGTCTCCACCGCTTTCGTGTTCCTCTTCGTCCTTTTCGGCTCGCTGCTGGACAAGGCGGGGGCGGGCAATTACTTCATCCAGCTGGCCTTCGCGGGCCTCGGCCACCTGCGCGGCGGGCCGGCCAAGGCCGCCGTCGTGGGCAGCGCGATGACCGGGCTGATCTCGGGCTCTTCCATCGCCAATGTCGTCACCACCGGCACCTTCACCATTCCGCTGATGAAGCGGGTGGGCTTCACCGCCGAGCAGGCGGGCTCGGTCGAGGTCGCCTCCTCGGTCAATGGTCAGATCATGCCGCCCGTCATGGGGGCCGCGGCATTCCTGATGGTGGAGTTCATCGGCATCTCCTACATCGAGGTGATCAAGCACGCCTTCATCCCCGCCGTGATCAGCTATATCGCGCTGGTCTATATCGTGCATCTGGAGGCCCTGAAAAAGGACATGCCCGCCCTGGGCGAGGCCAAGAGCTTCCTCGGCATGATCATCAAGGCGTTCATCGGATTTGCCGTCGCGGGCGTCGGCTTCACCGCGCTGATCTATGGCGTCGGCGCGCTGCGCGACACGCTGCCGGACCTGACCGGGCCGATCATGATGGTGGTGCTGCTAGCGGTCTATCTCTGGCTGGTCGCCATCGCCTCGCGCAAGCCCGACCTCGAGATGGACGACCCCAATTCCAAGGAGATCAAGCTGCCGCAGGTCAAGGACATGTATTCCACCGGCCTGCATTATATCCTGCCTATCGTGGTGCTGATCTGGTTCCTGATGGTGGAACGGCAAAGCCCCGCGCGCTCGGCCTTCTTCGCCACCGCGCTGATGATCGGGATCATCTTGACGCAGCGCCCGCTCAAGGCGCTCTTTCGGGGCGAGGGCGGCCAGATCGCGGCCGAGTTCAAGAACGGCTTCAACGATCTCATCGACGGTCTGATCGCGGGTGCGCGCAACATGATCGGCATCGGCGTCGCCACGGCGGCCGCCGGTATCATCGTGGCCACCGTCACCCGCACGCCCATCGGGACAGAGCTTGCCGGGCTGGTCGAACAGCTGTCCTTTGGCATCCTCTTCCTGATGCTGGTGCTGGTGGGGCTCTTCTCGCTGATCCTGGGCATGGGCCTGCCGACCACGGCGAATTATATCGTGGTCTCGTCGCTGATGGCCTCGGTCGTGGTGTCGCTGGGCGCGCAGGAGGGGTTGATCGTGCCGCTGATCGCCGCGCACCTCTTCGTGTTCTATTTCGGCATCATGGCGGATGTGACGCCCCCCGTGGGGCTGGCCAGTTTCGCCGCCGCCGCCGTGTCGGGGGGCGATCCGATCAAGACCGGTTTCACCGCCTTCTTCTATAGCCTGCGCACCGTCGCGCTGCCGTTCCTGTTCATCTACAACCCGACGCTGATCCTCTATGGCGTCGACCTGGGGACATGGGCCGGGATGGGGCAGGCGGTGTTCGTCTTCGTTGTCGCGACATTTGCGATGCTTCTCTTCGCCGCCGCCACGCAGGGCTATTTCCTGGCCCGATCGCGGATCTATGAAAGCGCCGCGCTGCTTCTGGTGGCCTTCACCCTCTTCGTGCCGAATGTCTGGCTGAACATGGTGCAGGATCCGTTCATCGAGGTGCCGCCCGCCCAGTTCGAGGAGGCGCTTGGCGCGGCGCCCGAGGGCGAGCGTATCCGCCTGCAGATCGCGGGGCCGGATTTCAACACCGGCGAGACGGCGGAAACCACGCTGGTGATCTTCGCCGAGGGCGGCGATACCGCGACGCGGATGTCGAATACCGGCCTTCTGCTGATCCCCGATGGCGATGCGATGCGGCTGGATGAGCCGATGTTCGGCACCGAAGCCGCCGAGGCGCTGGTCGATTTCGACTTCTACGCCGACGATCCGGTGCAACTCTCCGCCGTGCAGATGGCGCGCGACCGGCTGCCGGAGCAGGTCTTCTACCTGCCGGCGCTGCTGCTGCTCTTGATCGTGATCCTGCTGCAACGCCGCCGCCAGACCAAACCGGCCTTCTGAGGAGGATGCCCCATGTTCAAGACCGTTCTTCTGCCCATCGACCTGTCGAGTGATCAAAGCTGGTCGCGCGCGCTGCCCGCCGCGCTGATGCTGTGCGAGGCGGGGGGCGGTGTGCTGCATGTCACCACAGTGGTGCCCGATTTCGGCCTGTCCGTGGTCGGCAGCTATTTCGATGCGAGCTTCGAGGAAAACGCCCTGCACGATGTCGGCGAGGCCCTGACGGCCTGGGTCAAGGACAATGTCCCGGACGGCGTCGAGGTGCATCCCCATGTCCTGCATGGCCGGGTCTATGACCAGATCATCGAGGCGGCGAACCGGCTGAACGCGGACGCCATCGTCATGGGCTCGCACGCGCCGGAGCTCAGCGACTACCTGCTTGGCCCCAACGCCGCGCGGGTGGTGCGCCACGCCAGGCAATCCGTCTTCGTGGTTCGGGGGGATTAGGTCCGATGACCCATGTTTTCGGTCGCGGCAAGGCCCCCCTGCGCAAGGCCGTGCGCGGCGAGGGCTGTTACCTCTATGACGATCAGGGCCGCGCCTATCTGGACGGATCGGGCGGCGCTGCGGTGTCCTGCCTGGGCCATTCCGATCCGGATGTGCGCGCCGCGATGCACGCGCAACTGGACCAGCTGGCCTTTGCCCATACCGGGTTCTTCACCTCCGAGCCTGCCGAGGCGCTGGCCGATCTGCTCATTGCCAACGCGCCCGAGGGGATCGACAAGGTCTACCTGCTGGCGGGCGGTTCCGAGGCGGTCGAGGCGGCGCTGAAACTGGCGCGGCAGTATTTCCTGGAGATCGGCGAGGGCAAGCGCCACCGCGTCATCGCGCGGCGGCAGAGCTACCACGGCAACACGCTCGGCGCATTGGCGGCGGGCGGCAATGCCTGGCGGCGCGAGAAATACGCGCCGCTGCTGGTCGAGACCAGCCATATCGCGCCCTGTTTCGAATACCGCGAACGCGGTGAGGGCGAGAGCCTGGAGGATTACGGCCAGCGCGCGGCGAATGAGTTGGAGGCCGAGATCGAACGGCTTGGCCCCGAAACCGTCATGGCCTTCATCGCCGAACCCGTGGTCGGCGCGACGGCGGGCGCGGTGCCCTCGGTTCCCGGCTATTTCCCCCGCATCCGCGAGATTTGCGACCGGCACGGGATCCTCCTGATCCTTGATGAGGTCATGTGCGGCATGGGGCGCACCGGTAGCCTCTTTGCCTGCGAACAGGACGGCGTCAGTCCCGATATCGTGACCATCGCCAAGGGGCTTGGCGCGGGCTATGCGCCGATTGGCGCGATGTTGTGTTCGGGGAAGATCTACGAGGCCATCGCGCAGGGGTCGGGCAGTTTCCAGCACGGTCACACCTATCACGCGCATCCGCTGTCGGCGGCGGCGGCCCATGCGGTCGTCTCGGCCATCCTGGACCGGGGCTTGATCGAGCGGGTGCAGGTGCAGGGCGAAACGCTTGCCGCAGCCCTGGACGCAGCGTTCGGTCAGCATCCCCATATCGGTGACCTGCGGGGGCGTGGCCTCTTTCGCGGTGTCGAGCTGGTCGAGGATCGGGCCAGCAAGCAGCCCTTCGATCCGGCCCGAAAGCTGCATCTCAAGGTGAAATCGGCGGCGATGGAGGAAGGGCTGATCTGCTATCCGGCGGGCGGCACCGTCGACGGCAAGTCGGGCGATCACATCCTGCTGGCCCCGCCCTTCATCATCGAGGATGCCCAGATCGACGAACTTGTCGGCAAGCTGTCGCGCGCCATCGACCGGGGGTTGCAGGCGTAGCGGCGGGGACGTGCCCCGCCGCCTGTCAGTTTATAACGCGCCGACTTCCTCATAGTAGCGCCGCGCACCGGGATGCAGTTGCATCAGCCCGCGCTGTTCGGCGGCAAAGTTTACATCCAGCGCTGCCGCCCAGGGGGCCTGCGAGGTCACCTGGTCGAGGTTTTCCCAGAAGGCGCGGGTGATCTGGTAGACAAGCTCTTCGTCCAGATCGGCGCTGATCGCGATTCCGACCGAGGTGTTGTGAGAGATCACCGGGCCGTCATTGGTCTGGTTCTCGTAGATGCCTGCCGGGATCTCCTCCAGAAAGCTGTATTCGCCCAGGAAGGCCTCGACCTCGGGGCCTTCGGTCATCTCGGGCTGGATGAAGCGCAGGCTTTCGGTCTCCGAGAATTGCAGGAATTGCTGGCACGGATCGAGGCAGCCATTCACATACATCTCGACGCTGCCATCAAGGAATGCCTGGAACCCGGTTTGCCAGTTGGCGCTGATCGCCTCGTAATCCTCGCCGACGACAAGGCCGGTCGAGGCCTCGATCCAGCGCCGCGCGGAATGGTAGGCGCCGCCGCCCTGCGGGCCGATGAAGACCGTCGCGCCCTCGATGTCATCGAGCAGCTGGATGTCGCTGTCGCCGCGCACGGCATAATGATACTGGCCATAGGGGAACCACATCAGAAGCTGGACGTTTTCCGCCGCCTCCGCCGCATCGGCCTCGTTCTGATACATCGCGGCCCCGGCGGCCATCAGGTCGTAGATGTTGGGCGAGGTCATCGACATCTCAAGGTTGCCGCGCCCGATCTCCAGCTGGTGCAGGGTCGCCGCGCCACCGCCTGCGACCTCGATGGTGACGCCCTCCAGGTTGTCATTCACGATATTGGCGAAGGTGGCCATGGTGATGGCCTGGCCCAGGCTCGGCGCGATCGTGGCCATGCGCAGCGTTTCCTGCGCCTGTGCCGCCCCGGTGGCAAGCATCGCGGCAAGCGCGGTGCCGGTGATCAGATGTTTCATGTCAGTCTCTCCCTGTTTTGAATGTCAGGCGGCGGTGCTGCCGCGCGGTTGGGGGGAACCGTCCCCGGCCCCCTTGATGCGGTGGAAAAGGATCAGCGCGATGCCCAGGCCCGCCGCGGGCAGGGCATAGACCATTTGCGGCGCCAGCATCACCAGCCCGGCGGCGACGCGCAGCGCGCGCTCCAGCGGGGTCAGCGGCCCCCGCTCATGACCCGCCAGCGCCGAGGACAGCAGCCACATCGCCAGGATGAAGGCCGCGACGATCCAGAAGAAGGCGAACCACGAGATCGCATAGGGATCCATCATGGTGGCCGAGCTTGAGACCTCGGAGCCGAACCAGGCGAAGAGCACCTGCAACTTGTAGAGGACCGCCGGGTGATAGGCGAAGACGAAGGGGATCAGGAACCCGGCCAGCCCGATCTTGGCGGCGGCAAAGCCGGTCTTGATCGGATCGGCCCCCGCGATGGGCGCGGCGGCGAAAGCGGCTAGCGCCACGGGCGGCGTCACCGTCGACATCACTGCAAAGAAGACGACGAAGAGGTGCAGGGTCAGTTCTGGTATGCCCACGGCCTCGATGCCGGAGGAGAGGGCGATGACGATGATGAAATAGGTCGCCCCGGGTGGCAGCCCCATGCCGAGCACGATGGAGCCGAGCGCCACCACGATCAGCACGATGAAGAGCGGCCCATCGGCCAGTTGCGCCAGCAGAAGCGACAGCCGCCCGGCAAAGCCCGACAACTGGATCAGCCCCACGATCAGGCCGATCGCCGCCACGATCACCACGATGGAGGCCGACATCCGCCCCGCATCGGCAAAGGCATGCCAGAGCCTGGAGCGGTTGCGGAACTCGGGGAAAAGCGCCAGCGACGTGGCCAGCGCCGCGACGAAGCCGTAGAAGCCCGCCTTGGGCACCGAAGGCTGGATGAAGAGGAAGGTGGAGAGGACGCCAAGCGGGATGATGAAGACCAGGCATTGGCGATACTCGCGCCCCGTCAGGCCCGGACGCTGATCGGCGGGCAGGGCGCCGACGCCTGCGCGGCGGGCCTCGAAATAGACCGCCATGAAGGTGCCGAGGTAATACATGAAGGCGGGCAGGATCGCCGCGACCACGATATAGCGGTACTCCAGCCCGATCTGTCCCGCGACGAAAAAGGCGACAACGCCCATCACGGGGGGCATGATCTGGCCCCCGGTCGAAGCCGCAGCCTCGACCGCGCCGGCGAAGGCGGGGCGGAAGCCCGCGCGCTTGATCACCGGGATGGTCATGACGCCGGTCGAGACGACGTTGGAAATCGCCGCGCCGGACAGGGTGCCGAAGAGGGCCGAGGAAGCGACCGAGGCATGGGCCGCCCCGCCGATGAACCCGCCCGTCAGCCGGTTGGCGATCTTCATCAACAGGTCGCCCGCGCCCGATGCCATCAGCACCGCGCCGAAGACGATGAAGATCAGCACGTTGCCGGACACGACCTGGATCGGCTGGCCGAACATGCCCCCCGTCTGCGACCAGAAATTCTGCACCATCGCGCGCAGGTTCTGGTCAAAGGGCGCGTCCGAGCCTTGCAAGATGCCCATCCACGCGGGCAGGTCGCCGCGCAGGAACAGGTAGATCACCCAGAACAGGCAAAAGGCCGCGATGAAGCCGCCGAACATGCGCCAGGTCAGGTAAAGCGTGACAGCGGAGGCCAGCGGGAAGATCACGAAATCAATCGGATCGGCCGAGGGCAGCAGCCCCGCATCGGTGGCGAAAACGCCAACGATCCATTGCGTCAGCGTGACGATGGAGACGATGGCGAGCAGCCAGTTCAGCCAGCGCAGCCCTGGCCGGTCATGCAGGGTGAGCGAGGAGATCACGAGGCCGAAGAGGATCGGCAGGCCCAGGATCAGGCCGGTAGGTTGCAGGAACCCGCGCTCGACCGCGCGCCAGGCGGCGCCGAGCCAGTGCTCGCGCAGGAGGACGCGCTGGTCGCGGCGCGAAAGCTCCTCGAAATCGGCGGTCGTGGCCTCGATGAACCAGCGCACGAAATCGCTGATTGGCCCGCCGGCGGCATAGAGCAGGATGACCAGCGCAAAGAGCACGGCGAGGATATCCGCGATGCGCCGTTCGGGCGCGTTCGGGGCGGTGGCACCGAAACTCATTGGGTTGGTTCCTTCAGGTGATTCTGTTCAACCGGACCGCGATATTTCCGGGTCAGTTCCTCGGGCACTTCGGTCCCGTCCTTGAGGAAGGGCAGGACGCCGCGCCGCGCCGAGGCCCCGCGCATGGCGTCAAGATCGGCGTCCGAGCGGGTCACCCGCTGCGACAAGCGCAGGCCCCATTGGGTCAGGTGGCGATAGAGGCGGGCAACCTCTCCGGCGTGATCGGGCGAGGTGCCGAGATCGTGGAACTCCTCCGGGTCGGTTTCAAGATCGAACAGCATCGGGCGAAAGCCACCTTCGGCATGGATCAGCTTGAAGCGCCCGTCATGGACCATGAAGAGGCGCGCATCCGCGTTCGAGACGCCAACCGCGTCACGCATCTGGGTCAGGCAGTAGTCATATTCGCTGATCACCACTTCGCGCCAATTCCCGGGCGCTTGCCCGTGCAGCCACGGGACCAGGCTGCGCCCCTCCAGGATATGCCCCGCCACTTCACCGCCCGCCGCGTCGACGAAGGTGGGCACAAGGTCTATCGCCTCGACCAGCGCGTCGCAGGTGGTGCCGCGGGTGGTGTCGGCCTCGGCCCGCGGGTCGTAGATGATCATCGGGATCTTGGCCGAGGCATCGTGGAACATGTCCTTTTCGCCCAACCAGTGATCGCCCAGGTAATCGCCGTGATCCGAGGTCAGCACGATCATGGTGTCGCCCATCTGCCCGGTCTCCTCCAGCCGGTCGAGGATGCGGCCAAGCTGGTCGTCGCATTGCTTGATCAGGCCCATATAGGCGGGGATGACCTTCTGCCGGACCTCGTCTTGCTGGAACGCCTTGGCGATCTTGTTGGACATGAAGGCGGCGTAGACGGGGTGCGGGTCATCCCTTTCGCGCGCGTCACGGGTCGCGGCGGGCACGTGGTTCGCGCCATACATGTCGTGATAGGGCGCGGGCACGATATAGGGCCAATGCGGCTTGATATAGCTGACATGCGCGCACCAGGGGCCGTCGGTCCTGTCCATGAAATCCAGCGTTTCCGAGGTCAGCCAGGGCGTCTCGCTATCCTCCTCGCGGATATTGGCGGGCTTGTCGGCATTCATGAACATCCAGCCCGAGGCCTTCTGCCCGCCTTCAATCCCGGCATTGGCATAATCGGCCCAGGGATTGCTGCCGTCATAACCTTTCGACTTGAGATAGGCGTTATAGGGCGAGGGCTTGGGGTCATAGAACCCGTCCGGCCCCTCGCCCCAGAGCCCGTCATCGCGCACCCAGACGTCAAAGCCGCATTCGGCCTGCCGCCTGCCGATAGTGCTGTCGGGGTCAATCCCCAGGCGCGCCATCCCGGCGGTGTCGGGCTTCATATGGGTCTTGCCGAGCAGCCACGTTTCCACCCCCGCCGCGCGCAGGTGGTCGCCGAGCGTCATTTCGCCCACCCGCAGGGGGTAGCCGTTCCACTGCGCGCCGTGGCTGGAGGCATAGCGCCCGGTGTAAAAGCTCATCCGGCTTGGGCCGCAGACCGGCGATTGGGTATAGGCATTGGTGAAGCGGACGCCCTTCGCCGCGACGCGGTCGAAATTGGGCGTGTGCAGATGCGGATGCCCGGCGCAGCTCAGGTAATCGAACCGCAATTGGTCATACATGATGAACAGGATGTTCAACGCGCGTCCTCCCCACAGATTTTCCGGTCCCAATTCGCTTCGCGCAGTTTACGCAGGGAAACCATAACAGACAAATCGTTCATCCTCACTGACATGAGTTCTGGTTATGGGTTGACCAGCCGCGCCGCCTCCTCGATCACCAGATCCTCGAAGGCGAGTCCGGCCATGGTCGGCACGCGGGCCAGTTCCGAGGTCAGCGAGATCGAGATCTCGGGAAAGTCGAAGTCGAGGTCCAGCGTGGCGATCTGCCATCTGCGGGCGACATCGCGCACCAGCAGGGTCGGGAAGGAGCAGAGCAGGTCCGTCCCCTCCAGCATCGACAGGATGGTCAGGATGGAATCGGAACACAGGATCGGTGTCGGCGCCTGCATTCCGCGTGCCTCGAAATAGGCGGCGAAGGTCGCGCGCCTCTCACGCGGGCCGATCAGCAGCCATTGCGCCTGTTGCAGCGCCTCCGGCGAGGTCTGGGTCAGGTAGCGCGAGCCATCGCCGGTGACGATGGTGATGGACGTGCTGACCAGGTGGCGCGCGCGCAGGCCGACGGTGGTCTCGGGCTCGGGGGCCGGTCCGATGACGAAATCGGCCCGTCTTGCGCGCAGCATCTGGTAGGCGCGGCTGGAATGGCCGCCGACGACCTGCACCTGCACGGAGGGAAACCGCCGCGCGAAACGGGTCAGCACGGGCGGCAGGATCTTGACGGCGGCGAAGGGCGAGACAACGACATTGAGGGTGCCGTGAACCCCGCCCTGCATCTGCGCGATGTCCTCGTCCAGCAGCGCCAGATCGCGCGAGATCAGGCGGCAGCGGTCAACGACGCGCTCCCCCTCGACGGTGGGCACGACGCCATGGGGGCCGCGATGGAAGATCTGGCAGCCGAGGTCGCGCTCGGCGGCCTGCAGCGCCTTGGACAGCGCCGGTTGTGATTTGTTCAGACGCAGCGCCGCCGCGCCGAGGCTGCCCGCCTCGGCAATCGCCGTCACCAGTTCCACATGTTTCGCTTGCATCCGCCGACTGTGCCAGATTCGCGCGGACTTGCCTAAGGCTCAGGCGCGAAAACCTGCCAGCCCATCATCCAGCGCGCGACGGTGGTGATCAGCGCCATGGCGGCGAAGAGATAGGCCAGCCAGATGAACGCCCCCGGCCACAGGCAGAAGGCGACGAAAAAGAGGATGGTCTCGAACCCTTCCGTCAACCCGCCGAGATAGTAGAGCCCCTTGGTGGGGAAGTCCTCGGCCGTCAGCCGCCGTTTCTCGGCCAGGACCGAAAAGGCAAGGAAGGACGACCCGGTGCCCACGAAGCTGAAGATCAGAACGGCGGCGGGCAGCGCGTTGCGCGAGGGGTCGGCCAGCGCAAAGCCAAGCGGAACCGCCGCGTAGAAGACGAAATCCAGCGCGATGTCGAGGAAGGCCCCGCGATCGGTGGGGGTGCCCATCCGCGCGACGGCCCCGTCCAGCCCATCCGCCACGCGGTTGATCAGGATCAGCACAAGGCCGATCCCGTAGAACCCGGCCCAGATCGCGGGCAGGGCCAGTATCCCGATAGCGAAACCTGCCAGCGTGATGTGGTCCGGGCGCACGCCCAAACCATGCAGCAATTCCGCCGGTGGGTGGGTCAGGCGGCGTTGCAGCGGCAGCAGGCGGGCGTCGAGCATGGGCAGGTCCGGGTGGCGATTGGTTCGCCCGACCCTGCGGGGCTATGCCCACACCCGCAAGACACGTTCACGTCACAGGCGTGCCCAGGTTGCTACATAGGCAGGATTTCCGCCACCTCGACGGACCCGCCCGCGTCATTGATCGGGCAGCCTGCGGCCATCTTGCAGGCGGCGTCCTGATCTGGGGCCTCGACAATGGTATAGCCCGAACACGGGTTCGATCCGCCGTCATCCGTCACGCCGCTTGCGCTGACGGTTTTCGACATGCCGACAGGCGCGCCGCCATCGACGATCGCCGTACCCAGGCCCTCCATCCAGGCCCCCCAGGCGGCCATGACCCTCGCGCCTTCTTCCTCGGTCTCGGGCATGGAGCCGCCGTGATAGACAAAGAGATAATGCGACATGGGGGTAGTCCTCCTGGTTGGTCAGGGCGCGAGGGTCGCGTCCAGCTTGTTGAGGGATGAGGTCCATCCCCGGTTGTGGTTCTCGGCGGCCTCCGCGTCGGGCAGATCCATATGCTGCAGCCGGAAGGTCGTGCCTCCCGCGCCATCCGCCTCGACCGTGAAGGTCACATGGCTTTCCGCGCCGCGCCTGTCCTCGTCGTCATGCCAGGCCCAGGTGAAGCCGACCGACCGGGGCGGATCGACATGGGTGACCTGGCCCGTCACCTTGTAGCGCCCGCCTTCACCATTGATCATGACCGAGCCCCAGGCGCCGGTGCGGGTGAAATCCAGATCACCGCTTTCGACGCGCACGCCTTCCGGCCCCCACCATTGCGCCAGCATATCGGGGTCGGTCACGGCGCGGAACACATCCTCGGGCGGGGCGGCGAAATGTCGGGTCAGGTCGAGATCGGGCATGGCGGTCAATCCTTATCCGGGTCCAGCAGGACGGCGAGCCTGTCGAGGCTGCCCTGCCAGAACTCCTGGCGGGTGATGGTCCAGGTGCCGATGGCGCGGATCGCCTCCGGGTCCACCGCGTAGATGCGGCGTTGCGCATCGACGCGCTGCTGCACCAGCCCCGCCTGGCGCAGCACCTTGAGGTGGCGGGAAATGGCAGGGGCGGAGATGTCGGCCACGTCCTGCAACGCGCCCGCGGGCAGCGGGCCATCCGCGATCAGGCGGTCGACGATGGCCAGCCGCGTCGGGTCGCCAAGGGCGGCGAATTGAGTCGCAAGCGAGGGGTCGGGGCGCGAAGACATATATATAACATATGCGTTAATTAATGGCAGAGTCAATTGAGGACGTGTCGCCGCAGCCTGTGGGCTGCGCCAATCCGCGCCCGCTGACGCGGGCGATCTGGATATTTGAAGAACAAAGAAGGGGTCTTACGGGTATGCGCGCACCGTGCCGTCACCCAGGATCACCCGCTGCATCGGGATGTCCCAGGGCATCGGATAGATCGTGCGCATCGCCGCGAAGGGCTGCCCGACGCCGATGATCACCGTGCCTGCGGGTGCGCGCGCCAGGGTCCGGTCGTAATAGCCGCCGCCATTGCCGAGCCGATAGCCGGCCTCGTCCACGCCCAGAAGCGGCACGATGACGGTATCGGGGGTGACGGGTTGCGCCTCGGCCGGGACGGGGATGTTCCAGACGCCGCGCGTCATGGCCGCGCCCGGTTGCCAGCGGTGGAACGCGACCGGCGCATGTTTCTGCACGATCACCGGCAGCGACAGCCGCGCGCCGCGCCGATGGGCCGAGGCGAGCCAGTCGCGCAGGTCGATCTCGCCCCGGATAGGCCAATAGGCGGCGATGGTTGTGCCCGCCGGATCGGGCAGCAGGGCATCGAGCCGTGCCGCGATCTGTCCTGCCATCGCGCGCTGATCCTCGACCGGCATCGCCTTGCGCAGGGCATAGAGCCGGGTCCGCTCGGCCTTGCGGAAGGTGGCCACGTCGCGCGCGGTTTCCGGGTCGATCACATGGCCGTCCACGAGGTGATGCGCGAAACAGGGGTCCGATCCGGGGGTGTCGTCGT
Source organism: Alterinioella nitratireducens (assembly GCF_013155465.1). GTDB lineage: Bacteria > Pseudomonadota > Alphaproteobacteria > Rhodobacterales > Rhodobacteraceae > Alterinioella > Alterinioella nitratireducens. The sequence goes on along the minus strand of NZ_JABJVX010000005.1, from coordinate 209,233 downwards.
CCATCTCAGCAACCTTCCCTTGCCAGTTTGCGGGCAGGGTGCGCCGATGGTTCGTGACGTCAACCCGCAAGGCGACCGGTCAGAGACCGGAACGGACATCGGGGCCTTCAGACGGGCCGCTTCATCGCCTCGAAACTCTCCATCGAGAAGGCCACCGCTGCGCCTGTCTCGGGGTCGAAGAGGTCGCGCTGCAACGCGGTCAGGGGCCCGAGATAGACATGGATCGCCAGCGACGGCGCGCCGCCCTCGGTGGTGACGGTGTGGATCGCGTCCCTGTCGAGCGTGATGACGTCACCGGCCCGCGCGGTGACGGTCTCGATATGCTCCAACCCGCCCGGCCCGCGCCGGTAGAGCGCGGAGGTCTCGCCGCCCGCATAGCCCGCTATCAGCACTTTCAGCTTGTGCTCATGCGCCGGAATCGCCTCGTGCGGGTGAAAGCGGCAGCGCCAGATCGACAGGGTTTCATCCTCGAAATAGAGGATCTCGTCCTCGCCATCCTCGGGCGTCGCGGCAATCAGGGGGGCGGGATCGGCAACGGCCGCGGTCAGCACCTCGCGGATTGCCGCCTCCGCATCGGGCGCTTTGGCCGCTTGGCGGATGTCGGATACCAGCGTGTCGAACGAAAACGCCATGAGTTGTCCCCCCTGACGCAACCCTAGGAGCTGAGGGGCGGTCGCGGCAACCCCGATCAGCCCTCGATCTCGTCCAGCAACGCGGGCAGCGCGCCCAGATCAGCGATCTCGCGGAACCTCGGGTGATCCTCGGGCGTCTCGGCATGTTCCAGCGCCCAGGTCAGGCCATGCGGCACGTAGATACCCCAGGCCCCGGCCTCCAGCGCGGGAACCACGTCGGATTTCATCGAATTGCCGATCATCATGGCGCGCGCCGCGCCGCTATCCGCAAAGGCGCGGGCGTAGATCTCGGGCGTCTTGTGGCTGACGATCTCGACCCCGTCGAAAAACTCGCCCAGGCCGGACGCGGCCAGCTTGCGCTCCTGATCCAGGAGGTCGCCCTTGGTGATGAGCACGATCCGATGCGTGCCCGCCAGCGCCTCGACCGTTTCCTGCGCATGGGGCAGCAGGTGGACGGGGTGGCGCAGCATCTCTTGCCCTGCGTCGAGAATATCCGAAATCACCCGCGCGGGCACCTTCTGTTCCGTCACCTCGATGGCGGTTTCGATCATCGACAGCATGAAGCCCTTGATGCCGAACCCGTAATGGCCAAGGTTGCGGCGCTCGGCCTCCAGCAGGCGCTCCAACAGGTGATCGCGTTCGGTGTAATCGGCCAGAAGCTCCGCGAAGCGATCATGGGTCAGATGAAAGAAGGTTTCGTTCTGCCACAGCGTATCGTCCGCATCGAAGCCGATTGTTTCGATTTTCCTGTGCATTTGATCCTTTCCGCCGGGGCAGGGCCTGAAATCGCCCCCTTTTCCCATAGCGCATGCAGCCTATATACTGGGATCAATACGACCCCAATGCGATCCCACCCGGAAGGCGTAATGATTCTGCACCCGCTGACAGCGATGACCAAGGCCCCCAAGACCGGGGACAGTGCCGATGTGCTGACCCAGACCAAGCCGAAGACGCAGCGTCCGCCGCTTTACAAGGTGCTGCTGCTGAATGACGACTACACCCCGATGGAGTTCGTCGTGCATGTTCTGGAACGCTTTTTCGGCATCACCCATTCGCAGGCGGTCGAGATCATGTTGACCGTCCACAAGAAGGGCGTGGCCGTTGTCGGTGTGTTTTCCTACGAGATTGCCGAAACCAAGGTGGCGCAGGTGATGGATTTCGCCCGCCGCAACCAGCATCCCCTGCAATGCACCATGGAGAAAGAGGAATAGCACGCTTTTCCTCGGGCCGCTCATGACCCCAAATCGTTGGACCCTTGCGCTGGATAGCGGTGACCTGGCGTGGCCTGATGGGGCGCGCAGCCTTGTCTTGCGCGCACGCGGCGAGGCCGATTTCAGCGGCTTGGGCGCGGTGCAGGCGGTGCAGGGCTTCTACCCCGATCATGCGCGGCTGACGGCACGCGGCATTGATGCGGTCGTGGCGGCGGAGGGCCAATACGGCGCGGCGCTGGTCCAGATCGTGAAATCGAAACCCGAGACCCTGTCGCTGGTGGCCGAGGCGATGGCCCGTGTCACCCCCGGCGGAGTCGTCGCGGTGGACGGGCAGAAGACCGAGGGCATCGAATCGGTGCTGAAAGCCGTGCGCAAACTGCTGCCGGTCGATGGCGTGCTGTCGAAATCGCATGGCAAGCTCTTCTGGCTGACCCGTCCCGACACCGTGCCGCAGGAGATCGCCGATTGGGCCGCCGCGCCCATGCTGGTCGAGGATCGCTGGATCACCGCGCCGGGGATGTTTTCCCCAGGTGGCTCGGATGCGGGCTCCGAATTGCTGGCCGCCCTCGTGCCGCAACTGAAAGGCGATGTCGCCGATCTGGGGGCCGGCTGGGGTTACCTGGCCGCCTCGGTATTGGAGGAACAGGAGGGCATCGACAGGCTCGACCTGATCGAGGCCGAGTGGTCGGCGCTGGAGGCCGCGCGCCGGAACGTCACCGATCCGCGCGCGAGGCTCATCTGGGACGACGCGACCGCCCATACCCCCGACCGGCGCTATGACGCGATCCTGTCCAACCCGCCCTTCCACACCGACCGCGCCGCCGATCCGGGCCTCGGCCAGGCCTTCATCGCCGCTGCCGCGCGGATGCTGAAACCCTCGGGCCAGTTCTTCATGGTGGCCAACCGCCACCTGCCTTATGAGGCGACGCTCAAGGCGCATTTCGGGACCGGCAAGATGCTGGCCGAGATCGGCGGCTACAAACTCTATCAGGCAGGCAAGCCGAAAACGGCGCGCCGGACCTGACCAACGGGAGAGACCCCAGATGTCCCTATCCATCGAAGGCAAGACCGCGATCATCACCGGTGCCGCCAATGGCGTCGGCCTTGCCATCGCGCGCCATTTCATCGAACGCGGGGCCAATGTGATGCTGGCCGACCGCGACGAGGCGCGGCTGGCCGATGAGGTCGGCAATGTCGAGGATGAGCGCGGCCAGGCCCGGTTCTTCGCGGGCGACTTGCGCGAGAAACTGACCGTGGCCAACCTGGTCTCGGCCACCATCGACGCTTTCGACCGGGTCGATATCCTGATCAACGCCGCCCGGCAGGTCAAGGAAAGCGATCCGCTGGATGCTTCGGACGACACCGTCAAGGTGCTGATGGAGCAGAACATGTATACCGCGCTCAGGCTCAGCCAGTCGGTCGCCAAGCGGATGATCGAACAGGCCGAGGAAGACGGGAACGAGGATGGCACGGTCGGGGCGATCGTCAATCTTTCGTCCATCGCGGCGCGGCGCACCCATCCCGACCTTCTGGCCTATTCGGTCAGCGCGGCGGCGCTGGACCAGGTGACGCGCAGCCTGGCCGTGGCGCTGGCACCCAAACGCATCCGGGTGAACGGGGTGGCGTTCGGATCATTGATGTCGCACAGCCTGAAGGAGACGCTGAAGGGCAACCGCGAGTTGCGCGCCGAGATCAAGGAATGCACCCCGCTTGGCCGCATCGGATCGGCGCGCGAGGTGGCCAGTGCGGTGCAGTTCCTGTGCTCGGACGGGGCGGCGTTCGTCACCGGAGAGCTGATCACCGTCGATGGTGGCCGCACGCTTCTGGATAACGTGACCTCGGCGGCGCATTGAACCACCTTACCCGGCGTAGCTGTCGCAAGGCGGCATGCCCTCGCCGATAGCCACCCATCCCCAATCGGCAGGTCCGTCGGGCGCGTATCCTTGCGGATAGATCGAGACATAGCTCCACCCGTTCAGCGGCCAATGGGCAAAGGTGATCGAGGCTCCGGGCCGGAGCTGGCCAATCGCGGCGGCGGCGTGGCTCGCGCCATTGCGCAGCGTCAGCACCGGGCCGCGATAGCCGATGCAACCCGTGGCCCCGAAATCGCGCACCGGAACATCGGCCATGCGCCGATAGGGCTCCAGCTCATCGGGGTAGGTCAGCCAGGTGCGGTTGGTGTCGAGGTTGCAGGAATACTGGGACTCGGACTGGCGGATGCGGGCGACCTGTGCCGCCTGTGCCGGGGCCAGCGTCGCATTGCGGGTCGTGCAATCCGAGTTGTCGAACTGGGCTTGGCCAAGGGGCGACGAAAAGCAATACCCGGCGCGATCATGGATCAGGTTGCGGGCGAACCACAGATCCTCACACAGCGGGTCATCTTGCTGCGCTGCAAGGGGCGTGGCAAGAAGCGTCGTGAAACAGGTGAAGGCGGCAAGGAACTTACGCATGGCGGGGCCTCCCGGCTTTTGTCGGTGAATGAGCCTCCATTCTCGGGCACGCGGCGAACGTCGCATTGACCAAGATCAACCCCGCTGTCCGCAGCCCGGGCCCGAGGCAGGCCGGGACAAGCCGACGCGTTCCCTGATCACGGCAGTCGAACGGCCACGAAAAACCCCCTGCGGCGGGACCGGCAGGGGGTGTTCGCTGTCACGGAGGTGAGGGCCTCAGCGGCGGTCGTCCTCATCATCCTCGTCGTCGTCCTCGCTGTCGGGCAGGTTGAAGAAACTGTCGGCGTCGCGGACATCCTTTTCGTCCTTGTCGTCGTCCTCCTCTTCATCGCGATCCGAACTGTCGCTGAGCGAGAAGGTTTCCAGCCCCGAAATCGCGGAAGGAATCCGCGCCTCGGGTTCCATGCCGAGCGATTGCTCGGTCGAGACCAGCTTGCGGCGTTCGTCATCGGTCATGCCTCCGCCCTCGGCCGCGATCTTGGCCGCCGCCTTCTGCACCACGGCGTCAAGCTCGGATTGCTTGCACAGGCCAAGCGCCACCGGGTCGATCGGCTGGATATTGGCGATGTTCCAATGCGTGCGCTCGCGAATCGCCTGGATCGTCGGCTTGGTGGTGCCGACCAGCTTGGAGATCTGGCCATCGGTCAGCTCGGGGTGGAACTTGACCAGCCACAGGATCGAGGCCGGACGATCCTGGCGCTTGCTGAGCGGCGTGTAGCGCGGCCCGCGGCGCTTTTCCTCGCCCACGGCAGACGGGTTGAACTTGAGCTTCAGCTTGTGGGAGGGATCCTTCTCGGCGGTGTCGATCTCTTCCTGGGTCAGCTGATTGTTGGCAATCGGATCGAACCCCTTGACACCGGCGGCCACGTCACCATCGGCGATGCCCTGCACCTCAAGCTCGTGCAACCCGCAGAAATCGCCGATCTGACGGAAGCTGAGCGTGGTGTTGTCGACCAGCCAGACAGCGGTGGCTTTGGCCATGATCGGTTTGTTCATCTTGAGCGGCTCCTTGGGTTTCGCAAATCTCTCCCGTGCCGGGAAACGGCTCGCCGGGTCTGGCCTGGCGTGACGTCGTTGTAAGGGAGGTCGTGGCGTATATAAGCAGGATAAAGCCGGGAGGGAAGGGCAAATGATACGACTGATCATGGCACTGATGCTGATCGCGGGCGCGGCACGGGCCGAGGGCGAGCGCGCAGGCGCGTTCGACTATTACGTGCTGGCCTTGAGCTGGACCCCGACATGGTGCGCGATCGAAGGCGACGGGCGCGGCTCGCCGCAATGCGATCCGCGGCAGGGGTTCGGCTTCACCCTGCACGGGCTCTGGCCGCAATACGAGGCGGGCTGGCCAAGCTATTGCCCGACAAGTGAGCGCAATCCCTCGCGCGGGATGACGGCGGATATGGCCGATATCATGGGATCGAGCGGGCTGGCCTGGCACCAGTGGAACAAGCACGGGGTCTGTTCCGGCCTGTCGGCCCGTGACTATTTCGCCCTGTCCCGGCTTGCCTATGAGCGGGTGACGCGCCCCGACCTCCTGCGCAACCTGGGCCGCGAGGTGCGCCTGCCCGCCGAGGTGATCGAGGAAGCCTTCCTGGAGGAGAACCCGGATCTGCGCGACGAGACCACGACCGTGACCTGCCGCGATGGTCGCGTGCAGGAGATCCGCATCTGCCTGACCCGCGACCTTGACCCCCGCGAATGCGGGCGGGACGTGGCGCGGGACTGTTCCTTGCAGGAGGCGATTTTCGCGCCGATGCGCTGAGGGGAGAGGGCGGGAGCGAGGGGCCAGCCCCTCGCGCTCCCCGGGATATTTACGGAACAAAGAAGGAAAATTTTAGTCAAATTGATCTCATCCTGTCCGGCGATCCTTTGCCAGGGAGTCATGCGGAAGGGGCCGGGGATGCGGATGTTGAGGCTTGCGGCGCGGGTGCTATGCGCCGGTCGAGGATCCGCCCTGGCGCATGTCAGCGGCATCTTTGATCCTGACGTCAGAACGCCTTGCGGGCGCGCAAAGCGGCGGAGATCGTGCCATCGTCGAGGTAATCCAGTTCACCGCCGATGGGCACGCCCTGGGCCAGCGAGGTGACCTCGATATTGCGCGGCTCCAATTCGCCCGCGATGTAATGGGCGGTGGTCTGGCCATCCACCGTCGCGTTCAGGGCCAGGATCACTTCGGTCACGCCCTCGCGCTCCAGCCGGTCCATGAGCTTGGGGATGCGCAGATCCTCCGGCCCCACCGCATCCAGCGCCGACAGCGTACCGCCAAGCACATGGTAGCGGCCGGAAAACACCTGGCCGCGTTCCATCGCCCAGAGGTCGGCGACATCCTCGACCACGCAAATCTGGCCGTTGGCGCGTTTTTCGCTGAGGCAGATGGCGCAGGTTTCGGATGTTCCGATATTGCCGCAGGTCAGGCATTCGCGCGCCGAGGCCGCGACCGACATCATCAGGTCGGCCAGCGGCGTCATCAGAAGCGCGCGCTTCTTGATCAGGTGCAAGACCGCGCGCCGGGCCGAGCGGGGGCCGAGACCGGGCAGCTTGGCCATGACCTCGATCAGGGCCTCGATATCGCGCGGGGCGTCGGCCAAGATCAGAACGGCAGCTTCATGCCTTCGGGCAGGTTCAGCCCTTCGGTCAGGCGCGCCATTTCCTTTTGGCTGCGCTCCTGCGCCTTGACCTGCGCATCCTTGATCGCGGCCAGGATCAGGTCCTCGACCACTTCCTTTTCATTGGGATCGAAGATCGAGGGGTCGATATCCAGCCCCGTCAATTCACCCTTGGCGGTGGCCGTGGCGCGCACGAGGCCCGCGCCCGAGGAGCCCTCGACCGTGATCGTGGCGAGGGTTTCCTGCATCTCGGCCATCTTGCCCTGCATTTCCTGCGCCTGTTTCATCACCTTGGCCATGTCGCCAAGCTGGCCCAAACCTTTCAGCATCGTCACGTTCCTCTGATCAATCGCGTTGGTCTGTAGATACGGGCGCGAGGCGCGTCGCACAAGGCGGCGTCAGTCCTCCTCGAAAGGGTCCCATTCATCCTCGACCTCGGGCAGGGCGGTGACGGCGGCCTCATCGGCCATGTCCTCGCGGCTGCGGATCTCGGTGATCTTCGCCTGCGGGAAGGCGTGCAGGACGGCCTGCATCAGGGGATGCTCCAGCGCCTTTTCCCTGAGCGCGTCGCGTTCGGCATTGGCCTGTTCCTCCAGCGTCGGGCCGCCGCCCTCGTTGGCCAGGCTCACCGTCCAGCGTACGCCGGTCCAGTTCTTCAGGCTCTGCGCCAGCCGCGGCGCAAGGTCCTGCGGCGCGCGGTCGGTCGGCTGGAACGTGATCCGTCCCGGCGCGTAGGAGACCAGGCGCAGGCAGGATTTCACCTCGACCAGCAGCTTGATGTCGCGGTTGGATTCGATCAGCGCGACCACCCTCTCGAACGTCGCGTAATGGGCCAGCGCGGTGTCGGATTGCGCCTCCAGCGCCGGGGCCGCGCCGCCCGAGGGGCCGCGCGGGGCGTGGGCGCGGGGGCCGGGACCGCCCTGGGGGGCTGGCGATGGCGCGGCGGGGGCGGGCGGCACCGGCATGTCACTCAGCTTGCGCAGCAGGTCTTCGGGTGGCGGCAGGTCGGCGACATGGGTCAACCGGATCACCGCCATTTCGGCGGCCATCATCGCGTTGGGGGCAATCGCCACCTCCTCCAGCGCCTTCAGAAGCATCTGCCAGGTCCGGGTCAGCACCCGCATCGACAGCTTGGCGGCCATCGCCTGCCCGCGCGTGCGTTCATCCGGGCCGATGGTGGGGTCTTCGGCGGCGTCGGGCGTGATGCGGATGACGCTCAGCCAATGGGTGATCTCGGCCAGATCCCGCAAGACCGCCATCGGGTCGGCGCCATCGGCATATTGCGCGCCCAACTCGTCCAGCGCGCCCGCCGCATCGCCCGACATGATGTGATCGAAGAGGTCCATGACCCGGCCCCGATCGGCCAGCCCCAGCATGGCGCGGACCTGGTCGGCGGTGGTCTCGCCCGCGCCGTGGGAAATGGCCTGGTCCATCAGGCTCATCGCGTCGCGGACCGAGCCTTCGGCGGCGCGGGTGATAAGCGCCAGCGCCTCCTCGGCGATCTCGGCATTTTCCGCGGTGGCGATGGATTTCAGGTGGGCGATCATCACCTCGGGCTCGATCCGGCGCAGATCGAAACGCTGGCAGCGGCTCAGGACCGTGACCGGAACCTTGCGGATCTCGGTCGTGGCGAAGATGAATTTCACATGGGCGGGCGGCTCCTCCAGCGTTTTCAGCAGCGCGTTGAAGGCGCTGGTCGACAGCATGTGAACCTCGTCGATGATATAGACCTTGAAACGCGCGGTGGCGGGGGCGTAATGCACCGAGTCCAGCACGTTCGAGCGGATGTCGTCGATCTTGGTCTGGCTGGCGCCATCCATCTCGATCACGTCGACATGCTGCCCCGCCATGATGCCCACGCAGTTGCGGCATTGCCCGCAGGGTTCCGTCGTGGGGCCGCCGGTGCCGTCCGGCCCGGTGCAGTTCAGCCCCTTGGCGATAATCCGCGCGGTGGTGGTCTTGCCGGTGCCGCGAATGCCGGTGAGGATGAAGGCCTGCGCGATCCGGTCGGCGGCGAAGGCGTTCTTGAGGGTGCGCACCATCGCCTCCTGCCCCTTCAGGTCGGCAAAGCTGGCGGGGCGGTATTTGCGTGCGAGCACCTGGTAGCCGGTGCCGGTCTGGGTGTCTGTCATGGCTCGCGATCCCCCTGCGGTTCAGGCCAAAGGTGTAGCGCCGCGCCGCGCCTGCAACAACCCGCCCGCTACAGCATCCACAGGATTGCGCCGACAAGAAGGGTGGCCGTGGTCATGACAATCGCCAGCCGGGTGAAATTCTTGCGCTGGATCGGCTTTGCATCGGTGCTGTTCAGCCGCTCATGCGTCTCATGCGCCCGGTTGCGCGCCGACCAGAAGATCAGCACCGCGATCAGGAGGAAGGTCGAGGCCACCAGCTTGGCCGCCCAGGTCGGCTCGAACGCGCCGAACACGGCCCTCAGCGCGATGGCCACGCCGATACAGCCAAGCCCGGTGCCCATCCAGGAATTGAACGTGCGCTCATTGGCCAGGATGGTGCGGTCCTGCGCCCAATCGGTGCGGTCCTCGGCCTGCTCGGTACGCTGTTGGGCGTGGTCTTCCCTCTTGCTCATTTCTGCAGCATAGGCGCGCGGCGCGGTGGCAGACAAGCACCGGCACCGTGCCTTACGCCGCGACGCGCCCCATGATCGCGCCTTCATAGGTCTTGAGGATCGCCCGCGCGGGATCCCCGGGATCGGTGTCCAGGCCGCACAACTCGGGGAAGATCTCATGGATCTCGCGGATGGACTGGCTGTCCAGCGACTGCATGGCCATCGGACCGGGCATCAGGCTTTCGGCGGGCAGCCCGTTCGACAGCAGAACCTCGTGGCTGTCCAGCAGGATGTGATTATAGGTCACGCCGCAGGCCCCGCTCTGCCACAGGATGCTGTGGTCGTTGACCAGCGCCTTGATGGCCACGAGAACCTCGGCCTCGCCAAAGAGATACTCGGCCCGCCAGTCGGTCAGAAGGACGCGGTGATTGGGTGACAGGATCAGATCCTGCACCGGCAGCCCGTCGCCAAGCGCCCCGGCGCGCACCGCGATGGGGCGCAGATACTGCGCGCGGGCCAGGGCCAGCCCGTCCATGTGCCGCCGTCCGATCCAGCGGATGGGCATCGCGCCGCTGTCGCGGGTCAGGACAAGATCGCCGACCTGAAGCATCTCGATAGGCACCTCGCCCTCGGGCGTGGCAATCAGGGTGCCATCGCCGAAACACATGAACTGAATGGGCTGGAAGGGATCGGTAAAATCCTTCTCGCCGCCGTCCTTGGCGCGAATGAATCCGGTATGCACCTCTCCGTCGGCGCCCAGATAGGTGAACTGGTATTCATCGGGATTGTTCGGATCGACCCAGGTCGATAGCGCCCCCAGGAGCGAGATCGAATCGGAGGGATCGTAATGGTGGATGTCGATCCGGAGGTCGTCCTGGTCGAAGCTGGACAGGTTGATCGTGACGTAGTCGGAATGGCTGTCGTCACGGAACTCGATCCTGATCTTGTCCACGTCGTCATTGGGATCGGCCGAGATCGTCACCGCCCCGCCGCCGGGGATGTCCACGCGCACGGAATCGTTGTCACCAACGGTGACCTCACCATTCTCCGTAACGTTGATCTTCGGCATGTCTGCTCCGCCCGGCAGGCGGATCTGAACGCCCACTCTGCCATGGCCTTGAAATTACCACAGTTTGGCCATCCGGCAATGCGGGAATTGTGAAGCCCGGCGTTTCAGGCTATTGTGCAACAGCCTTCGGGGTGAGGCATCCAGATCCGCGGAAAGCCGTCACCGGCACCCCCCTTATATCGAACGGACATACCCTTCGGTTTGACCTTTGCCCGATCAAGCGGATCGCGGGCGGTATGAAAGGTAAGCCGATGACGAAAACCCTAGACAGGTTGCGCCGCGATGCCAAGGCGCTGAGGCAGGCCCATGAGGCCGGAACCCCAGATGCGTGCGCCCGCATTGCCACCTATCAGCCGCGCCCCGAGGGCCAGGCCCTGAAGCACGCCGATTACCTGCATGTGATCGCGCGCGAGAACAGCTTTGCCAGCTGGCCCGCCCTGAAAGAGGCGGTCGAGATCATGGGGATGGACCGTGCCGCCAAGCTGCAACGCCTCAAGATCGCGCTGCATCACGGGCAGGTGGAGGTGGTGGAGCGGTTGCTTGCGGAGACGCCCGACCTTGCCGATGGCAGTTTCGGGCTGGAGGTGGCGCTCTACAAACGCGATGCGGTCGCCGCGACACTGGCCGAAAATCCCTCCGCCGCGACCGAGCTTCGTGGCATGGCCCCGCCGCTGGTGCATCTGGCGCAGTCGCGGATGTTCCGGCTCTGGCCCGAGCGAGAGGGCGACATGCTGGCGATTGCGCGGATGTTGCTCGATCACGGCGCCGATGTGAACCGGGGCGCGCCGGCTGCGCAAGGCTCCGACCACATGCTGTCGCCGCTCTATTTCGCCATCGGCCATGCCGATAACATGGTGCTGGCCGAGTGGCTGCTGGATCACGGGGCCGATCCGAATGACGGTGAATCTCTTTATCATTCGACCGAACTTGGCCATCACGAGGGGCTTCGCCTGTTGCTGGCCGCCGGGGCCGACCCAAAGCGCACCAACGCCCTGCTGCGGGCGATGGATTTCCACGACCACGCGGCGGTGCGGATGCTGCTGGAGCACGGCGCGCGGGCCGATGATTTCGACGAGAGCGAGGTGGGCGGCGAGGCCCCCTGGACCATACCCGCCCTGCATCAGGCCGCGCGGCGGCTGTGCGATGCCGAAATGGTCGGGTTGCTGCTGGATGCAGGCGCGGACCCCGCGCACGTGCATCAGGGCGCGTCGGCCTATGCCTATGCCCGTGTCTTCGGCAATACCGATCTGGCCCGCGCCATCGAGGCGCGCGGCAAGGCCACCGACCTGACACGGGACGAGGGCCTGCTGGCCATGGCCGCCGAGGGCGTGGTGCCAAAGGAAACCTGGATCGACCCCGCGAAACTGCCAGACGCCTATCGCGACATCCTCCGCGAGATCGTGGGCCTGCCCGGAAAACTGCCTCATATCAAGGCGCTGGTGGCGCTTGGCGTCGAATATGACCGGCCCGACACGAGCGGACTCACGCCCGTGCAGATCGCGGGATGGGAGGGGTTGCCGGAAGAGATGGCCTATCTGCTGTCGCTGAAACCGGACCTCGCCCATGTCAACGCCTACGGCGGCACGTTGCTGTCGACGATCATCCACGGCTCCGAGAACTGTCCGGCGCGGGCGGAACGCGACCATGTCGCCTGTCTGCGGCTGGCGCTGGAGCATGGCGTGGCCCTGCCAAGGCGCGCGATCGGGTTCGCGGCGGATGACGCCGTGGCCGCGTTCCTGGCAGACTGGGCCGCATCCTATCCCGGTCAGGTGATCTGAGCCTTTGGGAAAGGCGCCGGTCTGCGCTAGGCTGGCCTCGGACAAGGGGGAACAGGGCGATGCGATTGGGTGTGATCTGGGTCTTGCTGGCGCTTTGGGCGGTCGCTGTGGCGCTGTCGGTGAACGCCATGTTTCAGCCGCCGACCGGCGATGGCTTCGCCCGCGGGCTGAACCGGATCGAGGGATTTCTCGGCTATCAGGCGGCGGCGCTGGTCATTGCGCTGATCGTGCTGTCGGTGCGTAGTTGGGCCGAGGCGCGCTGGCTGCGCCGGTTGACGCTGGTGCCGATCCTGCTGGCACTGGCGCTGGTGCTGCTGGTGGGCGGGATCATCCTCTACGCGATCGTCATGGACGGATGAGCGCGGGCTTCACGATCCACGACCTTGCGGTTGGCGGTGGTCGGCTTGGCCTGTGTCGCCTGCCGGGGCGGGATGCGTCTTACGATGTTGATTTATCGAGGATTCTGGACTGGCAGCCCGACCTGGTTCTGTCGATGACGACCCTTCCCGAAATGGCGGGGACCGGGGCCGCGCATCTGGGCGAAGACCTGGCCCGGAACGGCATCGGCTGGCGGCATTTGCCCATCGTCGATTTCGGCGCGCCGGGGCAGGGGGTGGAGGCGGTTTGGCCCGAGATCTCGGCGCTGGCAGCAGGCATCCTCTCCAGCGGCGGCGGGGTGCTGGCGCATTGCTATGGCGGCTGCGGGCGCTCGGGCATGGCGGTGCTGCGGCTGATGGTCGAGGCGGGCGAGGACGCGCAGGCGGCGCTGATCCGCCTGCGCGCCGTGCGCCCTTGCGCGGTCGAGACCGAGGCACAACTGGCCTGGGCCACCGCGCCCCGGTAACCTCAGCGCCCGTCGCGGTCCCGCTTGGCCGATTGCGCGCCACGATAGGTCTTGTGCAACGACCTGTGCCGCGCCCGCGCCTCGTGCAGCGCCTCGGAGTTCTGGGCATCCTCGCGCTTCAGTTTCTGCCATCGTTTCAGACGGTTGGGGTCAATATCGCCGGCCTCCACGGCGGCCTGTATGGCGCATCCCGGCTCGGTCTCATGGGCGCAATCGTTGAACTTGCAGGCGGCTGCCAGCGTCTCGATATCCTCGAAAACGGCCTCGATCCCATCCGCCACATCGGCCAGCGGCAGAGACCGCATCCCCGGCGTGTCAATGAGCCAGCCGCCGAACCGGGTGCGGGCCAGATCGCGCGATGTCGTGGTGTGGCGGCCCTTGGCGTCATCCTCGCGGATGCCTTGCGTTGCGGCATCGCCGCCGGTCAACAGGTTGGACAGCGTGGATTTTCCCACCCCGGAGGAGCCGGCCAGAACCAGCGTCTGACCGTTCCGGCACCAGGGTGCGAGAGTGTCCAGCTCGTCCGGATCGGTGGCGTTCAGGGTGACGGCGGCGACCAGGGGTGACAGCCGCTCGGCCTGCTTCGCATAGCTGTGCGGATCGTCGCACAGGTCAGATTTCGTGAGGATAATCAGGGGTATACATCCGGCGCTGGCGGCCAGTGCAAGGTAGCGCTCCAGCCGCGCGATGTTGAAATCCTCGTTGCAGGAGGTGACGATTCCGAAGGTTTCGACATTGGCGGCGATCAGTTGCGCCGACACGTCATGCCCCGCCGCGCGGCGTTTGAGGCTGGTCTGGCGCTCCAGCCGTTCAGCCACGGCGCCGCGGTCGGGCGTGGTCAGAACCCAATCGCCGACGGCATAATCCCCGGTCGTCTCGGGCGTGCGCAGGATCAGCGTGCCATGCGGTGACAGCACGGTGACGCGGTCGCGGGCGACGGTGCTGATTCGTGCCGCGAAATCAAGGGTTTCAGGATCGGTTTGCGCCGCGAAGAAAGGCGACCAGCCGAGGTCTTTCAGGGTGTAGTCAGTCAATTTTCAGGTGTCCCGAAGCAAGTCATGAGAGGGCGCTGGCCCTGGGGCCGCGCGGGTCTGTTGCTCGGGTCGAGACGGCGGAAATTATGCCGCGTCGGCCCGGAAGGGTGCTGCAATCTCCATGAAGCCTCCTGCGGGCGGGCCGGGTTTGCGGGGTGCAAAACCTGACAGGTTTGTCCGCTTTTTCTAACAGGTTTGTCAAGTTTTTGGGGGAGGGGCGAGAGGGGCGGTGCGAAGAGATCGACGGACCCTCTCGGCGCTGTTCAGCGCCTGCCGGGGCGTCGCGTTTTGCTGGCGCAAAAGCGCGGTCGCGTCGGAACCTGCTTCGCAGAACCCTCGTCCCCTCTCGGCGGCATTCGCCGCCTGCCGGGCGTCGGAACCTGCTTTGCAGAACCCGACGGGGGTGAGAGGTTGGACGACGACCCAAGCGGGGCTCGTTGTGGCTGCTTCCTTCCGGATCTGACCAGGTTGGCGAGGCGCTTGCCCGCGCCAACCCCTCGATCCGTCATTTAGGGGATCGGGGCGGCCCGTGCAAGGGGCGGCGCATGTCTAGAGGGACGCGAACCAGTCCCAGGCATCCGCCGCGAAGTCGGGGCCGCCCTCGTAGAACCAATGCGTGTGGCCGGGGATCAGGACCAACTGATAATCATGGCCCGCGCGCGACAGGTAATCGGCGGCGATGCGGGCGCTGGTCACGTCGAAGATCTGGTCCGATGTGCCAAGGTAGAGCCGGATCGGCGGCGCGTCGCGGATCGGGTGCAGAAGCGTCGGGTTCACATAGCCCGCATGTGCCGCCACGCCGCGCCAGGGGCCGATGACGCGGTTGGCGGCAAGCTGCGCGGTGATCGCGCCCGCCGAATGACCGAAGAGGAACATCCGGGTGCGGTCGACGGGGTAGATCTCCGCCGCCGCGTTGATGACGCTGTGCAGGAAGGCGCCGTCGGGGATCTCTCCCGGTGCGCCATTCGCGTCGTTGATCGCCACAAGGATCAGGCCGTTTGCATCGGCCACCGGCTGCCACATGTCGATCATCGAAAGCCCGTCGCGGCCCGCGCCATGAAAAAGCGCGATCACCGGGGCCGGCGTGTCGAGGCCCTCCGGCGCGTAGCCCCACCATGTCCGGGGCATGATACCGTCCAGCACCGGGTGGCGCGTGGCCCCCGTGACATCGGGCGCATAGTCCAGCGATGCGGGCAGGGCGGGGCGCAGGTCCGGGCGTTCCGTTTCGGTCAGGATACCCGGCGGGGCGGTGGGATCGGCGACCGTCATCTGCGCAGGCCCGGACAGCATCGGGGCCAGCAGCAGGCCCGTCGCGGCGAGGAAGGCGAGGGCGACGAGGGCCAGCACGGAGATGTAGAGGCGGCGCAAGCTAAAGCTCCATGCGGAAGCGGGCAAAGCCGGTCGGGCTGTCCTGCAGCCGGGTGAGGTTCAGCGCCGCGATGTCCTGGGGGTGGTTGGCGGCACCGGGGCCGGTCTCGTAGATCACGGACGTGCCGGGCATCGGGGCGAAGCGCCAGGTGTTCAGCGGCTCGGGCGTGACCGGCGCGTGATCGGTGATATGGCGGATCAGGATGTCCTGCGCCGTCAGGTTCGGGTCCAGCACCAGATCACCCCGCGTCGCGGCCCCGAAATGACCGCCGCCCGAGGCGCGGTAGCTGTTGGTGGCGACGAGGAACGCATCGCCCGGCATGACCGGCTGACCCTGGTAACAAAGGTCGGCAATGCGCCCCGGCGTCTCGAACCGGGTCAGGCCATCGGCCGAATAGGCGGCGGGCTGGCTGGGGTCGATGGCGTAGGTCAGCCCGTTCAGGATGTCGAAATTGTAGCTGGCGAAAGCCGGGTCGATCAGAAGCTGGTCGCGCCCGCCGGGGGTGATCTGGCGAAAGATCGAGGCCGCGCGCTCCAGCCAGTCACGGATGTCGGCCCCTGTCAGGCGCAAGATCCGCAGCTTGTTGGGATAGCTGTAGAGGTCGGCGACATTGCGGATCGAGAGCGGCCCGACCGGAATGTCGATGTAGTTCTGCGGCCCGCCGCGCCCGCCCGCCTTCAGGGGGGCGGCCACCGCCAGCAGCGGCAGATGCGCCAGCGGGTGGCCTTCCAGCGCGCGGGCGGCGGCGGCACGCTTGGCCGTGGCCTTGAGAGACAGGGCAGAGGTGTTCGAGATCAGCGCGAAATAGCTGGTCAGCGGGCGTGTGGTAGCGCCGATGCGGCGCCGGATATAGGCGAGCGTCGCCTTATGGTCGGTTGCGGTCACGGCGAGGATGCGGGCCTGGGTCGGGCCGGTCTCGTCGGGCGTGTCGCGGGCGGGCAGGGTATCGGCCTGGGCCGAGGTGATCCGCCAGCCGTCATCGCGCCGCCGAAGGGTCAGGGCGATCCGCCCGAGATGCGAGCCGAACGCCCCGGGCTGGACCACCGGCGTGCCATGCAGGATGCCGGTGCCGCAGCTGTCGGGGACCGGGAACACGACGTGGCTGTGGCCCGCGACGATGGCATCGCAGCCGGCCAGGCGCGCCAGCGGCAGGATCGCGTTTTCCAGCTCGGGCCGGTCATCCTCGGGGCCGATGCCGGAATGGCAGAGCGCGACGATCAGGTCGGCCCCCTCTGCGCGCAGACCGGTTGCCGCGCGGGCCGCGGTGGCGACGATCGGGTGGCTCTGCAACCGGCCCTGCAACACCGGCTTGTCCCAGATCGTGATCTGCGGCGGCGCAAGGCCGATGACGCCGACCCTGATCGCGTGCCAATCCCCGGCGCTGTCCTGCATCCGGCGATCCAGCATGACGGTGGGCGGCAGGAAGGGGCTGCCATCCTGGTAGGTGAGATTGGCCAGCACGACCGGAAATTCGGCATCCGCCAGCGTCCTGGTCAGGAAATCCGGGCCATAGTTGAAATCGTGATTGCCGACAGTGGCCGCGTCATAGCCAAGCGCGTTCATCGCCGCGATCACCGGGTGCGGGCGGCCGTCGCGGGCACGCTCACGCGCGGCATAGTCGCCAAGCGGGGTTCCCTGGAGCGTGTCGCCATTGTCGAAGAGCAGGCTGTTGGGCGCGGCCCTGCGCTGCGCCTCGACCAGCGGGGCCAGCCGCGCCAGCCCCAGACCGCCCGCCGGTTCGTCGCGGTAATAATCATGTGGCTGGATATGGCCGTGCAGGTCGCTGGTGGCCAGCAGGGTCAGACGCAGCTCCGGGTCCGCGTGCCGCGTCGCAAGTGTATCGCCTTGCTTTTCCATTAACTTTTATGAAGCCTGTCGGACATGCGTTGGTTAGAACAACCCTGTGGATAAATGGCCAGAGCCCTGGGACAGGATACCATAGCGGTTTGCGCCGGTGTGCCACATCTGCGACATGACCGCCAGAGGATCCGCAAGGGGATGGGCCCCGGGCGACAGGGGAAGGGATGGCGATGAGACTGGCGGAAACGGTGACCTTCGGCGGCGGCGGGCTGGAGCGCGCGGCGGAACTGCGCGGCGATCAAGCGGCGTTGACTGCGGCGCTGGACAGCGGCGATCCGGTGGTGCTGCCGATCTGGCGCGGCAAGCCTCTGATGGCGGGCGATGCGTTGCAATTCGTGGCGGGCGATCATGCCATATTGGCCGACGCCCCACCGGGCCGCCTGTTCCTGGGGCGCGATGGCGAGGGCCTGCGCTTTGCGGCGGACATCTCGGCCTGGGAACCCGAGGCGGTGGACAAGGCCGCGCTGGACAGCTTCGCGGATGACAGTCGGCAGACCCATCCGGCGCTGCCCGAGGCCAGTTTCCGCGAATTGCGTCTGGCGATGGTCGCGCTGAGCGCCCGCGAGGCCGAGATCGCGGCCACCGCCAAGGCGATGCTGGGCTGGCACCGGTCGCATCGGTTCTGCGCCAAGTGCGGGGCGGAAAGCCGGTTCGATCTGGCCGGGTGGCACCGCCGCTGCCCGTCCTGCAACGCGCTGCATTTTCCGCGCACCGACCCCGTCGTCATCATGCTGATCACGCATGGCAATGACCTGCTGATCGGGCGCTCGCCGGGTTGGCCGCAAGGCATGTATTCGCTGCTGGCGGGTTTCGTGGAACCCGGCGAGACGCTGGAGGCCGCCGTGCGCCGCGAGGTGGCCGAGGAAACCGCGATCCGGGTCGGGCGGGTCAATTACCTCTCCAGCCAGCCCTGGCCCTATCCGTCCTCGCTCATGTTCGGCTGTATCGGCGAGGCGCTGAGCCGTGAGATCACGCTGGACCCGGTGGAGCTGGAGGATGCGTTCTGGATCAGCCGCGAGGACCTGGTGGCGGCGCTGGCCGGTCATCATCCGACCCTCCTGCCCGCGCGCCCCGGCGCCATCGCGCGATTCTTGATGGAGAATTGGCTTGCGGACCGGCTGGATTGACCCGAGACTCCGCGCCAATAAAGCTGGGACAGAAAAAACGGACCTGCCATGAAATTCGAAACAATCGAGGAGGTTGCCGCCCCTCAGGACTATACTTTCGCGCGCTTTACCGATTTCACCCGCTATGAGGGGTTGGCGCGCAAATACGGCGCCGATATCCGCCGCGTCGGCGGTTTCACCGAGGTCGCCGAAGGGGCCACATGGCGCGGCACCATGCAGGTGCGCGGCAAGACCCGGGGCGTGGAGGCGGTGGTGACCCGCTACGCGCCCCCGGAGGCGGCCCGGATCGACACCGTGGTCGGCGGCATGAACGTGGTCTTCGAAATGCGGTTCGAGGCGCTGGGCCCCGACAGGATCCGCCTGCGCGCCGTCGCCGAATTGCAGGCAAGGACGCTGGCCGCGCGGCTGATCATCCAGTCCATCAAGCTGACCCGCAAGCGGGTACAGGCCAAGATCAACTCGCGCATCGTGGCGCTGGCCAATGAATACGAGGATGCCTGGCGGCGCGAGCAGGGCTGAGGCCCGGTCGATCCTGCCGAGTTGAGCCGGATCGATTGGACAAACTGCTGTCCACCTACGCTTGGTCGGGTTTCAAGATCCGGAAGTTGAAGCGCCCGGTTGAGAAGAAGTGCGCGCCCCGCGCATCGAGAGCGATCTGTTCGTCGGCCCACGCTTTCAGGTCCACCTCCGATACGGTCTCTTGTGCGCCTACATAGGCCATGATGAAGGGAACGATCATCTCGCTGTAGCAGCCCTCATACCGATCCAGATTCACAATCGGGAAATAGCTTACGTCTGCCACGAGCAATCCGGCCATTCGCAGGCGCGCCGCCAGGGTTCGGGGCAGGTTGCAGTCCGCGCAGTGAGACTTGAACGCCACGAGGATCCTTTCCATGCGATCAGGGTCTTCACTATGCCAGCAAAGAGCGTCCCAATCCGTCGCAAGGATCAGACCCCGTCCGCCCGGCTTGAGCACTCGAGCGACTTCGGATGCGAACATCTCGATGTCGGGAACATATTCGGCAACCTGCGTGCTGACGATGACGTCAAATACGTTGTCGTCAAACGGCAAGGCGGTCGCGTCAGCGCAACGATATGTCAGCCAGGACCGGTCGGCCCTTTGGCAGGCGCGGTCCACCATTTGCCGCGAGATATCCACGCCGACCACTTCGCCCGCGGGCCCGGTCAGTTCGGCGATGGCAGCGGCCAGGAACCCCGGGCCGCTGCCAATATCCAGAACACGCTCGCCCTCGCGAATTGCAAGCCGCTGAAGGGTGTCCTGCCTCTGCGCGGTTACGTCAGGCCCCAAGTAGATTGCCTCGAGCTGCTCGGCGGCAGCTTCATCGTATTCCATGCTTGGCATCGGCCCCCTCCCTCTTTCTTGCACCGATACTATCAGAGAATTGCAACGTTTTGGGGGCAGATACCGGTCCCTTGTTCCTGATGCGGCCCTAAGGCTGCCCTAGTTCGTCCGCAGATGCGACGGGACGAACAGCGCGACCTGTCTCGACACGCAGGTGTTCGGCCCGCCCTCGCCATCCGTGCGGGAGCTTTCGGGATAGAAGGGCGGGACGCTGTCCGCGGTGCAGCCGCCGCGGAAGGACGAAAGCTGATCGGCGGCCAGGTCGGGCAGCAAAGGCCCGTGATCATGGACCACGAGGTGATATTCCGAGGTTTCGGGATCGGTAAACGCCGTGTCGTAGAAATTGCCCGCGACATTGCCCGTTGGCAGGAAGGCCGAGATACGGACCCGGCCATCGGCCCCCACCACGGCCCCGCCGCCATTCGTGGCCACGGTATTCATCTGGTCGGCCATGCCCATCGCCTCGACAGGCGTGCAGGGATTGGCGGCGCAGTTCTCCGGGTTCTGGATGGCGACGAACCACATCGTGACGGCATTGCCGGGGGTCAGGCCGCCGGTCTCGATCATCGCCGAGGCGCCGTCGGGACCGGTCCAGAGGTGGGCGCTGGTCGCTTCGATCGGACCGGGGGTCATGCCGCTGGGCGGGGTCCAGGACATTGGCAGGGTGTCGGCAAGGGCCGGGGCGGCGGCAAGGGCGAGGCCACAGGCCAGAAGTGTCGTGTGATGTTTCATGGAAACCTCCTGTTACAGGTCTGAAATCTGGCAAGGTTCCCCACATGCGCGCAAATCAGTTCTGTTGCGGCGCTGGACAAGGTAGGCTTGTCCAGGATGACCAAGCGATTGCCCTCCATCAACGCGCTGCGCAGCTTCGAGGCGGCGGCCCGGCACCAGAGCTTTACCCTGGCCGCCGAGGAGTTGCGCGTCAGCCCCGCCGCCATCGGCTACCAGGTCAAGCGGCTGGAGGAGGATCTTGGCCGCGCGCTGTTCACCCGCAGCCACCGCGCGGTGCGGCTGACCCCGGACGGGATGGCGTTGATGCGGCGGCTGGGCAAGGGGTTCGAGATCATCGAGGCAGCCTGGACCGAGGCCCATGCCCCGGAACCGGAACGGATCTTCAAGGTAACCGCGCCGATTGCCGTGGTGCAGAAATGGCTGCTGCACGAGCCGACAATGCAGACCAACCGGTTCGGGGCTTTCCGGATCGGCTGGGATGTGTCGCAGGCGTTCCAGGACCTGGAGGGGTCGGGTATCGACGCCGCCATCCGCTATACCAGCGATCCCGATCCGAGCCTGTTCTCCGAGCCCCTGCTGCGGCAGTTCTACACGCCGCTGATGCGCGCCGATGTCGCGCGCAGGATCAAGGCCCCGGCGGACCTGTTGCAGCACGGGTTGATCAAGCTGGGCTTCGACCTGGCGGCCGAGCGGCATATCGACCTCTGGACACCGTGGTTCGAGCTTCAGGGCCTGCGCGCGCCGAACCGCTTCGAGATGACCTGCGGTTACACCATGACGGCGGTGGAGGTCGCGCGGGAGACCGGCCATATCGCCATGGGGGGCTATTTCGTCGTCGCCGAGGATATTGCGGCGGGGCGCCTGGTGGCCCCGTTCCCGGTCGGGATCGTGCCGCAATCGCAACTATGGGTGATGTGCCGCAAGGGCCGCGAGGAGGAGCCGGAAATGCTGTGGTTCCGGCAGGCGGTGCGGGCCTGCGCCGACCGGCTGAGGGCGACGGCGGCGGGGTTCAGGATCTTCGATCTGGAGGGGCGGCCGGTGGAAGGCGCATGAGGCCCCGGCGGGGATGACCTACCCCCGCGCCGCATCCGCCGGATAGGTGCCCAGGATGTGCAGCTCGGAGGTGAAATAGCGCAACTCCTCCAGCGCCAGTTGCACCATCGGATCGTCGGGGTGGCCCTCGATATCGGCGTAGAATTGCGTCGCGGTGAAGCTGCCATCGACCATGTAGCTTTCCAGCTTGGTCATGTTCACGCCATTGGTGGCGAAGCCCCCCATCGCCTTGTATAGCGCGGCGGGGATGTTGCGGACGTTGAAGACGAAGGTGGTCATCATGTGCTCGGCGCGGCGGGTCATGTCGGGGTCGCGCCCCATGATCAGGAAGCGCGTCGTGTTGTGGTCGCTGTCCTCGATATGGCGTGCCAGCACCTCCAGCCCGTAGATCTCGCCCGCCAGTTCCGAGGCGAGCGCGGCCTTGGACGCATCGCCCCACGCCGCCACGTCGCGCGCGGCGCGGGCATTGTCGGGGCTGACGCGGCCCGTGATGGCGTTTTCGCGCAGGAAGCCCGCGCATTGCGGCAACAGGACCAGGTGGCTGTAGGCCTCGCGCACATCGGCCAGCCGCGTGCCGGGAATCGCCAGCAGGTTGATATGGACCCGCACGAAGGCCTCGTCATGGATATGCAGGCCGGATTCGGGCAGCAGGCGGTGGATGTCGGCGACGCGGCCATAGGTCGAATTTTCCACCGGCAGCATGGCCAGGTCGGCCTCGCCGCCTTTCACCGCGGCGATCACATCCTCGAATGTGGCGCAGGGCAGCGCCTCCATTTCGGGCCGTGCGTCATGGCAGGCCTGATGCGAATAGGCGCCGGGTTCCCCCTGGAAGGCGATCATTGCGGTCATCGAGACGGACTTTCTTGGATATCGGGCGTTCTGTCGCGCTGACTACACCTTGCAAGGCAGAGGCGAAAGCCGGTAGATACCTCGAGATACGATATTTGGACGGGAAGGCCCCCATGTTTGACACGATGACCCTTACCAAGGCCGTTGGTGCCATCTGCGCCGGCTGGCTGGTGCTGTTGCTGGGCGGCTGGGCTGCAAGCGGCCTCTACAGCGTCGGCGGCGATGATGAAGTCGCGGGCTACGTGATCGAGGTCGAGGAAGACGAGGCTGGCGGCGAAGAGGTCGAGGAGGTTCCGTTCTCCGAGTACCTGGCAGCCGCCGACCCCGCCGATGGTGAGGCCCTTTGGCGTCAGTGCCGCAGCTGTCATGTCACCGAACAGGGCGAGAACGGCACCGGCCCCTACCTGTACGGCGTGGTCGGGCGCGATATCGGGTCGGTCGATGGCTTCTCCTATTCCGACACGCTGGCCGAGATGGAGGGCGACTGGACGCCCGAGCGCCTGAACGGGTTCCTGGAAAACCCGCGCGGCTACGCGCCGGGCACGATCATGTCCTTCAACGGCCTGCGGGACGTCGAAGACCGCGCCGCGATGGTGGCCTATCTCGATTCGCTCGACGATTGAGGCGGGGGATCGCCGCAGATTTTCAAGGGCCGCTCCGCTTCGGGCGGCCCTTTTTGTCGCGCTCCGCTGTGTTCACGAAATCTCAACTTGAACGCAGGCGGCACTGGTCCTTACGGTGTGAAAGCCCATAACAGGGAGATGACGCCCCGTGACCCTAGCCCCGGAGACACTCATGACCCAACCCCGCCATTCGTTCCTGCCCCTTGGCCTGTCGCTGGTGCTGGCCTTGTCCGCCCCGGCCCTCGCCCAGGACGAGGGTGAGCTGACGGTGACGCATGGGGTCTCGACCTTCGGCGATCTGCGCTATGGCCCCGATTTCGAATACCTGGATTACGTGAACCCGGATGCGCCGCAGGGGGGCGAGCTGTCTTTCGCCTGGTCCTCGGGCGGGTTCGATTCGCTGCATCCCTACAGCCGCAACGGACGCTCGGCGGTGGCCTCGAACATCTTCTACGAGGCGATGCTGGAGGGCACCTATGACGAGATCGGCTCCTCCTACTGCCTGCTGTGCGAAAGCATGGCCTTCCCCGAGGATCGCTCCTACGTGATCTTCACCATTCACGAGGATGCGACGTTTTCGGACGGCACGCCGGTCACGGCCGACGATGCCCTTTTCAGCTACGAGATCCTGCGCGATGAGGGGCTGCCGTCGTTCCGCGCCTCGATCGGCCTGACCATCGCCAGCGCCGAAGTGCTGGACGAGCGGCGCATCCGCTATGACTTCAACCCCGAAGCGCCGCTGCGCGGGCGGATCGAAAGCGCGGGCGGCCTGCCGGTCTTTTCGCGCGCCAGCCACGAGGCATCGGGCCTCGATTTCGAAGACTCCCGGCTGGAGCCGCTGATCGGGTCGTCCGCCTATGTGCTGGAGTCCGTCAGCCCGAATGAGCGCGTCGTTTATCGCCGCAATCCCGACTGGTGGGGCAACGATCTGCCGATCAACCGGGGACGCTACAATTTCGAGACCATCCGCATCGAGTATTACGGCGATTCCAACGCCGCCTTTGAAGGGCTGGCCGCCGGCAATTACACGTTCCGGCAGGAAAGCAGTTCGCTGCAATGGGCCACGGCCTATGAATTCGACAAGGTGACGGATGGCACCATCGTTCTGGAAACCATCGACCACGGCAATATCTCGCCCGGTCAGAGCTTTATCTTCAACCTGCGCCGCCCGCAATTCCAGGATGTCCGCGTGCGCGAGGCCATCGGGTTGATGTTCAACTTCGACTGGACCAACGCGACGCTGTTCTACGGGCTCTACAACCCGATCACGTCCTTCTGGGAGAATGTCGATCACCTGGAGGCGACGGGGGTGCCCGAAGGGGCGGAGCTGGCGCTGCTGGACCCGCTGCGCGACCTCTTGCCGCCCGAGGTTTTCACCGAGGAGCCCTTTGCCTTCCCGTCCTCGAGCCCCGAGCGGACCTTTGATCGCCGTCAGGCCCGGCAGGCCGCCGCCCTGCTGGAGGAGGCCGGCTGGACCCCCGGCGATGACGGGTTGCTGCGCAACGAGGATGGCGACCGGCTGGAGGTCGAGTTCCTCAACTCCAATCCGCTCTTTGACCGGATCATCAACCCCTATGTGGAGAACCTGCGAAATATCGGCGTCGATGCCCGCCTGACGCGGGTGGACAGCGCCCAGATGACGGAACGCGAGCGCAGTTTCGATTTCGACATCATCACCGATCATTTCCCCATGGACCTGGAACCGAGCTCTGGCCTGCGCCAGTATTTCCATTCGGTTCAGGGCGAGGATTCGCTGTTCAACCTTGCCGGTGTTTCGGACCCTGCCATCGACGTGTTGGTCGAGGCGGTGGTCGATGCCGAGACCCAGGAGGAGCTGAACGTCGCCGTGCGGGCGCTGGATCGCGTCTTGCGGTGGGAACGCTTCCGGGTGCCGCAATGGACCAATAACAGCTACTGGTTCGCCTATTACAACATGTATCGCCACCCCGAGGAGCTGCCGCCCTATTCGTCGGGCTTCCTCGATCTGTGGTGGATCGACGCCGAGGCCGAAGCCGCGTTGCGCGCCGAAGGGGCGCTCTGATCCGCGATGGGCGCCTATATTCTCAGACGGCTCATGCTGATCATCCCCACGCTGATCGGGATCCTGGTGATCAATTTCGCCCTGGTGCAATTCGTGCCGGGCGGACCCATCGACCAGATCATGGCGCAGCTGGAGGGTGAGGGCGACGTTTTCGCGGGTATTTCGGGCTCTGGTTCGGAAACCGGGGCCGAGGAACTGGGCGGCGGCGACAGCTATCTTGGCGCGCGCGGCCTGCCCGCCGGGTTCATCGAGCAGCTGGAGATCGAGTTCCACTTCTCGCGCATCGTCTGCGAGGAGGGGTTCGAGGGCGAGCCGCGCCTGCGCGCCGAGGAATGCCGCGCCGAGCCGATCCCGACCTGGCAGCGGTTCTTCCTGATGATGTGGGATTACATGCGCTTCGATTTCGGCGAGAGCTATTTCCGCTCCATCTCGGTCGTGGACCTGGTGATCGAGAAAATGCCGGTCTCGATCACGCTTGGCCTGTGGTCGACGCTGGCGGCCTACCTGATCTCGATTCCGCTCGGCATTCGCAAGGCGGTGCGCGACGGGTCGAAATTTGACACCTGGACCAGCGGGCTGATCATCGTGGGATATGCGATCCCCGGTTTCCTCTTCGCGATCCTCTTGCTGGTCCTCTTCGCGGGCGGGCGATATTGGCAGGTCTTCCCCCTGCGCGGGCTGACCTCGGACGGGTTCGAGGACATGACGACCCTGCAACAGATCGGCGATTATTTCTGGCACATCACGCTGCCGGTGCTGGCCTCGACGATTTCGGCCTTCGCGACGCTGACGCTGCTGACCAAGAACAGCTTTCTGGACGAGATCAAGAAGCAATACGTGATGACCGCCAAGGCCAAGGGCCTGTCGGAACGGGCGGTGCTTTACGGCCATGTCTTCCGCAACGCGATGCTGATCGTGGTGGCGGGGTTTCCCGGCCTCTTCATCGCGGTCTTCTTCGGCGGCAGCCTGATCATCGAAACGATCTTCTCGCTCGATGGGCTGGGGCGCATGGGCTATGAGGCGACGGTGGCGCGCGATTACCCGGTGATGTTCGGCACGCTCTTTGTTTTCGGGCTGATCGGGCTGGTGATCAACCTTCTGTCCGATCTCGTCTATGTGCTGATCGACCCGCGCATCGACTTTGAATCGCGGAGGGTCTGAGGCATGGCGTTCTTTACCCTTTCGCCGCTCAACCGGCGGCGGCTGCGCAACTTCCGCTCGAACCGGCGCGCGGTCTGGTCGCTCTGGATCTTCGGGACGCTGTTTTTCCTGTCGCTCTTTGCGGAATTCCTGGCCAATGACCGGCCGCTGCTGGTGCGCTACCAGGGCGAGTATTACACGCCCATCTTCAACCTCTACACGGAACGGGATTTCGGCGGGTTCTTCCCGACCGAGGCCAATTACCTTTCGGTTCAGGTGGAATGCCTGATCGTCACCGGGATCGAGGAATGTGCCGATGACGATTCCGGCGAGATCGCGCGCGGCCTGCTGGCGGATGCCGAGGATGGCGTTGTCGATGGCACCGAGATCGACCGTGGCTGGATCCTTTGGCCGCCGGTGCCCTATGCCTACAACACGGTCACCGAAATCGCGGGGTCGGCCCCGTCCGCCCCGGATCGCGACCACTGGCTCGGCACCGACGACACCGCCCGCGACGTGCTGGCCCGCGTGATCTACGGCTTTCGCCTGAGCATCGTCTTTGCCCTGATCGTGACGGTCCTGACCTCGATCGTGGGTATCGTGGCGGGCGCGGTGCAGGGCTATTTCGGCGGGCTGACCGACCTGTTGTTCCAGCGCTTCCTGGAGATATGGGGCGGTATTCCGCAGCTCTACATCATCATCATCATCGCGGCGATCTTCCGAATGAATTTCTGGCTATTGGTGCTGCTGATGACGGCCTTCGGCTGGATGGCCCTGGTCGGTGTGGTGCGGGCCGAGTTCCTGCGCGCGCGCAATTTCGAATATGTCCGCGCCGCCCGCGCGCTTGGCGTCAGCGACCTGGTGATCATGTTCCGCCATGTGCTGCCCAATGCGATGGTGGCGACGCTGACCATGCTGCCCTTCATCGTCACCGGCACCATCGCGGCGCTGGCGACGCTGGATTTCCTGGGCTTCGGGCTGCCGTCCTCGGCCCCCTCCCTGGGCGAGCTGACCTTGCAGGCCAAGCGCAACCTGCAGGCGCCCTGGCTCGGCTTCACCGCCTTCTTCACCTTCGCCATCATGCTGTCGCTCTTGGTCTTCATCTTCGAGGGCGTGCGCGATGCGTTCGATCCCAGAAAGACGTTCCAATGAGCCTTCTGGACGTGCGCAACCTGTCGGTCAGCTTCACCCAGGACGGGGCCACCAACCATGCGGTGAAGAATGTGAGCTTCTCGGTCGAGAAGGGCGAGACCGTCGCAATCGTCGGCGAAAGCGGGTCGGGCAAGTCGGTCACCGCTCTGTCGACCGTGTCGCTTCTGCCTGGCAGCGCCGAGGTGACGGGATCGGTGCGCTATGGCGGCGCCGAGATGATCGGCGCGAAGGAGCGCGAATTGCGCCGGGTGCGCGGCAACGATATCAGCTTCATCTTCCAGGAGCCGATGACTTCGCTGAACCCGCTGCACACGCTGGAGACGCAGCTTGAGGAGAGCCTGGCCCTGCATCAAGGCTTACGCGGCGCGGCGGCGCGGACGCGCATCCTGGAGCTGATGACCAAGGTCGGCATCCGCGACCCGGAATCGCGCCTGGGGGCCTATCCGCATCAATTGTCGGGCGGGCAGCGCCAGCGCGTGATGATCGCCATGGCGCTGGCCAATGGGCCCGACCTGCTGGTCGCCGATGAACCGACGACGGCGCTGGACGTGACCATCCAGGCGCAGATCCTGGAACTGCTGGCGGATCTGAAGCGCGAGGAGGGGTTGAGCCTTCTGTTCATCACCCATGACCTGGGCATCGTGCGCCGCATCGCCGACCGGGTTTGCGTGATGAAGGATGGCGAGATCGTCGAGACCGGCCCGACGGAAGAGATTTTCGCCAACCCCCGCCACCCCTATACCCGCAAGCTGCTGGAGGCGGAGGCCACCGGCGGTCCGGACCCGGTGCGCGACTTTGCCGAGACCATCGTCGAGACCGAGCACCTGAAGGTGTGGTTCCCGATCCAGGCGGGGCTGCTGCGGCGCACGGTGGGGCATGTGAAAGCGGTGAACGATGCCACGATCTCGGTCCGCGAGGGCGAGACGCTTGGCATCGTCGGCGAAAGCGGGTCGGGCAAGACGACGCTGGCGCTGGCGGTGATGCGGCTTCTGTCCTCGGAGGGGCGGATCAGTTTCCTGCGCAATGACATCCAGGGTTGGCACCCCAAGCGCATCCGGCCCCTGCGCAAGGATATGCAGATCGTCTTTCAGGACCCCTATGGCAGCCTCAGCCCGCGCATGACGGTCGAGCAGATCGTGGCCGAGGGGCTGAGCGTGCATGAGGTCTCGGGCGGGCATGACCGGCGCGCGATGGTGGCGAATATCCTGCGCGAGGTCGGGCTGGACCCCGACATGATGCACCGCTATCCGCATGAGTTTTCCGGCGGCCAGCGGCAAAGGATCGCCATTGCGCGGGCGATGATCCTGCAACCGCGGCTGGTGGTGCTGGACGAGCCGACCTCGGCGCTGGACATGACCGTGCAGGTGCAGATCGTCGAGCTCTTGCGCGACTTGCAGAAGCGGCACAAGCTGGCCTACCTGTTCATCAGCCATGACCTGAAAGTGGTGCGCGCCCTGAGCCACAAGGTGGTGGTGATGAAGGAGGGCGACGTGGTCGAGACCGGCAGCAACGCCGAGATCTTCGACAATCCCAAGACCGGCTATACCCGCGCGCTGATGGCGGCGGCCTTCGATCTACACGCCGCCGGGTAAGCGATTGCGCTGCGCCTTCGGCGCATCGCCCGCGCGGGCCGGCGACGCTCTGGCCCCCTTGCGGGAGCCCTCGCGCCGCCGGATTGCCATGGCCAAGCGGGAAAGGCAGTGTGTGGTCTGCCGGTGTGGCGCGGGGCGGGACCGGTGCTATTCGAGTATTTGGACCAAGAAGATGAAGGGGCGGGGTTAGATGGCCGAGCTGTGGCTGCTGGCCTGCATCTCGTAGGCGTCGAAGGCGCGCGCGATGAGGCGGGCGAGGGGGCGGCCGGGGGGCAGGATCTCGAAGCCCGAGGCGTCATGATGGACCATCTCGGGGAAGGCGGCGGCGGCGCTGGCGTAGAGGGTTTCGAGATGCTCGGGCGTGGTCAGGTCCGCGCCGAGGATCTCGTGGCTGTCGATGCGGAAATCGCACATCAGCGCCTCGATCAGGCGGGCGCGCAGCCGGTCCTCGCCCTTGAAGACATGGCCGCGCCCGGTAGCGAGCTGGCCCGCGCGCACCGCCTTCTGGTAGGTCATGGTCGCGGGGGCGTTCTGCGCGAAGCCCTGTGGAAAGCGCGAGATCGAGGAGGCGCCGAGGCCGATCAGCACCTCGCAGGTATCATCCGTATAGCCCTGGAAATTGCGCCGCAGATGACCGGTGCGGGCGGCCTGTGCCAGGCTGTCGCCCGCACGGGCGAAATGGTCGATGCCGATCTGGGTATAGCCGTCCCAGGAGAAGAGCCGCGCGGCGGTCTCGAACAAGTCCAGCCGTTCCTGCGGCGTCGGCAGGGCGTCGGTCGGGATCAACTGCTGGCGCTTGGCCATCCAGGGCACATGCGCGTAGCCGTAGAGCGCCACCCGATCGGGGTTGAGCGAGAGCAGTTTCTGCACGCTGTCGGCGATCTTCTCGCGGGTCTGATGCGGCAGGCCGAAGAGGATGTCGGCGTTGAGCGAGTGGACGCCGCGCGCGCGAAGCCCTTCCACCGCGTCGCGGGTGATCTCGTAGCTCTGGATCCGGCCGATGGTCTTCTGGATCTCGGGGTCGAAATCCTGCACCCCGATCGAGGCACGGGTCATGCCGGCGGCGGCGAGCGCGTCGAGCCGCGCCTCGTCGATCTCGTTCGGGTCGATCTCGACCGAGAACTCGGCGTCATCGCTCATGGTGAAATGCTGGCGGACGGCATTGGCGAGGTCGGTGGTGGCCTCGGGGCCGAGGAGGGTGGGCGTGCCGCCGCCCCAATGCAGGCGCGCAACCTCGACGCCCTCGGGCAGGAGCGCGCCGACCTGGGCGATCTCCTGTTTCAGGGTGGCGACATAGGCCAGAACGGGGTCGTCGGAATTGACGCCTTGCGTGCGGCAGGCGCAGAACCAGCAGAGTCTGCGGCAGAACGGCACATGCAGATAGAGCGAGACGGGCGAGCCTGGCCGAATCGCGGCAATCCAGTCGCTAAACCCTTGGGCCTGCACGTCGTTCGAGAACTTGTTGGCCGGCGGGTAGCTTGTATAGCGTGGCACTTTGGCCTCAAAGAGACCAAGCGCGCGAAGTTGCGCAAGGTTATCCATTCAGATAGCCTTAGGCTGTGCCTATGTTCCTGTAATTGATCGAGATCAAGACCATCACTTCGGTCGCATAAAACCGGGGAGTTTTCCCATGCCCAAAGCCGCGCTTGCCGCACCCCTGCTGCAAGATTGTTCCAATTGCCCGATTCGGCATCGGGCGGTCTGTGCCCGCTGCGAAGCCGATGAGCTGGAGCAGCTGGACGCGATCAAGTATTACCGCACGTTCGAGGCCGGGCAGACCATCGTCTGGTCCGGCGATCAGATGGATTTCGTGGGGTCGGTGGTCAGCGGGGTCGCGGCCCTGACCCAGACCATGGAGGATGGCCGCCGCCAGATGGTGGGCCTTCTGTTGCCGAGCGATTTCCTGGGCCGCCCGTCGCGCGACAGCGTGACCTATGACGTGACGGCCTCGACCGACGTGGTGCTGTGCTGTTTCCGGCGCAAGCCGTTCCTCAAGCTGATGGAGGACACGCCGCATGTCAGCCAGCGCCTGCTTGAAATGACGCTGGACGAGCTGGACGCGGCGCGGGAATGGATGCTGCTTCTGGGGCGCAAGACGGCGCGGGAGAAGATCGCGAGTTTCCTGACCATCATAGCGCGGCGCGGGACCACGGCGAATGTCGTTCCCCTTAAGGCGGAGGTTGCATTCGACCTGCCACTGACGCGTGAGGCGATGGCCGATTACCTGGGTCTGACGCTGGAAACGGTGAGCCGGCAGATGTCGGCACTGAAGCGCGATGGCGTGATCGAATTGCAGGGCAAGCGCCATGTCGTGGTGCCCGATTTCCATCGTTTGATGGCGGAGACCGGCGATGACACCGATGGCGGGCTGGTGACCTGAAACAAGGTCGGAACTGTCTGAAAACCCTTAAATGCTGGCCCAGTCGGTAAAGACCTGGCGGGGGGCCTTGCGCGTTGTCGGTGCGGCGTTGATGCGGCGGTCGGCGGGGCGTTGCAGCTCGGCCTGGGCCGGGATCGGGCGGGGGGTGTGATGGGCGGTGCAGAACATGGGCTTGGTCCTTTGGGGCAATGCGTTTCTGATCTCTGCGACTCACTTTAGTGTAAAAAATACACTTATGCAAGAGTGTATCCGGAACAATGTCGTGGAGCCGTGGCCCCATGCCAGAAAGATCCCATGAAATCATGCGGAAATCGGGGCGGGTGCAGGGTGATTCGGAGAAGAGACGGCGGCAGTCCCGTGCCGGATACGAAAACAGGCGCGAGGGGATCCCCTACGCGCCTGCGGCACTCGTTACTCTACCAAAGGGCTTAACGCGCCATCAGGACCGGCACGCTGGCCTGTTCCAGTAGGTTGCGCGTCGCCCCGCCCAATATGGCCTCCCGCAGGCGGGAATGACCATAGGCCCCCATCACCAGCAGATCCGCATCCTTGTCGCGGACGTGGCGTTCGATCATGTCGGAAATGCGCGGCATCGTGCAGGCGATGACCGAGACCTCGACCCGGGCACCGTGGCGCGACAGCATCTTCGACAGTTCCGCGCCGGGATCGGCGGCCCCGGTATCGTGGCGCGGCGGGTCGATGATCAGGATCTCGACGCAATCCGCGGCGATCAGAAGCGGCAGGGCGCGGCGCGCCGCCACGAGCGCCTCGGCGCTTTCGTTCCAGGCCACCACGGCGCGGGTGGGTTTGTCCGAGGGCAGCCTGTCATTGCCGGGCAGCACCATCACCGGGGCCGAGCCCTGGAACATCGCCGCCTCGACGATCACCGGCGCATCCGAGGCGCGCCCCTCGCCATAGGGTTTGGGCAGCATCACGAGGTCGGAAAACTGCGCCCGGTGGGCCACCAGGCCCGAGACCATCGCGCTTTGCGCCACCAGCGCCTCGACCGCCCAGGTGATCTCGGTCCGGCCGAGGCGGTCGCGCACCGCGTCCTCCAGCGCCTTGGCGTGATCGCGCGATTGGCTCTGCGTTTCCTCGTGGATGATGGCGGTCGCCCCGGCGAAGTAATAGCCCGTCTGCGTCCGGTCGATGCCCAGGCACAGCACGTCCAGATGCGCGCCCTGGCTGCGCGCGAAGGGCAGCGTTGCCTCAAGCACCGGGGCCACATCGTCGATGTCGGTCAGGATCGTCAGAATGCTCTTGTAACCCATGGCGGCGCTCCTTTGTTTCCTGGGTGTCGGCGGCAGACTAGAGCCCTACCGCCCGTGCTGCTTTGACTTGCATCAACCCTATCCTTTCCGGCAATTTGACATGGATCAAGGTCTCCATCGACCTAAAACGCGATTTGAGATCATACGGAACACTCCGGAAGGCTTTCGAGTCGCAACCGGGGGTAGATGAAGGGACGATCCATGCTGGATTATGTGAAGCTTTTGATCCTCGGCCTGGTTGTGATCAGCGCCGCGATCGCGGCCAATTACGCGCGCGACGTGGGCTATATGGTGCATGCCATCATCGTGATGATCACCGCGGCGGGCCTGTTTCTGTGGCAGTTGCGCCGCACGGATGAGCCGGTACCCGCGGCGGTGCTGCAAACCGAATACATGGATGGGCCCGTGAGATGGGGCGCCATCCTGACCGCGTTCTGGGGCGTTGTCGGCTTTCTGGTCGGCACGTTCATCGCGTTTCAGCTGGCCTATCCGCAGCTCAATTTCGAATGGGCGCAAGGCTATCTGAATTTCGGACGGCTGCGGCCCCTGCACACCTCGGCGGTGATCTTCGCCTTTGCCGGCAACGCGCTGATCACGGCCTCATTCTATATTGTTCAGCGCACGACGGCGGCGCGGCTCTGGGGCGGCGGCCTGGTCTGGTTCGTCTTGTGGGGCTACCAGTTCTTCATTGTGCTGGCCGCCACCGGGTATCTCATGGGGATCACACAGGGCCTGGAATACGCGGAACCGGAGTGGTACGTCGATATTTGGCTGACCATCGTCTGGGTCGCATTCCTGGCTGTCTTCATGGGCACGCTGATCAAGCGGAAAGAGCCGCATATCTACGTCGCCAACTGGTTCCTTCTGTCCTTCATCGTCACCGTGGCGATGCTGCATGTCATCAACAACATGTCGGTACCGGTGTCGATCTTCGGGTCGCGGTCGGTGCAGGTCATGGCCGGTGTGCAGAGTGCCATGACCCAGTGGTGGTATGGCCATAACGCCGTCGGCTTCTTGTTGACCGCGGGCTTCCTGGGCATGATGTACTATTTCATTCCTAAACAGGCCGAGCGTCCGGTCTACAGCTACAAGCTCAGCATCATCCATTTCTGGGCGCTGATCTTCCTCTATATCTGGGCGGGTCCGCACCATCTGCACTATACCGCGCTGCCCGATTGGGCGCAGACGCTGGGTATGGTGTTCTCTGTCGTGCTGTGGATGCCCTCCTGGGGTGGCATGATCAACGGGTTGATGACGCTGTCGGGGGCCTGGGACAAGCTGCGCACCGACCCGGTCTTGCGGATGATGGTCACCTCGGTCGCGTTCTACGGCATGTCCACCTTCGAGGGTCCGATGATGTCGATCCGCTCGGTCAACAGCCTGTCGCATTATACCGACTGGACCATTGGCCACGTGCATTCGGGGGCCCTGGGCTGGAACGGCATGATCACTTTCGGGATGCTCTACTACCTGTTCCCGAAACTGTGGAGCCGTGAGCGTCTCTACAGCCTGCGCCTGGTCTCGTGGCATTACTGGCTGGCGACGATCGGCATCGTTCTCTACGCGGCCTCCATGTGGGTGACCGGCATCATGGAGGGGCTGATGTGGCGCGAAGTGGATGCGCAGGGCTTCCTCGTGAACTCCTTCGCCGACACCGTGGCGGCCAAGTTCCCGATGTATGTGGTGCGTGGCCTGGGTGGCCTGATGTTCCTGGCTGGCGGTCTGATCATGGCCTACAACCTTTGGATGACCGTACGCAAAGGCGTTGCTGCTGCACCCGCCCGCGCCGCGGCCCCGGCAGAATAAGGAGGGTCGAGATATGGCCACTGACGACAACGACAAGATCCTCGACCCCGAGCGCGACCCCAATGTCTCGACCGTCTCGGACATCCCCGAGGAGATCCCGAACGAGTTGCCGCATCAAAGCTGGTTCCTGAACAAGCATGGCAAGATCGAGCGCAACGCGACCCTTCTCCTGGCGCTCAGCTTTGCGGTTGTGACCATTGGCGGGGCCGTGGAGATCGCACCGCTCTTCTACCTTGAGAACACGATCGAGGACGTGGAAGGCATGCGCCCCTATTCCCCGCTGGAGCTGCAGGGGCGCGAGATCTACATCCGCGAGGGCTGCTATGTCTGCCACAGCCAGATGATCCGCCCGCTGCGGGACGAGGTTGAACGCTATGGCCCCTACAGCCTTGCGGCGGAATCGATGTATGATCACCCGTTCCAATGGGGATCGAAACGCACCGGGCCGGACCTGGCCCGGGTCGGCGGGCGATATTCCGATGAGTGGCATGTCGATCACATGACCGATCCGCAATCGGTGGTGCCGGAATCGGTGATGCCGTCCTATGGCTATCTTGCCGAGACCGAGATTGACCCCACCTATATTGCCGATCTGATGGAGACTCACCGCATCGTCGGGGTGCCATATACCGACGAAATGATTGATCAGGCAGCCTATGACTTTGTTCAGCAGGCCACCGATTTCGGCGATGACGCGGTGGTCGAACGCTATCCAAACGCGCAGCAGCGCGATTTCGACGGCAACCCCGAGGTCACCGAAATGGACGCGCTGATCGCGTATCTTCAGATGTTGGGCACGCTGGTCGATTTTTCGACTTTCACGCCAGACGAGAGCCGATAGAGGAGCGATTCAGATGGAAGATACCTACACCATCATGCGGGTCTTTGCAGGAAGCTGGGGTCTGCTGTTCATGTTTACGGTGTTCATAATCGTGATCCTGTTTGTGCTGCGTCCCGGCAGCGGGCGGCTCTACAAGGACACGGCCAACATCCCCTTCCGCCATGACGACAAGCCTGCAAGGTCGCCCGCGGCCAGCCAAAAGACGGAGGCGCGGTAATGACCGACAAGCACATCCCCGACCCTGAAGAACAACAATTGCAGGAGGGCGATCCCCGCACCACGGGCCATGTCTGGGACGGGATCAAGGAGTTCGACAACCCGATGCCGCGCTGGTGGCTCTGGACGTTCTACCTGACCATCTTCTGGGGCGTCGCCTATACCATCGCCTATCCGGCCTGGCCGCTGATCAACGGCGCTACGACCGGTCTGCTGGGGTATTCGAGCCGCGCCGAGGTGGCCGAGGAAATCGCCGAGTTCGACGCGATGAACGACCCGATCCGGGCGCGCATCGAGGAGGTCGAGCTGGCCGCGATCACGCCGGACGAGAATCCCGACCTCTACAACTTCGCGGTGCAGGGCGGCGGCGCGATCTTCCGCACCTGGTGCGCGCAGTGCCATGGCTCGAACGCGGCGGGCGCGGTGGGGTATCCCAACCTTCTGGATGACAACTGGCTCTGGGGCGGCTCGCTGGACGAGATCTACTACACGATCAGCCACGGTATCCGCAACGAGGACGATCCCGATGCGCGCTGGTCGGAAATGCCCGCGTTCGGCGACGTCCTGAGTGACGAGGAAGTCACCCAGGTGGTGCAATATGTCCGTAACATCTCGGGGCAGGAATATGAGGCGGAGCTGGCCGCTGCCGGCGAAGAGGTCTACCTGAACAACTGCTCCGCGTGCCACATGGAAAACGGCACCGGAGAAAGGGCCCTGGGCGCGCCCAACCTGACCGATGCGATCTGGCTTTATGGCGGCGATGAAGAGGCGCTGGAATATACCGTGCGCAATTCCCGCTTCGGGGTCATGCCGCCCTGGTCGGCGGAAGCCTCGTCCGCGGGCCGCCTGTCGGAAGCCGAGCTTCGCTCGGTGTCGATATACGTCCACTCGCGGGGCGGCGGGGAGTAGTCCCCGACAAGAGACCCGGTGGCCCGTTCGCGCGGGCCACCGGTAGATGCCGGTTCTGGTCCTGTTCGCGCGTTTCCTACAGAACCGGCATCACCTTACCTCAAAAAAACTAAAATCGTCTAGATTCAGACCTGTCCCCGACGTTTTCGTTGGCCAGTGTCGCCGTCGGATCAATCTAGGAAACGCGCAATGAATACTCTTGATACCAAGCTGGCCCGCTTTCTGGCCGACGATGCAGGCGCCGTCACGGTGGACTGGGTCGTGTTGACCGCTGGACTTGTCGGGCTTGGCGTGGCGACAACGGCGGTGGTGTCCGCCGGGGTCGAGGATGTCTCGGGCGACACATCCGGCGTCATGACCGATTATGAAATCGAAACCAGCTTCGGCGTTGCCTGGGCACGCCAGCAATGGGACGCCAGCAATCCCGGCATCTATGACAGCTATTCCTCTTGGATGGCCGGGTTCGACGACGCGCAATTGCTGGCGCATATGAACAACATGGAGCAATACGCCTCCTACCCGGCGGGATCGGGTCATCCCTATGACACCTATCACGACGAGTTCTTCATCGCGCGGGACGAGGCCATCGCGCGCGGCCTGGTCGCGGCCCCGTCCTGACCGGGAAAGGGCGGCGCAGCGCCTATCCCATCTGCCCGCCCTTTTCGCCGCGCAGGCGCACCTTCTTGCGGTCGGTCAGGGACACCCAGATCGCCAGCGCCGCCAATGTGCCGCAATAGATCACGCCGATCAGCAGCACGATGATGCCGGGTACCGGCCCGATATCGGCCCGGTCGACGAATTGCTGAAAGCTCTGCGCCTGCATCGGGTGGATCATCAGCTTGCCGACATAGGCAACGGCCTGGATCAGCAGGATCCAGACATAGTTGCGCCGTACGCGCCGCGCCATCGAAGTGATGAACCCGATGTGGTATTGCGGCCGCAGGTAATCCTCGGCCAGGATCGCCTGCCAGTTCTCTTCCGTGTGCAGATCGCCGCCATCGCGCAGCATCGGCGCGTAGAAATGCGTCTCCAGCCAGCGCGAGCGCGCCCGCCAGACGTTGAAATAGCGATAGCGCCGCGCCTCCAGCGCCAGGAACAGCAGCATCAGGATACCGACCAGCAAGAGCGGCAGGGGCGACGCCTCGGGCGTTGCGAAGGAGATCGAGAGCGCCACGCCAAGCGTCACCACGGCCCAGTTCGTCGTCGTGTCCAGCCGCGTGCGCCAGATCGTGCTGCGATAGATCTCGCCGCGATAGAGATGCGCGATGGCGCCGATCTCGGCGGCGGTGAATTCCTGCGCGCTGTCGGGGTTGCGTTTCTCGGGCCTGCCCTGGGTGTCGTCCATATCGCTTCATCCTGTTCGTCGCGTGCCCCACCTTGGCACAGAACGCCCCCCTGCGACAAAACCTTCGCGCGGCTGGAATTCGGTGCAGAGGAGGTCTAGTTTCGGCCTGTCTGACAGTTGCGCCATGCGGGTGCGGGTTTGATCTGGGTCAAGGCTGCGTGACGTGGTGCTGCCTAGAAGCGACAATAGCCCCGATCCCGTCTCCCAAGGAGCGTCCCCCGCGCATGAGTTCCAGTGACCAGCCCCAAAGCCTCTATGCGGCCCGCGAGCCGATCTTTCCCAAGCGCGTCAAGGGCCCGTTCCGTAACCTGAAATGGATCATCATGGTGGTGACCCTGGGCATCTATTACCTGACGCCCTGGATCCGCTGGGATCGCGGCCCGTCATTGCCCGACCAGGCGGTGCTGATCGACCTGGCCAACCGGCGCTTTTTCTTCTTCTGGATCGAGATCTGGCCGCATGAGTTCTATTTCGTCGCGGGCTTGCTGATCATGGCGGGGCTCGGCCTGTTCCTGTTCACCTCGGCGCTTGGTCGGGTCTGGTGCGGCTATGCCTGCCCGCAGACGGTCTGGACCGATCTGTTCGTACATGTCGAACGGTGGGTCGAGGGCGACCGCAACGCGCAGCTTCGCCTGCTGAAAGCGCCCTGGACCGCCCGCAAGGCGCGGCTGCGCATCACGAAATGGACCATCTGGCTGCTGATCGCGGTGGCGACCGGCGGGGCCTGGGTGTTCTATTTCACCGACGCGCCGACGCTGCTGGTGGACCTCTTCACCCTCAACGCGCATCCGGTGGCCTACACCACCATCGCCATCCTGACCGCCACCACATTCGTTTTCGGCGGCTTCATGCGCGAGCAGATCTGCAATTACATGTGCCCCTGGCCGCGCATCCAGGCCGCGATGATGGACGAGGACACGATCACGGTTGCCTATCGCGACTGGCGGGGCGAGCCGCGCGGCAAGCATCGCAAGGGCGCGGATGCCGACCAGCTTGGCGACTGCATCGACTGCATGGCCTGCGTCAATGTCTGCCCGGCGGGGATCGACATCCGCGACGGGCAGCAGATGGAGTGCATCACCTGCGCGCTCTGCATCGACGCCTGCGACGACATCATGGCCAAGATCGGCAAGCCGCGGGGCCTGATCGACTACATGGCGCTGACCGACGAGACCAATGAGCGCGCGGGCAACCCGCCGAAATCGGTCTGGCGGCACATCTTCCGGCCCCGCACCATCATCTACACCGTGCTCTGGTCGGCGATCGGCATCGCGCTGGTGGTGCTGCTCTTCATCCGCTCCGAGATCGACATCACGGTCGAGCCGGTGCGCAGCCCGACCTTTGTGACCCTCAGCGATGGCTCGATCCGCAACGCCTATGACCTGCGCCTGCGCAACATGGCCAATGAGGATCGCGTGTTCGAGATCACCCTGACCTCCGAGGCCGACCTGGCACTGGACCTTGAGGGGGCCGAGGGGGATCGCGTCACCGTGCCCGCCGACAGCACGCAGCAATTGCGCGCCTATGTGACAGCCGAGCCGGGCGATCCCGCGGCCGAGGCCGACCGGACGGATTTCCGGTTCTGGGTGGAAGATGCGATCAGTGATATCAGGGCCTACCAGGATACAGTCTTCGACGGCACAGGGGAGTGACGGCATGAGCGACGAGGAAAAACGCCCCCGCGAACTGACCGGCCGCAAGGTGCTGCTGATCTTTGTCCTGGGCTTCGGCCTGATCATCGGCGTCAACCTGTTCATGGCGTTCCAGGCCGTGCGCACCTTTCCGGGGCTCGAGGTCTCGTCCTCCTATGCCGACAGCCAGGATTTCGACATTCGCCGCGAGGCGCAGGAGGCGCTTGGCTGGACCGCCGAGGTCGAGGTCGATGTGGAGGAGGGCATCCTGACCCTGCATCTGCTGGAGGCCGATGGCAGCCCGGCGCTCCCGGCGGAGCTTGTCGCGCTCCTGACCCGGCCCACGAGCCGGGTCGATGATCAGGAACTGGAATTGACCCGTGAACGCGGCGCCCTTACCGCGCCGGTCGATATCGCGCCGGGGCGCTGGCGGTTGCGGTTGACGGGCACCGCGCGCGACGGCACCGATTACCGCCACAACATCACCTTCACGATCCGCGAGTAGGCCGATTTGACCGCCAGCCTCACACATCCCCGCCCTGCCGCCTGTCCGGCCTGCAATGCCGCCCCGGCGGCGGAAGCGCTGGCCGCCAAGCCGGTCGATGCGCGGCTGATGCTGTCGCTGCCGGGCATCCATTGTGCCGGCTGCATCTCGGGCGTCGAACGCGCGCTGGAGGGCGTGGCGGGGGTGCGCGCGGCGCGGGTGAACCTGACCCTGAAACGGGCGGCGGTGGAGGCGGGGCCGGAGATCACCGCCGGTGACCTTGTCGCGGTGCTGGAGCGCGCGGGCTACGAGGCGCATGAGCTGGACCCCGGCGTTCTGGCGGCGACCGAGGCCGACAAGGGCGCACGCGACCTGCTGATGCGGCTCGCCGTGGCGGGCTTTGCGATGATGAACGTGATGCTGCTGTCGGTCGCGGTCTGGTCCGGGGCCGAGGGCGTGACGCGCGACCTGATGCATTGGGTGTCGGCGGCCATCGTGCTGCCCGCCATCGTCTTCACCGGGCAGCCCTTCTACGTCAATGCGTGGTCGGCGCTTCGGGCGGGGCGGCTGAACATGGATGTGCCGATCACGCTGGCGATCCTGCTGGCCGTGGCCACGTCGCTCTATGAAACGATCATGTCGGGCGAACACGCCTATTTCGACGCGGCGATAGCGTTGACCTTCTTCCTGCTGGCGGGCCGCTACCTGGATTACCGCACGCGGGCCACGGCACGCTCTGCCGCGCAGGAACTGGCCGCGTTGGAGGTGCCGCGCGCGATCCGGCTGCGGGACGGGGTCGAGGAAACCGTGGGCATCGCCGATCTGGCCCCCGGGGATGTCGTGCTGGTGCGTCCCGGCGGGCGTATCCCCGTCGATGGCACCGTGACCCAGGGCAAATCCGAGATCGACCGCGCGCTGATGACGGGCGAAAGCCTGCCCGCCTATGCAGGCCCCGGCAGCGCCGTTTCGGCGGGTGAGGTCAACCTGACCGGCCCCTTGCGGGTCGAGGTCACGGCGGCGGGCAAGGACAGCTCTCTGCACCGCATCGCCGACCTGGTTGCCATCGCCGAAAGCGGGCGCAGCCGCTACACCTCGCTGGCCGATCAGGCCGCCAAGCTTTACGCGCCGGGGGTGCATATCATGGCCGCGCTGGCGGCTGTCGGCTGGTATCTCTACACGTTCGACCTGCGCATTTCGCTGAATATCGCCGCCGCCGTGCTGATCATCACCTGCCCCTGCGCGCTTGGCCTTGCCGTGCCCGCGGTGACGACGGCGGCATCGGGCAGGCTGTTCCGCAAGGGCATGCTGATCAAGGACGGCACCGCGATGGAGCGGCTGGCCGAGGTCGATACGGTGGTGTTCGACAAGACCGGCACCCTGACGCTCGGTATTCCGCAGCCGGTGGGGTTGGAGGGGCTTTCGGACGCGCAGGCACGGGTGGCACTGGCGCTGGCGCAAGGCTCGTCGCATCCGCTGGCGCAGGCCCTGGCCGCCGGTCTTGCAGGGCGGGAGGCCGAGGCGCTGGACGGGTTGCGCGAGGTTCCGGGCTACGGGGTCGAGGCGATGTGGAACGCGACGCCCGTTCGTCTCGGGCGCGCGGCGTGGGTTGGGGCAGAGGCGCCCGATGTCACCGCGACCTTCCTGCAGATCGGCGATGCGGAGCCTGTCGCGCTCACCTTCACCGACAGCCTCCGCCCCGGCGCACGGGAGGCACTGGACGGGCTCAAACGGGCAGGGCTGCGGGTGATGCTGATCTCGGGCGATACGCGCGGGGCCGTGCGGCGCTTTGCCGACGAGATCGGGATCGAGGAGGTCTTGGCCGAGGCGCTGCCCGCCGAGAAGGCCGCGCGCATCGCGGCGCTGTCCGAGGACGGCGCGAAGGTTCTGATGGTCGGTGACGGGCTCAACGATACGGCGGCGCTGGCGGCGGCGCATGTCTCGATCTCGCCCGCCTCGGCGCTGGATGCGGCGCGGGTGGCCTCGGACATGGTGCTGTTGGGGAAAGACCTGTCACCGATTGCCGATGCGTTTGATACCGCCGTGAAAGCGCGCAAGCGGATCCGGGAAAACTTCTCGATTGCCACGGTCTACAACATCGTCGCGGTGCCCTTCGCGGTGGCGGGCTTCGCCACGCCGCTCGCCGCCGCCTTGGCGATGTCGGCCAGTTCGATTACCGTGTCGCTGAACGCGCTGCGGCTGAAATAGGGGCTGTCATGGATATTCTGGTCATCCTGATCCCGGTCTCGCTGTTCCTGGGGGCGCTTGGGCTGGTGGGGTTCTTCTGGCTGCTCAGAAAGGGCCAGTTCGACGACCCTGACGGCGATGCCAACCGCATCCTGCGCGACGATTACGACGATCATCCGAAACAGTGAGGCTCAGATCTGCTCGGCCAAGGCCAGCGGCCCCGGTTCCTCGCGGATGGGCAGGTGGATGAGCGCGGCCAGCAGGCCAAGCGCCACGGCGGCCCACCACATCGGCGTGTAATCCTGCGTCAGGTCATAGATGCGCCCGCCCATCCATGCGCCGATGAAACTGCCCGACTGGTGGCTGAGAAAGACCAGCCCGGCCAGCGTCGACAGGAACCGCAGCCCTTGCGTCTGCGCGACCAGCCCCATCGTCAGCGGCACGGTCGAGAGCCACAGAAGCCCCATGATGGCCGAGAAGATCAGGA
Source organism: Alterinioella nitratireducens (assembly GCF_013155465.1). Lineage (GTDB taxonomy): Bacteria > Pseudomonadota > Alphaproteobacteria > Rhodobacterales > Rhodobacteraceae > Alterinioella > Alterinioella nitratireducens. The sequence goes on along the minus strand of NZ_JABJVX010000005.1, from coordinate 166,591 downwards.
CGCCGGCCTCGGTCAGTGGCAGCAGGATGAAGGCGGTGATGACCAAGGCGCGGGCCAGGTAGATGCCGCTCAACACCTTTTTCTTGGAATAGACCTGCCCCGACCAGCCCGACAGGAACGAGCCCGCGATGTTGAACAGCCCGATCAGGGCCAGCGACAGGCCGCCGACCCAGGCGGCGAGATTGGCGTCGATCACATAGGCGGGCAGGTGGGTCTGGATGAAGGCGACGTGAAAGCCGCAGACGAAGAAGCCGAAGAAGAGGCACAGGTAACTGCGGTCGCTGAACGCCGTGGCAATGGCGGTGCCGAAGGCGCCCGCGCCAGACCCGGAGGCCGTGGGGGCAGAGACCCGCGCGATGAAGACGAGGAAGGGCAGGATCAGGGCAAAGCTCGCCCCGATCAGCAAGAGGGCGGGTTGCCAGCCGACGCCGCCGATCATGAAGGTGGCAGTGGGGGCCGAGACGAACATGCCAAGCGATGCCGCCGCCGTGCCGAGCCCCAGGATGAAGCTGCGCCTGTCGGGCGTCACGATCTTGCCAAGCGCGCCGATGACGATGGGAAAGGAGGCCGCGCCGGTGCCTGCGCCGACCAGCACGCCGGTCAGCACGAAACCGGTCGGATCGGTGATCATCCCGCGCAGGGCAAAGCCCGCGCCTGCGCAAACGGCCCCGAAGGCCAGCACCCGCGCCGTGCCGTAGCGGTCGGCCACCGCGCCCGCGACGGGTTGCGCAAAGCCCCAGGCCAGCGCCTGCACAGCGACCGAGAGCGAGAACACCTCGCGCCCCCATCCAAGCTCGGCGGACATCGGCGCGAGGAAGACGCCGAAGGTGGCGGCGAAGCCGAAACCCAGGAAGGCGACCATGCAGCCCGCGAAAATGGCGGCGTTCAGGCGCGCGGTGTCTTGCTGGCGTGTCATGGCAGGCGTTCCCCACGGGTCTGGCCAATGCGCGGGTCGGCATCGGCCATTCTGCGGCGCAGGCTACACGCGGCGCTGGGTTTGGCAATCGCGAATGGCGATTACGGGCCGTAGGTCGTGCAGGTCACGTTGCGCGACATCAGCCGGGCACAGGCGCGTTCGGCGGCCTCCTCGCTCATGCCGGCAAACTGCGCCTCGAAGCCGCCGGGCCGGTTGACCACGTTGCGCAGTGCCTCGCCAAAGGTCGACAGCTCGGTCAGCGCGGTCTGCAGGAGCAGGCGTTCGGCGGCGTTGCGGGAAGGGTGGCGGCCAAGCGAGACGCCGTAGAGCCGGGTGCCGGTGGATGAGGCGCGGGTCACGATTTCCTGTTGTGGCGGTTCGGGATCGGGGTCGATGACGGCCAGTTCGATCTCGGCGGAGTCCACCGAAGGGATCTCGGGACGCGGGACCGGGATGACCGATGGCGTTTCTGCTGCGGTCCGGGTTTCCGCGACCTCCAGCAGTTCTTCGGGCGCGGCCGGCGCTGTCGCGCCCTCCGCGGTCGGGATGGGGGCCTCGGCCTCCTCGGCGCGGGCCAGCACGATGTCAGGCTCCTCGGGCAAGTCGTCGGGCCGGGGCGTCGGCAGGTTTTCGGCGATCTCCTCGGCGACCTCCTCGGTCGGCGGGTCGGTCAGCGCGTCTTCGACGGCATGTTCGACGGCGGCCAGCAATTCCGGCGCGACCTCGGGCAGTTCGTCCTGGGTGCCGGGGCGGGGCAGGGGGCGCAGGCTGCTGGTGACGGCCCCGGTCGCGCGGATGCTGCTGCCGACGCGGTCATCATCATCATAGACCGGCAGTTCCGGGCGGCGCACCGTGGCCGTCGAGGGCGCGCGGGCAAAGCCCATGTCCAGGAGTTCCATGATCCGTTCATTGCGGGTCGCAGTCGACCGCCCGCCGAAGACGGTGGCGATGATCCGTTCCTGGCCGCGCTCGGCCGAGGCGACAAGGTTGTAGCCCGCCGCGCGGGTGTAGCCGGTCTTGATCCCGTCGGCCCCACGATAGGCATCCAGGAAGCGGCGGTTGGTGTTGCGCACGGTGGCAATGCCCGCATCCGCCGAGCGGCGCGAAAAGAGGTTATAGTATTGCGGATAGTCGTAGAAGAGGCGCCGCCCCATCGTGGTCATGTCGCGCGCCGTGCTGAGGTGCCCGTTCTCGGTCAGGCCATGGGCATTGCGGAAGGTCGTGCGGTTCATGCCAAGCGCGATGGCGGTGCGGTTCATGCGGCGGGCAAAGGCGGCCTCGGAGCCCGAGATCGCCTCGCCGATGGCGGTGGCGGCGTCATTGCCCGAGCGCACGGCGGCGGCCCGGATCAGGTAGCGCAGGCGAATGCGCGTGCCCGCCTGAAGGCCAAGCCGCGAGGGCGGTTCGGAGGCGGCATTGCGCGAAATTGTCACCTCGGTATCCAGCGTGATTTCGCCCAGGCGGATCGCCTCGAAAGCGATATAGAGCGTCATCATCTTGGTCAGCGATGCGGGGTGCAGGCGGGCGTCGGCGTTGCGGCTGTGCAGCACCTCGCCGGTGCGCGCGTCGATCACCATCGCCGCATAGGGCGCGGCATGGGACGCACGCGGTGCGAGTACCAGCGCGCTGAACAGCACACATACCCCAACAAGGGTGAAAAGGAGCGGTCTTCGGATCACGAAATTGCTCTGTCTACCTCGGGATGCCGTCTGTTGCGGCGATTGAGAAAACCCTAGGCGATTTCCGCAGCCAAATCCATCATAAAGCGGCGTCCAAATGTGGCGATTTCAAGGCAATTTCGAAAAGGCGCAGATTTTGGCCCCGGCGCGCGGCGTGGCCGCTACATCTGTGCCTTGCGGCACTGGACGGGGCCGGGGCGCTGCGGCACTCTGTGCCCTGGTATGAAGGAGGTCCGGCTCATGAGTAACCCGTTTGACGCCCGAAAGGCGCGCGCCGCCGCCTGGTTCGCCGAATTGCGCGACGAGATCGTCACCGCCTTTGAAGCCCTTGAGGAAAGCCAGCCGGACGAAGCCCCCGCCGGGCGATTCGAGGTGACGGAGACACGCCGCGCCACCGAGGACGGATCGGACGCGGGTGGCGGCGTGATGAGCGTGATGCGCGGGGGCCGGGTGTTCGAGAAGGTCGGCGTCAATATCTCCACCGTCTATGGTAACCTGGGCGCGGCGGCGCAAAAGGCGATGGCCGCGCGCGGCGTGCCGGGGATGGAAGACGATCCGCGCTTCTGGGCCTCGGGGATCAGCCTGGTGGCGCATATGCAGAACCCGCATTGCCCCGCCGTCCACATGAATACGCGGATGTTCTGGACCCCGCATGCCTGGTGGTTCGGCGGCGGCTCCGACCTGAACCCCTGCATCGAATATGCCGAGGATACCGAGCATTTCCACGCCGTGCAGGCGCGCTACCTGGCCCCGCATGGCGAGGCGCTTTATCCCGAGTTGAAGGCCTGGGCAGACGAGTATTTCTTCATTCCCCATCGCGGGCGCGCGCGCGGCGTCGGCGGGGTCTTCATGGATGACCGCAACAGCGGCGACTGGGAGGCCGATTTTGCCCTGACCCAGGATATCGGCCGTGCCTTCCTGCCGGCCTATCTGCCGATCATCGAGACGCGGCGGGGAATGGACTGGGGAGACTCGGAGCGCGACACGCAGCTGATCCATCGCGGCCTCTATGCCGAATACAACCTGGTCTATGATCGCGGCACCAAGTTCGGGCTGGCCACCGGGCATGACGCGAATGCGGTGCTGATGAGCCTGCCGCCATTGGCGAAATGGGTCTGACAGGAACATCGCCGCGCGTGCCGCGCGTCGACCGATGCGAGGGGGCTGTCTGCCCCCTCGCGCTCCCCCGAAGGTACTTGCACGAAGAAGATGACGGCGTCAGGCGCTGCGGATGGCGTCCAGCATGACATGGACATTCTCGGGGTCGGCATCGGGCGTGATGCCGTGGCCGAGGTTGAAGACATGCGGGCCGCCCCGGAAGGCGCGGGTGATGCGCTGCGCCTCGTCGATCAGGGGCTGGCCCCCGGTGACCAGGAGCTTGGGGTCAAGGTTGCCCTGCACGCAGGTCTCGGGTTGCAGCGTTTCGGCGGCCCAGGTGGCATCGACGCTTGTGTCGAGCGCCAGGCAATCGGCCCCGACGGCCTTGGCGAAACCGGGGTAACTGTCCCCCGCCTCGCGCGGGAAGACGATGACCGGCAGGCCGGGGTGACGCGATTTCAGCGCCGTGACGATGCGCTTGATCGGTTGAAGGGAATAGCGCTCGAAGGCGTCGCCCTTGAGGCTGCCTGCCCAGGAATCGAAGAGCTTGATCACCTCGGCCCCGGCCTGCACCTGCTGTGAGAGGTATTCTATGGTGGCCCCGGTGATGAGGTCGATGAGGGCGTCGAAGGTCTCGGGGTCGCCCTCGCGCAGCGCATGGGCCGGGGCCTGATCCGACGTGCCGCGCCCGGCGATCATGTAGGTGGCGACCGTCCAGGGGGCCCCGGCGAAGCCGATCAGCGTGGTTTCCGCGGGGAGTTCGCGGGTCAGGATGCGGATCGTCTCGTAAATGGGCGCGAGGGTTTCGTGGATGTCGTCCTTGCCCTTGAAATGGGCCATGTCGCCTGCGCTGGTGATCGTAGAAAGGCGCGGGCCTTCGCCAGTGACGAACCACAGATCGGCGCCAAGCGCCTGCGGGATCAGCAGGATATCGGCGAAGAGGATCGAGGCGTCGAAGCCGTAGCGGCGAATGGGCTGCAGCGTGACCTCGGCGGCGAGGTCCGGGGTGTAGCATAGCGACAGGAAATCGCCCGCCTTGGCCCGCGTGGCGCGGTATTCGGGAAGGTAACGTCCCGCTTGCCGCATCATCCAGACGGGGGGTGTCGGCAGGGTCTCACCGGCAAGGGCGCGCAAAAGGGTCTTGGTCATCGGGATCGTCCTTCTCCGGTGGGCTGGTGGCAGATGTTTCGCGGGCGGGGTCCGGAGTCAAGGCGAGGTGCGCGGGGATGGGCGGTTTCGACGCGCGGGGCGCGCGCGCCGACCGGGGGCGGCGGCTGACGCCGCCGCGGGTTCGAGTATTTGGGCCAAGAAGATGGGAGGGGGCTTCAGATTGGCGGATGGGTGGATTAGGGGAAGGGTATGACACAGGATTTGCCCTCCCCCTCCGCGCCGCTCAGGATCGGCACCCGCGGATCGCCGCTGGCCCTGGCGCAGGCGCATGAGACGCGGCGTCGATTGGCCGATGCGTTCGACCTGGCCGCCGAGGCGTTCGAGATCGTCGTGATCAAGACCACCGGCGACAACCGCGCCATGATCGACGCCGACCAGCCGCTGAAGACGATCGGCGGCAAGGGCCTCTTCACCAGGGAGATCGAGGAGGCGCTGCTGGCGGGGGGCATCGACATCGCGGTGCATTCGATGAAGGACATGCCGGTGGCGCAACCGGGGGGGCTTGCGCTGGACACCTATCTGCCACGCGAGGATGTGCGCGACGGCTTCGTCTCGCTGGCCCATGGCGGGCTGGACGCCCTGCCTGCGGGGGCGCGCGTCGGCTCCTCCTCGCTGCGTCGGCGGGCGCAGATGATGGCGCGGCGGCCCGACCTGGAGCTGGTCGAGTTTCGCGGCAATGTGCAGACACGGATGCGGAAGCTGGGGGAAGGCGTGGCCGATGCGACCTTCCTTGCGATGGCAGGGCTCAGGCGGCTGGACATGGTGCATGTGGCGCGGGCCGCACTGGAACCCGAGGACATGCTGCCTGCCGTGGCGCAAGGCGCGATCGGGATCGAGCGGCGGGCAGGCGACACGCGCGTGGCGGCGATGCTGGAGGCCATTCACGACGCCGAGACCGGCCAGCGGCTGGCCGCCGAACGGGCGTTTCTGGCCGGGTTGGACGGGTCGTGCCAGACGCCGATTGCGGGGCTGGCCGAGCTGGCGGGCGGAGACCTGCGGCTGCGGGGCGAGATCCTGCGGTCCGACGGCTCCGAGGTGATTACCGACGATGTCAGCGTGCCGGTTGCCGACGGGGCCGAGGCGGGGGCCGAGATGGCCCGCAAGATGCGCGCGCAGGCGGGCGAGGGGTTCTTCGACCTGTGAGCCGCGAAGAGCCCGCGATTTGTCCCTTGACGCGCGGTGCCCGCTGTCCTACCTAGCGCGTCGTTCGGCGGTGTAGCTCAGTTGGTTAGAGCAGCGGAATCATAATCCGCGTGTCCGGGGTTCAAGTCCCTGCACCGCCACCATCCCCCTTCTTGTCCGACCTTCACGCATGGACCGGGAAATGTCGGTTCCGGGATTGCGGCAGGTCAGCGATGCGGGCTTCTCTTGGGTTACGCCAACCAGAGGGGATTGCAGATGTCATCGACCATGCCCGAGTTTGCCACTGGCCTTCTCCATGGCGACTTGCCCGATGCGCTTGTCGTGACGCTGAGGCGCAGTTTCCTGGATACGATGGGGGTGGCCGCGATCGGGTCGCGCACGCAGATGGCGGCGGCGGCGCGGGCGGGCGCGCGGGCGGTGTTCGGGCCGGGCAGCGGCGGCGCGGCACGGGTCTTGATGGAGGGCAGCGCCCTCGGCGTTGCGGGCGCGGCAATGGCCGGGGCCTTCACCATCGACAGTATCGACGCGCATGACGGCACCACGCCGAACAAGGGCCATGCCGGATCGGCGGTGTTTCCCGCTGTGCTGGCCGTGGCCGATGCGATGGACACGCCCGTCACGGGCGCGGATTTCGCGGTCTGGCTGGCCCTGGCCTACGAGGTGTCCTACCGCGCGGGCCAGGTGCAGCACGCGACCTGCCCCGATTACCACACCTCCGGCTCCTGGACCGCCGTGGGCGTGGCGGTTGCGGTGGCGCGGATGTTGGGCTGTGACGCGGGACAGATCCGGCACGCGGCGGGGATCGGGGAATATCACGGGCCGCGCAGCCAGATGATGCGCTGCATTGACCATCCCTCCATGCTGCGCGACGGGGTCGGCTGGGGCGCGCCCTCGGGCGTCACGGCGGCCTACCTGGCGCGTGAGGGGTTCACCGGCGCCCCGGCCCTGACCTGCGAGGGGGGCGAGGCCGCGCCGTTCTGGCAAGGGTTGGGCGAGGACTGGCTGACCATCGCCCACACCCATTACAAGCGCTATCCCTGTTGCCGGTGGGCGCATCCGGCGATGGATGCGGCGCAGGATCTGATGGCGGCGCACGGGTTGACCGCGGACCGGGTTGCTTCGGTCGAGATCCGGACGTTTCACTATGCGACCCGGCTGGCGGGGCATGAGCCGCAGACCATGGACGACCTGGCCTATTCCATCGCCTGGCCGGTTGCCGCAATCATCGCGCGTGGACGCCTCGGCCCGCAGGAACTGACGCCCGAGGCGCTGCGCGACCCCGAGATCCTGCGCCTCAGCCGCGCGACCCGGCTCATCGACGACCCGGACCTGACGGCGCGATCCGTGGCGCAGAGATGGGCCGCGGTGGCATTGGTCCTGACCGATGGCCAGAGGCTGGAGGCCCCGCCCCGCACCCCGCGTGGCGACGTGGACGATCCGCTCAGCGACGGTGAGATCAGCGCCAAGTTTCACCTTCTGGCGGGCGATATCCTCGCACCCCGCGCCGCCGAGGTCGAGGATCTGTGCGGCCGGTTCGACAGGCTCGATGCGGTCGGGTTCGCGCGGCTGATGGATCTGGTGCTGTCGGCCCCTGATGCGTGACAAAACCGGCATGCCCGCGTCGGTTTCCGGCAAGTCCGGGCCGGTCACCCACGCATGATGACCCTGACATGTATGAAACCCCGGAGACGTCCCCCGTGCCCGAGATCAAAACCCATGCCCAGGCCGTCGTGATCGGCGGCGGCGTCATCGGCTGCTCGATCCTCTATCACCTTGCCAAACTGGGCTGGTCCGACGTGATCCTGCTGGAACGCGATGAGCTGACTTCAGGCTCCACCTGGCACGCGGCGGCGAATATCCACGGGCTGCATGACAGCACCAATATCAGTCGTCTGCAGCATTACACGATGACCCTCTACAAGGAGCTTGAGGAGGAGACCGGCCAAAGCTGCGGGGTGTTCCAGCCCGGATCGCTCTACCTGGCGCAGACTGAGGCGCGTGAGCATCAGCTGCGGTTGCAGGAGGCCAAGGCGCGCCGGTACGGCATGAACTTTCACGAGGTCAGCCGGGATGAGGCCGAGCGGCTGCATCCGCTGGTCGATTACGATGGCATCCGCTGCATCATGTATGAGCCCGATGGCGGCAATGTCGACCCCTCGGGCGTGACCAATGCCTATGCCGTCGGCGCACGGCAGCGGGGGGCCGAGATCCACCGCTTCACGCCGGTCACAGGCACGGAGCAGCAGCCCGATGGCAGCTGGATCGTGCGCACGGAAAAGGGCGACATCCGCACGCCCTGGGTGGTGAATGCCGCCGGTCTCTGGGGCCGCGAGGTGGCGCGGATGGCGGGGCTGGAACTGCCGCTTCTGCCCACGGAACACCAATATTTCGTAACCGAAACCATCCCGCAGATCGCCGCGATGGACCGGCGTTTGCCCTCGGTCGCCGACCGCGATGGGGAATACTACCTGCGGCAGGAGGGCAAGGGCCTGCTGGTCGGGGCCTACGAGAAAGATGTGCGCTTCTGGGCCGAGGATGGCACGCCGCAGGGCTTCGGGCATGAGCTTTTCGCCGACGATCTGGAGCGGATCGAGGAGAACATGATGCGTGCCATCGACCGGGTGCCCGCCGTGGGCGAGGCCGGGATCAAGCGGGTGATCAACGGCCCGATGATCTGGTCGCCCGACAGCAATGTCCTCTTTGGTCCCGCGCCGGAACTGACGGGCTATTTCTGCTGCAACGGGATCATTCCGGGGTTCAGCCAGAACGGCGGCATGGGTAAGCTGGCCGCCGAATGGATGGTCGAGGGCGAGCCGAGCCTGGACATGTTCGCCTGGGACATGGCGCGGTTCGGGACCTGGGCGGGCAAGGATTTCACCAAGGCGCGGGTGGGCGATCAATATGCGCACCGCTTCAAGATCCATTTCCCGAACGAGGAACGCGCGGCGGGGCGACCGGTGCGGACACGGCCCGGCTACGCGATGCAAAAGGACATGGGCGCGCAATTCGGCCTGAATTACGGGTGGGAGCATCCGCTATGGTTCGCAGCCGAGGGCGAGCCGGATCACGAGACCTATGGCTTCGACCGCCAGAACTGGTGGGAGCCCGTGGGCCGCGAGGCGCGGATGCTGCGCGACGGGGCGGGGATCATCGACATCTCCAATTTCGCCAAATACGTGGCGCGGGGGGCGGGGGCGGAAGGCTGGCTGAACGCGGTCTTCGCCAATCGGATGCCGCGCCTTGTGGGCCGCTCTTGCCTGACGCCTCTCATCGGCAAGCGCGGTGGCGTGGCAGGCGATTTCACCGTGACGAAGCTGGCGGAGGAGGAATTCTGGATCATCGGCTCGGGCATGGCCGAGCGGTTTCACCAGCGCTTCTTCAAGGCGGTGCCACTGCCCGAGGGCGCGACATTCGAAAGCCGGACGGAAGGTGTTTGCGGCTTCAACGTCGCCGGGCCGCAATCTCGCGCGCTCTTGCAACGGCTGACCAATGCGCCGCTGGCGAACCTGGATTTCCCCTTCATGCGCTCGGCCCGGATCGCGGTGGCGGGGATCGACGTTCTTGCCATTCGTGTCAGCTTTACCGGCGATCTGGGGTGGGAATTGCATTGCGCCGAGGCCGATCAGGTGGCGCTCTATTCGGCCCTGATCGAGGCAGGGCGTGAGTTCGGCGCGGGTCCGGTGGGCAGCCGCGCCCTGATGTCGCTGCGCATCGAGAAGGGCTATGGATCGTGGGGGCGGGAATATTCGCCGGAATACTGGCCGCAGGAATCGGGGCTGGCGCGGCTCATCAAGATGGACAAGGAGTTTCTGAACAAAGCCGCATTTGAGGCTGTGGCTGACAACCCGCCGCGTGAAATCATGGTGCTGATGGAGGTCGATGCCGAAACCGCCGATGCCAGCGGCGGAGAGCCTGTCTTTCTGCCCGACGGCACGCCGGTGGGGCAGGTCAGTTCGGGCGCTTATGGCTACCATGTCGGCAAGTCGCTGGCGCTTGGGTACGTCAAGGCCGCGCACGCCGCGCCGGGGACGGAGCTGCATGTCGCCGTCCTTGGCCAGCCACACGGCGCGCGCATTCTGAACGGTGCGCCATTCGACCCGGACGGCACCCGCCTGCGCGGATAGAGGGGTCGTTGGTCAACTCGTGACGCGACGGCAGGCTCCAGTATTCTGCCATCGCGGGCCCCTTGGACCTGTGCCTATCGTGCAATCATGGATTGTATGGACGGCACCCTTGCTGTCTTATCCCGGCAAAGCGAGGGCCATATGGGCAAAGTGACACGACGCGGGTTGCTGGTGGGGGCGGGTGGTGCGGCGGGCTGGATCGGCGCGCGGCAGTTCGGACATCACCTGCCTGTCTATGAGGGCACGGCCCGGCTGGATATGCCGGCAGAGGCCGGGTTCCTCAACGATGCCAGCGGCTTGTCGCGCACGCCGATCCACCGCCACATCACCCTGTCTGAGGACCCCGGCGAGGCACTCATCGCCGCGATACGCGCGGAAATTACCGAGGCTGCCAGCAATCGCCGCCCGGTCAATATCGGTGCCGCGCGCCATTCCATGGGCGGTCAGGCGATCCCGCGCGCGGGCCATGCGATCACGTTTGATAACGGCATGGTGGAACCCGACACCGCCGCGCAGACCTATCGCGCCCATGCCGGCGCACGCTGGTCCCAGGTCATCGCCGCGCTGGACCCGATCGGGTTTTCGCCCGCCGTCATGCAGTCGAACAACGATTTCGGCGTTGCCGCCACCTTCTGCGTCAACGCGCATGGCTGGCCGGTTCCCTTCGGCCCGATGGGGGCGACGGTGCGCAGCTTCCGCATGGTGTTGCCGACGGGGGATCTGGTGACCTGCTCGCGGAGAGAGAACGCCGAGATCTTCAACCTGACGATGGGCGGCTACGGGTTGACCGGCGCGATCATCGACATGGAGGTCGACATGATCCCGAACCGGCGCCTGCAGCCGTCCTTCGAGACGATGCCTGCCGAAGCCTTCTCGACCGCCTTCACCAACGCCGTCGCCACGCCCGCCGTGAGCATGGCCTATGGCCGCCTCAACGTCGGTCGCGCCCGGTTTTTCGAAGACGCGCTGATGATCACCTATCGCGCCACCGAGGATCAGGCCGACCTGCCGCCCGCCGAGGGCTCGGGCCTGATGGCGCGGCTGGCCAGCCGCATCTACCGCTGGCAATTGGGCAATGAGCCGATGAAGCGCCTGCGCTGGTGGACGGAAACCACGCTCGGGCCCGCTCTGGGCGACGGCCCCGCGACGCGCAACAGCCTGATCAACGAACCGGTGGTGACGCTGGATGACCGCGACGACAACCGCACCGACATTCTGCATGAATATTTCGTGGCGCCTGAGCGCTTCGGCGATTTCCTGACCGCCTGCCGCGAGGTGATCCCGGCCAGCTACCAGGAGTTTCTGAACGTCACCCTGCGCCATGTCGCGCAGGATGATGAAGCCGTGTTGAGCTATGCCCGCACCCCCCGCATCGCCGCCGTGATGTCGTTTTCCCAGGAGATGACGCAGCGCGGCGAGGCCGACATGGCCCGGATGACGCGCAACCTGATTGACCGGATCGTCGAGATCGGCGGCAGCTATTACCTGCCCTACCGGCCCCATGCCACGATCGACCAACTGACCCGAAGCTATCCCCGCGCGGAAGCGTTCGCGGCGGCCAAGCGGGAGCTGGACCCGCAATTGATCTTCCGCAACACCCTGTGGGACAGCTACCTGGAGGCGCTATGACCACGCTCCGCATTATCGCGTTCGGCTATTTCGTGGCGCTCATGATCGCCGCGTCGCTGAACTACATCCCCGGCCTGACCGATGAGGACGGCCTCGCCTTCGGCATCTTCGCGCTGGATATATTCGACGACGCGCTGCATGTCGCCTCGGCGCTTTGGGCGCTGGCGGCGGGGCTGATCTCGCATCGCGCGTCACGCATCTTCCTGCTGCTCTTCGGCGCGCTCTACCTCGGCGATGGCGTCTTCGGCTTATTCACGGGCTACGGCTATCTCGACCTCGGCATCTTCACCAACCCCTCGGCGGGGATGTCCTTTACGCTGGTGCGTGTGCTGGCCAACCTGCCGCATCTGGCGCTTGGCGGCTTCGCCCTCTTCGCGGGCCTGAAGCTGGACCGGGCGTGATGCGCTTTCTCTGGAGATGGCTCAAGCGGCTGGTGCTGCTCCTCGCTGTGCTCCTCGCCGCTTTGCTGACCCCTGTCGGCTATGTTGAACTGGCCTGCCAGGGCGAGACTGCCGAGACCGACTATGCCGCGCTGCTGCCGCCCGAGCATCGTCGGCTGGAATCGCGCACCCTCATGACCTACCCGGAATGGCACATCGTCCATGCCTATGACGATTACGCCGAGGTGATCTCGGAGGGCGATCCGCATGACTACGGGTTCTTCCGCTCGATCACCGGCTATTGGTCCTCGCTCTGCTCGCTGACGCGCGCCTCGGCGGATCACGGCGGGACCGATTGGGAAACCCGCCAGATGGTCTATGTCATCGGCGTCAGCTTCACCGCCGAACTCGCGCTGAAGGCCGCCTATGAGGAAACCGTGGGCCGCGTCTTCACCTGGATCAGGGGCTAGACCCGCGCGCCGCTGGATGAGATGGCAGCGGCTCAGGCGCGGGGCTATGCCACGTTCCTGCAACAGGTGCCGTGGTATCGGTGGGACTTCGCGGGCGATGCCGACGCGTTGCAGGCGGCGGCGACGGATCAGCTGCGCGACCGGGAACGGGCCTTTGCCCTGGGGATCGAGAACAATGTGAAAGCCGCCTATGCGGGGGTGATCGCCGACGCCGTGGCGGGCGTGGGCTTTGACGAACTGACCCTGCGCATGATCGTGACGGGGATGGGTCGCGCCGATCTGCAGGCACTTCCGGGCGTCACCGTCATCGCCGAGCGCGCGCAGGGATGGGAGATCGAGACACCGCGCTATCGCGAACTCACCGGGTTGCTGGCGCAGATGGCCGAAGCGGGCGCGGGCTTTGTCGAGATCGCGGGCAATGACGACATCATGCTGACGGCACTGTCCGATGCGCCGACCCACCCGGATGCGATCCACAGTTTCGCGCGGCAGGGCTATGGCGACTACCGCCACCTGCTGTTGGTGCCGGTGACGGAGCTTGACGAGACCCTGCGCGGGCTGGCCGACCAGGGGCTGCGGCTGGAACATGTCCATGATTATTAGGCGCCTCCTCATCGCCCCTTCGCTGACCCCTTAGCCTCTGCACGAAACCTGCACATCTCCTGCGCCTGCTCTGCACGGGCGGCCTGCCATCTTGACGGGCAAAGAAACCGTCAAGGAGATGCACGGATGATCGGGACAATGACAGTGCGCGGCGTGCCGCGCGGGCTTTTGCGCGATGCGTGGTGGTTGAGCGAGGAAGTGGCCGACGCCGTCAAACCGCCCGCGCCACCGGCCCCGGTTGCCGCCGACCGCCGCCCGCCCTTGACCCGCGCCGCGATTGCGCTGGCCGTGCTGCTGGCGCTTGGCGACCTGCTGTTCTACGGGCATGATGTCGGGCTGTCCCTTGCCCTCTACGCCTACGCGATCTTTGCCGCCGGCGTTGCCGTGCTGCCAAACCGGGGCGGCGTGGTCGGGCCCGCGGCGCTGATGTTTGTCGCCGGGTTGCCCGTCATCGAGCATCTGCAAGCCCTTTCCGTTTTCCTGCTGGCGGGCGGGCTGATCACCTCGATCGCCTGGCTGCGGGCCGGGCGCAGTGGTCTTGCGTGCAGCGCGCTGCGGCTTTGGGCGGCGCTGCCGGTTGCGGGGGTGCTGGACGGGATTGCCTGGGCGATGGATCGGAAATCCCCGCGCGCGGCCCCCGGCCAATGGCGCATCTTGGCGCTCAATTGGGCGGTGCCGCTTGGCGGGGGGATGGTGCTCCTGTCGCTGCTGGTGCAGGCCAACCCGGTGCTTGAGGGCTGGCTGGACCTGTCGCTGTTCGAGGATTGGGATGTCGAGGAAACCCTGCTGCGCCTGATGTTCTGGACCGGTCTGGCGCTGATCGTCTGGCCGTTCCTCAGCTTCACGCCGCCCGCCCCGTTCATCGGCCCCCACCGCCCCCGCGCCCGCGCAACGCTCGGTTTCAACACCGCCTCGGTCGCCAATGCGCTCATTGTGTTCAACCTGCTGCTCGGGCTGCAAACCTTGATGGATATCGCGCTGCTCTGGGGCGGCGGCCCGCTGCCCGAGGGGATGAGCCATGCCACCTATGCCCGCCGCGGCGCCTATCCGCTGCTGGTCACGGCGCTGCTGGCGGGGGGCTTTGCGCTGGCCGCGCGGCCCCATCTGGGGGGTCGGAAGAGCCTGTCGGCGCTGATGATGATCTGGCTGGCGCAGAATGTCCTGCTGACGGCCTCGGCGGCCTACCGGCTCTGGGTCTATGTCGAGGTCTATGGCCTGACCTACCTGCGCCTTCACGCGGCGATCTGGATGGGGCTGGTGGCCGTGGGGCTGGTGCTGATCGGCTGGTTCATCCACGCGCGCCGTCCCGCTGCCTGGCTGGTGCTGCGCGGTGGCGGGCTGGCGCTGGTCACGCTCTACATCTGCGCCTTCATCAATTTCGCGCAGATCATCGCGGCCTATAACCTGACCCATCCGTCGCAGGATCGCGGCGTCGACCTGTCCTATGCCTGTACCCTCGCGCCGATGGCCGCCGTGGCGTTGCAGGGGCAGACCTGCGCGCGTGCGCCCCATATCGACGGCTGGCGCGATTGGGGCTTTCGCAGTTGGCGCGTGGCGCGTTTACTGGCGGCGGGGGAGGGAGCGTATGAAGATACTCGTGGTCGATGACGATGCCCGCCTGCGCGAGCTCGTGAGCATCGCGCTGGAGCGTGCAGGCTTCGCCGTGGTGACGGCGGGCGACGGACAGCGCGCCCTCACCCATGCCGCGCGCGAGGCGCCTGACCTCATTGTGCTGGATGTCGGCCTGCCGGAACGCGACGGGTTCGAGGTCTGCCGCCGCATCCGCGCCACCTCGGACGTGCCGATCCTGTTCCTGACTGCCCGCGACGACGAGATCGACCGCGTCCTGGGGCTGGAACTGGGGGCTGACGATTACGTGACCAAGCCGTTTTCCCCGCGCGAACTGGTGGCCCGCGTGAACGCGATCCTGAAACGGGCCACGGGTGGCGCGGCGCGGGTGCTGCGGCACGGGGCCCTCAGCCTCGATGTCGCGGCGCATAGCTGCGATTTCGACGGGCGCGACGTGGTCCTGACCGCGACCGAGTGCAGTCTTCTGGCGCTGCTCCTGCGCGACCCGGCCCGC
Source organism: Alterinioella nitratireducens (assembly GCF_013155465.1). Classification (GTDB taxonomy): domain Bacteria; phylum Pseudomonadota; class Alphaproteobacteria; order Rhodobacterales; family Rhodobacteraceae; genus Alterinioella; species Alterinioella nitratireducens. The sequence continues at coordinate 151,296 of NZ_JABJVX010000005.1, read as the reverse complement.
GTCCTGTCGCGCGCGCAGGCGGTCGATGCGATCTGGGGCGCGGGCAGCGACATTTCGGGCCGGACGCTGGACAGCCACCTGCGCAACCTGCGCCGGAAACTGGCGGATGCGGGCTGCGCCGACGGGATCGAGACCGCGCATGGCGTGGGGATGCGGATGGGGCCATGCCGGGGCAGGTAGGCAAATGGCGCCCGTCGCTCTGGCTGGTTCTGGGCGGCGCGCTGGCGGGCACATTGGCGCTGTCCTTCCTTGGGTTGGTGGCGCTGCGCTTCCTCGGGCCTGAGATCGGGTTTCGCAACGCGGCCACCTTGCTGGCGCTGATCATCGCGGGGCTGACGGCGGTGCTGTGGTGGCTGCTGCTGCGCCTGTTGCTGCGCCCGATCACGGCGCTGGCGGGCTATGCCGCATCGGTACGCGCCACGCCGGATGAGCCTGCCGCGCCGCCCGCCCATTTCGGCACGCGCGAGCTGTCGCGGATGGGGGTCAGCGTCATCGACATGGCCGCGACCCTGCAAGACCGCGAGGCGACGATCCGCAGCTATAACGACCATGTCACGCATGAGTTGAAGACACCCGTAACGGCGATCACGGCGGCGACCGAGCTGCTGGAGGACAGCGAGGATCTGAGCGCCGAGGACCGCCGCCTCGTGACCCAGATCCGCAGCGCCGGCGCGCAGATCGAGGGCCAGTTGGAGGCGCTGCGCCACGTCATGCGGGCGCGCGAGGCAAGCTACCGGGGAACCTGCACGCTGGCCGATCTGGCGGATGACCTGCGGCGCGATCACCGCCGCCTGACGCTGACCATCGCGGGCGAAACGACCCCTCTGCCGCTGGCTTGCAAGGGGTTGGGGATCGTGCTTCAGCACCTGCTGGCCAATGCCCGTGAAATGGGCGCGGATGCGGTGACCCTTGCGGCGCGCGATGGCACCCTGACCGTCACCGATAACGGCCCCGGCATCTCGTCCGGCAACCTGCCGCATATATTCGAGCCGTTCTACACCACCCGCCGCGATGCGGGCGGCACCGGCATGGGGTTGGCCATCGTCTCCAGCCTTCTGGCCGCCCATGGCGCGCGGATCGAGGCCCTGTCCCAGGCCGCCGGCGCGCGCTTCGTGATCCGCTTTGCGGCGGCATGAGGCGACCGGCGCCACCCTTGCATCGCGGTCGAAACCCGATATCACCTTGGCCACCCTTGCGCGGAGCCGCTCGTTGAAACCGACCCGGACCCTCCTGTCGATCCTGCTGCTGCTGGCCATCGCCACCGGGGCCTACCTGCTGTCGAGCCGCTATTTCCGCTCCGAGGAGGTGACCCGCGCCGAGGGCCGCCTGTCGCTCTACCGCTCCACCGTGGTGGCGGAGCTGAACCGGTTCTCGCACCTGACCTTCGTTCTGTCGCAGGATCCGATCGTGCTCGCCACGGCGCAGGGGGCCGATACCGACACGCTCGACGCGCGGCTGGCTGAATTTGCCGCCGAGGCGGGGCTGGACGCGATCTATCTGATGACGCCAGAGGGGCTGACGATCTCGGCCTCGAACGCCGGGGCCGAAGGCTCCTTCGTCGGCCAGAATTACGGCTTCCGCCCCTATTTCCGCGAGGCGCTGGCGGGCGGGCAGGGGCGGTTCTACGGCATCGGGGCCACCACCGGCCTGCCGGGGTATTTCATCGCCGACCCGGTGATCGGCGCGGATGGCACGGTGCAGGGTGTCATCGCGATCAAGCTGGACCTGTCGGACCTGGAACAATCCTGGCGCGAGGGCGGCGAACAGGTGCTGCTGGCCAATGCCGACGGCGTGGTACTGCTGGCCTCGGACCCCGAATGGCGCTACCGCACGCTGGCCCCGTTGCAGGCCGGTCAACGCGCCGCGATCCGGGACGCGCGGCAGTTCAGCGGGCAGACGCTGGACCTGCTGGACTGGCAGAGCGACGGCACGGGGCGGGCGCGGATCGGCGGCGACGAGGTGATCCACCTGACCGGCCACGACCTGCCGCATGGCTGGGAATTGCACTATTTCGCCTCGCTGGGGCCGGTCACGACGCGAAGCTGGCTGGCCACGGTGCTGGCGCTGGTCATCGCGGGCGGCATCGGCGTGCTGGTGCTCTTGCGCCGCAACCGGTTGATCCGCGCCGCGCTCAACCGCTCCGAGGCCGAGGAGGCCGCGCTGCGCCTCGCCAATGACCGCCTCGCCGTCGAGATCGAGGACCGCCGCACCGCCGAACGTCGGCTGGAACGCACCCGTGACGAACTGGCCCGCGCCAGCCGGTTGGCGGCCCTGGGCGAGATCGCGGCCTCGGTCACGCATGAGCTTGGCCAGCCGATCACCGCGATGCGCAACCATCTGGCGGCGGCGGAACTGGGCGGTGGCGCAGGGGTGCTGCCCAACCTCACCGGGCTTGTCGAGCGGATGGAGGGGATCACCCGGCAGCTCAAGTTCTTCTCCAGCCCCGGTCAGGACCGGCTTGGCCCCGTCGATCTGCGCGACGCGGTGCAGGAGGCGCTGAACCTGGTCGCGCCCAACATGGACGGTGTCGCGCTGGATACCGATATGCCGGACAGGCCCGTCATGGTGCAGGGCAACAAGCTGCGCATCGAACAGGTGCTGACCAATATCCTGCGCAACGCGCTGGACGCGATGGAGGGCGCCCGTGACCCCGCGCTTTCCGTCACGCTCGGCTCGGACGGCGGCACGGCCTGGGTCGAGACCGCCGATCGCGGGCACGGATTGGGCGAGGCCAGCCTTTCGGACCTCACTGAACCTTTCGTGACCAGCCGCGCCTCGGGGCAGGGGATGGGGCTTGGCCTGGCCATCTCGGCAGGGATCGTCAAGGAACATCACGGGGTGATGCGGGCCTGGAACCGGTCGGGCGGCGGGGCCGTCTTCCGGGTTGAAATCCCGTTGGCGGAACCGGCACAGGCGGCGGCGGAATGAGCGCGCCGTTCAGTATCCTCATCGTCGATGACGACCGCGCCATGCGCGCCTCGCTGGTCGATCTGCTGGAGGCGGCGGGCTGGCGGGTCGAGGCGCTGCCGCGCGCCAGCCAGGTCATCGACCGACTGGCCGGACTGGCCCCCGACGTGATCCTCTCCGACGTGCGGATGCCCGACATGTCGGGGCTGGAGTTGCTGGCCAAGCTGGACGCGACCGCGCCGCCCGTGGTCCTGATCTCGGCCCATGGCGACATCCCGATGGCGGTGCAGGCAATGCAGGAAGGCGCCTACAGCTTCGTCGAGAAACCCTATGATCCGCGCCGCCTGCTCAGCATCCTGCGCCACGCCGCCGAGCAACACCGCATGGCGCGCGGCACCGACCGGTTGCGCGCGCGGCTGGCGGAACTGTCGGGGCTGGACCGGATCCTGCTTGGCACCACGCCCGAGATCGCCGCGCTGCGCCGCGACGTGCTGGACATGGCGACGACCGCCGCGCCGGTCCTGCTGCAAGGCGAAACCGGCACCGGAAAGGAACTGGTCGCGCGCGCCTTGCATGATCTCAGCCCGCGCGCGGACGCGCCGTTCCTGGCGCTGAACTGCGCCGCCATTGCCGCCGACCGTTTCGAGGCCGAGATGTTCGGCACCGCGGGCGAAGCGACCGGCAGGCTGGTCGCGGCCAGTGGCGGCACGCTGTTCCTGGACGAGGTCTGCGCCTGCCCCGCCCCGGTTCAGGCCAAGCTTTTGCGCGTGATCGAGGAACAGGAGGTCACACCCTCGGGCGCGCCCGGACCGGTGCGCATCGACCTGCGCGTTGTTTCCGCCTCGAACGAGGATACCGGGGCGGCGGTCGAGGCAGGGCACCTGCGCCAGGACCTTCTCTTTCGCCTCAACACCGTCGTGCTGACGCTGCCGCCCCTGCGCCAGCGCCGCGATGACCTGGTGCTGCTCTTCACCCATTTCCTGGACCATTCCGCCCGCGTCTACGAGGTTGCCCCGCCCGAGCTGGACCATGACGACATGACCGCGCTGCTGGCGCATGACTGGCCCGGCAACGTGCGCGAGTTGCGCAACGTGGCCGAACGCCGGGTGCTGGCGGCGCGGCGCGGGGGCGGCTCGGTCGCCGATGCGATCCGGGCCAGGGACGCGCCCGAGGATGTGCCCGACACGCTGCGCGAAGCTGTCGCCGTGTTCGAGCGGGAGCTGATCGGCAAGGCCCTGCGCGCGCATGAGGGCCGGATGGACGCGGTGGCCGAGGCGCTTGGCATCGGGCGTCGGACGCTGAACGAGAAGATCGTCAAGCTGGGGTTGGACAAGGACGCGCTGTTATGACGGATCGCGATGAATTGACGGGATGGATGCGCGCCTTGCGCCGCGATTTCCACCGCCAGCCCGAATTTGGCTTCGAGGAAAGCCGCACCGCCTCTGTCGTCGCCGAGACCTTGCGCGACTTGGGATGGAAGGTGACGACGGGCGTAGGCGGCACCGGCGTCGTCGCGACCCTTGTCCGAGGGCGGTCGAACCGCGCGATTGCCTTGCGCGCCGATATGGACGCGCTCAGGATCACCGAGGCGACGGGGGCAGCGTGGGCATCGACGCGCGACGGGCTGATGCACGCCTGCGGCCATGACGGCCATACCGCGATGCTGCTTGGCGCGGCCCGGTTGCTGGCGCGTGAGGGCGGCTTTGACGGCACCGTGCGGCTGATCTTCCAACCCGCCGAGGAATGGGGCCAGGGCGCGTTGGCGATGCTGGCCGACGGGCTGATGACGCGGTTTCCGTTTCAGGAAGTCTATGGCCTGCACAACATGCCGGGCCTGCCGTTGGGCCATCTGGAAACCCGCGCCGGAGCCATCATGTCGGCCGAAGATCTCTTCGAGATCACGCTGACCGGGCAAGGCGGCCACGCGTCGATGCCGCATGCGGTGCGCGAGGTCATGGTGCCCGCCTGCGCGTTGGTGACGGCCTTGCAAACCATCGTGTCGCGGCGGCTGGACCCAGGCCAGATCGCGGTTCTGTCGGTAACGGAACTGCTGACCGACGGCACCCGCAACGCGCTGCCGGGCCATGCGCGGATCCTGGGCGATGCGCGCAGCTTCAGCGCGGAGGTGTCGGCCCGCGTCGAGGCCGAGATGCGGCGGATCGCGGAGGGCATCGCCACGCAGCACGGCATCGCGGCGCAGGTGGACTACACCCGCGAATTCGTGCCGCTGATCAATGATGCGGAGCTTGCGGACGCGGTAATGCAGGCCGCCGCCGGGGTCTCGGATCAGGTTACCACGCGCCCCACCCCGATGACGGGATCGGAGGATTTCGCGCGGTTTCTGGATCACGTTCCCGGCTGCTTTGCCTTCATCGGCAATGGCGAAGGGTCAGCCCCGCTGCACAGCCCGACATATGATTTCAACGACGCGGCGCTCTTGCACGGGGCGCTGGTTCACACCGCCATTGCCCGCGCGCGTCTGCCGGAAGGGGCATAGCCAATGCCCGAGATCACCGACCAGAGCCTCAGCCGCGACGATATCGAGACCCTCGCGGCCTCTGGCGGCCCCGTCACGCTGGCCGGCTGCCAAATGATCGACATCGACCTTTGCGACCTGGAACTGGTCGATTGGCATTTCGACGCCTGCCATCTCGACAACGCGCGGGCCAGCGACGCTATCCTTGAGGAGGTGCGCTTCACCGCCTGCCACGCCCCCGGACTGATCCTGCGCGGCGCGCGGCTGATGCAATGCCGCGTCATTGGCTGCGACATGAGCAATGGCAACCTGTCGGACATGATTGCCGCGGATGTGGAATTTGCCGATTGCAAGCTGCTCGGCGTGAACATGAGCGGCACCCAGGCAACCGATCTGACGCTGGCGGGCAGCAATCTGGCCGTCGCGCGCCTGTCCGGTCTGTCCTTGCGCGGCCGCATGATCCAGGGCGTGAATTTCGCGGGCTCCGACCTGACGCAATGCGATTTCCGCGATGCGGTGTTTCAGGATTGCAGCCTGCGCGATGTCGAGGTCTCGGAGGCCCGGTTCGAAGGGGCCGACCTGCGCGGGGCCGATCTTGGCGGCGTCAAGATGGGGGACGCGGCGCGGTTTCGCGGGGCCATGATCTCTAGATCCCAGGCCGCCGACCTTCTCGGCCAGCTTGGCCTGATCGTCGGCTGACGCGCTGCCGCGCGCGGAAATCCGCAGGCCCCGCGCCACGCGCCCTTGCGATATCCTTCATGGCCAAACGCGACCGGGTATGGAAAACTCCGCCCCATCCAACAATCAGGATTTTGGGAGGATCCGATGAAAAACCTGCTTACCGCCACCGCCGTCACGGCCATCAGCGTCAGCTTTGCCGCCGAGGCGCTGGCCACGGAATGGAATGTCTCGGTCTGGGGCTCGCGCCGCGCCTTCACCGAGCATATCGAACGCCTGGCCGAGTTGCTGGACGAGCGCACCGATGGCGAATTCACGCTGAACATTTCCTATGGCGGCCTCTCCGGCAACCGCGAGAACCTGGACGGGATCTCGATCGGGGCCTTCGAGATGGCGCAATTCTGTGCCGGGTATCACGCCGACAAGAACCCCTCGATCACGGTGCTGGAACTGCCCTTCCTGGGCGTCAGCGACCTGCAACAGGAGCGTGAGATCAGCCAGGCGCTCTATGAACATCCGGCGGTCGTGGCCGATCTTGCGCGCTGGAACGCGGTGCTGCTGATGCCTTCGCCGCTGCCGCAATACAATATCGTCGGTGTCGGCGATGCGCCGCAGACGCTGGAGGATTTCGACGGCATGGCTGTGCGCGCCACGGGTGGCATCGGTGCCGCGATGGAAACCATCGGCGCGGTGCCCAACTCCATGTCGGCCACCGAAGTGCGCCAGGCGCTCGATGGCGGGCTGGTGCAGGGCGTCAGCTTTGCCCCGCATGCGCATATGTCCTTCGGCACCATCGAAACCGGCGAATGGTGGACGACCAACCTCAACCCCGGAACGGTCAACTGCCCCGTTGTGGTCAATTCCGACGCGCTGGCCGCCCTCTCCGATGAGCATCGCGAGGTGCTGATGTCTTCGGTCGATGACGCGCTGGACTACTATATCGACTATTACAACGAGCAGACGATGGCCGCATGGGGCCCGGCACTGGACGAGCGCGGAATCGAGCGCGTGACCTTCTCGGAGGAGGAGCTGCAAGCCTTCCGCGAAGCCGCCGCCGAGCCCGCCGCGCAGGCCTGGATCGAAGAGAACACCGCCCGCGGCCTGCCCGCGCAGGAGCTCTACGATTTCGTCACCGGCATGATCGCCGAGGGCGGCATGTAAAGCCCGCCCGCGCCCGCCCCGGTGCGAAACCGGGGCGGGCGCATCTTTTTTACGTGACATGAAGGAGGGGGGACGGTCATGGCCGCAGCATCCCTTGTGATGACCGATGACAGCACCGTCAGCCGGCTGGATCGCGGCCTGCTGGAGGTCGAAAAGCTCTTTGCCCTGATCAGCGGTCTGGCGGTCTTCGCGTTGATGATTCTGGCCGTGATCTCGGTCGGCGGGCGCAACGCGCTGAACCAGCCCATCCCCGGCTATGTCGACTGGATCGAACAGGCGATGCCGCTGATTGCCTTCATGGGCATTTCATACACGCAGCGCGAGGGCGGCCATATCCGCATGGACCTGCTGGTCGGCAACCTCAAGGGCCGCGCGCTGTGGTTGGCCGAGCTTGCCACGACGCTTCTGATCCTCATCCTCATGATGCTTCTGGTCTGGGGCACCTTCGCGCATTTCCTGCGCAGTTTCGACATGTCCCAACCGCTCTGGAGCCGCGACAGCTCGATGGATATCGGCCTGCCGATCTGGCCCGCCAAGCTGATCGTGCCGGTGGCCTTCGGGGTCATCTGCCTGCGGCTGATGTTGCAGGTCTTCGTCTACGCCCGCGCCGTCGTGCAGGGCACCGAGCGGCCCGTCGGCGTGCCCCTGATCGCCGATGCCGCGACACAGGCGGCACTCGAGGCCGCGACGGTCACCGGCGACGATAACGACGACAAGGGGCACTGATCATGGATTCGATCACCATCGGCCTCATCGTGACCGGCTTCATGCTGGTCTCGGTCATCCTCGGGATGCGCGTGGCCTTCGCCGCCGGGATCTCGGGCCTCGTCGGGCTGATCTGGATCTTCTGGAGCCGCCGTGGCTATGACCCCGAGGCCTTCACCTGGGCGCTTGGCGTCGCGGTGCAGACCGCCGGACAGGTGCCGCATTCCAAGATTTCCAGCCAGGCGCTCAGCCTCATCCCCACCTTCATCCTGATCGGCTATCTCGCCTATCACGCGGGGCTGACCAAGGCGCTCTTCGAGGCCGCGAAAAGGTGGATGGCCTGGGTGCCGGGGGGGCTGGCCGTGTCCACCGTCTTCGCCACCGCCGGTTTCGCCGCCGTGTCGGGCGCGTCCGTGGCCACCTCCGCCGTCTTCGCCCGCATCGCCATTCCGGAAATGCTCGCCATCGGCTATGACAAGAAATTCGCCGCCGGCGTGGTGGCGGCGGCGGGCACGCTGGCCAGCCTCATCCCGCCCTCGGCGATCCTGGTGATTTACGCGATCATCGTCGAACAGGATGTCGGCGCGTTGCTGCTGGCGGGGTTCATTCCCGGCGTGTTCTCGGCCTTCGTCTATACGGCGCTGATCATCGGCATGGCGTTGACCATCAAGGATTTCGGCCCGCGCGTGACCGGCTTCACCTGGAAACAGCGTTTCGCCTCCCTGCCGCCCGCGCTGCCCATCGTGGCGGTGGTCGTGATCATCATCTTCTTCGTCTACAACCCCTTTGGCGGCGACGCCTGGGGCACACCGACCGAGGGCGGGGCCATCGGCGCGTTCATCGTGTTCCTGATGGCGCTCTACCGGGGGATGCGCTGGCCGGAACTGCGCGACGCGCTTATGGAGACCGCCAAGCTCTCGGTCATGATTTTCACAATCATCTGGGGCGTGCTGATCTATGTCCGTTTCCTGGGCTTCGCCGACCTGCCTGGCGCGTTCTCGGACTGGCTGACCTCGCTGGACATGGCGCCGCTGCTGATCCTGATCATGATCCTGCTGGCCTATGCCGTCCTTGGCATGTTCATGGACGCGATCGGGATGCTTCTCTTGACCCTGCCTGTGGTCTTCCCCGCCATCATGGCGCTGAATGGCGGCATGAACGTCAGTGCCGAGGCCAGCGCCTTCGGCATGTCGGGGCCGATGTGCGCGATCTGGTTCGGGATTCTGGTGGTGAAAATGGCCGAGTTCTGCCTGATCACGCCGCCCATCGGCCTCAATTGCTTCGTCGTCGCGGGCGTGCGCCCCGACATCACGGTGCAGGACGTGTTCAAGGGCGTCATGCCGTTCTTCATCGCCGACGCCATCACCATCGCGCTGCTGGTGGCCTTCCCGATGATCGTGCTCTGGCTGCCGAGCCAGATGTAGATCCCATTGACACCTCCCCTCGGTCGTGAATATATTTTCGACAGTAAAATAATTCATCTCGGGGGGAGGAACGCATGTATCTGGGTCTTGATCTCGGCACGTCCGGCCTGCGCGCCCTCCTGGTCGATGAGGGCGGCGCGCCCGTCGCCTCGGTCGAGGCCCCGTGCACCGTGCAGCATCCCCATCCGGGCTGGAGCGAGCAGGATCCGACCGAGTGGATCACCGCCTGCAAAAGCGCGATGGCCCGCCTGCGCGCCGAGGTGCCGGAGGCGCTGGCCGCGCTCAAGGGGATCGGCCTCTCCGGTCAGATGCACGGCGCGACGCTGCTGGACAAGTCTGATCGTGTGTTGCGCCCCTGTATCTTGTGGAACGACACCCGCGCGGCGGCGGAGGCGGCGGCGCTGGACGGCGCACCGGATGTCCGCGCGCTGTCCGGCAATATCGTCTTTCCCGGCTTCACCGCGCCCAAGCTGCTCTGGGTCGAGGCCCATGAGCCCGAGATCTTCGCACAGATCGCCAAGGTTCTGCTGCCCAAGGACTACCTGCGCCTGTGGCTGACCGGCGCGCATGTCTCGGACATGTCGGATGCCGCCGGAACCTCGTGGCTGGATGTGGGCGCGCGGGATTGGTCCGACAGGCTGCTCTCGGCCTCGCATATGCGCCGCGATCAGATGCCCCGGCTGGTCGAGGGCAGCGAAACCAGCGGCAGGCTGCGGGCAGAGCTTGCCTCCGATTGGGGCGTCACCGGCCCGGTCGAGGTCGCGGGCGGCGGCGGCGACAACGCGGCGGCGGCCTGCGGTGTCGGGTGCCTGAAGGAAGGCGACGGCTTTGTCTCGCTCGGCACCTCGGGCGTGCTGCTGGCGGCGAAGGACAGCTTTGCCCCCGCGCCGGAAACCGCCGTTCACAGCTTTTGCCACGCCATCCCCGGCACCTGGTACCAGATGGGCGTGATCCTGGCCGCGACCGATTGCCTGAACTGGCTGGCGGGCACGCTCGGCGATACCCCCAAGGCGCTGGCGGGTACCATGCCCGACACCCCCACCGGCCCCGCCCCGGTCCTGTTCCTGCCCTACCTCTCGGGCGAGCGTACGCCGCATAACGACGCCGCCATGCGCGGCGCGTTCCTCGGCCTCGACATCGGCCATGATCGCCGGACCCTGACCCAGGCGGTGATGGAAGGCGTCGGCTTTGCCCTGCGCGACAATCTTGAGGCGCTGAAATCGACCGGCACCGACCTCGGCGCCGTGCTTGCGATCGGCGGCGGCACCGGCTCGCGCTTCTGGCTGGAAAGCCTGGCCACCATCCTCGACCTGCCGCTGAAACTGCCCGCACAGGGCGAGTTCGGCGCAGCCCTCGGCGCGGCGCGGCTGGCAATGGCGGCAACCGGCCATTCCGTCACCGACATCATGGGGGCCCCGCAAGTGGCCACCACCATCGACCCGCGCGCCGACCTGACCCCGGCCTATGCCGAGGCTTACGCAAAATACCGCGCGCTCTATCCCAGTTTGAAGGCAGTTCTGACATGACCACAGGTTTCTTCGGCGACATCACCGACATCCCCTTTGAAGGCGCGGACAGCCGCAATCCACTGGCCTTCCGCCATTACAACCCCGACGAGATGCTGGCCGGCAAGCGCATGGAGGATCACCTGCGTTTCGCCACCTGCTACTGGCACAACTTCACCTGGCCGGGGAATGACCCCTTTGGCGGCCAGACGTTTCAGCGCCCCTGGTTCAAGGACGGCATGGAGGCCGCGAAGCTGAAGGCAGACGTCGCCTTCGAGATGTTCACCTTGCTGAAATCGCCCTATTTCTGCTTCCACGACGCCGATGTGCGGCCCGAAGGCGCAGGCTTTGCCGAGAACACGCGCAACCTTGAGGAAATCACCGATTACTTCGCGGCCAAGATGGAGGCGACCGGGGTGCGGCTCCTCTGGGGCACCGCCAACCTCTTCTCGCACCGCCGTTTCATGTCGGGCGCGGCGACCAATCCCGACCCCGATGTGTTCGCCTTCTCGGCGGCCACGATCAAGACCTGCATGGATGCCACGCAACGTCTGGGGGGTGAAAACTACGTCCTGTGGGGTGGGCGCGAAGGCTATGAGACGCTGCTCAACACCGACCTGAAACAGGAGGATGCGCAGCTTGGCCGGATGCTGAACATGGTCGTGGATTACAAGCACAAGATCGGCTTCAAGGGCGCGATCCTGGTCGAGCCGAAGCCGCAGGAACCCACCAAGCACCAGTATGATTACGATGTCGCCACCGTCTACGGCTTCCTCAAGCGCCATGGGCTGGAGGGCGAGGTCAAGATGAACCTCGAACAGGGCCACGCGATCCTGGCGGGCCACAGCTTCGAGCATGAGATTGCGCTGGCGCAGGCGCTCGGCATCTTCGGCTCCATCGACATGAACCGCAACGACTACCAATCGGGCTGGGACACCGACCAGTTTCCCAACAACGTGCCCGAGGTGGCGCTGGCCTATTACCACATCCTGCAAGGCGGCGGCTTCTCGACCGGCGGCACCAATTTCGACGCCAAGCTGCGGCGGCAATCGCTGGATCCGGAGGATTTGCTGATGGCCCATATCGGCGGCATGGATGTCTGCGCGCGGGGGCTGAAGGCGGCGCAGGCGATGATCGAGGATGGCACGCTCGCCGATTTCGTGTCGGACCGTTATGCAGGTTGGCAAGGCGACGAGGCGCGTGCCATGCTGGACGGCAAGCGCGACCTTGACCATATCGCCGCGCGGGTGGAGGCCGAGGGGATCAACCCCGAACCCCGCTCGGGTCGGCAGGAATACCTGGAAAATGTCGTGAACCGCTTCACGTGACGGCAAGGGGGGCCGCTTATGCAGATCAGGCGCATTGGCGGCCCGGACGATGCCCCGCTGATCGAGGCGGAGTTGCAGGATGGCGATGTGCGCCTGTCGCTGCTCAATCTCGGGGTGGTGACGCGCGGCTGGTGGGTGCCTTGCGGCGGTGCCTCGGTGCCCGTGATCCTGGGCTATGCCTCGCCGCGCGCCTACCTGACCGATGATTGCTACCTCGGGGCTATCGTCGGACGGGTCGCCAACCGCACTTCGGGCGGGCGGTTGCAGATCGACGATACCAGCCACCAACTGTCGCAGAACGAAGGCCAGACCCATGTGCATGGCGGGCTGCGCGGCCTCAGCAGGCGGCACTGGCAGGTCGAGGGCGACAGCGCCGCGAACGCGATCCGCTTCACCTACCGATCCCCCGATGGTGAGGAAGGCTATCCCGGCCTGGTCGATTTCGCCGTCACCGTCACCCTGCGCGGCACTTGCGTGCGTTATGACATGGCGGCCACGGCGGATCGTCTGACCCCCGTCAACCTGGCGCAGCACAATTATTACAACCTGATGGGCGGCGGCGAGGTCTGGTCGCATCACCTGACCTGCATCGCCGATCGCCGCACGCCCGTCGACGGGCGCGGCCTGCCGACCGGGGAAATCCTGCCGGTCGACGGCAGCCGCTACGATTTCCGCGACACCACCGCGCTTGGCGCAATGGACCCGGCCCGAGAGGGGATGGATGTGAATGTGATCTTCCCCGAGGCGCGCGACCCGGATGCCCCCGTGGCGCAACTCGGCGCGCCGAACGGATTGCGCCTGAAGATGTGGTCCGACCAGCCCGGCGCGCAGCTCTACACCGCCAAGCACCTGACCGCGCGCGCGGGCGGCTGGACCGACAAGAGCCTTTGGCCCTTCCACGGGCTTTGTATCGAACCGCAGGCCCCACCCGATGCGCTGAATCAGCCCGGTTTCCCCTCGATCCTGATCGACCCCGACCGCCCCTATCGCCAATGCCTGCGGGTGGACATCGCGGAGGCGTCATGCGCTGGCTGATCCTCGCCCTTCTGCCACTGCCCGCGCTCGCGTTCGCGCAGCAGTTTCCGCCGGTCGACTGGATGACGACCGACCCGGCCCGCGTCGAACTGGGCCAGCTTCTCTTCTACGACCCGATCCTCTCCGGCAACAGGGAGGTCTCCTGCGCCACCTGTCACAACCCCGCGCAGGGCACGTCCGATGGCCTCTCGCTCGGGCTTGGCGATGGCGGCATCGGCCTCGGGCCGGAGCGTCGGGCAGACCCCGCCAACCTTCCCGAACAGCGCATCCCGCGCAACGCGCCCGCGCTTTTCAACCTTGGTGCGGCGGAATTCAGCGTCATGTTCCATGACGGTAGGCTGGAGGCGGATCCCACCCGCCCCGGCGGCATCCGCACACCCCTGGGCGAGGATATGGTGTCGGGCTTCACCTCGGTCCTTGCCGCGCAGGCGATGTTCCCGGTGCTCTCGGGCGACGAGATGGCCGGGCATTATTCGGAGAACGAGATCGCTCAAGCCGTCCGCATGGGGTTCCTTTCGCAACCCGGCGGCGCCTGGGAGCGGATCGCGGCCCGCGTCGCGGCAATCCCGGAATACCGCGCGCGGTTCGATGCGGTTCTGGGGCAGGGGGCAGAGATCCGCTTCACCGATATCGGCAATGTCATCGCCGAGTTCATCGCCGATGAATGGCGCGCCGATGACAGCCCCTTCGACCGCTACCTGGAAGGCGAGCCGCTGCCCGCCGCCGCCGAACGGGGACGGGCGCTCTTCTACGGGGACGCGGGGTGCAGCACCTGCCATGCGGGCCGGTTCCAGACCGATCAGGATTTCCACGCCATCGCCATGGTGCAGATCGGCCCCGGCAAGGCGGCACGGTTCGAAAGCCATGCCCGCGACGAGGGCCGGATGCGGGTGACGGGCGATCCCGCCGACGCCTATGCCTTCCGCACGCCGAGCCTGCGCAACGTGACGCAAACCGCACCCTATGGCCATGCCGGGGCGTATGCGACGCTGGAGGGCGTGATCCGCCACCACCTCGACCCGGTCGCGGCGCTGATGGGGTATGACCAGAGCCAGGCGGTGCTGCCAGCGCTGGATGTCGCCGACTGGCGGGTGCTGGAGGATGAGGCCGAGATGGCGGCCATTGCGGCGGCGAACGAATTGGCTCCGATGGTGCTGAGCGATCCCGAGATTGCCGACCTCATCGCCTTCCTCGACGCCCTGACCGACCCGCGCGAGGACCGCCTTGGCGTGCCGGATGCGGTGCCGAGCGGTCTGCCGGTTGCGCGATGAACGTCGCTTCGAAGCGACGTGCACGCGATTTCGAAATCGCGTGGACACGGCCAGTCGACTGGCCGTCCCCCGCCCTCAGCCGCCGCGCGTGATTGTCATCCTCTGATCCGTTTCAACGCTCTGCCACGCGCCCGCCACGCCATCCGGCCAGATCACCCGGACCTCGACGGCTTCCGCAGCGCCAAGCCCGAAATGCAGCGGCCCCGCGACACCGCCGGCATGGCCGCCGCCCACTGTCACCTCCTGCGTCCAGACCCGATCCCCGGCCCGAAACTCGACAAAGGCGCCCACGGCCAGTCGATTGGCCGTGCCCTGCGCCAGGTCGATCTGCAACCATGCGCCTGTATCGTTGCTGACATTGCGATAAAGCTCCATCTCCGCGCGCCGGTTGACGACGACGAGGTCCAGCCGTCCGTCGCCATCCAGATCGGCCAGCGCCGCCCCCCGGCTGCGCGCCATGCTGGCCACCCCGGCCTGCAAGCCGACCTCGCGGAACACGCCATCCGCGCTGCCCATCAGCAGGTTGTTGGGGTCATCCATGGCGCTGCCCGGCATCTGCTCGACATTGCCCTTGGCGACGAACAGATCGTCCCAGCCGTCATTATCCACATCGCCGAACTGCGCGTGCCAACCGGTCGAAGGCCGCCCGTCGCCGCCCGTATAGGGCCGATGCGCCGTCGCGCCCCGCGCATAGGGCGCATCGACGTAAGCCGGCCCCTCGCCTGCCCGCAGCTGCAAGCGCTGGTCCCCCATCGAGGTCAGGTAGACCTCAGCCAGCCCGTCGCCATCCAGGTCGCGGCTCGCTATTCCCATCCCCCAAAGCTGGTGGGTGTTCCAGCCATCCTCGGCCCCGTAGAGGCGCGGGTGGGCCGTCATCGCCCACATCTGCTCCTGCCCGCCGCGCACGTAGTAATGCCGGTCATTCGACACCCGCAGATCGGCGCGGCCCTGCCGCCCCCAATCGGTGAACAGCATCGAGAGGGCGCAGAACCCCGGCTCCAGCCGAATGGGCGGCCCGTAGCGGTCCCCTTCGGGCCGGTAGAGATAATTCGCATCGCAGGCCTCGAACGGCCCTTCCGGGTCGCTGCGATCCACGTAATTGCCGAAGGCCAGCGTCGGAAGGGTCTCGCCCGCCTCCCATGTCGCGGAAAAGGCGGTGGTCCAGCGCGCGTCGCTGGTGAAACCCAGATCGAACGGCGCGAAGTCACAGCCGCCAAGCCCGCGCATCAGGCGGTTCTCGCCCACGCGCAGCACCGCCAGGTCCAGCACGCCATCACTGTCGATATCCAGCGGATAGGCCCCGATCACGCCGGTCAGGGCCAGCGCCTCGGGCGTCTCAGCGGTGAATTGCATCCCGCCCTGGTTCAGCATCAGTTGCGCCGGGTTCTCGCCGCCCGCCGCGTACAGATCGGGCAGCCCGTCGCCGGAACAATCGAAGGCAGCGACACCGCCGCCGACAAAATGCTCCCACCCGCCGCCATAGATGTGTTCCGGCAGCGTGCGCGGCTCGAAGACCGGATCGGCCAGGGCCGCCCCGGGCAGAAGGATCAGGACCATGCTAAGCTTCATTCGTGGCAAGCCCCTTTATGGTCAGCGCCGAGACCCCCTCCATCGCGTAGGCCGCCGCCCCCTTGGCCCACATCAGATCGCCCCATTCATGGATGCGGATCTCGGGCAGGGGGGCATCGACCTGCACCACCGAGGCGCGCACGCGGGCCAGCACCGCCTCGGAATAGAGGAAGTCATAGGCCATCTGTTCGCCCGACAGGATCACCAGCTTGGGGTCGAAGATGTTGATTACATTGGCCAGCCCCATGGCGAACATGCGGCCCGCCCGGTCCAGGATGCTCTGCGCCATCGCATCGCCGCGCCGCGCGCGGGCATAGAGCCGCGAGAGGTCTTCCTCGGGCGCGGCACCCGACCGGATATTGGCCTCGCGCAGCAGGGCGTAATCGCCGACATAGGCCTCCAGGCAGCCACGCTGGCCGCAGCGGCAGAGCGCGCCGTCAAGCTGCACCTTGGTGTGGCCGAACTCCGCCCCGCAGCCGCGTTCGCCGCGATAGATGCGGTTGTCGATCACGATGCCCATGCCGACGCCCATCTCGATGGTGATGACGATGAAATCCGAGGTGTTGCGCCCCTCGCCGAACAGCTGCTCGGCCTTGGCGACAAGGTTGGCGTCATTGTCGATGAAGAAGGGGCAGGGCAGGGCCTCGGACAGCATCCGGCCCAGATGGACGTTGCGCGCGTCCAGGTTGGGTGACCAATGCACGAAATTGTTGCGCGCGTCGATCAGGCCCGAAAGGCCCACGCCCGCGCCCGATATTTCCGTCCGGCTGCGCCCGGCAAGTTTGCAGGCCCCGTCCAGCGCCGCCTCGACCAGGCCCACCATCTCCGCGGGCGACATCACGGGATGCGGCAGGGGCTGATCGTATTCGGCGACCGTCTGCCCCTCGAAATCCACCAGGATCACCGTGACCGCGCGATCGGCGATCTTGAGGCCGGCCAGCAGATGCGCCGCGCCCCTGATCTTCAGCGCCACGCGCGGACGGCCCCGTTTCGCGCCCTCGCGGTCTTCCGGCACGATCTCCTCGATCAGGCCCGCGGCCAGCAATTCCGAGGTGATCGCGGTGACCGTCGCGGGGCTGACGCTGGTTTGCCGCGCGATGTCGATGCGTGCGATGCGGCCCGCCGCCCGGATCGTGTCAAAGACCTGCTGGCGCCCGACCTCGCGTTGTTCCATCCCGTGCGTTGCGCGTGCGGCTCCGGCCATGGCGCCCTCCCTCGGAAGATAATTCACCAAAAAAAATAAATCGGCAAGCCTGCTGGCGTTATTTAATTTGATCTTCAAAAAAATTGCTGCTAGCGTAACATCACGTCGAGGAACCCCGGGGAGGGGATTCCCGCACTGTACCAGGGAGGAATAGATGAAATTTCTGCAAAGATTCGCCGCGACTCTGATCGCGGTCATGTTCGCCACCACGGCGTTCGCACAGGGCATCACGGTCGGCGTCAGCTGGTCCAATTTCCAGGAGGAGCGTTGGGCCACCGACGAGGCCGCCATCGTCGCCGCACTGGAAGAGGCCGGGGCCACCTATATCTCGGCCGATGCGCAATCCTCGTCCGCCAAGCAACTGTCGGACATTGAAAGCCTGATCGCCCAGGGTGTCGATGCGCTGATCATCCTGGCGCAGGACGCGCAGGCCATCGGCCCCGCCGTTCAGGCCGCCGCCGATGAGGGCATTCCGGTCATCGCCTATGACCGCCTGATCGAAGACCCCCGCGCCTTCTACCTGACCTTCGACAACGTGGAAGTGGGCCGGATGCAGGCCCGCGCGGTGCTGGAAGCAGCGCCCACCGGTCGCTACGTCATGATCAAGGGCTCGCCCACCGACCCGAACGCGGATTTCCTGCGCGGTGGTCAGCAGGAAGTGCTGCAGGAGGCGATTGACGCCGGCGAGATCGAGATCGTGGGCGAATCCTATACCGATGGCTGGCTGCCCGCCAACGCGCAGCGCAACATGGAGCAGATCCTGACCGCGACCGACAATGGCGTCGATGCGGTTGTCGCTTCCAATGACGGCACCGCCGGTGGCGTTGTCGCGGCGCTGACCGCGCAGGGCATGGACGGCATCCCGGTCTCGGGCCAGGACGGCGACCATGCCGCGCTGAACCGTGTCGCTCTGGGTACCCAGACCGTATCGGTCTGGAAAGACGCCCGTGACCTTGGCCGCAACGCCGCCGAGATCGCCGTCGCGCTGGCAGGCGGCACCGCGATGGAAGACATCGAGGGCGCGCAGGAATGGACCAGCCCCAGTGGCACCACCATGAACGCGATGTTCCTGGCCCCGGTCCCGATTACCCGCGACAACCTCGCCGTCGTGGTCGATGCCGGCTGGATCGAGCTCGAGGCGCTTTGCCAGGGCGTCACCGACGGCCCCGCGCCCTGCGACATGTAACCTGACACCGATGCGCCCCCGGTCCCTTCGCGGGGGCGCATCACCCACATGCTGACAGCCAGGAGTCCGGACATGACCGACGCCCCGTCTCAGCCGCTTCCCTCACACGCCCGCAGATCCCTGTTCCAGCAACTGGAACTGGATACCCGTCTGCTTGGCATGGTCGGCGCCTTCATCCTTCTGTCCATCGGGTTCAATATCATGACCGATGGCAGGTTCCTGACCTCGCGCAACATCTTCAACCTGACGATCCAGACGGTTTCGGTGGCCATCATGGCCTGCGGCATGGTCTTCGTGATCGTCACCCGCCATATCGACCTGTCCGTCGGCGCATTGCTGGCCACAAGCTCGGCCATCATGGCGATGACCCAGACCGAGATCCTGCCCGATCTGTCGGGCCTTGGCCTGAACCATCCCCTGACCGCGCCCGTCACCATCGTGGTGGGCATCGTGGCGGGCACCCTGATCGGGGCGTTTCACGGCTGGCTCATTGGCTACCTGGCCATTCCGGCCTTCATCGTCACGCTTGGCGGCCTGCTGGTCTGGCGCAATGTCGGCTGGTTCCTGACGCGGGGCCAGACCATCGGCCCGCTTGACGACAATTTCCTGGTCTTCGGCGGCATCAACGGCACGCTCGGTCCGACCTGGTCTTGGGTTCTGGGCGGCATCGCCGCCGCCGGTGCCATCTGGGGGATCTGGAGCGCACGGCGCAACAAGGCCGCGCATGACTTCCCCGTCAAACCGGTCTGGGCCGAGGTGACGCTGTCGGCGATTTCCGCCGGGGCCATTCTGGGCTTCATCTGGGTGCTGAACTCCTACCAGGTGCCCATCGGCCGGTTGCGCCGCATCTTCGAGGCGCGCGGCGAGGAAATGCCCGAAGGCTTTACCACCGGCTACGGCCTGCCGGTCTCGGTCCTGCTGCTGATCGTCATCGCCATCGGCATGACCATCATCGCGCGCCGCACCCGGCTTGGCCGCTACATCTTCGCCACTGGCGGCAACCCCGATGCGGCGGAACTGTCGGGCATCAACACGCGGATGCTGACGGTCAAGATCTTCGCCATGATGGGCGCGCTTACCGCTATCTCGGCGGTCGTGGCCTCGGCCCGCCTGGGCAACCACACCAACGATATCGGCACGCTGGACGAATTGCGCGTGATCGCGGCAGCGGTGATCGGCGGCACCGCCTTGGCGGGTGGCATCGGCACCATCCACGGCGCGATCCTGGGCGCGCTGATCATGCAATCCTTGCAATCGGGCATGGCCATGGTCGGCGTCGATGCGCCCTATCAGAACATCGTGGTGGGCTCGGTGCTGGTCCTGGCCGTGTGGATCGACATCGTCTATCGCAAACGCACGGGGGATACCTGAGATGACCACGCCTCTTGTCGAAATGCGCAACATGTCGATCTCGTTCGGCGGCATCAAGGCGGTCGATAACGTCACCGTCGATCTCTATCCCGGTGAGGTCGTGGGCCTCCTGGGCCACAATGGCGCCGGGAAATCGACCCTGATCAAGATGCTGTCGGGGGCCTATGCCCCCGATGCGGGCGAGATCTTCATCAATGGCGAGAAAGCCACGATCACCAATCCGCGCGACGCGCGCCGCTACAATATCGAGACGATCTACCAGACGCTGGCGCTGGCCGACAATCTCGACGCGGCCTCGAACCTCTTCCTGGGGCGCGAACTGGTGACGCCGCTCGGCCTCGTCAACGATGCCGCGATGGAATCCGAAACGCGCAAGATCATGGCCCGCCTCAATCCCAACTTCCAGAAGTTCAACGCGCCGGTCTCGGCGCTTTCGGGGGGGCAGCGCCAATCGGTCGCCATCGCCCGCGCGGTCTATTTCAACGCGCGTATCCTGATCATGGACGAGCCGACGGCGGCGCTCGGGCCGCATGAGACGCAGATGGTGGCCGAGCTGATCCAGCAGTTGAAGGCCGACGGGATCGGCATTTTCCTCATCGACCATGACGTGCACCAGGTGCTGGACCTCTGCGACCGGGCCAGCGTGATGAAGAACGGTGAATTGGTGGGAACGGTCAACACCGCCGACGTGACCGATGATGACCTGCTCAGCATGATCATCCTGGGCAAGAACCCCAAGCAAGCCGCGTGAGGCGGGGCTCGGGGGGCGAGTATTCTTGCCAGGAAGATGGGGGCAGGGGGCGCGGCCTATCGCAGCCGCGCGCCCGTTTCCGCGTCGAAGAAGAGGGCGTTTTCAGGGTCCACCGTCAGCCCGACCATCGCGCCTGATTTCGGCGCGCTCTGGTCATGCGCCTCGACCGTCACCCGGCTGCCATCGCCTGCGATCAGGTAGTGATAGGCCACGCCGCCCAACTGCTCCGATATATCCACCTTATGCGTGTCGCCCTCGGCCAGGCGCAATTGCTGCGGGCGCACGCCGACGGTGACCGGCCCGGTCGCGGGGGCCGAGAGGGGCGGCGGCAGGGTCATGTCGCCTAGCCCCGGCACCTGCACGCCACCGCCGCCCGCCACGGCGGGAAAGAAATTCATCGCCGGGCTGCCGATGAAGCCCGCGACGAACTGGTTGTCGGGGTCGTTATAGAGGTCGAGCGGGCGGCCCACCTGCTCGATTCGCCCCGCGCGCAGCACCACGATCTTGTCGGCCAGCGTCATCGCCTCGACCTGGTCATGCGTGACATAGATCATCGTCGCGCCGATCTCGTTGTGCAGCCGCGCGATCTCGACCCGCATCTCGACGCGCAGCTCGGCATCGAGATTGGACAGCGGCTCGTCGAACAGGAACACGTCCGGCCCGCGCACGATGGCCCGCCCGATGGCCACCCGCTGCCGCTGCCCGCCCGACAGCGCCTTGGGCTTGCGGGTCAGGTAGTCGTCCAGCTTCAGCACGCGGGACGCTTCGGCCACCTTGGCCGCGATCTCGTCCTTGGGGTGGCGGTTCATCTTCAGGCCAAAACCCATGTTCTCGGCCACCGTCATATGGGGGTAGAGCGCGTAGGTCTGGAACACCATCGCTACGCCACGTTCCGCCGGGTCCATATGGGTCACGTCGCGCGGACCGATCTCGATTGTGCCGCCCGTGGTTTCCTCCAGCCCTGCCACCATGCGCAGCAGCGTGGACTTGCCGCAGCCCGACGGCCCGACGAAAACGCAGAACTCGCCATCCTCGATTTCCAGGTCGATGCCGTGGATCACCTGAGTCTCGCCGTATTTCTTGATGACGTTGGAAAGGGTCACGCCGGTCATTCAGTTTCCTCCCAAGGAAATATCGTCAGGTTACGGTGGGGAATTGCCAATTCGTGGCCTCGTTCCCGATCTGTCTTGCGGTGGCCAGCAGGTCGGCGCGGAAGGCGCGGATGCTGTCCAGGGTTTGGCGGTTGGTCGAGGCCGCGATGGAGAGCGCGCCGATGGTGCGCCCGCCCTGCGTCACGATCGGCGCGGCGATCGAGATAATCCCGGCCTCATGCTCCTCGCGGTCGAAGGCAACGCCCTCGGCCCGGATCGCCTCAAGCTCCTCCAGCAGGGTGCCGGTTTCGGTATGCGTGTTCGGCGTGTAGGCAAGAAAGGCCTGCTGCTCCAGCGCCCGGTCGCGGCGTTCTGGCGTCATGTTGGCCAGGATCGCCTTGCCGACGCCGGTGCAGAAGGCGGGCGCGACGACACCGGTTTGCGCCATGGTCTCGAACCGGTCGGCGGCCTTCAGCTTGTCGACGAAGATCACCTGCCCCGCATCCATCTGCGCCAGGTGGATGTTCTCGCCCACCTTCAGCGACAGCGCCTCGACGAAGGGCCGCGCGACGGTGGCCAGTGACGCCTGTTTCCACGCCGAATGTGCCAGCTTTACCAGCCGCAGGCCAAGCGTGTAGGTGCCGGTCTCGGGGTCGTGGGAGAGCATGCCTTGGTTGGTCAGCGTCTGCACGAATCGGTAGAGCGAGGCCTTGGGATGGGTGCTGCGCGCCAGCAGCTCGGCGAAGCGCACGGGGCGGCCGAAATTCGCCACCTCGTCCAGCACGCTCAGCGCCTTGCCCACAGTGCCATCGGCCTGCTTGTTCATCGCGCCCTCCCCGGCGACCGTCAAAGAATCTGTTGACAAGACTACGCACATCCGGGTTATGATTTCAACTATAGAAACTAAGTTTCAAATAATGGAACCACATAGGGAGGAAACCATGCGATCCATTTTGAAAACCCCGCTGGCTGTGCTGGCGGCAACGACAATGCTTGGCGGTGCCGCCGCCGCGCAGGAATTGTCGGGCACCCTGCGCATCGCGTCGGACATGTCGAACCCGGCCCCGCGCGCCGTGATCGAGGGTCTGGTCGCCGATTTCGGGGAAATGCACCCCGATCTCGAGATCGAGCTGACCGTGGTGGACCGCGAGGCCTGGAAAACCCAGATCCGCAACTCGCTCAGCGCCGATCCCCCCGATGTGATCAACTGGTATGCCGCCAACCGCATGACTCCTTACGTCGAGGCGGGCCTGTTCATGGACATCTCCGACTGGTGGGAGGCCGGTGACTACGAGGGGCTGGAATCTGTGCGCGGCGCGATGACGCTCAACGATGCGCAATGGGGCATCCCCTATACCTACTACCAGTGGGGCATCTACTACCGCGAAGACATCTTCAACGAGCTTGGCCTGGAAGAGCCCGCGACCTTCGAGGAAGAGATCGCCAATTGCCAGGTCATCGTAGACAGCGGGCGCGCCTGCTATGCCATCGGCTCGCGCTTCCTGTGGACCGCAGGCGGCTGGTTCGACTACCTCAACATGCGCACCAACGGGTTCGATTTCCACATGGCCCTGGCCCGTGGCGAGGTCGAATGGACGGATGAGCGCGTGCGCGAGACCTTCGCCAACTGGCGCCGCCTGATCGACATGGGCGCCTATGTCGAGGATCACCAGAACTACTCCTGGCAGGAGGCGCTGCCCTTCGTCGTGAACGGCGAGGCGACGGCCTACCTGATCGGCAACTTCGCCGTGCCGCACCTGCGTGAGGCCGGGCTTGGTGATGACCAGATCGACTTCTACCAGTTCCCGGTGATCACCGAAGGGCTGCCGATGGGCGAAGACGCCCCCACCGACACGTTCCATGTCGCCGCCGGCGCGCAGAACGTGGAAGCGGCGCGCGCCTTCCTGGCCTATGTCGCCTCGCCCGAAGTGCAGACCGAGATCAACGGCCCCGACGCGCTTGGGCAGCTGCCCGTCAACGCCAACTCGGAAGTTGCCGATGACGAGTTCCTGCAACAGGGCTTCACCATGCTCAGCCAGAACGCGGAAGGCGGCATCGCGCAGTTCTTCGACCGCGACTTCCCGGCCGAGATGGCCGCGATCGGCATGGAAGGTCTGCAGGAGTTCATGGTCTTCCCGGACAACCTCGACGACATCCTGGGTCGTCTGGAAGCCGCGCGGCAGCGGATCTACGAATAATCACATTTCGCGCGCGCCCCGCCACCCAGGGGCGCGCGTATCTCACAACCTATCCGCAAGGCCCTGCCCAGGGGCTTTCCGAATGCGTTGCCCAGGGGAGGGGATACCGACATGGCCACCGCCGCGTCACAGCAGACATGGATGCAGCGCAACAAGATGATCGTCACGCCGATCCTCTTCCTGTTGCCGGGGCTGCTGTTCTTTTCCGTCTACGTCATCATTCCGATTTTCCAGAGCTTCCAGATCTCGGCCTATGAATGGAACGGGTTGGGCGATCTCAGCGAACGGGGCGAGTTCGTGGGCCTGCAGAATTACCGCGAGCTGATGAGCGACCGCGCCTTCGAGGTCTCGCTGTGGAACAACGTCAAGTGGCTGGCGCTCTACCTGCTGGCCATTCCCGGCGGCCTCTTCATCGCGCTTTTCCTCAACCAGACCGTCACCGGCATCCGCCTCTACAAGTCGCTCTTCTTCTTCCCCTTCGTGATCAGCCAGGTCGTCGTGGGCCTGGTCTTCACCTGGTTCTACCTGCCGCGCGGGGGCCTGCTGAACACGATCCTGGGCGGCCTGGGGTTCGACACACTGAACATCCTGGGCGATCCGACGCTGGCCACCTACGGCATCATCGCCGCCGGTCTCTGGCCGCAGACGGCCTATTGCATGATCCTTTACCTCACGGGCCTCAACGCCGTGGACCCCGAACAGGTCGAGGCGGCGCGGCTGGACGGCGCCAAGGGCTGGCGGATGCTGTGGCATGTGGTGCTGCCGCAACTGCGCCCGGCGACCTTCATCGCCTTTGTCGTCACCATCATCGGCGCGCTGCGCAGCTTCGACCTGATTTCCGTGATGACCAATGGCGGCCCCTTCGGCTCGACCCGCGTGCTCAGCTTCTACATGTTCGAACAGGCGCTCAGCGAATACGGGTTCCGCATGGGGTACGGCTCGGCCATCGCGGTGGTGCTGTTCCTGATCATGCTGATCTTCATCGCCTATTTCCTCTACTCCATGTGGCGTGACGAACGCCCCGCGCGCACCTGAGAGGGCCAAAGACATGTTCCCCACCCCGATCCAGAAACGCAGCGAGGCGGTGCGCGTCACCTACCAGGTCTTCCTGCCCATCGCACTGATCCTGTGGCTCCTGCCGCTGATCGCCGTGGCGTCCTTCTCCATCCGGCCCCTGACCGATTTCACGCAAGGCAATTTCTGGGGCTGGCCGTCCTCGTTCAACCTGTTCACCAATTATGGCCGCGTGTTCTTTGAAAGCGACATGCCGCGCTACATGCTGAACTCGCTGATGATCACCATCCCCACGGTGGTCGGCGCGGTGGCGCTCTCGTGCATGACGGGCTTCGCGCTCGGCATCTACCGGTTCAAGGGCAACCTGCTGATCTTCTTCATGTTCATCGCGGGCAATTTCGTGCCCTTCCAGATCCTGATGGTGCCGGTGCGCGACCTGACCGTCAGCCTCAACCTCTACGACACCAAGCTGGGTCTCGTCCTCTTTCACATCGCGTTCCAGACCGGGTTCTGCACCCTCTTCATGCGCAACTTCATCAAGGCCCTGCCGGTCGAGCTGATCGAGGCCGCGCGGGTCGAGGGCGTCGCCGAATGGCGCATCTTCTGGTTTGTCGTCCTGCCGCTCATGCGCCCGGCCATCGCGGCGCTTGCCGTGCTGATCTTCACCTTCATCTGGAACGACTATTTCTGGGCCATCGTCCTGACCCAAGGCCCCGAGGCGCAGCCCGTCACCGCCGGCATCACCAGCTTCAACAGCCAGTTCGTGGCGCAATACCACCTGATGAGCGCCGGCTCCATCGTCGCCGCCATCCCGCCCGTGGCGATGTTCTTCGCCATGCAGAAACACTTCATCGCAGGTCTGACACTGGGGGCCGTAAAATGACCAAACTTGCCTTCATCGGCGCAGGATCGACGATTTTCATGAAGAACATCGTCGGCGACATGCTCCACTTCGATGCCCTGAAAGACGCGACCATCGCCCTGATGGATATCGACGAAACCCGGCTGGCCGAATCCGAGGCCGTGGCGAAGAAGATGATCGCCACCATGGGCACCGGCGCGACGGTCGAGACCACCACCGACCAACGGCGCGCACTGGACTGCGCCGATTTCGTCGTCACCGCCTTCCAGATCGGCGGCTATGACCCCTGCACGATCACCGATTTCGACCTGCCGAAGCGCTACGGCCTGCGCCAGACCATCGCCGACACGCTCGGGGTGGGGGGCATCATGCGCGGCCTGCGCACGGTGCCGCATCTGTGGCGCGTGGCCGAGGATATGGCCGCCCTCTGCCCCGACGCGCTGCTCATGCAATACGTCAACCCGATGGCGATCAACACCTGGGCGTTGGCCGAACGCTACCCGCAGATCAAACAGGTCGGCCTCTGCCATTCGGTGCAGAACACCGTGCAGGAACTGGCCCATGACCTCGACATGGATCAGGCCGATTTCCGCTACATGGTCGCGGGCGTGAACCATGTCGCCTTCTTCCTCAAGCTTGAGGATGTGCGCGGCAACAGCCTCTACCCGCGCCTTTCCGACGGCTACCGCGCGGGCCGCCTGCCCAAACCGCCCCTCCTGATGCCGCGCTGCCCCAACACGCTGCGCTACGAGGTGATGGAACACCTGGGCTATTTCTGCACCGAAAGCTCCGAGCATCTCGCCGAATACGTGCCGTGGTTCATCAAGGAAGGCCGCGACGACCTGATCGACCAGTTCGGCATCCCGCTTGATGAATACCCCAAGCGCTGCGTCGAGCAGCAGGCCGCGTGGAAGGAACAGGCGAAAGCCCTGCAATCGGCCAGCGAGATCGCGGTGCCCAAAAGCCATGAGTTTGCCGCCGAGATCATGAACGCGATCACCACCGACACGGCCTATGTCGCCTATGGCAACCTGCCCAATACCGGCCAGATCCCGCAACTGCCCCTGGGCGCTGCGGTCGAAACCCCCTGCCTGGTCGATGCGGGTGGCGTGCAGCCAAGCGTCGTGACGGACATCCCGCCGCAGCTTGTCGCGCTGATGCGCAGCCAGATCAACGTACAGGAATTGACCGTCCGCGCGCTGATCGACCAGAACCCCGACCACATAACCCATGCCGCGATGATGGACCCGCATACGGCGGCCGAGCTTGACCTGCGCCAGATCCGCGCCCTCATTGACGATCTGCGCGCGGCCCATGGGCATTGGCTGCCCGATTGGGCGCAGCTCAGACAGGCCGCCTGACATCATCTTCTTGGTAAAAAATACTCCCGCCGGAGGCGTTCCAACAGTGACCAAAAAACCCCGCAGAAGCCAGGCCTGGTACGGCAAATCCGACAAGGACGGCTTCATCCACCGCTCCTGGATGAAGAACCAGGGCTTTCCCGATCACGCCTTCGACGGGCGGCCCGTCATCGGCATCTGCAATACCTGGTCGGAACTGACGCCGTGCAATTCCGGCCTGCGCGAGCTTGCCGAGGGCGTCAAGCGCGGCGTCTGGGAGGCCGGTGGTTTCCCCGTCGAATTCCCGGTGATGAGCCTGGGCGAGACCCAGATGAAACCCACCGCGATGCTGTTTCGCAACCTGCTGGCGATGGATGTCGAGGAATCGATCCGCGCCTATGGCATCGACGGCGTCGTGCTGCTTGGCGGCTGCGACAAGACCACGCCGGGTCAGTTGATGGGGGCGGCCTCCGTCGATCTGCCCGCCATCGTGGTCAGCTCCGGCCCGATGCTGAACGGCAAGTGGCAGGGCAACGATATCGGCTCGGGCACGGATGTGTGGAAGTTTTCCGAGGCCGTGCGCGCGGGCGACATGACGCTCAAGGATTTCATGGCCGCCGAATCCGGCATGAGCCGCTCCAAGGGTGTCTGCATGACCATGGGCACCGCCTCCACCATGGCCTCAATCGTCGAGGCGATGGGCCTGTGCCTGCCCACCAACGCCGCCCTGCCCGCCGTCGATGCCCGCCGCATGGCGCTGGCCCATCTGACCGGCAAGCGTATCGTGGAAATGGTGGATGAAGACCTCAAACCCTCCGACATCCTGACCCGCGCCGCATTTGAAAACGCGATCCTCGCCAATGCCGCCGTCGGTGGCTCGACCAATGCCGTGGTGCATCTTCTGGCGCTGGCGGGCCGGGTCGGGGTCGATCTGACCCTCAAGGATTTCGAGATCGGCGGCGACATTCCCCTCCTGGTCAACTGCATGCCCTCGGGCAGATACCTGATGGAGGATTTCTGCTACGCGGGCGGCATGCCCGTGGTGCTCAAGGAACTGGGCGACCTCCTCCGCGCCTCCCGGACCGTCCTCGGCGGTGACATCGCGGCCTATGCCGACGGTGCCGAATGCTGGAACCGCGACGTGATCCGCCCCTTCGACGACCCCCTGAAACCTGCCGCCGGGTTGCGCGTGCTGCGCGGCAACCTCGCCCCCGACGGGGCCATCGTGAAGCCCTCCGCCGCCACCGAGGCGCTGCTGGAGCACGAGGCCGAAGCCTATGTCTTCGAGAGTATCGAGGATCTCAAGGCCAATATCGACCGCGATGACCTGCCCGTGACGCCGGACACGATCCTGGTCCTGAAAGGCTGCGGCCCCAAGGGCTATCCCGGCATGCCCGAGGTCGGCAACATGCCGATCCCGGCGCGGCTGGTGAAACAGGGCGTGCGCGACATGGTGCGCGTGTCGGATGCCCGCATGTCCGGCACCGCCTATGGCACCGTCATCTTGCATGTCGCGCCCGAGGCCAACGCGGGCGGACCCCTGGCGCTGGTGCAGACCGGCGACCGCATCCGCATCTCGGCCAAGACCGGCACGCTCGATCTGCTGGTCAGCGACGAGGAGCTAGCGACCCGCCGCGCCGCATGGGCCCCCGACCCGCCGCGCTATGACCGGGGCTATGCCAGGCTCTATGTCGATACCGTCTTGCAGGCAGACAGGGGGGCCGATCTGGACTTCCTCGTTGGCAAGGACACACGCCCCGTGACACGCGAAAGCCATTGACCCCGCCCCGCCCCGCCCCTCTTCTTTGTTCCGAAAATATCCCGGGGGGTTTGGGGGGCTGGCCCCCCAACCGGTCGACGCGCCGAAGGCGCGGCGAAACAGGCTCATGTCTGCACAGGGGGTGCATCGGGGGGTGTACGCATGGTGCATGGCGACTTTCGAGGAGGAATGAGATGACCGACCCGACCTATCCAGACCTTGACGGGGCCTCCGTCTTCATCACCGGCGGCGGCTCCGGCATCGGGGCCGACCTGACCGAAGGCTTCCTGCGCCAAGGGGCGAAAGTGGCCTTCGTGCAGCGCTCGGATGCCTCTGAATTCGTTGAGGAAATGGAGAAGAAGACCGGCAACCGGCCGCTCTTCCTGCAATGCGACATCACCAATATCGACCTCTTGAAATCCTGCATGGACCAGGCCGCCAAGGCCCATGGCCCCATCACCGCGCTGGTGAACAACGCGGCGAATGACAAGCGCCATTCTGCGCAGGACGTCACCGAGGAGTTCTGGGATTGGATGCAAGCCATTAATCTCAAGGCATATTTCTTCGCCTGCCAGGCCGTCATGCCGGGCATGAAAGCGGCGGGCGGCGGCGCGATCATCAACTTTTCCTCGATCTCCTACATGATGGGCAACGCCGGCTATCCCGCCTACACCACGGCGAACGGGGCGATCACCGCGATGACCCGCAGCCTCGCCCGCGAATTCGGCCCCGACCGCATCCGCGTCAACGCGCTGGCGCCGGGGTGGGTTCTGACGCAGAAGCAAAAGGACCTCTGGGTCACGCCCGACGCGCTGGAGGCCCATGTCGCGCGGCAATGCCTCAAGGACACGCTGGAGCCTGCGGATATCGTCGGCGGCGTCTTGTTCCTGGCCTCGAACACGTCGAAAATGATGACAGGTCAAATGCTTGTCATAGATGGCGGCGTGGTCACGACGGGGTGAACGACATGGACTCTCTCGACTGGATCGCGGTGGATTGGGGCACCTCGCAGCTGCGCGCATGGGCGATGGGGCCGGGCGGCGAGGTGCTGGACCGCGCGCAATCCGGTGACGGCATGGGCGGGCTGGATCGTGACGGGTTCGAGCCCGCGCTGCTGCGGCTGATCGGGCCCTGGCTTGGCGATAGCCCCGTCACGGTTCTGGCCTGCGGTATGGTCGGTGCCCGTCAGGGCTGGTGTGAGGCCGCCTATCAACCGGTCCCCTGCAAGCCCGCCGAGACCGGCCTGACAGCCGCGCCCACCACCGATCCCCGCCTCAATGTGTTGATCTTGCCGGGACTTTCCCAAGCCGCCCCACCCGATGTGATGCGCGGCGAGGAGACCCAGATCCTCGGCGCGCTGACGGAGGCGCCCGATTTCGACGGTGTCATCTGCCTGCCCGGCACCCACACCAAATGGGCCCATATCAGCGCCGGGGAGGTCGTCAGTTTCCAGACCGTGATGACCGGCGAGCTTTTCGCGCTGCTCTCGGACCAATCCGTCCTGCGCCATTCGGTCAAGGCCGATGCGCCCGATGCCGATGCTTTCGACGCCGCGCTTTCGGAAACCCTGTCGCGGCCCGAGAAACTGGCCCATGCGCTCTTTGGTATCCGCGCGGGCGACCTGTTGACCGACCAGGACGCGGCGCAGGCGCGCGGGCGCCTCTCCGGGCTTCTCATCGGGGCCGAGCTTGCCGCGACGCGCCCCTATTGGTTGGGCCGCGACATCCTGATCTGCGGCGCGCCCGCGCTGTCGGCGCTCTACGCCCGCGCCCTCACCTCGCAAGGCGCGATGGCCAAAACGGTCGAGGGCGACGCCCTGACGCTGAACGGCCTGCGCCGCGCCTATCGCATCCTGAAGGAGGGACAAGCATGAGCCGCCCCCTGATCGCCATCCTGCGCGGGATCACACCCGCCGAGGCCAAACCCACCTGCGCCGCGCTGATCGCCGCTGGCATCACCCGGATCGAGGTGCCGCTGAACTCGCCCGACCCGTTCGAGAGCATCGCCGCAATGGCCAACGCGCATGGGGAGGAGGCGCTGATCGGGGCTGGCACGGTGTTGAGCGTGGAGGATGTGGCCCGCGTTGCGGAGGCGGGCGGCAAGCTCATCGTCTCGCCCAACATGGACCGTGACGTAATCGCCGAGACCAGGCGGCGGGGCCTGCAAAGCTGGCCCGGTGTGATGACCCCGACCGAGTGTTTCGCCGCCCTTCAGGCCGGGGCCGACGGCCTCAAGATCTTCCCTGCCAGCCTGATCGGGCCCGCTGGCGTCAAGGCGATGCGCGCGGTGCTGCCGCCCGATTGCGAGGTTTTCGCGGTCGGTGGCGCGGGGGCCGAGAACTTCGCCGACTGGTGGCGCGCGGGCGTCAGCGGCTTCGGCATCGGCACCGCGCTCTACACGCCCGGCCTGTCAGTGGATGAGGTCACGGCGCGCGCCAACACGATCGTCGCCGCCTTCGATGAGGCCGCCGGATGAAGGTAAACGTCTTCGACCCCCGCACATGCGACCTCGGCGAGGGGCCGCTCTGGCATCCGTCTCTCAACCGGCTCTACTGGTTTGACATCACCGGCAAACGGCTGCTGACGCAGGGCCGCGAATGGCAATTCGACCGCCACGTTTCCGCCGCCGGGTGGATTGATGACACGATGCTTCTGATCGCCACCGAACGCGACCTGATCCGCTTCGACCTTGAAACCGGCAGGCAGGAACAGATCGCGCCGCTGGAGGCCGACAACCCGGTAACGCGCTCCAACGATGGCCGCGCCGACCCCTGGGGCGGGTTCTGGATTGGCACCATGGGCAAACATGCGGAACCCGAGGCCGGTGCGATTTACCGCTATCATCGCGGCGAGACCCGCAGGCTTTTCGACAAGATCACCATCACCAACGCGATCTGTTTCAGCCCCGATGGCACCCACGCCCATTTCGCCGACACCGGGCGCGGCACCGTCTGGCGGCAGCGCTTGGGCGAACAGGGCTGGCCCGAGGGCGACCCTGAGATCTACCTGGAGCACGGCCCCGATGGCCCCAACCCCGACGGCGCGGTGATCGACGCGGGGGGCAATTTCTGGTGCGCCGAATGGGGCAGCGCCCGCGTCCGTTGCTACGGCCCCGATGGCACCCGACTGCGCGACGTGACCCTGCCCACCAGCCAACCCTCCTGTCCGGCCTTCGGCGGGTGTGACCTCTACATCACCACGGCGCGGCAGGGGATGGGCGCGGACCGCATGGCGCGGGAGCCGCTGGCAGGACAGGTCTTCGTCGCGCGCGACGTGGCCGAGGGGCAGAAAGAACACCGGGTGATCTTGTGAAACGCACGCTTGGGACTTGCTACTACCCCGAACATTGGCCCGAGGCGCAATGGGCCGAAGATGCCGCGCGCATGGCCGGGATCGGCCTGACCTGGGTGCGCATCGGCGAGTTCGCCTGGTCGCGGCTGGAACCCGCCCCCGGCGATCTGCGCTTCGACTGGCTGGACCGGGCGATCGACACGCTCGGCGCGGCAGGGTTGAAGGTCGTGCTCGGCACGCCGACCGCGACGCCGCCGCGCTGGATGCTGGCGCGTCACCCCGACATGCTGGCCATCGACGCGATGGGCCACCCGCGCAAGTTCGGATCGCGGCGACATTACTGCTTCAGCCATGATGGCTACCGCGAGGAGGCCGTGCGCATCGCCCGCCTGCTGGCCGAGCGATATGGGCGCAACCCCCATGTCGCGGCGTGGCAGACCGATAACGAATATGGCTGCCATGACACGGTGATCTCCTATTCCGATGCCGCCACCCGCGCCTTCCGCGACTGGTGCGCGCAACGTTACCAGTCGCCGGACGCGCTGAACCGGGCCTGGGGCAATGTGTTCTGGTCGATGGACTATGACAGTTTCGACGACATAGACCTGCCCAACCTGACCGTGACCGAACCCAACCCCGCCCATGCGCTGGCCTTCCGCCGCTTCTGCTCGGACCAGGTGGCGCGGTTCAACGCCCCCCAGGTCGCTGCCATCCGCGCCCATTCCGATGCGCCGATCAGCCATAACTACATGGGCCGGATCACCGAATTCGACCATTACGCGCTTGGCCGCCAGATGGAGATCGCCACCTGGGACAGCTATCCGCTTGGCTTCCTTGAGGACCGGCTGGAGGACGACGCGGCGCACAAACGCCGCTACGCCCGCCAGGGCGACCCGGATTTCCAGGCGTTTCATCACGATCTCTATCGGACGGTCGGACACGGGCGTTGGTGGGTGATGGAACAACAGCCCGGCCCGGTGAACTGGGCCCCGCACAACCCCGCGCCACTGCCCGGCATGGCCCGGTTCTGGGCGTGGGAGGCCTTTGCCCACGGTGCCGAATGCGTCGCCTGGTTCCGCTGGCGGCAGGCCCCCTTCGCGCAGGAGCAGATGCACGCCGGGATGCTGCGCCCCGACAGCGCCCCGGCCCCCGCCTTCCACGAGGCGGCAGAGGTCGCGTCGGAACTGGCCGATCTGCCTGAGGTCGAGGCCGGCCAGGCCCCCGTCGCGCTGGTCTTCAACTATGCCTCCGCCTGGTCGTGGGCGGTGCAGCCGCAGGGCAAGGGCTTGGACTACTTCCGGCTGGTCTTCGAGATCTATCGCGGACTGCGCAAACTGGGCCAATCCATCGACATCGTGCCGCCGGATTGCGCGGATCTGGGCGGCTACAACCTCGTCCTGGTGCCGGGGCTGGAATGCGTGCCGCCGCGCCTGTTCGACGCCATCACGGCCAGCGGCGCGCAGGCGATGTTCGGCCCCCGCACCAATTGCAAGACGGCAGAGATGTCCATCCCCGTCCCGCTGCCGCCCGCCATTCCCGGCCTCGACGTGACCGTCGCGCGGGTGGAAAGCCTGCGGCCCGACATGCCCATCCCCTCGGCGCATCTGGGCCACATCACCGGCTGGCGCGAAATCCTGGAAGGCTCCGCCCCGGTGCAGATGACCACCGCCGATGGAGAGGCCGTCATCATGGGCGAAAACGGCCGCTATTACCTCGGTGGCTGGCCCGACGCGGGTTTCCTCGGCTGCATCCTGACCCGCCTGCTGACCGATGCGGGCCTTACCGCGCTGGAGATGCCCGAGGGCGTGCGGCGCAGGCAGGCGGGCGGGCGCGTGTTCCTGTTCAACCACGGCCCCGATCCGGTGGAGTTCCAGGGCCACCTGCTGCCCGCCGCGGGCGTTCACTGGTCGGGCGCAGGCGCGCGGCAGGGCAACTGAAGGCTCCCGCGCGGTCCGCGACGATCGCGGGTTGCACCTTCCTCGGGCGGCAGGCATCACTGCGCTGCGGTCATCCTCGGGGGCAGTCACGTGGCGAAGATCAGGGTTGTCATCAACGGGTTCGGGCGGATCGGCCGGTCGGTGCTGCGCGCCTGGCTGATCTCTGACGCCTGGCCCGAGGTCGAGATTGTCGGCGTGAACGATATCGCGCCCTTGGAGACCTGCGCCTACCTCTTTGAATATGATAGCGTTTTCGGGCCCTTCCCCGGTGGCGTCGAGGTCGAGCCCGGTGCCATGATCGCCGCGGGCCACCGCATCCCCTTCACGCAACAGCCCGACCTGGCGCAACTGAACCTCACCGGCGTCGATATCCTGATGGAATGCACCGGACGCGCCACGGATCGTGCGATTGCGGAGCAGGGGCTGGCGGCGGGCGCGGCGCGGGTGCTGGTCTCGGGGCCTGAAACGGATGCCGACCTGACCGTCGTGCTTGGCGCGAATGACGAGAAGCTGACACCTGCACATCGCATCGTCTCGAACGCCTCCTGCACCACCAACGCGCTGGCCCCGCTGGCCCGCGTGCTGGATGATGCCTGGGGCCTGGAAACCGCGCTGATGACGACGGTGCATTGCTACACAGGCAGCCAGCCGACCGTTGACATGCCGATGGCCAACCCCGCCCGCAGCCGCGCCGCCGCGCTGTCGATGGTGCCGACGACCACCAGCGCCGAGCAACTGGTCGATGTCGTGCTGCCGCATCTGGCCGGGCGCATCACCGGGTCCGCCGTGCGGGTGCCCTCGGCCTCCGTGTCCTGCGTCGATCTGGCGGTGATCCTGCGCGACAGGCCGCAGGCAGAGGATGTGCGCGCGCATCTGGCCCGCGCGGGCGGCGTGATCGGCTATACCGACAAGCCGCTGGTGTCGTCGGACCTGCGGCAAAGGCCGGAATCGCTGATCGTGGCGGGGCCTGAGATCAAGCGGTCAAAGGGCGGCATGCTGCGCGTCTTCGGCTGGTATGACAATGAATGGGGCTTTTCCTGCAGGATGCTGGATGTGGCCAAGATCATGGGAGAGATGACATGAGCGGATACAACACCTGGTTGCGTGAGGGCAATTTCATCAATGGTCAGTGGGTGGGTGCCGATAGCGGCGAAACCATCGACGTGACCAACCCGGCCACCGGCGACGTGATCGGCACGGTTCCGAACGCGGGCGGGGCCGAGACCGCGCGCGCGATTGACGCGGCGCAGGCCGCCTTTCCCGATTTCGCCGCGATGGACCTGATGTCCCGCGTCGGTCTGCTGTGGAAGCTGCACGATGCCCTGATGGACAATGCCGATGACCTGGCCGAGCTTCTGACGGTCGAGATGGGCAAGCCGCTGGCCGAGGCGAAGGGCGAAATTACCATTGGTGCGCAATACATTAGATGGTTCGCCGAGGAAGCCCGCCGCGCCAAGGGCGAGATCGTTCCGGCAGGCGTCAATGGCCGCCGCATCCTGGTGACGCGCCATCCCGTGGGCGTCGTCGGCATGATCACGCCGTGGAATTTTCCCTCCTCGATGCTGGCGCGCAAGATCGGACCGGCGCTGTCCGTGGGCTGCACCGTGGTGGCCAAACCCGCGACCGCGACGCCCTATTCGGGGCTGGCCTGGGCCGCGCTGGCCGAGGAGGTCGGCTTCCCGAAGGGCGTCTTGAACGTGGTCACGGGGTCCGCCCGCAAGATCGCGGGCGCGATGATGGACAGCCCCGCCGTGCGCAAGATCACCTTCACCGGCTCGACCGAGGTGGGCAAGGAGCTGATCCGCCAAAGCGCTGATACTGTTAAGAAAGTTTCGATGGAGCTTGGTGGCAACGCGCCCTTTATCGTGTTCGACGACGCCGATCTGGACAAGGCCGTCGAGGGCGCGATGGCGTCGAAATTCCGCAATGCGGGGCAGACCTGTGTCTGTGCCAACCGGCTCTATGTCCAGGCGGGGATTCACGATGCCTTCGTGGCCAGGCTGGTGGAGAAGACCGAAGCGCTGAAGGTCGGCAACGGGCTGGAGGAGGGCGTCGATCAGGGGCCGATGGTCGACATGAATGCCGTTGAAAAGGTTGAAGAATTCATCTCGGACGCCAGGCAGAAGGGCGGCGAGGTCGTCACCGGCGGCGCGCGGCATGACAAGGGCGGCAGCTTCTTCAAGCCGACGATCATCACCGCCGCGACGCAGGCCATGATGTTCGCCAGGGAAGAGATCTTCGGCCCCCTTGCCCCGGTCTTCCGCTTCGACAGCG
This sequence comes from Alterinioella nitratireducens, assembly GCF_013155465.1. Classification (GTDB taxonomy): domain Bacteria; phylum Pseudomonadota; class Alphaproteobacteria; order Rhodobacterales; family Rhodobacteraceae; genus Alterinioella; species Alterinioella nitratireducens. The sequence continues at coordinate 114,960 of NZ_JABJVX010000005.1, read as the reverse complement.
AGGAGGAGGTCATCAAGCTGGCCAACGACACCGAGTTTGGTTTGGCCTGCTATGCCTATTCACAAGATCTGGGGCGCGCCTTCCGTCTGAACGAGGGGCTGGATTATGGCATGATCGGCATCAACTCGGGCCTGATCACCACGGTTGAGGCCCCGTTCGGGGGCGTCAAGGAAAGCGGGATGGGCAAGGAGGGCGGCAGCCAGGGGCTGGAGGATTACCTCGATACGAAATACGTCTGCATCGACGGGATTTGACCGGGGTAGTCGGGTATTTCTGACAGGTTTGTCCGTTTTTTGGCGGCGGTTGGTGGGCAGAACTGCCCACCCTACGCCAGTGTCGGCGGGGCGCCGCCTCGATCGCCGGATGACCTGCGCGACGTCTTGATCGGCGCGCGGCGCGGAGGGAGGATGCAGACCCGTCCGCATCGTCAGGAGACCGCCATGTTCCGCCCGTTCCTTGCCCTCGCGCTGATGACCGCGCCCGCGCTGGCGCAGACCGCCGACCAGGAGGCGCGGCTGGCCGATGCCGTCGCGGCGATGGAGGCGCAGAGCCTCGCCTTCTATGCCTCGATCGACCCCCGCTTCGTGCCGATCCTGACACCGCCCGAGGACGCGCCCGATTTCAGCGACAACCGGCGCTGTTTCATGGCCCGGCTGGAAGAGGGTGGCGGGCCGGACATGCTGGAGGACTATATCACCGCGCTGGAGGAGATCAGCGCGACAGAAATCACCACGCTGCTGGACCTGGGCGCGAATGTGCCGGAGGTGATGATGTCGGATGTGGTCTTTGCCGCATCCTCCGAATGCGGGTCGCTGTCCTATTCGACATCGAAGATGGTGACGCCGGAATTCCTGGCGCTGATGGATGAGCCGGAGGTCATGAACGCCTTGATGGGTCAGGCGCGCTAACCGCCAAGCGTCACGCCGTAGCCGGCAGGCCCTGCCATGCGCAGCACCTGCCGGATGATCGCAGCGCCGTAGCTGTCGTAGGCCACGCGGGTCAGGCACAAAAGCGCGGTGTGGCGGTCGACCGAGAGGGCCACGGCGTCGGACATGCTGGTTTCCTCGGCGTGCAGCCTGTCCTCGACGCGGGAGGCCGTCAGCCCAAGCGCGTCAAGGATGTCGGCCAGATCGGCGGGCAGGTCTTCCGACGCCTCGGGCGCAATCGAAACGGGGATGTGCAACTCCTCCAGCGCGAAGCGGGCACCGCCGGATTTCAGCGTGCGGGCATAGTCATGCAGCCGACCGGGGCCGAAAAGCGCGTGTTCGCCTGCGTCCGGACCGCGGGTGGCATGGCGGCTGCGGAAGACCTCCAAATCCAGGGCCGCGCCATCCGGGCCGCGCAGACGGTCGATGTCCGGGGCGTCGGTTACGGGGGCGGCGGGGCGCGCGACGATGGTGCCGCGACCGGGCTTGCGGTGCAGGTGCCCCATGCCCTCCAGCGTCATCAGCGCGCGGCGCATGGTGCCCTGGCTGACGCCAAACTCCTCGGCCAGCTCGAATTCATTGCCGAGGCGCATCCCCTCGGGCCATGTGCCGGACCTGATCCGGCGCAGCATCTCGGCTTCGGCCTTTTTGTAGAGCGGCTCACGGGCCATATCGGGTATCCTCGTCCTCAAGGGGCGGTCAGTTCAGGTGACGGATCAACCTGGCGTGCCGGTCGAAGGCCGCGATGGCCTGGCCCAATGTCGGCAGGCTTGCCGCCTCCATCATCGGGATCATCTTGGCAAAGGCCGTCGCCGTGGCGATTGCGTCCCCGATGGCTGTATGGCGGTCCTGTTCGGGAATGCCAATGGCCAGACGGTCGCAGAGCGCATCGAGGGTATGTTCCGCCGACCCGCCGAAGAGGATGGCCGACAAAAGCACTGTATCGAGGATCGGCTGATCAAAGCGCAGGCCGATCTCGGATTCGCGGCGTTGCAGGAAGGCCATGTCGAAAGGCGCGTTATGGGCCACCAGCGGACAGCCGCCCGCGAAGCGGTGGAACCGGGTGAGGGCCTGCGAGACGTCCGGCGCGTCGGCCACCATCTCGTTGGTGACATGATGCACGGCGGTCGAGGCGGGCGGGATCTTGCGGCCCGGATTGACGAGCAGGTCGAAACGCTCGCCCGGTTGCAGCTTGCCATTGACGACGCGCACGGCGGCGATCTGGCAGATCTCGTCCACCTGCGGGTTGAGGCCGGTGGTCTCGGTGTCGAAGATCACGAAATCGAGCTGGCGCAGGCGCGCTTCCGATAGCTGATCGGGCAGGCGGGCATGGAGCAGGTCGAAATCGTAGCGCATCGCGGCGGGGCCGGTCCGGCTGCCCGAAAGCGACAGGCGCAGGGGGAAGCGCAGCGAGGCGCGGCCATCCGAGGCGGGCTCGACCGTGACGCGGGTGCCGTGGAACAGCACCACGTCGCGGCCCGAGAAGCGAGTAAAGCCAGGGGTCAGCGGCGCGGCGAGCCACTGGGCGATCTTGTCCGGCGTGGGCGTGGGGCCGGTGGCCGAAAGCGTGACCATCGCGGTCATGGAATCGGCGATGGAAACCGAGAGGTGAAAGCCGGTCGCGCCCGCGCCCGCCCAAGCCAGCGCCAGTTGTTCCAGCAGGCGCACCGCCGCGAAGCCGTCAAAGCGCATCCGCAGATCGGCGATGTCATCGGTCAGGGGGAAGTCCTTGCGGGCGAGCCGTGCGCGCAACCCGGTGGCCAGGGTCTGGGCGGGCAGCGCCTCCAGCGGCCACCACTTGGCGTCGGTCTCGGATTTCTCGCGGCGAATGCGGGCGGTCAGCGCGGTGAGGTCGGCGCGGGCGGAGTCGGGGAGGGTCGGCAGCGCCTCGGTCACGCCTTCCAGCAGGTCGTTCAGAAGATGCGCGCGTTGCGCCTGCACCAGAAGGCCGCGGCCCTGGTCGCGCAGGCGCAGGACATAGCCGGGGGCCTCGGTTTCCTGGCCCTCAAGGTGCATCAGGTGCAGGCGCGCCTCCAAAAGGCGGGTGCCCTCGACGGTGGCGCAGAGGATGTCGGCGCGGTCCTCGGCCGTTGCGGGGTCGCGCAGCCGGTCATAGGCTTGCAGGATCGGGCCTGGCAGCAGCAGGTCCGAGAGCGGACGGTTGAGGGAGAGTGCCTCGGTATCGCCCAGAACCCGGCCCGCCTGCGCATTGTAAAGCGCGATATTATGCTCGGGCGTGCAGAAGAGGACGCCATCGGGCGAGCCTGCCAAGAGCGCCTCGAGCCGGGCCTTTTCGCGCGACAGCTTGGCGGTTTCGCGGCCCACCTCCATCGCCATGGCGTTGCGGGTTTCGGTCAGGTGATCGGCGACGGCGGCGGCGGCGGGGGCCAGATCGCCCAGATAGCGCGCGGGTGCGTGGTCGATGCCGGTTTCCACATCGGCATGGGCGCGGGCCCGCATCTCGGCGGCCAGCTGCTCGACCGGGCGGGCGACATGTTCGTCGAACTTGACCCAGACCCAGGTTGTCAGCCCGATAATGGCCAGCGATGCCACCAGCCCCGCGACGATGAACGCGGGCAGGGCGTCGGGATCGCCGAGCCGCATGTAGCCGAGCACCATGCCGCCCACCACCAGCGCCGCCCCGCCAAGCGCCAGCAGCGCGAAAAAGAGGAAGATGCGCAGGCGGAGGCTGAGATGGGTGAGCATCGGGCGGCCTTTCGGTTATGCCTCGTCGCAGAGGGCCGCGCGCAGCGGGTCGCCTTCGGGCATGGCGTTCCAGCGCGCGTCCTCGCCAAGCGCCGCTTCGGTCAGGTCGGGCTGGTCGATCAGGGTCATCTGGCGGCCCGCCTCGCAATCGACGGCCATCGGCACCTCGGTGATCGCGGCCCACCGGCCATAGACATAGAGGTTGACCAGCTGCACGCCGGGTAGCGCGTCATTCATGCGGATCGAGGCGCGGTCGAGCGCGATGAAGCCGTTTACATAGGGGCGCACAAAGGTCCAGGGCTGGTACCAGGCGGTGTGTTCGCGCGAAACGATGACCTCCATCCCCTCGGGCAGGTTGCCGACCTGGTTGTCGAACCAGGTATATTCGGTCGAGACCGTCGCCGCGATCATGGCCCCGCCCGCGAAGAGGGGCGTGATCCAGGCGGGCAGGCGTCCCCGGAAGGTCATGCGCAGGAGCATGGCAAGCCCCGCGCCGCCGATCCCGGCGATGAAAACGGCAATGAGGGTGAAGAACATGCGCGTTCCTTCCGCGTCTAGCTGAGGATGCCGCGGCCCTGGCCGGCGGCGGATTGCATCGTCTTGACCACCACGAAGGCGTCGCGCAGGTGGCTGCGCTCGAAATCGGAAAGGTCGGTGGGGGTCATGAAATTGTCGGGCGTCTCGCCGCGCCTGATCTGCGCGGCCTGATGCGCGAGGCGGATATCGGCGATCATGTCATAGGCGTCCAGCAGGTCGCGCCCGCCGGTGGGCGAGACCTGCCCGCCGGTGATCGCAGCCTCCAGCCTTGCGCGGGTATTGGCGGCGCGGTGGCGCCCGCGCAGGGCGTAGATGCGGCCCAGATCGACGATCGGCACGACGCCGTTATGTTTCAGGTCGACGCTGTTCTTGTTCTCGCCCGAGCGGATCGTGGCGAAACCGCGAAAGAGGCCGAGCGGCGGCTGATGCTTGAGCGAGTTGGAGACCATATGCGCCACGAAGATCGAGTTTTCCGAGGCCTGGCGCAAGGTCTCATCCTGCAGGCCGTCAAAGAGGCTCTCATCGCCGCCGATGGGGCGCAGGTCGAACATGACGCTGGCCAGCATCTGCGCCTCGGGGTCGGGCGAGGCGATCCAGCCCTCGAAATACTCGCGCCAGACGCGCAGGGGTTGGCGCCAGCGATCCGCCGTCGCCATCATGTCGCCGGGGCAGTAGAAATAGCCGCAGGCATCCAGCCCGTCCGAGACGATCCTGGCCAGCGACTTGAAATAGGCGTCATGCGCGGGGGTCATGTCGTCATGGAGGATCAGGCAGTTGTCCTGGTCCGAAACGCCGGTCTGTTCCTGGCGCCCTTGGCTGCCACAGGCCAGCCACAGATAGGGCACCGGCGGGGGGCCGAGCCTCTCTTCGGCCATCGCCAGCAAGCGGCGGGTGGTGGCGTCGCAGATGTCGGTGATCAGGCGGGTGACGACCTGGTGCGCGTTATGACCGCCGACCAGTTGCACCAGAAGCTGCGGGATGGCGTGGACGACCCGCGCGAGATCCTTGATTGAGGACGCATCCGCGATCTCGCCGATCATCGCGGCCGAGGATTGCGCCTGGAACCGGGTCAGGTCGGTCTGGGTCAGGATGCCGACAAGGCGGCCCGCCTCGACCACGGGCATATGGGTGATGTGGCGTTCCACCATCCGGTGCAGCACGTCCGAGACCAGCGCCGAGGGCGGCAGGGTGACCGGATCGGGGGTCATCACCTGCGCCACGGGTGTCTCGGGCGGCAGCCCTTCCGCGACGGCGCGGTTGGTCAGGTCGCGGGTGGTCAGGATACCGGCAAGCTTCGCGTCCCGCATCACCATCAGCGAGGAAACGGAGTTGTCGCGCATCCGGCCCGCGGCGGCCCGGATCGCGGTGTCGGGCGTACAGGTCAGGGGATCGCGGGTCATCACATCGGCCAGCGACATGGTGGTCAGGTCCTGGCGCTTGGCGCGGGCGGGGCGGCTGCGGTCGAAGAAGCGCGCGATACCTGGATGGTCGGCGACCAGCGCGGTGAACACATCGGCGGGGATCGACAGGAGGGCCGTCGCGTTGGTGGCGCGCGCCGAGGTCGCGGCGGTGCCGTCGCGCAAGAGGCCGCGTTCGCCGAAGGAATTGCCGGGGCCGAGCTGCGACAGGACGGACCCGGCCTCGTCGCTGACCTCGACCCGGCCCTCGGCAATCAGGTAGAGCGCGGGCAGCCGGTCGCCATGGGCATAGATCTGTTGATCGGCCTCGAAGCGCGCCTCGCCGACATGGGCGACCAGATCGCGCAGCGCATCGGCGTCGAGACTGTCATATGGGTGCGTCCGGGCGAGGATGTCGGCGATGGGCAGCGGCATGGATCGGTCCCGGATCAGGCAAGAAATGGAAAACGGCGCATCCCGAGGGTCTCAGGATGCGCCGGTCTTGGGGTTCCGGGGGCCGCATGGTGGCGCGGCCCCCGGATCATTGCGCATCTCAGTGGTCGGCGGCTGCCGCACCCGCGCCACGCGGCACGCGGATGCTCTCGACCAGGTCGACGATCTCCTGCGGCGGCTCCTCGGTCGCGTTGGACACGATATAGGCCACACCGAAGTTGATCAGCGCGCCGATGGCACCGAACGAGGTCGACTTGATCGGCCCGAGAAGCGGGTCGGCGTCATCGAAGCTGGCGGTGCCGGGGATGAAGAACCAGCCCTTGTGCAGGAAGATGTAGAGCAGGGTCACGATCAGACCTGCCAGCATCCCCCAGACCGCGCCCTTGTTGTTCACGCGCTTGGAGAAGATGCCCATCATCAGCGCCGGGAAGATCGACGCCGCCGCCAGACCGAAGGCCAGGGCCACGGTTTGCGCCGCGAAGCCCGGCGGGTTCAGACCCAGGTAGGTCGCCACCACGATGGCACCGGCCATCGCGATACGGGCCCACATCAGTTCACCCTTTTCCGAGATGTTCGGATTGAGCTGACCCTTGATCAGGTCGTGACTGATGGCACCCGAGATGGCCAGGAGCAGACCCGCAGCCGTGGACAGCGCCGCTGCCAGACCACCGGCAGCCACCAGCGCGATCACCCAACCGGGAAGGTTGGCGATCTCGGGGTTGGCCAGCACCAGGATGTCGCGGTTCACGGTCAGTTCGGAGCCTTCCCAGCCACGCGCTTCGGCGGTATCGGCGAAGCTTGCCGAGCCGTCATTGTACCACTGGATCAACCCGTCATCATTGGCGTCGTTGAAGGTCAGCAGGCCGGTGATCTCCCAGTTGCGCATCCATTCGGGACGCTCATCATAGGCGATCGGTTCCTCGGCGGTCCCGTTCGGGTAGACCGTGTCGATCAGGTTCAGACGCGCCATTGCGCCAACGGCGGGGGCCGTCAGGTAGAGCAGCGCGATGAAGACCAGCGCCCAACCGGCGGACCAGCGGGCATCGGCGACGCGGGGCACCGTGAAGAAGCGGATGATGACATGCGGCAAACCGGCCGTGCCGATCATCAGCGACAGGGTGAAGAGCACCATGTTCAGGGTCGAGCCCTGCGCGGCGGTGTATTCGGCAAAGCCGAGATCCTGCACCACCTGGTCCAGACGCTCCAGAAGCGGCACGCCGCTTGCGGTGTGATCCGAGAACAGGCCGAGCGCGGGGATCGGGTTGCCGGTCAGTTGCAGCGAGATGAACACGGCCGGAATCGTGTAGGCGGTGATCAGAACGATATACTGGGCAACCTGCGTATAGGTCACGCCCTTCATGCCACCCAGAACCGCGTAGCAGAACACAACCGCGGCACCGATCATCAGGCCCCAGAAGTTCGACACTTCCAGGAAGCGCGAGAAGGCCACGCCGACGCCGGTCATCTGGCCGATAACGTAGGTCACCGAGGCCACGATCAGGCAGACCACGGCCACCATGCGGGCGGTCGGGCTGTAGAAGCGGTCGCCGATAAACTCCGGCACGGTGAATTTGCCGAACTTGCGCAGGTAGGGCGCGAGCAGCAGCGCCAGCAGCACGTAGCCGCCGGTCCAGCCCATCAGGAACGAGCTGTTGTCATAGCCGGTGAAGGCGATGAGACCGGCCATCGAGATGAACGAGGCCGCCGACATCCAGTCGGCCGCCGTGGCCATGCCGTTGGTGACGGGGTGAATGCCGCGGTTGGCGGCGTAGAATTCGGACGTGGACCCGGCACGGGCCCAGATCGCGATGCCGATGTAGAGCGCGAAGGTCGCGCCCACGAACAGCAGGTTGAGGGTATATTGATCCATAATCTCCGCCCCTTATTCTTCGTCGACGCCATACTGGCGGTCGAGCTTGTTCATGCGCCAGGCATAGAAGAAGATCAGCGCCAGAAAGACGAGGATGGAGCCCTGTTGGGCAAACCAGAAGCCCAGATCGGTGCCGCCGACCGCGATGCCGGAGAGCATCGGGCGCAACAGGATACCGAAGCCGAACGACACCAAGGCCCAGATTATCAGGCAAATGGTGACGAGGCGGATATTGGCCGCCCAGTACTCGTTGTTTGATGGCGTCTCTGCCATGAGGTAGTCTCCCTTTTGTTTTGGTCCCCCGGCGGGTGATGGAAAGCGTGCCAGGGCCGGAACGTCGCCGGTGCCCGTTTCCCGCGGGCATCGGCTTCTTGAAAGCGGGTCAGCCGTCCGAGACCTCCTTGACGATCTGGGTCAGCTTCTCCGCAACATCGTCGATCGGCGCCATGGCCGGGACGGGCTTGAGGTTTCCGCGCAGCGCGTAATAGTCGATCAGCGGCGCGGTCTGCATGTGATAGGCACCGAGCCGCGTGCGCACGGTCTCGGCGTTGTCGTCGGGGCGGCGGGTGAACTGGGTCGATCCGCATTTGTCGCAGACGCCCTCGCTGGCGGGGGGCTTGTTGTCGTCGTGATAGCCCTCGCCGCATTCGGCGCAGGTGTAGCGGCCCGCGATGCGGCCGACCATGGCCTCGTCATCGACCTCAAGGCTGATCACGGCGCTGATCGGCGCGCCGCGGTCCAGCATCAGCGCGTCCAGCGCCTCGGCCTGTCCTTCCGTGCGGGGAAAGCCGTCGAGGATGATGCCCTTGCCGGTGTCGGGCTGATCAAGGCGGTCCTTGAGTATGGCCAGCACGATCTCGTCCGAGACAAGCTGCCCTTCCGCCATCACCTGCTTGGCGACCTTGCCCGCGGGCGTGCCCTGGGCCACCGCCTCGCGCAGCAGGTCGCCGGTCGAAAGCTGGACCAGGCCAAACGCCTCGGTAAGCATCCGCGCCTGGGTGCCCTTGCCCGCGCCCGGAGGCCCGAGCAGGATCAGGTTGACGGGATGTGTCTGGGTCTCGGCGTCCATGTCCTATCCTTCCGCGCGGTTGGCGATCAGGTCATCGACCACGGACGGATCGGCCAGCGTCGAGGTATCGCCGAGCGAGCCGGTGTCGTTCTCGGCGATCTTGCGCAGGATGCGGCGCATGATCTTGCCCGAGCGGGTCTTGGGCAGGCCGGGGGCCCATTGGATCACGTCGGGCTTGGCGATCGGGCCGATCTCGTTGCGGACCCAGTCGGAGAGGGTTTTCTTGAGGTCGTCCGAAGGCGTCTCGTCATTCATCAGCGTGACGTAGCAATAGATGCCCTGGCCCTTGATCGGGTGCGGGTAGCCGACCACGGCGGCCTCGGAGACGGTTTCATGCGCGACCAGGGCGGATTCGACCTCGGCCGTGCCCATGCGGTGGCCGGAGACGTTGATCACGTCATCGACGCGGCCTGTGATCCAGTAATCGCCATCGGCGTCGCGCTTGCAGCCGTCGCCGGAGAAGTAATAGCCCTTGTAGTCCGAGAAATAGGTTTTCACGAACCGGTCATGATCGCCATAGACGGTGCGCATCTGACCCGGCCAGCTATCGGCCAGCACCAGTACGCCCTCGACATCGTTGCCCTCGATCACCTCGCCCGTCGTCGGTTCCAGCACCAGCGGCTTGACCCCGAAGAACGGCTTTTGCGCCGCCCCCGGTTTCAGCTCATGCGCGCCGGGCAGTGCCGTCATCATGTGGCCGCCGGTCTCGGTCTGCCACCAGGTGTCGACGATGGGGCATCTGCCCTTGCCGACATGGGTGTTGTACCAGTTCCAGGCCTCGGGGTTGATCGGCTCGCCCACGGTGCCGAGCAGCTTGAGGCTGGACAGGTCGTGCTTCTCGACCGGCTCCGGGCCCTTGCCCATCAGCGCGCGAATGGCGGTCGGCGCGGTGTAGAACTGGTTCACCTTGTGCTTTTCGCAGACGGCCCAGAACCGGCCCGCATCGGGGTAGGTCGGCACGCCCTCGAACATCAGCGTGGTCGCGCCATTGGCCAGCGGCCCGTAGACGATATAGCTGTGGCCGGTGACCCAGCCGACATCCGCCGTGCACCAGAACACATCGCCCTCGTGGTAGTCGAAGACATATTCATGCGTCATCGAGGCATAGACGAGGTAGCCGCCGGTGGAATGCACCACGCCCTTGGGCTGGCCGGTGGAGCCGGAGGTGTAGAGGATGAAAAGCGGATCTTCGGCGTTCATTTCCTCGGGCGGGCAATCGGCGCCGACACGTTCGGCGACATCGTCATACCAGACATCGCGCCCGCCGACCCAGGCGACCTGGCCGCCGGTGCGCTTGACCACCAGGCATTTGGTGTCGATCACGTTGTGCAGGAGCGCCTTGTTGACGTTGTCCTTGAGTTCCGTCACCCGGCCCCCGCGCGGCGCGCCGTCCGAGGTGATCACCAGCTTGGCGCCCGAGCCGTTGATGCGCGCGGCCAGCGCGTCGGGCGAGAAGCCCGCGAAGACGATGGAATGGACCGCCCCGATCCGGGCGCAGGCCAGCATGGCATAGGCGGCCTCGGGGATCATCGGCAGGTAGAGGACGACGCGGTCGCCTTTCTCGACGCCCAGATCCTTGAGGACATTGGCGAAGGTGCCGACCTTTTCGGCCAGCTCGTTATAGGTGATGTGCAGCGCGTCATCGCCGGGCTCATCCGGTTCCCAGATGATCGCGGTCTGGTCGCCGCGCGTGGCAAGGTGGCGGTCGATGCAGTTGGCGGCGACGTTCAGCGTGCCGTCCTCGTACCATTTCACATGCACGTCGTCATGCGCGAAGGAGGTGTCCTTGACCTTCGTGTAGGGCTTGATCCAGTCGATGCGCTGGCCATGCTCGCGCCAGAAGCCTTCGGGGTCGTTGATCGAGGCGGCATACATCTCGTCGTATTTGGCGGAGTCGATATGGGCGCCTGTCAGCAGGGCGGGCGTCTTTTTGGTCGTGTCGGGCAAGGTAGTCCCCCTCGTTCAGTCCGGTTCCTCATCCCAGGCAATCGGCGCGTCGAACCGGGTGCTGATCCGCGAAGAGCCCTTCGCCGGTCACGCGTCCCGCGCCTTGCACAGTTCAAACGGCGCGGCAGGTCTGCCGCCTCCGCGCTTTTCCGTCTCGCCCAAGCGGGCGGATATTCCTGGCTGGCCTCCCCAACCGTTTCATCGCCTGCCCGGTGGCTTGCGGCGGATCGAGGCCGCCCCCGTGCGTTCCGGTGGTCGATGACATGAGGGCCGCGATGGGCCCGACTCCCTGCTGTCAAATTTGCAGAGAGTGGGGCATTGGGGAATGGGGGGCGTTACGCAGCGTCACGATCCTGTCACGGAGTTTCGCGCGGAAGGCGAATGTGGTCAATAAATTTACAACTGTATCTGCAAAAGCGTTGTTTATCTGGATATTGCGCAGGGTCGTTTCGGGGCGGATTGAGAAAAGCTGCGTCGTTTTCTTTTCAGATCGACGGTTTTGCGGGGGTCAGGCCGGGTCGAGGCTGCGGAAACTGCCCTCCAGCCAGGGCATCTGGGCAAGGCCGGGGCGGGTGAAATGGGTTTCGATCAGGTCGCGCGCGAGGCCCGCGATCTGGCCCGGAACCTCGCCCGCCCAATCCGGCCCGGAGTAAAGCACGATGCGGCGGGAGAAGCCCTGGAAGGGCAGGGGATGCGCGTCGATGGCGTCGCGGAACCGGCCCGCGCGCAACAGGCTGAGCGGGGTGGTGATGGTCCAGCCGGTGCCGCCCGCGACCAGCGCGCTGATCGACTGGTTCGAGTCCAGCTCGAACCAATTCGGCGGAGTCAGGCCCTGGCGGGTCAGCACCTCCTCGATCTGCTGGCCCATCACCTGGGCCTGATCGCGGCGCAGGAGGCGCAGATGATCCAGCGCCTTCAGCCCGCCGCCCATATCGGTGCCATGCGGCACGGCGAGGATATAGGGATCCTCCAGCAGCGGATGCGCGACGGCGCCCGCGGGCGTGCTGCGGCCGGCGGCGCAGATCGCGATGTCCAGCTCACCACCCGCGACCTGGTTCAGCAGAACGTGGCTGGCCCCGGTATGCAGGCGGAACTCGCAATGCTGCATGGTCTCGGCCAGCCGCGTGGCCAGAAGCGGCGTGACCTCGTTCTCGAAATCCTCGATCACGCCCATGCGCAGCGAGGAGACCTGGCTGAGATCGGGGGCGACCAGGTCGCGCTGGCCGTGGCGCAGCGCCCCCAGCGCGACCTCGACATGATGCAGGAACTGGCGACCGGCGGGCGTCAGCACCATCGGGCGGCGGCCCTGGTCGATCAGCGGCGCACCCACGGCGGTAGTAAGGTTCTTGAGCTGTTGCGAGACGGCGGGCGCGCTCATCCCCAGGCGCTTTGCGACCTCGCCGACCGAGCCGGTCTCGGCCATGGCCTCGAACACCTCCAGCCCGCGGATCGAAACGCCTTTGAGTATTCCCGGCATGGCGGTGTGGCGTCCTTGGGCGCGGGATCAGGCGTTGATGATGGTTTCCAGAAGGCGGGCCGGAATGGCGATGCCGGTGGCCTCGGACCGGCTGCGGGTTTCCTGCCGGCGGACGGCATGGGCGCAAGCGCGGGGCGCGGCAAGATCGGTGTTCAGCACCTCGGGCGCGATGGCGATCAGGGCGTGACCGGCGCGCAACGGACCGCCGAGCGGGCCGGTGAAATCGCCGCGCGCGGCCTCGTCCAGCGCGCCGGTGGCGAGGGTCTGGATGAGGGCGGCCAGGACGCTGCCATCTGCGGCACTGTCTTGCAGGATCGTCGCCGGGTTGCCCGCCCCCGGCAGGGCCAGTGCCATGTGACGCGGCAGGGCTGTGTCGGCCCCATCCGCCAGCGAAACCCGCGTCGTCGCCATGCACAGCCCGATCAGACCGGCCCCGGCGATGTTCTCGGCGACCAGCGCGGGCAGGGTCATCGGATAGGCGTTGCGGATCGTGAGGATCGCGATGCCGTGGCGGCGCGCGGCGGCGAGGAAGGGTAGCCACCCCGCCTCGATCGCGGGGCAGGCAAACCCGTCACCCGCGTCGACCTGAAGGCAGCTTGGCGTCACCTGAGTCAGGGCCGGGACCGCCTGGCCATTGAGGCGGCCACAGCGCAGATGTTCGACAATATCGGGAAGCGCGCCCAACCCCGCCGCGTGCTGCCCGTCGCGTTCGGCCTGACGCAGGCTCCGGGCGGCGATGGCGGCATTGGGGCGGGACGTGCCCGCGCGGATCAGGATGTCGCGGGCGAGGGTTTCGACATCGTCTAGGCTGAGCAACTCATTCATGGGCGAATATGTGTCACCGCAGCTTCCGCGCTGTCAATCAAAAGGGGGCGCGGGTGCTCAGGTATAGAGAAATTCGACTTGGCCGTCGGGCAGGATCGCAACCGTGGTCAGCGTCCCCGTCTCCCAGGCGCCGGTGTCGATGCCGATGCGGCCATCCTCGGTCACGGGCGCGTCCATCGGCGTGTGGCCATGCACGACCCAAAGCCCGTCGGCGCGGGGCCGGGTCTCGAATTCGGGGTGCCCCCAGAGCAGGACGCGTGGCGATTGGTGGTCCATCGGGTGTTGCGGATCGGCGGCGGCATGGACCGCCCAGAGGTTGCCCGAGGACCACGAGAGCGGCAGGTTCGCCAGCCAGTCCAGCATCCCGGCCCCCATCTTGGCGCGCAGCCCCTCGGCGGTGGCGCGCAGCGCATCGGGGGCGGCACCGGGCAAGAGCTGGCTGCTGTGTAACCCGTAGCTGTCCAGCGTGTCATGCGCGCCGGTGCGCAACCAGCGCGGCCCGCGCGTGACGGGATCGGCGAGGAAATCCAGCAGCATCCGTTCGTGGTTGCCCATCAGCCCGGTCACGTTGTCGGGCAGTTCTTCGGCCAGTTCGCGCACGCGGGCCAGAACGGCGGCGCTGTCGGGGCCGTGGTCGATGTAATCGCCGACAAAGACCACCTGCGGGTTGCGCGCGCCGACCCGGCCGACATGGGCGTCGATGAGGTCAAGCGCGCGTTCCAGCAGGTCGGCGCGGCCATGGACGTCACCCACGGCATAGACCGGGTCCAGAGGGCGCGGAAGGTTCACCTGCGCCTCGGGACTTGGCGTCACGGTGCGGGGCCGGGCCAGGATGGAGCGCAGATTTCGGATCATGGGTGTCACTTGCGCTGGCCGCTTGCGAAAAACAAGGGGCAGGGCGCGGTTGCGGTCTATAATCGGTGCCTATTGGGTGCGCAGGATACGGGCGGGGCGGGCGGCCAGCGGTCGCCAGGCAAAGACCAGCCCCGCCAGCAGGCTGAGGGTTGCGCCGCCCAGGATGATGGCGACGGCGGAGGCGGCGTGAAAGGTATAGCTGCCCTCCATCACGAAGCGCATCACCGCCCATCCCGCCAAGGTGCCCGCGCCAACCGCGATGACGCCCGCCGCCGCGCCCTGGATCGCGGCGCGCAGGGCGAAGCTGGCGAGGATGCGGGCACGGCTGGCGCCGAGGGTCTTGAGGATCGCGGCTTCCTGGATGCGCGCGCGTTCGCCCGCCGCCGCCGCGCCGATGAGGACCAGAAGCCCGGTCAGAAGCGTCGCCGCCGCGCCCCAGGAGGTGGCCGCCGCGATGCCTTGCAGGGCCTGCGCGACCTGGTCGATCGCGTCACGCACCCGGATCGCGGTGATGTTGGGCGCGGCCCCGGCGATGTCGCGCAGGAGGGGGGCCTCGGCGGGTTCTTCCGCGTAGACGGTGGCGATATAGGTGTGCGGAGCCCCGGCGAGCGCCGAGGGGTTCAGCGTCATGACGAAGCCGATGCCTGCGTCGGAGAAATCGACCTCGATCAGGGCCGCCACGGTCGCGGTGATGTCGCGGCCCAGGAGGTTGACGGTGATCTCTGAGCCGATGCCGATGCCGATCTCGCGCGCTTCTTCCGCCGCGAAACCCATCAGGGGCGGGCCGGTGTAGTCCTGCGCCCACCAGCTGCCCGCGACGATCTGTTCCTCGGGCGGCGGGGTGGCGCGATAGGTCACGCCCCGGTCGCCGTGCAGGATCCAGTGTTCGCCCGCGACCTCTTCCGCCGGTTGGCCGTCGATGCGGGTCACGAAGCCGCGCAGGATGGGTGCGGTCTCGACCCGGGTGACGCCGGGATCGGTTTCGGTACGGGCGAGGAAATCGGCCAGCTGGTCGGTCTGGATGTCGATGAAGAAATAGGAGGGTGCGCGGTCGGGCAGCTCGGTCTGGATTGCAGCGCGCAGGTTGGTGTCGATCTGGCCCACGCCGGCCAGCACCGAAAGGCCGAGGCCGAGCGACAGGATCGTGCTGGTGGTGTCCGAGCCGGGCCCGCCGACCGCGCCGAGGGCGAGGCGGATCGTGCTGCGCCCCCGTGCCAGGCGGGAGCGGGCCAGCGCGCGGGCGAGGCGGCGGATGAGCCAGGCGGTGAGGCTCAGGACAATGAGCGCGGCGAGGATGCCGGCAGCGGCCCAGAGGGTCATGCGGGGCAGGCCCGAGAGGAGCGCGGCGGACCCGGCGAGCGTCACGGCAAGCAGGGCGGTGAGGGCGAGGATGGGCCAGCGGGGCCAGCCGCGATTGCCGGTCAGCGCCTGCCGGTAGAGGGCGGCGGGGCGGATATCGGCGCCGCGCGCCAGCGGCCAGAGCGTGAAGATGAGCGCGGTGAGCGTGCCGTAGAGCGCGGCCTCGGCCAGCGGGCGGGGATGCAGGCCGACGGCGGCGGTGACGGGCAGCTGTGTCTCGATGATCGGGGCGAGGACCAAGGGGAGGAGCGCGCCGAGGATCAGGCCGAGGGCGAGGCCCAGAAGGGTCAGCGCGGCGATCTGCGCGAGGTAGGCGGCGAAGATGGTGGCCCTGGTCGCGCCGAGGGTCTTCAGCGTGGCGATGGTGGCGGTCTTGCCCTCAAGGTAGCTGCGGATCGCGGCGGATATGCCGATGCCGCCGACGGCCAGACCAGCGAGCCCCACGAGGACCAGGAACGCGCCGATCCGGTCGGTAAAACGGCGCAGCGCAGGCGCGGCGTTGCGGGCATCGCGCCAGCCGAACCCGGTTTCCGCGAACTGGCGGCGGGCGGCGCCCTTCAGCGCTTCGATATCGGTGCCCTGGGCCAGCGCGAGGCGGTATTGGCTGTCGTAAAGTGTGCCCTGCGTGGCGAGGCCGGTGCCCGCGAGCGCCGAGAGCGCGACGATGCTGCGCGGGCCGGGGCCGAAATTGCCGCCGGCCATATCCGGTTCGTTCTCCAGCGCGGCGCGCAGCTCGAAATCGCCGGTGCCGAATGTGACAGTGTCGCCGATTGCCAGATCAAGTTGCGCGATCAGGGCGGGGTGCATGACCACGCCGGGCAAGGTGCGCGCCTCCAGCGCCTCCTGCATCGTCATCGCCGGGGCGAGGCCGACCGCGCCATAAAGCGGATAGGCCCCGTCCACCGCGCGGATCTGGGTAAGCGCACGTTGGGTTTCGCCGTCCCCCTCCACCACCGCCATGGCGCGGAAGTCGAGGGTTTCCGAAACCGTGGCGGCGCGGCCCTCCATCCAGGTGCGTTCCTCCGCACTGGCGCGGCGCAGGGGCAGGCTGATCTGTGCATCGCCGCCCAGGATCACCGCGCCTTCGCGGGTCAGGCCCTGGTCGATCGAGACACGGACCGAGCCGACCGCCGCGATGGCCGCGACTCCGAGGGTGAGGCAGGCAAGGAAGATGCGGAAGCCCCTGAGGCCGCCGCGCAATTCCCGTCTGGCGATGCCGAGCGCAGGGGTCATGCGGCGATGCGCCCGTCGCGCAGGCGGATCACGCGGTCGCAGCGCGCGGTGAGCTCCGGCGCGTGGGTGACCAGGATCAGCGTGGCCCCGTGCCGGTCGCGCAGGCCAAACAGAAGGTCCATGATCGCGGCCCCGTTGGCGGCATCCAGGTTGCCGGTGGGTTCATCCGCCAGGAGGATCGCGGGCCGGGGCGCGGCGGCACGGGCCAGCGCCACGCGCTGCTGCTCGCCGCCCGAAAGCTGGCCGGGATAATGGCCGGTGCGATGGGCAAGCCCCACGGCCTCAAGCTCCGCCTCGGCGCGGGCGAAGGCGTCGCGGTGGCCGGCCAGTTCCAGCGGTGTGGCGACGTTCTCCAGCGCGGTCATTGTCGGGATGAGGTGGAAGGATTGGAAAACCACCCCCATATTGTCCCTTCTGAACCGGGCCAGCCGATCTTCGTTCAAACGGGTAAGGTCATGGCCCATGGCGCGGATGCTGCCGGTGCTGGCGCGTTCCAGCCCGCCCATGAGCATGAGGAGAGACGATTTGCCCGACCCCGATGGCCCCACCAGCCCGAGCGTTTCGCCGCCCGCCACCTGTAGCGTGATGGCATGCAGGATATCGACCGGCCCCGCATTGCCGGAAAGCCGCAGCGACACGTCATCGAGGTCGAGGATGGGGGCAGTCATGGCGTGGCTCCGGCGCAAGGTGTCCCCTCGATATGGGGCGATGGGGGGGATCGGCAAGGCGATAGCGGTCTGGTTGGCGCTTGCGGCCCCCGTTCAGGCCCAGGAGGTGGTGATCGCCGCCCTTGGCGATAGCCTGACGGCGGGCTACGGGTTGCCGCGCGGGCAGGGGCTGGTGCCGCAATTGCAGGACTGGCTGGATGGGCGCGGCCATGACGTGCGGCTGATCAATGCGGGCGTGTCGGGCGATACCACGGCGGGCGGGCTGGCGCGGGTGGACTGGACGCTTGGCGACGATGTCGATGGCATGATCGTGGCGCTTGGCGGCAATGACCTGTTGCGCGGGATCGACCCGGGCGTGAGCCGTGCGAACCTTGACGGGATATTGAGTGCGGCGGATGCGGCAGGGGTCGAGGTTCTGGTGATCGGGATGCGCGCCTTCAACAATTTCGGCGAGGAGTACCAGGCGGCCTATGACGCGATGTATCCCGAACTGGCCGAGGCGCATGGCGCCCTCTTCCACGAGGATTTCCTCGGCGCGATCTCGGGGGTGGACACGTCCGGCCAGGAGGGGTTCCTGCCGCGCTATATCCAGGCCGACGGGCTGCACCCCAATGCGGCCGGCGTGGCGCGGATCGTCGAGGATATCGGCCCGGCGGTCGAGGCGCTCATTCAGCGGGCGGGGCAACCCTGATCTCGGTCGCCGTCACCTCGCAGCGGGTGCGCAGGGCGGGCGGCGGATCGCTGTCGGTCACCCAGATATCCAGCGCCCCGAGCGAGGCGATGCGCACGGGCGCGGCGCGTTTCAGCTTGCCCTGATCGGCGACGAGGATGCTGGTGCGGGCCTGTTCCAGGATGGCGCGGGCCACCCGCACCTCCTGAATGTCGAAATCCAGCAGGTCGCCCTGCGCGTCCAGCGACGAGGCGCCTATGACGGCGATGTCGACCTTGAACTGGCGGATGGTCTGCACCGCCAGGTCGCCGACCAGCCCGCCATCCGAGCGGCGCAGCGCACCGCCCGTCAGCACAACTTCGCAGGACGGATTGCCCGCAAGGATCTGTGCCGCGTTCATGTTGTTGGTCACCACCATCAGGCCGGAATGGGCGGAAAGCGCGCGGGCCACCGCCTCGGTCGTGGTGCCGATATTGAGCAGCAGCGAGGCGCCATGCGGGATCAGGTCTGCGCAGGTGCGCGCAATGGCCTCCTTCGCCTCGGCATTGAGGCGGCGGCGGTCTTCATAGCCGATATTGGTGATCCCCGAGGGCAGGACCGCGCCGCCGTGGATCCGCTCCAGGAGGCGGGCGTCGCACATCTCGGTCAGGTCGCGGCGGATGGTCTGGACGGTGACGCCGAAATCGCGCGCCAGATCCTCGACCATAACACGGCCATCGTTGCGGGCACGGGTCAGGATGTCGGATTGGCGCGGGGTCATGGGCATGGGCTCTCTCCTTGTCGATCATTTTATAGCCGATGCAACCTTGCGGGGAAGGGAATAAAAGCGAACATGAAAATTGACAAAACGAACACTGAATGGCAAGGGAGAAGCGAGTTTCAGAAGGATGACCCCCCGTGAGTCGCATCTACGATCTCTTCATCATCGGCGGCGGTATCAACGGCTGCGGCATTGCCCGCGATGCGGCGGGCCGGGGCCTGTCGGTGGCGCTGGCGGAAATGGGCGATCTTGGCGGGGCGACCTCGTCGGCCTCCACCAAGCTTTTCCATGGCGGGTTGCGGTATTTGGAGTTCTTCGAGTTCGGGCTGGTGAAGAAGGCGCTGGTCGAGCGCGAAACCCTGCTGCGCGCGATGCCGCATATCAGCTGGCCGATGCGCTTCGTGCTGCCCTATCACCCGGATATGCGGTTCGAATCCGAGACGCCGACCTCGCGCGTCTTGTCCTTCGTGATGCCGTGGATGAAGGGCCGCCGCCCGGCCTGGCTGATCCGGTTGGGGCTGTTCCTCTACGACAACCTCGGCGGGCGCAAGATCCTGCCCGGAACCGAAACGCTGCGCCTGCAAGGCAGCCCCGAGGGCGCGCCGCTGGATCCGAAATTCCAGCGCGCCTATGAATATTCGGATTGTTGGGTCGAGGATGCGCGGCTGGTCGTCCTGAACGCCCGCGATGCCGAGGCGCGTGGCGCGCAGATCATGACGCGGGCCAGGGTGATCCAGGCCGAGCGGGTGGAGGACGTCTGGCAGGTTACGGTGGAGCGCGGCGGGGCGGTCGAGACCTACCGGGCGCGCGCGCTGGTCAATGCGGGTGGCCCCTGGGTGGGGCGGATCATCCACGAGGTGGCGCATCTGCAATCCAATGAGGATGTGCGGCTGGTGCGCGGCAGCCATATCGTGGTGCCGAAGCTGCATGACCACGACAAGGCCTATTTCTTTCAGGGCGAGGATGGCCGGATCATCTTCGCCATTCCGTATGAGACGGATTTCACCCTGATCGGCACCACCGACCTGGATCACGAGGGCGACCCCGGCAACCCGGTCTGCACCGATGCCGAACGCGATTACCTGTGCCGCTTCGCCTCGGAATATTTCGCGAACCCCTTGCGGCCCGAAGATGTGGTCTGGACCTATTCCGGCGTGCGTCCGCTCTATGATGACGGCGCGAAATCGGCGACGGCGGCGACGCGCGATTACGTGCTGTCGCTGGACGCGACCGGGGCCCCGGTGCTGAACGTGTTCGGCGGCAAGATCACCACCTACCGCAAGCTGGCCGAGGCGGCCTTGGCGAAGCTGCGCGGGGCGTTTCCCGAGATGGGGGGCGACTGGACGGCGGGCGTTGCGATGCCGGGGGGCGATTTCCCGGTGGATGGCGTCGAAGACCTGATCGACGGCTTGCGCGCGGATTTCCCGTTCCTCGACGCGCGATGGGCGAAGCGGCTGATCCGCGCCTATGGCACCGAGGCGCGCGAGATCCTGGGCGATGCAGAGAGCGCGGATGACCTGGGCCGCGATTTTGGCGCGAGCCTGAGCGAGGCCGAGTTGCGCTGGCTGATGGCGCGCGAATACGCGGTGACGGCGGAGGATGTGGTCTGGCGTCGGTCGAAACTGGGGCTGCGCTTGAGCGAGGGCCAGATCGCGGAGATTGACAGTTTCATGCGCAGCGCGTGATCTGGGGCAAAAGGGAGGGGGCCGCCATGACCCATATTCTTGCGATTGATCAGGGAACCACGTCGAGCCGGGCGATTGTTTTTGACGCGCAGATGCAGCCGGTCGCCTCGGTGCAGGAGGAGTTCACGCAGCATTTCCCGGCCTCGGGGTGGGTCGAGCATGAGGCCGAGGATATCTGGGGCACCGTGATCTCGACGGCCCGCGCGGCGCTGGAGAAGGCGGGCGTTGCGGCGGCGGACCTGGCGGGGATCGGCATCACCAACCAGCGCGAGACGACGCTGTTGTGGGATCGTGAGACCGGCGACCCCGTGCATCGCGCGATTGTCTGGCAGGACCGGCGGACCTCGGGCCTCTGCGCGGCGCTGCGCGAGGCGGGGCACGAGGCAATGGTGCAGGAAAGGACCGGCCTGCTGCTGGACCCCTATTTCTCGGGCACCAAGCTGGCCTGGATGCTGGAGAACGTGGACGGCGCGCGCGAGAAGGCCGAGGCGGGCAAGCTCATGTTCGGGACCGTCGACTGCTACCTGATCTGGCGGCTGACCGGGGGCGCCTCACATGTGACGGATGCCACCAACGCGGCACGGACGCTTCTCTATAATATCCGCGAGGGGCAGTGGGACGCGGAGATCTGCGGGCTGCTGAACATCCCCCTGGGCCTGCTGCCCGAGGTCAAGGATTGCGCGGCGCAATTCGGCGATGCGATCGCGGATCACCTGGGCGCCGAGGTGCCGATCCTGGGCGTCGCGGGCGACCAGCAGGCGGCCACGATCGGGCAAGCCTGTTTCCAGCCCGGCATGATGAAATCGACCTACGGGACGGGCTGTTTCGCGCTGCTCAACACTGGCGATACGCTTGTGGAAAGCCGCAACCGGATGCTCGGGACGATTGCCTACCAGTTCGACGGCACACCGACCTATGCGCTGGAAGGCTCGATTTTCATTGCGGGCGCGGTGGTGCAATGGCTGCGCGACGGGCTGAAGATCATCGAGAGCGCCGCCGAAAGCCAAGCGCTGGCCGAGGCGGCGGATGCGGAGCAGGAGCTCTACCTCGTGCCCGCCTTCACCGGGCTTGGCGCACCCTATTGGGATGCGGAATGCCGCGGCGCGGTCTTTGGCCTGACGCGCGGATCGGGGCCCGAGGAATTCGCCCGGGCGGCGCTGGAAAGCGTCGGCTTTCAGACCCGCGACCTCTACGAGGCGATGCATGACGATTGGGGCGATGCGGGCGGCGAGAGCATCCTGCGCATCGATGGCGGCATGAGTGCCTCGGACTGGACCATGCAGTTCCTGGCCGACATCCTCGGCGCGAAAGTGCATCGGCCGCAGGTGCTGGAGACGACGGCGCTTGGCGCGGCCTGGCTGGCGGGGATGCAGGCGGGGCTCTACCCGGATCGCGACGGTTTCGCCGAGACCTGGGCGCTGGAGCGGGAGTTCGAGCCTGTGATGGCAGAGGCGACCCGCGAGGCGCGCTATGCCGGGTGGAAGGATGCGGTGGCGCGGACCCTCAGCCGGTAGCGTATTATGGCTTCGAATTGCTTCGCAATCCGACCGGTGCGAGGGGCCAGCCCCTCGCGCTCCCCGGGATATTTCCAGAACAAAGAAGCTTGAGTCAGACCCTCAATTGCCCGCGCGGTTAAGGTTAACCGCTCCTTCTTTGTTCCGAAAATATCCCCGCCGGAGGCATTGAATCTCTTTCTTTGTGCAGGCGGTAAGGACTCAGCGGTCCTGCACCAGCAGGCGCATCGTGGCCCCCTCGCGGACATCCATCGGGTTGCGGTCGTCGATCTGCACCGTCAGGTAGCAGCAGCCGCCACGGGAAATGCCCCAGGCCGTCTGCCCGTCATTCGCGGGAACCGGCTGCGGTGTTTCATCGTAGGACGCGGCCAGCAGGGTCTGCGCCGTCCGCGATGCTTCCTCGGGCGTGGCGCGGGGGTCGTGGATCGTGCAGAACGGGTTTTCGGGATTGGCGGAGTAGGACCCTGTCATTCCGGTGTCTTCATGAGTGAACTCGGTCGTCATTCCACTCGCCTGGACCTCGAACCCGTGACCGCGCAGCACGTCCTCGGTTTGCCCGAAGAAGAGATCGAACGGGGCCAGGCAGGCGTCCTCGAAGAGCGAGGCGAGCGTGAGGGTCTGGGCGGCTGCGCCGAGCGGCGTGCAGCACAGAGTGAGGACGAAAAGAAGCCGGGTCATCTCATACCTTTCACGACTGGGGATGTTGCCGCAGGATTCCGTGATTCCCGTTGAGTTTCAAGGAAAGTGGCCGCCCTAGTCGCCATTGGGACGGCTGAGGATGAAGCTGGCGGCCCCCCCAATGGCGAGGCCCTGGATGATCAGGATCGTCGCGCTCAGTCCGGCCAGAAGGCTCCCCATCAGGATCAGGGCCATCGAGGTGCATGCGAGGATCTTGTGGCGCGGGCGGATCGCGCCGCTGCCTTCCCAATCGCGGATCGGGCCGCCGAAAACCGGGTGCGCCAGCAGCCAGGCGCGCAGCCGCGGTGAGCTTTTGCCGAAGGCGATGGCGGCGAGGATCAGGAACGGCGTCGTCGGCAGGATCGGCAGCGCCACCCCGATGAAGCCGAGCACGACGCAGAGCCAGCCCAGGATGATCCAGGGCAGGCGGCCGAGGCGGGTCGGGGAAGGCTCTTGCATGGCGCGGGCATAGGCCGGGTTTGCGGCTTTGTAAATCAGGTCCGGGGCGGGGCGTGGATCCATGTGCCCGGCGCGATGCCGTCAAGGCTCCAACCCCCGATGCGCCAGCGGATCAGGCGCAGGGTCGGCAGACCCACCGCGGCGGTCATGCGCCGGACCTGGCGGTTGCGCCCCTCGGTCAGGGTCAGCTCGATCCAGGCATCGGGCACCGATTTGCGGAACCGGACCGGCGGCACGCGCGGCCAGATCTCGGGCGGGTCGATGAGGCGGGCCCCGGCGGGGCGGGTGGGACCATCCTTGAGGGTCACACCGGAGCGGAGCGCCGCGATCTGCCCGGGCGATGGCGCGCCCTCGACCTGGGCCAGGTAGGTCTTGGCCATCTTGGCGCGCGGCTGCGTGATCCTTGCCTGCAAGCGGCCGTCATCGGTCAGCACCATCAGCCCCTCGCTGTCGCGGTCCAGCCGGCCTGCGGGATAGACGCCGGGAAACTCGATATAGTCGGAGAGCGTCTTGCGCGGGCTGCCGATGCTGCCCTTGTCGGTGAATTGCGACAGCACATCATGGGGTTTGTTGAAGAGGATCACTGTCGTCATGCCGCGCACCTTTGCCGATGCCGCAATCACTGGCCGATTGGTCGCAATCAGGCAAGGGGGGTGCCGGAAATGGTCTTGTCCGAAAGCCCCTAATGATTGAGCGTGGCCGGATACAGACAATCAGGAAGGACCCCGCCATGCCCGCCGGTGCCGCCCCGTTCGCGCAAGCCGAGTATGACCGCCGCATCGCCCGCACCCGCGCCGCGATGGCGCGCGCCGGGCTGGACGCGATCTTTGTCACCGACCCGTCGAACCAGGCCTGGCTGACCGGCTATGATGGCTGGTCCTTCTATGTCCACCAGGGCGTGATCCTGACCCATGACGGCCCGCCGGTCTGGTGGGGGCGCTACATGGACAGCGTGGGCGCCGGGCGGACCTGCTGGATGGAGACCGACGCCATCCTGGGCTATGCCGACCATTACGTGCAATCGACCGAGCGGCACCCGATGCAGGACCTGGCCGGGCATTTGCGGATCATGGGGCTGGAGCGGGCGCGGATCGGCGTCGAGATGGAGAATTACTATTACTCCGCCAAGGCGCACCAGGTTCTTGTATCAGAACTGCCCAATGCGCGGATCACCGATGCCACCGCGCTGGTCAATTGGGAGCGGCTGGTAAAATCCGAGGTCGAGCTGGAATTTGTCCGCAAGGCGGGGCGGATTTCCTCGCATATCACGCGCGTGGCGTTGGAGAAGGCCGAGCCGGGGTTGCGCAAGAATGACCTGGTGGCCGCGATCACCCATGCCGCGATCGCGGGCGTGGACGATATCTGGGGCGATTATCCCGCCATCGTGCCGCTGACGCCGTCGGGCAAGGACGCGACCGCCGCGCATCTGACCTGGAACGGCGACCGGATGCGGGCGGGCGAGGCGACGTTCTTCGAGCTTTCCGGCGTCTATCGCCGCTATCATGCGCCGCTCTGCCGGACGGTGTTCCTGGGGCAACCGGGGCAGGAGGTGCTGGACGCGGAGGCCGCGCAGCTTGAAGGCATCGAAGCGGGGCTGGACGCGGCGCGGGCGGGCAACCGGACCTGCGACATCGCCAATGCGCTGATCGGTGTGCTGGCGCGCCATGGCATCCAGCGCGAGGGGCGGGCGGGATACCCCATCGGCCTCAGCTACCCGCCCGACTGGGGCGAGCGCACGGCCTCGATCCGGTCCGAGGACACGACCGTGCTGGAACCCGGCATGGTGTTCCACTTCATGCCCGCGCTGTGGATGGACGATTGGGGCCTCGAGACGACCGAGACCATCATCATCACCGAGAACGGCCCGCCCGAGGTTCTGTCCGATGTCGAGCGCAAGATCTTCGTCAAGCCATGACCGATCTGCCCACCACCACCGCGCTGCTGGCGGAACTGATCGGGTTCCCGACGGTCTCGACCGACAGCAATGTCGCGTTGATCAACCACCTTGCCGCGCGGCTGGAACAGGCGGGCGCGCGGGTCGAGATCTTTCATGACGCGACCGGGGCCAAAGCCAATCTCTGGGCCCGGATCGGGCCGGATGTGGCCGGCGGCGTGCTGCTTTCGGGTCATTCCGACGTGGTGCCGGTGACCGATCAGGCCTGGTCCAGCGATCCGTTCGACATGCTGGAGGAGGAGGGTCGGCTCTACGGGCGCGGCACCTGCGACATGAAGGGGTTCATCGCCGCCGCCGTCGCCATGGCACCCCTCTTCGCCGAACGCGCGCTGACCCGGCCGGTGCATTTCTGCTTCAGCTATGACGAGGAGACCGGCTGCCTCGGCGCGCAGGCGCTGGCCGACCAGTTGCGCGGGCGCGCGGTGATGCCGAGCATGGCCATCGTGGGGGAGCCCACGCGGATGCGGGTGATCGAGGGGCACAAGGGCTGCTACGAGTACTCGACCCATTTCACCGGGTTG
Source organism: Alterinioella nitratireducens (assembly GCF_013155465.1). Classification (GTDB taxonomy): domain Bacteria; phylum Pseudomonadota; class Alphaproteobacteria; order Rhodobacterales; family Rhodobacteraceae; genus Alterinioella; species Alterinioella nitratireducens. The sequence goes on along the minus strand of NZ_JABJVX010000005.1, from coordinate 89,397 downwards.
GAGGGGCATGGATCGGGCCCCGATCAGGGTGTGAACGCGGTGGAATACGCGGCGCGCTATGTCGGGCGCCTCTTGGACCTCAAGGACCGGTTGCGCGCGCGGGTGCCCGAGGGCAGCCGGTTCGAACCTGCCTGGACCACGATCAACACAGGCGCGTTGCAGGGCGGTGTCGCGCGTAACGTCATACCGGGGCGCGCGCGGGTGGATTGGGAGATGCGCCCGGTGCAGAAATCGGATGCGGAGTTCGTCAAGGCGGACCTGGCCGGGTATTGCGCCCATACGCTGTTGCCTGCGATGCGGGCGGTCCATCTCGAGGCGGGCATCGAGACCGAGACCATCGCCGAGGTCGACGGGCTGGAGCCCGCCAGCGAGAACGAGGCGCGCGACGTGGCGATGGAACTGACCGGGGCCAATGGCGCGGGCCTGGTGCCCTTCGGGACGGAAGCCGGGCTGTTCCAGGGCTTGGGCATGTCCGTTGTCGTCTGCGGGCCGGGGTCGATTGATCAGGCCCACAAGCCGGATGAATATCTGGAGGTCAGCCAGTTGGGGGCCTGCCTGGACATGCTGGAGCGGTTGAGCCGGAAGCTGACGTAGATTTAGGTTTGAGTCGACACAGGGCACGGTTCCCGGCCACTATCCCGCAATCGGGACATAGGGAGACGGGATATGGGGCATGCGCGAAAGATCGTGTTTCTGCGCGAAGTGATCACCTCGGATGCGCATGGGGAGGCGTGCCCGCCGGTGACGCGGGTTGCGGTCGGGGCGATCTTCCAGAACCCGCTTGCGGGGCGGTTTGAAAGCGACCTGGCGCCGCTGTTCGAAATCGGGGCGGAACTGGGGGAATTGTTGGCCGGTCAAGCCGCCGCGCAGCTTGGAAATCCCCCGGTCTCTTACGGGAAAGCGGCGATTGTCGGGGTCGCGGGCGATATGGAGCATGGTGGGGCCGTGATTCACCCCCGGTTGGGCGCACCGATGCGCAAGGCGGCGGGCGGCGGCGAGGCTGTCATCCCGTCCAACGTGAAGCTCGGCGCCCTGGGGGCGTCGATCGACCTGCCTCTGGGGCACAAGGACGACCCCTGGTCCTTCGATCATTTCGACACCATGACGCTGTGCATCCCCGACGGGCCGAAGCTGGACGAGATCGTGATGTTCCTGGCCTATGCCGATGGCGGGCGGCCGATTGCGCGCTGTGGGCGGGGGCCGGGTGGCGCGGGGTCGGGGCGGGTCTGAGGCAGGTCTTGGTGTCCGGTTGGGCCGGGGGGAGGCTTTTCGAAAAGCCTCCTGAGGGCCTTCGAAGGCCCTCGCCGCCCGCGTTGCCCAAGCCCGCATCGACGCGGGCTTGCCCCTCAACTCTCCTTGCGCATCGTCTTGGGCGCGCCGGTGGCCATGTCGGTGCCGGTATAGGGCAGGCCCGCCGCCTTCCACGCCCCGAAACCGCCCTTCATATGGGCGACGCGACCGAAGCCATGGTCGAGACAGAGCCGCGCCACCTTTTCCGACCTTGCGCCCGAGCCGCAGTGGAACACGATGCGCTTGCCGTCCTGGGCGGGCATGTGTTCGGGGTGAAACGCCTGCATCGGGGCCAGAAGCGCGCCTTCGATCCGCTCGACGTTGAATTCCTGCGGGGTGCGCACGTCGATGACCACGATCTTGCGGTCTTCAAAGGCCCTGGAGACCTCCTCGGGCGTCCATGTCTCCAATGTGCCGTTCTCGGTCTTCTCGGTGTCCATTCCGGTCTCCTTCAAAAGCGGTTCAGCGGGATTTTCAGGTAGCGGTTGTCCTCGCTTTCCGGCTCGGGCAGGCGGCCCGCGCGCAGGTTCATCTGCAGAACGTGCAGCATCCGGTCGGGCAGGGCCAGGGTCTTGTCCCGCTCTTCCCTGGTCGTGACGTACTCCGCTTTCGCCACGCCGCCGCCGATATGGGCGTTGTGGCGGCGCTGTTCGGCCACGGTCGAAACCCAGTCAGGCGTTTCGCGAAAATCGCTGCCGTAATCGTGTCCGATGAAGAGGCGGGTGCGGTCCGGCAGGGACAGGATCGCCTGAAGGCTGTCGTAAAGCTCCCCTGCCGAGCCGCCGGGGAAATCGGCGCGCGAGGTGCCGACATCGGGCTGCATGAAGGTGTCATGGACGAAGGCCGCGTCGTCGCCGACCACATAGGTGATCGAGCCGAGCGTATGACCGGGGGTCAGCATGACGCGGACCGGCAGGTTTCCGATCTGAAACTCATCGCCATCCGCGAAGAGGCGGTCGAAATCGCGGGCCGGATCGAACGCGTCGGGCATGTTGTAATAGTCGCGCCAGAGCTCCGCGATCTCTTTCACCTTCTCGCCGATGGCATTGGGTTTGCCGATCCGGTCCTTGAGGACGGAAGACGCCATCAGGTGATCCGCATGGGGGTGGGTGTCGAGGATCCATTCGATCTCGAACCCCTCGGAAGACGCGAAGGACAGGATCGCATCGGCCCCGGCGGAATGGGTCGCGGCACTTTCGGGGTCGAAGCCCAGGACAACATCGACCAGGGCCGCTTTGGACGTTTCAGGGTCGGCGACCAGATACTGGATGCTGCCGGTGTCGTCGTCATAGAACCCGAACACCTCGGGCGAGCCGGGGCCGGTGGATGGGCTGGTGCTGGAATAGGTCATCTGTCGAACCTCCTTTCGGGGGACAACAGGCGGGCAGGCGGCGGGGTTCCATCCGTTCCGGGTCAGTCCGGGCTGTCCACTTCGCGCACATCGACGGACACGGAGAGGCCGAGGAAGCTCGCTTCGGTGCCGTCGTAACTGCCCGAGACCGGCGAGGCCTGTGCGGGTGTGCGGGTGGTCGCAACCCGGATCAGGGCGCTGCCTGCCGTGATTCGATTGGTCGGGTCGAACTCGACCCAGCCTTCACCGGGAACGAAGACGTCGGCCCAGGCATGGGTCGCGCCGCCGCCGACGGGCGCGTCCGGCCCGCCTACGGAATCGTTCAGATAGCCGGTGACAAAACGGGCGGCAAACCCGAAACGGCGCGTGGCCTCCATGAACAGAAATGCGAAATCCCGACAGGTGCCTTCCCCCCTGGCGATGGTTTCGCCAGCTGTCTGCGTGCCCATCTCGTCGCGGCTGGAATAGCCCAGTTCGCGGTGGATTGCGTGGCTGAGACGACGCAGGAACAGGAAGGCCCCATCCGGTCGTTCGGTGAAATGCGCGTTCAGCCAATCGTCCAGCGTCCCGGCATCGTGTTCATTCTCAAGGCCAATGTAGGGAAACAGGTCGCGCGCTTCGTCTTTGGAATAGGTGAAGGGGTAGGGACAGACATGCGGCCCGTCCTGGCGGGACATGAATTCGGTGACATAGCGGCGCAGTACCAACTCGCTCTCGATCACCAGGCGATTGGCGGGCTCGGTGAACGTCGCTTCGGCGATGGAATTCCCGAACGTGTCGAAATACCAACGCAAACTCGCCTTGGGTCTGATCGTCAGGAACGCGTCATCGACCCACAGGTCATGTCCGTCGCGGGGCCGCAACATGAGGTGATGCGGGTGCAGAAAAACAGGACGGTCGTAATTGTATTCGGTCCGATGTAGGATGCGCAGGATACGGGGCACACGGGAACCTTTCCGGGTTTGAGGCATTTTCCCCGATGGCACGAGGCCTTCCCGAGACACCGAACCCTGGCCGCCAGCGACCCTGAAAACAAGGATGAAGTGATGCTGATCCGTTTCGGATTCGAGATTGATGTCGAATGCACGTCACCTGTCCCCATGCTGCTGGCGCTTTCGACGCATCGTGACGTGATCGGGCGGCTGATCGGCGAGGATTTCGTCCGCGTTCCGGCCAACTGTCCGACGCGGGCGTATGACGACCAGTTTGGCAACCGGATCACCCGTATTGTTGCGCCAGTGGGGCCGACGCGGATGTGGTCGGACTGTGTCATCGAGTTTGACGCGCAACCCGATCGCCAGGTGCCGGACGCGCGCCAGCACGCCATTGAGGATCTGCCCGACGACGTTCTGGCCCACCTCTTGGCCAGCCGGTATTGTGACAGCGACAACCTGATCCAGCAGGCTTGGGCGTTGTTCGGCTATACTGTGGAGGGATGGCCGCGCGTGCAGGCCATCACCGGATTTGTCCATAGCCACGTCACTTTCGGCTACCAATTCGGTCGCGCCAACAAGACGGCGTCGGACGTGTTCCGCGAGAAGACCGGCGTGTGTCGCGATTTCGCCCATCTGGCGATCTCGCTGTGCCGGGCCATGAACATTCCGGCGCGATACGCCAGCGGCTACCTGGGCGATATCGGCGTGCCGGATTCGGGGGCAGGCGATTTCTGCGCCTGGTTCGAGGTGTTCCTGGGCGGCGCGTGGCATACGTTCGACGCGCGCTACAACGAACCCCGGATCGGCCGTATTCTCATGGTGCGCGGCTCTGACGCGGCGGATGTGGCGATGATCACGTCTTTCGGGGATTACCGGCTGAGCTATTTCCGGGTCTGGACCGACCGGATCGAGGATGGGCTGGAGGATGGCGAGATCCTCGACATGTTACGCACGCGGCCCGAGGGCGAGGCGCTGGTCTTCCCGTCTTCCGCGCGCGTGGCCTGAGCGTTGGCGGGCCAAGGCTTTTCGAAAAGCCTCATGAGGGCCTTCGAAGGCCCTTTGCACCCCCGGAGTCAGTCCTTGTCCAGCCCCCGCGCGATCAATTCCTTCATGATCTCGTTGGTGCCGCCATAAATCTTCTGCACCCGCGCATCGGCGTAAAGTTCTGCTATAAGATATTCGTTCATGTAGCCATAGCCGCCATGCAGTTGCAGGCACTCATCCACGATCTCGCATTGCGCCTGGCTGCCCCACCATTTCGCCATCGCGGCCTTTTCGGCCCTCAGCGTCCCCCGTTCCAGTTCCGCAAGGCAGGCGTCGAGGAAGGCGGCGAGGATCTCCACCTTGGTGGCACATTCGGCCAGCCTGAAGCGGGTGTTCTGGAAATCCATGATGCGCTGCCCGAAGGCGCGGCGTTCGCGCACGTAGTCCAGCGTCACCGCCAGCGCGCATTCGGAGGCGCCGAGCGCGCCATAGCCCAGGATCAGCCGTTCCCAGGGCAGTTGCTTCATCAATTGATAGAACCCCTGCCCCTCCTCGTCGCCTAACAGATGCGTACGCGGGATGCGGACATTGTCGAAGCTCAGCTCCGCCGTGTCATTCCTGCGCATCCCCATCTTGTCCAGCTTGCGCCCGACGCTGAACCCCTCAAGCCCACCGGTTTCCACCACCATCAGCGAGACACCCTTTGAGCGCGATTTCGGGTCGGTCTTGGCGACGGTCACAATGAGGTCGGCGCTGGCCCCATTGGTGATGAAGGTCTTGGAGCCGTTCAGGCAGTATTCGTTGCCATCGGCAATCGCGGTGGTCTTGACCGCTTGCAGGTCCGACCCGGTGCCGGGTTCGGTCATGGCGATGGCGGCGACCATCTCTCCGCTTGCCAGTTTCGGCAGCCAGCGGGCGCGTTGCTGCTCGGTGCCATAGGCGGCGATGTAATGCGTGGCGATGTTGTGGACCGAGAAGCCCCACCCGCTGTCGCCGATGCGGCCCTGTTCCAGGAAGGTGACGACATCAAACCCGTAAGACAGGCCGAGGCCGCCATGTTCCTCGGGCACGGTCGCGCCGAGAATGCCGAGATCGCCCGCCTTGCGCCAGAAGTCCTTGGGGATCATCCCCGCCTCTTTCCAGGTGTCGCGGTTGGGCTGAAACTCCTCGCTCAGGAACCGTTTGACAGTGTCGGCAAAGGCGCGGTGGTCGTCGGTCATCCAGGCGTGGGTCGGCATGCTCTCATCCCCCTCTTGAGTCAGGGAATGGTGGCGCGGGGCGCGCGGTCTGGCAAGCCTCGCGCAACGTCAGGGACGGGGCACGGTGCCCTCCGCGATCCAGCCGTCGAGGATCTCAAGCGCCCGTTCGGCAAAGGCCGCGTCGTTGATATGGGCGTCCAGCGCCTCATAGCCCGGAGCCTCGGACAGCGCCCCGGCCAGTTGCGCCAGCCCGTCGGGGTCATGGAACGGGCCGCCGGGGCGGTCCCATTCGTCGATGCCTTGAATGGGCATGAGAACACGCACCGGGCCTTTCGCAGCGGCGGCCTTCCGTGCGATTTCGCGGCCTGCCTGCGCCTTTTCCTCATGGCTCATCAGGGCGCAGGCGATCAGGCGGTTATGGGCGTGGATCTCGCGCCCCTCAAAGCGCGGGTCCGGATCGGCCCAGGCCTGCATGTCAATGAGGCTGACACCGCCCGGTGCGATGATCTGGGGAATGCCCGCGCGCCCTGCCGCGGTGAGGCGGGTGGCCCCGGCGCTGACGACCGAGCCGTGCAGGTGGTTCGAGACCTCGACCAGCGAGAAATCCATCACGCAGGCGAAGGCCCCCTTGGCGGCCAGCGCCTCGAACGCCTGCCCGCCCATGCCGGTGGTGTGGAAGATCGCGACCTCGAAACCGCGCGCCTCCAGCGCCGGTTTCAGCGCCTTGATGTATTTGAGCGACGAGGTGCCGAGCGAGGTCATGCCGATGACGGGGCGTGTCGCGTCCGGGGCTTCGACCGCGCGGGCAGCCCCCAATACGGCCCCCGCCGCCTGGCTGAGCGATGATTTGCAGATCGCGTTCAGGCCATAGAGCCCGCCCGCCCAGAGGATCATCATCACGTCGGGCGCGATGCGGGGGCCGGGCAGGAGCGGCGAGAAGGCCACCGTGGTCACGATCACCTTGGGAAAGCCCATCGGCAGGGCGTTGCACACGTCAAGCGCCAGATCGGTGCCCATGGTGCCGCCGAGGATCAGGATGCCGTGGACCTTGCCCGCCTGCTGCAAGCGCTGCGCCAGCGCCGCCGCCCCTTCGGAGGTTTTGGCCATGGCGAGGTTCTCGTCGCCAAGCGCGATGATGTCGGCGTTCGTGGTGTTCGCGGCCTCGGCCACCTCGTGCCGCGTGATGTCGACATGGGCTTCAGGCTCGCCCAACACGCCGACATCCATCACCAGCGGGCGCGCGCCCTGGCCGGTGATGCAGTCCGACAGATAGCGCATCTCGTCCGATTTCGTGTCGCCGGTTCCCAGGATCAGGATTGTCTTGTCGCTCATCTTATCCTCCCCCCTTGCTTCAGCCCGCCGCCGTAAACCCGGCATCGAGCGCGTCGATGATGGCGCTTGCATCGGCTTCATCAAGGATCAGCGGCGGCGAGAGGATGATGTTGGGGCCGGAGACGCGGATCATCACACCCTCGGCATAGGCGGTTTCCTGCACCTTCGCCATTCTCGGCCCCGGCGCAGGCGCCTTGCTGTCGCGGTCGGCGACACATTCCAGTGCCGTCATCATTCCGTGCCCGCCGCGTACATCGCCGATGAGCTCGTGCTTTTCCATCAGCCGTTTGCAGCCCTCGTAAAGCTGCGTGCCGCGCGCGGCGGCATTTTCGATGACGTTCAGGCGTTTGGTTTCCTCCAGACAGGCTAGCGCCGCCGCAGCCCCGACCGGGTGGCCGGAATAGGTGTAGCCCGAACCGATGGAGCCGGTGGCGTCGGTGGAGGTCTCGAAGGCGTCAACCAGACGTTCCGAGATCATCACGCCGCCCATCGGGAAATAGGCGTTGGTGATGGCCTTGGCGAAACAGGTCATGTCGGGCTGCACGCCCCAGAGGCGGCTGCCGGTCCAGGCCCCGGTGCGGCCGAAGGCGGTGATGACCTCATCCGCGATAAGCAGGATGCCGTTGCGGTCGCAGATCTCGCGGATCATTGGCATCAGGGTTTCATGCGGCGGGATCACGCCGCCCGCGCCCAGGATCGGCTCCATGATGAAGGCGGCGATGGTGGTGGCGCCGTTAAAGGCGATCTCGTCCTCCAGCGTGGCGGCGATCAGTTGCGCCAGCCTCGCGGGGTCGGTCTCGCCGAACGGGTTGCGGTAGGGGTATGGCGCGGGGATGTGGATGCAGCCGGGCAGGAGGGGCTCGTAATTGCGCCGGAAATTGGCGTTGCCGTTGATCGAGGCACCTCCCCAATGGGTGCCGTGATAGCCCTTCTTGAAGGAGATGAACTTGACCCGTTCGCCCTCGCCGCGCAGCTTGTGATATTGGCGGGCCAGCCGCAAGGACACGTCGATGCTGTCGGAGCCGCCGGAGGTGAAGAAGGCGCGGGTCAACCCGTCCTCGGCGAACCACTCGCGCAGCTCATAGGCCAGTTCGATCGCGGGGCCGGGCATGGTGCCCCGAAAGCTGGAATAATAGGGCAGGGTCTGAAGCTGGTCGGCGATGGCCTGTTTGATCGGCTCGCAGGAATAGCCGAGATTGGCGTTCCAGAGGCCCCCAACGGCGTCGATCATGGAATGGCCGTCGATATCGGTGATGCGCACGCCCTCGGCCCCGGTGATGATCCTGGGCGGGTTGCCCTTGACCTCGGCGGGGTTGGCCATTGGCTGCCAGAGATGCTTGGTGTTGTTCTCGGTCAGGAAATTGTGGTCACGCATCGGTCACTCCTTCACGTCATCGGCGGGGACTTGGGGGAAATCATCGGGCAGCGCCCCGCCACAGGCGGCGGACAGTTTCCGGGCGGCGGTGCGCAACTCGCGCAGGATCAGCGCCTCGGCGCCGTCGCTGGCGCGCGCCTTGGGCAGGGCGACGGCCACCGCGCCGCAGACAGCGCCGGAGGGCCCGAAATAGGGCAGGGCGAGGCCGACGACCTGATCCTCGTAGGTTTCTCCGGCGCGCGCGTATCCATCGGCGCGGGCCTGGTCCACGCGGGCGCGGATCGCGGCGGGATCGGTGATGGTCTTGGCGGTGTGGCCGGTCAGCGGGGCCTTCAGCGCGGCATCGGTGACATCGGGATCGGCGAAGGCAAGGTAGACAATGCCCGAGGCGGTGGCGTGAAACGGCAGCACCTCGCCGGGGTCCAGCACGACGCGGTTGGAGCGTTTGCTTTCGACCCGGTCGATATTGGCCAGCACCCCGCCCGACAGGGCCGAGACATGCGCGGTCTCGCCGGTCTTCTCGACCAGGCCGTGCAGGATATCGCGCACCGCGCGGGCAAAGGGGAAGCTCGATTCGCGGACCTGGGCAAAACGCAGGAAGGCGGGGCCCAGATGGTAGGCGCGGGTGGCCGCGTCCTGTTCGACGAATCCCTTCGCTTCCAGCGAGTTGAGGAATCGCAGCGTCGTGGCCTTGTTGAAGCCGCTCAGCCGGGCCAGCTCGCTCAACCCCGCCGCGCTGCGCCGCTCGGTGAAAAAGCCAAGCAGCGTCAAAGCCTTGTCAACGGTAGAGGAGGTGTTGGCCATGCTGATCCCGAATGGATGACGCCGCAAAGCAGGGCATCGGTTCATATAATCGTTGACAGAAAGCCATCCGATACGCAACACTTATCGCACCAACGGTTCAATAAATGAACCAATTGAGATTTTGGGAGACGATGATGATCAAACAGATAGCCGCCGCCGCTCTGGCCCTTGGCGTGTCCGCGACCGGGGCGCTTGCCGAATATCCGGACCGGCCCGTATCCATCGTGGTGCCGTTCCCGCCGGGCGACCTGGAGGATGTGCTGACGCGCATGGTCGCCGAGGATTTCCAGGAAGCCTACGGCGTGCCCACGGCGGTCATCAACGTGCCCGGCGGTGGCGGCGGCCCCTTCCCCGGCGCGGTGCAGGTGGCCAACGCCCCCGCGGATGGCTCGGTCATCGGCTCTTTCGTGGTCGCGGTGCCGGTGGTCGGCCCGAACCTCGGCATCCCTGAGCTGTCGCCAAACCCGTTCGAGCCGCTCGGCATCTTCCTGACCTATCCTTTCGTCATCGCCGCCTCGGGCGACGCGCCCTATTCCACGATGCAGGAACTGGCCGAGTACGCGCAGGACAACGACCTTGTGCTTGGCCATTTCGGCGCACCGCTGGTGCCGACGCGGGTGACACTGGCGCTGGCCGACCGGATGGGGTTTTCCTACGGGTCCGACGCCGCCTTCGATGCGCTGGATTGCAATACGCTGGCCTCGGGCGACGCGGATGTGATCAACACGACGCTGCAACTGATCCTGCCCTGCCTGGACGATGTGACGATCCTGGCCTCGGTCACAGGCGAGCGCATCTCGATCCTCGATGACGTGCCGACCGTGGCCGAAATCGAGCCGAGCCTGAACCTGTCGCTGTGGAACGGCCTGTTCGTGCATCGCGACACCCCGCAGGACGTGCGCGATGCGATCATCGCGGTCGCGCGGGAGACCATGGCCAGCGAGCGGGCGCAGACCCTGGCCGCGGAAACCGGCGCGCTGATCTACTGGCAGAACGCCGAGGAGGCGACTGCCCAGATCGAGGCCGATACGGACGTCATCAACGGCCTCTGAGCCCCTGAAGCCCGGCCCCGCCGCCCGACCCGGCGGCGGGGCGTGTCCCTGCCAGGAGGTTCCCCGATGTCGGACAATTCGGACAGTGTCGGCCTGCCGCAGATCCAGCGGCGCACCGGCGACACGGTTTTCGGCGCGATCTGCCTCCTGGGTTCGCTGGTCCTGTTTTCACAGATGTGGAGCCAGACCGCCTGGGTGAACGGCCAGGGCTTTGCCGCGCAGCCGGGCTTCTGGCCGCGCCTTGCGGTCAGCGGCATGGTGCTGTTTTCCGCCATCAACCTGGCAATGTCCTTCCGTGACCCGAGCAGCGAGGAAAGGCTGATCTCGCTTGGCGAGGAAATCTCGCTCTGGCTGCGCAGCATCGAGTTCGCCCTGTGGTTCATGGCCTATGTGCTGATCACGCCCTATGTCGGCTACCTGCCCGCGTCGCTGATCTTCACCGTCGCGCTGACCGCACGCTGCGGCTATCGCTCGCCCCAGGCTTTCGTGGCGGCGGCGCTGACGGCTTTGGCCACGGTGGTGCTGTTCAAGTCCTTCCTGCAGGTCCGCATTCCGGGCGGTGCGCTTTATGAAAGCCTGCCCGCCGCGATCCGCAATTTCTTCATTCTCTACCTGTAAGGGACGCACGGCATGGAGCTTCTTCTTTCCGGGTTCGAGCTGATTGCCCGCATCGACGTGCTGATCGCGCTTGTGATCGGGTCGGTCGGCGGGGTCATCATCGGCTCGATCCCCGGTGTCGGGCCCGCCGTGGCCATCGCCATCTTGCTGCCTGCGACCTTCTCTCTTGATCCCATTGTGGGGCTGACGCTGCTTCTGGGCATCTACGGCTCATCCATGTATGGCGGCGCGATCCCCGCGATCCTGATCAACACGCCGGGGACCGCCGCCAATGCACTGACCACATATGACGGCTACCCGATGACGCAGCGGGGACAGGCGCATCGGGCCTTGTCGCTGGCCTATTCGGCGTCGTTTGCGGGGGGCATCTTCTCGGTCGTCTGCCTGATCGTCCTGACGCCGGTTCTGGCCGCCGTCGCGCCCCTGTTCGGGTCGCGCGAGATCTTCCTGGCGGCGCTTCTGGGCATCGTCCTGGTCATCGTCACGCATCGCGGGCAAACCACCATCGCGGCCTTCCTCGTCTCGTTCGGCATCTTTATCAACACCATCGGGCTGGAGCCCATCCGCTACACGCAGCGCTTCACCTTCGGGCAGACATGGCTGACCTCGGGCATAGACCTGATCGTGGTTGTCCTGGGCCTTTTCGCCATCAGCCAGGCATATTCCCTGCTGATCGGGCGCGACGACAGCCCGAAGGCGCCCAAGCTGACCGGGTCGATCTTTACCGGCATGGGCGAGCTTTTCCGCCACAAGCGCGTGGCGCTCTTCTCCTCCGGGTCCGGTGTCGTGATGGGCATCATCCCCGGCGTGGGCGAGTTCCTGGCGCAGTTCTTTTCCTATTCCTACGCCGCCAATACCTCGAAGACGCCCGAGGAGTTTGGCAACGGATCGCCCGAGGGGCTGATCGCGTCGGAGGCCGCCAACAACGCCGTGCCGGGGGCCGCGATGATCCCGCTACTGGCGCTTGGTATCCCCGGCGAGGCGCTGACCGCGATGATGCTGTCGGTGTTCTACGTCCATAACGTCGTGCCCGGCCCGCAATTGTTCGAAAGCCAGCCGGAGTTCGTCGTGGCGCTCTACCTCGCGCTGCTGATCCTCAATGTCCTGGTGCTGATCTTCCTTTCCGTGGCGACCAAGGGCATCCTCCAGGTCATCCGCATCCCGACGCGGTTCCTCGGCGTGATCGTCCTGACGCTCAGCTTTGTCGGGGTCTACAGCTTGCGCAATTCGGCAACCGATTGCGCGCTGGCCGCAGGCTTCGGGATCATTGGTTATATCCTCAAGCGGTTGAACCTGCCGGTGGTGCCGATCATCCTGGGCATGGTCCTGGGTGGCATCATGGAGACCCGGCTGCGCACCTCCATGGCGCGGGTGAACAGCCCGCTTGATTTCATCGACCGGCCCATCGCGGCGATCCTGTTCGGGTTGATCCTGCTGGCGGTCGGTCTGCACCTGCGCAACCTGTGGCGCAGCCGGAAAGGTATGTAATGAAACAGTCCGATATCGACCTCTTGCGCACGCACCCCATCCGCCCGCAATCCCTGCTGATCGGGGGGAAATGGCGCGATGCCTCGGACGGGGGCCGCCGCGATGTGATCAGCCCCATCGACGGCGCGCTGCTGACGACGCTGGCCGAAGGCACGCAGGCCGATGTGGATGCGGCCGTCTCCGCCGCCCGCGCCGCGTTCGAGACTGGCCGCTGGTCGCGCATGGCCCCTGCCGGGCGCAAGGCTGTGCTGCTGAAATGGGCGGGGCTGATCGAGGAGAACGCGCTGGAACTGGCCGTTCTGGGCGTGCGCGACAACGGCACCGAGATCGGCATGGCGCTGAAGGCGGAACCGGGATCGGCCGCCGCGACGCTGCGCTTCTACGCCGAGGCCATCGACAAGGTGCCGGGCGAGATCGCGCCGACGGGCGACGATGTTCTGGCGCTGGTCCATCGTGATCCGATCGGTGTGGTGGGGGCGATCGTGCCGTGGAACTTCCCGCTGATGATCGCGGCGTGGAAGCTGGGGCCAGCGCTGGCGGCAGGCAATTCCGTGGTGCTGAAACCGGCGGAAACCGCGTCGCTGTCGCTTTTGCGCATGGCCGAACTGGGGCTTGAGGCCGGATTGCCCGAGGGTGTGCTGAACGTCGTCACCGGGGCCGGGCCGGTCGTGGGGCAGGCGATGGGGCTGCATACGGATATCGACGTGCTGGCCTTCACCGGATCCGGCGCGACGGGGCGGCGTCTGATGGAATATTCCGCCCGGTCGAACATGAAACGCTGCTACCTGGAGCTTGGCGGCAAATCCCCCAATATCGTCTTCGCCGATGCGCCGGATCTGGAGGTTGCCGCGCAGGTCTGCGCGAACGGCATCTTCCGCAACTCCGGGCAGGTCTGCATCGCGGGCTCTCGCCTGATCGTGGCGGAGAGCATCCGCGAGGATTTTCTGGCCCGCGTGGTCGAGATTGCCGGGGCCCTCAAGGTGGGCGACCCGCTGGACCTGCAAAACGATGTCGGCGCGGTGCATTCCGAGGCGCAGTTGCAGGGCAATCTGGCCATGGTCGAGGCGGCCCGCGCGGCGGGCGGCACCGTCATGGGTGGCGGTGCGCGCATCCACGAGAAATCGGGCGGTTTCTACATGTCGCCTGCCGTGATCGACGGGTTGGGGCCGGAGGCGGATATCCACCGCAAGGAAGTGTTCGGCCCGGTCCTCGCGGCGGTCTCGTTCAAGGATGAGGCCGAGGCGCTGGCCCTCGCCAACGCGACCGATTTCGGGCTGGCGGGGGCGGTCTGGACCTCTGATCTTTCCACCGCGCATCGCATGACGCGCGCCATCAAGGCGGGGCTGCTACATGTCAACACCTATGGCGGCTCGGGCGTGAACGTGCCGATGGCGGGGATGAAGCAATCCGGAAACGGGGTCGACAAGTCGCTGCACGCGCTGGACAAATATGTCGACCTCAAGACCGTCTGGATCAAGCTGTGAGGGGCCCATGCCGGTAGGAAACATTATCGTGGCACTTGAAGGCACCCTCGCATCCGACACGGCGCTGGCGGCCTCCATCGCGTTACAGAAGGCGCATGGCGCGCATCTGACGGGCTACATCGCGCTGGCTGAACGGGCGGTGCTGGAAGATGGCGGCCAGAACTGGGTGCCTGCCGCGATCCGCAAATCCCTGCGCGGTGCCGCCGAGGAGGCCGTGGCCCGGATCGAGGCGCAGTTTCGCGCGGCCACCGCCGATCTGCCCGAGGACAAGCTTCACCTCATCCGGGGACCGCGCGCCAGCGACAGCGGCATGGCCGAGGCGTCGCGATTCTTCGATGTCACGCTGGTCGGGCTGATGGGCGAGGGCAGCCCGTCGACCGGCCTGCACCCGGATCGCATCGCGCTCATGTCCGGGCGGCCCGTGCTGGCCTTTCCCAAGGGCGCGGATACGACGAGGCTGGCCGATCACGCCATGCTGGCCTGGGATGGAAGCCGCGCCGCCGCCCGCGCGCTGCATGCGTCATTGCGGCTGCTGGAGACCGGGACGCGGGTGACCGTGGTGACCGTGGGCGAGCCGAAGAAAACCGAGGTGGAGGCCGACGGGCTGGACCCGAAGACGGCGCTGGAGCGGCAGGGGCTGACGGCCGACTGGATCACCGTGCCGCAGGGGCGCGGCGGGATCGCGCGGACGCTGTTGCATCATGCCTCGGTGCTTGGGGCGGGCCTGCTGGTGATGGGGGCGTTCGAGCATTCCAAGTTCCGCGAAGACATATTTGGCGGGGTCACGCACGATGTGATGGCGCAGACACGGGTTCCGGTGTTCCTGGCACATTGACCGGGGCGTGCGTGGCGACGCCGACGGCCTCCTCCAGCGCGCGCAGGGCGCGGTCCAGCACCTCGCGATCCTCGGGGCCGAGCCGTTTGAGAAGCTGCGCCTCGCGCTCGCGCAGCGGATTGACCAGCTCGCAATAGGAGCGTTGACCCAGATCGGTCATGCTGATGATCTCGGAGCGGCGGTCGCTCTGCACCTCGTCGCGGCGGATCCAGCGGCGCAGTTCCAGCGCCCGCACCGCGCGGCTGACCTTGGTCTTGTGCTGCGCGGAGTGATGCCCGAGCGCGGTCGCCGTGGCCGGGCCGATATCGGCCAGGGCGGCCAGAACCCGCCATTCGGGGCGGTTGAGGCCGAAGGCGTCCTTGTAGACGGGCTGAATCTCGGCGCTCAATGCCTCGGACAGCCGGGCAAGGCGATAGGGGAGGAAATTTTCGAGTGTAAGTCCCATCGATCTCTTGTTAGTTACAAAAATTATAGTCACATATGCAACCAAATCGCGCGCGACCGCAAGGGGATTCGATTTCCCGCGGACAGGAAAAAGGAGACAGACGACATGGCCAAGGCCTTTGCATCCCAGGGGGACACCGGGGAAAAGACCATCAGCTTCACCGAAGTGGGCGAGGGGCTCTATGCCTTCACCGCCGAGGGCGACCCCAATTCCGGCGTGATCATCGGCGATGACAGCGTCATGATCGTCGAGGCGCAGGCCACACCGCGCCTGGCCCGCATGGTGATCGAGAAGGTCCGCGAAGTGACCGACAAGCCGATCAGTCACCTGGTGCTGACGCATTATCACGCCGTGCGCGTGCTTGGCGCCTCGGCCTTCGGCGCCGACACCGTGATCATGACCGACAAGGCACGCTCCATGGTGGTCGAGCGCGGGCAGGAGGATTGGGACAGCGAATTTGACCGCTTCCCGCGCCTTTTCGAGGGCCACGAGGAAATTCCCGGCCTGACCTGGCCCACCACGACCTTCACCGGAAGCATGTCGGTCTACCTGGGCAAGCGCCGGGTCGATATCATGCAGGTGGGCCGCGCCCATACGGCGGGCGATGCGGTGATCCATGTGCCGGATCAGAACGTGATGTTCACCGGCGATATCGTCGAATACCACTCGGCCTGCTATTGCGGCGACGGGCATTTCGCCGATTGGCAGGGCACGCTGGACAATATCCGCGCCTTCGATCTGGAC
Organism: Alterinioella nitratireducens; assembly: GCF_013155465.1. GTDB lineage: Bacteria > Pseudomonadota > Alphaproteobacteria > Rhodobacterales > Rhodobacteraceae > Alterinioella > Alterinioella nitratireducens. The sequence continues at coordinate 73,461 of NZ_JABJVX010000005.1, read as the reverse complement.
GCCATCGCGCCGGGGCGCGGCGATGCGCTGGTCGGCCGCGAGATGGTCAATGCGGCGCTGGACACGACGGGCGATTTCGTGCGCTCCACCTACCGCCCTGCCGCGCGGGTGGCCAAGGGCGGCGGCACGCTGAAGGAAGCCTGGGACGCGGTGCGCGCCGAGTGCGATCCGAAGTTCAAGGATTTCGCCATATATGAGCATTGCCTGCCCTTCAACGTCGCGCGCGCCTATGACGAGGCGCTTGGCATCGAGACGCCGCGCATCTGGACGGCGGAGCGCGACAAGGAAATGTGGGCCGCGTTGCACGGCTGAAGATCGGATTTTTGGGAGGAATGACGACAATGCTGGATGATCGCTATACCCTGGCCTTCAAGCTCTACCCTTACGCAAAGGTGGCGGACCAGGACAGGGATGCCCCCGTCCGTCACCCCGTTGTGGTGATGGGTGGCGGCCCGATCGGCATGGCCACGGCGCTGGATCTGGGGTTGCAGGGCATCCCCGTGCTGGTGCTGGATGACCATGAGGGCATCGGCATGGGCTCGCGCGCGATCTGCTTTTCCAAGCGCTGCCTGGAGGTTGCCGACCGCTACGGCTGCGGCGAGGCGATGCTGGACAAGGGCGTGGTCTGGAATGTCGGCAAGGTGTTCCACGATGACCGGCAGGTGTTCGAGTTCAACCTGCTGCCCGAGAAGGGGCACAAGTTCCCCGCCTTCATCAACCTGCAACAGCCCTATTTCGAACGCTTCATCATCGACCGTATCTGGCAGGCCCAGAAAGAGGGCGCGCCCATTGAGATCCGGGGCAAGAACCGGGTCGATGCGGTGGAGGAGCACGGGCGTTACGTCACGCTGGACGTGATGACGCCGGATGGCCCGTACAAGGTCGAGGCCGATTGGCTGATCGGCTGCGACGGGGCCGGATCGCCCCTGCGCAAGATGCTGGGACAGGAGTTTGAGGGCCGCGTCTTCGAGGACAACTTCCTGATCGCCGACATCAAGATGCAGGCCGATTTCCCGGTCGAGCGCTGGTTCTGGTTCGACCCCTATTTCAAATCGGGCGATTCCGCGCTGCTGCATTCGCAGCCTGACGGTGTCTGGCGGATCGACTTCCAGCTTGGCTGGGATATCGACCGCAAGGAAGAGTTGAAACAGGAAAATATCGACCGGCGGCTGAAGCAGATGCTTGGGGACGATGTCGAGTATGAGATGGTGTGGTCCTCGATCTACACCTTCCAGTGCCGCCGGATGCGGGAATTCCGCCATGGCCGCGTGATCTTTGCCGGCGATGCCGCGCATCAGGTCTCGCCCTTTGGCGCGCGCGGGGCCAATTCGGGGATGCAGGACGTCGATAACCTGGGTTGGAAACTGGGCCTGGTGATCGAGGGCAAGGCCCCCGAGAGCCTGCTTGACACCTATCACGAGGAACGCAGCTTCGGCGCGGATGAGAACATCCTCAACTCGACCCGCGCCACCGATTTCATCACGCCGAAGACGAAGATGAGCCGGATTTTCCGCGATGCGGTGCTGGACCTGTCGGAAGATCACGCCTTCGCGCGGCCATTTGTCAATTCGGGCCGCCTGTCGGTGCCCTGCACCTATGACGGGCTGTCCCTGAACGGCCCCGATGAATTGCCAGGCGGCCCCGCCCGCAGCCGCGTGGGCAGCGCCTGCCCGGATGCGCCGCTTGGGGGCGACTACCTGCTTGGCAAACTGGGCGGCAGCTTCACCATCCTGACCATCGACGCCGACGCGCCCGAAAGCGTCGAGGTGGACGGCATCACCGCGACGCGGCTGGCGCTCTCGGCGTCGGACGATGCGACCGGGGCCCTGGCCGAGCGCTACCTGGGCGATGCGGAATCCGCCGTCTACCTGATCCGCCCCGACCAGCATGTCGCGGCGCGATGGAGCACCTGCGATGAAACCGCCCTGCGCGCCGCCCTGCGCCATGCCTGCGGAAAGGATTGAGACGATGAACGCGCTGAACACGACCGCCAATATCAACGATCCCGACGGGTTCTATGGAGAGCTTATCGCCGCCCACCAGGGCCTCAGCGATGACGAAAGCGAAGCCTTCAACGCCCGGCTGATCCTGACCCTGGCCAACCATGTCGGCGACCGCGAAGTGCTGCGAGAGGCGCTTGCCGTTGCCGCGAAAAAGGAGTGATGTCATGAAGATCGAGAAAATCCACCACGTCGCCTATCGCTGCAAGGACGCGAAGGAAACCGTGGAATGGTACAGCAAGATGCTCAACATGGATTTCGTGCTGGCCATTGCCGAGGATCACGTGCCCTCGACCCACGAACCCGACCCCTACATGCATATCTTCATGGATGCGGGCAGCGGCAACGTCCTGGCCTTCTTCGAGCTTCCGACCAAGCCCGAGATGGGCCGCGATCCGAACACGCCCATCTGGGTCCAGCACATCGCCTTCCGCGTCAAGGACCGCGACACGCTGATGGAATACAAGCAGCATCTGGAGGCGAACGGCGTCGAGGTTCTGGGCGTCACCGATCATTCCATCTTCCACTCGATCTATTTCTTCGATCCCAACGGCCACCGCGTCGAACTGGCCGCCCCCGACCCCGAGGAAGAGGCGCTGATCAAGCGCATGGACGAGGTCAAATGGGACATGCTGGAGGAATGGAGCCGTACCAAGAAGGCCCCGAAACATGCCGAGTGGCTGCACCAGAAAGAGTTGAGCAAAGTCTGAAGCGCGCGACCCGTGAAGGCGGGGCCAAGGACTGACAGGAGACGAGCGATGAACAGGGAAACCAATGATTTCGTGCGGGCGACGTCCCGCGCGAAATACAACGAAGGCTACATGCCCGGTTTCGGCAATGACTTCGAGACCGAGGCCGAGGAGGGCGCGCTGCCCATCGGGCAGAACAGCCCGCAGCGCTGCCCCTACGGGCTCTATGCCGAACAGTTGAGCGGCACGCCCTTCACCGCGCCGCGCGCATCGAATGAGCGCACCTGGCTCTACCGGATGCGGCCCACGGTGCAGCATATCTCGGACATGGCGCGGGTGGAGCTGCCGCATTTCCGCTCCGCCCCGACACCCGATGAAAGCGGGTTGCCGCTGGCCCCGATGCGGTGGGATCCCGCGCCCATCCCCGAGGATGCGGGTACCTGGATCACCGGCATCCGCACCATCTCCACCGGCGGCGACGTGCTGACCCAGGTGGGTTACGCGATCCACACCTACGCGGTGACGGAAAGCATGGAAACCGAGGTCTTCTACAACGCCGATGGCGAAATGCTGATCGTGCCCGAGGTGGGCAATCTGCGCTTCTTCACAGAGATGGGCGTGATCGACGCGGGCCCCGGTGAAATCGTGGTGATCCCGCGCGGCCTCAAATACAAGGTGCTGCTGAACGGCGAGGACAAGGCACGCGGCTATATCTGCGAGAATTATGGCGGTGCCTTCACCGTGCCGGAGCGTGGACCCATCGGGGCCAACTGCATGGCCAACCCGCGCGATTTCCTGACGCCGCTGGCCGCCTATGAGCGCAAGGACGGCGTGACCCATCGCGTCACCGTCAAATGGTGCGGCCAGTTTCATGCCTGCGAGATCGACCACAGCCCCCTGGACGTGGTGGCCTGGCACGGCAATTACGCGCCCTACAAATACAACCTGCGCCACTACTCGCCGGTCGGCCCGATCCGCAACGACCATGCCGATCCGTCGATCTTCACCGTGCTGACCGCGCCGAGCGGTGAGCCGGGAACCGCGAATATCGACTTCGTGATCTTTCCGCCGCGCTGGCTGGTGGCTGAGGACAGCTTCCGCCCGCCCTGGTATCACATGAACATCATGTCTGAATTCATGGGGCTGATCGAGGGCGTCTATGACGCCAAACCGCAGGGCTTCGTTCCGGGCGGCATGAGCCTGCACAACATGATGCTGCCGCATGGGCCGGATGCCGATGCGTTCTACGCGGCCTCGCTGAAAAAGCTGGAGCCGGAGAAGCTGGACAACACCATCGCCTTCATGTTCGAGACCCGGTTCCCGCAGCAACTGACCAAATACGCCGCCGAACTGGACACGTTGCAGGTGAAATATCCCGACGTCTGGAAGCCCCTGCGCAATCATTTCGATCCCAACCGCAAGGTCTGGACCGGCGAATAGGCAGGTCGCTTTCCGGCACCGCAACAGCGCCCCCATCCGTATGATTGCGGGTGGGGGTTTTCGTTCATCAACTTGTCGGAAATCTGGTCGGGCTGAGAGGATTCGAACCTCCGACCCCCTGCTCCCGAAGCAGGTGCGCTACCAGGCTGCGCTACAGCCCGACCGTGTCGCGCGGGATAGCCGGGGATGGGCGCCTTTGCAAGAGGGGAATGCGGGGCGCGCCGCTTGATCCCGCCCGCATTCCCTGCAAGAACGCTTGAAACGGACATGACGGGCGATCCCATGGAAAAAAACGCATCAATCCTGCTGACCGGCGGCACCGGGTCCTTCGGATCCCATTTCGTGCCGATGACGCTGGAGAAATACGACCCCGCCCGGCTGATCATCTATTCGCGCGACGAGATGAAACAGTGGGAGATGGCGAAGAAATTCGGCGACGATCCCCGCGTGCGCTTCTTCATCGGCGATGTGCGCGACCGCGACCGGCTTTACCGCGCGCTGGACGGGGTGGATTACGTGGTTCATGCCGCCGCCACCAAGATCGTGCCGACCGCCGAATACAACCCCTTCGAATGCGTCAAGACGAATATCAACGGCGCGATGAACCTGATCGACGCCTGCATCGACAAGGGCGTCAAGCAATGCGTGGCGCTGTCGACGGACAAGGCGTCCTCGCCGGTCAACCTCTACGGGGCCACGAAACTGGCCTCTGACAAGTTGTTCGTGTCGGGCAATTCCTATGCCGGGGCGGGTGGATGCCGCTTTGCCGTGGTGCGCTATGGCAATGTCATGGGCTCGCGCGGCTCGGTCATCCCGTTCTTCAAATCGCTGCCCGAAGACGCGCCGCTGCCCATCACCGATCCGCGCATGACGCGCTTCATGATCACCCTTCCGCAAGGGGTGGAATTGGTCTGGCATGCTTTCGAGGACATGATCGGGGGCGAGATCTACGTCAAGAAAATCCCCTCGATGACGATCATGGACATCGCCAGGGCCTGCGTGCCGGGAGCCGAGACCGAGGTGGTCGGCGTGCGCCCGGGCGAAAAGCTGCATGAGCAGATGATCGGCGAGGAGGACGCGCCGCATACCTACGAATATGACGAGCATTACAAGATCATCCCGGCCATTCACAACTGGTCGAAAGACCCGGTGCGCATCAAGAACGGCGTGAAGGTGCCGGAAGGATTCTCCTATGTGTCCGACACCAACGAGGATTGGATGAGCGTCGAGGCGCTGCGCGACTGGATCGACGAGAACGCCGATACGATCGGGCATTTCTGACGTGTCGGGCGCGGGCTTCATCCCTTACGGGCGGCAGGATATCAGCGAGGAGGATATCGCCGCCGTGGTCGATGTGCTGCGCTCGGATTTCCTGACCCAGGGCCCCCAGGTGCCGACGTTTGAGTCCGCGATAGCCGAGGTGACCGGCGCCGCTCATGCCGTCGCCGTCAACTCCGCCACCTCGGCGCTGCATGTCGCCTGCCTCGCGCTCGGGCTGAAACCGGGCGGGCTGGTCTGGACCGCGCCCAACACCTTCGTGGCCAGCGCCAATGTCGCGCGGCTTTGCGGGGCCGAGGTCGACTTCGTCGATATCCGCGACAGCGATTACTGCATGGACCCTGACGCGCTCGAGGCAAAGCTGGCGCAGGCGGAGCGCAAGCCCGACATCCTGATCCCGGTGCATTTCGCGGGCCAGTCGGCGGATATGAAACGGATCGGCGCCATCGCGAAGGCCCATGATATCCGCGTGATCGAGGATGCCAGCCATTGCATCGGCGGCCGCTATGACGGCCAGCCCATCGGGGCCTGCCCCCATTCCGATATCTGTGTCTTCAGCTTCCACCCGGTCAAGATCATCACCACTGCCGAGGGCGGCCTTGCCACGACGCAGGACAAGGCCCTTGCCGATCTTATGGGGCTCTACCGCAGCCATGGTGTGACGCGCGACCCCGACCTGATGGCGCGCAAGCACGCCGAGCCCTGGGAATACGACCAGGTGGCGCTCGGCCTCAACTACCGCATGACCGAGATCCAGGCCGCCTTGGGCGTCACCCAGGCCGCGCGGCTGGACGACTTCATCGCGCATCGGCACAAGATGGCCCGCCGCTATGATGCGGCACTGGCCGACCTGCCGCTGATCCTGCCATGGCAGAACCCTGACAGCCATTCGGCGCTACATCTTTATCCGATCCTCATCGACACCGGCAAAACCAACCGCACGCGGCGCGAGGTGTTCGACCACATGCGGGCGGCCAGTATCGGCGTGAACGTGCATTACCAGCCTGTCCACACGCAGCCCTATTACCAGTCGCTCGGCTTCAGGCCCGGCGATTTCCCGGTCTCGGAATGGGTGTACGCCCGCGCCCTGTCGATCCCGCTTTATCACGGCCTCACCGAGGCCATGCAGGACCGCGTCATCGAGACGCTAGGCGACGCGCTCCGTTAACCCCACATCAAGGTTAACGCGCCGCCCCCCTTCTTTGTTCGTCAAATATCCTCGCCGAAGGCAACCGTCCATAGGACGGTCCTGCGACACCTGCCGCCCTCACACAGCCTCGCCCAGTTTCGCGAACAGCTCGGATATTTCGTTATCCTTGGTGTTGATCTCGCGCACCAGTTCCAGCGTGCCTTCCGGGTCGGCGCGCAGTGCCACGCGCAGCAGGTTCATCCAGTTGACGTTGTTCTTGGTGCGGACCTGCTCGATGGCGTCAATCAGTTTCAGCTTCTCTTCGATCTGCTCGGGGGTCATGTGTCTTTCCTCTTTGAGAACCAGTCCATCCCACCCTCGTGATGGGTATAGGTGAAGCCCGCCGCCTCGAAGGCCCGGCGCGAGGCGGCATTGTCGGGGCGGATCCGAGCAACGAACGGCCCGCGCCCGTCAGTGGCCAGCCGCAGGATCGGCGTGGCCAGACCGTGACCGCGTGCGGCAGGCGCAAGCGTGATCGAGACCTCGGTGCGTTGCCCGCCATCCAGCCGCACGGTGCCCTGCGGCACGCGATCCTCGGCGATCAGGATGCGGCGCGAGGGGTCGGCAAGTGCGGCCTCTAACCACGCCAGGTGATCCTCCCACGCCACCGGGTCGCGATTGACCGAGGCGGCCCGCGTCACCGGATCGTTGCGCCAGTCAAAGAGGCGCTCTGCATCCTCCATCGTCGCGGGGCGCAGCCTCATCTGGGCGCGAGGTCGTCATAGGTGATGGGGTCGTATTGCGTCACGTCGCGCGCCAGCTTGCGGTTGATCAGGGCCGGTTTGTCGCTGACCGGCACGCCCGCATTGGGCCGCACGAAGCGATAGTCGCTCCTGGTCAGGACCTCCCCGGCCTTGAGGTCGCGCAGCGCGAAGGCCGAGCGGCGAAACGCGGCGCGGTTGCCGGCCTCGGCTTCGGCGGTATCCTTGGTCGCCGTCCCGCGCGCTACCTGCAACTTGTCCACGCCGTCCCTGATCTCGCGCAGGATCTCGGGCGTCGCGGAAAAGCGGTGATCGGGGCCGGGGCGGGTCATGTCATCGGTGAAGTGCTTCTCGATCGCGACCGCCCCCATGGCCGAGGCCAGGAGCGCCGCATCCGGGCCGATGGTGTGGTCGGAGAACCCGACATGGCGCTGGAACCGCGCCCGCAGCGTCGCCATCGAGGCCAGGTTCACCTCCTCGATCGGCGCGGGGTAGGAGGACACGCAATGCAGCAGCACGACAGGCCCCGCATTATGTTTGTCCAGCACCTCCATGGCGTGATCGACCTCGCCCAGATTGGCCATGCCGGTGGACATGATGATCGGCTTGGCCGTGGCCGCGACCTCGATCAGCAGGTCGTCGAAGGTCATCTCGAAACTGGCGATCTTGTAGACGGCGCAGCCGAGGCTTTCCACGAACTCCATGTCGCGGGGGTCGTAGATCGAGGTGAACGGCACCAGCCCGCGGTCGCGCGCGCGCTCGAAAAGCGGCGCGTGAAACTCCATCGGCATGCCGGCATTGTTGTAGAGATCATAGAGGTTGTCGGTGCCCCAGACCGGGTCGATCTTCATCGACGGGTGGCTCGAGGGCACCGTCAGGCTGTCGGCATTGTAGGTCTGGAACTTGACGCAATCCCACCCGGCATCGGCGGCGATATCGACGAGCCGCAGGGCCAGGTCGAGATCGCGGTCATGGTTGGCGGAAAGCTCGGCGATCAGGAAGGGTTTCTTGCCTTCGCCCAGGGTGAAATGTTCGATCTGAACAGGGTCTATCATGTAACTGTTGTCTCTTGGACCTTGGCGAAGGTCAAGGCGCTGTGATCTCGCCCGCCTCGATCAATGCGCGGCCCATGTATTCGGCGCGGGTCCAGTCCTCGGCAGTGTCCAGATCCTGCACCCGGTGGCGCGGGATCGGCACCGGCACCGTGCCCGCGCCGAAAAGCGATCTGTCCGAAAACCACGCATCCCGCGTGCCCCAGGCGAAGAGGGCGGCGTCGTGATAGGCCTCGGGCAGGTCTTGCGAGCGGGTCTGTTCATGCTCGGGATAGAACATCTGCAACCGGTTTTCCGGTGTCACCCCCACGGCGCGCTGGATCGGGAAGGGGAAGGACGTGACGGAAAGGGCGAAATCCGCCCCCTCCAGCGCGTCGAGGCCCCGGCGCAGATCTTCCGGCCTCAGGAAGGGTGCGGTGGCGTAGATCAGGCAGGCGGTGGTGATCACGCCGGGCAGGGTCCACATCGCGTGACGGATCACGGGCACGACGCCGGTGTAATCGTCGGACAGGTCATCGGGCCGCATCAGCGCCTCGACCCCCGCCGCCTTGGCGCAATCGGCGATGTCGGGATCGTCGGTCGAGACCACGATACGGTCGAACTTATGGGTTTCCTTGGCCGCCGCGATCGGCCAGTGCAGCATCGGATGGCCGAGGAATTCCTTGATGTTCTTGTGCGGGATGCGCTTGGAGCCGCCCCTCGCGGGGATGATGGCAACGCGGGTCATGGATGGCCCTCCTGCGGGTCGAATGTGTGCGGGGTGCGGCCATCCAGAAGGTCGAGGATCGCGCGGGCCGCCTCGGGCGCGTTGTCCTCATCGGGGGTGTCGGTGTCGGCGCGGGCGAAATGGCGCTGGACATGGCCGGAATGCGAGCGCGCCTGAAGGATGCCCGCGAACCGTTCCACCGCCGCGCGGGTGGGGGTGCCCGCAAGCACCTCGTCCAAGGTCAGGCCGGGCCGGTAGCGCGTCACGCCGGGGGCCTCGGCCCACCAGGTCGCGCCGAAACAGATGACCGGCTTGCCCGCCAGCACGCCTTCCCACCCGACGGTGCCGGAGATATTCGCGACGGCCTGCGCATGCGCCAGCAGGGTCTGGCTGTTGGCATGGCTCGGCATCAGGCGCACCTGTCTGATCCGCTCCATCCGGTGAAAGAACAGCGGGCTGCGCATCTTGCCCGTCTGCTTGGGGTTCTCCTTCACGTAGATCAGGTGCCCCTCGGGCAGCATTTCGGCCAACCGCTCCACCGCCAGAAGCTGATCGCGGTAGCGCCCGCCCAGGCTGCTGGTGGTCATCTCGGGCTGCATCTGGAGGGGGAAGTAGACGAATGGCGCGTCAAGCTCCGGCTCGGTCTCCTCGACCTCGGCGAGATAGTCGAAATAAGCCAGGTGATCGGTGTGGAAGAAATGAAAGAACGGATCGCGCCATTCGGGGAAGCGTCCGGCGGTTCGTCGCATCCGGCGCAGAAGACGGGTCATGTAGACGGGGTTGAGCAGCTTGAGCGGCGCATTGACCAGGTGATGCGCGATCATCTGACCGACACCGCGCAGGGACAGCCCGCCGGGGGCGTCGCGGTCCTGCCCGATGCCCTTCATGTAGAAGAGGTCGGGCGCACCCTCGGGCAGGGGCGCGGGTGCGGCGTCGTCATCCGAGGGTCGGGGCGTCATGTGACCGAGGTCCATCGCAGAGCGCATCGAGAAGAACTGGCGCGGAAAGAAGCTCTGCCGCAGGATCAGCACCTTCAGCCCAAGCGCCTGCGCCGTCTGCGCCAGGCAGGTGTCGTAGAACATATGCGGGATGTCGAAGAAGAGGACATGGGTGATCCCCTCGCGCAGCAGCATTTCACCCATCACGTCATGCGCGATAAGGGTGATGTGCTGGTAATCCTGCACATCCCTCAGCCCATGAAACCCATAGGCCATCTGGTCCGAGCCGCGCGTGAGGTTGTCGACCGCCTCCCACAGGGCCGCCTCCATCCCCGGTCCGGTCTCCAGCGCCGAGGCCGCGCCGGTGAAACGGTCGCCCTGCATCAGGTCGCCGCGCCGGCCCTGGACGCTGCGCATCCGGAAGAAGTTGTTGGCCTTGTAGTCGGCATCCTTTCCGCCGAGATGCACGATGTGCTCGATCCGGTCCCCGGCCACCTCCCGCAGGGCCTCCAACGTCTTCACGCTGTGTTCGGCGGTGGCGACCACGGCCAGGCGGATCGGGGCCGGATCGGTCATTCCTTGCGCCCGTCCTTGCGGTGTTTCAGGCCTAGGTAATCGGCCACCCGCAGCGTCGTCGCGGTACCGCCACGGGTGCGCGAGCGCTGAACGGGCCGCGTCGACCTGCCACCGCGCCGCTCCTCGCGCAGCACGATGTAGATGCCGGAGGCCATGATGATCGCGGTGCCGATCAGCGTCATCCGGTCCAGCGTTTCGTCGAAGAAGAGCGCGCCAAAGAGGCTGGCCCAGATGATCTGCGAATACTGCATCGGCGCCACGATCACGGCGGGGGCCTCGCGGTAGGCGATGACCAGGCAGCCCACGGCGGTCAGCGCCAGAAAGGCGACGACGGCGGTGGCCCCGAGGTTCACCAGCTCCATCGGGACATAGAAGAAGGGCAGGAAGGCCGCCATCACCAGAAGGTTCACGATCAGCGGATAAAGCTGCAGCACCACGGTGCGTTCATCGCGCCCGATCTTGCGCATGATGATCGAGTTCAGCGACGATCCCACCGCGCCGATCAGCGCCGCGATATGGCCCTCCGAGATCTCCGCCGCGCCCGGTTGCAACACCACCAGGACACCGGCCAGCCCGACCACGATGGCCGCCCCGCGCCGCAGCCCGACACGTTCGCCCAGGATGGGGATCGCCATCAGCGTGATCAGGAGCGGCATGGAAAACAGGATCGGGTAGACCTGCGTCAGCGGCAGCACCGAAAAGGCGTAGAACGTGGCCAGCCCGCTGATTGCCGAGCAGGCCGTGCGCCCCGCCGTCCACCACGGATGCACGGGGCGCAGCGATCCGCCATCCGCATCGCGGATCAGCATGAAGATGATCAGAGGAAAGCTGAACAGGACCGAGAAGAAGATGATCTGCGGCGACGAGATGGAGCCGCCCAGAAACTTGATCACCACGTCATGGGTGGAAAACAGCGCAAAGGCCAGCAACGCGAATAACGCGCCGCGCATCTTCGAGGGGTCCGGGGACGAGGTCATCGGGTGCTTTCGCGGATCAGGCTTGCGCAGACCCTAATGCGGTCAGGAGGCAAAGGCAAAGCGGGGCCGCCCGCGACGGAGCGGCCCGGTTCTTCAAAGGCTGGCGGACAATTTTGCCACGATCGCATCGCCCATCTGGCCGGTGCTGATCGGGGTCGCGCCATCCTCACCCAACAGGTCGGCGGTGCGCAACCCGTCGGCCAGCACACCCTCGACCGCCTGCTCCAGCCGGGTCGCCTCGTCGCCCTGGTCGAAGCTGTAGCGCAGCGCCATGGCAAAGCTGAGGATGCAGGCGATCGGGTTGGCCTTGCCTTGCCCCGCGATATCGGGGGCCGAGCCGTGGACGGGCTCGTAAAGCGCCTTGGGCCGGCCGTTCTCCATCGGCGCGCCGAGGCTGGCCGAGGGCAACATGCCCAGGCTGCCGGTCAGCATCGCGGCCAGATCCGACAGCAGGTCGCCGAAGAGGTTGTCGGTCACGATCACGTCGAACTGCTTGGGCCAGCGGGTCAACTGCATCGCGCCCGCATCGGCATACATGTGGCTCAACTCCACGTCGCTGTATTCGGCCTGATGCACCTCGGTCACGACATCGCGCCACAGGATGCCCGATTCCATCACGTTGGCCTTCTCCATCGAGCAGAGCTTGCCCGACCGCTTGCGCGCCAGTTCGAAGGCTGACCGCGCGACGCGGGCGATCTCGCTTTCCGTGTAGCGCTGCGTGTTGATCCCGACGCGCTCGTTGCCTTCCTTGAAGATGCCGCGCGGTTCGCCGAAATAGACGCCCGAGGTCAGCTCGCGCACGATCATGATGTCGAGGCCCGCGACCACATCCTTCTTGAGCGAGGAGAAATCGGCCAGCGCGTCAAAGCACTGCGCGGGGCGCAGGTTGGAGAAGAGGTCCATCTCCTTGCGCAGGCGCAACAAGCCGCGTTCGGGCTTCACGCTGAAATCCAGGCTGTCGTATTTCGGCCCGCCCACGGCACCAAGCAGCACCGCATCGGCGGCCTGCGCGCGTGCCATCGTCTCATCGGTCAGCGGCGTGCCATGGGCGTCATAGGCGGCCCCGCCGACAAGATCCTCGCTGACATCGAATGCGAGGTCGCGGTTGGCGCCGAACCAGTCGATGATCTTGCGAACTTCGGTCATGACCTCGGGGCCGATCCCGTCACCGGGCAGGATAAGAAGCGATGGCGTGCTCATGGGGATTTCCGTGCTTGAATTGCGTTGCCCTTCCGCTACCCCTTGCGCCGGGCAGGGTCAAGAAACCAGCGGCGCCAGGCCGGTTGTCAGCGCTTGCCAGACAGCCGCGACGCGGGGGGTGTGGCGGGTGGCTGCATGGGCGGTGATCCAGACCGGCAGCGCGGGCAGGGGGGCGCCGGGCAGGACCGGCACGACGCGCGGCTCGGCCTCGCCCACCACGCGCTGCGCGATCCCGATGCCGCAGCCCGCGCAGGTCATTTCCCAACAGGCGACCTGGTCGTCGCAACGGATCGGGAACCAGTCGCGGGTCACGTCCAGCCCGGCGGCGCGAAAACCCCGGACGATGCGGTCGTCGCGGTCATAGCCGATCACATCGTGATCCAGGATCTCGGTGAAATCCTGCGGCGTGCCTTTGCGGGACAGGTAACCGGGCGCGGCGTAAAGCCCGAGCGGAAGGTCGCCCAGGTGCCGCGTCACCATCTCCAGCTGTTCCGGGCGATACATGCGCAGTGCGATATCGGCCTCGTGAAACAGCAGGTTCTCGGAGCGGTCCGAGGGGACCAGTTCGATCTCGATCTCCGGGTGGTCTTGACGCAGGCGGGCCAGGATCGGGGGCAGCAGGTAGACCGCAACATAGACGCTGGCGGTCAGCCGAACGGGTCCGGCGGTGCGGGTGTCACGGCCCGCGGCGGCCAGTTCCATCGCCTGCGCCGCCGCGCGCATCGCCTCGGCCTGCGGGCGCAGGGCAAGACCCAGGTCGGTCAGGTCGAACCCGCGCGGGCTGCGGGTGAAAAGGGCGTTGCCCGTCGTCTCCTCCAGCGCGCGGATGTGCCGCCCGAGCGTCGGTTGGCTGAGCCCGAGCGCCCGCGCCGCCGCCGAGAGCGAGCCGGTTTCCGCCACCGCCAGAAAGGCACGGATGTGGGTCCAGTCGAGGGAGCTGGGGCGATTGTCCATTCGAAAATGAATATCATATGACGGGTTTTGGGCAATAGTGTCGACGAATGTGCATGGGGTAGGTTCCGGGGGCAGCAAATCTGAAAGGAGCTATCCGATGTCACAATCCGTCTTGATCCTTGGCGCCACGGGCCGCATGGGCCGCCACACCGCGCTGGCCTTTGACGCGGCGGGCTGGCGCGTGCGTCGCTTCCGGCGCGGCGATGACCTGACGGCTGCGGCCATGGGCGTCGACGTGATCGTCAACGCCTGGAACCCGCCCTACAGCAAGTGGCGCGCCGAGGTGCCGGGGCTGACCTGCGCGGTGATCGCGGCGGCGAAAGCGTCGGGTGCTGCGGTGATCCTGCCCGGCAATGTCTATGTCTACGGCCCCGACATGCCGGAGGTGATCGGGCCGGGCGTGCCGCATCGGGCGGAGCATCCGCTTGGCCGTATCCGGCGCGAGATGGAGGAAAGCTACCGCGCTTCGGGCGTGCGGACCATCGTGCTGCGGGCGGGGGATTTCATCGACGATGCCGCCTCGGGCAACTGGTTCGACATGGTAATCGCCAAGCGGGTGGCGCGGGGCGTGCTGACCTATCCCGGCAGGTCCGACATCCCCCATGCCTGGGCGTGGCTGCCGGATGTGGCGCGCGCGGTGGTGGGGTTGGCCGAGCGGCGCGAGAGCTTGCCGGGGTTCACCGACCTGGCCTTCGCGGGCACCACGCTGACGGGCACTGACCTTGCGCGCGCCTGCGCGAAGGCCATTGGCCGTCCGGTTCGGGTCAAGCGGATGGGCTATCTTCCGCTGCACCTTGCGCGCCCTTTCTGGCCCGAGGCGAAGCATCTTCTGGAAATGCGCTACCTCTGGACCACGCCGCATCGGCTGGATGGGACGGAGCTGGACCGGCTATTGCCCGATCGGCAGGAGACGCCCTTGGCCTTAGTGCTCGCCCGCGCCCTGCAACTCGACATCCAGCCAGACCAGCCGGTGACGCGAGGCCCCGTTGCCGTCTGAGCCGCCAAGGATGGCATGGTCCGGGCTATCCGGATCGGGCCAGAAGACGCCCGCATCCTGCACCTCCAGATCGGCAGAGGGCAGGATGTAGCTGACGCGCAGGTTGCCGGGATCGGGGTCGGAGAAATCGGCGGTTTCGGAGCCGCCCGCCGCGCCGGTCGCGACCGGGTCTTGCAGCGCAGGATGTGACAGCATCGTCATCAGAGTCCCGCGCCGCGCGTCGCCGTTGACGGGATCGGCGTTGAGAACACCCATCAGGGCAAAAGGCGGCCCCACCGCGCCGCTTTCGATCCGCCATTGCCAGAAGCGCAACTCATCCTCGTTGCGGCGGCCATTGCGATCCTCGGGGCCGTCGAAGACAGGCGGTGTGGCGTGGGTGGTCAGGAGGCGAAGCACCTGGCCCTCGACCTCCACCGGCACCTCCCAGGCGGCGACCGAGGCGAGGCGCTGGACCGCCAGCACCTCGGCGTTCAACACATCGGCCGCGTGGCCACCCGGCAGATCGCGCCAGAGGAACGCGGAGTGATCGACGACACCGGCCCCGATGGGATAGCGCGACAGCAGCGCCATGCCACCCGCGCCGTTGAACCGGCCATAGCCCTGCGCATCCCGCGCCTCGCCCGAACGGCCATTGCCATCGAGGTCCAGCCCCGTCGGTTGACCCGTATTGGGGCGCAGCGCGAGACGAAAGGGATAGGGGCTGCCAGCCTCGGCCAACTGGTCCGCCAGGGCGGCCAGTGCGTGCCCCTCGGCGTCATAGTCGATGCCCTGCAGCAGCAAGATGTCGGGGTCGAGATGCGCGATGACGGCGACGACAGCGTCGATCTGGTCATCCTCGCCGCGCAGGATATCGCGCAGCAGTCGGCCGGGGCCGTCGCGGGACAATTCGGTCTGGTAGGTGGCGATGCGGACGGGATCGGCGACCAGCGGGCCGGCCAGCAGAAGGAGCAGCAGCAGCCAGATCAGACCGGCTGCAAGCCGCCCTGCATATCCATCTGCCGCGTCAGGTAACGCCGCCGCGCCGTTACCATTGCCGCCACCCGCGCCATCGCCATGCCGCGCATGAAGAGCGAGACGGGAAGGAAGCTCCATAACGTGACCACCCAGACAAGCGTTTGCGGCGAGGTCGAGACCGACAGCCCAAGCTGCCGGATGCCGAGCGACGCCAGGATCGGCATCAAGAATGGCAGGACGAAGCCTAAGATAATGTTAATCCGGCTGTCACGGGTCAGCCGCACCACCACGTCGCCGCCGACGGTCGGGTCGAAGGTCGGCAGGTTGACCCAGACATTGAACTTGGCCTTGCGGTTGGGCCAGCCATGCACCCGCATCAGCACCGCGAAGATGCTGAGCGTGACGAGGCCGATCAGGAAACTCAGCCCGCCCATGGTGCGCAGCCGGGTCAGCTCGGCGGGCGAGATATCGTCCTGCAACAGTGTGCCGAGCAGGTTGATCGGGCTGTAGGGAAAGTCGATCGCGTGGGCCACGACAAGGCCGGTCGCGTTGACGATCAGGGCCAGGGTCTGCGGCGCCTCGGCCCCGGTGGCGGCGATGGACAGCGCGAAGAGCGTGATGAACAGGCTGACCGCGCGCACCCGGTTGAAGGGCGGGGCATCGCGGAACTCGATCAGGCCGGGATAGGTCGAGGCATATTCGGAGAAGGTGAAGAACGCGCAAAAGAGGGCCACCAGTGCAACCACCTGCGCCGATTCCGGCGTTGCCCCCGGTAGGAGCAAGGACGGCGTGGAGATGACGATAACAACCAAAATCGCCCGCACCACAGCGCTTGCAAGCTGTGCGATCACTGCCCAAAACCCTCAACCTGGACGGACCCTTGTTTTTACAGGCCCTTGGTCCACGTTCTTGTCCGATTTGCCATCGGATTGCCTCAATTGCCACGATCTTGCCCACATTCATGTCGTTTCGCAACCCTCTGACTTGGTTGAGGATTCGAGGCTGCGGATTTTGCGGGAGAAACTGTCGCCGGTTTGACACAGTGGCCAAAAGAAATAGCCCCCCGGCGGGGCCGAGGGGCTATATCTTGTGTTTCTGACGGATCAGACCCAGGGGCGGGCCTGTGCGGCCTCGGCCTCGAACGCGTCGATCGCGGCGGATTTTTCCAGGGTCAGGCCGATATCGTCCAAGCCGTTCATCAGGCAATGCTTGCGGAAGGCGTCGACCTCGAACGAGACCGATCCGCCATCGGGTCCGGTGATGGTCTGGCTTTCCAGATCGACGGTCACGACGGCATTGGCCCCGCGTTCGGCGTCATCCATCAGCATATCGACATGGTCCTGCGGCAAGACGATGGGCAGGATGCCGTTCTTGAAGCAGTTGTTGTAGAAAATGTCGGCGAATGAGGGCGCGATGACACAGCGGATGCCGAAATCGAGGAGCGCCCAGGGGGCGTGCTCACGGCTTGAACCGCAGCCGAAATTGTCGCCCGCGACCAGGATCTGCGCGTTGCGATAGGCGGGCTTGTTCAGCACGAAATCGGGGATCTCGTTGCCGTTGTCGTCATAGCGCATCTCGTCGAAGAGGTTCACGCCAAGCCCCGAGCGCTTGATCGTCTTCAGGAACTGCTTGGGGATGATCATGTCGGTATCGACATTGATCTGCGGCATCGGGGCGGCGATGCCGGTGAGCGTGGTGAAACTGTCCATCTGATGGCACCTCCTTCGGGTTCGCAATGGGGCATAGCGGCAATGGGGGGGCGATACAAGACGGGTGCGGTGCGTACGGCGTGGGTTCGGCGCGCAAGCGCGCCGACCGGTTGGGGGACCAGTCCCCCAAACCCCCTGGGATATTTTCAGAACAAAGAAGGGATCAGGGGGCGGGGACCGCGAAGGTGAGCGAGGCCCAGAGGGAATGCCAGACAGGGTCGCCGGGGCTGTCCTGTTCCAGCGGCAGCAGGGTGACGTTGTCGGCAAGGTAGACATGGCCGGGCTCAACCGGCAGCACGGCGCGGCCCTCGGCATCGGTGCGGTGCAGGGTGACGGTCACCTCGCCGTCGGGGTCGCGGTCGAACAGTTCTACCTGCACATCGGCGCGCGGTTCGCCCTCCAGCAGGACCAGCACCGGAAAGCCGTCGCTGAGGTCGTCGGTATAGGGGTTTGCCAGCGCCACGATCTCGGTCCGCAGCCCGTATTCGCGATCCGCGCCCGCGCCCGAGCCAACGGCGATCAGGCTCTTGGCGTGGCGGCTGTAGCTTTCCCGAAAGCCCTCCCTCGGCAGGCCACGGGCGTCGTGCATCGTCTCGACATCGCCGAAATCCTTGTGTGCGGCAAAGCGCAGGAACCCGGCCCATTCGTCATAGGTCAGGCGGTTGTCCGAGGTTTCGTGCAGGATTACGGCCAGCCCCTCCGCGGCCCCGTCGAATTGCAGCGCCGGGTTGTCGCCAAGCCGTCCATCGACCTCGGTGACCGCGTCGCCCTGCGCGACGTCGAAGCGGATGAAGTTGCGCGGCAGGTAGGAATAGGACGGGCCCTCGAAACTTTCGCCCACCCGCAGCCGTGCCTCCAACGGGTCGCCGGGCGCGACTTGAAACGCCAGCGGTTCGATCCAGAACTCATGCGACGCGGCAGGCAAAGCTGGCAGCGCGAGGACAAATGCGGCACAGATGGAACGGAGTGTAACAGACATGAGAATTTCCAATATGTTTCCCTTTAACTTGGCCCGGATCTCGGCGCTGTCAATTCTTCTTTTCGTGAGTGTCGCCCCCGGTGCGCAGTCCCATGAGATCGACCCCGGTATCTCGGACGTGGCCGTGAGCGCCGAGGAGGTGGTGATCGAATTGCGCATGGCGGTCGAGTCCATCCTCGCGGATATCGACCTGAGCGAAGTCACCGAAACCACCGAGGCGCCCGAGGAAGGCGCCTATGACCGGTTCCGCGCGATGGAGCCGCAAGCGCTTGCCGAGGAGATGCGCGCCTTCTGGCCGCAGATGGCCGATAACCTCATGATCGTGGTGGATGGCCAGCGGCTGACGCCCGAGTTCGTCGGGATCGAGGTGCCGGAGGTCGGGAATTTCGACCTGGCCCGCACCTCCACGCTCACCTTCCGCGCCGATCTGCCCGAAGGCGATGCGCCGGTGCAATTCGGGTGGGCCGAAGAATATGGCGAACTGGTCGTGCGGCAGGCGGATGCGGGCGAGGATGCCTATGCCGGGTTCCTGGCGGGTGGCGAGTTGAGCGAACCGTTGCCGCGTGGCGAGATCGCGACCGAGGGTGCGGGCGCGGTGTTCCTGCGCTACATCGTGGTGGGGTTCGAACATATCGTCCCCAAGGGCCTGGACCACATCCTCTTTGTCCTCGGTCTCTTCTTCTTCTCACTGCAGTTGCGGCCCATCCTGTTTCAGGTCACCGCATTCACCCTGGCGCACACGATCACGCTGGCGCTGGCCAGCCTCGAGATTATCAGCGTCCCGGCCTCGGTGGTGGAACCGCTGATCGCGCTGTCAATCGTCTATGTCGGCGTCGAGAACGTGCTTGGCTTCGGCTCGCTCAGGTCACGCACGGCGCTGGTCTTTGCTTTCGGCCTGTTGCACGGGCTTGGTTTCGCCAGCGTGCTTGGCGATGTCGGGATTGATCCGACGCGCTTCATCACGGCCCTTGTCGGGTTCAATATCGGGGTGGAGTTCGGACAGCTTGCGGTGATCTTCGCGGCCTTCCTGCTGGTGGGATACTGGTTCGGGCGGAAGGGCTGGTATCGCGCCCGCATCGCGGTGCCGGCCTCGCTGTTCATTGCGCTGATCGGCGCTTGGTGGAGCGTCGAGCGCGTGTTTCTCTAGGCGCGTCCGTCCACCTGTGGCAGGCTGCGGCTGAACCGAATTTGGGGAGGCCGCATGTCCGTATTCACAAGCCCGCATGGCGATATCGCCCTGCGCGATCAGACCATTACCGAGCGTGTGCTGGAGGGCGTGCGGACGCGTCTGGATGCCCCCGTCCTGATCGAGGGGCTGACGGGGCGCGAGATCACCGGCGCGCAACTGGTCGATGCGATCCAGCGGCTGGCAGGCGGCCTCAAGGCGCGCGGGATCGGGCCGGGCAAGGTGATCGGGCTGATGGCCCCCAACATCCCCGAGTTTGTCAGCACCTTCCACGGCATCACCTATGCCGGGGCGACCGTGACCACGATCAACCCGACCTACACGGCGGAGGAGCTGCGCCACCAACTGCAGGATGCGGGGGCCGATCTGCTGATCACCATCCCCGCGACGCTGGATGTGGCACGCGAGGGGATCAAGGGCACGGGTGTGTCCGAACTGGTGGTGATCGGCGAGGCCGAGGGCGCCACCCCGCTGGCCGATCTGATGGGCGCGCCGCTGGCCGCGCAGGTGCCGGTCGATCTGGACACGCATAGCGCAGTGCTGCCTTATTCCTCGGGCACGACCGGCCTGCCCAAGGGGGTGATGCTGAGCCACCGCAACCTCGTCGTGAATACCGATCAGTTTCTCGGTGTGGTGAAGATCCAGCCCGGCGAGATCACGCCCGCCTTCCTGCCCTTCTTCCACATCTACGGGCTCCAGGTCCTCGTGAATGTCTACCTCGCCGCCGGGGCGCGCCTCGCCACCATGCCGCGCTTTGACCTCGAGCTGTTCCTGGCGTTGATCCAGAAGCACAAGGCGGAACGGGTCTTCATCGTGCCGCCGGTCGCCATCGCGCTGGCCAAGCATCCTCTGGTGGACAAGTTCGACCTGTCCTCGCTGCAACAGATCAACTCCGCCGCTGCACCGATGGGGGCCGATCTTGGGAATGCCATGCACAAGCGGCTTGGCTGCACGGTGACGCAGGCCTATGGCATGACCGAGCTTAGCCCCGGCAGCCATGTCATGTCGCCCGATGCGCCGCGCGACGGGGCGGTCGGGCAGGCCATTGCGGGCACGCTCAGCCGGATCGTGGACCCGGAGACGCGCAAGAACCTGGGGCCGAACGCGGAAGGCGAGCTTTGGGTCAAGGGCCCGCAGGTCATGCGCGGCTACCTGAACAACGCCAAGGCGACGGCGGAGAGCATTGTCGAGGATGGCTGGCTGCGCACCGGCGATATCGCGATGATCGACGATGACGGCTACCTCTTCATCCGCGACCGGCTGAAGGAGGTGATCAAGGTCAAGGGCTTCCAGGTCGCGCCGGCGGAGCTTGAGGCGCGGCTGCTGGATCACCCCGAGATCGCGGATGCGGGCGTGATCGGCGCGCCCGATGACGAGGCGGGCGAGGTGCCGGTGGCCTTCGTGCAGCGCGCGCAGGGGTCCAGGCTGAAACGCTCCGAGATCAAGGCGCATGTCGCCAAGACGCTGGCCCATTACAAGCATCTGGACCGGGTGATCTTTGTAGACGAAGTGCCGAAATCGGCCTCGGGCAAGATCCTGCGGCGGCTCTTGCGCGACCGTCTGGCCTCAGGACAGGACGGCCGATAGCCCCAGGAAGATAAGCCCCGACATGGTCGCGGCGGCGGGCACGGTGATCACCCAGGCCGCGATGATGGTCAGGAAATGCGACCGGCGCACCAGCTTGCGGCGGCGGCGTTCCTCGGCGGCGATCCGCTTGGGCTTGGCCGCGCCGAACTTGCGGCTGCGCCGCTCCGCGTGCCATTCGCGGAAGAACCCGACGCCGAAGACCGCGCCCACGGCGATATGGGTGGAACTGACGGGCAGGCCCAACCAGCTGGCGATGATCACGGTGATCGCCGCCGACAGCGCCACGCAATAGGCGCGCATCGGATTGAGCTTGGTGATCTGGCTGCCGACCATGCGGATCAGTTTCGGCCCGAACAGGACCAGACCGAAGGAGATGCCGAAGGCGCCGATGATCATCACCCAGTTGGGGATCGAGACGCTGCCCGCGAACTCGCCGAACTGGTCGGCATGGACGATGGCCGCCAGCGGCCCGACCGCATTGGCCACGTCATTGGCCCCATGCGCGAAGGACAGCAGTGCCGCGGAAAACACCAGCGGCACCGAGAACAGGGACTTGAGCGACCGGTTGCGGTTCTCCATCCCCTCGGATTGCCGCCGGATCATCGGGGCGGAAATGGCATAGGAGACCGCGCCGATCACCAGCGCCGTGCCCAGGTCGATCGAGACGATCCGCTTGAGCCCCTTCATCGCCAGGTAGGTGGCAAAGACGCCCGCCATGATCCCGATCAGCACCGGCACCCACCGGCGGGCGGCGGCGATCTTGTCGTCCTGGTAGATGATATAGGCCTTGATGAAGGCCAGGAACGCGGCAGCGACGACGCCGCCAAGCAGGGGCGAGATCACCCAGGAGGCCGCGATGGCCCCCATCGTGGCCCAGTTCACCGCGGCAAACCCCGCCGCCGCAATGCCTGCGCCCATGACACCTCCCACCACCGCGTGGGTGGTCGAGACCGGCGCGCCGACCCAGGTGGCCAGGTTGACCCACAGTGCCGAGGACATGAGTGCGGCCATCATAGCCCAGATGAAGACCTGCGTGTCGGCGACGCTTTCGGGGTCGATGATGCCCTTGGAGATGGTCGAGACCACGTCGCCCCCCGCCAGCAGCGCCCCCGCGCTTTCGAAGAGCGCCGCGATCACGATGGCGCCCCCCATGGTCAGCGCATTGGCCCCGACCGCCGGCCCCATGTTGTTGGCAACGTCATTGGCGCCGATATTGATCGCCATATAGGCGCCCAACACGGCGGCGGCGATGATGATGGGCGAGGGTGTCTGGGTGCCCAGGAAGATGGTGACGGCGATCCCCACGATCACCACGAAGGCCAGCGCGATGCCAAGCCCGACCATGGGGCGCGAGACATATTGCGTCGCGTATTCCAACTGGCTGATGCGCCCCAGATCCTTGTCCAGGGTGCGCCATTGGTTGTTCAGGGGATCTTGCGCCATCGGCTCCTTCGCGACTGGCCGCGCCGATGGCGACCGGTCCTCCAGTTGACTCAGTTCCGGCAGGGCCTAGAGGGCGCTGCCGCCAAGATCAACTTCTGTCGGCCTTCGCCTCGGCAAATTCCGCGAGAATGTCCTTGAGGCCACGCTCCTCGACCATGCCGATGGCGGTGTTGATGCTGACCCATGTCGGATCGCGCTGATCGGATTCGGGGAAATCGGGCTGCGTTTCGCGCACCTCGATCGGGTAGACATGCGTCTCGCAGCGCATTTCGGCCCCGTGATCGTCGCGCTTGACGGTCTGGAAATGCCCAAGCGCGCGCTTCGCGGGTTTGCCATCGCTGACGCCCCCCTCTTCCCAGGCCTCCTGCAACGCGGTCTCCGCCCCGCCAAGCCCCTCGATAGGCCAGCCCTTGGGCAGGATCCAGCGCCCGCGCGAGGACCGGACAAGCAGAACCTCCAGCCCGTCGGGGCCGGTGCGATGGCACAGACCGGCCAGTTGAACGAGCGAGGGTCTGCGGAATAGCGGTGAAATCAGCTCCCGCCATGCGGAGCGTGCATAGTTTGTCATTTTTCTTATCCTGCCGCGATGTGCTTTTTGTTATCTGTTTGTTCTAACGGATAATTTGGGGAAATGCAATTCTGGCAATGGTTACCGGGTCAGGAGCGATCCCGCAAGGCAAGCCCGTAGGCGACCGCGCCGATGCCGTTCGAGATCAGCTCCACCGCCAGCACGATCCCCAGAAGGGCCGTTGCCGCCTGCTGGAAATTGGCCAATACCGCGATGCCGATCAGGACCGACAGCGCGCCCGACAGCAGCAAGACCCAGTAGATGCGGCTGTTGCGGGCACCCCAGGCCAGGGCAAGCCGCAACAGGCCCGAGACGGTGAAGACGATGCCAAGCAGGAAGGTCAGCGTGACCAGCCCGGCCAGCGGATCGGCGACCAGCGACACGCCGATCACCAGCACCAGCAGCCCCCAGAGCCCGAGCCCGAGCCGTAGGCCGAAATCGCCCTCGGACCGGAAGGCCGCGTAAAGCTGGACCACGCCCGCGATCAGGAAGATCCAGCCGACCAGCAATTCGACCGCAAGAGAGGCCGCGAAGGGATTGGCCAGCGCCAGCCCCCCGCCCGCGATCAGCAAAAGCCCGATGACGATCCAGCTGCCCCAGTTGCCCATGCCCTCGCCCCTCTGCCGCAGGGTGGGTGGTTCCGGGCCCCAGGGGCCGGGATCACCCACCGCAAACTCACATCATCTCACGCACATCCGTCAGCTTGCCGGTCACCGCCGCCGCCGCCGCCATGCCGGGGCTCATCAGGTGGGTGCGTCCGCCCCGGCCCTGGCGGCCCTCGAAATTGCGGTTCGAGGTGGCCGCGCAGCGTTCGCCGGGGGCCAGTTGGTCGGGGTTCATCGCGAGGCACATGGAGCAACCCGCAAGGCGCCATTCGAACCCGGCCTCCTTGAAGATATCGGCCAGCCCTTCCTCTTCGGCCTGCGCCCGGACAAGGCCTGAGCCCGGCACGACCATGGCGCGCAGACCCTCCTTGATCTTCTTGCCCTTCAGGATTTCGGCCGCCGCGCGCAGATCCTCGATCCGGCCATTGGTGCAGGAGCCGATGAAGACCGTGTCGATCTCCACATCGCTCAGCTTCTGGCCCGGTTTCAGGCCCATATAGTCCAGCGACCGCTTGACCGCGTCGACCTTGCCGCCCTTGAAGCTGGCGGGGTCCGGCACATCGGCGGTGATCGGCAGAACGTCTTCGGGGCTGGTGCCCCAGGTCACGACCGGCGCGATATCGGCGGCGTCGATGGTGACCACCTTGTCCCACTGCGCATCCTCGTCGGATTTCAGCGTCTTCCACCAATCCAGCGCCGCCTCCCATTGCGCGCCCTTGGGGGCATGCGGGCGGCCCTTGACGTAATCGAAGGTGGTCTCGTCCGGCGCGATCAGACCGGCGCGCGCGCCGCCCTCGATGGCCATGTTGCAGACGGTCATGCGCCCCTCCATCGACAGGTCGCGGATCGCCTCGCCGCAATACTCGATGACATAGCCGGTGCCGCCCGCCGTGCCGGTCTTGCCGATGACGGACAGGGTGATGTCCTTGGCGGTCACGCCCGGCGCCAGCTTGCCGGTGATTTCCACCTTCATGTTCTTGCCCTTGCGCTGGATCAGCGTCTGCGTGGCCAGCACATGCTCGACCTCAGAGGTGCCGATGCCATGCGCCAGCGCGCCGAACGCCCCATGCGTGGCGGTGTGGCTGTCGCCGCAGACCACGGTCATGCCAGGCAGGGTCCAGCCCTGCTCCGGGCCGACGATATGCACGATGCCCTGGCGCACGTCCGAGACAGGGTAGTAGTGAATACCGGTCTCGCGCGCGTTGCGGTCCAGCGCCTCGACCTGGATGCGGCTTTCCTCGTTGGTGATGCCGTTCACCCGGTCCAGCGTGGTGGGCACGTTGTGGTCCGGCACGGCGATGGTCTTGTCGGGCGCGCGCACGGTGCGGCCGGTCATGCGCAGCCCCTCGAAGGCCTGCGGCGAGGTGACTTCATGCACCAGGTGGCGGTCGATATAGAGCAGGCAGGTGCCGTCCTCGGCCTCATGGGCCAGGTGGGCATCCCAGATCTTGTCGTAGAGTGTCTTGCCGGTCATTTTAGGGTCTCTCAAATCGGGTCGATGGATGGGGCGCGGGCGATGCGGGCGTCAGCCGCCCGTCAGACCCGCCGCGCTGAGACGGTGGAACCGCCAGGGCAGGCGCGTGCGGTCATCCATGTCGAAAATCCGTGTCATGCCCCGGCAGATACACCCATGGCCCGGTCGCATCAAGCGGGCTCAACGGTGCTTGCCCCCTTCCGCGCAAGCCGCCACTATGGATCGCAGCACAAGCGGATAGGTGAATGGAAGAAGAGACGACCCCACCGGGCGGTATCCTGCCCGACACATTGCAGCTGGAAGATGCCGTCGATATCGGCACCCGCCTGCTGGCCGAGGGGCAGGATCTGCTGGCCAACCTGCTCAGGCCGTGGAATTTCTACCAGATCAGCATCGCCGCGGGGCTGTTCCTGCTGGCGCATCTCCTGCGCCGCGTCCTGGGCCCCCGCATCCGCGCCTGGATGGCCTCGCGCGAGGGCTGGCCGAAATGGCGGATGCGCATCCTTGTGGTCATCCATCGCCGACTGCGGGGCATCTTCTTCGTCCTCTTGATCTGGCCGCTCGTCTTCGGGATGCAGGAGTTCACCTGGCCAAGCCGGTCCTACCTGCTGATCATCATCGCGCAGCTGGCCACCGCTTGGCTGATCGTGACCTTCGTCACCCGGCTGATTCACTCCCCCGTCATCCGCAGCCTGCTGCGCTATGGCGCATGGGCCTATGTCACGCTGCTGATCCTCGATCTGGAGGATGATGCCGCCGCCATCCTCGACAGCATCGGCTTCAGCCTGGGCGAGTTCCGCCTGTCCCTGCTGCTGGTGTTGCAAGGCATCCTGATCGTCACCGCGCTGATGGTCGCCGCCCGGTTCCTGTCGCGCACCACCTCGTCGCGGATCCAGCGCAACGAGGACATCTCGCCCTCGATGCGGGTTCTCGTCGTCAAGGCCGTGCAGGTCGTGCTTTACGGCACCGGTCTCTATATCGGGCTCAAGGCCGTCGGCGTCGACCTGACCGGGCTGGCGTTCCTGTCGGGCGCCATCGGTGTCGGGCTTGGTTTCGGCCTGCAAAAAGTGGTCTCGAACCTCGTCTCGGGCATCATCATCCTGCTCGACAAGTCGATCAAGCCGGGCGACGTGATCTCGCTTGGCGACACGTTCGGCTGGATCGAGACGCTTGGCGCGCGCTATGCCAGCGTGGTCACCCGTGACGGCAAGGAATACCTCATCCCGAACGAGGATCTGATCACCAGCCAGGTGGTCAACTGGTCTCATTCCAACCAGTTCGTGCGGCTGGATATCAATTTCGGCACCGCCTATGCCGACGATCCCCACAAGGTGCGCAAACTGGCGATCGAGGCGGCAAGGTCGGTGGACCGGGTGTTGTCCAGCCGCGCGCCGGTCTGCCATATCGTGGGCTTCGGCGACAGCAGCGTCGATTACGTGCTGCGGTTCTGGATCCTCGATCCGACCGGCGGGCTGACCAATATCCGCGGCAACGTGTTCCTGGCGCTGTGGGACAGTTTTCAGGAGAACGGCATCTCGATCCCCTTCCCGCAGCGCGAAGTGCGCATGTTGGGCGAGGCGGCGGATGCGGAGACACCGGACGAAGCCCCTGCCGACTGACAGCCCGCACAGGCCGTGTGCGGTGCCGCCTCTTTGCCGGGGCGGGCCCGCGCGCTATCTGCGAAGGGCAATCGAAGGAAAGGGGCCGCGCGAATGGCACAGGGTCATGTTCTGGGAATGTCCGGGTCGCTCAGGGCGGCATCGCTCAACACCAAGCTGATGCGCGAGGCCGTGCGCCTCTTCGACCCCGAAAAGGTCACCTATGCCGATCTGCGCCTGCCGCTCTACGATGGCGATCTGGAGGAGGAGGGCATCCCCGAGGCGGTCACGCGCCACGCCGAACAGATCGCGGCGGCGGATGCGGTGATCATCGCGGGCCCCGAATACAACAAGTCGATCTCGGGTGTTCTGAAGAACGCGCTGGACTGGGTCAGCCGGACCAGGCCGAACCCGTGGCTGGACAAGCCCGTCGCCCTGATGTCGGCCACGGGCGGGCGCGCGGGCGGCGAGCGGACGCAGTGGATCATGCGCCTGTCGCTCAACCCGTTCCGGCCCCGTCTGCTGGTCGGGCCGGAGGTTCTGGTCGGCGGGGCCGCGCGTGAGTTCGACGCCGAGGGGCGGCTGACCAATGAGCGTTACCTCAAGGCATTGCAGGACCTGATGGACGGGCTGCGGGCCGAGGCGAGGTTGGGTTAGCGGCGCGATTTCGGCAGCGACGCGGCGACCCGGAAGGTCTCGGGGATCGTATCGCGCCCCTCCAGCACCAGATCGGCCATCATCTCGGCCACCACGGGCGCCATGCCGAAGCCGATCTTGAAACCGCCATTGGCGATGAATTGACCCGGCCTGTCGGGCCAACCCCCAAGCATTGGCGCGCGCGACCGGGCGCGGGGACGCAAACCGGCCCACCTCTCCAATACCGTGATGTCACGCAGGGCAGGGACCAGCCGGATGATGCGCCCAAGGATGTCATCGAGGCCGCCATCGCAGCGGGCGGGGTCGGTGAATTCGATCTCGGTGGTCGATCCGATTGCCGTGGTCCCGTCGCCATGTGGCACGACGTGCAGCCCATCGACGAAGATCTGCGGCGCGTCCCGTGCGTCGAACTCCAGCAGCGCGGCCTGTCCCTTGACCGGGGTGCCGACGCGGGCCTCCTGATCGGTATTGAGCGCCTCCAGCCCCGCGACCCCGGTGGCATGGATCACCGCGCCCTCTTCCCGCCCGTCCGGCACCACCTCCACCCCGCGCGCCCGCAGCGCGGCGGCCAGCGCCTGCGTTGCTTTACGCGGATGCACGCGGGCGGTCAGGGTGTCGTGGATCACGAGGCCCGACGTGGTCAGCGGCGCGAAAGGGGCGAAATTTTCGACCGGCACCACGCGCCAGTCGTATCGGCCCTGCCACAATTCTTCCGCGTTGCGCCCGCGCTCCGTCGCCAGGTCCAGCGCGCCGACCGGCTGGATGCGGCCCGTGCGGGCATAGTGGGGGTCATGGCCGCCGGTCTCCCGCACCTCGGCCCAGAACATCTCGGCCCTCTCCAAACTCTCGAATTGCAGCGCCTTCTTGTCGTTCCAGCGTTCCGGCGTATGCGGGGCCAGCGCACCGACGAGGCCGCCCGAGGCCCCCGCCCCCACCCCGCCGGGGTCGATCACGCGCACCCTTGCGCCGCGCGCGACACAGGCCCATGCAATGGACAGGCCAAAGATCCCGGCCCCCCTGATCGTCACATCCACCATCGCGCCCCACTTGCCGAAGTCATGCGCAGCCTTCATAGGGCAGGATATGGAGCGGGACCAGACAGACAGCGTGATGTGGGGTGAGCAGGGCGTGCCGGTCTCGGTGCGTTTCGACGATCCCTATTACTCGCTGGAGGACGGTCTGGCCGAGACCTGCCACGTGTTCCTTGACGGCAATGACCTGCCCGCCCGATTTCAGCCGGGGTTCCACATCGCCGAGCTTGGCTTTGGCACCGGGTTGAACCTGATCGCGGCCTTGCGGGCGTGGCAGGCGGCGGGCACCCACGGCCCGCTGCGGTTTACCAGTTTCGAAGCCTTCCCGATGGCCCCCGAGGACGCCGCGCGGGCGCTGGCGGGGTTCCCCGAGGCCGTGCCTTTTGCGGATATTGTCGCCGAGGCGCTGGCCGATCCCGCGACGCCCCTGATGCGCCCTGATCTGGAGCTTCGCCTGGTCCTGGGCGACGCCCGCCAGACTCTGCCCGGTTGGGAGGGGCGCGCCGATGCGTGGTTCCTCGACGGGTTTTCGCCGGCCAAGAATCCCGAACTGTGGCAGCCCGGCCTGCTGGCCGAGGTCGGCAGGCACACGGCGCCCGCCGGCACATTCGCCACCTACACGGCGGCCGGCCATGTCCGACGCGGCCTTGTCGCTGCCGGGTTCGACGTGGCCCGCGTGCCGGGCTATGGCCGCAAGCGACACATGAGCGTGGGGCGGCTGAACGATGGGCAATGACACGCGATTGGGCATCGCCCTGATGATCGCCACGACGGCGGTGTTCGCCGCACAGGACGGGATCTCGCGCCACCTGGCGGGGGAATACAACGTCTACATGGTGGTGATGATCCGCTACTGGTTCTTCGCCCTCTTCGTCACCGCGCTGGTCGCGCGCAAACCCGGCGGGCTGCGCCGCGCCATGGCCAGCCCACAATGGCTCCTCCAGAGCTTCCGTGCCGTGCTGCTGGTGCTGGAGATCATGGTGACCGTGCTCAGCTTCGTGCTGCTCGGCCTCGTCGAATCCCACGCCATCTTTACCTCCTACCCGCTGATCATCGCGGCGCTTTCCGGTCCCGTCCTGGGGGAAACCGTCGGCTGGCGCAGATGGGCGGCGATCGGGGTCGGCATGATCGGTATTCTGATCATTCTGCGCCCCGGCGCGGCCGTGTTCTCACTCACCGCGCTGATCCCGCTGCTGGCCGCCGCGATGTTCGCGCTTTACGGGCTGCTGACGCGGTTCGCGGCACGCAAGGATCCGGCGATGACCAGCTTCTTCTGGACCGGCACCGTGGGGGCCGTCGCTGCGACCCTGATCGGGGTCTGGTTCTGGGAGCCGATGGCACGGCCCGATTGGGGCTGGATGGGTCTTTTGTGCCTGACCGGCGCGCTTGGCCATTACCTGCTGATCAAGACCTACGAGGTGGCCGAGGCCAGCGCGGTGCAGCCCTTTGCCTATTTCCAGCTTGTCTTCGTCTCGATCCTGGCCGTGACCGTGTTCGGCGAGGTGGTGGAATGGCCCGTGATGCTCGGCGCGGCGATCGTTGTCGGGGCGGGCCTCTTCACCTTCTGGCGCGAACGGCGCGCGCGCTAACGCTGCCTGAGCAGTTGCATCAGCGTCTGGTCCGGCATCTCGCCCGACAGATGCGCGTCGTAGATCAACATGCTCTCGGTCACCCGCATCACGTAGTTGCGCGTCTCGCGGAAGGGAATTCCCTCGATCCAGTCGACGATATCGACCTCCGGATCCCAGGGATCGCCGTTTTCCTCGGACCAGCGGATCGCGCGGGACGGCCCCGCGTTATAGGCCGAGGCGATGAGGACCGGGTTGGGGCCGAACTCCTCGATCAGGTAGTCGAGGTAGCCCGCACCAAGCACGGCATTATAGCCCGCATCGCTGAAGAGCCGCGATTCACTGAAACCGACATTGAGCCGCGCCGCCATCTGGCGGCCCGTGCCGGGCATCACCTGCATCAGCCCGACCGCGCCCGCGCCGCTGATGACTGCGGGATTGAACTCGGACTCGCGCCGCGCGATGGAGAGGGTCAGGCGGGCCGAAACCGGCAGGTCGGCCTCGACGAGGTCGGGATAGATCGGGTAATAGGCGCGCATGATCTCGTGCCCGTTCTGCGCCGCGCGCTTGGCGATGCGCAGCGCGATATGCGGGCTGCCAAGCTCCAGCGCCATGTCGCCGAGGCGGCCCGCATCCTGGCGGCTGAGGCTCTCGGTCAGGTGGGTCCAGAACCGTGAGGCCAGGCCGATCTCGTCGGCCTCGAAAAGCGCCATGGCCGCCCGGAACACGTCGTCATCGACGAAATCCGAGTCCCGCCAGTTTCCGAAATCCTCCTGCCCCAGGAACGCGCGATCCGCCGCGATCCCGCCGCGTTCGGCGGCCAGCTGCCCGTAGAAACTGCTTTGATACTGCGCGCCGAGCGCATAGCCCAGGGCCGCCCCTTCGGCATTGCCCGCCGCCTCGTAGGTGCGCCCGATCCAGTAGCCCGCGCGTCCGACCGAGATGGGCGAGACCACGACCGCGCGGAAATTGTTGAAATGTTGCAGCGCGGTGTCGTAGCGACCGAGGCGCAGGGCGGTATAGCCCGCGATCCACTCCAGGTCGGCATAATCGGAATCGTCGTCGCCGATCTCCATGTGATGGTTGGCGGCGACGTGATAGGCGCCGTCAAGGTCACCCGACCGCATCAACTCGCGTGCCAACTGGCGGCGGCGGTTGGACCATTCCTCGGGGTGGCCAAGCGCTTCGGCGGAGGTGGAGGTGGCATCGATCAATTCCTGCGCGCTGTCGGTCAGGCCCTCGCGCATCCGCCAGATGAACCGCTCGAAATTGAGGCCGGGATGGTCGCGCAGATCGGCGGGGACCGCCGCGACCAGGTCGTCAACGCCGCCGCGCCGCGCGCGCAGGGCCAGCCGTGCCTCGGCCAGACGTTCCCATCCGTCGCCGACGAGAGGATACATGCGGCGGGCCTGTTCGGGCTCATACTCCCACAGCAGGTGATCCAGCCGCGCCTCGTGATAGGTGGCGAGCGTTCGGGGCCAGTCGACCATGAACTGATCATGTTCGGCCTCACTGAGCGACATCGTCGTCCAGGCCCGGCGTGCTTCGGCCATGGCGGCGTCGCGCTGGTCGGTCTCCCATAGCGCGGCTGCCAGGCGTAGCGACCCGGTGCCGGTCTGCGGCTGCTCGACGTCGAAATAGGCGATCACGGTGGCGGGGTCGGTGCCTTCGGGGATGTTCTCCTCGCCGCGCTGCATCAGGTAGGGCATTCCGGGCCAATCGGCATGATCCTCGATGAACTCGATATACTCGGCAAGCTCGCCGCGCCCCTGTCGCAGGCGGGTCCATGTCACGACATGGGCGGCGGCGGGATCGTCGATCCGCGCTTGCGCGGCAGCCGCGGCGGCATAGTCGCGCGCCGATAGCGCCTCCAACGCCTCCGCCAGCGCCTCGGGCGAGGCCGTGGCGGGCAGGGGCGAGAGGCCGAGGATCAGGGCGAAAAGGATACGTCTCATTGGCACCACCTTGCAGAACACCGGCCAGAGGATAGTGCCTGGGGACTTGCTTGCAACTCACGAACTTGGCAATAGCAGCCCTGCGGTGGCAAGACCCGCGTTATTTCGCCGATCCCGGCCCAACCCTGAGATAAGGAAGCGTGTTATGTTCAAAGGCTCGATGCCCGCCCTGGTCACGCCGTTCAAGGACGGTGCAGTGGATTTCGACGCGCTGAAAAAACTTGTCGACTGGCATATCGCGGAAGGCAGCAGCGGGATCGTACCGGTCGGCACCACGGGCGAAAGCCCCACGGTCACGCATCGCGAGCATGAAGAGGTGATCCGCGCCGTGGTCGAGGCAGCGGGCGGCCGCGTTCCGGTGATGGCGGGGGCAGGGTCGAACAACACCGAGGAGGCGCTGCGCTTTGTCCAATATGCCAAGGATGTCGGCGCCGATGCCGCGCTGGTGGTGACGCCCTATTACAACAAGCCCACGCAAGCGGGCATGTGTGCCCATTTCGCCGCCGTGAACGAGGTCGGCCTGCCGATCTACATCTACAATATCCCGCCCCGGTCGGTGGTGGATATGACGCCGGAAACCATGGGAAAACTGGCGAAACTGCCCAATATCGTGGGAGTCAAGGACGCCACGGCGGATATTACCCGCGTCTCAAAGCAGCGCATCACCTGCGGCACCGATTTCGTGCAGCTGTCGGGCGAGGATGCCTCTGCCCTCGGATTCAACGCGCATGGCGGGGTGGGGTGCATCTCCGTCACCGCCAATGTCGCGCCGCGCCTCTGCGCCGAGTTCCAGGCCGCGACGCTGGCAGGTGACTATGCCAAGGCGCTGGAATACCAGGATAAACTGATGCCGCTGCATGAGGCGATCTTCCTGGAACCGGGCGTGTCAGGTGCCAAGGCCGGGCTGGCGATGCTGGGGATGTGCCGCGAGGATGTGCGCCTGCCGCTGCTGCCGGTCTCGGATGTGACGAAAGAGGCGCTGCACATGGCCATGCGCCATGCCGGACTGATCCATTAGAGGCGCAGAATTCGGCGAAATCCTCCACGCCCGTCAGGCCCCAACAGGTTTGGCGGGCGATTTTCTTGACAAGAGTGTCACCTATTCTTGGCGCATGTGTCACTTTTTCAGCCGGACCGAATCAAGTGGCTATTTCCTGACGGCCCGTTAACCTTTCCGAGGTTCATGCGAGGGGCTCGGGCTGCATCGCCGACCTGTTCAATGCGTGCCTGAACAAGTCGGCAGGCACCGCTGTTCGCGATGACGCGCATCGACGTGGATGGCGACGGGACGCAAGACATGCAGATCGTGGTGGCCAATACCGGGCTGCTGACGGCGAATGATTTCGTGCTCTAAAGGCGTTAACTATCTTTTGACTGAAACTGGAATGAGCCTATCCTGACCGGCATGCATTTTCGCATGACAAAGGATAGCTCAATGCCCCTTACGTTCATCAACTCCGGTGCCGCGACGATCAATCTTACCAGTAATTTCGACTACCTGATGCTGCCGACCGAAACACTGGGGGTCAGCGCGGGTAACGCGATCAGCGGGCTCTCGGTCGACCGCATCGACCTTGCAATCCACGGGTTTGTCGCGGCCGGGACAGACGGGGTCCATATCGAAGGGTCCAGCGCGTCCGCGAGCAGTCGGATCTATATCGCTGAAAGCGGCACGGTTCACGCCGGGTCTAATGGACTTTCATTGAACACGGGCAGCTTCAGGCTGGAGAATCATGGGGAGATTACAGGGGTCGTAGGTGTATCCGGCTCCGCCGTTGACACGGTCGTGCAACTCTTCAACTACGGAACCATTACCGGGTTCAGCCTGTTTGGTCCGGGTGTCCGTATGGCGTCAGGCGATCTGCGATCGGCGAATTACGGAACCATTACCGGCTATACTGCGGTGCAGATTTCTTCATACGATGTCAGCGACACGGTCAGGTTCGACAATTTCGGGTCGCTCATCGCAACAGACGCCATTGCATATTTCGGCGATAGCGACAGTTCAGATGTTTTCCGGAATTTCGGGGATGTCAACGGCGCGGTTCTTCTGGGAGATGGCAGCAACGTCTTCCACAACTCCGGCATCGTCCTTGGGGCCTACGGGGGTGGTGCCGACGAGGACATTATCCGCAACACCGGCCTCATTACCGGCGATGTGAATCTGGGGTCCGGCGCGGACACTTATCGCGGCTTTGGCGGCACGGTGACGGGGACCATCGACGGCGGGGCTGGCGACGATACGTTCTTTGTCGATCAGGTCGGCGTGGTGATAGATGGCGGCGCGGATTACGACACTGTCGTTGCGCGGGCGGATTTTGTCTCGGGCGGCGGGATCGAGCGGATCGTGCAGCGGGGGTCGGAGGGACTCGACGCGACCGGCGACGATGGTGCCAACCTGATCCAGGGCAACAAGGGCGACAACGCGCTGACGGGGCTCGACGGCAATGACACGCTGCGCGGCGATAATGGCGACGACCAGCTCCTTGGCGGTTCGGATAACGATGTGCTCTTCGGCGATGCCGGCGACGACACGCTGATGGGGCAATCCAACGACGACGTGCTGCGGGGCGGCAGCGGCAATGACGTGCTGATCGGCGGCTCTGGCCGCGACGTGATGCTCGGCGGGGCGGGGTCGGATGTCTTCGTCTTCGAGGCGGTGACCGACAGCGGCTTCGGGGCCTTGCGCGACGTGATCCGCGACTTCGAGACCGGTATCGACCGGATCGACCTGTCGGAGCTGAGCGACCCGGCCTTCACCTTCGAGGGTACCGGGGGTCTGAGCGGCACGGGGGCCAGCGTGGCCTATACCGTGAACGGGGCCGGCCATGCCATCGTGCAGATCGACGTCGATGGCGACGGAAGCGCGGACATGCAGCTGGTGGTGCAGGACACCGTCAGCCTGAGCGCGGATGATTTCCTGCTCTGATCCGCGCCGCAACTGGACAGTGGGTGGCCTGCCCCCTACATGGGGCAGGTCATGAACAAGAAAGCCTCAGACCCGAATTACAAGGTGATCGCCGAAAACCGGCGCGCGCGATATGATTATGCCATCGAGGAAGACCTCGAAGTTGGCATCATTCTGGAGGGATCCGAGGTCAAGTCGATGCGGCAGGGCGGCTCGAACATCGCCGAGAGCTATGCCGCGGTCGAGGAGGGGGAGTTGTGGCTGGTGAACTCCTATGTCGCGCCCTATGCGCAGGCCAAGACCTTCGGCCATGACGAACGCCGCCGCCGCAAGCTGCTGGTCAGCCGAAAGGAAATGACGAAGCTGTGGAACGCGACGCAAAGGCAGGGCATGACGCTGGTGCCGCTGGTCATGTATTTCAACCACCGCGGTCTGGTGAAGCTGAAGATCGGCATCGCCAAGGGCAAGAAAAACCAGGACAAGCGCGCGACCGAGGCCAAGCGGGACTGGCAGCGGCAGAAGGCGCGGCTCCTGCGCGACCGGGGCTAGCCACGCAATTCGGCCTGGTATTCGGCCGGCAGTTTCGCGGTCGCCGCCCGGCGCGTCGGTTTCGGCAACACGTCGCGATAGGCCCGCAGGAAGGCGACAAGCGCCGCCTCGTCATGCTTGCCCGCCTCGCGCAGCCATGACCCAACCGCCTTTTGCACGTAGGGGTGCGGATCGCCCGCCAGAAGCCCGGCGATGCGGAAGGTATCCTCGGTCTGGCCGAGGCGCAGGAAGGCGAAACTCGCGACGATGGCGCTGCGCCGCTGCATCGGTCGGTCCGACAGGGCGAGATCGTCAAGGACAGAGCGGTCCCGGTCGACAAGCCACTGGCCCAGAACCCTGGGCGCAGCGCGATCGACAAGATCCCAGTTGTCGATCCGGTCATGGCGGCGGATGTAGAGATCGAACAGCGCCTTTCGGTCCTCCTCCGGCAGTTTCGGCCTGGCGGCCTTGAAATCCATGATGCTCACCGCGGCCATGCGCAATTCGTAGCGCGGATCGTCCAGCAGGGGCTCGATCTCGGGGATCGGCAGATCGGTGAAGGGTTTGGCCAGCTTGAATATCAGCGGATGCGGCACGCCGATGATGACGGTGTCGGGAAGATCGCCGCTATAGAACCGGGCCACGCCAGGTATCTCGTCCGGGTCGGCAGCGGCCTTGAGCGCGGCGATGACGTCTGCATGGGTCATGGGATGTCAGCCTAGCCCGCGCCCCTTGCCAGTGCCAAGCCATTTGCCGTAGGGCTATGGCCGATAACATTCAAGAGATGGGGAGGCCGCCGATGCCCGCCGATGATCCGAAAACCCTGGTCTGCACCGACTGGCTGGCCGCGCATCTGAAGGATCCGGATCTGCGCGTCATCGACGCCTCGTATTACCTGCCCGACATGGGGCGCGATGCGAAGGCCGAGTACGATGCGGGCCATATCCCCGGCGCGCGGTTCTTCGATATCGACGAGATCTCGGACAGCGCCAGCGCCCTGCCGCATATGGCCCCGCCGATCGAGAAATTCATGAGCCGGATGCGCGCCATGGGCGTGGGCGACGGGCATCAGGTGGTGGTCTATGACGGCGTGGGCCTGTTTTCCGCCGCGCGGGTCTGGTGGTTGTTCAAGCTGATGGGCAAGACCGATGTGGCGGTGCTGGATGGCGGATTGCCGAAATGGCGGGCCGAGGGGCGCGAGATCGAGGATATGCCCCCGGTCGTGAAGGATCGGCACATGACGGCGCAGCGCCAGGCGCATCTGGTCAAGGATGTGACGCAGGTGGCGGCCGCGGCGAAACTGGGCGACTGGCAGATCGTCGATGCGCGCAGTCCGGCCCGGTTCCGGGGCGAGGAACCCGAGCCGCGCGAGGGGCTGCGGGCGGGGCATATTCCGGGCTCGCTCAACGTCCATTACGCGACGCTTCTGAACGAGGACGGCACCCTGAAGCGCGCCGCCGACCTGCGCGCGGCGTTTGAGCAGGCGGGCGTCGACCTGGACCGGCGCATCATCACCACCTGCGGATCAGGCGTGACGGCGGCGATCCTGTTTCTGGGGTTGGAGCTGCTTGGCCACCGTGATGTGGCGCTCTATGACGGGTCGTGGTCCGAATGGGGGCAGTTCGAGCAGTTGAAGGTCGAGACCGGATGAGCATCGTTCCGGCGGGCACCGAGGTTCCCTACCAGGTGACGTTTCTTGAGATGACGAAGCCGCCCGAGGCTGATGCGCCTGCGCTGCCCGGAGACCTGCGCCTTGAGGTGGCCCGCAAGCCGCCCGTCTGGTTCTTCCTGTCGCTCTACGATGCGGTTGGGCAGGAGTATGAATGGGTCGATCAGCATGACGAGGCCCCCGAGGATCTGCGCGCCTGGCTGCATGGCCCGGATATGGCGCTGACCGTCGCCTACCGGCATGGCTGGCCGCAAGGGTTCTACCTGCTGGACCGGCGCGAGGCCGGGATCTGCGACCTGGCCTATTTCGGGCTGGTGCGCGAGGCCGTGGGGACCGGGATCGGGGCCAGGCTCTTGCAGAATGCGATCCGGGCGGGATGGGCGCGGGCCGGCACGGAAAAGCTGACGGTCAACACCTGCACGCTGGACCACCCCCGCGCGCTGTCCGTCTACCAGAAGGCCGGGTTTCGCCCGGTCCGGGTCGAGGACTGCACGCGTGTGCTGCGCCGTGACCGAGACCCGTCCAAATTCGCCGATTGAGGAGTGATGCGATGTTCGAGACCCTGACCGCCCCCGAAGTGGACAA
The DNA here is from genome assembly GCF_013155465.1 of Alterinioella nitratireducens. Lineage (GTDB taxonomy): Bacteria > Pseudomonadota > Alphaproteobacteria > Rhodobacterales > Rhodobacteraceae > Alterinioella > Alterinioella nitratireducens. The sequence goes on along the minus strand of NZ_JABJVX010000005.1, from coordinate 35,760 downwards.
GATCATTCGCCTGATGGGCATGTTCCGCGACGACCCGCGCGAGGACAAGGTCGATCTGGGCGTCGGCGTCTACAAGACCCCCGAGGGCCGCACGCCGGTGATGCGCGCCGTGAAGGCGGCCGAGGAGCTTGTCTGGCAGGCGCAGGACAGCAAGGGCTATGTCGCGCTGGCGGGCGATCCGGGTTACCTGGCGGCGATGCGGGCGCTGATCTTCGGCGACGCGGTCGCGGCGAACCGGATCGGGGCGGCGGGCACGCCCGGTGGCACCGGCGCGGTGCGGCAGGTGCTGGAGATGGTCAAGCGCTTGACGCCCGAGGCGACGGTGTGGGTTTCCGCGCCCACATGGCCCAATCACCCCGCGATCATCAGCTATCTCGGGTTGGAGATGCGCGAATACCGTTACTACGACTCCGAGACGGGCGGGTTGGACCGGGCCAGCATGATGGAGGATCTGGCAGGCGTCGCGCCGGGCGACCTGATCCTCGTGCATGGCTGCTGCCACAACCCCACCGGCGTCGATCTGGACCTGGAGGATTGGCGCGCGATCGGGGAACTGTGCCTCGATCGCGGCGCGGTGCCCTTTGTCGACATGGCCTATCTGGGGTTCGGCGATGGGCTGGAGGAGGATGCGGCGGGCCTGCGTCTGCTGGCGGGCATGGTGCCGGAATTGCTGCTGGCGGCGTCCTGTTCCAAGAATTTCGGCCTCTACCGCGACCGGGTCGGCATCGCCATGGCGATGGGCGCGGATGCCGAGCGGGCGCTGGCCGCGGGCGGGATGCTGGCGTGGCTCAACCGTCAGAATTTTGCCTTTCCGCCCGATCATGGCGCGCGCGTGGTGCAGACGATCCTGGATGATGCGGACCTGACCGAGATGTGGCGGAGCGAACTGCGCGAGATGCGCGAGAGGATGGCCGCCAATCGCCGCGCCTTGGTGGCGGAGCTGCGGCAGGTGACGGGATCGGACCGGTTCGCGTTTCTCGGCACGCAGAAGGGCATGTTCACGCTGTTGGGCGCGACGCCCGCGCAGGTGGACCGGCTGCGCGAGGAGTTCGGCATCTACCTGGTGGGCGACAGCCGGATCAACGTGGCGGGGTTGACCGATGCGAATATCCCGGTTGTGGCGAAGGCGGTGGCCGAGGTGATGCGCTGAGGCGGAAAAATCTTCGGACAAGATTTTTCGGGCCACAAGAATTTTGAAGGAAAATTCTTGGCCCGCGCTTGCCAAGAGGTTTCGCATTGCGGTAAGCCGCAGCCCGACCCTTGGGCAGCCCGAGGGCCAAGTCTCCGCGACCTTGTCAAAACGGAAAGCCAGATATGACCCGCTCGATCCTGCCCGGCATTCTTGCCATGGCGGCCACTGTTGTCGCCTCCAACATCCTTGTGCAATTCCTGTTCGGCCAATGGCTGACCTGGGGGGCCTTCACCTACCCGGTGGCCTTCCTGATCACCGACGTGATGAACCGCGCCTATGGCGTTGCCGCCGCCCGCCGCGTGGTGGTCGCGGGGTTCGTCGTCGGTGTGCTCTGTTCTCTCATCGGCACGCAGATCATGGGCGAGTTCGGCCCCCTTGTGACATGGCGCATCGCGCTTGGTTCGGGCCTGGCCTTCCTGACCGCGCAGCTTCTGGATGTCAGCGTTTTCAACCGCTTGCGGGGCGGCGCGTGGTGGCGGGCGCCTTTGGCATCGACTCTGATCGGGTCTTCTGTGGATACGGCGATCTTCTTTACAGTGGCATTTTCGGGGGCGTTGGCCTTCCTGGAACCTGCCAATGACGTGTCCTGGGCGGGGGAGGTTCTGCCGCTTCTGGGCTTGGGTCCGCAGGTGCCGCTCTGGGTGTCCTTGGCGGTTGCGGATTGGGGCGTGAAGCTGGCGCTTGCGATCCTGGCGCTGGTGCCGTTCAGACTCATCACACGGCGGCTGATCGCAGGGGTTGCATAAAAAGTTTTGACAAACACAAAATCTATGGCAACCTGCCCCTAACAGAAACAAACGAAAGGAGGTGATCCAGTGTCTAGAGAGGTATTGGAGAATGGCGTCGGGACAGTCTGGGGAGGTCGCCTTTAGGCAATCCTAGCGGTAGAAACCGCCCCAGGTGGGCCCTCGGTCTAACCGGCCCCGCCTCCTTAAATTCTCGTGAAGGGTCGCCCGTCGTGGCGGCCCTTTTCGTTTGATCAGGGGGGGTGCCTTTCTGTACACCCCTCGATGCACCCCCCGTACACCCCCTGAGGCGACATGTTGCGCGTGAATGACCAGATCGAGATCGCCGAATGGGAGCTGACGGAGGCCTTCGTGCGCGCCTCGGGCCCCGGCGGGCAGAACGTCAACAAGGTCTCGACGGCGGTGGAACTGCGCTTCGAGGCGGAGCGCTCGCCGCATCTGGCGGACGCGGTGAAACGGCGGCTGAGGCGGCTGGCGGGGAGCCGCTGGACCAAGGACGGCGCGGTGGTGATCTTCGTGCAGGAGACGCGTTCGCAGGCACGGAATAGAGAGATCGCGCGGGAGCGGTTGGCGGAACTGGTGTTGCGCGCGACGGAGGTGCCGAAAAAGCGCAAGCGGACGCGGGTGTCGCTGAACCAGAAGCGCAAGCGGGTGGAGGCGAAGAAGGCGCGGGGGGAGGTGAAGCGGCTGAGGGGTGGGGTTGATCCGGAGTGATTGGTGGGCAGAACTGCCCACCCTACGGTTGACTTCGAAGGCGGTGTTACCAAATATTGGTAGTGGTTGGTTTCGGAGGTGTCCCAATGGCGCGCAATACATCGGTTTCGCTGGGCGATCATTTCGCCGGGTTCATTGACGAGAAGGTCGCTGAGGGCCGCTATGGCTCGGCCAGTGACGTGATCCGGGCGGGATTGCGGTTGCTGGAGGAGGAAGAGGCCAAGCTGACCCGGCTCATCAGGGCGGAGATTGCGAAGGGCGAGGCGAGTGGGATTGCGGAGGGGTTCGATTGGGATGAGTTCCGGGCGCGCAAGATGGCCGAACACCGTGCGAAGTTGGGCGCCGCTGAATGAAGGCGCTCGAATACGCGGCGGATGCGACGGCGGATATTGAAGCGATCTGGGATTACACCTATGACGCAGCGTTGGAGGTTCGAATTCGCGGGGTTGTTGACCGGGCACACCGCTTCACGGGCGGCGGATGACGTGAAACCCGGCCTGCGCCGCGCGATGGCGGAGGGGCACGTGGTGTTCATCCGGGAAAACGAGACGCGGGTGACAGTGGTGAGGGTGTTGCATCAGCGGATGGATCTGGGACGGGTGTAGGGGTGTGCTAAAGCTGTAGGACTGAAAGTTTCTCAAGCACCCACCGTCCAAATACCTCCATTGGCGTTTTGAATGATTTTAATTGCACTCATTCTGGCGAAAGTTGCAACAAAGCTATGATGCACGCTAAGTACTTCCTCCTGTAATTCTTGGTCGTCTTCCAACGCTTTCACGTTCAAGCCCATCCCCAAACACTGGTCGATGAAGAAATGGTGACTGTGCTCGGCAGTGCCTTCGTAGTCCATCAACGCAGCAACAGCCGTCTCGGCATGTTTCTGCGGATCAGCTTCATCTTTGAACATGCCCGTCGTGAGCCACGAAACAACCATTGCTCGAGAATGTTCAACAGACCGCTCGCAATCAAGAATGAAAGCAGGTGGATACTTTGCGAAAACCTGTTGATAGAGAAGTTGCTTCATTGGCTCGCGCTTGATCTCGAATATCGCGCGTTCAACTTCTGCCAAGACACCCATTGCTGGATGCCCGCGAACTTGAGGATCAGTTGGACCGAGGCATGAGTGCTTGCCAAGGATTATTTCTTTCGAAGCACATGCGATCATCGTACCAACCGACATAGCCATATGTGGAACAATCACTCGGATATCACGACCGAACATCTTAAAGAGGTATTCGACCATGGCGCGACCCGCTTCAACGCCACCCCCCGGTGTGTGAATCACTAAATCCAGACCCTTAGACCGATCAAGGTTGTGGACGACTGCCATCAAACCGTTCATGTCCAAATCGGTTATCGCCGACTCGGGATGCACGCGGCCATCAGCACTGCGTTTCTGCAGGTACCCAGAGTAGTAGGCAATCACGTTGCGCTCTACTTTAGCCTCAAGTTGAGAGATATACTTTTTCCTGGTTTGATCACACGCTTCGGGCGTACCAATTGCATCAATCTCGTTGTTTATTTCGTTCCAAGTTGGCATTTCCGAACACCGTTGATGAGCTTACAGTGATTGGAGTGAAGACGCCGTAGCCGGAGAAAGCAAGCTCAGATGCAATTAGAGGGGCGGAGCTGGTGCCTGCGTCCGAAGTGTCCGCTGCCGAAACATCCTTGAAAATGCCATGTGCTCGCATTTCGTCAATGATATTAGACATTTCAGTAGCTCCCTAACCGAAGTGATTCTCAAGTGTAACACGAGAGAATCGGCCAAGCGAGGGCTGATTACAGAAAATGGTGCAGAGTCAAGAACTATCCACAAGATGTAGTACAGATATCAAACCACAACCTCCACCCGCTCCTGCTCCCCGACCCCGAACACCCGCTTATACCTCAAAATCTCCGCCTCCGGCCCCATCGCCTTCTCCGGGTTGTCCGACAATTTCACCGTCGGCCGCCCGTTCGCCGCCACGGCCTTGCAGACCAGCGAGAACGGGGCCAGCGCGTCATCCGGCACCAGCCCGCGGAAATCGTTGGTCAGCAGCGTGCCCCAGCCGAAGGAGACCTTCACCCGGCCCGCGAATTGCGCCTGGAGTTCGGCGATTGTCTCCACGTCCAGACCGTCGGAAAAAATCACCAGCTTCTCCGCCGGATCCTCGCCGCGGCTCTTCCACCAGGCGATGGCGATCTCGGCGCCCGTCGCGGGGTCGCCTGAATCGATGCGGATGCCTGTCCAGCCGGCCAGCCAGTCGGGGGCGTTCGCCAAAAACCCTTCGGTGCCGTAGGTGTCGGGCAGGATGATGCGCAGGTTGCCCGAATGCTCTTCGTGCCAGTCGGAAAGCACGTCATAGGGGGCGCGGGCGAGGGCGGCGTCATCCTCGGCCAGCGCGGCGTAGACCATGGGCAATTCATGGGCGTTGGTGCCGATGGCCTCGATCTCGCGGCGCATGGCGATGTGGCAGTTGGAGGTGCCGGTGAATTTCGGCCCCAAGCCTTCCATCATCGCCTGCACGCACCAGTCCTGCCAGAGGTAGGAATGCCGCCGCCGCGTGCCGAAATCGGCGATGCGCAGGTCGGGGATGTCGCGCAGGGCCTCGACCTTCTGCCAGAGTTTCGTCATGGCGCGGGCGTAGAGCACCTGAAGCTCGAACCGGCCCATATCGGCCAGCACGCGGCGGCCGCGCAGCTCCATCAGGACGGCCAGCGCCGGGATCTCCCACAGCATGACCTCGGGCCAGGCGCCCTCGAACGTCAGCTCATACTGGCCGTCGCGTTTTTCCAGGTGGTAGGCGGGCAGGGACAGCTTCTCCAGCCAGTCCATGAAATCGGGGCGGAACATCTGGCGCTGGCCGTAGAAGAGGTTGCCGCGCATCCAGGTGCTTTCGCCGCGGGACAGGCGGAGCGAGCGGATGTGGTCGAGCTGTTCGCGCAACTCCCCTTCGTCGATCAGGTGGGCCAGCTTGATGCGGTGGGTGCGGTTGATGAGCGAGAAGGTGACATCCGTGTCGGGCTTGTTGCGGAACACCGACTGGCACATCAGCAGCTTGTAGAAATCGGTGTCGATAAGGGAGCGGACGATCGGGTCGATCTTCCATTTGTGGTTGTAGACGCGGGCGGCGATATCGACCATGGAACGGCCTTTCCGTGACAGCGGGCCGGGGGATGGCCGTTTGCATCGGTTAGAGCAAACCGGGCGGGCCATTTGCAAGCGGAATGGCCGCCTATTGCGGTTCGCCGCGCAGCAGGGCGATCGAGGCGCGGTCGGGTTGCCCGGTTTCGGGCAGGCCATTGGCGGCCTGGAAGGCGCGCATGGCCTGGCGCGAGGCCGGCCCCCAGTTGCCGTCGGGTGTGCCGGGATCATGGCCCGCGCGGGTGAGGGCGGTCTGCAACGCCAGATAGTCGTCGCGCGACAGCGACAGGGTGGAGAATCCGCAGGCATCGGCGGCGGCGTCATAGGCGGCGGGGCCGCCATCGAGCGGGAAGAGCGCGTCATGGGTCTGGCCATTGCGCTCGACGAGGCGCAGGAAAATCCGGTCGGCGTCGTAGATGCGGCGCATCAGGGCGATGGCGCGATCACCGAAGAGGCCCGCGCCCTCGCCGGTGGTCAGCTTCGACCATTGCTGCGTTTCCGCCGGGTTATCGCCGATGCGGAACGTCACCTCGATGGAATTGCTGCGGATATTGGTCAGCAGGTAGTCATCCGTATCGTAGATGAGCGCGGGCGTCCCTTCGCGGCAACTGACGATGAGGGACGGGTTGTCGCCATAGCCCGATGTCGAGAACTCGGCCACGTTGATTGCGGTGATGCTGAGGCTGTCATCGAGCGGCGCGCGCTCGCGGGAGATGCCCCACCAGCCGCTGACCTCGAACCCCTCCTGGTGCAGCTGGCGAAAGGCGGGGCGCGCATAGTCGATCTGGGGAAAGCGCGGATCGACCCAGGGGTCGGTGGGCTGTTCCGGCGCGGGGGCGGGCCCGCTGGCGACATCCGGGGGCGGGGTTTCGGGCGCGGCGGCGCCGGGGGTGGGCAGGGCGATGCCATACTCCGCCTCGAACCATGCAAGCCTGAGCCGGGTCAGCCCCAATTGCTCGGCGTGATAGGCCGCGAGTGCCGAAAGCTGCAACAGGCCACCGGTTCCCTCGGCCTCGCGCCTTGCGGCTTCGACGCGGGCCTCGGCGGCGGCGATCTCGCCTGCCAGTTGGCCCGCGCGGGCCGGATCGGGCGTCCGGGTGGGCAGGCGGAGGTCTTCGGAGGCGCCTGTGGCCTCTCCGGTAAGTCTGAGCGTGATCATGTCGCGGGTCAGCGCGAGGGTCTGGCGACGCAGAAGCAGGATGTCCCGGATCGCGCCACCCTCATAGCCCGCAAGATCGCGCTCGACCTCGGCCAGGCGGGTTTCGATGGCGTCCAGACTGCCCGCGAGGGGATCTTGTTGCGCGGATGCGGGACGGGTCAGGACGACCGCGAGGAGACAAGCAGACAGAAACACACGCATCATCGCACCGACCGATTACCAAAAGTGACAGGTCCTGTTTGTCGGACCGATCCTTACCAAAAGGTTAACGGCGGGGAAGGTTTGGCCCTTTGTCCCGACAGAATTTGCCGATAGGGGAGGGGGATGACCGAAGACGCGCGATATTCCATTTTTCTGGCCACCGCCCCCGGACTGGAGGCGGCGCTTGCGCAAGAGGCGGCGGCCAGGGGGTTTGCCGAGCCGCGCGCCGTGGCGGGCGGCGTAGAGGTGGCGGGCGGCTGGGCCGATGTCTGGCGTGCCAATCTGGAGTTGCGCGGCGCGGGCCGGGTGCTGGTGCGGCTGGGGGCATTCCGGGCGATGCACCTGGCGCAGCTGGACAAGCGGGCGCGGAAATTTCCCTGGGGGGATGTCCTGCGCCGGGATGTGCCGGTCCGGGTCGAGGTGACTTGCCGCAAGTCGAAGATTTACCATGCCAAGGCGGCGGCTGAGCGGGTCGAGCGGGCCCTGGTCGAGGAGCTTGGCGTGACGCTTTCGCCCGAGGCGGAATTGGTGGTGAAGGTGCGGATCGAGGATGATCTGTGCACGATCAGCGTCGATACGTCCGGCGCGGCGCTGCATCGGCGCGGGCACAAGGAATTTGTCGGCAAGGCCCCGATGCGGGAGAACCTCGCGGCGCTGTTCCTGGCGGAATGCGGGTTTGACGGCACCGGGCCGGTCGTCGATCCGATGTGCGGGTCGGGGACATTCGTGATCGAGGCGGCGGAGGTTTCGGCAGGGATGCAGCCGGGGCGGTCACGGCGCTTTGCCTTCGAGGATCTGGCAAGCTTCGATGCGGGCGCGTTCGCGGCGATGAAACGGGATGTGACGGCAGAGGGGCCGGTGTGGTTCTTCGGCTATGACCGCGACGATGGCGCGATCCGGGGGGCGCAGGCCAATGCCGAGCGGGCCGGTGTCTCGGGCGTGACCGCGTTTGCACGGGCTGCGATCAGCGACTTGCAGCCGCCCGAGGGGCCGCCGGGGCTGGTCATGGTGAACCCGCCTTACGGGGCGCGGGTGGGCAACCGGAAGCTGTTGTTCTCGCTTTACGGCACGCTCGGCAAGGTTCTGGCGGAGCGGTTTTCAGGCTGGCGCGTGGGGCTGGTGACGAGTGACGCGGGGCTGGCCAAGGCGACCGGGTTGCCGTGGGTGCCGCAGGGCAGGGCGGTCAGTTTCGGGGGGCTGAAAGTGCATTTGTGGCGGACGGATGCGTTGCCGTGAGGTGGGGCGCGGTGGGCAGACCTGCCCACCCTACGCCAGCGTCACCCCGGCGGATTTCATCTCGTCCACCGCCGCAGCGAGTGACCCGTCGAGGTCGATGGCGCGGCAGAGGTCCATCTGCACGGTCACATCAAAGCCCAACCTCGCGGCATCCACGGCCGAGAACTTGACGCAGAAATCGGTGGCGAGGCCCACCATGGTCAACCGCGTGATGCCGCGCGTGCGCAGGTAGCCCTCAAGCCCTGTCGGGGTTTCGTGGTCATTCTCGAAGAAGGCCGAATAGCTGTCGATGGCGGGGCGGAAGCCCTTGCGGATGATCAGGTCGGCGGCGACGGTGTTCAGGTCGGCGTGGAAGGCGGCGCCGGGGCTCGACTGGATGCAGTGATCGGGCCAGAGAACCTGCGGGCCATAGGGAAACTCCACCACTGACATGGGCGCGGCACCGGGGTGTTCGCTGGCAAAGCTGGAATGGCCGAACGGGTGCCAGTCCTGGGTCAGGACAATGGCGGAAAAATCCTCCATCAGCGCGTTGATGCCGGGCACGATCTGGTCGCCGCCATCGACGGCCAACGCACCGCCGGGGCAAAAGTCGTTCTGCACGTCGATGACGATCAGGGCATGGGTGTCTGGGTGCATGGGGCCTCGTCCTTGGATATGCGCGTGTTCCCCATACCCTACGCAGGATGGCGCCATTGGCAACGCGCAATATCCTTGATCTTGCGGCGAAAACTCCCGATCCTTCCGCAACGAGGGAAGGCGGCCCGCCGATGCAGTATCATTTTGCCGATTGCGTTCTGGACACCGGCAGCTTTCGCCTGCTGCGCGGCGGCGAGGTGCAGGCGGTGGAGCCGCAGGTGTTCGACCTGCTCTGTGTCCTGGCCGAGAACGCAGGCGCCCTGGTCAGCCGCGACAAGCTGATCGAGACCGTCTGGAAGGGCCGGATCGTGTCGGATGCGACGATCAGCGCGCGGATCAACGCCGCCCGCAGCGCGGTGGGCGATGACGGCAAGCGGCAGGCGGTGATCCGCACGGTGCCGCGCCGGGGGATCGAGCTGGCGGTGCCGGTGACGCATGAGGGGGCTGCCGCCGCGGGCCCGCGTGGCAGCCAGGTGACGCGCTACACGACCTCGGCGGATGGCACGATGCTGGCCTATGCGATCTCGGGCGATGGGCCGCCGCTGCTCAAGGCGTCGCATCACGTCACGCATCTGGAACTGGACTGGCTCAGCCCGCTCTTGCGTCCGACCTTCGACGCATTGGGGGCCACGCATCAACTGGTGCGCTACGACATGCGCGGCGCGGGGCTGTCGGATAGCGGCGGGACGGTGTCGCCGATGCGGGCCCATGTCGAGGATCTGCTGGCGGTGGCGGATGCCGCCGGACTGGAGAGGTTCCCGATCCTGGCCACCTTGAACAGCGTCGCGGTTGCGATCCAATGCGCGGCGGAGTATCCCGAGCGGGTCAGCAAGCTGGTGCTGCAACAAGGCTATGCGCGCGGGCGGGCCCTGCGCGGTGCCCCCGATACGCCTGCGCGCGACGATCCGTTCCTGTCGCTGATCCACGCCGGCGGATGGGGCGACCCGCAAAGCGGCCTGATGCGGGCCTGGATGACGATGGCGGTGCCGGGGCTGCGGTTCGACGAGATCACCGAGTTGATCACCTATGTCGGCAAGGCCACCTCGGCGCGCGAATCCGTGATCAACCGCGAGACCATCGACCGGTTCGACGCGCGGCCCTATCTGGGCAAGGTGTCGGTGCCAACGCTGGTGATCCATGCGCGCAACGATGTGGTTCACCCGATCACCGAGGGCCGCCTGATCGCGGCGGGGATCGAGGGGGCGGAGTTCCTTGTGGTGGAAAGCGGCAACACGCTGTGCCTGACGCCCGATCCCACCTGGCAGCAGCAGACCGATGCTATCCTGGAGTTCCTGGCGCGCGACTGACGCGCGGGCCGGGGTCTTGAGCATCCCCGGACAGAGGCGTAACACCGCGCGCATGTATACCATTGCCGCGCTCTATCACTTCACCCGGTTCGAGGATCCCGCCGCCTTGCAGGCGCCGCTGCGCGCGGTCTGCGCGGCCAATGCCGTGCGCGGGTCGCTTTTGCTGGCGGGCGAGGGGATAAACGGCACCATCGCGGGGCCGCGTGACGGGTTGAACGAGGTGCTGGCCCATATCAGGGGCTTGCCGGGCTGTGCCGGTCTGGAGTGGAAGGAAAGCACCAGCGACAGCCCTCCCTTTGGCCGCCTGAAGGTGCGCCTGAAAAAGGAGATCGTGACGCTGGGCGTTCCGGGGGTCGATCCCAAGGCGGCGGTGGGTCACTACGTTCGGGCGCGGGACTGGAACGCGCTGATTTCCGCGCCGGATGTGGCGGTGATCGACACGCGCAACGATTACGAGACCGCCATCGGCACGTTCCGGGGGGCAGTGGACCCGGAGACCGAAAGCTTCCGCGACTTCCCCGCCTGGTGGGAGGCGAACAAGGACCGGTTTCACAATAAGCGGATCGCGATGTTCTGCACCGGCGGTATCCGCTGCGAGAAATCGACCAACTACCTGATTTCCCAAGGCGTTGAGGAGGTCTACCACCTCAAGGGCGGAATCCTGCAATACCTGGAGGATGTGCCCGAGGAGGAGAGCCTGTGGCAGGGCGACTGTTTCGTTTTCGATGAGCGGGTCTCGGTCGGGCATGGGTTGAGCCAAGGCCCGCACGCTCTGTGCCGCGCCTGCCGCCGTCCGCTGACACCGCGGGACATGGAGCGGCCCGAATATGAAGCGGGCGTGCAGTGCCATCATTGCGTGAATGAACACTCCGAGGCCGATCGCGCCCGGTTCCGCGAGCGGCAGAAACAGATCGCGCTGGCGAAGGCGCGCGGGGAAACCCATCTGGCGGGCGGATAGGGTTTGGCCGCTTTGATTGGCATATTCGGCGGCCCGGACTGGCGCGGGGTGATGACATCGCTGGCGGTGGGCCTCGCTTCTGGGTGGCTGGCCTATATGGCCGGGATGCCCCTGCCATGGATGCTGGGCGCGATGCTGGGCAATACGGTGGCCGCACTTGCGGGCGCACCTGTCCGGGCCTCGATGCCGCTGCGCAACATCTTCGTGCCGATCATCGGGGTGATGCTGGGCTCGGGTGTCAGCGCCGAGACCTTCGAGGCATTGGGCGATTGGAGCATTTCCTTCCTTGTGCTGGCCCCGTTCCTGATGACGGCGGCGGGCGGGTCGTACCTGATCTATCGCCATCTTGGCCGGTTCGATCCGGTCACCGCCTATTTCAGCGCCATGCCCGGGGGGCTGAACGAGATGCTGCTCTTGGGTGGCGAGGCGGGAGGCGAGGAGCGGCGGATCGCGCTGGCCCATGCGTCGCGCGTGCTGCTGACGGTCACCTTCGTGGGCCTGTTCTTCGGGCTGGTCCTGGGGGTGCAATCGGGGCGCAACGGCGGGATCTGGACCCCGATCGGCGCGCCGGGGGTGCTGGATTACCTGATCTTGATCGGTTGCGCCGCATTGGGCGTACCGTTCGGTCGCCTGTTGCGCCTGCCCGCGCAGCGCCTGCTTGGGCCGATGATCCTGAGCGCGGCGGCGCATGTCGTGCAACTGGTCGACCTGCCGCCGCCGACGGTCTTTGTGATCGCGGCACAGGTGGTGATGGGCTCGCTGATCGGCACGCGGTTCCTGGGCGCGAGACTGCGCGAGGTCGGGCGCGACCTGTTCCTGTCGGTGTTTTCGACAACCATCATGCTGATCACCGGCGTGGGCTTTGCCTGGGTCGTGGCCAGCCTGACCGCGACCGACCTGGCGCAGGCCTTCCTGGCCTATTCGCCGGGCGGTCTGACCGAGATGAGCCTGTTGGCCTTCGCCCTGGGCGGCGACATCGCCTATGTCTCGGTCACCCATATCGTGCGGATCGCGATCGTGGTCTTCTCGGCGCCGCTGTTCTTTCGCTGGATCAACCGGCGCTGAGGCGCGGGATCACCCGGCAAGGCGGCGCAGGCTGTCGACCATCGGGTCGATCAGGGCGCGGTCGCGGTCCGAGCGGATGACCAGCGCGGAGGGAAGCTCGAACACCGGGGCGTCCTCGACGATGTGAAACACCCCCGTCTCCAGCTCGGGGCGCACGAAGCGGTCGGGGAAATAGGCATATCCGCGCGCGTTCTTGAGATATTGCAGCGCCAGCCAGCCGATGTTGAACGACATCCGGGTGCGGAAGAACTCGGGGAACCCGGCGGCCAGCTGCGCGTCGAACTCGGGCCCCCATTCGATATGCACGTAATGGTCGGGCCGCACCGGCGTTTCAGGGTCGGACGAGACGAGGCGCAGGCGTTCGATGCGGAAGGGAAGCTGCTCCAGCCTGGGGCGGTGCTGCGGCGTGTACATGAGGCCGATATCGAGATGGCCGTCGATGAGACCTTGCATCAATTCCGGTTCAAAGGCGATCTCGGCGCGAAAGGACACGTCGGGGCGGCGGCGGGACTGATCCTCAAGCCAGGTCACCGCCTGCGCATCCCACAGCCCGAACCGGGCCCCGATGGCGACCTGCGCGCGAATGGTGTCGGGCAGGCCGGTCTCGCGCCGCGCCCTTTCAAACGCCCGCACCATCTGAAGCGCGCGGGGCTGGAACCGAAGCCCCGCGCCCGTCAGCGTCGCGCCGGTGCGGTTGCGCTGGAAGAGGGTGCATCCCAACACCTCCTCAAGCGTCCTGATCCGCGCGCTGATGGTCGATTGGGTGACATGGAGCCGTTCGGCCGAGGCGACGAAGCTGCCGGTATCCGCCACCGCCAGAAAGCTGCGGACCTGTTCGATATTCATGGCGCTCCCATCGAAGAAACCGATTTGATAGGCCAATTATATTCGTTTTACTAATTCTATGATAGGCGTATCCTTGAGGCTCCCCCGAAACGCGACATGTCAGGAGTGCCCATCATGACCCTTGCAAAGCTGTTCAGAACCCCCGCCAAGCGTGAATTGCTGCTGAGTATCCTGGTGATCGCCGCCGGGATCGCGGTGATGGTCACCGGCAATTTCGCGGGCTGGCTGGCCTTCTCGGGCTTTGGTGGCGGTCTCATCTTCGCCGGTTTCTTCCTGTGGCTGCATGGCGCGGTCACCCGACAGGAGGAAATCCGGGACTGAGCCGGATCAACCGGGATCGGAGCCCCGATGCCCCGGCACATGCGCGCCGAGAAGCTGGATCAGTTTGCGGTAGGAGGACCGGTGCCGGTTGCGCAGGTGGATCGCGGAATAGACCGGCTGCGGAATGACCGGGGCGCGGTCGACGTAAGCGAAGCGCCCGGTGGCGGTCAGCTCGGCCGCGGTATCCTCCAGCACGTAGCCCGATCCGCCGAGCGCGGTCAGCATGGCCGAGGTCAGCGAGTTCTGCCCGCATTGGATGGCCGACGCGCTGAGCCCCGGCAAAAGCGTCTTGTGCAGACGGTCGAAGGCATCGCTGATCGCGGCCTGCACGTAACTGTCGGCAGGGATTGCGGCGAGCGTGTCGGCGACGTCGGAGATCATCCGGAAGCGGACCTCGGAGAGGGTTTCGAAATAGAGATCGGGATGCGGTTTCGGCGTGTAGATCACCGCCACGTCAAGGATACCCTGCATCAGGTCGTTGCACATCTGGGTGGAGAAATCGGCCTCGATATAGAGCGCGGTATCAGGCAGGTAGGCGCGGAAGGCACGTACCCAGTCGCCGATCTGTGGTGAGGTCAGGTCTCGTTGCAGCCCGACGCGCAGGGTGGTCGCGGTGGGTCCCGCATCGCGGGTGGCGCGCAGGGCCTCGGACCAGCCGACGCGCAGGGCGCGGGCGTGGGGCTCGAAGCGCAGCCCTTCGAGGGTCAGCGAGGTGCCGGAGCGGTTGCGCTGGAAGAGCCTTCGGTCGAGGGATTTCTCCAGGCTCCTGATGCGGCCCGAGACGGTGGATTGGGTGATCCCGAGCCGGTCGGCGGTGCGGTTGAAGCTGCGCGTGTCGCAGAGGTCAAGGAAGGTTTCGACAAGTTCGATCTGCATCGCGTGGGCCTTTCCGGTGCGCTTGGGTGCGGTCGGGTTCAGGCCCCCTGGCGGGAGCCCTCGCCCGACCGCTTGGGAGATCCTCTCCCAAACCCTCTGAGGTATTTTCGGCAAAATGAAGGAGCTAATCGGTCCTGTCGATTAAAAAGGGCGATTACTGGCGATTGATAGCAGGGTGGGCGCGCGGATAGGCTTTGGCGAGGCTGATTTGCGGAGGGGTTCGATGGCTGAGATTCCAGGGCGCGCGCGCGTCGTGATCATTGGCGGCGGGGTCGTGGGGGCCTCGGTGCTCTATCACCTGGGGGCGCGGGGCTGGTCGGATTGCGTTCTGCTTGAGAAGAACGAGCTGACCGCCGGATCGACCTGGCACGCGGCGGGGAATGTGCCGACCTTCAGCACCTCCTGGGGCATCATGAACATGCAGCGCTATTCGACCGAGCTTTATGCGCGCTTGGGCGATGAGGTCGATTACCCGATGAATTATCACCAGTCCGGGTCTCTCAGGCTGGCGCATTCGGAGCTGCGGATGCAGGAGTTTCAGCGCGCCGCCGCGATGGGGCGCTACCAGGGGATGGATATAGAGATCCTCAGCCCTGAAGAAACAAAGGCGCGCTATCCGTTCCTGGAAACACATGACCTGGCGGGCGCGCTCTATGATCCGAATGACGGCGATATTGACCCGGCGCAGCTGACCCAGGCCCTGGCCAAGGGCGCGCGGGAGATGGGGTGCGCGATCCTGCGGTTTACGCCTGCGACAGGCGTGACGCAGAACGGCGAGGGCTGGATTGTCCACACCGAAAAGGGCGATATCGCCTGTGACTACGTGGTCAATGCCGCAGGCTATTACGCGCAGCGGGTGGGCGAGTGGTTCAAGCCCTATGGCGGGCGCACCGTGCCGATGATGGTGATGAGCCATCAGTACCTGCTGTCGGAGGAGGTGCCGGAGGTTGTGGCCTGGTCGAAGGAGAACGGTCGCAAGCTGCCGCTTCTGCGCGATGTCGATGTCTCCTACTATTTGCGGCAGGAGAAGAACGGATTCAACCTTGGGCCCTATGAGCCGAATTGCCGGGCCGCATGGGAAGACCCCGGCGATCCGATGCCCGAGGATTTCAGCTTTCAGCTCTACCCCGACGATCTGGACCGGATCGAGGAGATCGTGACAGATGCCATGGAGCGGGTGCCGCTTTTGGGCACCTCCGGTGTCAGCCGCGTCATCAACGGTCCGATCCCCTATGCGCCCGACGGGCTGCCGCTGCTTGGACCGATGCCGGGGGTGAAAAACGCCTTCGAGGCCTGCGTCTTCACCTTCGGCATTGCGCAGGGCGGCGGGGCGGGCAAGGTGCTGGCCGAATGGATCGTCGATGGCGCGACCGAATGGGACATGTGGGCCGTCGATCCGCGCCGCTACACAGATTACACCGATCACGCCTATTGCGTCGCCAAGGGGATGGAGACCTATGGCAACGAATACGCGATGCATTTCCCCTGGCATGAATGGCCCGCCGGACGCGACCGGAAGCTGTCGCCCGTGCATGACCGCGTGATCGCGGCGGGCGGCGTGATGGGCGCCTATAACGGGTGGGAGCGGGCGAACTGGTTCGCCAAGCCGGGCGACGATACCTCGCTTGAGGCAACGCATACCTGGGGCCGCAGCGGCCCGTGGGAGGCGCGCATCCGCGAGGAATGCGAGGCGGTGCGCGATCATGTCGGCGTGCTGGACCTGCCGGGGTTCTCGCGGTTCAAGGTCGAAGGGCCGGGCGCGGATGAGTGGCTGCGCGGGCTGGTGGCCGGGGCGCTGCCGAAACTGGGCCGCGCCGGTCTGGTCTATTTCGCCGATCATCGCGGGCGGATCGTGACCGAGATGACAGTCGCGCGCGACGCGGAGGATCTGTTCATCCTGGTCACGGCGGCCTCGGCGCAATGGCATGACCGGGATTGGTTGACGCGCCACATGCCGCAGGATGCGGGGTTCACCCTGACAGACTGGACCGACCGGATGTCGACCCTGATCGTGACCGGGCCGAAGTCGCGCGACCTGATGGCGACGCTTTGCGATGCCGACCTGACCCTGCCCTGGCTGAGCCTTCAGGAGACCGAGATCGCGGGCGGTTGGGCGGCGCTGGTGCGGCTGTCCTTTGCGGGCGAGTTGGGATGGGAAATCCATGCCGAGACCGCGGAAATGCCCGCGATCCATGATGCGGTGATCGCCGCCGGGGCCAAGCCCTTTGGCATGTATGCGTTGAACAGCCTGCGGCTGGAGAAGGGATACCGCGCTTGGAAGGGCGATCTGTCCACCGATTACAGCCTGCTTGAAGGCGGGCTGGACCGCTTTGTCAAGCTGGACAAGCCGCAGGAGTTTCCGGGCAAAGCCGCGCTTATGGCCGAGAAGCAGCGCGGCGTGTCCAAGCGCTTTGTGACGCTGATCGTGGAGGCGGGGGAGGCCGATGCGCCCTATATGTCCTGCCTCTGGCACGGCGATGAGATCGTCGGCGAGACCACCAGCGGCGGCTGGGGCTACCGGGTGAATGCCTCGATCGCGCTTGGCATGGTGCGGGCCGAACTGGCGGTGCCGGGGACCGAGTTGGAGGTAGAAATCTACGGACAGAAACACCGCGCGGTGGTGCAGGAGGATCGGCCGCTGTGGGATCCCGAGAATGAAAGGTTGCGGGCGTGAGCCGCGTGACCCTCATGGACGGCTCCATCGGGCAGGAGCTGGTCAAGCGGGCGGGCGACCGTCCGACGCCGCTCTGGTCCACCACGGTGATGATGGAGAAACCCGATCTGGTGGCGGGGCTGCACCGGGATTACTTCGCCGCGGGGGCGACGGTGGCGACGGCCAACACCTACGCGGTGCTGCGCGACCGGCTGGTGCGCGCGGGCGTCGAGGAGCGGTTCGAGGATCTGCTGGCCGCGGCGGTGGGTGGCGCTGTCGCGGCGCGGGAGGCTTTTGGCGCTGGACGGGTGGCGGGCGCGCTTGGGCCGCTCGGGGCGTCCTACCGGCCCGACCTGTGCCCCGACCCGCAAGAGGCGGGGGCGATCTACGCCGAGATCGTGGGGCTGATCCGCGACCGGGTCGACCTCTTCCTGATCGAAACGGTGGTGTCGGTGAAGCATGCAATCGGGGCGTTGGAGGGGACGAAGGAGGCGGGCAAGCCGGTCTGGCTGGCGGTCTCGACCATGGACGGGGATGGAACGCGGCTGCGTTCGGGCGAGGGGGTGGATGACCTGGCCCCTGTGGTCGCGGATTTCGCGCCCGAGGCCGTATTGATCAACTGCACCCGGCCCGAGGTGGTGGCCGACGGGCTGGAGATCCTCAAGGGGTTCGGGGTGCCGTTCGGGGCCTATGCCAACGGGTTCACGCGCATTTCCGAAGGATTCCTGGAAGAGGCGCCGACGGTGGATGCGTTGCAGGAACGCGCGGATATGACGCCCGACGCCTATGCCAGGCTCGCGCTCACCTGGGTCGATCAAGGCGCCACGATCCTCGGTGGTTGCTGCGAGATCGGCCCCGCCCATATCGCGGAAATCGCCACGCGGCTGCGCGCCGCGGGTCACCAGATAATCTGAGGTCGCGCCATGAAACCCATTCCCACCCACGCCCGTGCCGTCATCATCGGGGGCGGCGTCTCGGGCTGTTCGGTCGCCTATCACCTGGCGAAACTGGGCTGGACCGACATCGTGCTGCTGGAGCGCAAGCAGTTGACCTGTGGCACCACGTGGCATGCGGCGGGGCTGATCGGGCAGCTTCGGAATACCCACAACGCGACGCAATTGGCGAAGTATTCCGCCGGTCTTTATGTCGATCTGGAGGCTGAAACCGGCGTGGCCACGGGGATGCGGCAGAACGGGTCGATCTCGGTCGCGTTGACGGAGCACCGGCACGAGGAATTGCTGCGCCAGGCGACGCTGGCGCGCGCGCTGGATGTGGAGGTGGCGGAGATCTCGCCCGCAGAGGTCAAGGCGATGTATCCGCATCTCAATGTCTCGGACGTGGTCGGCGCGGTGCATCTGCCGCTCGATGGGCAATGCGACCCCGCCAATATCGCCATGGCGCTGGCCAAGGGCGCGCGGATGCGGGGCGCGCAGGTGATCGAGGGTGTGAAAGTGGCGCGCGTCACCGATGACGGCGCGCGGGTGACCGGCGTGGATTGGGAGCGCGGCGGTGAACAGGGCCATATCGCGGCGGATGTGGTGATCAATTGCGGCGGCATGTGGGGGCGCGATCTGGCGGCTGCATCCGGCGTCACGCTGCCCCTGCACGCGTGTGAGCATTTCTACCTGCTGACCGAACCCGTTGAAAACATGGGGAGGCTGCCGGTGCTGCGGGTGCCCGATGAATGCGCCTATTACAAGGAGGACGCGGGCAAGATGATGCTCGGCGCGTTCGAGCCGCGCGCGAAGCCCTGGGGGATGGCGGGCATTCCGGAGGATTTCGAGTTTGACAGCCTCCCCGAGGATTTCGACCATTTCGAGCCCATTCTTGAGATGGCGATGAACCGGGTGCCGCTGTTCGAGACGGCGGGCATTCATACGTTCTTCAACGGACCGGAAAGCTTCACCCCGGATGACCGTTATTACCTGGGCGAAGCGCCGGAATTGCGCGGCTACTGGGTTGCGGCCGGGTATAACTCCATCGGCATCGTCTCCTCGGGCGGGGCGGGCATGGCGCTGGCGCAGTGGATCGAGGATGGCGAGCCGCCCTTTGACCTGTGGGAATCCGACATCCGCCGGGCGCAGCCGTTCCAGCGCAACCGGCGCTATCTGCGCGAGAGGGTGAGCGAGACATTGGGCCTGCTCTATGCCGATCACTACCCCTACCGGCAGGTGGAAACCGCGCGTGGCATCAGGCGGTCGCCCCTGCATGAACATTTGAAAGCGCGCGGCGCGGTGTTCGGGGAAATGGCCGGATGGGAGCGGGCCAATTGGTTCGCGGATGAGGGGCAGGAGCGCGAATATCGCTACGACTGGAAGGGGCAGAACTGGTTCGCCAACCATGCCGCCGAACACAAGGCGGTGCGCGAAGCGGTCGGGTTCTTCGACATGACCAGTTTCGGCAAGATCCGGGTCGAGGGGTCGGGGGCGCTGGCCTTCCTGCAACGGGTCTGCGGCGGGCAGATGGATGTCGCGGCGGGGCGCATCGTCTATACGCAGATGCTGAACGCGCGCGGCGGGATCGAATGCGACCTGACGGTGACGCGGTTGTCCGAGACCGCGTTCTTCCTCGTCGTGCCGGGGGCGACGCTGCAACGCGATCTTAACTGGCTGCGGCGGAACCTTGGCGACGACCTGGCGGTGATCACGGATGTGACGGCGGCGGAGGCGGTTCTGTGCGTCATGGGACCGAAGGCGCGCGAGGTGATGCAGGCGGTCAGCCCCGACGATTTCTCCAACGCCGCGCACCCCTTCGGGACCGCGCGCGAGATCGAGATCGGGATGGGGTTGGCGCGGGCGCATCGGGTCACCTACGTGGGTGAATTGGGGTGGGAGCTCTATGTCTCCTCCGATCAGGCGGCGCATGTCTTCGAGACGCTGACGGAGGCCGCGCCGGAGATGAAGCTCTGCGGGATGCACACGCTGGATTCGTGCCGGACCGAGAAGGCGTTTCGCCATTTCGGACATGACATTTCCGATGAGGATCACGTGCTTGAGGCGGGGCTTGGCTTTGCCGTCAAGCCCGACAAGGGCGATTTCATCGGGCGTGACGCGGTGTTGCGCAAGCGCGAGGAAGGTCTGGCGCGGCGGCTGGTGCAGTTCCAGCTGCGCGACGCTGAGCCGATGCTGTTCCACAATGAGGCGATCATCCGCGATGGCAAGATGGTGGGCTACCTCACCTCGGGCAATTACGGGCATCATTTGGGCGCGGCTGTCGGGCTTGGCTATGTGCCCTGCAAGGGCGAGGCCCCCGCCGATGTGCTGGCCTCATCCTACGAGATCGAGATTGCAGGCACGCGTCAAGAGGCCATGGCCAGTTTGAGGCCGCTCTATGACCCACGGTCGGAAAGGGTGAAGCAATGACGACGGAAACCTCCACACGCGCGAAGCGGTCGGGCGGGCGCGCCGCCCGCAAGGCCCTGCGCGCGGCCCCGCTGGCCGAGAACATGCGCCCCGTGCGCCCCGGATTGTCGGGCGGGCAATACAAGCCCCTGAGCGAGGCCAATATCGCCCGCATCCATGAGGCCGCGTTGCAGGCTTTGGAGCAGATCGGACTGGCGCAGGCCCCGCCCTCGGGGGTGGTGGCGATGACGGCGGCGGGCGCGGTACAGGGCGATGACGGGCGGCTGCGATTTCCGCGTGCCTTGGTCGAGGACATGCTGGCGCTGGCGGCGCGCGACATCACCTTGATGGCGCGCGATCCGAAACACGATCTGCACCTGTCGGGCACGCGCGTGCATTACGGCACGGCGGGCGCGGCGGTGCATGTGGTTGACCTGGAGAATGACGATTACCGCGAAAGCAGCACCGCCGATCTCTATGCCGCCGCGCGGCTGGTGCAGCATCTGGACAATGTGCATTTCTTCCAGCGGCCCATGGTCTGCCGCGATATAACCGACAATTTCGACATGGATATCAACACGATATTCGCAAGCTGTTCCGGCACGACCAAGCATATCGGCACCTCGTTTTCCGACCCCTCCCATGTCGCGGGCTGTTTCGACCTTCTGCACATGATCGCGGGCGGCGAGGCGGCGTGGCGGGCGCGGCCCTTCGTGTCGAACTCCAACTGTTTCGTCGTGCCGCCGATGAAATTTGCCGAGGAAAGCTGCCTGGTGATGGAGGATTGCATCCGGCGCGGGATGCCGGTTCTGCTGCTTTCCGCCGGTCAGGCCGGGGCCACTGCGCCCGCGCCGATTGCATCCGCCATCGTGCAGGCCGTCGCCGAATGCCTGGCGGGGGTGGTCTATGTCAATGCGATCCAGCCGGGTCATCCGGCGGTGTTCGGCACCTGGCCCTTTGTCAGCGACCTGCGCACCGGCGCGATGTCGGGCGGGTCGGCGGAACAGGCGCTGCTGACGGCGGGCTGCGCGCAGATGCACCAGTTCTACGGCCTTCCGGGCGGCGCGGCGGCGGGGATCTCGGACAGCAAGCTGCCCGACATGCAGGCCGGGTGGGAACAGGGGATCACCAATGTGATGGCGGGGCTTTCGGGCCTCAACATGGTCTATGAGGCGGTGGGGATGCATGCCTCGCTGCTTGGGTATTGCCTGGAAAGCCTGGTGATGGGCGATGACATCCTGGGGCAGGCGCTGCGCTGTGTGCGGGGCATCGACGTGACCGAGGATGCGCTGTCGATCGAGGTGATGCGCGCGGTTTGCCTGGAGGGGCCGGGGCATTACCTGGGATCGGATCAGACGCTGGCGCTGATGCAGACGGAATATATCTACCCGGCGGTCGGCAACCGGATGAGCCCGAAGGAATGGGGCGAGGCGGGCAAGCCCAAGCTGCTGGACGCCGCGATTGCGCGCAAGAATGCGATTCTTGAGAAGGCGGGCAGCACGCTGGCCCCGGATATCGACCGGGCGATCCGGGCGCAGTTCAACATCGTGATCTGAACGGAACCCCGCCCTTGCAAGCTGCGTTTCCCCTGCATTGCAACGCAAGCAGGAGGGCGCGCGCCAATGCCCGCAGAATCGAAAGCACAACAGAAAGCGGCCGGGGCGGCCCTGGCGGCCAAGCGCGGCGAAACCAAGGTATCCGAGCTGCAAGGCGCCTCGAAGGAGATGTATGACGAGATGAGCGAGGCGGAGCTGGAGGATTACGCCGCGACCGACCGCAACGGGCTGCCCGACAAGAAAGACGGCTGAGCGCATTTTGGCCGACCGCCATGAGGGGCGGGAACGAACGCCTCTTCCGCCACGTTTTCCTTGCAGAGACCTGAAAGGAGACCTGGACATGGATGATTATGTGAAATCGACGCCCCTGATCAGTTCGGGCGATGTGAACGGCAACCCCGTCGTGGACCCGAGCGGTGCCAAGATCGGCGAGATCGACCACCTGATGATCGAACGCGAAACCGGCCAGGTGGCCTATGCCAGTGTCGGCTTCGGCGGCTTCCTCGGCCTTGGCAAGGATCACTACCCGGTGCCGTGGAAGAGGTTGCGCTACGACCCCTCGCTTGGGGCGTATCGCACCGACATCACGGAAGAAGAGGTCAAGGGCGCCCCCGAGCCGCATGACGAATGGTACCGCGACCGGCAGTGGGAACAACGCGCCCACGACCATTTCGGGGTGCCGTATTACTGGTTCTGAACGGTCGCACGATCCGGCCCGCGACTCACGCGCGCCGGTCTGGGGTGCCGAATGCGGTTCAGATCCAAATTGGATCAGTCGCAAAGTTCCGGGTGCCCGTAGGCCTCTGGGTAGGGCATCGGCCTGAATGGTCCCAATGGGACGGTGCCGTTCCACGATCTGCCGAAATAGCCTTGCCGGCAATGGATCAGCGATCCGCTGCCCGCGACTCCGGGCAGGGCATGGGCACGGCACAGCCAGTGCCACAAATGTGGATAATCCAGGATGCGCGCGCCATTCAGCTTCATCCGGACGTAATAGACCGGGTCGTGACGGTAGAGGGTCGGGAACAGGCGCAGATCGGCTTCGGTGAAACGTGGGCCGGTCAGGAAAGGGCGACCGTCGGACAACCGGGCCTCCAGGGCGTCCAGCGCAATGAAATAGGCCTTGAACGCATCTGAATAGGCAGCCTGGTCCGATGAGAACCCGGCCTTGTAGGCCCCGTTGTTGATGGCGGTGTAGATCAGGTCGTTGAGATCCTCGATCTCGCTGCGAAGGCCGGGCTGAACCGGGTAGAGGTCGGGCCTGTCGGTGTCGGACAGCGTGCTGCCAAGCGGCCCGGCGGCGGCGTTCAACATGCGCAGGATCTCGGCGCTCTCGTTATTGACGATGCGGCCCGCTTGCTTGTCGTAGAGGATCGGAACGGATTGTTCGTCGGACCCTTCAGCGCGGTAGATGCCGCGGACAAGACGGTGCGATCTGCCTGTCCCGGTCTCGGATGTGCATTCAGGCAGTGGCGCGCCGGTCAGGCTGGCGGGACGGGTTGGGTTGAACTGCCACAGGTTCGGACCTTCGGGGTCATCTTCGCCAGTGCGGTTCGGAAACACCACATCCATCGTTAGTGCATCGCCCAGACCCAGGACGTTCCGGGCCAGCGTGACGCGGTGGCACCAGGGGCAGTTCAGGGCCACGAAGAGGTGGTAGCGTCCTGGCTCTGGCGGGAAATCGGGATCGCCAATGGCTTGCCGGAAGCCGCTGACGCCCCGCACGAATTCGCCCTCTGCCCGGCGTTTGGCGGCGTCGGTCTGGTCTTCCTCGACGGATGCGTCTTTGCGTGGTTCGGTCATGCCAGCCCCCCCATCCCTCGGAAGGTGAGGCAAGATGAACGGCACGGCAAGCCCTTCTTCGGCTGTCCGATGCCGTTGCGGTCCCGGTTCGGGGCCGCGCCCGCCCATCCTTCATCAAGGGCATTCTGCGCCGTTGCCGATGTAGGTGCGCGCGTAGTGTTTCGCCCGCCCCTGCGCCGATAATCAGAACCCGGGACGCTTCGTGCAGGGCGGCGTTTCAGCGCGCATTGTCGGCCCTTGGCCCCTCAATGTCGCCCGTCGCGGATTTGAACGGTGCGGAATTCCACGAGCCGGTGGCCAGCACGATATAGTCGCCCGCAATCTGCGTGCCGTCGGCCAGCATTACCCCGGTACCGTCAATCGAAGCGGCCTCGCCCCGGATCACCCGCCCGCGCCCCAGCAGCCCGTCGTAGGGGATCAGCGCCCGGTCCAGCAGCGCCGGGTCGACCATGGCGCGGATCATCGCGGGGGCGTGGGTGAAATGGCTAGCGCGCTCGATCAGGGTGACATCCATCACCGCGTCGAGCGATTTCGCCAGGTCGCTGCCCAGGTAGCCGTCACCGACGATGACAAGCTTCGGCTCGCTTGACTTCGGGCTCATGCGGCCTCTCCTTTGCGTGCCTGTTCCGTGACCAGTCCTGAGAGAGCGGCGTCCAGCGCCGCGATGTCCTCGACACGGGTGAGCGACCCGGTCTCGGCGTCCCAAGCTTCGCCCCATGTGCCGATCCCTTGCACGCCGCGCAGATCGGCCCGAAGAACGGCGCCAGCTGCGCTTGATGGCCCAGCACGCCCGCGCCGGCCCGCGGCCCCGGCGAGGCGGCAAGGAAGACGACAGGCTTGCCCTGCCAGACCTGTCTGTCGATCCGGCTCATCCAGTCAAAGAGGTTCTTCTAGGCGGATGTGACCGTGCCGTTATGCTCGGCGAAGGAGACCAGCACCGCTTCCGCCGCGCCGATCAGGTCGAAGAAGCTCCGGGCAGCCTGCGGGATACCGGACGCACGCTCGCGATCGATGGAGTAGATCGGCATTTCGAAGTCGGTCAGGTTGACGAAGGCGACCTCCGCTTCCTGCGACACCGAGGAGCGGAGGCGCTTGGCGGCGAATTCAACCAGGGCGCGGTTGATGGAATTGCGGCTGTTGGTGGCCGCCAGCCCGGCCGCGTGCTGCGCTAAGCCAATGGCTTCGCGCGCGGCCTCCTACACCATCTCCAGGGACACTACCCTGATCCGAGTTCATGATCTCCGGCTTGCCAAACCTACGGATCGCTTCGTTCAAAGCTTTCAGGCACGGCGCAGTTTCCAGTGTGACCGAGAGTCGCGAGGCCAGCACCTTCCGGCTGAACCAGTCGAGCACGGCAACCAGATAAACAAACCCTCGGGCCATGGGGATGTAGGTAATGTCCATCGCCCAGACCTGATTGGGACGGTTCACCGCCAGCTTGCGCAACAGATACGGATATATCTTGTGGCCGGGTGTGGGTCTGCTGGTGTTCGGCCTGCGATAGAGCGCCTCTATCCCCATCACCATCATGCAAGTCGCGACGTGCAGCCGACCAGCGGTGAAGCCTTCCTGGCGCAAAAGCCCCCTTCATCATCCGGCTTCCGGCGAACGGATACTCCACCCCGCCCATCGGGCTGCAAGCCGGTGCAAGACACTCGGAAAGACCTCAGAAGCCAGCGGTCCCGATAGCCGCCTCCAGCCAGATGGCAGCGAAGAGGGTGAAAAGATAGTAGAGCGTCAGCCGGAAGAACCGGCGTTCGGTCTCGTAACGGTCGGCGCCGGCCGCGTCCTCGCCCCGCGCCGAGATCGCCGCGGCACCACGCAAGAGCGCAACGTTCAGCACCACCGCTGCCGCCAGGAAGATCGGGCCGCCAATGGCCGAAACCCCCACGCCCACGGATATGACCGCCAGCACGACACTGTAGAGCAGGATGCGTCGCCGCGTCACCGCACGGCCGTGGGTGACGGTCAACATCGGAACCCCGGCGCGGGTGTAATCGTCGTGCATGTAAAGCGCCAGCGCCCAGAAATGCGGCGGTGTCCAGAAGAAGATCAGGCCGAACAGCATCAGGCTCTCTATCCCGACCGAACCGGTCGCGGCTGCCCAGCCGATCATCGGCGGGAACGCGCCGGCGGCGCCGCCGATCACGATATTCTGCGGTGTCCGCCGCTTCAGGATCATCGAGTAGATCACGGCGTAGAAGAAGATGGTGAACGCCAGAAGCCCCGCAGCCAGCGCATTCGACACCGCCCACAGGGCGGCCACCGACAGGACCGACAGAGCCAGGCCGAAGACCAGCGCTGCGCGTGGCGTGACCTGGCCGTTGGGAATCGGCCTGTTGCGGGTGCGCCGCATCTGGGCGTCGATATCGGCATCCCACCACATGTTCAAAGCGCCCGAGGCGCCGGCGCCGATGGCGATGAACAGCAACGACAGGATGGCGTTCAGTGGACCCACCGCAACCGGGGCGGCAAAGACCCCCACAGTCGCGGTAAAGATCACCAGTGACATGACGCGCGGCTTCAGAAGCGCCAGATAGCTGGGCAATCCGGACCGGAGCAGGCCGGTCGCGTTGCTGGTGGTATCGGACATCGGTCACTCTCGCTCGGATGAGGGGTGGTGGGCCCGGCGCGTGCGCCGGACCGTGTTCTGATCGTGACTCGGCCCGCCGGTCACATCTCCATGGCCATGCCTTCGGTCGCCATCTGGCCCATCATGCCCATCTGCATGTGATAGGGCAGCATGCACATGAACATCCAGGCACCGGGCGCGAGCACCTCGGCGACGAATGTGATCTCCTCTCCCGGCAGAACCAGCGACTGCTCGTAGAGCGCTTCGTGCTCCAGCAGGTTCCAGTCCGCACGACGGGCGCGGTAGTTCACACCCTGCATCTGCGCCATGCCCATGAACATGAACTCGTGCACGATATTGCCGTCATTGCGCAGGGTGAAGCGGATCCGCTCGCCGGGTTGGGCGTCGATTTCAAGGTCCGAGAACGTCCATTCCGACATCGACAGTTCGATCTCACGATCGAAGTCGCCCTCGTCGGTGATGATCAAACCGGCCATCTGACCTGCCATCAGCCGCTCGGCTTCCTCCTCGTCGAAAGCACCGCCTTCGGCCATGTCCATGCCACCGTCGGCAGCCATGTTCATGTCACCGTCGGTGGCCATGTCCATGCCGCTGTCCGCGGCCATGTTCATGTCGCCATCAGCGGCCATGTTCATGTCGCCGTCAGCGGCCATGTTCATGTCGCCGTCAGTGGCCATGTTCATGTCGCCGTCAGTGGCCATGTCCATGTCGCCGTCCGCGGCCATGTTCATGTCACCGTCAGCGGCCATGTCCATGCCGCCGTCAGCGGCCATGTTCATGTCGCCATCAGCGGCCATGTCCATGTCACCGTCAGCGGCCATGTCCATGTCACCGTCAGTGGCCATGTCCATGTCGCCATCAGCGGCCATGTCCATGTCGACATCAGCGGCCATGTCCATATCGCCGTCAGCGGCCATATCCATGTCACCATCGCCGCCCATGTCCATGCCGCCCATGTCCATGCCACCCATGTCCATGCCACCCATGTCCATATCCATGTTCGCCATGGCGGCCTCGATCATCGCTTCATCTTCGGGCGGCACCCCGAAAATGTCGTGCTCGATTTCTTCGTTCTCGAACATGATCCCTTCCGGCAGGATGCCCTCTTCGCGAAGCCGCACGATCTCGCCAACCGCAGGCGTGGCCTGCACTGTCGGCGGGGTCTGAACGACGATGAAATAGCCTGTCCCTCCAAGAAGGATCAGCCCAATTATCAGAAACAATCGCATGATCATTTTAGGTTCTCCTTCCTATTCCGCAGGGACCGGCTTGGCCGAGCCGGCTTTGGCGCTGTCGCTGTCGCCGATTGCCCAGGGGTCGCCGGACACGGCGACGCCACGGGTTGAGCTGCGCATGATGTTATAGACGAACACGATAAAGCCGAGGCCGATCAGGTAGGCCGCCCCGGTCAGGATCAGTTGCGGTGTCGACCATTGCGGCAGGTCCAGGTAATCCACCACCCAGCGCGGGAAGTAGTTGAACCCCAGCAGGTACATCATCGTGACCTTGGTGAAGATGCCGATCTGCCAGAACCAGAAATGGGTGTTTCCCATTCCCTGACTGTACATCCGGCCCGTGAAGTAGGGATAGAGGTAGTAGATCCCCGCCATTGCCATATTGGCCATGAAGCCCACGAACATCGCGTGGAAATGCGCCGGCACGAAGTAGGTGTTGTGCACGAAATCGCTGTCGGTCGCGATCTGGGCGTTCACATAGGCCGTCACACCGCCGTACATCAGAAAGAAGATCGACGCGATCATGAACTTGAACGGCACCGCGCGCCGCGCCGTATCCGGAATCGGATCGGACCAGAGCGTGGCGATCCAGTTGAACACATGCAGCGTGGACGGGATGAAGATCAGCAGCGTCAGGATCTGTGTCGCGCGCTGCAACCAGCCGCTGACGTTTTCGGCCGGCTGGAAGTGATGAGGATACACGATAAAGCCCAACAGCGTCAGCAGTGCAAAAGCCGTGACCGCCGACCAGTAGCTCCAGATCGGGCGACCCAGATAGCGCGGCAGAAGCGTATAGAGGATCGCCACCGTCGGCATCAGCGGCAGATAAACCGCCGGGTGGCCATAGAACCAGAACATGAACATGAAGGTCATCACGTCGCCGCCGCGCGCCGGATCGAACAGCGCCGTCATTTCCAGCCAGTCGGTCAGCATGACAACACCGACAAGCCCGAGAATGGGGGTCGACAGGGCCAGCAGGATACCTTCGGAAATCGCGCCCCAGCCCATCAGGGGCAGCTTGCTGTATCCCTTGCGCCTGGCCGCCGCCAAACCGTTCTTCAGCAGCACCGCACCGGCGAGAAACTCCGAGAGCGCCACCAGGGCAACCGCGACATATCCCATCCAGACCAGGCTGCCCCCAACGCGCAGAGACATGGGCGGATAGAATGTCTAGGTGAAATCGGGCCGCGAGATCACCAGCAGCACCGCGGCCAGGATCAATGTCCAGTAGCTCCATTGCGCGCCGCGCGCCCACAGCAGTTCCTCGGTGCCGAGGATCTTGGGCATCATGTAGTACATGATCGAAACCACGAACGGAATGATGAACCCGAAGACCATGAACATGCCGTGCAAGGTCATCAGCGACATGTAGGGTCTGGCATCCAGGATCTGAATGTCGGGATAGGCCAGTTCGGTCCTGAACAAGATCGCCATCAGGCCGCCAAGGCCAAGCATCACCACCGAGGTCAGCATCCCCTTGATCGCGATGTGCCGGTAGTGGTCGGAAAAAAGCAGCGTTGAAAGGGTCATCTTGCCGATGACGTCCTCCGGCTCCCAGTGGGGTTTTGTCCCCATACGTTCTGCATCATGTGCACTTGCCATGGTGCGGACTCCTCAATTCTGAATGCGTTGTCACGGATGGGCCCAGGATCAGGCCGCGTCCCCTTCATGATCTTCGTCGCCATCGCCTTCGTCGTCCTGAACGACAAGCCAGGCCTTCATCTGCGCGTGTCCCACGCCGCAGTAGTTCAGGCACTGGACAAGGTAGCGGCCCGGCTCCTCGGGCGCGCGGATCCATACGTTGCGCTCGGCGCCCGGCTCGAACTCGGCGGTGATGCCGGCGGCGGGGATGTTGAAGCCGTGGATGACGTCATTGGCGAACAAGCTGAACAGCACCCTTTCACCGGGCTGAACGACCGCCGCATTGCGCGAGATCTCATCCTCTTCGTTGATGAAGGCAAAGCCCCACTGAAAGGCCAGAACACGGATAACCCGGTCGAACTCCCCCTCTCCGGGTTCATAGCCGACTTCCAGAACGCCTTCTTCTTCCAGCGGTGCCTGATAGGCAGCGAAAATCTCGGCGCTGCGCCGATCGCCGTACCAGACCATCACCAGAAGGAGGCCGACGAACAGGAACTCCATCGAATACGGCAATCGCCAGCGCGCCGGCAGGAACAGCGCGGCGAACAACGCCGCAATCCCCAGCCCCAGCACCACAAAAACTATGATGATCATCGTGGACTGGTAACCGGCCAGTCCGAGTGCATTTTCCATTGCAATTCTCCTTCCCTTGAACGTGTTTCCTGGCGGCCCGCACAACGGGCAGCCGCGACAAACGGTTCAGAGGATCGGAGGATGGAACCTCGGGTCGGCAGGCAGGTCGGCCGCGTGAACCTCGGTGCGGAGATAGCGGACCGTCGCAAACGAGATGTTCTCGGGGTTCAACTCGGCGATACTGGTCAGGCCCAGCAAGCCGCAATGGGTCGGGCCGGAAGACATGTTGGCACACAGGCCCGACATCGGACAGGCTGCATAACCTCTCGGTTCGTCGTCACCGGCGTCACAGGGCTGTTCGGCCAGGCTGCCGGAAACCTCGGCCTGGCAGGCCTGCGAGGCGGATTCCCGAGACATGTCGGAGGTCATCCCTCCGCCCATCGACGCAGCCGTAGATGTCGAAAGTCCGATGGCGATCGTCAGAACGATCATCATCGAAATAAAAGTGCAAACGCACCTTTGCGAAATAAAACTGGCCGTCCCCAATGACATGGCCAACGCTCCCCTGATGCGACACATTATCACATGAAACATAATAATCAATCGTCTTGGCCCCGGCCGCGAGAATTTCGAAGAAGGACGTGCATTTCCGCACGCGGCGAGCGACCTGTCGGTGCGCAGTTTCCGACCCGCCGGGGCGCCTCGGCTGGTGCCTACGCTCAGGCCCGGCGATGTGGTGGTGATGGACTATCTCGGCAACCACAAAGGCCAGGCCGTCCGACAGGCAATCCGCACGGCTGGCGCCAACCTTCTGTTCCTGCCGCCCCTACAGCCCTGACCTGAACCCGATAGAACAAGTCTTCGCCAGGCTCTAACACAGGATCCGCAAAACGGCTGCCAGATTCCGCGAGTCCCTCCGGCGCGCCGTTGGTGCCGTCCTCAACAAATTCACTCCACAAAAGTGTGCAAATCACCTCGCAAAAGCCGGATGCGCTTCCGTCAAAACCTGAAACGCCCGAGTTCTTAATCGGACTCTTAGATCGCTTCGGGTCCTTTCGGTCGATAGGGCGCGTCGGCATTCTTGAACACGACGTAGATGGCCGGGATCACCAATACCGTCAGCAAGGTTGACGAGGCCAGCCCGAACAAAAGCGAAATCGCCAATCCCTGGAAGATCGGATCGGTCAGGATGACCGAGGCCCCGATCATCGCGGAAATCGCCGTCAGCAGGATCGGCTTGGACCGGATCGCCCCCGCGCGCAGCAGCGTTTCGCGCAACGGCTCACCCTCGGCCGCGCCATGGCGGATGAAATCGACCAGCAGGATCGAGTTTCGCACGATAATCCCGGCCAAAGCGATAAACCCGATCATCGAGGTCGCGGTGAAGGGCGCGTTGAACAGCCAGTGGCCGAAGACGATGCCGATAAAGGTCAGCGGGACGGGTGTGAGGATGACAAACGGCACCCGGAACGACCCGAATTGCGCCACCACCAGCACATAGATCGCCAGGATCGCCACGGAAAAGGCGGTGCCCATGTCGCGGAAGGTGACATAGGTAACCTCCCATTCGCCATCCCAGAGCAGCGTCGGCGTGGTGTCGCTGGCGGGCTGGCCATAGAAGCTGATCTCGGGGCGCGGCACCGCGTCCGACCAGGGCCGGTCATCCAGCGCGTCCTGCACCGCGATCATGCCGTAGATGGGGGCCTCGAAATCGCCCGCCATCTCGGCCATCACCATCTCGGCAAAGCGGCCATTGCGGCGGAAGATCGGATAACTGCCCAGCTCTTCGCTGACCGAAACCACGTCGCCCAGTTCCACCACGCCACGATCTCCGGGCAATAGGTTGGCGGGAACCGGGGTCGAGGCCAAGCGTTCGGTCCAGGTCAGCTCGCCACGCGGCAGCGCCACCAGGATCTCGGTCGGATCGCGGCCTTCGCCACGATGCGAATAGCCCACCGGGACGCCTTCAAACAGCGCCTGGATGGTCTGGTAGACATCGCTTTGACGGACCCGGAAGAACTCCAGGCTGTCCTGGTCGATGGCCAGCCGCAAGCGCGGACGCGGAACGCCGAAACTGTTCTCGATATCGACGATATAGGGCACCGAGGCGAAGGCTTCGCTGACTTCGCGGGCGACGGCGCGGCGGGTGTCGGCATCGGGGCCGTAGATCTCGGCCAGCAGAGTGGCCAGAACCGGGGGCCCGGGTGGCACTTCGGCGATGCGGATCGAGCCGCCTTCGGGAAGCTCGATATCGGCCAGCAATTCGCGCGCTTCGAGAGCCACGTCATGCGAGACGCGGGTTCGTTCGTCGCGCGGCAGCAGGTTGACCTGCAAATCGCCCAGTTCGGGGCGGTTGCGCAAGTAATAATGGCGCACCAGACCGTTGAAGTTGAACGGCGCGGCGGTGCCGGCATTCATCTGGATCGAAGTGGCCTCGGGCAGGGCGGCCAGGCGTTCGCCGGCCTCGGCCAGAATGCGCTCGGTGCGTTCCAGGCTGGTGCCTTCGGGCATGTCGAGGATCACCTGAAACTCGGATTTATTGTCGAAGGGCAAGAGCTTGACCGTCACGGTGCGATCAAAGAAGAAGGTCAGCGATCCCGCCGTCAGGGCCAGCACAATCACCAGCAGCAGCCCCGAGCGCCAGCGGCTGGCGACAATCGGTGTGGCGGCCCGGCGGAAGATCCGGCCAACAAGGCTTTCCCGGTCATCGTCATGATCCCCGGCCGTCATGGCACCGCGCCCGGCGATGCGCATCATCAGCCACGGGGTCAGGATCACGGCCACGAAAAAGGAAAAGACCATCGCCGCCGAGGCATTGACCGGGATCGGGGCCATATAGGGCCCCATCAACCCCGAGACGAACAGCATCGGCAACAGCGCGGCGATCACGGTCAGGGTGGCGATGATGGTGGGGTTGCCAACCTCGGCCACGGCCTCGATCACCGCCTGGGTGCGGGTGCGGCGGCCGCCCATGGCCCAGTGCCGGGAGATGTTTTCGATCACCACGATGGCGTCATCGACAAGGATCCCGATCGAAAAGATCAGCGCAAAGAGCGAGACTCGGTTAATCGTATAGCCCATGAAATTCGAGGCAAAGAGCGTCAGCAAAATGGTTGTGGGGATCACGATGCCCACCACGAGCCCTTCGCGCCAACCGATGAAAAGCACCACCAAAAGCGCGATGGAAACGGTGGCAAGGCCGAGGGTGAAGATCAGTTCATCGGCCTTTTCATCGGCGTTCTCGCCGTAGTTGCGGGTGATTTCGACCGTAATATCCTCGGGGATCAGTTCGCCGCGCAGGAGCTCCAGCCGCTCCATCACGTTTTCGGCCACCCATACGGCATTGGCCCCCTCGCGCTTGGCAATGGCCAGCGTGACGGCGGGCAGTCGGGTCCACTCGGTCTCGCCCTCTTCGCGGGTCAGGGTCCAGCTGCGTGCCTCGACCGGCGCGCCGCCGACGATGACATCGGCAACATCGCGGACATAGACCGGGCGCCCATCGCGGGTCGTCAGCTGCAGCAGGCCGATATCGCCGGGGCCGCGCAGCGTTTGTCCCGCGGTAACGGAGAGCGTGCGGTCCAGCGTCGAGACTTCTCCGGCGGGAAAGGTCTGGTTGGCCTCGGAAACGCGCGCGGCCAGCTGTTGCAGGGTGACGCCGTAAAGCGCCAACTGTTCGGGGTCGGGCTCGATCCGGATCTGATCGGTGCGCCCGCCCACGATATAGGTCAAGCCGACATCCTCGACCGACATCAGCGCCGCGCGCAATTCTTCGGCCAGCGAATAGAGCGCCCGGTCGTCCCAGTGTTCGGCGGACTCGGGCGCGGGCGAAAGCGTCAGCGACACGATGGCGACATCATTGATGCCGCGCCCGACGATCAAGGGCTGCGGAATGCCCTGCGGGATGCGATCCATATTGGCCATGATCCGTTCGTTCACCCGCAGGATGGCGTCATCGGGGTCGGTGCCGACCTCGAACCGCGCGGTGACCATGACCCGGTCATCCTCGGTCTGCGAATAGACATGCTCAACCGCGTTGATCGACCGCAGAATCGCCTCCAGCGGTTCGGTCACAAGTTCCACCGCGTCGGTCGCGCGCAGCCCATCGGTACGCAGCATCACATCGACCATCGGCACCGAGATCTGAGGTTCTTCCTCGCGCGGGATAACCGTTAGCGCGATCAATCCCACGGCCAGCGAGGCCAACAGCAAGAGCGGTGTCAGAGCCGAGCGGACAAAGGCACGCGTCAGGTGCCCGGAAATCCCCAATTTCATGGCCGCACCACCCGGTCGCCAACTGACAACCCTGTCAGAATTTCAACACCTTGCGGGGTTTCCGCCCCGAGGAGGACAACAATGTCATGCCTGCCTTCCTCGGTTTCGACGGTGACGAAATCATTGCCGAACCGGGTGGAAATATAGGCGCGTGGCAAGATGATCGTTTCGCGTCGCTCGACCGTCACGTGCACGCGCACGCGCTCGCCGACAAAGAAGCTGCCCAATCCGTCGACCTCGGCATCGGCGATGACGCGCCCGTTTTCGATACGCGGATAGACCTGGACGATCACGCCGGTGGGGGCCACATCTGCCCCGAGCGCCGCCCCGGCAACCTCGATCTCGTCGCCCTCGGAGATGGAGCGGGCGTGGCGTTCGGGCAGGTTCAGACGCAACAGGTAGCGGTCCGAGGCGATGATGGCGACCGGTTCACCCGGTAACATGACGCTTCCTTGCGGGCTCCGAACGTCCAGCACGCGGCCCGCGGCGGGGGCCAGAACCGCGCCCTCGCGTTCCTGTTGCACCAGCACATCGCGCGCCTGGTTGGCAGCGGCCAGGCGGCCTTCGAGCACCGCCACCGCGGTTTGCGCCTGATCCAGCCTGGTCTGCGCGACGATGCCGCGTTCAAAGAGATCCTCGGCGCGGGCCAGGTCTTCGCGGGCCTGGACCAGTTCGGCCTCGAGCGCATCGGCCTGCGAACTGGCAGAGGCGATCTGCGGGGCCATCTGATCATTGACCACCAACGCCAGCACTTCGCCCGCCGCGACGCTGTCGCCCTCATCGACCATCAGTTCCGCGATGGTGCCGCCGATGCGGGTCCGCGCGGTCAGGGTATCGACGCTTTCCACCGTTGCGAACACCGCCTTGCGGTCGGCGATCATGGTGGTCGTGACCTCGAGAACCGGCGCGGTTTGGGACAGGGCGGGCGTGGCAAGAAATATGGAAAGGAGTAAGGGCTTGAACATGGCAGAGCTTTCAGCGTCGGGTGTCGGAGGCGGGAAGACGGGGTGGCGGGATGGGTAGTTGACAGAAAGATTAGCAAAATCTAAATTAGTTATTACTGAATTAGTGTCAACCGGATTGATATGCCTTTATGTCGCAGTTCCAAAACCACGCCTTGGCAGATCTGGAAGCCCGCGCCGAGGAGATCGCCGGGCTGCTCAAGCTGATGTCCAACAAAAGCCGGTTGCTGATCCTGTGCCGACTTTCATCCGGCAAGGCCTCGGTATCCGAGCTTTGCGCGGTCGTGGGGCTGTCGCAATCGGCGATTTCGCAGCATCTGGCCAAAATGCGGCGGGACGGGTTGGTCAAGGGTGAGAAAGATGGCTTGCAGATAAACTATTCGATCACCGATCCGCGTTGTCTGGATCTATTGGCACATTTGAGTTGCCAAGAACCTCGTGACGTCAAGTAGGTGCCGTTCCGGTCGTGGAGAATTGCCGGTTGACGAGCGGAGCAAGGTGAGCCGAAGATTTCGGGCCAAAGCACGTGAAATCGGTGAAGGTTGCGGCCCGCAACGGGCCCGATTCACATTGGTCCAACCTAACGACGGTTCGGCGTGCAGCGATTGATTGCAGATATGCAGAAAAGGTGGCCGAGCTTGGGACTGTAGCGTTTGTTCCATCGGTTCTCGAAAGCAGTGTCCCAACAGTTGGTGTAACTCCCGCCGGTAGCGCGGGCTGAGCGGAGCCTTCGCATAGCGAAGCGAGGCC
>NZ_JABJVX010000004.1 GCF_013155465.1 Alterinioella nitratireducens | reverse complement strand
GGCCTCGCTTCGCTATGCGAAGGCTCCGCTCAGCCCGCGCTACCGGCGGGAGTTACACCAACTGTTGGGACACTGCTAAGGCAATCACGCATTAGAGGTCCTCTTCAGTGGGGACATGCTTAAAGAACTCTTCGTTTCCGAGAGCACTGGCGTCCTCAAGCATGAGCTTCTGAGCTTCGCTAGAATAGAAGAGGCGTGGGTTCTTCCGGCGGACTTTTTGCCAATCTTGATTGGTTTTCGGCTGACGTCGTGTCATGGGCATTCCTTTAAAATGTGTTGGGATGAATCCTCCAGCAATCCGCACCCGTTACTCATGATTGGGAGCAGGACGCTCTTACGCAGTGAAGCTGTTTTGGCGGAGGAGAGGTCTTCATGAAAGAAACCGCAAAGGGCTGCATTCTTTCACTTGCCTATAGTATATTATACCACGTCCTTGGTGTTAAGTCAACACTTAAAGACTGTTGCTGTAAGAAATGTTGCGAATAGAGACCTTTTCAAGCCATTTTCTCTGCACATCGACGCTGTATCCACGTCCATAGCTTGTTCCCACTCCACCAGCGTGATGCCATCCGCCGATCTGGTCAACGAGTTCAACTGGTGCTTCAGCGTCTCGAAGGCGATCTCTAAGCGTGTGTCGAAAGCAGTGACAAGTCAGATCACCATATCGTTTGTGCAGGACTTTGTTGAGCGTGTTGCTTGCGTGGGTTGCTACCACTCGATCTGCGCGCACCCATCGTGGGAACACGAACTCATGATCTCTCGACATGTGCGAAAGCATGGTCATGGCTCTTAAACCTATGCCGACCAGAGGCACCAAACGTTCAGAACCTCGGGTTTTCAGGGGACGCATAGCATGGGGGCGGATGATGATAGTTCCCGCGTTTAGGTCTACATCCTGCCACCTGAGGCCTACAATCTCAGCCAACCTAGCGCCCGTCTCACCAAGGATCGGCAGAATGAGGCGGGTATCTTTATTGGAACAGAGGGCCTCTCCGTAAATTGCCCTAAGTTGATCGAAAGTGAACGTCTCCCTAGTCTTGATGTCATGTCCTTCTCGGGGGATAGGAACACGGCAGAAGGGGTTTCTTTTATCGGCCTCCATCTCAAGTAAACCGTATTCGAAAACCGCGTGAAGGGACTGCAAGCGTCTTCGTACTGTGGCGGTTTTGTTACCCAGACTTAGGAGATGATCGACCAAGGCTCTGGCATCTCGGCGCGTGTAGCGATCAACTGGTCTGTTTCCGCAAATCTGGATCAGGCTTCGGATTGCCAGCCGACACGGCTTCTCATGGATAGACCTGAGAGCGAGATACTGCTCCATGCAATCAGCCAATGTCAGCGTCTGCGGCTTCAGTCGTGCTAACAACAACTGAATGCAGACAGGATGAACAGGATCAGCGGCCCACAGCTCATTGAGTGCGCCTGTCAGGGCAGCCGCTAGAGGTCCAACCTCATCTGACTTCTTACCTAGGGAGACTTGCACAGCACTCATTCCGAATGCTTCGACGACATGTCTCGGGACACGACGATTGTAGTAATACGTGCCGGAACGAATGGTGGTGTGTGGGAATTTGTGTGACATTTCTTCAAGTCTCCGAGAGTTAACTCATTGACTTCAAATGTCTTTTGTAGGGTGATTGGTGCGGTCGAGAAGACTCGAACTTCCACGGGAGTTACCCCACAGCGACCTCAACGCTGCGCGTCTACCAATTCCGCCACGACCGCACGTGATCAGGTAGGTGGCGGGCTTGTACCCTCGTGATCCGCGGATGTGAAGGGGGATTCTGCACCGATTTCGTCCCGGCCCGCCGCCTAGGAAAAAGGGCCGCGCCCTGGCTCAGGCGCGGCCCCGATCTGTCACCCGAAGAAGGTGTTACTTGTTGTCCTGCACCGGGGTCACCGGCGTCACCGGGGTGATCGCGGCGGCGGTCGGGGGCGAGACGATGACGGTCTGCGCCGGGGGCGCGGCCACCACGGTCGGCTGCGGCTGCTGCACGGGGGCGGTCGGCGTGGTCACGACCTGCGGCGCGGGTGCCGCCGTCTGGGCCGAGCGATAGGCCATCAGGAGCGGCTGACCATAAAGCCCGGTCTGCGCCGAGCCGCCGTTCAGACCCCAGTAATAGGCCTGCATCAGCTCGTCATACTGGTAGGACGGATACTGACGCCCGTTGACGGGATAGCCCATGGTCGCCTGGTAGCGCTCGATCGCGGCGCGGGTGTTGCCGCCGATCTGGCCATCGACGGCCCCGGCGTTGAAGCCGAAATAGTTCAGCGCGGTCTGCGTATCGCGGCCCATCTGGGTGGCCGGGATAGGGGTATAGGTGCTGGTATTGCCCGAGGGGCGCGTCACCACGGTGCGGTTGCCGGCATTGTTGCCATTGGCGATCGCCGCGCCGATCAGGCCGCCGACGATCAG
Source organism: Alterinioella nitratireducens (assembly GCF_013155465.1). Taxonomy (GTDB): domain Bacteria; phylum Pseudomonadota; class Alphaproteobacteria; order Rhodobacterales; family Rhodobacteraceae; genus Alterinioella; species Alterinioella nitratireducens. Next base: position 390,179 of record NZ_JABJVX010000004.1, on the reverse strand, counting down.
GCCGCCGACGACATCGCCCGCATCGGCCTGCGCATCCTCGGCGGGGAAGGTTGCAAGGGCGACGGCAAAGGTCGCGGTGGTCAAGGCCTTAAAGATCATGATTGGTCCTCCAATTACGCTGGTCTCGATGATTGGTCGCAGTTTAGCATGTTCCGGTTCAATCAAAAGTATGAATTACCCGCACTATCGGCGGAAATCCTGCGCATTCCTACGCGGATGTGTCCCCTGATCGCGCGGTTGTGAACCGATTGCGGTCCGGGGCCCTGACGCTCACGGGGTCGATTCGCCCCGCCGGCCTATTGGTCAAGGACCATCATGCCGCGTATACTTCGGTCTCGACCACCGATCGGCGGGGTTGATCTTGCGGCTTGCCGATGCCATCGCGGAGGCAGAGGCAAAGGAGGCCGGGCTGATGCCCGGATGAGCTGATGGTCAACTGGATTCGCTCGGACGCACCCGTCCCCTACGCGCAAGCCGTCACCTGGATGGAGGAGCGCGCCGCGGCCATCGCGCGCGGCCAGGCCGAGGAGGCGATCTGGCTTCTCGAACATCCCCCCCTCTACACCGCCGGAACCTCGGCCAAGCCCGCCGACCTGACCGATCCCGACCGCTTCGAGGTCCACGCCACGCGGCGCGGCGGGCAATATACCTATCACGGGCCGGGGCAGCGGGTGGCTTACGTTTTGCTGGATGTGGGCGCGCGCGGGCGCGACGTGCGGCGCTTCGTGGCGCAGATGGAGGATTGGGTGATCGCGACGCTGGCCGAGTTCAACGTCACCGGCGAAAAGCGCGAAGGCCGGGTCGGCGTCTGGGTCACGCGGCCCGAGAAACCGCCGCTGGTGACGGGCGAGCCGCGCGAGGACAAGATCGCGGCGCTTGGCGTGCGGATCACCAAATGGGTCAGCTATCATGGCCTTTCGATCAACGTGGAGCCCGACCTCAGCCATTTCGACGGCATCGTTCCGTGCGGCATATCGGACCATGGCGTCACCTCGCTCGTTGATCTCGGCCTGCCGGTGACGCTGGACGATGTCGATCTGGCCTTGCAGAAAACCTTTACGCAGGTCTTCGGCTCGGCGGAAATCCCCCGCCGTCCACGCCCCGCCCCGGCGGAAAACTGATTGTTTCGCAGACAGGCGGCGCGTTGCCTTTTTCTTGCCATGATTGACCTCGAAAAGCGCCCCATTCGCGGTTGACGGGGCAAGGCAAGGAACCGAAAAACAACGGTTTTCCGGCATTATCCCGAATATGGCGAAAACTTTCGACTGTTTCGCCCCGCCGGGTAAGGAATGGTCAATCTTCTTGGGGCAGGCTGCCCCGAAAGCCCCCGCGTCGCGCCGGGGGCGCTGGCTTGGAAAGGGACGGCAAGGTTTGGATTTCGAGGCGCAGATCGAACGGGACAACAAGATGGAAACCCGCATTATCCTCATCGCCCTGGTGGGATTGGCCGCGCTGGTCGTGGGGGCCGTGGGGATCGCGCTTTATGACGTCACCCCGCCCGACAGCGCCGCCTTGACCGCCCCGCCGCCTGCCGACACGCCCCTCATCGAATAACGGGACGGGCCGCCTACCCCGCCCGACCGACCTCCGCCGGGGCCGTCTTCGCCATCGCATCGAAATTGAACCAGCGCGCCAGCCGCCGCTGCAGCTTCGGCGCGCCATCCACTTCCAGTCGCCCATCGCCCATGGCCGCCGCCAGCGTCACATCACCGCGATAGACCCGGATCAGATCGGCCAGCGTGGCGCGCAGGTAGAGGTCGGTCTCGCCGCCGGGATCGGACACGCAGAGCTCCAGCTTTCCAGCCTCGCAGAGGAACCAGTAGAACCGCTTGTGCTGCGGCTGGTCCGTCACCTCCAGGCGCAATACCCGCCGCTCCGGCCCGAAAGCCGCCGGGTCGACCGAGTATTCCAGCCCCCAGATCAGCAATCCAAGGTCAAGCTCGCCCTCCTGCAATTCGCGCCGGGTCCAGCGCCGCCCCCAGATGCCCAGCGCACCGACCAGCGGCAGGAACTCGGCCCCCGCCGCGCTCAGGTGATAGGTCCAGGCGCGCCCGGTCGCATTGCGCCGCCGCGTGACAAGCCCCTCGGCCTCCAACTGGCGCAGCCGCCGGGTGAGCAGCGTTGCCGACATATGCGGCACGCCGCGATGGATGTCGCTGAACCGCTCGGCCCCGGCCCCGAGGTTGCGGATGACCAGCGCGGTCCAGCGCTCGCAGAAGATCTCGGCGGCCTTGGCGATCGGGCAGAACTGGCCGTAGCTTTTCATCTCTCGCGCCTCCGGTTGCCTCCGATCATACCGCATCCGCGCCGCCCCGAATACTCCAGATCGTGGAGTATCCCGCGCGCCGGACGGGGGGGTATTCTTGGGTCGAACGCAAAGCGGGAGGCCCCGATGACAACCGACACGCAAAGCCCCGAGGCCCGGATGTGGGGCCAGCCCGGCACCGCCTATGACGGCATCTCCTTCGGGCTGGCCGACACCATCGCGCACACGGTGCAGGCGCTTTGGCCGCGTGCGGGCGCGCGCATCCTCGATATCGGCACCGGCACCGGATGGGCGGCCCGCCTTGCCGCGTGGCGCGGCGCGCGCGTGACCGGCATCGACATCGCCCCCGGCATGATCGCGGCGGCGAAGAGCCTGTCCGAGGGCATCACGCCGCGCCCGCAATTCCAAGAGGCCGCCGCCGAGGCGCTGCCCTTTGAGGACGCCAATTTCGACGGCGTGATCTCGACCTACGGCATCATCTTCTCCGCCGCGCCACAGAAGGCCATCGCCGAGCTTGCCCGCGTCACGCGCCCCGGCGGGCGGCTGGCGCTGGCGACATGGGCCGACGCGCCCGAGGGCTATATCGCGGGGTTCTTCGGGTTGCTTGGCGAATGGTCGGACGCGCCCCCGCCGCCCGCCTCGCCCTTCGACTGGGGGCGCCCCGACTGGCTGCAACTGGCGTTCGGCGGCACATTCCGCATCGAGGCCCGCGCCCAAGAGACGACACTCTACGCGCCAGATGTCGAGACGGTCTGGCACGAATATGTTACCGGCTTCGGCCCCGTCGCCGCAACCCACGCCGCCCTGCCCGACGACCGCAAACCCGCCTTCCGCGCTGCCTTCGAGGCGTTTCACCGCGCCTACGAGACCGAGCTTGGCCTCGCCATCCCCCGCCCCGCCCTTGTCATCCGGGGCGTCCGCACCTGACCCGGCCCGCAACCTGAACCGGCCCCCCCGGCCCACGCAGTCGCCACCCGGTTGCGCCGATGCGCCGCTAAGGGCCGTGCATGAGGCAATTTTTCCCACATATCGTGGCGCTAACGCATTGCACGGACCCCATCCCCAAACTAGAACAGGTCCAAGGGAATTGAGCGCGCGTGGCCGTTTACCACGGATTTCGGCGCGCGTTGCGAAACAGGAGACGGCCATGGCTGACGCTGCCACCACCGGACACGACCACGACGAGCGGAGCTTCTTCACCCGCTGGTTCATGTCGACCAACCACAAGGATATCGGGATCCTCTATCTGTTCACCGCGGGCTTTGTCGGCCTGATTTCGGTGGCGTTTACGGTCTATATGCGCATGGAGCTGATGGAGCCCGGCGTGCAGTACATGTGCGCCGAAGGCGCGCGGTTCCTGGGCGGCATCGGGGCCGAGGATTGTTCCCCCAACGGGCATCTTTGGAACGTGATGATTACCTATCACGGCATCTTGATGATGTTCTTCGTGGTGATTCCCGCGCTCTTTGGCGGCTTTGGCAACTATTTCATGCCGCTGATGATCGGCGCGCCCGACATGGCCTTCCCGCGTCTCAACAACCTCAGCTACTGGATGTATGTCGCCGGGGTCTCGCTCGGCGTCGTATCCATGCTGGCACCGGGCGGCAACGGCCAGCTCGGCTCGGGCGTGGGCTGGGTGCTCTACGCGCCGCTTTCCACGCGTGAGGCCGGCGTGTCGATGGATTTCGCGATCTTCGCGGTGCACGTCTCGGGCGCCTCCTCGATCCTCGGCGCGATCAACATCATCACCACCTTCCTCAACATGCGCGCACCGGGCATGACCCTGCACAAGACGCCGCTCTTTCCGTGGTCGATCTTCATCACCGCCTGGCTGATCCTGCTGAGCTTGCCGGTTCTGGCGGGCGCGATCACGATGCTGCTGACCGACCGCAACTTCAACACCGGCTTCTTCACGCCCGCCAATGGCGGCGATCCGGTCCTCTATCAGCACCTGTTGTGGTTCTTCGGCCATCCCGAGGTCTACATGATCATCGTGCCGGGCTTCGGCATCATCAGCCACGTCATCGCGACCTTCTCGAAAAAGCCGATCTTCGGCTACCTGCCGATGGTCTACGCCATGGTCGCGATCGGCGCGCTCGGCTTCGTCGTGTGGGCGCACCACATGTACACGGTCGGCATGACGCTGAACCAGCAGGCCTATTTCATGGTCGCAACCATGGTCATCGCCGTGCCCACGGGCATCAAGATCTTCTCCTGGATCGCGACGATGTGGCAGGGCTCGATCACCTTCAAGACGCCCATGCTCTTCGCCATCGGGTTCCTGTTCGTCTTCACCGTCGGCGGCGTGACCGGCATCGTGCTGGCGCAGGCGGGCATCGACCGGGCCTATCACGACACCTATTACGTGGTGGCCCATTTCCACTATGTGATGTCGCTTGGCGCGGTGTTCTGCATCTTCGCGGGCACCTATTACTGGATCGGCAAGATGTCCGGTCGCCAGTACCCGGAATTCTGGGGCAAGGTGCATTTCTGGCTGTTCTTCATCGGCACCAACATCACCTTCTTCCCGCAGCATTTCCTGGGCCGCCAGGGCATGCCGCGCCGCTATATCGACTACCCGGACGCCTTCGCGCTGTGGAACTGGTGGTCCTCCATCGGGGCTTTCATCGCCTTCGCATCCTTCCTGCTGTTCATCGGGATCGTGTTCTACACCATCTTCGCGGGCCGCAAGATCGAGGAGAACGCCTATTGGGGCGAGCACGCGGAGACGCTGGAATGGCTGCTGCCCAACCCGCCGCCCGAGCACACCTTCGAGGAGCTTCCGACCCAGGAGATGTGGGACAGGCAACCCCACCACTGATGCCGGTCGAAACCACCAGATACGCAAAGGGGGCCCCGGAGGATTTCGGGGCCCTTTTTCATGAAGAGCACGGCACGCCCCGCCTGGTGCTGACACTCCGCCCGCACAAATCCCTGACCCCGCCGGGCTTCGTCTGGTTCATCGGGCTGACCGCGGGGCTGATGGCGCTGCCGCTCATCGCGGTCCTGGGGCGCTCGGTCCTGTGGGGTGTGCTGCCCTTTGTCCTCATCGCCATCGCCGCGATCTGGTGGGGGCTGAAACGCTCCTGGTCGGATATGGAACTGCACGAGGAACTGGTGATCTGGGACGGCTGGATGCGGCTTGCCCATAACGCCCCGCGCAAGCCCCCCCAGGTCTGGGAGGCCAACCCCTACTGGGTCCGCGTCAGGCGCATTCCCGAGGGCGGGAAAGTGCCCGATTACGTGACGATGAAGGCCGAGGGCCGCGAGGTCGAGATCGGCGCCTTCCTGGCCCCCTTCGAGCGGCGCGACTTGCACGCGCTCTTGGAGCGGGAGATTTTTCCGAACCGGTAGGGTCCGCCTGCAATGGCTTCGAATTGCTTCGCAATCCGACCGGTCGGGGGGCCAGCCCCGTCGCCATTGTAGCTCGGACCAATGGCGCAACAATGGCGACCCCCCCCAGGTTATTTCTAGAACAAAGAAGATGCGTGAGTCCAAAAAACTCTGCCGTTAACCGATCCTTAGTCAAACCGCGCTATACCCGGTCCCCGGTATACCGAACGCGGATCCGGGGGGCGCCTCCCTGCCCCTCGCCCGCAGCGTTTCATGAGGTCGGGTCACCAGCCGAAGACAGCCCCTGACACGGGCCAAGGCGGGGCCTTCCCCAGATATCGCACCAAGACCTTGATGACGCGCGGCCCTTTTGGCGGGCCCGCCAATCTCTAATTCCGCATGGGTCAGGAGGGGCGCAGATCGCGCAACATCCCGGCCCCCCGTTCCCGATATGAGCACCGAAACCCGACCGGGGGCTGCCGGGCGTCGACGCCCTGCCCCGCGCGGCGCGTTGACGCGCCGTATTCCCGGTCAGGACAGACGTTCGCGCACCCGCGGGCCGACCGCGCCGAAATCCATCTGGCCGGTATGTTTCGACTTCAGCACGCCCATGACGCGTCCCATATCGCGGATGCTGTCGGCGCCCGTCGCGGCGATCGCATCATCCACCGCCCTGGCGACCTCCTCCTCGCTCAACTGGCGCGGCAGGTAATCCTCGATCACCGCGATTTCCTCGCGCTCCTTCTCGGCCAGTTCCAGCCGCCCGCCTTCCTCATAGGCGCGGGCGCTTTCCTGGCGCTGCTTGACCATCTTGCCCAGGATCGCCAGCACCTCGGCCTCGCTGACACCCTCGGAATTGCCCTTGGCGCGCGCGTTGATGTCCTGATCCTTGATGGCGGCGCTGATCAGGCGCAGGGTCGAGAGGCGCGTGACGTCCTTCTCCCGCATCGCCGTTTTCAGGCCCTCGTTGATCCGTTCCCTCAGTGGCATTTCGCTTGTCCCTGGCTATGCAACAGCCCCTGAACATAAGGGATCGGGCAGCCTGCAACAACCCGTCGCGGCCCCGCTTGACCCCGCCCCCTGCCCCCCTTAGGTTGCGCCGGATTTTGCCCCGCCACATATGGAGTCGCGCGATGACCGACCGCCCCACCGCCTGCCTGGTTCTTGCTGACGGAACAGTCTTCTACGGTCGCGGCTTCGGGGCCACCGGGCAGACCGTGGCCGAGCTGTGCTTCAACACCGCGATGACCGGCTACCAGGAGATCATGACCGATCCCTCCTATGCCGGCCAGATCGTGACCTTCACCTTCCCCCATATCGGCAATACCGGCGTCAACACCGATGATGACGAGACCGCCGATCCCGTGGCCGAGGGCATGGTGGTAAAATGGGATCCGACCGCGCCCTCGAACTGGCGCTCCGAGCAGGAGCTCACGGCATGGCTGGCCGCACGCGGGCGCATCTGCATCGGCGGCGTCGACACACGGCGGCTCACGCGCGCGATCCGCCAGCAAGGCGCGCCGCATGTGGCACTTGCGCATGACCCCGAGGGGAATTTCGACCTCGAAGCGCTGGTCAAGGCCGCCCGCGATTTCGCCGGGCTGGAGGGCGTGGATCTGGCAAAGGATGTCACCTGCGCGCAGAGCTATTCCTGGGACGAGATGCGGTGGGCCTGGCCCGACGGACATCCGCGCCGCGAAGGGCCGGGGCACAAGGTCGTGGCGATTGACTACGGCGCGAAACGCAACATCCTGCGTTGCCTGGCCAGCGCCGGTTGCGATGTCACCGTCCTGCCCGCCACCGCCACCGCCGAGGAGGTTCTGGCGCATCAGCCCGACGGCGTGTTCCTGTCGAACGGCCCCGGCGATCCGGCGGCGACCGGTGCCTACGCGGTGCCGATGATCAAGGACGTGCTGGCCGCCGATCTTCCCGTCTTCGGCATCTGCCTGGGTCACCAGATGCTGGCGCTGGCGCTTGGCGCCAAGACCGTCAAGATGAGCCACGGCCACCACGGTGCCAATCACCCGGTCAAGGATCACACCACCGGCAAGGTCGAGATCACCTCGATGAATCACGGCTTCACGGTCGACAGCCAGTCCCTGCCCGAGGGTGTCGAGGAAACCCATGTCTCGCTCTTCGATGGCTCGAATTGCGGTATCCGCGTCACCGGCAAGCCGGTCTTCTCGGTGCAATACCACCCCGAGGCCAGCCCCGGCCCGCAGGACAGCTACTACCTGTTCGAACGCTTCGTCGCCGCCATGAAGGACCGCGCGGCGGAACCGGCATAAACCGTGCCAACCGACCGGGTTTTAATCATTTATTAGGACTTGTGGCTTCTGGTGATCTCCGGGCAGAACCGTCCGGGGACAATTGACTTTGGCTGAAACGCGCCAGATCACCGAAATGGCCGACCGACCTGTGTCACGACAAGGCCGCCCGCATCTGCGCGCGGTGACGGCAAGCGGGGCGGCACGGCCCCGGCTGGCGGAGATTCTGCTCGACCAGGGCGCGATCACGCAAGACGACATGCTGACCGCGCTGGCGTTGCAAAGGCACCAGAACCTGCCCTTGGGCGAGATCCTGATGGCGCATGGCGTGATCTCCGAGGTGCAGCTTCTGCGCGCCCTCTCGACGCAATTCGGCACCCGTCTGGCCGATACCGGCGGCGCGGGGCCGGACCCGGCCCTGGCCGCGCATCTGCCCGCCAAGACCGCCGCCGCGCTGAATGCGCTGCCCTGGCGGCGGGCGGGGGCGGCGCTGGTGGTGCTGACCAACCGGCCCGACCGCGCCGATGCGATTCGCGCCGCGATCGACCATGACGGGCCGATCCTGCTGGCGCTGGCGGGGCGTGAGCGGATGCACACCCTCCTGACCCAGGCCTATGGCGATGCGCTGGCCCGCGCCGCCGAGGCGCGCACGCCCGGCACGTTCAGCTGCCGCGACTGGTCCGCCGACCGCGCCCTGCGGCGCTGGCTGGCCGCGCTGCTGGTTCTGGTGGGGCTCGCGCTGGTGGCCCCCGGCGCGGTCGTGGCGCTGCTTTTCGGAACCGCGATTGGCATTTCCGTCATCAACACGGGCGTGAAATGGCTGGCCCTTCAGGCCGAGTTCTTTTCCAGCCCCTACCGCGCGATGCAGGCAGCGAGGGACAAGCCGCCGCCGATCCGCCGGATGCCGGTCGTCACCATCCTGCTGCCGCTCCTGCACGAACGCGACATCGCGGGGCAACTGATCGCGCGGGTCTCGCGGCTGGATTACCCGCGCGAATTGCTCGACGTGCTGCTGATCGTCGAACATGGCGACACCACCACCCGCGCCGCCCTGCGCGACGTGACCCTGCCCGCCTGGATGCGCGCCGTGATCGTCCCGCCGGGCGAGCCGCGCACCAAGCCACGCGCGATGAATTACGCGTTGAATTTCGCGCGCGGCACCATCGTCGGGGTCTATGACGCCGAGGATGCGCCCGAGCCCGACCAGATCCGCAAGGTCGCCAGGCGCTTCGCCGAGATGCCGCCCGATGTGGTCTGCCTGCAAGGCCAGCTGGATTACTACAACCCGACGCATAACTGGCTGAGCCGCTGTTTCACGCTGGAATACGCCACCTGGTTCCGGCTGATGCTGCCCGGTGTGCAGCGCCTCGGCCTCTTCGTGCCGCTCGGGGGCACCACGCTGTTCTTCCGCCGCGACGCGCTGGAGGATATGGGCGCCTGGGACGCACATAACGTAACCGAGGATGCCGATCTGGGCCTGCGCCTGGTGCGGCGCGGCTACCGCACCGAGATCGTCGAGACCACCACGTTCGAGGAGGCCAACGCCGCCGTGCTGCCCTGGATCAAGCAGCGCTCGCGCTGGCTCAAGGGCTACGCGATGACCTGGGCCACCCATATGCGCGACCCGGTGCAGCTGTGGCGCGACCTCGGGGCCAAGCGTTTCATCGGCTTCCAGGCGCAGCTTCTGGGCGCGGTCCTGGGCTTTGCGATGGCCCCGCTTCTGTGGACCCTGGTGGTCAAGCTCTTCGGGCTCTGGCATCCGCTGGACCAGTTCCTGACCACGCGCGGCTACCTCGGGCTGGCGCTGTTCTTCCTGGCCAGTCAGGCGCTGACCTTCCTCGCCGCCTGGCGTGCCTCGCGGCTTGCGCGGCACCGCAGCCTGCGCTGGTGGATCCCGCTCCTGGATGTGTATTTCCTGCTGGCCAGCGCCGCCGCGATCCTCGGCCTGATCGAGCTGGCGCATCGCCCGTTCCATTGGCGCAAGACCGAACATGGCCGCTTCTCGACCGGGCGCAGGGCGGCGAGCCTTCAGATCGAGGCCGCCTCTTCCTTCAGCCGCACCTCGAACGCCGTCGAGAGGTGATCCTTCAGCGCCTGCGCCGCCCGGTCACCATCGCGCGCGGCAATCGCGGCGACGATCTCGGAATGCTCCTCCAGCGCCACGGGGCCGCGGCCCTCGGCGGCCAGCGACGTGGTCGCCATCAGCGCCATCGAGCGATGCACGAGGTCCAGTTGCTGCACCAGGTAGGTGTTATGCGAGGCCAGGTGGATCTGCCGGTGAAAGCGCCGGTTGGCCAGCGCCAGCGCGTCCGGATCGTTGACCAGCGCCTGATCGGCGGCCACCATCTCCTGCATGACGCGGATCTCCTCGGGGCTGGCATGCTGCGCGGCGAGACGCGCGGCCAGCCCCTCAAGCTCTGCCCGCACCACGTAAAGCTGCGCCATCTGGCCGTGATCCAGCGACGCCACGATCAGGCTGCGCCCGTCCCGCGCCAGAAGCCCTTGCGTTTCAAGCCGTTGCAGCGCCTCGCGAATGGGCGTGCGCGAGACGCCGAAGCGCTCGGCCAGTTCCGATTCGACCAGCCGGTCGCCGGGCCGGTAGAGCCCCCGGTCGATCGCCTGAAGGATCAGCGCATAGGCATCTTTTTGGGGCGCTTTGCCGCTGGCCATTGGCTCCTCCTTCGATTTCGGGCAAGGCTAGGGCGGCCCCGCCCCAAGCGCAACCCTGACAAGGACGCCTCATGCCCGCGCAGCACTTCGCCCATGTCGAGACCTGGGTTTTCGACCTCGATCACACGCTCTACCCGCCGGAAATGGCGCTGTTCGACCAGATCAACGTCAAGATGACGGCCTTTGTCATGGAGGCGCTCAAAGTGGGCCGCGACGAGGCCAACCACCTGCGCACCAAATACTGGCGCGAGCATGGCACCACGCTGGCCGGGCTGATGGATATTCACGGGGTCGATCCCGGCCCCTACCTGAGCGAGGTGCATGAGATCGACTTTTCCGTGCTGGTGCCCGACGCTGACCTCGCCGCGCGGATCAGGGCGCTGCCGGGGCGGCGCATCGTCTATACCAACGGCACCGCGCCCTACGCCGAGAACGTGATCGCGGCGCGCGGGTTGGCGGGCCTCTTCGATGCGGTCTATGGCGTCGAACATGCAGGCTTCCGCCCCAAGCCCGAGCGGCGCGCCTTTGATGCCGTCTTTGCCCGCGACGGGTTGACCCCCGCCCGCGCCGCGATGTTCGAGGATGATCCGCGCAACCTGGCCGCCCCCCACGCGATGGGGATGCGCACGGTGCAAGTGGCACCCGTCGCCGACCCCGCCGATCACATCCACCACCATACCGATGATCTGGGCGGGTTCCTCGCGCGGCTGGTCGCGTGAAGGCCGCGCGCATCTGCCGCTTGGCCCCTGCCGCGCCGAGGGCCTAGATCAGGGGGGGAACGCATGAAGAGGCCCCGCGATGTCCGACCAATTCGATTGTGATGTGCTTGTCTCGGGCGGCGGGATTGCCGGGCTGACGGCGGCGGCGGCGTTCGGCGCGGCGGGATTCTCCGTCATCTGCGTCGATCCCGCACCACCCGTCACCGCGCGCGAGGCGCAAGGTTCGGACCTGCGCACCACCGCCTTCCTGCAACCGGCGCGCGGGTTCCTTCAGCGCGCGGGCCTCTGGGACCGGCTGGAACCGCATGCCAGCGCGCTCCAGATCATGCGCATCGTGGACGCGGGCGGCGAAGCGCCCGAGCCGCGCGTGATCCATGATTTCAACGCCGCCGACATCTCCGACCTGCCCTTTGGCTGGAACCTGCCCAACTGGCTCTTGCGGCGGGAAATGGTGGCGGCGCTGGAGGGGATGGCGCGCGTCGATTTCCGCCCCGGCACCGGCACCATGTCACTTCTGGCGCGCGAGCGCGAGGCGCTGGTGGGTCTGAACGACGACACCCGCCTGCGCGCGCGCCTTGTCATCGCCGCCGACGGGCGCGGCTCGCCGATGCGGCAAGCCGCGGGGATCGACGTCAAGACCACGCGCTACGGGCAGAAGGCGCTGGCCTTCGCGGTGACGCATGACGCCCCGCATGGCGGCGTTTCGACCGAGGTGCACCGCACGGGCGGGCCCTTCACGCTGGTGCCGCTGCCCGATCACGACGGGCGGCCAAGCTCGGCGGTGGTGTGGATGGAGACAGGGCCGGAGGTGGCGCGGCTGGCCGATCTCGACGTCCCGGCCTTCGAGACGGAGATGACGGCGCGCTCGGCGGGTCTCTACGGGCCGCTGAACCTGGCCTCGGCGCGCACGGTCTGGCCGATCATTTCCCAGGTTGCCGAGCGGATGGAGGGCACGCGGCTGGCGCTGGTGGCCGAGGCCGCGCATGTGGTGCCCCCCATCGGCGCGCAGGGGCTGAACATGAGCCTGGGCGATCTGGCCGCCCTGCTGGACCTGGCCGAGGCGGACCCAGGCGGGCTCGGGCAGCGGGACATGCTTGCGGCCTATCACAAGGCGCGTCACGCGGAGGTCCGGGCGCGGGTGGCGGGGATCGACGCGCTCAACCGCGCCTCGATGGTGGAAGCCCAAACCTTGCGCGACATGCGGATGCGGGCGTTGCGCGCGTTCTACAAGGTCAAGCCGGTGCGCGTGGCGCTGATGCGTGCGGGGTTGGGCACCGGGCGCACGGGGTAGCGGCCCCTTGTCGGAACTTTCCGACGCAGGCGCGCGTTGACAGACACGTGCCCGCCTGCCGACACATCGTCGATGTCCGCAGGCACCGACACAGCGACAGGGGACCAGACCATTTCCGAGGACACCGAAAAACCGGCCTCCGCCAGCGATTCGCCGGGCGACGATCCGGATCGCGACGGCGGCGCCAAACCCAAGGTCGACAAGCGCAAGTCCCGCGAGAAGACCCCCACCATTGCCGAAGAAGCCCTGACCGACCTGGAACTTGAGGACGTCACCGATCATCGCAGATTGTCGGCGATCACGGTCTATTCGGTGATCCTGCGCGAGGGCGAGGAGGAGTTGGAGCGCCCGCAGGCCTCGCTCTGGTGGTCGGGCGTGGCGGCGGGCATCGGCATCTCCACCTCGGTGCTGGCCGAGGCCACGATCCGCTCGGGCCTGGGGGCAGAGCATCCCTATCTCAGGCTGATCGAGAGCTTTGGCTACAGCCTCGGTTTCGTGCTGGTGATCATGTGCCGCCTACAGCTTTTCACCGAGAACACGATCTCGGTGGTCCTGCCGGTGCTGGCGTGCCCCTCGCGCTACCGTTTCGCCCGCACCGCGCGGCTTTGGGGGATCGTTTTCGTCGCCAACATGGTGGGCACCCTGCTGACCGCCGCCATCACCGTGCATGGCGGCATCGTCACCGATGAGATTCTGGCCGCCATCCTGGACATCTCGCGCCATGTCGCCGCGATCGACCCGGCGGCGGCCCTGTTGCGCGGCATTCCGGCGGGCTTTTTCATCGCCGCCGTGGTCTGGATGCTGCCTTCGGCCAAGAGGTCCGAGGCCCTTGTGATCATCCTCTTCACCTGGCTGATCGCGGCGGGGGATTTCACCCATGTGATCGCGGGATCCACCGAGATTTTCGCGCTGGTGGTGATCGGCGAACTGGGTCCGCTGACGGCGTTCAGCCACCACATCCTGCCGGTCCTGGTCGGCAATGTCATCGGCGGAACCGGCCTCTTCGCGATGCTGGCCTATGGCCAGATCCGCCGCGAGATGTGAGGCGGGCGCGTCAACCGATTGCCTTGTCCAGCGCGGCCTCCAGCCGCGCCAGGGTGGCATCGACGTCGATCAGCTTGTCGAGACCGAAGAGACCGAGGCGGAAGGTGGAAAAACCCTCGGGCTCACCGACTTGCAACGGCACGCCCGCCGCGATCTGCACGCCCAATGCACCGAACTTGGAGCCGTTCTGCACGCCGGGATCGTTGGTATAGCTGACCACGACACCGGGCGCGCCATAGCCATCGGCGGCGACCGAGGCGATGCCGCGCGATTTCAGCGCCGCGCGCACCTTGGTGCCAAGCTCCCATTGCGCGTCGCGCAGGCGCTCGAAGCCGTAATCGCGGGTCTCGGCCATCGTGTCGCGGAAGGCGGTCAGCCCGTCGGTGGGCATGGTGGCGTGATAGGCGTGCCCGCCCCCTTCATAGGCCGCCATGATCGCGCGCCATTTCCCGAGGTCGGCCGAGAAGCTGTCGGACGTGGTCTCCTCCAGCCGCGCCAGCGCGCGCTCGGACATCATCACCAGCCCTGCGCAGGGCGTCGAGGACCAGCCCTTTTGCGGGGCCGAGATCAGCACATCGACACCGGTTTCCTTCATGTCCACCCAGGCGCAGCCCGAGGCGATGCAGTCCAGCACCATCAGCGCGCCGACCTCATGGGCCGCCGCCGCCAGCGCCTTGATATAGGCGTCGGGCAGAATGATGCCCGAGGAGGTCTCGACATGCGGCGCGAAGACGATACCCGGCTTGTCCGCGCGGATGCGGGCGGTCACCTCCTCGATGGGGGCGGGCGCGAAGGGGGCGTTGGCCTCGTTTCCGGTCTGGCGCGCGCGCATCACCGTCGCCTCGCCGCCAAAGCCGCCCGCGTCCAGGATCTGCGTCCAGCGGAACGAGAACCAGCCGTTGCGCACGATCACGCAAGGCTGCCCGGCGGCGAACTGCCGCGCCACGGCCTCCATGGCATAGGTGCCGCCGCCCGGCACGATGGCCACGCCGCCTGCGTTGTAAACTTCCTTCAGCCCCTCGTTGATATCCAGCATCACCTTCTGGAACTTCGCGCTCATATGGTTGAGAGAGCGGTCGGTGAAGACCACGGAAAACTCCAGCTTCCCGTCGGGATCGACAGTATCGAGCAGGGCAGACATCGGGCGGACCTCCTGAAAATCAAAGCAATCTGTTCATCTTCTTGGTCCAAATACTCACCTGTCCCGCCGCCGAAGACCAGAGCTTTCGTCGATATGTCGCACTGGGGGGGAGAGAGAGAAAAACAGCGAGGAGCCCGACAGGGCGAGGAGCGGCCCGTCACAGCGGGCCGGGGCGGCGTTCCTCGCTCAGGAGCACATTGGCCTCGACATTGCCCACCCCCGGCAGGGTCATGATCCGGCGGCGCAGCACGCGCTCGAAATCGGCGAGATCGCGGGCGGTGACGCGCAGGCGGTAATCGTAGAGGCCAAGGACGTGTTGCACCGTCTGCACCTCGGGGATGGCACTGACGGCGCGCTCGAAATCCTCCAGGCTGACGCGGCCCTTGGTGGCCAGTTTCACGCCCAGGAAGACGGTGACGCCGAAGCCCAGTTTGCCCGCGTCCAGGTCCAGCCTGCGGCCCGCGATCACGCCCGCCTCCACCAGCCGCTTGATCCGCCGCCAGGTGGCGGGCTGGCTGAGCCCCAGGCGCCGCCCGAGTGTCGCCGATTTCGCGCCCGCATCCTCTTGCAGCGCGCGCAGCAGGGCGCGGTCGGTGGTGTCGAGATCCATCATATCGGCAGGCTCGGGCTGTCCTTGATCGTGGCGACATTCAT
The DNA here is from genome assembly GCF_013155465.1 of Alterinioella nitratireducens. Lineage (GTDB taxonomy): Bacteria > Pseudomonadota > Alphaproteobacteria > Rhodobacterales > Rhodobacteraceae > Alterinioella > Alterinioella nitratireducens. The sequence goes on along the minus strand of NZ_JABJVX010000004.1, from coordinate 374,794 downwards.
CAGCGCCTCGATATCGGCGATATGCGGCAGGGCCAGGATCCGGTCGCGGTAGATCTGCTGGTAATGGCCCAGGTCGCGGGCGATCAGGCTGAGGCGGGCATCGGTGCGGCCAAGGAAGGTCTGGATCTCCAGCACCTCCGCGATGTCGCGCGCGGCCGCCAGGAAATCGTCGAAGGCGCGGGCCTGTGTCTTGTCCAGCGTGATGCGCAAGGAGACCTCGACCGTGTACCCAAGCGCGGCCCAGTTGATCACGCTTCGCGTGGCGCGGATGACGCCGGTTTCATGCAGCCGGTCGAGCCGCTTGTAGCAGGTGGCGGGCGCGATGCGCGTGGCCTCGGACAGGTCCGCGACCGAGAGGGTGGGATCGGCCTGCAACTGGCGCAGGAGGCGGCGGTCTGTGTCGTCGAGCATGACTCTGTCTCGGTTTTCAGATTCCCTGAATGAATTTCTATCAAACAAGGAAATATCTTCCAAGCATCAAACGACATTTCCGCAAGCGGCGCGTAGATTGCCCCCAAATCAACCAAGGAGCGAAGACATGCGCGTTTATTACGACCGCGATTGCGACATCAACCTGATCAAGGACATGAAAGTGGCCATCCTGGGCTATGGCAGCCAGGGCCATGCCCATGCGCTGAACCTGCGCGACTCCGGTGCCAAGAACGTCGTCGTGGCGCTGCGTGAAGGCTCGGGCTCCAAGGCGAAGGCCGAGGGCGAGGGGCTGAAGGTGATGGAGATCGCCGAGGCCGCCGCCTGGTGCGACCTGATCATGTTCACCATGCCCGATGAGCTTCAGGCCGAGACCTACCGCAAATACGTCCATGACAACCTGCGCGACGGCGCGGCGATTGCCTTTGCCCACGGGCTGAACGTGCATTTCGGCCTGATCGAGCCCAAGCCCGGCGTCGATGTCATCATGATGGCCCCGAAAGGCCCCGGCCACACCGTGCGCGGCGAATATACCAAGGGCGGCGGCGTGCCCTGCCTTGTCGCCGTGAACAATGACGCCAGCGGTCGCGCGCTTGAGATCGGCCTCAGCTATTGCTCGGCCATCGGCGGCGGGCGCTCGGGCATCATCGAGACCAATTTCCGCGAGGAATGCGAGACCGACCTCTTCGGGGAACAGGCGGTGCTCTGCGGCGGGCTGGTCGAACTGATCCGCATGGGCTTTGAAACCCTCGTCGAGGCGGGTTACGCGCCTGAAATGGCCTATTTCGAGTGCCTGCACGAGGTGAAGCTGATCGTCGACCTGATCTATGAGGGCGGCATTGCCAACATGAACTATTCGATCAGCAACACCGCCGAATATGGCGAATATGTCTCGGGCCCCCGCATCCTGCCTTACGACGAGACCAAGGCCCGGATGAAGGCGGTTCTGCGCGACATCCAGACCGGCGCCTTCGTGCGTGATTTCATGCAGGAAAACCAGGCCGGACAGCCGTTCTTCAAGGGCACGCGCCGCCTGAACGACGAGCACCAGATCGAGCAGGTCGGCGAGAAGCTGCGCGACATGATGCCGTGGATTTCGGCAGGCAAGATGGTGGACAAGTCCAAGAACTGAGCACGCCATCCGGACGCGTTCACAACGCCCCGGCAGATCGGTCTGCCGGGGCGTTTCCCATTGCCCGAACCTTGTGGGCAACCCTGACCGCCGACACAAGACCGCAGGGACTGCGCTGCGTGACCTTGCCCTCTGCGCCCCGGAAACCGGTCTCTTTGCCCGCACAGCACCGGTGCGCGGATGGAGGATTGTTATAGTATAACGCCCACACCATCTGCCCTTGCATGACACACAGCATCGACACCAGACAGGGCCTGCCGCCTGAGATGCAGCTCCTGCTTCGGGACTATCCGCGCGATACATGGCCGGAGAACCCGAACCTCGCCCAGTCCACCCAGAACTGGATGGCCGCCCATTCCATGTTCCGCCAACTGGCCGCGATCGTCACCAAGGATACGCGACGCTATCTCGACAAGGGGCTGGAGGATCAGACCTATGCAAGCCGCCTGGCGCATTTCGGCAACCTGCTGGTGCGCAACCTGCACGGGCATCACCATTGGGAAGACCGCAATTTCTTTCCCGAGCTTGAGGCCGCCGACCCGCGTTTCGCCGACGGGCTGGCAATGCTGGAGGGCGATCACGCGGCGCTGGACGGGTTGCTGGAGCGCTTCACGTCCCAAGCCAACCGGGTGGTGCAACTGGCCACGCTGGAGCCTGCGCAGATGCAAGACGAGGCCGGACCGCTGGAGGCGACGGCGGCGGATATCGGGCGCTTCCTGCATCGGCACCTGACCGATGAGGAGGAACTGGCCGTACCGATCCTGCTGCATCACCGCCTGCGCGGCTGATCCGGTGCCGTGATCCTGGGCGACCTGCTATCGGCTTGACCCCGGCCCGGTGCCGGGGTCTACCGATCCGGAAGATACCCCGGAGACAGCATGACCGCCCCGCAGATCACCGCGAAAAGCTGGCTGATGATCGCCATTTTGGGGCTGACCTGGGGGGCGACCTTCCTGGTCATCGAGGTCGCGCTGCGCGGCATCACGCCGTTCTGGCTGGCGGCGGGCCGGATCGGGTTCGCGGCGGCGCTGATGGTCGTGGTCTGGCATCTGCGCGGCAAGCCCGTCTTCACCAGCGAGGCGCGCGACTGGCCGGGGCTGGTGGGGGTCGCGGCGCTCAGCTCTGCCCTGCCCTTCACCCTGCTCAGTTGGGGCCAGCAATATGTCACCTCGGGCTTTGCCGGTGTCTCGATGGCCGCCGTTGCGCTGATCGTGCTGCCGATGGCGCATGTGCTGGTGCCCGGTGAGCGGATGACCCTGCGCAAGCTGGCGGGCTTCGTGATCGGCTTTTCCGGGGTCGTGGTGCTGATCGGGGGGCAGGCCTTCGAGAGCAGCGGATCGGCGATGGAGCCCTGGGGGCGGCTGGCCTGCCTCGGCACCGCGACCTGCTATGCGATGAGCTCGATCTTCATGCGCCGCCTGCCGCCCGCCGACCCGATCGGGCTGGCCACCATGCTGCTGGTCTTTGGCGCGGTGCTGGTGATCCCGGTGGCCTGGGCCGTCGAGGGGCCGCCGCCCCTGCCGCCGCGCGAGACGCTTCTGGTGGTGGCGGGGCTTGGCCTGATCCCCACGGCGGCGGCCAATATCCTGCGCGTCATCGTGGTGCGCAGCGCCGGGCCGGTCTTCATGAGCCTGGTCAATTACCAGGTGCCAATCTGGTCGGTGGTGTTGGGGTCGTTGATCCTGTCCGAGCCGTTGCCGCCCTCGCTGTTATGGGCGCTGGCGTTGATCCTGATGGGCGTGATGGTCAGCCAGTGGGGGGCGCTGATGCGGCTGTTCGCGGGGCGGAGGCGGTGAGATTTGGGGATTCGCGCAACTTGGGGTAGAATGGGGGTCTTTCCATAACTCCGAGGTGCGACATGGACAGACGTATGTTCACCCAGTTGTTGACCGCCGCCGGTCTGGCCGCGTCTCCGCGCATGGCGCAGGCGATCATCACCGCGCAGGACGAGTCCGACGACGATGCCATCCCGTTCCTGCAGCGCCCCCGCGCCAGTTGGATGGACCGGATCGGGATCGACCTGCCGAACGTCCTGCCGGACGGGGTCCGCAGGCCGCGGCTCTCCCTCATCGTGCTGCCCGAGATCGATGCCGGGGACCGCGTCACCCTCAATATCACCGCCCGCGTGACCGATCTGGACCGGCCACTGATCACCCTCGGCGACGACCGCGAATTCCGCGCCGACTTGACCCGGCTGGAGTCCCTCGGCCCAGTGCGCCTGTCCGGCGATCCGGGCTTCGTCATCGAGCGCAGCGTTCAGACCGATGTGGCGCTGCAGGACGGGGCCACCATCGTCCTGGGCGGGTTGGTGCAGCAGGTGCCCCGCAACAGCCGCGATGTCGATGTGCCGGTGCCGTTTCTGGGCAACCTTCCGGTGGTCGGCAACCTCTACCGCAGGCGCGCGACCGACAGCCGCGAGAATCGGCTGATGATCCTCATCACCGCGCGCTTCATCGAGGTGGACGAGTGATCAGACCGCGTCCTGCACGGCGGCGACGACACCGCCCACGACATCGCGCAAAAGCCCCTCATCCTCGCATTCGGCCATGACGCGGATCAGCGGTTCGGTCCCCGATTTGCGGATCAGGAGCCGCCCGGTGCCGTCAAGCTGCGCCTCGGCCTCGGCGATGGCGGCCTGCACGGGGGCGGCCTCCAGCGGGGTCTGGCCGGCATCGAAACGGATGTTTTGCAGAAGCTGCGGCACCGGCTCGAAATTATGCGCCAACTCGCTGGCGCGTTTTCCGGTGCGCACCATCTCGGCCAGGAATTGCAGCCCCGCGATGAGGCCGTCGCCGGTGGTGGCGTAATCCGTCATCACGATATGGCCCGATTGCTCGCCACCAAGGTTCAGGCCGTGTTCGCGCATCGCGGCAACGACATGGCGGTCGCCCACGGGCGTGCGGTGCAGCACGATGGAGCGGTCGTTGAGGTAGCGTTCCAGCCCCAGATTGGACATGACGGTCGCGGCCAGCGTGTGCCCCTTGAGACGCCCCTCCTCGGCCCAACGGTCGGCGAAGAGCGCCATGATCTGGTCGCCATCGGCCACCTCTCCGGTCTCGTCGATCAGGATGACACGGTCGGCGTCGCCATCGAGGCAGATGCCCAGATCGGCCCCGGTTTCCCTGATCCTGGCGGCAGCCGCCCCCGGCGCGGTGGAGCCGACACCGTCATTGATGTTGAAGCCATTGGGGCTGACGCCGAGCGGGATCACCTCGGCCCCCAGTTCCCACAGCACCTCGGGCGCGGCGCGGTAGGCGGCCCCGTTGGCGCAGTCGATCACGACCTTCAGCCCCTCCAGCGTGCGGCCCTGCGGAAAGGTGCCCTTGACCCGTTCGATATAGCGGAACCGGCCATCGTCGATGCGCTTGGCGCGGCCGATGTTTTCGGATTGCGCGGGCGTGATTTCGGAGAAGACGAGGCGCTCGATCTCCTGTTCGGCCTCATCGGACAGCTTGAAGCCATCCGGGCCGAAGAACTTGATGCCGTTATCGGTGGCGGGGTTGTGGCTGGCCGAGATCATCACGCCGACATCGGCGCGCATCGAGGGCGTCAGCAGGCCCACGGCGGGCGTCGGCACGGGACCGAGCAGCAGGACATTCATGCCCGTCGAGGTAAAGCCCGCGGTCAGCGCGTTCTCGATCATGTAGCCCGACAGGCGCGTGTCCTTGCCGATCACCACACGGTGGACGGGGGATTGATCGCGCCGGAAATAGCGGCCCGCTGCGGCGCCCAGTTTCAGCGCCATCTCGGCGGTCATCGGATCGGTATTGGCGCGCCCGCGCACCCCGTCGGTTCCAAACAGCTTGCGAGTCATGATGCCCCTCTTGATGCCCCATGTCATGCCGCGCATGCGCGCGCGATCATCTTCGTTTGCGCTGTCTTAGCATGGGGCGGGGGCTGCGCGACCCCTCTTGCACAAGAACAGGCCAAATGCCGCCGAAACCGGGCCGCGCGCGTGAAGATCGGCGCCATTGGGGTGGCCGCGTGTTTCAGGATTGTTACAGAGGCGCGCGTGGGGGCGTCAGTATTGCTGCCGGTAGAACAGATGCACCCCGATCTGCGCGGTCTGGGGATAGGCGCTGGCCCAGTCCGGGTTGACCCAATCGGCGTGGTAATGCGTGGCCCCCGCGGTCAGGTTGCGGGATCCGCCATCCATCATGATGCGGGCGATCTGGCCGAGGCGGCGATGCACCTCGGGCTCGGTCACGACGTCGGGGATGCCATCGCAGGTATAGGAGAACTGGCAGGCGTTGCGCCGCCCGGTGCCCTCGTTGACGACATCGCAGATATTGTCGGGGTAGTTGGGGCTGTCGACGCGGTTCAGGACGACTTCGGCCACGGCGAACTGGCCTTCGACGCTTTCGCCGCGCGCCTCGAAATAGAGCGCTTCGGTCAGGCAGGCCCATTGCCGGCTGCCGCGCGCGCGGCCCATCGCGTCAAGCTCGGCCGCCGTGTAGGGGGCGCGGCCCACGCTGGTGGTGCTGAAGCTACCCCCGGTCGCCGCGCCGTTGCCCGAGAACGGCGCCCCGAGCGAGCGGACGCGGCCGGGGCTGAGGGCGGCGAGGCCGGAATGTTCAGACCCCATGACCGAGGCCAGGGTCGTATTGAGCGACAGGGTCGGGTCGGTGGAACTGGAGGCGGTCACATCGGCCCCCGCCGGAGTCGTGGCCATCAGCAAAAACGTTCCCGCCGCGCAGATCGCGCGTTTCATCCGTGAAGGTCCCATTCTGGGTATCCCCTATCTGCCGGTCGGTCCGGCCTGCTTCATCCTCAATCAGCCGCGCTGCAGCCTTGTTTAACGATGCCGGGTTAACAGCCGCCGAACGGGCGGGCAGTGGCCGGACTCGTCTCTTGATGAAGGGTAATGGTGGGGGATCGGGGCGATTATGTGTCGGAATCGGACAATGTTTGCGGGGCTTTCACGGCCAATTGTGCCGCCGCCAGCTTCGCCACCGGCACCCGGAAGGGCGAGCAGGAGACATAGGTGAACCCGGCCTCGCGGCTGAATGCGATCGAATCGGGGTCGCCGCCATGTTCGCCGCAGATCGACAGCGTGATGCCGGCCTTGACCGCGCGCCCGCGTGCCGCACCCAGATGCAGCAATTCGCCCACCCCGTCCGTGTCCAGCCGCTGGAACGGATCCTCGACGAAGACGCCCTGGTTGACATAGGCCGACATGAACTTGCCCGCGTCGTCGCGCGACAGGCCATAGGTCATCTGTGTCAGGTCATTGGTCCCGAACGAGAGGAAGGCGGAATGTTCCGCGATCTCGCCCGCGCGCAGGGCGGCGCGCGGGGTTTCGACCATGACGCCGAGACGAAAGGCGATGTCCTGCCCGGTTTCGCGCCGGACCGAGGCCGCGATGGCGTCGATGCGGTCCTTGATCAGTTCCACCTCGCGCTTGGCGCTGACCAGCGGGATCATGATCTCGGCCATGGCGGCATGGCCCGCGCGCATGGTGGCCGCCACCGCCTCGAAGATGGCGCGGGCCTGCATCTCGTAGATCTCGGGCATGGTGATGCCGAGACGCACGCCGCGCATGCCGAGCATCGGGTTGAATTCCTGCAACTGCTCGATCCGGGCGGCGACGCGGCTGACGGGCAGGTCCAGCGCCTCGGCCAGCGCGCGGATGCCGTCGCGGTCGCCGGGCAGGAATTCATGCAGCGGCGGATCGAAGAGGCGGATGCAGACCGGACGCCCCTGCATCAGCGAGAAAAGCTCGGTGAAATCGTCGCGCTGCATCGGCAGCAGGCGGTCGAGCGCGGCGGCGCGGTCGCCCGCGTTCTCGGCAAAGATCATCTCGCGCATCACGGTCAGGCGGATGGGGTCGAAGAACATGTGTTCGGTGCGGCACAGGCCAATGCCGTCGACGCCGAAAGTCAGCGCCAGGCGGGCATCCTCGGGCGTGTCGGCATTGACGCGGATGCCGATATCGCGCGCCTCGTCGGCCCATTCGAGGAGCGTGGCAAAAGCCCCGCCCATATTGGGCTCGATCATCTTGGCGGCACCGGCCAGGATCTGGCCCGAACTGCCATCGACGGTGATGATGTCGCCCTCGTGGAAGATCTTGCGCCCCGGCACGGTCAGGGTCTTCTTGCGCATGTTCAGTTGCAGATCGGTGGCCCCGGCGACGCAGGGAACACCAAGCCCGCGCGCGATGACGGCGGCGTGGCTGGTGGTGCCGCCGCGTTCGGTCAGGATCGCATCGGCGGCGTGCATGCCCCTTATATCCTCGGGGCTGGTTTCGCGGCGTACCAGGATGCAGGGCTCATCCCGCGATTGGGCGGCCTGTGCGGCGGCGGCGGAAAACACGATCTTGCCGGTGGCCGCCCCCGGTGCGGCGGCGATGCCACGGGTCAGCACGTCGCGCGGGCCATTGGGGCTGACCTGGCGGTGCATGAGCTGGTTGAGGGTAAAGGGCGCGATGCGGGTCAGCGCCTCGTGTTTCGGGATCACGCCGTCCTTGGCCAGATCGACCGCGATGCGCACCTCGGCGCGGGCCGTGCGCGGCACCATCACGGCGTCGAGGATGGAAAGCTGGCCGTCCAGCAGCGTGAACTCGATCTGCATCTCCTCGCGCAGGCGGGTGCGCATCAATTCGCCCGCCGCGCGCAGGGCCGCGACCTGTTCCGGGCAGCGATCCTCCAGCGAGGGCCCGCGCGGGTCTTTCTCGATGAATTGCGCGTCGTTCTCGCGCAGCGCGGCGCGGCCCTGGCTTTGCGGCAGGTAACGCCCGGTGATCTGCGCCTCGCCGGTATCGGACGAGACATATTGCACCACGCCCGCCCCGGTTTCCCCCTTGCCGAGGCCAAGCGCCATGCGTTGCACGACCAGCCCCAGGCCGGCATCGGGCGGCGCGCCCTTGGCCCGGCGCAGGAGGCGGGCCGATGTCCCCTCCCAGGCGCGCGCCATCGAGCGCAGCACCTCGGTCAGTTGGGTCTCGATATCCTGTGGAAACGGCTCCTCCATCTCGTCTTCGAAATGGGCCTTGGCGATGCGCGGGGTCATGGGATCGGCGAAGAGGTCTTCGTCGAGGCGCAGCACGTCGACGGCATAGGCGCGGATGAAGGAGAGGTAGAGCGCCTCGGCCGCGCTTTGCCCATGCTCCGCCGCGATGCGCTGCGCGATGGCGTCGTTCATGCCGATATTGAGCACCGTCCCCGGCCCGCCCCAATCGGGCGACTGGCTGGAGGCGCGCACCGACAGCAGGTCCCCCTCGTCGAAGATCGCGCAGAGCCGGGCGATGTCGGGCAAATGCCCCTCGGCCAGCCCGTGAACCGTGTCCGACGACAATGCCACCGACAGGGGCACCGGCAGATCGAGCCGCACGAGGCGTTGCAGGCACTTGGCCCGGCTGCCATGCAGGCCCGCCGTGACCTCGGCGGTCGGCGTGATCTGGATCATGTCGGGGGGCTGCGGCATGGGGGTGTTGCATCTGCAAAAGGGGCGTTGGCTGCGACCATAGAGAATTGATGCGCCGGGTCCAGTGTTTCATGCTGCAGGTGCGAAATGGCGGGGGCTGGCCCGCCGCTGCGTGCGCGAACGGGTAACGGTCAGGGCATCCCCGCCTCCCTCCGGTGTCGGATCACCAGGATCGTCACCGCGTCACCGTCGATGCGATAGCGCAGGACATAGCCGCTGTCGCCGAAGTCGATCAGCCATTCACGATACGCCTCGGGGAGGTCGTCGATCATCCGGCCAAGGCGCGGCTTCGTGCCCAGGATCCGCACGCCCTGCCGGACCGCCTCGCCCGCCCGTCTGGCCGCGTCGGGGTTCTTGGGTCGAAGGAAATCGCGGATGCGTTGCAAATCCCGGATCGCCGCCGGGGCGACCGTCACTTGCCGCATTCGGGGGCGGGGCGTTCATCGTCGCGGCCCCAGCTTTGCAACCAGCGATCGACCTCATCCGCGGTCGCGCCCTGCCCGGTTTCGCGAAACTCCTCCCATGCCTCGAGCGTCTCGTGGCGCAGGGCCTCGCGCCGTTCCTCGCGCTCGACATATTGGGAAATGGCTTCGCGCATGATCCAGTGGGATGTGCGTTTCCGCGCCTCGGCCAGGTGCCGGACGCGCGCTTTCATGTCGTCGTCGAGCTTGACGGATGTTGCCGATGCCATGGGCCACTCCCGATAAGAGGTAATACCTTGCGCTACCTTAGATGTTTGCGCCCGGTCTGTCCATGCGCCGCCCATAGACATGAGAAAGGCGGCCCCTTCCCGGACCGCCTTTCACGCGTCACATGGGACCGCGCCTCAGTTCCAGCAGGTCACCAGCACCGCAAGGTCCATGCCGTAGCGGGCGAGCGCGTTGCGGCTGAGGGGGTCGGGCTGTTCCGCAGCGGGGCTGACCTGGATGCCGGCCTCGGCCAGCATCGCCTGCAACCGGTCGGCCCGCAGGGCGAAACTGACGCCTTCGGGCAGGGCGCGGCCCGTTGATGGCTCGGGCAGGATCATGCCAAGGACCGCCCCGTTGGCGTCCAGCACCGGGGCCCCGGCCTCGGAGGGTTCGATCGCCAGCGCCAGGCGTTGCAGGTTCTCGTCGCCATCCAGGCCCTGCAATTCCTCCAGCGTGCCGAAATTCAGCGAGGCCGCACCAAGCGCGCCGTCATAGGGATAGCCCGCCACCGCGATGTCCGAGCGCAGCCGCGGCGCGATCTGGGCGAAACCCGCGAAGGTCGAGGGGGCCAGCGCCTGCGTCGGGCGCAGCACCGCGATGCCGGTGGCGGGGTCATCATAGGCCACGCTCATCTCGTATTGCTGATCGACGATGACCTGCGTGCAGGAGGCCACGGCCTCGGAGGTGGTCAGGACGGTGCCACTGCCATCGACGTAGAAGCCGGTGCGCGCCAGGGCGGGTCGCCGCACCTCCAGCCCCGCCATCAGGTCGACGCCCTGATCGAGGCCGGGATCGACCGCGCCGGGGTCGAGCGTGCCGCCGAAAGTGGCAAAGCTCGCCTCCATCATCGGCAGGACACGGGCCATCTGTTGGTCGCGCTCGGGCGTCCAGATCAGGGTGAAGCCCTTGATCTGCCCATCCTGGAGCCGCGCGATGGTGTGGCTGCGCAGGGTCTCGCTGAGGCCGGTCAGCTCGAAGCTGTCGGCCGAGCGGTTGCGTTCCCCCTCCAGCGGCACGATTTCCAGCGTCTGCATGATCTCGTAAAGGCCGCCAAGCGTGGCGCGGGTGCCCTCCTGGCTGATCAAGAGGACGCGAACGCCGGAATTGTCAACGCTGTCGAACTGGGCGAAGGGAAATTCGTAGCGGGCGAACTCGACCATGGCCAGCGGCAGGTCGATCTCTACCCCCGCGCGTTCGTCGCGCACGGTCTGCATCCCCAATTCGGCCAGCGCGCCCTGATATTGCGCCAGCAGGTCGGCCCGCTGACGGGTGGTCAGCACGCCGGTCTCCTCCACCCCCTGCGCGGCCTGCCATTGGCGCATCGCGCCACGGGTGCCGGGGCCGAAAGCACCGTCGATGCCGGAGGTGTAGTAGCCGAACCATTGCAGCGCGATCTGAAGCGCCTCGCGCGCCTCACGGTCAAGCTGCGCCTCGCTGCTGCGCGCCTCGGCCACGGTTTCCTCGGGCGCGGCGACGGGGTCGGGCGGGGTCGCGGGGGTTTCGGGGGCTTGCGTCACGGTTGCGGGCGCGGTGTCACCCCCGGTCAGGTTGTTGGTGCCGATGGGAAAGAATTGCTGCGCGTAGATCTCGGGCTCGGCCAGGTAGGCATCGGCGGGGATCAGCCCCTGCCCCTGCAACGCGCTCAATGCGGCGGTGGCATCGCCCTGGTCGAACGGCCCGAGCGCGATGGCGTACCAGCCCGAGCGCAGCCGGTAGCCGTTCACGTTCTGCATCACGCGGCTATAGGCGCGCACGCGGGCCTCGGCGGTGGCGAGGTCGGGATGCGCCTCGAGCTGGACCCAGACACGGCCCTCCTGCGCGGTGGCGCTGCCGGTCTGCGCAACGATGGTTCCCAGAATGATGAATACGCAAAGAAATAAATGCCGCACGGCCAATCTCATCGGTGCAAACCCCTTCATGCCCACGGGCCTGGCCCGCCTTGTTCCGGCGGCAGCGTAGCAGAACGCGCCGACGCTGCACCAGAAAATTGCCCCAGGCGCCAATTGACCCTGCCAAGGGTGGCACGTATGGAACCCCTGCCTTTCGCGTCAATTCCGGGAACCCCGAGCCATGGCCAAGACCCAAAGCAAGCCGCGCAGCTTTCAGGAGATCATCCTGGCGCTCCAGACCTACTGGGCTAGGCAGGGCTGCGCGATGCTGCAACCCTATGACATGGAGGTGGGGGCCGGCACGTTCCATCCCGCGACCACGCTGCGCAGCCTCGGCACCGCGCCCTGGGCCGCGGCCTATGTCCAGCCCTCGCGCCGTCCGACCGATGGGCGCTATGGCGAGAACCCGAACCGGTTGCAGCATTATTACCAGTACCAGGTGCTGATCAAACCCTCGCCGCCGGATTTGCAGGCGCTCTATCTCGGCTCGCTTGAGGCCATCGGGATCGACATGGAAACCCACGACATCCGCTTTGTCGAGGATGACTGGGAAAGCCCCACATTGGGCGCCTGGGGCCTGGGCTGGGAGGTCTGGTGCGACGGCATGGAGGTCAGCCAGTTCACCTATTTCCAGCAGGTCGGCGGGCATGACTGCGCGCCCGTTTCGGGCGAGCTGACCTATGGGCTGGAGCGCTTGGCGATGTATATCCTGGGCGTCGATCACGTCATGGAGATGCCGTTCAACGACCCGGACGCGCCCATTCCGCTGAGCTATGGCGACGTGTTCCGCCAGACGGAAGAAGAGCACAGCCGCTACAATTTCGATATCGCCAATACCGACGCACTGCTGAAGCATTTCGAGGATGCCGAGGCCGAATGCCAGGCCATCCTGGCCGCCCCGGCGGAAGACCCCAAGACGGGCAAGCGCATCATCATGGCGCATCCCGCCTATGACCAGGCGATCAAGGCGTCGCATCTGTTCAACCTGCTGGACGCGCGCGGGGTGATTTCGGTCACCGAGCGTCAGGCCTATATCGGAAGGGTGCGCGCGCTGACGCGTGCCTGCGCCGATGCCTTCGTGCAGACCGAGGCGGGCGGGTTCGACCTGGAGGGCGCGCAATGAATAGCGGTCGCATCGTGGCAACGCTGCTTGTCCTCTCCGCCGCGACGGCCGGGGGGCTGCTCTGGTTCACCGAGACGCGCGCCTTTTACGAGCCGGTCAACGCCGACGCCGTGACCATCACCGCGACCACCTTTGACGGGGTGGCCGAACCGCTGCCGGTCACGGATGTCGAGGCCATCGACGCCGACAGCTCGCCCCTGCGCTTCCGGGCCTGTTTCACCACGCCGGTCAGCCTGGCCACAATGACCGAGACCTACCGGCCCTACCCCGATGCCACGCCGCTCAACACGCCCGGATGGTTCGACTGCTATGACGCGGGCGCGCTGACGCAGGCGCTGGAGGATGGCACCGCACTGGCCTTTCTGGGCGAGGGCAATTTCATCTACGGCTTCGACCGCATCGTGATGGTCGGCCAGGATGGCCGGGGCTATGCCTGGCACCAGATCAACCCCTGCGGCGAGGCCGTCTATGATGGCGATCCCGTCCCGGACACCTGCCCGCCGCCGCCGGAAAGCAACTGATATGCCCGATCTTCTGCTCGAACTCTTCTCCGAGGAAATCCCCGCAAGGATGCAGACCCGCGCCGCCGCCGACCTCAAGAAGCTGGTCACCGACGGGCTGGTCGAGGCGGGGCTGACCTATGCCAGCGCCGGGGCTTTCGCGACCCCGCGCCGGTTGTGCCTGACCGTCGAGGGGCTGACCGGCGAAAGCCCCACCGTGACCGAGGAGCGCAAGGGCCCGCGCGCCGATGCGCCCGAGAAGGCGCTGGAGGGGTTCCTGCGCGCCACGGGCCTGACCCGCGAGGATCTGGAGATCCGCGACGACAAGAAGGGCCAGACCTGGTTTGCGCAGTTCACCAGGCCGGGGCGCAAGGCCGAGGCGATCATCGCCGAGCTGATTCCGGCCGTGATCCGCAATTTCCCCTGGCCCAAGTCGATGCGGTGGGGCGCGGGCAGCCTCAGATGGGTGCGCCCGCTGCATTCGATCCTGTGCATCCTGACGGATGAGAACGGGGCCTCTGTGGTGCCGTTCGACGTCGACGGCATCGCCTCGGGCGACACGACACGCGGCCACCGCTTCATGGGGCCGGAGGCGTTTTCCGTCACCTCCTTCGACGATTACGCTGGCAAATTGAAGCGCGCGCATGTGGTGCTGTCCGCCGAGGACCGTGCCGCGACGATCTGGAACGACGCCACCAACGCCGCCTTCGCCGCAGGGCTGGAAGTGGTCGAGGACAAGGGGCTGCTGGCGGAGGTCGCGGGGCTGGTCGAATGGCCCGTGGTCCTGATGGGCGAGATCGGCGCGGAATTCATGGAACTGCCGCCCGAGGTGCTGCAAACCTCGATGCGCGAGCACCAGAAGTTCTTTTCGGTGAAGCACCCGAAAACGGGCCGGATCGAGCGCTTCATCACCGTTGCAAATCGCGAAACCGCCGATCACGGCGCGACCATCCTGGCGGGCAATTCCAAGGTGCTGACCGCGCGGCTGTCGGATGCGAAATTCTTCTGGGAAAACGACCTGCGCGTGGCGAAAACGAACATGAGCCGGTGGACGCAAGCGCTTGAAAACGTGACTTTCCATCGCAAGCTCGGCACGCAGGCGGCGCGCATTGACCGCATCGCCGCACTGGCCCGCGAGCTGGCCCCGGTGGTCGGCGCGGATGCCGATGAGGCCGAACAGGCGGCGCGCATCGCCAAAGCCGATCTGAATTCGGAAATGGTCTATGAGTTCCCCGAATTGCAGGGGCTGATGGGGCGCTATTACGCGCAGGCCGCGGGCTTTGGCGAGGCAGTGGCGAAGGCGGCAGAGGAGCATTATTCGCCGCTCGGGCCGACTGACGATGTGCCGACCAGCCCGGTTTCGGTGGCGGTGGCGCTGGCCGACAAGCTGGACACCCTGACCGGGTTCTGGGCGATTGACGAGAAACCCACGGGCAGCAAGGATCCGTTCGCGCTGAGGCGGGCGGCGCTTGGGGTTATTCGGCTGGTGTTGGGGAATGGGCTTAGGCTAGGCATAACCTCGATTGTAGAAGCGAGAGCTCTAGTTGCTTTGGGCGCACTAGAGACAGTTGATGAACTAAAAAGGCTCGCTGCGTTAGTCCGGGCCAAAACCGAGGCGCTAAATGAAAAAGGGGAATTCGGCAGGAGTTTACTTTCCGTATTGCCTAAACAAGACGTTGCAGATGCTAAAGCATTGGAACAATCTGTAAATATTCTCCGAGGGACACTAGAGGGCCTAAGCAAAGCCGACTCAGACGTCAGGCAAGCTCTAGAGGACATGTTTGCGATAAAGACAAGACTGGATACGATTCGCGCCAAATCTAAGGATTTGACAGACGACCTCCTCGCCTTCCTTCACGACCGCCTCAAGGTCCATCTGCGCGACCAAAACATCCGTCACGACATCATCGACGCCTGCCTTGCCATGCCTGCCAATGACGACCTCACGCTGCTGGTGAAACGGGCCGAGGCGCTCTCGGCCTTCTTTGCAACGAGCGATGGCGAGAACCTCGTGCAGGGCTACAAGCGCGCCGCCAACATCCTGGCGCAGGCCGAGGAGAAGGACGGGGTGGAATACCGCTTCGGGGCGGATGCGAAATTCGCCGAGACCGAAGAGGAACGCGCGCTGTTCGCGGCGCTGGAGCGGGCCAATGCGACCGTGACGCCCGCGCTGGAACAAGACGATTTCTCCGCCGCGATGACGGCTCTGGCAGACCTGCGCGCGCCGATCGACGCGTTTTTCGACACCGTTCAGGTCAATGCCGAAAACGAGATCCTGCGCCGCAACCGGCTGAACCTGCTGCATGAGATCACCGCCGCCTGCGGCAAGATCGCGGACCTCTCCAGGCTAGAAGGCTGACGCCGCCCCCATCCCCGCCCGGTTAACCTTAACGCGGCCCCCCTCCTTCTTTGTTCTTCAAATATCCTCGCCGAAGGCAACCGCCCGTCAGGGCGGTCCGCCCCCCCCCTCAGCCGCGCCAGAACCGGGCGGTGAACAGCACGAAGACCGCCATCAGCTCCAGCCGCCCGACCAGCATCGCCACGGCCAGGATCCATTTCGCTGTGTCCTCCAGCGGCTCGAACGTGCCGGCAGGCCCGATGATGGGGCCAAGCCCCGGCCCGATATTGGCCAGCGCGCTCGCCGCGCCGGAGACCGAGGTGATGAAGTCCAGCCCGGTCAGCCCCAGAAGGATCGAGAACACCCCGAGGCTGACGAAGAAGAGCACGAAGAAGGCCATGACCGAGGACAGCACCTCCTCGCTGACCTTGCGACCCTCGTAGCGCGGCTCGAAGATGCCATGCGGCGCGTAGAGGCGCTTGAGCTGCGTCGAGATCGAGGTCATCAGGAGTTGGTAGCGGAACACCTTGATCGAGCATGACGTCGACCCTGCGCAGCCGCCGATGAGGCCGATGAAGAAGAAGATCACCACCGCCGAGGGGCCCCATCGCTGGTAGTCGGTGCTGGAATAGCCGGTGCCGCTGATGATCGAGGTGACGTTGAAGATCGCCTCGCGGACCCCATGCTCCAGCTGGTCGCCATTCACGACGAGGCGGTAGATCACGAAGAACAGCGTCAGGATCGCGATCGTGGCCAGGTAGGCGCGGGTCTGGGTGTCGGTGAAGAAGGGTTTGGCCGTGCCCGCGACCATCTGCACGTAGCGCACGAAGGGCAGGCTGGCGAGGATCATGAAGATCACGGCGGCATATTCCAGCGGGCCCTGGAAGGCGCCGAAGGAATCGTCGGTGGTGGAGAACCCGCCCGTCGAAATCGAGGTCATGGCGTGGACCGTGGCCTCGAACGGCTGCATCCCGAGCGCCGTGTAGGTCAACGCGCTGACCACCGTCAGGGTCAGGTAGATGACCGAGATCTGCTTGGCGATCTCGGCGGCGCGGGGCAGGATCTTGCCCATGGTCTCGAACGCCTCGGAGCGGAATATCTGCATCCCCCCCACCCTGAGTTCGGGCAGGAACACCATGGCGACGACGATGATCCCGATGCCGCCGAACCACTGCATCAGCCCGCGCCACAGGTTCAGCCCCTCGGGCAGATCGTCGAGCCCGGTAAAGACGGTGGCCCCGGTGGTCGTCAGGCCCGACATCGCCTCGAAGAACGCATCGACATAGCGCGCCTCGGTGGCGCCCAGGACGAAGGGCAGCGCGCCGAAGACCGGCAGCGCGACCCACACGAGCGTGGTCAGGAGGAAGGTCTGCTGGATGGTCAACTGCCGCTCGACCCCGTTGGCGCAGGCCAGCACCACCAAAAGCCCCGCGAAGGCCGTCATCACCGCGCTTTGGAAGAACGCCTGCCAATGCGGATTGCCAAGATAGAAATCCAGCGCCATCGGGATCAGCATGGTCAGCCCGAGCACCAGCACCAGCTGGCCAATCACATATCCGACGGGGCGCGGGTCAATCATGGGGCGCAGCGTTGGCCCGTGGGCTCGGGGCTGTCAACGTCCATTCGCGGGGGGCGGCGTTTCTTCGAAGAAACGCGCAAATCTCTTCGCGAAGAGATTTCGCGGCCCTTTCAGCGGGCGTAACGGGTCACGAAATTGCGCAGCATCCGTTCCGGCACGGTGATCTCCTCGGCCAGGCAGGCCTCGGTCAGGGCCTCGGCCTGGTCGGGCGGGAAATAGCCCTTGGCGCGGTAGATGCGGATGCGGGTGGCAAAGCTCTGCCCGTCCGCCTCGGGGTGGAACTGGGTGGCATAGACGTTCCGGCCATAGCGGATCACCTGCATCGGGCAGGTCTCGCTGGCGGCCAGATGCACGGCCCCCGGCGGGGTGGCCTGCACTGCCTCCTTGTGGCCGACGAGCGCACGGAAGCGGCGCGGCAGGCCGGCAAAGAGCGGATCGGCCGCGCCCTCGGGCGTGAGCGTGCAATCGACGCCGCCGATAGCCTCGCCGTATCTCTCCTGACTGACCTCGCCGCCAAGATGATGGGCCAGGATACCGAGCCCGTAGCAGCAGCCCAGGTAAGGAATGTCGCGCGCGGTGACCTCGGGCATGAGCCCCAGGATCGCGGCCTCGATACTGGCTTCCTCAGCGGTCTTCTTTTCGGGCGGGTCGCTGACGCAGCCGGGGCCGCCGCCGACGATGACGCCGGAATAGCGGGTGAGGTCCAGATCCTCGGGCAGCGGCTGTTTGTCGAGGCGGATGCGATGCGTGTCCGAAGGCGTCAGGCCGGTGCGGGCCAGCAGGCTGGCATATTCCTCATCCGCGGCCTCATCCTCGGGGCGCAGTTGCAGGATCAGAAAGGGCGTCATGGGCGGGTCCGTCGCGGCAATCGGGTGATCCTCTTTAGGGGCAAGGGCCACGGTTTGGCCAGCGGATCGAAAAATCTTGGGCAAGATTTTTCGGACGGCAAGATTTTTCGGGCAAAATTCTTGCCGCTAAACCGCCGCCAGCGCGCCTTTCAGATCGGCCACGATATCGCCCGCATCCTCCAGCCCGATCGACAGGCGCAAGAGCCCCGGCGTGATGCCGAGCACTTTGCGCTGATCCTCGCTCAGGCGCTGATGCGTTGTCGTCGCGGGATGGGTGATGATGGATTTCGCGTCGCCCAGGTTGTTCGAGATCAACACGATCCGAAGCGCGTTCAGGAACCGGAACGCGGCCTCTTTCCCGCCGTCCAGTTCCAGCGCCATCATCGTGCCGCCGCCCTGCATCTGGGCCGCGTTCAGATCGTGCTGCGGGTGGTCGGCCAGTCCCGGATAGATCACGCGGGCCAGCCCCGCTGCGCCCTGCATCGCCTCGGCCACCTTTTGCGCGGTTTCGGCCTGCGCACGGACCCGCAAATCCATCGTCTCCAGCGATTTCAGCATCACCCAGGCGTTGAAGGGCGAGAGCGACCCGCCGGTATGCTTGAGGTAGGGTTCCGCCACCTTGCGGATGAAGTCGCGGCTGGCGCAGATCACACCGCCAAGACAGCGCCCCTGCCCGTCGATATGCTTGGTCGCGGAATAGACCACCACATCCGCCCCCAGATCGGCCGAGCGTTGCAGGACCGGCGTGGCGAAGACATTGTCCACGACGACAAAAGCGCCGACGGCATGGGCCAGGTCGGATACGCCCCTGATGTCGATCACTTCCAGCGTGGGGTTTGAGAGGCTTTCGAAGAACACCGCGCGGGTCTCGGGGCGGATCGCCTTGCGCCACTGGTCCAGATCGGTGCCATCGACGAATGTGACCTCGACCCCGAAGCGGGTCAGGATCTCCTCCAGGATATAGAGGCACGATCCGAACAGCGCCTTGGCCGACACCACGTGATCGCCCGCGCGCAGCATCGCGGTCAGCGCGCCGTTGACGGCGGCCATTCCGCTGGCGGTCGCAAAGGCGTCCTCGGTGCCTTCAAGCTGCGCCATCCGGTCCTCGAACATGCGCACGGTGGGGTTGCCGTAGCGGGCATAGATGAACTCGTCCGGGCCGCTTTCGATGAAGCGTGCCTCGGCGGCCTCGGCGCTGTCATAGACGAAACCCTGCGTCAGATAGATGGCTTCGCTGACCTCGCCATACTGGCTGCGCCGCGTGCCGCCATGCACGGCGCGGGTGCGCGGGTGGAGGGTCTCGGGCAGGGGTCTGGGGCCCTTTGTCATGTCTCTCGTCTCCTGATGGTGCGAGGCATGAAACAGCCCCGCACCGGTGAACGGTCGGGGCTTGAGGGGCCCTGCCCCCATGCGCGACCTCTTTAGCGGCTTGTTTTCAACACTTTGCGTTAGAGACGTATCAGAATTCTCTGCCTCTTCATCAGCTGCCGCTGATTGCGAACGCGAATTCTGATCCTTCGTTTCCCATGTAAACGCAAAGTGTATAGTGGCCCGCAATCCGGTAAACAAATCGCCACTGCCCCAAGCGCATAGCGGGCGGGCAGAGGGGCGTCAAGACGGATCGAAACCGGGTTGCCCCGCTGCGGAAAACCGGAAAAACTGCGCGCAGCGACACGGACGACCGCCCTGCGGCAGATGGAAACTTTGAAAAATCAAGGCCTTTGACGATGACTGATCTTCTGACCCTCGAAAATCTCGGCAACCTCGTCATGCTCTGCTTTTTGCAGGCGGTCCTGGGGTTCGACAACCTGCTCTACATCTCGATCGAAAGCCAGCGCGCCCCGGTGGAGCATCAGAAACGGGTGCGGTTCTGGGGCATCGTGCTGGCCGTCGCGCTGCGGGTGGTGCTTCTGTTCGCGATGGTCCGCCTGATCGACGCGCTGGCCGAGCCGTTCTATGTCTTCAACTGGCCCGGCGTGCTGGAGGGCGGTGTGAACTTCGCCACCGGGGTCTTTGTCTTCGGCGGCGTCTTCATCATGTACACGGCGGTCAAGGAGATCGGGCATCTTCTGTCACTGGACGAATTGGGCCATGGCGTCGGCAAGAAGAACAAGAAATCGGCGGCGCAGGTGGTGTTGCTGATCGTCGCCATGAACCTGATCTTCAGCTTCGATTCCGTCCTGTCGGCGCTGGCGATCACCGATGTCTTCCCGATCCTCGCCGCCGCGATCCTGCTGTCCGGCGCGGCGATGCTGCTTCTGGCCGATGGCGTGACGCGGTTTATCGAGAAGAACCGGATGTACGAGGTTCTGGGTCTCTTCATCCTGCTGATCGTGGGCGTAGTGCTGCTTGGCGAGGCCGGCGTTGCCGCCGAACATGCCACCCAGGACGAGGCGATGGCGATCCACATTTTCGGCTATGCCCTGATTCCGATGTCGAAATCGACCTTCTACTTCGCGGTCGTGGTGCTTTTCGTGGTCGAGGCGCTGCAATCGGGCTTCAACCGCAAGCTGGAGGCGGAACGCCGTGCCCGGCAGGAGGCCGCCGCGCGCGGACCTTTGCCGGTCAAGGGTGTGTAACGTCTGGTTTTTGCGAACCAGCGTGCTTATCCTAATGCTGCAGCAAGGGAGACCGAGATGAGTTCAGAGGGCCTGCAGGGCGTGTCCTTCGTGGCGTTGACGGTAATCATCATGATCGCCATTTTCGGCGGATTCGGAGCGATCTGAGATGGCGCAGCGCTATGGCGGCAAGTTCAGCCCCGATCCCGCGGCGAATGAGGTGGAGGCCGAGGCCCCGCCACTGGTCGAGGCCAGTTTCAAGGGCCGCGCCCCGGCGCGCTATGGCGCGCGGATCAATATCCTGTTCCTGCTGCCGGTGATCGCGCTGGCCGCGTCCTTCTTCCAGCCCGTCGCGGGCATGCTCACCGATATGGCAGGCGCGGCGACGCTGCTGCTGGCGGCCTGGCTCTTGCGCGACGGGATCCGGGCCGAGGATGCCTATGAGGAACGCAAGGTGGCGCGGCGGCCTGCCATTCCGCGCAAGTTCTTCTCCTCGGTCCTGACCGGAATCGGCACCGGCCTGCTGGTTTTTGGCGGCCAGTGGAACGCGCTGACCGCGCCGCTGATCGGGGCCGTCGCGGGCGGGCTGCACCTGTTTTCCTTCGGGCTGGACCCGCTCAAGGACAAATCGCTGGAGGGTGTCGACCATTTCCAGTCCGACCGCGTGGCGCGGAAAGTGGAGGAGGCGGAAAAGCTGCTCGATGGCATGCAGGACGCGATCAAGCGCGCGGGCGACCGGATGCTGGAGGGCCGCGTCGAGGCGTTCCAGGACACGGTCCGCACCATGTTCCGCACCGTCGAGGAAGACCCCCGCGACCTGACGCAGGCGCGCAAGTACCTGACCGTCTACTTGCAGGGCGCGCGCGATGCGACGGTGAAATTCGCCGATCTCTATGCCCGCAACCGCGACGCGGGCGTGCGCGCCGATTACGTGCGGCTGCTGGACGATCTTGAGCATAATTTCTCGGCCCGGACACAGCGGATGCTGTTGACCGACCGAAGCGACCTGGATGTTGAAATTGAAGTGTTGCGGGACCGATTGAACCGCGAAAACCTGGTAATTGACAGATAAGGAACGAACGCATGACCGAAGAAATTCGCCAACGGGCCGAGGCCGTCGCGCAGGAAGTGGACGCGATCAACGCCGTGGTGCTGCCCGAGCCCTCGGGCGAGCTGGTGCCGCTGGCCGAGGCGCCCGCGCCGACCGCCGAGGAAATCCGTGTGCGCATGGCCGAACTGGACATGAGCGACACCAATTCCATCGTGCGCTTCGGTTCCGCCGCGCAGGAGGAATTGCAGCAGATTTCCCAGGCCATGCTGGACGGCGTGCGCAACAAGGACGTGGGCCCTGCGGGCAACTCCTTGCGCGAGATCGTCGGCACCATCCGCGGTTTCTCGGTCGACGAACTGGACCCCAACCGAAAACTGTCTTGGTGGGAGCGTCTCTTTGGCAAGGCCAAGCCGATCCACAATTTCCTGGCCCGCTACGAGGATGTGCAGGGCCAGATCGACAAGATCACCGACAACCTTCTGGCGCATGAACACACACTGATGAAGGACATCAAGTCGCTGGATCAGCTCTATGACAAGACGCTGAATTTCTACGACGAACTGGCGCTCTATATCGCGGCGGGCGAGGAGAAGATCCGCGAGTTGGACGAAGACGCGATCCCGGCGAAAGAGGCCGAGGTCAACGCGGCCCCCGAGGATGACCAGGTGATGAAGGCGCAGGAATTGCGCGACCTGCGGGCGGCGCGCGACGATCTGGAACGCCGGGTGCATGACCTGAAGCTGACCCGCCAGGTGACGATGCAGAGCCTGCCCTCGATCCGGCTGGTGCAGGAGAACGACAAGAGCCTTGTCACCAAGATCAACTCGACCCTCGTCAACACCGTGCCGCTTTGGGAAACCCAACTGGCGCAGGCGCTGACCATCCAGCGCTCGACCGAGGCAGCAGCCGCCGTGCGCGAGGCCAATGACCTGACCAATGAACTGCTTACCGCCAACGCGAAGAACCTGCGCGAATCGAACAAGATGGTGCGCGAGGAAATGGAGCGCGGCGTCTTCGACATCGAGGCCGTGAAACAGGCCAATGCCGACCTGATCGCCACCATCCAGGAAAGCCTGGAGATCGCCGATGAAGGCAAGCGCCGCCGCGCCGCCGCCGAGGTCGAGATGGAGAAGATGGAGACCGAGCTGCGCGACACGCTGGCCTCGGCCTCCGGTCGCCGCGACGGGGTGGGCGACACCATGGGCACCTCGGTGCCCGCGCGAGGGTAGGGCGATGCGGGTCCGGGTCCCGGCAGCACTTGCAGGCATCGCCCTGGCGGGTCTTGCGGGTTGTGAGGCGCCGGACCCGCCCGCGCCCACCCCGCGCCCCGCGCCGCCCGTCGTGGCCCCGCCCTCGGTGGAGCCCTCCGAGGAAAGCCTGGCCTATGCACGCTATTACGCGGGCGTGCAGCAGCGGCTGTTGACGCAAGGCTTGCTGCGCACCGATGGCGGCGGGCCGGACACCCCCATCATCGCGCGCAACCTTGTGGCCAATTTCGAGCGCATCGCGCTTTACGACGAATACACCCTCTCCGGCGGGCGTTTCATCGCGCAGCAGACACCGGCCGCCTTGCGCAGGTGGGAACGCCCGGTGCGGCTGCAGGCGCATTTCGGGGCCTCGGTTTCGGAAGAGACGCGCAACGCCGACCGCGCCTTCCTGTCGCGCTATGCCGACCGGCTGGCGCGGGTGACGGGGCACCCTATCCGCGCCGTGGGGTCGGGCGGAAACTTCCACGTCCTCTACCTCAACCGCGACGAACAGGTTGCGGCCGGGCCGCTTCTGCGCCGGATCATGCCGGGGATCGGCGAGGCCACGATCAACGAGATCACCAGCCTGCCCCGGTTCAATTTCTGCTCGGTCTACTCGGTCTCCGAGGCGGGCAACCCCAATGTCTATGTCGCCGCGATCGCAATCATTCGCACCGAGCATCCCGACCTGCTGCGCAAATCCTGCGTCCATGAAGAGGTCGCGCAAGGTTTGGGCCTGCCCAATGACAGCCCCACCGCGCGCCCCTCGATCTTCAACGATGACGAGGAATTCGCGCTCTTGACGACGCATGACGAGATGCTGCTTTCGATGCTCTACGACCGCCGCCTGCGGCCCGGCATGACCCCCGACACGGCCCGCCCGATCCTGCGCGAGCTCGCCGATGTGCTGGTGGGTGGGCCGAGCTGACGATGACTGAAACAGCTAGCAAACCAGACACCGGAAAGCCGCGCTCAAGGCGCTCATTCTTGGGTGATGGAAAGTTTGCGTTTGGGTTCATCGCTGGTATCTTGGCATTAATACTGATCTATCTTTTTTGGCCTTCGGTGGGGTCAGCTTTGGAAGTAGATCAATGGATCGACCTCTTTCCGTCAATCATTGCAATTTCTGTCGCGTTTTTGAGCGTGTGGCTTTCCTACCAAGCGCTTCAAATCCAACATCGAATGAGACAAGCGGGGACTGACCCTGTAATCCTTGTCCACTTGGGAAGTAGAGAAGACGAACCCCTTCTGGTCACCGCCGAAATCACAAATGTTGGTGCCGGTGCCGCATGCAATGTGGATGTGAAATTCAATACCGATCTGTCAAGGTTCACCCCTGATAGGATCATGACTAATTTTGAAGACGACCTCTACCCGATCAAGGTCATTCCTCAAGGGCAGGCTGTGTCTTTCCTTTTTGGTACGGGGCCTAACTTACTCAAAGACCCACAGATTCCGCCAATACACATACACGTGAAATATGAAGACATCGAGGGGATGAGCTATCATTCAGATCAACTGATCGACCTAAAGGAATTGACTGCTCAAACCGCTGACAAGGCCCCACTCGCCCTCATCGCCGCATCCTTGAAGAAACTCGAAAAGCACTCATCAGAGAGGGCTCGGAAGGACCGGAAATTCCATGTAATTACACAAGACATTGACCACTTTCGCTCAGAAGAGCAACGTAGGTACGAAGAACAAAAGGCAGCCTACGAAGCCAGACAGCATAAGGATTGATCCCCATGTCCATTTTCGATTTCCTCTCCGGCCAGTTCATTGATGTCATCCACTGGACCGACGACACGCGCGACACCATGGTCTACCGCTTCGAGCGGCACGGCCACGAGATCAAGTACGGTGCCAAGCTGACTGTGCGCGAGGGCCAGACGGCGGTGTTCATCCATGAGGGGCAGTTGGCGGATGTGTTCCGCCCCGGCCTCTACATGTTGGAAACCAACAACATGCCGATCATGACAACGCTTCAGCATTGGTCGCACGGCTTCCAGTCGCCCTTCAAATCCGAGATCTATTTCGTCAACACCAACCGCTTCACCGACCTGAAATGGGGCACCAAGAACCCGATCATGCTGCGTGACCCCGAGTTCGGGCCGACCCGCATCCGCGCCTATGGCACCTATACGGTCAAAGTGAAGGATGCCGGCCGGTTCATGACCGAGATCGTCGGCACGGATGGCGAGTTCACGACCGACGAGATCACCTTCCAGATCCGCAACATCATCGTGCAGGAATTCTCGCGCACCATCGGCAGCGCGGGGATTCCGGTGCTCGACATGGCGGGCAATACCGGCGATCTGGGCCGCCTGATGGCCGAAGCGATCTCGGGCACCATCGACCAGTACGGGCTGGAGCTGCCCGAGCTCTATATCGAGAATATCAGCCTGCCGCCCGCGGTCGAGGCCGCGATGGACAAGCGGACATCCATGGGCGTTGTGGGCGACCTCTCGAAATACACCCAGTATTCGGCGGCCGAGGCGATGACGGCGGCGGCCAACAATCCCGGCGGCGATGGCGGCATGGGCGCGGGCATGGGGCTTGGCATGGGCATGGCGATGGCGGGCCAGATGGCGAACGCCCTTGGCGGCCAGAACGCGGGCCCCTGGGGCGCGAACCCGCAAGGCCAGCAGCAGCCCGCCGCCGCCGCCCCGCCGCCGCCGCCGGTCGAACATGTCTGGCATGTCGCCGAGAACGGCCAGACGAAAGGCCCCTTCTCCAAGGCCACGATGGGGCAGATGGCCAGCGCCGGTGAATTGACCCGCGAAACCCATGTCTGGACCGCCGGGCAGGATGGCTGGAAGAAGGCCGGTGAGGTCGATGAGTTGGCACAGCTCTTCACCGTCATGCCGCCGCCCCCGCCGCCGGGGGTGTGAGGCACAGGGGCCGGGGGGATACCTTCCGGCCCTTTTCGTTTCGCGGGCGGCCAAGCGCCTTCGAAGGCGCTTTGTCGGCAAATTCGAATTTGCGGGAGACAAGGTTTTTCGAAAAACCTTGCAGCGCGGTGCCGACGCCGCTGCGCTGACCTCAGCCGTGAAACTTTCCCCTCCCCTTTCCCGTGCCTGTGATCATGCGCATGACCCGCCATATCCGCCTGCCGCAGCGCCGCACTGTCCTGAAGGCGGTGCATTGGCTGATGCTGCCGCTGGTGATCTGGTTCCTGTTCATGACGCCCGAGGTGGTGCTGCGGATCGGCGGCGAGACCTTTTTCCATATCCATTCCAACGTGGCGCTGGTCTTCGTGACGCTTTCCCTGTGGTGGACGGCCTCCTACCTGCGCCGCGGTCTGGCCGGCCGACCGGGGCCGAAGCTGCCGCCCTGGGCGCGGCAGTTTCACCAGGTGCTGCACAAGGTGCTGATCTATGGCCTGTTCGGCGTCGCGATCACCGGGTTCCTGCTTGGGCTGACCTCGTCGACCCTGATGCGCGCGGGCGGGTTCCTGCCCATTGCCCCGCCTCTGGGACTGCACCGCGCCAATGAGATCGTGGGCCGGATCCATATCGTCGAGTTCTATATCCTCGCGTGCATCGTCGTGATCCATGCAGGCTTTCACATCTGGCGGCACCTGCGGCTCAGGGACAATGCGCTGCGCATCATGGCCCCGCGCGTGTTGCATCGCTGGTTGTAAGACCGGGCGCGTCGGTCCGAAATGCTGTCCCGCCAGCCCGATACCTGTATGTTGGGCGCAGGACGGGGGGGGATCAGCACATGCGCCAGCTCATTTCAAACGGCAATCCGATGGAGGACATTGTCGGATTCAGCCGCGCGGTTCGCGTTGGCCCCTGCATTTCCGTAGGCGGGACCGCGCCCGTCGACGCAGACGGCAAGACCGTGGGCGTCGGCGATGTCTTCGCGCAAACCACGCGGTGTTTCGAAATCATCAAGGCGGCGCTGGAACAGGCTGGCTCCGGTCTGCATGACATCGTCCGGACGCGGGTCATCCTGACGGATATCGACACCTGGAAGGACGCGATCGAGGCGCGAAAGGCATATTGCGTCGATGCACGCCCCGTGGACACGATCATGGCGGTCACCCGGTTCGTGAACCCCGAATGGCTGGTTGAGATCGAAGTCGATGCGGTCGTCGCCGCCGAAGCATGGCAGTAAGCCCCCCTTGGCGGCCATCGGGCTTGCATCGACGCGGGCCCCCACGCATGATCGGTTTCATAGCACCACCAGATATTTGAGACCCGATCATGAGCGATATTCCCCCCCTGCCCCCCGGTGCCACCCCCCCTCGCGGCCCGTGGGAGGATGAGGATGACGCGGTCGAAACCGACGCCCCGCAGGGCAACGAGGAACACCGCTTTCCCTGCGATCAATGCGGATCCGACATGCGGTTCGCGCCGGCAGAGGGCAAACTGATCTGCGACCATTGCGGCAATACCCGCGCGATGGACATGGTCGAGGACGCACCCGCGATCCGCGAGCTGGACTATCATGCCGCCCTCGGCGCGCAATTGCCCGAGGCAGAGATGGAGGAGATCCGCGTCTCCTCCTGCCCCAATTGCGGCGCGCAGGTGGAGTTCAACGAGGCCGATCACGCCACCGAATGCCCGTTCTGCGCCACCCCCGTGGTGGCCGATACCGGCACCCATCGCCATATCAAGCCCAAGGGCGTGCTGCCCTTCCAACTGGACGAACGCAGCGCGCATGACGCGATGAATGAATGGCTCGGCAAGCTGTGGTTCGCGCCGAACGGCTTGCAGGAATATTCCAGGAAGGGCCGCAAGCTGGACGGCATCTATGTGCCCTACTGGACCTATGACGCCGAAACGCGCAGCCGCTACGAGGGTCAGCGCGGCACGGTCTACTACGTCAACCGCACCGTGACGCGGAACGGCCAGACCCGGACCGTGCGCGAGCAGAGGATCCGCTGGACCAATGTGCGGGGCCGGGTGCAGCGCTTCTTCGACGATGTCCTGGTGCTTGGGTCGCGTTCGCTGCCGAAAAGCTACACCGACGGGCTAGCGCCCTGGAACCTGACCATGCTGGAGCCCTATACGCCGCATTTCCTGGCCGGGTTCCGGGCCGAGGGCTATACGGTCCAGCTTGAGGAAGGCTTTGACGAGGCCCGCGAGATCATGGACGCGCAGATCCGGCGCGACATCAAGTTCGACATCGGCGGCGACCGGCAACGGATCAGCCAGGTGGCGACGGACGTGTCGGACGTGACCTTCAAGCATATCCTGCTGCCGGTCTGGATGGCGGCCTACAAGTATCGCGGCAAGAGCTACCGCTTCGTGGTCAACGGCCAGACCGGCCGGGTGCAGGGCGAACGGCCCTATTCCGCCATCAAGATCGCGCTGGCCGTGATCGCGGGCCTGATCGTGGCGGCGGGCGTCGGCTATCTGGTTGCGATGAACCAGTAAGGTCGGACTGGTCAAGCCGCTGCGGAAACGATAGTTGTTAGCGCAAACATATCCTGACTGGAGACCGGCGAGATGATCCTGTGTTGCGGCGAGGCCCTGATCGACATGCTGCCCCGGCAATCCGAGAGCGGCGAGGCCGTCTTTGCCCCCTATCCCGGCGGCGCGGTCTTCAACACCAGCGTGGCGCTTGGCCGGTTGGGCGTGCCGGTCGGCCTGCTGACAGGGCTGTCGCGCGACCTCTTTGGCCAGCGGCTGGAGCGGTCCCTGCAAGCCAGCCATGTCGGGTATGACCTCGCGATCCGCAGCGACCGGCCCACCACGCTGGCCTTCGTGACGCTCAAGGACGGCCAGGCGCAATATGCCTTCTATGACGAGAACACCGCCGGACGGATGCTTGCGCCCGAGGACATGCCGGGGCGGCTGGAGGGTGTCTCGGCGCTGTTTTTCGGGGGCATTTCGCTTGCGGTGGAGCCCTGCGCCGAAGCCTATGCCGCGCTCTGCCTGCGCGAGGCGGGGACGCGGCCCGTCATGCTCGACCCCAATATCCGCCCCGGCTTCATCGCCGATGAGGCGCGCTACCGCGAGCGGCTGAACGGCATGCTGGCGGTGGCCGATATCGTCAAGCTGTCGGATGAGGATCTTGTGTGGCTTGAGGGGGACGGCGACCTGCCCGACCTCGCCGCAAAGGTGCTGGCGCGCGGGCCAAAACTGCTCTGCCTGACGGAAGGGGCCAGCGGCGTCACGGGCTACACGGGCAGCGGGTCGGTCTTTGTCGAGGCACAAAAGGCGCAGGTGGTCGATACCGTCGGCGCGGGCGATACGTTCAACGCGGGCTTCCTCGCGTCGCTGCACGGGGGCGGTGTGCTGACCAAGGCGGCGCTGGCGGATCTGTCCGACGGGGACCTGCGCGATGCGCTGACCTTGGGCGCCCGAGCCGCAGCCATCACCGTGAGCCGCGCCGGGGCCAACCCGCCCTGGGCCGCCGAGCTGGAATGAGGGCGCTCGTCCAAAGGGTGCGCGAGGCCGCCGTCCGCGTGGAGGGCGATGTCGTGGGGCAATGCGGCGCGGGCCTCATGATCCTGGTCTGTGCCATGCCGGGCGATGATGAGGCCGTGGCGCAGGCGCTGGCCGCCAAGATCGCCAAGCTGCGCGTCTTCACCGATGAGGCGGGCAAGATGAACCGCTCGCTTCTGGATACCGGCGGCGGGGCCTTGGTGGTCAGCCAGTTCACGCTGGCCGCCGATACATCGCGCGGCAACCGACCGGGCTATTCCCGCGCCGCGCCGCCCGACCTGGCCCGCGCGCTTTACGAGCGTTTCGCGGATGCGATGCGGGGTTTGGGCGTGGCAACCGAGACGGGCGTGTTCGGGGCCGATATGCAGGTCTCGCTGGTCAATGACGGACCGGTCACGATCTGGATCGACACCGAGGATTAGGCCCTCACGCGCGGCAGGCAGGCGGGCACGAGGAAGGTCAGGAACACCACCCGGAAGGTGTGGTGAAAGGCGACGAAGGCGGGGTCGGCCTCCAGCATCACCGAGATCGCGGCCATGGTTTCCAGCCCCCCCGGCGCGTAGGCGATCAGCAGTGTGGTCATCGGCATGTCCAGCGCCCAATACATGGCAAAGGCAGCCAGGACGGTCACGGCAAGCGCCAGCACCGCCAGCGCCGCCGCCGCCCCGAAAGCGCGCACGATCAGGCTTGGCGTGGTGCCCGAGAACCGCGTGCCGATAAGCGTGCCCATGATCGCGAAGCCCGGCACCGAGACCCAGAGCGGCACCAGACCCGGCGTCACGTCGCTGGCATGGCCGAGCGAGGAGACCACGAAGCCGCCAAGCAGGTAGGCCGCAGGCAGGCGCAGCCGCTTGAACCCCCACCCGAGCGCCGCCGAGACCGCCGCGAGACCGGCCAGCGATGCGATGGACAGGATCGGACCGGGCGGCAATCCGATGCTCAGGTCGGCCCCGCTGAGCATGGCGACCGCGAAGGGCACCAGCAGCGTCAGCGCCAGCACCCGCAGCGATTGCACGACGGTGACGATGGCGATATCCGCCCGGCTCTCGGCGGTGAGGGACAGCACGAAGCTCAGATGCCCCGGTGACGCCGCCAGCCGCGCGGTCAGGCGGTCGAAGACAAAGACCCGCTCCAGCAGGGCCGCGCCGGGCAGGAAGATCGCGACCATCGCCACGCTCAGCACCACGAGGCTCAATGGCCATGTCGCGGCGGCGCGCAGCATCTCGGGGTTGAGGCCCGCGCCCATGCCGATACCGATGGTCAGAAAGCACAAATCGCGCAGGATATCAGGCACATGCGTGCGCAGCCCCGCGACGCTGGCCAGCGTCACCAGTGCGGCGGGCCCGGTCAGGTAGGGCGCTGGCACGCCCGCCAGATGCGCCAGCACCGCGCCGCCTGCACCGAGCGCGAGGGTCAGAAGGATGGTCGGAACAGGGCCTTGCATGATGCGATCAGCCATACGCGCTTCGCGAGGGAGGGAAAAGACGGCACGGACAGGAAAAAAGGCCCGGTCCTTCGGGGGAAGGACCGGGCAGGCACTGAAGTTTGGGACGGGGGACGGTCAGTGCCGTTCATGCGGCGGGTCGGACGGAAAAGACCCGGCCGCAATGGGGGAAAATTGTTTCGTCATAACCATCGACCACCTGGCCATAACAGGCGACCGACGATTGCCCGAGATCGTGGGCAAAAGCCGAGGATGCGGTGTTCAGGCTGACCGTGGCGAAGGTCAGGATCGAGCGAACGGTGCGGGACATTGTCTTGGGCTTCCTCGGTCATGCGCGACATCATGCGCGTTACATGTGTAGGTCGTGTGACGGCACCCGCGGGTTCAAAGGAGTTTCGCCTTTTTTCCGGGTTTTTGCGGGGTGCGGTCAAAAAAAGGCCGGTGCCGATCCGTATGGGGAAGGGCACCGGCCAGGCGACGGGTCGGACGGGCGGGAGGCAGGGTCCGATCCGGGGAGAGAGGGGTATCAGCGGCGGCTGGCGGCGCGCAGGTTGGCGAGTGCCGCGCGGGCGCCGGGGCCGGTGCCGATGGCGTGGCGGGTGTGGACGGCGTGGGGCGTCAGGTCGGCGAAGGCCGCGCCCTCCCCGGGGCCGGTGAAGAAGGATTTGAGGACGGGCAGAAGGCGGGTCATGGCGGTCTCGCTTATCATCGGATGTGTCTGATGATGGGTCGCGCGCGCCGGGCCGGGGGTTCAAAAAATGACAGCTTTGTTAGGAAATCGGGCGCCGCGCTCAGCAGCCGCCGCGCACCAGGCCCCAGCCGTATTCGGCATCGAAGCCCGAGGGGCCGAGATCGACCGCCGAGCTGCGCATCCGCTCGCGCAGCGCCGCCACGGACAGACCGCCGCCCGCACCCAGACGCGCGGCCAGCGCGGTGACGATGGGCGCGGCATAGGAGGTGCCCGAGGCATAGCTGCCGCCCTGCCCGTCGGCGACGTAGAGATCGACACCGGGGGCGGCAAATTCGATGTGGTCACCGAAATTGGCGGCGCGGTAGCGGCGGAAGGCGGCATCGACGGCGGTGACGGCGATGACATCCGGGTGCGCCGCCGGATAGGCCGCGCGTTCGCGCCCGTCATTGCCGGCAGCCGCGATCATCACCGCGCCGCGCGCGGCGGCGAGGGTCAGCACCTCCTCCATCACCGGGTTCTCGGGGCCGGCGAAGGACATGTTGATCAGCCGGACATTGCGCGCCAGCAGGCGGTCGATGGCCGCCGCGATCCGCTCGACATCGGCATCGGTATTGCTGCCCGAGCGGCTGAACGCGGAGATTGCATGCAGGTTGGCCCCGCGCGCGAGGCCGCCCAGAACGCCTTCGGGGTCTACGCCCACCATCAGGGCGGCGACGGCGGTGCCGTGGCTGGCCGTCGGCGCGCGGTCATCGGGGTAGAGCACGCTTTCCGAGGTCACGGTCGCGCCCGCCAGCGCCGGGTGCCCCGCATCGACCGGCCCGTCGATCAGGCCGATGGTCAGGCGGCGGCCAAGCGTGCAGGTGCCGGGATCGGATATTCCCACCATCGAGGCGGCATAGACACGCGGGCGGCCCTGCGCCAACGCGTAGAGATTGTGCAGGCCGACATGGCTGTCGGGGGCGTTCGCGTCCAGCACGGCCTGCGCCGTGACCTGGTTGAGCGACCCGTTGAAATCGTAGATCGCGATGCGCAGCCCGAGCGCGGGCAGATCGCGGTAGCGCAACAGCGTCGCGCCGCCCCCCGTCAGCGCCGCGCGCGAGGCGTCGAACTGGGCGATGGGGCCCGAGACGATATATTCAGGCGCATTGAACCGGACGCGGGCATAGCGGTTGAAGGGATCCGCGACATGGCGCAGGGCGGGTTCCGAACCGCCATGGTCCCCTTCCGCGCCCGCCGGGGTTTCCGGGTTGGTCTGATCGTCACCCTGCGTCTCCCCCGGCCCGTCATCGGGGTTGGTCTGGGCCAGCGCCATTTGCGGCAGGGCGACGACAAGGAACAGCAGGGTCAGGAGACGGGCGATATGCGGCATGGGGGCGATGGCCTTCGACTATGGGTCTATTGCAAATCGTCGACGATCCCGGAATTGGCCAGAATGGGGCGCGCGGTCTCGTCCGAGACCGAGTCTAGCAGGCTTAGCCCGTAGAGGCCAAGGGCCGAGGGGCCCTGTGTGATCTCGACACCCGCTTGCAGCAGCAGCGCGCGGATCTCGGCCTCACGCGCGTCGGGGGCGAAGGCGATGGTGAAATCGGGGGCACCGCCCGAGGCGAGGGAGAAGCCCTCCTCAGTGGTGGGGGCTTCATCGGTGGCGATGCTGCGCCCGGTCTCCGGCGCATCGCCCGGACCGGGCAGCAGGTTCACCCCGAGCCCCACGGCCAGGATCACCGCGGCGGCGGTCTGCCAGAGGCGCAGGCGGGTCACGGGGACCACGTTGTCATTGGCGGCGGCGGGAGGCGCGGTCACGGGCGTCTCGGCCTCGACATCGCGCATCAGGCGGGCAAGGCCGAAATCGCCGGGGCTGGCGACCTCTTCGGCCTGCATGGTCTGCCGGATGGCCTGCAAGGCGGCCAGATCGGCGCGCAACTCGGCATCCGTCTCAAGCGCGGCCTCGACGGCGGCGCGGTCCGCACCCTCCAGCGTGCCATTGGCGTGGAACGGCAGCAGGGCCTCGATATCGTCACGGGAATAGCTCATCACGCCACCCCCCGCTCGACCCGGCCCGAGAGGCAGCGCATCAGCAGTTTCTTGGCGTGAAAGATGCGGGTCTTGATGGTGCCTTCGGGCACGCCCGCGACCTCGGCGATCTCGGCATAGGTCATGTCCTGGTAGAAGGCCAATGTGATGGCCGATCTGTGGTCGTCCTTCAGCGTCCCGATGCAGTGGCGCACATGGTCCGCCTCCTGGCCCGCGGCCAGGCAGGTGACGGCATCGGGGCTGTCATCGACCTGCTCGAAACTGTCATCGGTCAGATCCACGCGGCCCCGCTTGCGCATCACGTCGATGCTCTTGCGGTAGGCTATGCCAAAAATCCAGGTCTGCACTTTGGATCTCCCTTCGAAACGATCGGCGGAACGCCAGACATCCATAAAGACTTCATGTAGTATGTCGTTCGCTTCGTGCGGATCGTTCAATCTGGAGACGATGAATTTGTAGACCGGCCGTTCCAGCGCACGGTAAAGCGCGGCGAGGGCTTGTCTGTCGCCCCCCGCGATCCGCGTCATCAGGAATTTGTGATCGCTATCCATATGTTAAGGTCCGTCCAAACCCAGGTGCAAAGGTCTAGACGGTTTTCCGGGCTGCGCCAAGTGGGGGAAACCGGACCCGGGGCTTCAGCGCCGCCGCGCCGCCAGACGTTCCCGCATCCGCGCCTTGGCCTCGGGCGTGCCGTCATGCCAGGAGCCGAAGAACCGATCCCAGGGCACATCGAGATTGCCGTAATTGCACTCGAAATAGCGGTGGTGGATCTGGTGGTGGAAATTGCCCAGATGCAGGCGCTTGCGGTTGCGGAAGAGGACGCCCTCGAACCCGGTATGGGTGGTGATGGCCAGAAGGCCGTAGAACATCAGGTGAAAGATGACATGCACCGGATGGCTGGCGATGGCGAAATGAATGAGGACCGAGCCGAAATAGAACAGATGTTCCACCGGGTGCATGGAGAGGCCCGACCACGGGCCGATATCGGTGTTGCGATGGTGCAGCGCGTGAAAGCGATACATCGGCCCCAAGTGCAGGAAGCGGTGCATCCAGTAGAAATAGAAGCTCTCCCAGACCGGGATCAGGAAGAAGATGGCGATGAACCAGATCGGGTTGGTCAGAAACGTGATCGTGGCGGCATACCCGTTCGCCATGGCCCACCACATCAGGCACTCAAAGGCCGACCAGACCGTGACGCCCGAGGCGAGCGTCCAGAAGGCGTTATCGGCAAGCTGGCGGTCGAAGGTGAAGACGCGGCCCCGGCGCGGATAGGGGCGCGGGTCGTATTTGAGCGCCGTTCCCTGGCGCGCATAGCTGTGGAACCACAGGTGCAGCAGGCCCGCGACCAGGGTGACGATGACGGCGTTGCGCAGAAAGATCAGCGCGATCCAGCCGGGGGCGGGTTGTGCGGTCTGCTCCAGCGTCGGGCTGGCGAGATAGAGGCTGGCGAAGGAGATCGCGACGATGGCCATGTTGATCGTCAGGAAGAACCAGCTGTCGAGATACCAGCGCAGGGCGGCCACGGGCTGCGGCGGCCAGGACCAGAGCGGCGAGACGCGGATCGGCACCTCGGGCACGTGATTCCATTCCTGTCTCGTGTCGCTCATGGACCGTCCCTCCCGCGCTTGCAGTTTACGCACGGGCGGCGTGGCGGCAAGGGCTCAGATATCGGTCAGGGTGCGGATCAGGCGGCGTCTGAGCGGCGGGATCAGGGCGACCATGCGCAGCGCGCCGGTGATCGTCATGCGCGACAGCGCGCCGGTTGCCGTCAGACGGCGGCGGGCGGCCTCGGTCAGGTCGATGGTGCGCTTGGCGACCGGATGGCGGGCGGCGTGGTAGCCGGAGATGTCGCCCTGCGTGATGCGGGCGGCGAGGTCGGCGGCATCGGCGATACCGATATTCATGCCGCGCCCGCCGATGGGCGAATGGCAATGCGCGGCGTCGCCCGCGAAGGCGACCCGGCCATGGGTATATTGCGCCATCTGCCGGATCGAGAGGGTAAAGCGCCCCGCCCTGTGCATCCGCGTCACGGGCATATCCACCGGCAGCGCCGCCAGCGCGTCGGGCGTGTCGGCGATGATGCGAAAGCGCGCGGCTTCCAGCGGGACGACCACGGCGATGCGGCCCTGGTCCATCAGGAAGCCCTGGAACCAGCCGGGATCGGGCCAGTCCGGCGCCTCGACATCGGCGATGGACCAGTCCTGATCGAGGTCGAAGCCGGGGAAGTCCAGCCCGAGTGCCATGCGGGCCGTGGAGTGGACACCATCGGCGGCGATGACGTGGTCGAAGCGGTGGTCCTGCCCGTCGATCTCGGCGATTGCACCGTCGTCGGCGTGGCGCAGGCCGGTCAGCGGGGTGGCATGGTCCACCGCGCCTCCGAGGCGGCGGAAGGTCTCGGCCAGGTGATGCTCGGTGCGGTCCTGCGGCAGGCCGAGGAGCGGCGGGGGCGCGGGCGGATCGGGAAGCGGGATGCGGGCGACGCGGCGCGCATCGCGGTGAAAGAGGATGCCCCGAAAGCGGATCGCTTCCGTCAGGATGGGCGCATCGGTGCCGGAGCGGGCGAAGATCTCCATCGAGGCGGGCAGCAGGCCGACAGCGCGGGAAAAGCCGCTGGCCATCTCGCGTTTCTCGATCAGGCGCGGGATAATGCCAAGCCGCGCCAGTTCGACGCCCGCCGTCAGGCCGGTCGGTCCCGCCCCCACGATCAGGACGCGCGGATCAGTCCGCGTAGGTCGAGCCCTCTTCATCCAGTATCGCCTTCAGCTCGGCCAGGTGGCGGGTGTCCTGCTCGGGGTAGTCCTCCAGCATCCGCGCGGTTTTCTCGGCCACCTCGTCCGACAGGACGCGCAAAGGCTGGCCGGTTTGCAGCGCGCGGATATAGGTCTCGGCGGCGCGTTCGAAATAGTAGAGGCGGTTGAAGGTCTCGGCCACCGTTGCGCCGATCACCATGACGCCGTGATTGCCCATCACCATCACCTTGTGTTTCGGATCGGAGAAGAGCGCGGCGCAGCGGTTGCCCTCGTCCTCCATCGCCAAGCCGTTGTAATGGTCGTCGATGACGATGCGGTTGTAGAAGGTGGCGCAGTTCTGGTCGATCGGCGGCAGGCGGCTGTCCTGGAGGCAGGCCAGCACGGTGGCGTGGATCGAATGGACATGCATCGCGCAGCGCGCATGCGGGCAATGCCGGTGGATGCCGCCATGCAGGCCCCAGGCGGTGATGTCGGCATCGGTGCCAATGAGCGCGTCGGGGTCGTTGGCGTCCATCTCGATCAGGTCGCTGGCGCGGATGCGGGAGAAGTGCATCTGGTTGGGGTTCATCAGGAAGCGGGAGCCATCGTCGCTGATCGCCATCGAGAAATGGTTGGCGACGCCTTCATGCAGATTGAGCCGCGCGGTCCAGCGGAAGGCGGCGGCGAGGTCGATGCGTTCCTGCATATGGGTCATGTTGGGGCGGGCGGTGTCGAGGGACATGGCAGCTCCTTCCTTTTCGTGGGGTTTGCACCAGTCTGATCCGAAACGGCGCGAAAGACCATGCGCGGACGGGGGAGGCGGGCGCAGAATTTTCCTTCAAAATTCTGGGACCGGAAGAATTTTGAAGGAAAATTCTTCGGCCCCGGCGCGCACCAATCGGTCAGCTGTCCCAGACCACCGGCATCTTGAGCGGCCCGCGGAAGGCCCATCCACCGAAGCTCGTCTGTTTCGGGTCGGCGGGGCGCAGGCCCTTGAGCCGCTCGAACAGCATCGGCAGGGCAATATCGGCGATCAGGCAGCGCGCGGCCCAGGCCCCGGCGCAGAAATGCGGGCCGGCGCCGAAGGGGATCGCGGCGCTGCTGTCCTGGGTCACGTCGAAATCGTCGGGGCGGGCGAAGCAATCGGCATCGCGATTGGCCGAGCCGAACATCAGGAACACCCGATCCTCGGGGTGGAAGGTGACGCCGTTCACCACCTCCTCGCGCGCGACCCGGCGCGGCGACATGCCGATGGGCGAGATCCAGCGGGCATATTCCTCGAACGCCTTGAGCCAGGTGACCTTGCCGTCGCGGATCATCCAGCGCTGATCCGGGTTGGTCATCAGCGCCCAGGCGGTGCCCGCGATGGCATCGCGCGGTTCGTTCTGCCCGCCCGAGATCGCCAGCTTGATATTGGCCCGGATCTGGCTGGAGCTGAGCCCCGCCTGCATCATCACCGACAGAAGCGAGCTGTCGGGGTTGGCCCGCAGCGCGGGCATCCGCGCGTCGATATGGTTGTCGATGGAGGTGGTGCAGGCCTTGCAATAGGCCTCGACCTCCAGGTCGCCCGCGTAGTTCGAACAGCCGTCGATAAGCCCCTGGCTGACGCGGTCCATCTCGGGGTAGCTCATGTTGGTCAGGCCCGTCAGCACCTTGAGCGCCTCGGCCGAGACCGGCATCGCGTAATCCGCGACAAGGTCGCATTCGCCGCGCTCCTCCAGCACGTCCAGGATCACCATGGTGCGCACCTTGAAATGCGCGCGCCAGACATCCTTGACCGTCTTGGGCGAGATCGCGGGGAAGATCGCGCGCCGCTCGGCCATATGCGGATCACCGTCCTTGCGCATCATGTTCTGGCCCATCAGCAGCGTCATCAGCCCGTCGGGCTGCACCGAGGAGAACACATCGACGCGCTTTTCCTGCTCGAAGATGTCGTTTCGCCGGGTGATCAGCGTCGCGCCAAGCTGCGGCACATAGGCGATGGGCACGGTCTCGCGCATGCGTTTCAGGTCCGGATAGGGATCGGACCAGAAAGCCTCCGGGTCAATTTCATAGATCGGCGCGTCGGACATTCTTCCCCCGATTGACGTCAAACACTGGCCCCCGATGAGGGCGTTTCGCGCGCATCCTAGAGGCTTTCGGGTTGACATTGAATCGGTTTTCTCGCCCCTCTCCGGGCTGTCTTTATCCACGCCCAAGCGGACCCGTCCTGACCATGCCGAAACTGTTCTTCAACTACTCCACCATGAACGCGGGCAAATCGACGCTGCTGTTGCAGGCCTCCTACAACTATAACGAGCGGGGGATGCAGACCTATCTGCTGACCGCGAATTTCGATGACCGGGCAGGCAAGGGCCAGATCGCCAGCCGCATCGGCATCTCGGCGCCTGCCGATACCTATGGCGCCTCGACCGACCTTTTCGAGATGATCGAGACGCGGCTCACGGCGGGACCCTGCGCCTGTGTGCTGCTGGACGAGGCGCAATGGCTGACCCGCGACCAGGTCTGGCAACTGGCCCGCGCGGTCGATGACCTGCGCGTGCCGGTGATGTGCTACGGGCTGCGCGTCGATTTCCGGGGCGAGCTGTTTCCGGGATCGGCGGCATTGCTGGCGCTGGCCGACGAGATGCGCGAGGTGCGCACGATCTGTCATTGCGGGCGCAAGGCGACGATGGTGATCCGGGTGGATGCAGACGGACACGCGATGCGCGAGGGGGCGCAGGTCGAGGTGGGCGGCAATGACCGTTATGTGTCGCTCTGCCGCAAGCATTTCCGCGAGGAGATCGGGGATCGGGTGCGCTGAGTGGGGTCGAATTGCTTCGCAATCCGACCGGTTGGGGGTCGTTCATTGTGCGCCATTGGTTCAAGCCCAATGGACGACGCCCCCAAACCCCCAGAGTATTTCCACCAAGAAGATGGGACAGTCAGACCGGGTTGGGCAGCGGGTGGCCGTCGCGGAAGGCGATGGCGTTGTCGAGGGCCATATGGCCCATGGCGCTGCGCACCTCCTCGGTGGCGGTGCCGAGATGGGGCAGCAGGGTGACGTTTTGCAGCGCGCGCAAGGCCGGGGGGACGTCCGGTTCGAACTCGTAGACATCGAGGCCCGCGCCTGCGATCCGGTGGCTTTGCAGGGCATGGATCAGGGCGGATTCGTCCACCACATCGCCGCGCGCGATATTGACCAGCACCGCGTGGGGCTGCATCTGGGCCAGTTCCCGCGCGCCGATCAGGTGATGCGTTTCGGGGCTGGCGGGCACGGCGAGGGCCACGAAATCGCACCTGGCAAGAAGGTCGGGCAGCGGCAGCGCCTCCGCCGGGAAGGGCATATCCTTGGGGCTGCGGCTGGTATAGGCAACCTGCATGCCAAAGCCGAAATGCGCGCGTCTGGCGATGGCCTGCCCGATCCGGCCCATGCCGACGATGCCGAGACGCTTTCCCGTGACGTGCTGGCCCAACATCTGCACCGGGTGCCAGCCGGACCACTTGCCCGCACGCACCAGCCGTTCCCCCTCGCCTGCGCGGCGCGCGGTCATCAGCAGAAGCGTCATGGCGATGTCGGCGGTGGCATCGGTAACGGCGCCCGGCGTGTTGGTGACGGCAATGCCGTGCGCGCGGGCGGCCTCAACGTCGATATGGTTATAGCCGACGCCGAAATTGGCCAGCAGCTTGCAGCGCAGCCCGTCGCCGGTGAAAGCCTCCGCCCCCAGGGCATCGCCGAGCGTGGGCAGGAGGATGTCGGCTTTGTGCAGAGCCTCGATTGTCTCGGCCCGTCCAAGCGAGGTGCTGGTGTCGCGCTCCAGCAGGTCGAATTCGGCGCGGGCGCGGCGCATGACATCGTCGGTCAGGGTGCGGGAGATCAGCAGTTTCAATGCATCCGCCCCCCGGTGGGCACCGGGTGGTCGGGGCCGATCAGCACGATCTCTCCCTCCGCGTCGGGCAGGCCGAGCACGAGGATTTCCGACCGCATCGGGCCGATCTGGCGGGCTGGGAAATTCACCACTGCCATGACCTGCCTCCCGATCAGCGCCTCGGGCGTGTAATGCGCGGTGATCTGGGCCGAGGATTTCCGCTCGCCGATCTCGCCGCCGAAATCGACCCAGAGCTTGATCGCGGGTTTGCGCGCCTCGGGGAAGGGTTCGGCGCGGGTCACGGTGCCGACGCGGATGTCGACCTTGAGGAAGTCGTCGAATCCGATCTCGTCGCTCATGCCTTGAGCTCCCGGCTGCGGTTCGCGGCGGCGGCCACGGTGGCGCGCATCAGCGGCATGAGGCCATCCTCGGCCATCAACACCTCAAGCCCCGCCTGCGTGGTGCCATTGGGGCTGGTCACGTTGATGCGCAACTGTTCGGGGGTGTCG
Organism: Alterinioella nitratireducens; assembly: GCF_013155465.1. GTDB lineage: Bacteria > Pseudomonadota > Alphaproteobacteria > Rhodobacterales > Rhodobacteraceae > Alterinioella > Alterinioella nitratireducens. The sequence continues at coordinate 334,336 of NZ_JABJVX010000004.1, read as the reverse complement.
TCGGCGGCCTCGGCCAGCGCGCCCGCGCCCGCAACGGTGGCCTTGGCAAGCCGCATCGCCATCTCCTCGGGCAATCCTTCCGCCCGCGCGGCGGCGGCAAGCGCGTCGATCATGTAGAAGACATAGGCCGGACCAGAGCCGGAGACGCCGGTGACCGCGTCGATCTGATCCTCGCTGTCCAGCCGCACCACCTGCCCCACGGCACAGAGCAGCGCCTCGGCGAGGTCGGCATCCGCGGGGCCGGAGGCCGCGTTGCCGATGATCGCGGTGATGCCGCGGCCCACGGCGGCGGGGGTGTTGGGCATGGCGCGGATCACGCGGGTGCCTGCACCGAGGGTTGTCTCGAAGGTGGCAATCGGCGTGCCGGCGGCGACCGAGACGATCAGGCAATCCCCGCCACCAAGCGGTTTCAGCTGCGGCAGCGCCTCACCCATGAATTGCGGTTTGACGGCGACGATCGCGACGGCGGGGTCAACGGGCAGCTCCGTGTTGACGTGCATGCCCCTGGCCTTGACCCAGTCGGAGGGGCGCGGGTCGATGACGGTGACGCTGTCAGCCGGGATGCCACGGGCAAGCCAACCCTCCAGCATCGCCTGCCCCATCTTGCCGCAGCCGAGCATCACCAGCCCGCGCGTCTTGATCTGATCGAAACCCATCGCGTCCCCCGTTTTATCTGCGCATCGGCGCGGAGCCTATGCGCAGGCGGGGGCGGCTGCAATGGGGGGTCAGGCGCGACCGTAGGTCTGGGCGATGGCCACCTGCATCGCCTGTTCCGGGGTCTTGTTGCCCCAACAGGCCAGCTGGAAGGCCGGGTAGTAGCGCTCGGCCGCCATGACGGCTGTTTCGACCATGCAGGCGATCTGATCGGGGCTTGCCATCTGTTCACCGGCCAGGACCAGGCCGTAGCGATAGACCATCAGCCGCTGCGCGTGCCAGTAGCTGAAGGCCCCCGCCCAACATTTGTCATTGGTCAGGTTCAGCGTCTCGTAAAGCGCGGGCAGCGTGCCCTCGGGCGGCTCCATGTCGAAGGTGCAGATCATCCGCAGCGTCTCGTCATAGGAGGACCAGGCCAGGGTGACGGAATAGGTGCGCCACTGGCCCTCGATCGCCATGGCGATCTGATCGTCGGCGACGCGGTCGAAATCCCAGTCGTGATGCGTCGCCAGCGTTTCCACGATGTCGATGGGGTGAAGGTCTTCGACCTCCAGATATTGCTCGGAGAGTGACATTGCCCAGGCCTCTTTTTTCTCGTTGGCAGCCTCGGCAGGAGTGTCGGACCCGACAGATCCGCCGCCCCTACTAGAAGCTGGGTCTTGTACTATGGGTCGCCGGAGCGTGCCCGACCCCATACCAGATATGGTGGAGGGTCAGGGGCATCCTGTAAAGGATAATTTTACCTGTGACAGGGGGGAACGGGCCGCCGATGCAACCTATCCACAAGTAATTTCAGGCATGTGGATGGCTTTATGCGCCGGATCAGGTGCCGCCGCCGCCCCTGGGCAATCTGCGGGTGCGGGCAAGGCTGGTGGTCAGGGGTTCGACATCCTGGTCATCCTCGTCGCGCCGCCGCTTCGCCCTGCGGGCCAGCCATTGAAGCAGGCCGATCAGGCACGCCAGGCTGGCGACCAGAAGCAGGAGATTGACGGGGAGGCTGAAACCGAACATGGGTGGCGATCCGGGGGAATGAATTGATTGCGCTCTGCGGCATAGCCCCGTTGTGACAGATCAAAACTGCGGAATGGGGGCCGAAATCTGACGATTCAGGGACCGATTTCCCGACCCCGGAAACAATCAGTTGAGGGAACCCTTGCCGGGCTCAGCCCTGACCGTCCGATTCCAGCGCCGCGATCCGGGCCTTGAGCGCCTCGTTTTCCTCGCGCGCCTTCTGGGCCATGGCGCGCACGGCGTCGAACTCCTCCCGCGTGACGAAATCGCGGTCGGCGAGCCAGCGGTCCATGGCCGACTTGATCGCGGTCTCGGCCTCGTCCTTGGCCCCCTGCGCCACGCCCATCGCGTTGGTCATCAGCTGGCCGATATCTTCCATGATCTTGTTGCGGGTCTGCATCTTGCGTGCCTCCTGGTGGCTTGGGCTTTCATATGGCCCTTCCGGGCCGGGGCATCAAGGTTGACTTCGCCGCAGGGCATGGGCCATCCAAGCCGTAATCGTTCCCAAGGAAGGTTTCCCATGCTCCCCGCAGCGCTCCCCTTTCCGCCCATTGATCCGGTGATCTTCTCGCTCGACCTGGGCTTCATGATGTTCGAGCTGCGCTGGTATGCGCTGGCCTATATCGCGGGGCTGATCCTCGGCTGGCGGGTGATCGTGCGGGCGGTGAAGCGGCCCGAGCTGTGGCCAGGTGACACCGCGCCGATGACGCCCGCGCAGGTCGAAAACCTGCTGACATGGGTGATCCTGGGCGTGATCCTGGGCGGGCGGCTTGGCTACGTGATCTTCTACCAGCCGGCCTATTACTGGCAAAACCCTGCCGAGATCGTGCAGATCTGGCAGGGCGGCATGTCGTTTCATGGCGGGTTCCTCGGGGTCATGGTTGCGGGGCTCATCTTCTGCCGCCTCAACCGGCTGCCGGTGTTGCAGGTGCATGACGCGATGGCGATGGTCACGCCTTTCGGTCTGTTCTTTGGCCGGGTGGCGAATTTCATCAATGCCGAGCTGTGGGGGCGGCCCACCGATGCGCCCTGGGGCGTGGTGTTTCCGGGACTTGCGGCGCAGGATTGCGAAGGGCCGGTGGGGATCGTCGAAATGGCCGGTCAACTGGTCTGCGCGCGCCATCCCTCGCAGCTTTACGAGGCGGCCCTGGAGGGGCTGATCCTGGGCGCGCTTCTGCTGTGGCTGGCATGGGCCCGCGGGGCGCTGAAACGGCCGGGGCTTATCCTGGGGCTGTTCATCGCGGGATACGGCCTCGCGCGATTCATCGTGGAGTTCTTCCGGCAGGCAGACGACCTCTTCATCAGCGCGGAAAACCCGATGGGCTATGTCGTGCAGATGGGCGATATGGGGCTGAGCATGGGGCAGATCCTGTCGCTGCCGATGATCGTTGCCGGGCTGTTCATCATGGTGTTGGTGCCCAGGCGCGCGCGATGACGGCGCTGCACGGCGCGCTTGTCGCCCGGATCGCGCGGACCGGGCCGATCAGCGTGGCGGATTACATGACCGAATGCCTGCTGCACCCCACGCATGGCTACTACACCACCCGCGATCCGCTTGGGGCCGCGGGCGATTTCACCACCGCGCCGGAGATCTCCCAGATGTTCGGCGAGATGATCGGCCTGTGGCTGGCGCAGGTCTGGATGGATCAGGGCGCGCCGGAGGAATTCGCGCTGGTCGAGCTTGGGCCGGGGCGCGGCACTCTGATGGCCGACGCGCTGCGGGCAACCGCGCGCGTGCCGGGGTTTCACGCGGGCCTACGGCTGCACCTGGTCGAGGCCTCGCCCGCCCTGCGCGCGCGGCAGGAAGCGGCATTGCAGGGCCATGAGGTCACGTTCCACGACCATCCCGCAAGCCTGCCGGACCTGCCCACCTACCTGATCGCCAACGAGTTTTTCGACGCCCTGCCCATCCGCCAGTTCCAGCGGGCCAAGACCGGCTGGCATGAGCGCATGATCGGCGTGGTCGACGGGCAGCTTGCCTGGGGCCTGGCCCCCGAGGCGCCGATGGAGGCCCTGGCGGATCGGGTTGCCGACACCCAAGAGGGACAAATCGCGGAATGGAACGCCTCCGCGCAGGCGCTGGCCGCCGATTTCGGGAACCGGATCGAGGCGCTTGGCGGCGCGGCGCTGATCCTCGATTATGGCGATGAGGTCAGCATCGGAGACACGTTGCAGGCGGTGCGGGGCCATGCCCCTGTCGATGCGCTGGCCAGCCCCGGCGCGGCCGATCTGACCGCGCATGTGGCGTTCGGGCCGCTGGCCTCGGCCAGCCGCGCGCGGGCCTCACGCCTCACGCCGCAGGGCGTGTTCCTGGAACGGCTCGGCATCACCGCGCGGGCCGAGGCGCTGGCGGCGAAGCTGCAGGGCGCGGCGCTGGACAGCCATATCGCGGCACACAGACGGTTGACGCATCCCTCGGAAATGGGAACGCTCTTCAAAGTGCTGGCGTTGACCCCGACGCACTGCCCCGCACCTCCGGGATTGGAGCCCGCCTGAGCGATGACCGCGACACCGCAGCTTGAATGTCTGACCTCCGACCTCCTGAAAGGGGTGCGGCACGGGTTCTTCACGCGGGCCGGGGGCGCGTCCTCGGGCATCTTCCGGGGCCTCAATTGCGGCCAGGGATCCTCGGATCAATCCGCCGTGGTCGACATGAACCGCGCCCGCGTTGCGCATGCAATGGAAGTGCCTGTCGAGCGGCTGGTTACCGTCCACCAGACCCATGGCGACCGGGCCGTCGCGGTTGGTGACACCCAACCCCTGCCCCGCCCCGAGGCCGACGGTATCGTCAGCGCCACGCCCGGCACCGCCATCGCCATCCTGACCGCCGATTGCCAGCCGGTGCTGCTGGCCGACACGAAGGCGGGCGTGATCGGGGCCGCCCATGCCGGGTGGCGCGGGGCGCTTGACGGGATCCTGGAACGCACGCTTGCGGAAATGGAGGCGCTCGGGGCCACGCGGGGGGACATCCACGCCGCGATCGGCCCCTCGATCAGCCAGCGCGCCTATGAGGTCGGGCCGGACTTCATCGAGCCGTTCCTGGACGAGGCGCCCGAAAACGCGCGTTTCTTCGTGAATGGCGCGGGCGACCGGTATCTGTTCGATCTGCCGGGCTATGGCCTGTCACGGCTGCGCGCGGCGGGGGTGGGCGATGCGGAATGGACCGGCCATTGCACCTATTCGGACGAGGCGCGGTTTTATTCCTACCGCCGCGCCACACATCGCGGCGAGGTCGATTACGGGCGGCTGATCTCGGCGATTCGTCTCTGACAGATTGGGCAACCTCGCCAGATTCGGGCCGCACCTGCCCGCGAATGGGGCAAGGCTTGGGCGCCCCCCGCCCCATTCGCGCCGATTTTCGCCCATGGCAGGCACCCATCCGCCAATTTTCACTGGCCCCGCCCCGCCACATTCCCGCCCCGAGGTTTTTGCACAAAACTGCCGCCCATGCCGCAACGGGGCCCGAGTTGCCCGCCAGAGTGTCCTCAACCCGGAAGAACCGGACAGGCATCGCCCGATACGGGCCAGAGACAAGGACAACGGACAATGACAAAACGGCGCTGGATGGAAAAGGTTCTGCAAGAGAGCAAGAAGGACCAGATCGAAATGCCCTGGGCCCGCGCAAAGCGCAATCGCGCCCGTCAGGCGGCAAAAGCCAAGCGGTTCGGGTAAGTCGGCGGCAGACGGCAGACCCAATGAAAAGGCGGCCTTTGGGGGCCGCTTTTTTCTTGTCCTGATCTCAAAGCGTTACCGGCTGTTCGAGCGCGTCAATAAGCGGGGCCAGTTCCTCCTGATACCGTTTCCACGCCGCGACCGAGGCGCGGTAGATCGGCTGGCGCACCTGCGAAAAGCTGAGCGTGGCGACATCGCGGCGGGCATTCTGCGGCGCAAGGCAGGCGTCCTGCCAGTCCAGACCGGCAGCCGCGACCAGCGCGCGGATATGCGGTTCGGGCTCGGCGGTCAGGGCTTCGTAATCCACCACATGCACCCGGTCGGGCATCTCGGCCTGCCAGAATTCGACGAAGGCATCATGCTGGCGGATGAAGCGCCCGATATCGGCCAGGTCGGTCGAATAGAGGTGGCTGCCCGGCGGGAACATGTTGCGGTAGATCGACAGGCCCACATCGCGCGGGTCGCGTTTCAGGATCAGGAAGCGCGCATTGGGCAGGGCCTGCGCGATCAGGCCGATCCGGGCATAGGTCGAGATCGCCTTGTCGGTGAAGATACCGTCTGTGCCGACGCGGCGGCGGGCGGCCTGAAGGTAGCGTTGCGCGCCGGGGATCATCAGGTCGGGCAGGCGGTCGGGCGCGGTGTTCGCCGCCTCGATGAAGGGGGCCAGCGCGCGCGAGAGATAGGGCAACTCGCCCCCCGCCGTCACCCGGTCATGCGCCGACAGGATGGTTTCCACCAGCGTCGTGCCGGAGCGCGCCATGCCGGTGACGAAGATCGGTGCGTCCTGGGGCGCGTCAGTCGCGGGTGTCCGGTTCTTGAGCGCACGATAGGCGGCGAGGATCGCCTGCACATGGGTGCGCTCATTCTCGAAGCGGTAGGGAAACTCCTGCTTCATCAGCCGGTTGGCGCGATGCAGATGGGGGAAGACGTCGCTGTAATGCCCCAGATCCTCCTGCGCCTTGGCCATCGCGAAGGCCAACGTGCGGCGCGAGGCGATGGGCAGGGCGGCGTCGCCCATCCGCGCCTCAAGGATCGGCAGGATCGGGTCGCCCTCGGCCAGTTTGGCGCCGCCGACATAGGAGCGGATCGCCTCGGCCCCGTCGGGCGAGATTTCCGCCGCGCGCAGCAGCATCGCCTGCCCCTCCTCCAACTCGCCGGTGGTTTGCAGAAGCTGGCCACGCAGTGTCAGGGCCGGAACGCTGTCGGGGGATTTTTCCAGAACCTCGCCGGTGATCTTCAGCGCGGGGCCGGTATCACCCTCGTTCAGCATGGCATTGGCCAATTGCAACAGGTTGGTGCGCGTGGCCCCCGAGGCGATGGCCTTGCGGGCCACCTTCAGGGCGTCTTGCGGGCGGCGCAGGGCCACCAGCGCCTGCGCATGTTCGCCCGCCAGGCGCGGATCGCGCGGCGCGGCTTTCACGGCACGCGCCAGCACCTCCTCGGCCTCGGCGTCGCGGCAGGTCTCGTGCATCAGATGCGCCCAGGGGACAGAGACATCCGCGCCGAGCCCGCGCGCCTTCTCCAACGCCGCCTCGCTGCGCGAAAGCTGGCCCAGTTTCAACAGAACCTCACCGAGCAGGACATGCGCCATCGGGCTGGTGGGGTCGCGCTCGGTGGCCTTTTCCAGCGCCGGCAGGGCAAAGCTCCACTTCTTCTGCGCGGCGCGGGCGGCGCCCAGGGCCAGGGCGGGATGGGCGGCATCGGGGTAGCGGCGCACGAGGTCGAGCGCGTCGGCCTCGGCCCCCGCCGCCTGCGTGGGCCCGCGCGCGATACGGGCGATGAGCGCGCTGATATCGGGCTCGCCCGACAGCGGGACACCGGCGCGGGCGGCCTCGGCATGCAGCTTCTTCAGCTTGCCGCCCGTGAGGATCCCGGCCAGGGCCGCCCAGATCGCGGGTTCCTTCGGGCGCAGCTTCAGCGCCTTGCGCAACGCGGTTTCGGCCTTGGCCATGTCGCCCTGCGCGGCGTGGATGCGGCCGATCTGGAATTGTGCCTCGGCCAGGTCGGGGCGCACGGCCAGAACCTGCCGGAACTGCGCCAGCGCCGCGTCGAACTGCCCCGCCTTCTGCGCCGCCAGTCCCTGTTGAAAGGCGGCTTTCAGCCGGGCGGGATCATTGGGCAGCATCGCGCCTAGCCCTCCTTCGCCAGCCGGTCTTCCAGCACGTCGAAGGGCACGCCGGGATCGTCCTTGGCAGGCCGGATGACCAGCGAGGTGCGCACCGAGGCGACATTCGCCGCTGCCGTCAGGTGTTCGGTCAGGAAGCTCTGGAAACTGGAAAGGTCGGGGGCGACGCATTTCAGGATGAAGTCGATCTCGCCGTTCAGCATGTGGCATTCGCGCACCAGGGGCCAGGCGCGGCAGAGATTCTCGAAGGCCACCAGATCGGCCTCGGCCTGGCTGTGCAGCCCGACCATGGCGAAGACCTGCACCTCGAAGCCTAACAGGCGCGGGTCGACATCGGCGTGATAGCCGCGGATATAGCCCTGCTCCTCCAGCGTGCGGACCCGGCGCAGGCAGGGCGGCGCGGAGATGCCGACGCGGCTGGCAAGCTCCACGTTGGTCATGCGGCCATCGCCCTGCAACTGGGCCAGGATCATTCGGTCGGTCTGGTCGAGCTTGGTCCCGGGCATGGGCGGCGGCCCTCCTTCACTACGGGTTCATTAATTTTCCTGCCGCGCGCCACGTGCCGCGCGCAAGAATATTTCGCACTCGCGCAACATATGAAATGGAACGGGGCAGATTGCAAGCCTGACAATGGCCCCCCTTTCCTTGCCCCCCTCACATCTCTATATCGCCGGGACGTAGCAATTTTCCATTCTGCCGAGGTCTGCCCGACATGTCCGACACCCGCCACACCCGCGTTCTGATCATCGGCTCCGGCCCCGCGGGCTACACCGCCGCCGTCTATGCCAGCCGCGCGATGCTGGAGCCCGTGCTGGTGCAGGGGATCGAGCCGGGTGGCCAGTTGACCACCACCACAGAGGTCGAGAACTGGCCCGGCGACACCGAGGTGCAGGGGCCCGACCTGATGGTGCGGATGGAGGCCCATGCCAAGGCGATGGGTTGCGAGATCATCGGCGATATCATCACCTCGCTGGATGTGGCGGGCCGCCCATTCACGGCGAAGGGCGACAGCGGCACGACCTATACCGCCGACGCGGTCATCCTGGCCACCGGCGCGCGGGCCAAGTGGCTTGGGCTGCCGTCCGAAGAGGCGTTCAAGGGCTTCGGCGTCTCGGCCTGCGCCACCTGCGACGGGTTCTTCTATCGTGGCCAGGAGATCGTGGTGATCGGCGGTGGCAACACGGCGGTGGAAGAGGCGCTGTTCCTGACCAATTTCGCCTCGAAGGTGACGCTGGTGCATCGCCGCGATGAGTTGCGCGCCGAGAAGATCCTGCAAAACCGGCTGTTGAAACACCCCAAGATCGAGACGCTCTGGCATCACGTGCTGGAGGAGGTCGTCGGCAGCGACAACCCCAAGGGCGTCGAGGGCGTGCGTGTGAAACATGTCGAGACCGGCGAGATCAGCGAGATCCCCTGCAAGGGCGTCTTCATTGCCATCGGCCACGCGCCCGCCAATGAATTGGTGAAGGACACGCTGGAAATGCACAATGGCGGCTATGTGAAGGTGGAAGCCGGCTCCACCCGCACCTCGGTCCCCGGTGTCTTCGCCGCGGGCGACCTGACCGACCACATCTACCGCCAGGCCGTGACCAGCGCCGGGATGGGCTGCATGGCGGCGCTGGATGCCGAGAAATTCCTGGCCGAGCAGGAGGATGAACTGGTGACCGAGGCCGGGGCCTATGCCGCGCCGTTGGATGACCCGACCGAAGCGCCGAGCGAAACGGCGGAGTAACGCACCTTACGCGGCTAATCTCCAACTCGCGCACGTGGCACGAGGCAGCCGTGTGAGTTCCACGAAGTGCCTTGTATGGACGTTGCGGTGCGCTAATCTGTGCCCTATCTTCACTTTCAGGAGGTGTAAGATGTCAGATGTCCTTTCAGATGATTTTATCGCGAAACTGCGTGAGCAGATCGAGAAAGAGATGTCGGGTATAAAGATCACGGATTTTCAAGCGCAATCAGACTTGGACCATGATGGCGACCCTATTCTGCGGCTTCAGATCGTCTACGATGAGGCTGAAGGTGAGCCGCGTGCCAGTCGCATGTCAGCCTTGGCGCGTCATATCCGGCCGTGGCTTGATACCCGACTACCCAATACTTTTCCGGTTTTTCGCTTCTTGACAGCACGCGATCTGGCTGATGACGCCCCCTGACCTGATTGCTACAGCACGAAGGACATTGGGCAATTCCGGCAAACGTCGTCCACGCCAATCCGACTTGAAGCGTGCCATGAGCACGGCATATTATGCGGTTTTTCACCAACTGTGCTGGACAGTTGCCGATTCCTTTATAGGCGGGAAAAGCGCGGAGCGCAGCACACCTGCTTGGAGACAAGCCTACCGGTCAATCGACCACGGCTTCGCGAAGACGCAGTGTCGTAATTCCAATGTGATGAACAGATTTCCCCAGGCAGTTCAGGATTTGGCCAACGCTTTTGTAGAACTTCAGATTGCCCGACACGCGGCGGATTACGATCCGCTTCATAGGCTTGTACGCTCAGAGGTGAAGGCCGAAATTGATCGGGCTGAGCAAGTCATCAGAGGCTTTCGCACAGAACCGATAAAGGACCGACGCGCCTTCGCTGCTTGGATCACGCTCAAGAACCGGTCTTAGGACTGCATCTTAAGCTATTGGACAGCCGCGATGACTTGGCAGCTTCAGCAAGAATTGTGATGGGTTCGCAACAGTCACCTTGCATTGAGCTATGGTGCATATTCCCCCTTTTCTGCACCTGCATCCTGTGACATGTGTTCACCCGTGAACACACTTGGCCGAGACGCCCGATGACGACCGAAACCGCCCCCGCCCTGCCGGAAGACGATCAGCTCTTCTTGCTCCTGCGCCAGCTTGATGCCGCGCCGGACGCGTCGCAGCGCGCAACGGCGCAGGCGCTTGGCGTCTCGCTCGGGCGGCTCAACGCGCAGTTGCGGGCGGTGACGGCGGCGGGGCTGGTGCGCATTGGCGCCCGGCCCGGCCCCGACAAGCGCCAGCGCTATGCCTATGCGCTGACCCCGCGCGGGGCGGCCGTGAAATCCCGCCTCACCGATCAATTCCTGGCCCGAAAACGCGCCGAATATCACGCCCTGCACGCCGAACTGACCGGCGTTTCCAGCGGACCCAATTCCCTTCCGAAAAGGACCACGACCATGCAGACCCAACACGCCCCCATCCCGGAGCTCTATGTCTCCTACGATTCGGCCCAGAAGCTGAAACTGGAGGCCGGTGACCTGACCTCCTGGGATCTGACGCCGCGCCAGACCTGCGATATCGAGCTGTTGATGAATGGCGGCTTCAACCCGCTCAAGGGCTTCATGACCGAGGAAGATTACAACGGCGTCGTGGAAAACATGCGCATGGCCGATGGGTCGCTCTGGCCGATGCCGATCACGCTGGACGTGTCGGAAGAGTTCGCCAAAAGGGTCGAGCCTGGCCAGGACATCGCGTTGCGCGATCAGGAAGGCGTGATCCTGGCGATCCTGTCGATCTCGGACAAATGGGTGCCGAACAAGGCGCGCGAGGCCGAGATGGTGTTCGGGGCCGATGACATCGCGCATCCGTCGGTGAACTACCTGCACAACGTGGCCGGTCCGGTCTATCTGGGCGGCGCGATCACCGGCATCACGCCCCCCACGCATTATGATTTCCGCGCCCGCCGCGACACGCCGAACGAGCTGCGCGCCTATTTCCGCAAGCTTGGCTGGCGCAAGATCGTCGCCTTCCAGACCCGCAATCCCCTGCACCGCGCGCATCAGGAACTGACCTTCCGCGCCGCCAAGGAGGCGCAGGCCAACCTGCTGATCCACCCCGTCGTCGGCATGACCAAGCCGGGCGACGTCGATCACTTCACCCGCGTGCGCTGCTACGAGGCGGTGCTGGACAAATACCCGGCGGCGACCACGACGATGAGCCTGCTGAACCTTGCCATGCGCATGGCCGGCCCGCGTGAGGCGGTGTGGCACGCGCTCATTCGCAAGAACCACGGCTGCACCCATTTCATCGTCGGGCGCGACCATGCCGGCCCCGGCAAGAACAGCCAGGGCGTCGATTTCTACGGACCTTACGACGCCCAGGATCTGGTGCGCGAGCATGAGGCCGAGATCGGCATCGAGATGGTCGATTTCAAGCACATGGTCTATGTCCAGGAACGCGCCCAGTATGAGCCCGCCGACGAGATCGAGGAAGGCGTCACCGTCCTCAATATCTCGGGCACCGAACTGCGCCGTCGGCTGGCCGAGGGGCTGGAGATCCCCGATTGGTTCTCGTTCCCCGAAGTGGTCAAGGAGCTACGCCGCACCCGCCCGCCGCGGTCCAACCAGGGCTTTACCGTGTTCTTCACCGGCCTCTCCGGGTCCGGCAAGTCGACCATCGCCAACGCGATGATGGTCAAGCTGATGGAACAGGGCGGGCGCCCCGTGACGCTGCTGGACGGCGACGTCGTGCGCAAGCATCTGTCGAGCGAGCTTGGCTTCTCGAAGGAGCACCGCGACATCAACATCCGCCGCATCGGTTATGTCGCCTCCGAGATCACCAAGAATGGCGGCATTGCGATTTGCGCACCGATTGCGCCCTATACCGCAACCCGGCGCGCCGTGCGCGAGATGATCGAGGAATTTGGCGCCTTCATCGAAGTGCATGTCGCGACCTCCCTGGAGGAATGCGAACGCCGCGACCGCAAGGGCCTCTACAAACTGGCGCGCGAGGGCAAGATCAAGGAATTCACCGGCATCTCGGACCCCTATGAAGAGCCGACCAATGCCGAACTGGTGGTCGATACCGAAGGCACCGACGTGGATTACTGCGCGCAACAGGTGCTGCTGAAGCTCGAATCGATGGGGCTGATCACCGCCTGATCCGGGCGTGATATGCGAAGGAATTGGCCGGGCGCGCGACACCCTCGCGTCCGGTCGATGCGCTTTTGTGGTGCAGAATTGCATCGCCTTGGGGGCGCGGGGGGCGTCGGCGGGCGGGCAAGCGATTGACCGCCCATGATTGACGCTGCGTAAGCATGAGCTTCGCCGCAAAGGAAAATATCCCGCCCCACACGTCATACGATAGCCGGGATTTGACCTTCGCGCCACGCGTGTAGGGGCAAACAGCCGATTGCCGCGCGTCCGGGTTCCGAATCATGCCGTCTTGAAAACCGCGCGGATCGGGAGAACGCTGATCCCCGGGACAGACATCCAAGGGACAGACGCCATGAAACGGATCCTCAGAACAGCCGCGGGCCTGATCATTTCCGCGACACTTGCAACGGGCGCGACCGCGCAGAGCCTGCCCTTCAGCTTCGGGGGGCCGAGCAGCCTGGCGCGGGGGCCTGACCGGGTCACGCTTGGCTTCGGGATCCCGTTTCCCGATGACAGCCGCACCGTGCAAAGCTTCGGCAACCCCGAGGATATCATCATTGGCAACGGCCTGGGGCTGCTTCTGGCGCTGACCTGGCTCAGCACCGGGGGGGGCACCTCCTCGGCCTATTCCTCGGCCCCGGTCCTGACCTATTCCTTCGGGGTCGAGCATGAGAATAACGGCGTCGAGGCGTTCCGGCAGGCCAGCGGCGCGGTGTTTCCGACCAGTGGCTCCTCGACCTTCACCGGCGTCTTCGTGGGCTTCGGCTTCGAGACCCCGATCGGCGGCGGCTATTCCAGCAGTTCCATCGCGGTGCCCACCTTCGGCGCGGCGCTGAATTTGGGCTATGGATGGGCCGATGTGGACGGGTTCGGCGGCGGTTTCCAGGCCGATGGCAGCGGGATCTATGGTCGGGCCGATGCCTATATGGCGATCCCGCTGGCAGGCGGCATGATGCTGAGCCCCGGCATTTCCTATCGTCTGTTCGATTACGGCGAGATCGAGGATGACGGGTTCCAGGCCTTCCTGCGGCTGACCATCCCGCTGTAATCACGCGCCCCTGCTACGCGCCCGCATATCCGTGGGCGTGCAATCGTAGCGGCGGCGGAAGGCGCGGTTGAAATACGAGATGTCGTTGAAGCCCGCGGCGTAGGCCAGTTGGCTGACCGGGAGGCCCGCGCGGCGCGGGTCGGTCAGGTCGGCGCGCACCGAGGCCAGCCGCGCCGCCATCACAAGATCCGACAGGCTGGCCCCGCGCGCGGCCAGCAACTTGCGGATATGCCCCGGTGAAAGCCCAAGCGCGCGCGAGACCTGCGCCATCCCGAAGCCCGGATCGCGGTGGCCGCGCGCGATGCTCGCGTCGATCGCGGCCAGATGCGCCGCGCGCGCCCCGCCCTCCTGCGCCAGCACCCAGGCATCGCGATTGGCCCCGATGGCCATGGCGGCAAGGTCCAGCAGGTGATCGCGCGCCAGCCGCCCGAGCGCCGGGTCGGCCCCGCCGGGTGCCTCGAACAGCAGCCGCGCATAGCCCACCAGCAGTTGCAGCGCCCCGCTGCCCCCCGGCAGCACGGTCATCCGCAACCGGTCCGCATCCGCGAGCTTCGCGCCAAGGACCGCCTGCGGCAGGCTCAGCGTCAGGAAATGACCGGCCTCGGACCAGGTGCAGCCGGGATCGTCCGACCGCCGCACCAGCGCATCGCCGGGGCCAAGCGTCGCCTCCTGCCCCGCCTGGTCGACCTGCAATCGCCCGGTCAGCGGCACCAGCATCAAGATGTCATCGTTGCAATCGGCGATCATCCGGCGCGAGCGTTCACAACGCACCGCCGACATGGTGCCGAGCCCTGCCGAGGCCGTGTCCAGCAACTGGAAACTGGCGTCATAGCGCAGCGGATCGTCCTGCAGCGGCGCGATGTCGAGATGCACGAACTTGCGCCCGAATTCCTCGCGCCAGATGGCCAGCCGGTCGGCCTCGGGCAGGGCCGCTGCCGAAAACCTCATGCTGGTCGGAGGCGGCACATCTTCCACGACAAACCCTCCCGCGCCGGGACAGCGCGGGAGGATTTGGCCAAATTATCGGACCATCTGTCAATTCTTCATGAAAAACACCGGCTGTATGATGTGCCGGGGCCAGCTCCGATTGCGGCCCCGCGCGCCGGATCTTGTCAGCGCCCGATGCGCCCGCAAAATGCGCTGTCGGACGCGGTTGTCTCGTAGACATCGGGCATCAGGCGGCAGGTGCCCGGCATCTCGCCCGCCGCGAAACCGTGCGGGCGATAGGTCCAGGCGACGCAATCGGTATTGGCCTGACAGGCGGCGATGCAGTCCTCGGTGGTCAGCGCATCGTCGGGCGCGGGCAGCATGACGGTGACGGCGGACATGAAACACATCTCATGGTCGTCCTGCGCCAGCGCCACGCCCGGTGCCGCGATCAGCGCGGCCAGGAGCAGGCCCCGCATCACTCCGATCCGACGGTGCCGCAATATTCGCGGTCATGGGGCTGCGCGTCCGATGCCGCGCCATAGAGCCCGCATTCGCCCGGACCTCCGGTCGGGTTGAAATTGTGGGGGATGTAATACCACGAGGAGCAGCCTTCGGTCTCGGTGCATAACGCCTCGCAGGCGGCGGGGCCGACAAGCTCATAGCTTTGCGCGATCCGGCCTTCGTTGCTCTGCCACTGGCAGTTCTCATAATCCTGCGCGGCGGCGGGCAGGGCCAGCGCCGTCAGGACGGCGGCGGCAAGGGCATGGCGGAATGTCATTTGAATAATCCTTCGGGAACAGGGGGAACATTGCCCCGAAGGCTAGGCGCGCCTGGCGCCGCTGTCTTGGACCGGGCGCGCCCGCGGCTTGTCGCAGGCGCGCATCTGCCGGATCAGTGGACGCTGACCGGCTTCATGTCGTTTTGCCGCGCGACCGTGAAGGCCAGCTTGCGGTCGCGCACCAGCGCCAGTTGCTCGCCATTCTCGTTGCCGATGGCGTAAAGCTCGGACAGGCCCGCGCCCTGCGCCTGCGCGCGAATATCCTCGGGCAGGTCATCGACCTCGACCTTGCGAATATAGACGATGGGCCGCTGGCCCGGTTTCGCGATGGGTCTAAGCTCATCCATTGGAAGGCCCTCCGCTGTTGATCTGAATGGTCTGGATCACGTTCTCGGGAACCGACCGTTTCAGGTCGATATGCAGGAGGCCATGCTCCAATGCCGCCCCGGCCACATCGACCCCTTCAGCCAGCACGAAGCTGCGCTGGAACTGCCGCGCCGCTATGCCGCGGTGCAGGAAGACCCGGTCTTCCGCGTCGTCGCGGCTGCGACCCCGGACGACCAGTTGCCGATCCTCGACCGTGATACTCAGGTCGCCTTCGGCAAAGCCTGCCACGGCCAGCGTGATCCGGTAGGTATTCTCGTCTTTTTGTTCAATATTATAAGGGGGGTAGCCATCATTGCCGGATTTGGCAGTGCGTTCTACCAGCCGCTCCAGCTGGTCAAACCCCAACAGGAAGGGGTGCGATCCCAGGGTCAGTTTCGTCATCGGGCACATCCTTTGCTAAGCGATCTGCGTGCTGCGGCCCCGTTTCGGCGGCCTCTGGGTCATGATATGGGGGCGCAAAGGGGGCGCTGCAAGGCTCCGGGCGCTTTGCCATGCAGGGCAAATCCGCTATCCTCCGGGCTCGCGACCTGCCCGACTCAACCCCCAGGGGGCCTGCCCGACAGATGACCACACCCGCCGATATGAGCCATGAGGACGTGCTGCGCGTCAAACTGCGCGTCTTGATGCGCGAACATCGCGACCTCGATGATGCCATCGCGGCGCTGGAGGACAACCGGCGGCCCGATCAGCTGACGCTGAGGCGGCTGAAAAAGCAGAAGCTGGCGCTGAAGGACCGGATCGCGCGCATCGAGGATGAACTGACCCCGGACATCATTGCGTAACCGCCTGCCATGGCTATAGTGCGCGCTTCTTTATGACGGGCCAGCAAGGGGTTGCATCGCATGGACAGGGTAGAGGTCGGCATCATCATGGGCAGCCAGTCCGACTGGGCCACCATGCGCGAGGCCGCCGATGTGCTGGCGGAACTGGACGTGGCGTTCGAGGCGCGCATCGTCTCGGCGCATCGCACGCCGGACCGGCTTTGGGACTACGGCAAGGGCGCGGTCGGGCGCGGTCTGAAGGTGATCATCGCGGGCGCGGGCGGGGCGGCGCATCTGCCTGGCATGATGGCCTCCAAGACGCGGCTGCCGGTGATCGGCGTGCCGGTGCGGACGCAGGCGCTCTCGGGTGTCGACAGCCTCTATTCCATCTTGCAGATGCCGCGCGGCTACCCGGTGGCGACCATGGCGATCGGGGCGGCGGGCGCGAAGAATGCGGGGCTGATGGCGGCGGGCATCCTGGCGCTTGGCGATCCCGCGCTGGCGCAACGGCTGGATGATTGGCGCGCCGCCCTCTCCGCCTCGATCCCCGAGGAGCCCCGCGATGACTGACCCCCTGCCCTCCGGCAAGACCGACACACCGCTTGCCTCCGGCAAGACCATCGGTATCCTCGGCGGCGGGCAGCTTGGCCGGATGCTCTCGGTCGCGGCCTCGCGGCTCGGCTACAAGACGCATATCTATGAACCCGGGGCCGCACCCGCGGCCGATGTCGCGGCTGAGGTCACGCAAGCGGGATACGACGATCTCGACGCGCTCCGCCGCTTCGCCGATGCGGTCGACCTCATCAGTTTCGAATTCGAGAACATCCCCGCCGACGCGCTGGATGTGCTCTCGGCCGCGAAACCGCTCTATCCCTCGCGCGCGGCGCTGGAGACCAGCCAGGACCGGCTGACTGAGAAGACCTTCCTGGCCGATCTGGGCCTTGCCACCGCGCCCTTCGCGCCCGTGGACAGTGCCGCGGATCTCGACGCCGCCCTCGCCCGCATCGGCACGCCCGCGATCCTGAAAACCCGCCGCTTCGGCTATGACGGCAAGGGGCAGGCCCGGATCATGACGCCCGAGGACACGGGCCGGGCGCTGGCCAGCCTCAATGGCGCGCCCGCGATCCTGGAAGGCTTTGTCGACTTCTCGATGGAGATCTCCGTGATCGCCGCGCGTGGGCGCGACGGCGCGATCGCCTGCTACGATCCCGGCCAGAACGTCCACAAGGACGGCATCCTCGCCACCACCACCGTGCCTGCCACGATCCCCGCCAGCCTGCGCACCGATGCCGTCCTGCTGGCCGCGCGGATCCTGACCGCGCTGGACTATGTCGGCGTGATGGGGGTGGAGCTCTTCGTGACGCCCTCGGGCCTCATCGTCAACGAGATCGCGCCGCGCGTGCATAATTCCGGCCACTGGACGCAGGCGGGATGCGCCGTCGATCAGTTCGAGCAGCATATCCGCGCCATCGCGGGCTGGCCCCTGGGCGACGGCACGCGGCATGCCAATGTGGTGATGGAGAACCTGATCGGCGAAGATGTCGCCCGCGCCGCACAGGCCGCCGCCACCCCGGGCACCCAGGTCCATCTCTACGGCAAATCCGAGACCCGCGCGGGCCGCAAGATGGGCCACCTGAACCGCGTCACCGGCCCCGCCACCTGACACGAACCTTCCCCATCTTCTTGGTCCAAATACTCAATTCCGCTGCCACCACCAGCGCCCACGCCCAACCCGGAAAACCGACCTCCCGCCTTTCCCATGGCAATGCGGCGCGGCGAGGGCTCCCGCCAGGGGGCCCGAGCCGCGCCGCCCGCGCCCGCCCGTCAGGGCGACAGCACCTCGATATGGTCCAGCAGGGTCGGCTCGGGGTTGAAGGCGCCCGTCTGAAGGAAGGTCAGCACCTCCAGCACCACGGTCGGGTTGTTCATCATGAAGGTATGGCTGACCGGCAGCGCCAGGAAATCCGACATCCCCGCCACCTGCGTGCTCTCGACCGAAACCTTGCCGTCATCCGCGCCCTCGATCAGGGCCGAGGTGATCGGGTTCAGCGTCACGTAGCCCGCGATCACGCCCAGTTCGAAATCGACCGGCGGCAGGCTGCTGATCAGGCTGTCGGTGCCGGTGGTCAGCTCCAGTCCGGCGGGCCCGTGGATCCACTCGAACGGCTCGAACGTGCCGAGGCGGTCGACCAGTTCCGAGCCCTGGTTGGGCGGCGCCAGCATGACGACGCGGCCCAGGTTCTCGGGCCGGTCTTGCTGCACCCAATAGCGCAGCAGGATGCCGCCCATCGAATGGGTCACGAAATGGGTCGGCTGGTCGCCGCATTCCTCCAGCGCGGGGATTATCGCCTGCGGGGCCAACTCCTCGATCGGCGCGCGGGTCGAGGGGTAGTCGCGGTTGACCACCTGGTAGCCTTCGCGCTCCAGCACCTCCTCCAGTACCCAGAGCGACATGGAACTGCGCGCCAGGCCGTGCAGCAGGATGACGCAATCGGCCCGCGCGGAGCCGGGCAGGATCACGGCCGCGATGAGGGCCAGCACGGGGGGCAGTCGGCGTGTCATGCCGTCGCATCTAGGGCTTTTGCACCCCCCCGCCAAGCCCCGGCTTGCATCCGGCGCGTGCGGGGTGCAGCATCCCGCCCATGCCCTGCCCCCGCCTTGCCGCCCGCGGCCTCCTCCTGATCGACGACTGCCTGCTTCTGGTCAATGCCTGGCCGGGGCATCGCGGCGGCCTTTGGTGTGCACCCGGCGGCGGGGTGGATCGGGGCAGGTCCCTGCCCGAGAACCTGGCGCGCGAGTTTCACGAGGAAACCGGCCTGACCGTATCGGTCGGCGACCCCTGCCTGATCAACGAGTTTCACGATCCGAAAAGCTCGTTCCACCAGGTCGATCTCTATTTCCGCTGCACATTGCTTGCGGGCCGGATCGACGACAGCTGGCGCGACCCGGAGGGCGTGGTGACGCATCGCAGGCTGTTCTCGCGGGCTGAAATGGCGGGGCTGAAAGCCAAGCCCGACAGCCTTGCCGCAGCCGCCTGGGGGCAAGGCATCCTCTACGATCCGCTGGAGCCGATCCTGCGCTGACGCGGCCAGAGGCCAAGCGCGATGCCCCCCAGAACCACCGCGCCCGCGCCGAGTGTGCGCAGGCTGGCGGGCTCGGCCAGCAGAACCGCGCCGCCCAGGACCGCGATCACCGGCACCGAGAGCTGCACCAGCCCCGCCACCGCCGCCTGCAACCGCGGCAGCACGTGATACCAGAGCGCGTAGCCAAGCCCGGATGTGACCGCGCCCGAGAGGACCGCCAGCGCAATCCCCGCGCCCGTCATCGGCACGCCGTCGATCTGCGCGGGCAGCAGCATCGGGACCACGGCACAGATGGGCACCGCCCAGAGGAAACTCGCCGCCGTCGCGCTCAGCGGGTCCGCGGACTTCCGCCCGGCCAGCGAATAAAGCCCCCATCCGACCCCCGCCAGCGCCATCGCGCCCGCGCCCACCCATGGCACCTGAAGGCTGCCCGCAGGCCAGAGCAGCCAGGCCAGACCTGCAAAGGCCACGCCCGCCCCGGTCCAGCGCAGGGGCGTTACCCGCTCTCCGCCGATCACGGCGCCCGCGAACATCGTGATCTGAACCAGGCCGAACAGGATCAACGCCCCGATCCCGGCATCGAGATGCACATAGGCGATGGAGAACCCGATCAGGTAGAGGCTCAGCGACAGCGCGCCCACACCCCGACCGCGCGCCAGCATCGGCAGGGCGCGGTGCTGCGCCACGGCCAGCAGGACCAGTATCAGCGCGCCGGACACGACCCGCACCAGCGCGAAGCCCATCGGGTCGATCAGCTCCGCCCCCACGGCCAGCCGGTTGAGGATGGAATTGGCCGCAAAGGCCAGCATGGTAAGCGCGGTCAGCAGCGCCAGGCGGGGGCCGCTCATGCCAGCACCCGGCTCAGGATCGGCCCCGCCAGATAGGTGACGGCGCCGCCCGCCATGGTCATCTGGACGCGGCTCAAACCGGGGTCCAGCACGACAAGATCGGCGCGCTTGCCGGGCGACAGCACGCCCCGGTCGGTCAGCCCCAACAGGCGCGCGGGGGTTTCGGAGACCAGCGGCCAGGCCCGTTCCAGCGGCCAGCCCTCGGCCACCAACCTGCGCGCGGCCCCCAGAGGCGCGGGGTAGTGGTAATCCGAGGCCAGCGCGGTGCAGGCCCCGGCGTCGAGCAATTCGCGCGCGGGCAGGCGTTTGTCGTGGCTGCCGCCGCGCACGACATTGGGCGCCCCCATGACGATGGGATCGCCCGCGTCCCGCGCCGCGTCGGCGGCCTCGCGCGTGGTGGGAAACTCGGCAATGCGCGCGCCAAGCCCGCGCCAGGTCTCGCGCGCCGCTGCCGTTGCATCGTCATGGCTGCCCAGGATCACGCCTTGCGATTGCATCCCGGCGCAGAGGGCGGGCAGACGGGCGCGGGCCGTGCCCATCCCGTCATGCAAAGCCTGCAACAGCGCCTGATGCGCGGCAGGCGAGCGGCCCGATTTCAGCGCCTGCCCCTCCAGGCGCGGCACGCGCTTGCCCGCGGCCAGTTGGCGATGCGGCAGGTGATCGTTGAAGACGACATGGCCGATGCGGTTGGCCGCGACGAAATCCAGCACCGCGTCGAACTCCTCATGCAGGCCGATCTCAAGCCGCAACTGCACCCGCAGGTCGGCCCGCGCGTCGTGGTCGCGCAGCGCCGCGACGAGGGCGCGCGCGAAATCGGGGCTGCGCATCCCGCCCTCCCAACTCCAGAACTGGGCCAGCATCGCGGTGGTGATGCCGTTGGCGGCCAGCTCGGCCTCGACCGCCTGCAAGCCCTGCCCCATATCGGTCGCCGCGCCGCGTCGGGGGGCCATGTGATGTTCGAACCCGTCGCCATGCGGATCGACGATGCCGGGCAGGATGAGAAAGCCCGAGAGGTCGATCTCGCGGCCCGCGCGGCCCGGAGCGGGAGCGATCTGGCCCTTGACGACGCAGAGCGGGGCCGCGCCAAGGCCATCCGGCGTCAGCACGCGGGCATTGGTGAAGGTCAGGGGCGGCAGCGTCATGGGGCAAAGCAGTGCCGAAAGCGGCGCCGAAAGGAAAGCCCCATGACGGCAGAAAATCACGCCAGACGCCCCCGCAGGTCTGTGCGGGGGCGTCGGCTCAGGGGGGGCAGGTTTGCCGGGATCACTCGGCGGCGGGCATCGCCGGTTCGCCGCCGAAATGCTGCCAGAACTCGTCGCGGGCATTGCTGCGCGGGAAATCGCCCGCAGGCGTCGCCACGCCAAGGAACCGGCAGAGCGGTTCCCAGCCATCGGCGGGCGTGAAGACCAGCAGGCGGTCGGCGGGGATGACCTCGCGCACTTTTGCATTGTTGCGCCGGTAGGCCTTGATTGAGCTTTCGCGGTCGAGCCCGCCGAACACGTCCTTGATCAAGAGCTTGTCCATGGTCTCGAAAATCGCCGCGATGGGGGGCGGCAGGGGCATGGTTTCACGCAGGGCGAAGAACTTGCCGATGGTCTTGGAGTAACTCGCCCACCACTCCTCCTCCGGGCGCTCGGTGTGGATCACCTTGGCGTCGGGGAAAGCGATGGAAAGCTGGTGCCAGACGGCGGCACCGGGGAAATCGACCTGCGAGCTGTAGCCCGCGAAGACGTCGGCCCAATCGACCTCGCGGCCCTCTGCCAGCGCATCCCAATGCGGCGGCTGGTCGGGGTTGGCCATCACTTCGGTCATGTGGTGACAGGGGCCGAAGCCCAGTTGCTCAAGCGCGATTTTCGTCGACATCGTGCCGGTGCGGCCAAAGCCGGAGCCAATAATTTGCAGTCCCATGGCATGGGTCCTTTCAGGAAGGTTTCGGAAATTGATTGTGCGGTGAGGGCAGCTTGCGCGAAGATGGGGCGGCGCTCAAACGAAAGGTTTTCAGCGGTCATGAAGGAAATTCAGCTTCACCGGATCGACTTGAATTTGCTCGTGGTTTTCGAGGCGCTGATGAGCGAGGGCAGCGTTGCCGGCGCGGCGCAGGTGCTTGGAAAGACCCCCTCGGCGGTCAGTCACGCGCTGGCGCGGCTGCGCGAGCAACTGGACGATCCCGTGTTGGTGAAGGTCGGCGGGCAGATGCTGGCCAGCCCCTTCGCCGTCGCGCTGATCGAGGATGTGCGCCCGATCCTGCGCGGTATCAGGCGTGTTCTTGCGCCGCCCGAGCCCTTTGATCCGGCGACCAGCGACCGGGTGTTCCGCATCGCCTGCCCGATCTCGGGGCGGGTGCTGTCGGAGGTCATGAACACGCTTCACGCAGCCGCACCCAAGGCCAAGCTCGAATGGCTGTTGGCCCCGCGCGCGGTCTATGCCGCCGTCGCCGAGGGGCTGGTGGACCTGGCCCACCTGGCGGGCGAGACACGGCTGCCCGATGGTCTGGAGGAGGTCGAGGTTCCAAGCTTCATCTGGACCAGCTTCGTGCGGGCGGGGCATCCGGCACTGGCCCATTGGGGGCCGGAGGCGTGGTCGACCTATCCGCATGTGCAGGTGGCGATCGCCAATGACGCGCCGAGCCCTTTCGACAAGCGCAGTGCGACGCCCGCGCCCGACCGGCGCATCGGGGCGCTGATTTCCGAGTTCTCCAGCGTCGGGCCGCTTCTGGCCAATAGTGACATGATCGGCACGTTTCCCCGCATCCAGATGGCCTGGGACATGCAGAGATATGGCCTTGTTCCGCTGGTCCCGCAGATCGACCTGCCGCCGTTCCGGACAAGGTTCTTCTGGTCCTCGCGGCTGGCCAGTGATCCGGCCTCGGTCTGGATCAGGAAGATCGTGATCGACACCTACAGTGCGCTGAACGACGAGGCCGGGCGACTGGTTGAGCCGAGGCTGGTCGCCGCGGAACGGTGAGGAAAGAAAAAAGGGGCCGCCGGTTGGCAGCCCCTTCTTCTGAATAAACTGGCGGTGTTGCTTTCATCGCTTGCCCCCCAGAGGGCAAGCGACTGCCGCAACCAGCCGGATTTCCTTGGGGAAATCCGTCTTACATCATGCCGCCCATGCCGCCCATGCCGCCCATGTCGGGCATGCCGCCGCCGCCAGCACCTTCCTTGGCGGGACGGTCAGCGACCATCGCCTCGGTGGTGATCAGGAGCGACGCAACGGATGCTGCATCTTCCAGTGCGGTGCGGACAACCTTGGCCGGGTCGATCACGCCGAACTTGAACATGTCGCCATATTCCTCGGTCTGCGCGTTGAAGCCGAACTTGAGGTCATCGCTTTCGCGGATCTTGCCCGCGACGACGGCGCCGTCGACACCGGCGTTTTCCGCGATCTGGCGCAGCGGGGCCTCCAGCGCGCGGCGCACGATGGCGATACCGGCATCCTGATCCGAGTTCGCACCCGTCAGGCCGTCAAGCGCCTTGGCGCCCTGCACGAGGGCAACGCCGCCACCGACAACGATCCCTTCCTGAACCGCCGCACGGGTGGCGTTCAGCGCATCGTCAACGCGGTCCTTGCGCTCTTTCACTTCCACTTCGGTCATGCCACCGACGCGGATCACGGCAACACCGCCGGCCAGCTTGGCCACGCGCTCTTGCAGCTTTTCCTTGTCGTAATCGCTGGTGGTTTCCTCGATCTGGGTGCGGATCTGGGCGACGCGCGCTTCGATCTCCGCCTTCTCGCCGGCCCCGTCCACGATGGTGGTCTCGTCCTTGGTGATCGAGATCTTCTTGGCCGAGCCGAGCATGTCCATGGTGACATTTTCCAGCTTCATGCCCAGGTCTTCCGAGATCACCTGGCCGCCGGTCAGGATCGCGATGTCCTGCAGCATGGCCTTGCGGCGATCGCCGAAGCCCGGTGCCTTGACGGCCGCGATCTTCAGACCGCCGCGCAGCTTGTTGACCACGAGGGTGGCCAGCGCTTCGCCTTCCACGTCCTCGGCGATGATCAGCAGCGGCTTCTGGCTCTGGATCACGGATTCGAGCAGCGGAACCATGGATTGCAGCGAGGAGAGCTTCTTCTCGTGCAGCAGGATCACGGCGTCTTCCAGGTCCACGATCATCTTGTCGGGGTTGGTGACGAAATAGGGGCTGAGGTAACCGCGGTCGAACTGCATACCTTCGACGACTTCGGTTTCGGTCTCCAGGCCCTTGTTTTCCTCGACGGTGATGACGCCGTCATTGCCGACCTTCTGCATCGCGTCGGCGATCTGGCGGCCGATCTCGGCTTCGCCATTGGCGGAAATGGTGCCGACCTGGGCCACTTCGGCGCTGTCGGACACGTCGCGGGCAGAGGATTTGATATGCGCGATGACCTTGGTCACGGCCATGTCGATGCCGCGCTTGAGGTCCATCGGGTTCAGGCCGGCGGCAACCTGCTTGAGGCCTTCCTTGACGATGGCCTGGGCCAGCACGGTGGCGGTCGTGGTGCCGTCGCCGGCTTCGTCATTGGTGCGGGAAGCGACTTCCTTCACCATCTGCGCGCCCATGTTCTCG
The DNA here is from genome assembly GCF_013155465.1 of Alterinioella nitratireducens. Lineage (GTDB taxonomy): Bacteria > Pseudomonadota > Alphaproteobacteria > Rhodobacterales > Rhodobacteraceae > Alterinioella > Alterinioella nitratireducens. Next base: position 309,648 of record NZ_JABJVX010000004.1, on the reverse strand, counting down.
AACTTGTCGTCCAGCTCGATTTCCTTGGCGACGGTGACGCCGTCCTTGGTGATGCGGGGCGCACCGAAGGATTTGTCGAGGATCACGTTGCGGCCCTTGGGGCCGAGGGTAACTTTGACCGCATCGGCGAGGATGTTCACGCCTTTCAGCATGCGGTTGCGGGCATCGGTGTCAAATTTGACGTCCTTGGCAGCCATGTCAGCTTGCTCCTATCTCTTGAAATTCGGGTTGGAGGTCAGCGAGCGCTCAGGAAATGATCCCGAGGATGTCGCTTTCCTTCATGATCAGCAGTTCCTTGCCGTCAAGCGTGATCTCGGTGCCGGACCACTTGCCGAACAGGACCTTGTCGCCTTCCTTGACGTCCATGGCGATGCGGTCGCCATCCTCGTCCTTGGCACCGGCGCCAACGGCAACCACTTTGCCTTCGGCGGGTTTCTCTTTCGCGCTGTCGGGGATGATCAGGCCGCCTGCGGTCTTTTCGTCGCTTTCAATGCGCTCGACCAGAACCCGGTCATGCAGAGGTGCAAATGCCATCTGTCGAACTCTCCTTCGGTTCGTGTTATACCTGTCGTTAGCACTCATCCCTGTCGAGTGATAACGGAGGGTAGATATGCGGCGGCCCCGCGCCTGTCAACAACCGCGCCGAAACAAATCGCGCGCCCACCGCCCCTTGCGCCCGCTGCAAAGCCGCCCGCGTGCAATCGCCCCATGACAAGCCCGCCCCGCGCCCCTATAAGACGCCAGATTTCGCACATGATTGACGGACCCTGACCCATGACCACACTCGTATTCGGCCACAAATCCCCCGACACCGATTCCACCGGCTCGCCCCTGATCTGGGCCTGGTATCTGAACGAGGTGATGGGCGAGACCGCCAGCGCCCGCCTGCTTGGTGAGCCCAACACCGAAGCCGCCTTCGTGCTGGAGCGCTGGAACCTCGACAAGCCCGAGATCATCTCGGAGGTGGCACCCGGCACGCCCGTGGTCATCGTGGACACCAACAACCCCGCCGAACTGCCCGAGGGGATCAACGCCACCGACATCCAGGCCATCATCGACCATCACAAGCTGGTCGGCGGTCTGGAAACGAAAGGCCCGATCGACATCACCATCCGCCCCGTCGCCTGCACCGCCACCATCATGCATGACCTGATGGGCGCGGATGCCGCCAAGATGCCCGAGGCGATCAAGGGCGCGATGCTGTCCTGCATCCTCTCGGACACGCTGGAATTCCGCTCGCCCACCACGACCCAGGCCGACCGCGATGTCGTGGCGGCGCTGGCCGGGGATCTGGGGATCGACGTGGGCGACTACGCCGCCGAGATGTTCGCCGCCAAATCCGATGTCTCGCGCTTCTCGGATGCCGAATTGCTGCGCATGGACAGCAAGGAATATGCCGTCGGCGAGACCAAGTTCCGCGTCTCGGTCCTGGAGACCACCTCGCCCGACACGGTTCTGGACCGCAAGGCCAGCCTGATGGAGAGCATGAAGGCCGTCGCGGAAGAAGATGGCGTCGATCAGGTTCTTCTCTTCGTCGTCGACATCCTGAACGAGGAAAGCACCATGCTGATCCCCAACGCGCTGACCCGGCAGGTGGCAGAGAAGAGCTTTGCCACCGTCTGCGGCGACGCCGACACCGTGGTGCTGCCGGGTGTCGTCAGCCGCAAGAAACAGATCATCCCGAACCTGGCGATGTAACCCGAAAACCCTGCGATGCGGTGATATTGCGAGGGGCGGTTCCGAACGGGCCGCCCCTTTTTTTGCGCGTTCGGCGGGCGAGGCAAGGAATCACTGACCGGTTGGTAAAAAACCGTCATGATCGGGGCATACGGATAACAAGCCGATACCGACAGGAGGGTTCCCCCATGGCATTCATCATCGACCGCCGCACGTTCCTTGCAGGCTCTGCCAGCTTCATCGCCCTGCACCCGTTTTCCGCCAATGCGCAGGCCAACCAGGCGCATCTGCGGATCATGGAGACGACCGACCTGCATGTGCATGTCTTCCCCTATGATTATTACGGCGACCGCCCCGTCGATACCGTGGGCCTCAGCCGCACCGCGGCGCTGATCCAGGCGGTGCGCGACGAAAGCACCAATTCGCTCCTGCTCGACAATGGCGATTTCCTGCAAGGCAACCCGATGGGCGATTACATCGCCTATGAGCGCGGCATGTCCGAGGGTGACATGCACCCGATCATCTCGGCGATGAACGTGCTTGGCTACCAGGGCTCGACGCTCGGCAATCACGAGTTCAATTACGGGCTGGATTTCCTGATGAACACGGTCTCGGGCGCGAATTTCCCCGTGATCTCGGCCAATGTCGTCCGCGAGATGGGGGCAGGCCCGCGCGAAGACGTGACGCTTGTGCCGCCCTACGCGATCTTCGACCACCAGATGACCGATGGCGCGGGCGAGACGCATGACATCCGGATCGGGCTCATCGGCTTCGTGCCGCCGCAGATCATGAACTGGGACCGCCAGCACCTGGAGGGCAACGTGCAGGCCCGCGACATCGTGGAAACCGCGCGCGCCTATGTTCCGCAAATGCGCGAGGAAGGCGCCGACCTGATCATCGCGCTATCGCATTCCGGCATCGGCGAGGCGGATCATGTCGATGGCCAGGAAAACGCCTCGATCCCGCTGGCCGCCGTCGAAGGCATCGACGCGATCCTGACCGGCCACCATCACCGCGTCTTCCCCGGCCCGGATTACGCAGAGGCCGCCGGGGTCGATGCCGATACCGGCACGATCATGGGCAAGCCCGCCACGATGGGCGGCTTCTGGGGCAGCCATATGGGCCTCATCGACCTGATGCTGGCGCGCGAGGGCGGCGCCTGGCGCATCGTCGCGCATGAGACCGAGGCCCGCCCCATCTCGATGCGCAACGAGGACCGCTCGATCACGGCCCTGGTCGAGAGCGTTGAGGAGGTCGAGGCCGCCGCGCAAGAGGAACATGAGGCGACGCTGGATTATGTCCGCCGCGCCGTGGGCCGGACCGAGGCGCCGCTGCACAGCTATTTCGCGCTGGTCGCCGATGACCCTTCGGTGCAGATCGTCTCGATCGCGCAGATCTGGTATATCGAGCAGATGATGGCGGGCACCGAGCATGAGGGCCTGCCGATCCTGTCGGCCGCCGCGCCCTTCAAGGCCGGGGGCCGGGGCGGGCCGCAATACTATACCGACGTGCCCGTGGGCGACGTAGCGATCCGCAACGTGGCCGACCTCTACCTCTACCCCAACACGGTGCGCGCAGTGCGCATCAATGGGGAACAATTGCAGGCCTGGCTGGAACGCTCCGCCGGTATCTTCAACCAGATCACGCCGGGCGAACAGGACCAGGTGTTGCTGAACGACGAATTCCCCTCCTACAATTTCGACGTGATCGACGGGGTGGACTACCAGATCGACCTGAGCCAGCCCTCGCGCTTCACCGCGCGCGGCGAGCCGCTCAACCCCGATGCGCAGCGGATCGTCAACTTGACCTATAACGGTGCGCCGGTGACACCGGACATGGAGTTCATCGTGGCCACCAACAACTACCGCGCGGGCGGCGGCGGCGACTTCCCCGGCGCCTCGCCGGAAACCACCGTGTTCGAGGGCCCCGACACCAACCGCGACGTGATCGTGCGCTATATCGTGGAACAGGGCACCATCAACCCGGCGGCGGATGGCAACTGGTCCTTCGCCCCGCTCGCGGACACCACGGTGCTGTTCGATACCGGCCCCGATGCGGCCCCCTATGCCGACGGCGTTCCGGGGGTCGAGATCGAACCGGCGGGCGACGGCCCCGATGGCTTCGCCCGCTTCCGCATCACGCTCTGACGCCAGGCCCCCGGACCCCTTTCATTTTGCCGGAAATACCTCGGGGGTCGTCATTGTTGCACCATTGGTCCGAGCGACAATGGCGACGGGCAGCGCCCCGAAAAAGGGGTGGGCGGGCGGGCCCGCCTACCCCTTCCAAATCCTGCACCGCGCCCCTATTCATGGGTGCGACCCGCAACCCAGGAGGCCCGCCATGACCCAGATCATCTCCGCCCTCTCCGAGGTCTCCGACCGCTATGACGTGCTCTATTGCGATCTCTGGGGCTGCCTGCATGACGGGTTGACCGCCTTTCCCGACGCGGTCGCGGCTTTGCGCGGCTTCAAGGCAGGCGGCGGCACCGTGCTGCTACTGACCAACTCGCCCCGCCCGCGCGCCAGCGTCGAGCGGCAATTGGGCAAGTTGGGCGTGCCGCGCGACTGTTGGGACATCATCGCCTCCTCGGGCGACAGCGCGCGGGCCGCGATGCTGCGCGGCATGGTGGGCCACAAGGTCTGGCATATCGGCGAGGCGCATGACGAAGGCTTCTTCGCGCCCATGGAGATCGTCGGCGACGCGGTCGAGATCGAGCGAGTCGACCTGGAACAGGCCGAGGGCATCGTCTGCACCGGCCCCTTCGACCCGAAGGCCGACCCGTCAACCTTGCGCCCGCAACTGCTCTCCGCCAAGGCGCGCGGGCTCAAGCTGCTCTGCGCCAATCCCGATATCGTGGTCGATCGCGGCGAGGCACGGGAATGGTGCGCCGGCGCGATTGCCGCGCTCTACACCGAGATGGGCGGCGAGAGCCTCTATTTCGGCAAGCCGCACGCCCCGATCTATGAACTGGCCCGGATGCGGCTGGCGCAGTTGCAGGTCGATTTTGCGCCCGAGCGCGTGCTGGCCGTGGGCGACGGCATCCGCACCGACATCCAGGGCGCGCTTGGCGAGGGGATCGACGCGCTCTTCATCACTGGCGGCCTGGCACGGGGCGAAACCGGCACATCCGGCCAGCCCGACCCGGAGAAACTGGCGGCCTATCTGGACGAGGCGCAGCTTTCGGCCCGCTGGTCGATCGGCTATCTGCGATAGGGTTCTCGTAATTTAATTTCACCAAACGGCCATTCACTTGACTTTATATTACTTCTGCATTGCAGCATTTTCGATTCTGGTCTATGATCTTGCCAAATGGCTGACAGGATCCCGGATATGCTGGACAACTTCCCCCGCGGCACGATCTGCATCGAAGATATCGAGATCGGCATGACCCGACATCTTGTAAAAGAAGTGACGGATCGGGATATCGAACTGTTCGCCGAGGTCTCCACCGATCACAACCCGGTGCATCTGGACGACGCCTATGCGCAGGACACAATCTTCGAGGGCCGCATCGCGCATGGGATGCTGACGGCGGGATTGATCTCGGCCGTGATCGGGGAACAGTTGCCGGGCCATGGCACCGTCTATCTCGGCCAGACGCTGAAATTCCTCGCGCCCGTGCGCCCCGGCGACATCGTGCGCGCCGAGGTCCGCGTGACCGACATGGATATCGCCAAGCGCAAGGTTGTGATGGTGACCGAATGCAGCATCGACGGCAAACCGGTGCTCAAGGGTGAGGCCGTGGTGCTGGCCCCGTCGCGGAAATTCGACTGAGGCGATGTTCACCTGCGGGTTGCGACGCCTTCGACGTCGTTTCGGGCGGTGATGGAAGATCTGAGCCCGATTGCCGTCATCTTCTTCGTCCAAATACCTGAGCCCTGACGCATGGGCTTGCGACCCGGCCTCTTCGCGAAGACCGCCCCCCGCGCACCCATCCATGGCAATCCGGTTCAAGGAGGGCTCCCGCGAGGGGGCCTGACGCGGACCGGTCAGCGGCCCCGGACCCAGTCCTTGAGCTTGGCCCAGCGCACCAACACGCCATCGACAATCGGCACGACAACCCGCTCCTCGAACCGCTCCCAAAGCCGCCAGAGCGCGAAACCCGCCAGCACCAGCAGCGCCAGGACGATGATGTTGGACCAGGGGAAGGGCTTGTCATCCGGGCCGTCCACGGGCCGGATCGAGATCGCGTTGGGATAGATCGAGAGCGGGTTCGACCGCCAGCCGTAATGCGTCACCAGCACCCAGTCGGGGCTGTCCGCATCCGAAACCAGCGCCCCCGCCTCGGTCTGCAGATCCTCGCTGTCGGTCTTGAAATAGGGCGGCCAGCCGAACCAGCCGGTATCCTCGTTGCGATAGACCGACGGGCGGCCATCGGGGCGGATGGTGCGGATGAAGCGGATGTCGCGCTGGTCCAGGTTGGTGCCGCCGCCCGAGTCGCCCGAGGTATAGAAGGGCCGGTTCCAGGCCGAGAAGTCGATCCGGATCTCGGTCGTCTCCACCACCCGCACCACGTCGCGCTGCGGCAGGTTGTAATGCAGCACGGCCCCGATCGCGGCCGCGATCAGCAGCAGAATTATCCAGCGGGCCCATCTCATCGCGGCATCACCCCATATCCGAACTCGTCCAAGGTCTTAGCGCGTTCGCGCGCCCGCTCCAACCCAAATGCGGGGGCTTGCGGGCCGGTCACGCGGCGCGCAGAGTATGGGGCATGACCAACCCGACCCCCACCCGCCTCTTCGCCGAGATCGCCGCCCGCGAGGCCGATCTGATCGCCCTCACCCAGGATCTCGTGCGCATCGCCACGCTGAACCCGCCGGGGCGGCATTACCACCAGATCTGCGATTTCCTGAGCGACCGGCTGGCGCGCAAGGGCTTCCATGTCGACATGATCCGCGCCAAGGGGGCGCCCGCCGACAGCGAGAAATACCAGCGCTGGAACATGGTCGCGCGCCATCACGGATCGGGCGGCCCCGGTGAGTGCGTGCATTTCAACAGCCATCACGACGTGGTCGAGGTCGGCCATGGCTGGAGTTTCGATCCCTTCGGGGCCGAGTTGAAGGACGGGCGCATCTACGGGCGCGGCACCTGCGACATGAAGGGTGGGCTCGCCACCTCGGTCATCGCCGCCGAGGCGTTTATCGCCTGTTTCCCCGATTATTCCGGCGCCATCGAGATCAGCGCCACGGCGGATGAGGAATCGGGGGGCTATGGCGGGGTGGCCTACCTGGCCGAACATGGCTGGTTCAGTCCCGAAAGGGTCCAGCACGTCATCATCCCCGAGCCGCTCAACAAGGATCGCATCTGCCTGGGCCATCGCGGCGTCTGGTGGGCCGAGGTCGAGACCCATGGCCGCATCGCGCATGGCTCGATGCCGTTCCTGGGCGACAGCGCCATCCGCCACATGGGCGCGGTGCTGGAGGAGATGGAGGCGAGCCTCTACCCCCTCCTGGCCTCCAAGCGCACCGCCATGCCGGTGGTGCCCGAAGGCGCGAAGCAATCGACGCTGAACATCAACTCGATCCATGGCGGTGAGCCGGAACAGGAGATCGACTATACCGGCCTGCCCTCGCCTTGCGTCGCCGACCGCTGCCGTATCGTGCTGGACCGCCGTTTCCTGATGGAGGAGGAGATTGCGGAGGTGAAGGCCGAGATGCGGAAGATGCTGGAGGGGATCAAGGCGAGCCGACCGAATTTCCACTACGAGATCCGCGACCTGTTCGAGGTGCAGCCGAGCATGACCGAGGAGGATGCGCCGGTCGTGCGCACCGTGCAGGGCGCGATTGCGAAAGTGCTGGAGAAGGAGGCCGAATTCGTCGTCTCGCCCGGCACCTATGACCAGAAGCATATCGACCGGATCGGCAAGCTGAAGAACTGCATCGCCTATGGGCCGGGCATATTGGACCTCGCGCATCAGCCCGATGAATGGATCGGCGTGCGGGACATGCTGGACAGCGCCAAGGTGATGGCGCTGACGCTGGAAGAATTGCTGGTCTGAGGATCACGCGGGCCAAATCTCTGACCGCAAACCGTTTCCGCCGGAGGCGAGCCTTGCGCCTGGCGCAATCCGGCAATGCCGAATGATCTGTGGCGAAGGGTGGGCGGCACGCCCTATATCCCGCTCGACCGGCCCCGACGGGGCATCGACATCAAGAAACGGAGACGCCAGATGGCCCTCGCATTGCACACCTCCCCCTATGCCCTGCTTCTGTCCGGGCTGCGCCTGCGCCCCGCGGCAGATAGCGACGCTGCGCCCAAGCCCGCCGCGCCCAGGACGATCCCGCACTGGACCGAATATCTGAGCCGCCGCGACGAGGCCTGATCCAGGCCGCCGCGTCACCTGACGCGCAGCAGGAAACAGAAGAGCCCGGCAGAGCATCCATCGCGGATCCTCTGCCGGGCTTTTGGCATTCAAAGGGGACGCTTCCGTTTCCAGCCGAGGCGTCCGGGTCGCTCAGACCAGGGCCGAAACTGCCGTCGTCCTTGACCTGTCATCCGGATGGGGCCCCTGGCGAATCTGGCCACCCTCACCTTCCCATCGCAACAGGCAGGCGGGTGAGGGCTTGTCGCTCTTGCCGTCTCTTGCCGCCTCGGGGCCGAACAGATCGGGGAACAGCTCTTCGAAATCGGCTGCGCTGATCATTGTCTCACTCCTCTCACATGGAAATCTTCAAGATGCGGCGCGCGCCCCGAGTTGGGGGATTGGGCGCGCGCCGCTGACGACCGGGGGCTTACGCCGCGCGATTGAGGGGCAGCGCGGCGCCGCGCACCCGGTCGATGCCGGAAACGGCACGCTTCTCGACGGGTCGCATCCGCAATTCGCGGTCATTGAGGCCGTCGACCACGTCGGAAATCCGGCTGCGCTCGATGCCGATATCGTGCAACAGCCGGTCATCCATCGCATGCAGCGCAGAGATCATCTTGCGCCTCTGCCAGGCCCGGATCCGGGCGCGCAACCAGCGGCGCAAAATCCCCTCGCGGGGGGCGGTGTTGCGATTGGCGGCGTGGTTGCGGTAGGTCATGAAGTCTCGGTGCAGGTAAACAGGGTGCATATCATTCTCCTGATAAGTCGAATTGTGGCATTGACGCAGAGGCCATGCGCAAAGTCCGGCCCAGGCCGGAGGGCACTGGCCCGCATGCGCACGGGGTCTTGCATCATTTCAGGGTGATCTTAGGAAAGATCGGACAATCCCCGAGGCAGGCGATCGGCAATAGCGATCAAGCCCGCCCGGGGTTACCGGCGGTTCAGCAGACCCCCCGCGAAAAGCGGGGGCCTCATATTCAAGCGGAGCATCGTCATGCCTTTGATATGGGCCGCGCGCCCCTTTTTTACAAGGCGATGAAGCCGCCATCGGCATGAAAGCGCCGACCCGATGGCAGGTGACCATCCGCGGTGCGGCGGGCCCGGTATTTTGCCGCTTTTTTCACCACGATACTTGATCTGGCGGCGCTGCCCGCGTTTGATGTGCCCCGGGCCCGCGACATCCTCGGGCAAGACAGGGAGATGGGACATGAAACTTCTGCACAGCACCGCGCTGGCGCTTTTGCTCGGCGCGGGTGCCGCCTTTGCCACCACCACCGATATCACCGTCGGCATGGTGCTTGAACCGCCAAACCTCGACCCGACCGGCGGGGCCGCCGCCGCCATCGACGAAGTGGTCTATGCCAATGTCTTCGAAGGGCTGACCCGCTTCGCCTCGGATGGCGCCGTGGTGCCGGGGCTGGCTGAATCCTGGGATATCTCCGAGGACGGGCTGACCTACACCTTCCACCTGCGCGAGGGTGTGACCTTCCATGACGGCAGTGATTTCACGGCGGAAGATGCCGTCTTCAGCCTCGACCGCGCCCGCGCGGAAGGCTCCACCAATGCGCAGCCCGCGCTTTTCGCGGGGATCGAAAGCGTCGAAGCCGCGGATGACACCACGCTGGTGGTGACGCTCTCCGATCCGAACGGCTCCTTCCTGTTCAACATGGCCTGGGGCGATGCCGTGATGGTCGCGCCGGAAAGCGCCGACAGCCTTGAGACCAACCCCATCGGCACCGGTCCCTTCGCCTTCTCGGAATGGGTGCAGGGCGACCGGGTGGAACTGACCCGCTACGCCGATTACTGGGGCGAGGCCCCGGCGCTGGAGGCGGCCACCTTCCGCTTCATCTCGGACCCCAACGCGGCCTTTGCCGCGATGATGGCGGGCGATGTCGATGCCTTCCCCAACTTCCCCGCGCCCGAGACCCTGGGCCAGTTCGAGGCCGACCCCCGCTTCAACGTCATCGTCGGCTCTACGGAAGGGGAAACCATCCTCTCGACCAACAACCAGGCCGAGTATCTCAGCGACATCCGCGTGCGCCAGGCCATTGCCCATGCGATCAACCGGCAGGACATCATCGACGGGGCGATGTTCGGCTATGGCACCCCCATCGGCAGCCATTTCGCGCCGCACCACCCCGATTATGTCGACCTCACCGGCAACTCTCCATATGATCCCGACGCCGCCCGCGCCCTGCTGGCCGAGGCAGGGGCCGAGGGCATCACCCTGCGCCTGATGCTGCCGCCGCCCTCCTATGCGCGGCAGGGCGGCCAGATCGTGGCAGCGCAACTGCGTGACGTGGGGCTCGATATCGAGATCACCAACCTGGAATGGGCGCAATGGCTGGAACAGGTGTTCCGGGGCCATGACTATGACCTGACCATCGTCAGCCATACCGAACCCATGGATATCGGCATCTACGCGCGGGAGGATTACTATTTCCAGTATGACAACCCCGAGTTCAATGCGCTGATGGACACGCTGACCCTGACCACCGATCCCGAGGAGCGCTCGGCCCTCCTGCAACAGGCGCAGGAGATGATCGCCGCCGATTACGTCAACGGGTTCCTGTTCCAGCTGGCCAAGATCGGCGTCGCGAATGCCGATATCGAAGGTCTGTGGGAAAACTCTCCGACCCAGGCCAATGACCTGACGGATGTGCGCTGGACCGACTGACACGGCCTTTGGGGCCCCCGCCCGAACGCGGGGGCCTCCTCGCCCCCGGTGCCGGGCGCTCCTCGGCTGATTCTGCTTTCATTTTGCCGATAAATACCTCCGCCCAGTGCCCGATAGGCGGCATATGCCGCTGAAAGGGAAGGCTCCGCCCCCTGACCCGCGCTGGAACGGTCCCAACCCGAATACCGTCCCCTGCCCCACGCGCATGGCAATGCGGCCCAAGGAGGGCTCCCGAAGGGGGCCTGACGCGGGCCGCCCGCCGGTCGGCGCGCAAGCGCCGAGACACCACATGGGCGCCGCCCGACAAGACGGCGCCCAAGCCACGCCCTGCGATCCCCGGTATGCACGGGGGGTGTATCGGGGGGTGTACGCAGGGTGCACGGCCGTTTTGGCCTATCCGACGACGTTGAACTCCGGCCCGTAGGGGTAGCCCGTGACGTTCTCGTTGCCACCTTCCGTGATGAACAGGATGTCATGCTCGCGGTAGCCACCCGCCCCCGGCTGGCCCTCGGGAATCGTCAGCATCGGCTCCATCGAGATCACCATGCCGGGTTCCAGCACCGTGTCGATATCCTCGCGCAGTTCCAGTCCGGCCTCGCGCCCGTAGTAATGCGACAGCACCCCGAAGGAATGGCCATAGCCGAAGGTGCGGTATTGCAGCAGGTCGCGCTCGGCGAAGAAATCGTTGATCTTCAGCGTCACCTCGGCACAGCTGGCACCCGGTTTCAGCAGGCTCATGCCATATTCATGCGCGGCCACATTCGCCTCCCAGATCTTGAGCGACGCCGCGTCGGCCTCGCCCGCGAACATGGTGCGCTCCAGCGCCGTGTAATAGCCTGAAATCATGGGAAATGTATTGAGGCTCAGGATATCGCCCCGTTCCAGCTTGCGCGCCGTCACCGGGTTATGCGCGCCGTCGGTGTTCAGGCCCGACTGGAACCAGACCCAGGTGTCGCGATATTCGGCATCGGGGAAGCGCCTGGCGATCTCCAGTTCCATCGCATCGCGGCCCGCCATGGCAATGTCGATCTCGCGCGCGCCGATTTTCACCGCATCGCGGATCGCGTAGCCGCCGACATCGGCCGTGTTTGCGCCCGCCCGGATGATCTCCAGCTCGGCGGGCGATTTGCGCATCCGCTGCTGCATCGTCATCGGCGCGATGTCGGTGACCGAGGACGGCTGCATGAAGGCGCGCATCTTCTCGCTCTGCGCCAGGGTCAGGTGATCGCCCTCGATCCCCACGGATTTGCCCTTGCCCGCGACATGGACAATCGCGCGCCAGTAATTGTCCCGCTGCCAGTCGGTATAGGTGATGTTGTCGGTCGCCCCCCGCCGCCAGGGCTGGCCCGCGTCGATGCCCGCCGAGATCGTCACCGCCTCGCGCGCCGTCACGACCAGCGCGTAAGCGCGCCCGAAGGCGCAATAGAGGAAGCCCGAGTAATAGGCGATGTTGTGCATGGAGCTGAGCACGACCGCATCGACGCCGTTTGCGTCCATGATCGCGCGCAGCCCCATCAGGCGGGCGTCATATTCGGTCTGCGCGAATTGCAGTGCGGGCTTGTCGCCATTGTGAAAACGATAGAATTCCGGGCGCGTGTTGGACATCGCGGACCCTCCCTTTCAGAAAGGCCCCGGCGTTCAGGGCGGATGCTGCGGCAGACTGAACCCACCTGCCGGGGCGACGCCATCGCCCTGAGTCTCGCGCCGATCGGTATCCGAAATCACGGCGATACGCAATCTTCGCCTGCGCGCTCAACAAGCCTCTGGCCCTCGCGCGCGCCGCCCTCTAACGTCGCGCCCATGCTGCGCTTTATCCTCGGGCGTCTTGTCTCGCTCGGCCTCAGCCTGATTGCCGCAAGCCTTGTCATCTTCGTGGTGATCGAGGTGGTTCCGGGCGATCCGGCGGCCTTCATGCTCGGCCTCAACGCCAACGAGGAGACAGTGCAGGCCCTGCGCGAAGACCTGGGCCTGACAGGCAGCAAGGTCAGCCGCTACATCACCTGGATCACCGGACTGGTGCAGGGCGATTTCGGCACCTCATACACCTACCGCGTGCCGGTGTCGGAGTTGATCCTGCAACGGCTCTGGGTGTCCTTGCCTCTGGCGGGGTTCGCGTTGATCCTGTCCACCCTGATCGCGTTTCCCATCGGCCTGATCGCGGCGTCAAAGCGCGGCACGGCGGCGGATTATTCCATCATGGGCGGCACGCAACTGGGCATCGCGGTGCCGAATTTCTGGTTCGCCATGCTTCTGGTGCTGGTCTTCGCGGTCAACCTGCGCTGGTTCAACGCGGGCGGCTTTCCGGGCTGGGAGGCGCCCGGCGCGGCGCTGAAATCCCTGCTGCTACCCGCCGTGGCCCTTGCCCTGCCGCAAGCCGCGATCCTGGCGCGCGTGATGCGCTCCGCCCTGATCGAGACCATGGGGCAGGATTACATCCGCACCGCGCGGGCCAAGGGGCTGACACGCCGCCAGGTGACGCTGCGCCACGCGCTCCGCAACGCGCTGATCCCGGTGCTGACGATCATCGGGCTGCAATTCTCGTTCCTGCTGGCGGGCGCGATCATCATCGAGAACGTGTTTTTCCTGCCCGGCCTCGGGCGGCTGATCTTTCAGGGCATCACGCAGCGCGACCTGGTGGTGGTGGAATCTGTCACCATGCTGCTGGTCTTCGCCGTGATCCTGGTCACTTTCCTGGTCGATATCGCCTATGCGCTGGCCGATCCGAGATTGCGGAGGCGGTCATGACTGTCCTTCCTCCCGGCCAACACGCCGCACGAGCGGACGAGACCATCGCCGTGATCGGCGGCGGCATGGCCGGTGCGCTGGTGGCGCTAGAGACCGCCGACCGGGGCGCTTCGGTCGTGCTGTTCGAGGCCGATAGCCACGTGCTGCGCCACGCGTCGCGCGTGAACGAGGGCAAGATCCACCTCGGTTACGTCTACGCCGCCGATTCCACCGGTCAGACGGCGCGCCGGATGATCGAGGGCGCGCTGGCGTTTCGCCCAATCATCGAGCGGTGGGTCGGCGCAAGGGCATTCGACGCGGCCCTTACCGATCCGTTCGACTACCTGGTGCCCCATGACAGCCAATTGTCGCCCGAGCAATTGGAGGCACATCTGAGCGCCGTCGATCGACTGATCGCGGAGGCGTCGGACGGCTCGCGGCGCTATCTGGGCGAGGACCGGCTGGAACCCTGGCAGCGGCTCGATCCGTCGCCCTACCGTATGGGCCCTCGGGATGTCGTGGCGGCCTACACGACGCCGGAGCGGGCGGTCGATACCTTCGCGCTGGCCGATGCGATCGCGGCGGCCATCCATCGGCATCCGCGCATTTGCATCCGTCTGAACAGCCGGGTGCGCCGGTGTTCGCCCCGGAAGGGCGGCTGGTCGATCCAATGCGACGGCTCGGCTGTCACCGACCATGGGCCGTTTCGCCAGGTCGTGAACGCGGCCTGGGCCGGACGCAGGCAGATCGACCGGGATTCGGGCTTTGACGACGGGGCCGACTGGTTCACGCGCTTCAAGTTCAGCGTCAATATCGAGACCGGCCCCGGGGGCAAGGATCTGCGCAACATGACCGCCTTTCTCGGCACCTATGGCGATGTGGTCGCCTATCCTGGCGGTCGGGTCTACCTGTCCTGGTACCCGGCGGGAATGGTCTCGGCGACGACCGGCCCCGAGATGCGACCGCCGCAGCCCTCCGCGGCGCAAACCCGCAGGTTGCATCGCCAGACCGTCGCCAACCTGTCGCGCCTCTATCCCGCGCTGTCGGACCTGCCGGTGCCGGATTTCGACAGGCCCTACACGGTCAGCGGCGGGTTCATCGTGGCACGCGGCACATCCGATATCGACGACACGAAAAGCCAGTTGCACGAACGCCATGCCATAGGGCTGCACCGGTTGGCCCCCGGCTATTTCACGCTGGACACCGGCAAGTACACGACCGCCCCCGCCCTGGCCCTGGCCACCGCCGATGCGCTCCTGCCCCGCAAGGTGATCCATGCCGCAATCTGACCGCAGCCCGCCCGCCGTCGCCCCAACCGGTCCGATCGGCTACCGTGCACGACCGGCGCTGACGATCTGTATTCCCGCCTACCGCGCAACGCCGTTCCTGGATCGCACACTGAACGCCTTGCGCCGCCAGACCTTTCGGGATTTCCAGGTGATCCTGTCCAATGACGGCGGCCATTACGCGCCCGAGATCGACCGGCTCTGCGCCGATCCCGGAATCCGGGTGATCCATCAGACGGCCCGACTTGGATGGGTGCGCAACAAGACCCGGCTGGTCGCGCTGGCCAGTTCGCCCTATTTCGCCATCCTGCCGCATGATGACGAGCCCGCCCCCACCTACTACGCCACCTTGGTCGGCACGTTGCAGGACAACCCCGGTGCCTCGGCCGCCTATAGCGACATCTCCTTGGCCGGGTTGCAGGACCGGGAGGGGGTCAGGATCGCCGCCAAGGCACATACCGGCACGCTGCGGCAGCGGATCATGGATGTGATCACGGATGACTATCCGGGCGTCAGCATTCGCGCCGTCAACCGCACGCCCCCCTGCTGGCGCGCGCTGGCGTTGCAGCCGAACCCGATGGGGGATCTGTTCGTCGACAGCACCTGGATCATGCAGCAGGCCGTGCTGGGGCCGATGATCGCCGTGCCGCGCCCGCTCTACCGCAAGCACTATCACGGCGCCAACACCCACACGGAATGGAAGAAGACCCCGGACGCCAATGTCGCGGCGGCCTGGATGACGCATTGCGTTCATCTGACGGCGCTTGGGCTGGGGCATCTGTCCGATCCTGCCGACCAGCAGGGCATCCGCGAGGCCGGGGAAACCCGTTGCCTGACGCATCGGCCCGCCCCGGTGCCGCGCTGGATCTCGCGGGCCTGCATGAGGCACTGGGAGGAAACCCCGACCCCGGCCCTGCGCAGGGGGTTTCAGTCGCGTGTCACCCAACGCCTCGAAGTTCTGCGGCATCGGGATCTGCTGCCTGCGGTAAAGGATAGCGCGTCATGACCCGCCTCCCCCTCTCGCTGGTCATCGGAGCCGTGCTGTCGGTGCTCTTCCTTGTCATCGCGCTGCTCAGCCTGGTCTGGACGCCGCATGACGTCGAGACCCTCATCATCGCCGACCGGCTGCGCCCGGCGGGGGCGGAATACTGGCTTGGCACCGACCAGTTCGGGCGCGACATGGTGTCGATGCTGATGGTGGGCGCCCGCATTTCCATCGCGGTGGCGCTGGTCGCGGTGGGGATCGGCGTGGCGCTTGGCGTGCCGCTTGGCCTGGCGGCCGCCGCCAACCGGGGCAGCCTGCTGGATGAAGTGATCATGCGCGGCAATGACCTGATCTTTGCCTTCCCCAGCCTCGTCATCGCCATCCTGATCACCGCCGTGTTCGGCCCCTCCGCCTTCAACGCGATCATCGCCATCGGCATCTTCAACATCCCCGTCTTCGCCCGTGTCGCGCGGGGTGGCGCGCTGAGCCTCTGGACGCTCGATTACGTCCTCGCCGCACGGGTGGCGGGCAAGAACAAGACGCGGATCAGCGCCGAGCATATCCTGCCCAATATCTCCAGCCTGCTGATCGTGCAGGCCACGATCCAGTTCTCGCTCGGCATCCTGGCCGAGGCGGCGCTGTCCTATGTCGGCCTCTCGGTGCAGCCACCGGTGCCAAGCTGGGGCCGGATGCTGGCCGATGCGCAGACGATGATCTACAGCCACCCGATGCTGGCGGTGCTGCCGGGGCTGGCCATCGTCTTCATGGTGCTTGGCCTCAACCTGATGGGCGACGGCTTGCGCGACATGCTGGACCCGCGCCTGAGGCGGGTGCGCGCATGATCGGGATCGACCGGCTCTCGCTCGATATCTACGGGATGGAGATCCTGAAGGGCGTGACTTTCGAGATGCGCGCGGGCGAGGTGTTCGGGCTGGTCGGCGAAAGCGGCTCGGGCAAGTCGATGACGGCGCTCAGCCTGATGCAGCTTCTGCCGCAGGGGGCGCGGACCAGCGGCGCGGCGCGGCTGGATGGGCGCGACCTGCTGACGCTGTCCGAGCGCGATATGTGCGGTTTGCGCGGCAATGATATCGGCATGATCTTCCAGGAGCCGATGACCGCGCTCAACCCCGTGCGCAGCATCGGCGACCAGGTGGCCGAGACCCTGCGTATCCACGGCGCGGCAGGGCGGCGCGAGGCGCTGGACCTGGCGCGCGAAAAGCTCGACCGGGTCGGGCTTTCCCAGATTGATCTGGACCGCTTTCCGCATGAGCTGTCGGGTGGCCAGCGGCAGCGCGTCTGCATCGCCACCGCCATTGCGCTGCGCCCGCGCCTCCTGATCGCGGATGAGCCGACGACAGCGCTGGACGTGACCACGCAGGCGCAAATCCTGACGCTGTTGCGCGATCTGGTGGATGATGAGGATATGGCGCTGCTGCTCATCACGCATGACCTGGCCGTTGTCGCCGACATGGCCGACCATATCGGGGTCATGCAACGCGGCGTGCTGGTGGAACATGGCGCGACGGATGTGGTTCTGCGCGAGCAACGCCACCCCTATACACGGTCGCTGTTCGAGGCATCGCGCCACCAGCCGACCCGCCGCTCCGCCCCGCACGGGCAGGCCCTGCTGGAGGTGAGACAGGCAACCCGCGAATATCCCGGCCCGCGCAAGGGGGTCCGGCGTGGCCCGCCGGTGAAGGCCGTCAACCAGGTCAGCCTGACCCTGCATGAGGGCGAAAGCCTGGGGCTTGTCGGCGAAAGCGGCTGCGGGAAATCGACGTTGACCCGCGCGATCCTGGGGCTCGACCCGATCCAGGGCGGCGGGATCCGCGCCTTCGGCAATGCGGTCAGCCCGACCATGCCGCATGCCATGCGCGCAGGTATCCAGGTGGTGTTTCAAGACCCTTACGGCAGCTTCAACCCGCGCTGGAAGGTCGAGCATCTGGTGGCCGAGCCCTTTCACCTGATCAGCGACAAGCCGCAGGCATCTGAGCGGCGCGAACAGGTCGGGCGCGCGCTGGAGGAGGTCGGGCTGTCGGCCAGCGATATGGAGAAATACCCGCATGAGTTTTCCGGCGGGCAACGCCAGCGCATCGCCATTGCCCGCGCCCTCATCACCAACCCGCGTATCCTTGTGCTGGACGAGGCGGTCTCGGCGCTGGACGTCTCGATCCGGGCGCAGATCCTCGATCTGCTGGCGGATTTGCAGACGCGTCTCGACCTAAGCTACCTCTTCATCAGCCATGACCTGACCGTGGTGCGCGCCATCACCGACCGGGTGCTGGTGATGAAATCCGGCGAGATCGTCGAGGAAGGCGCCACCGAAACCGTCTTCGACTCGCCTGGGCACCCCTATACGCAGGCGCTTCTGGCCGCTGCCCCGCGCCTGCCCGCGTTTTCCCGAAAGGAGTCCTGAGATGCAGCTTTGGTTCGATTCAGCGGAGGTGTTCATTGGCGGGCGCTGGTACTTGCCCGAAAGCGGCGAGACGCTGCCCCTTGAGAACCCCTCGACCGGAGAGGAGATCGGGCGCATCGCGCGCGGGCAGGCCGCCGATATCGACGCCGCGGTGCAGGCCGCGCGGGAGGCGCTGGCGGGCGAATGGGGCGCGATGACAGCCGCAGAACGGGGCCGGGTGATGATGCGGCTCTCCTGGCTGATCAGCCAGAAGATCGACGCGCTGGCCGAGATTGAGGCGACCGATGTAGGCAAGCCACTGGCGCAGGCGAAGAGCGACGCCGTCGCGCTGGCCCGCTACATGGAATTCTATGGCGGGGCCGCCGACAAGTTGATGGGCGAGACGATCCCGTTTCAGGACGGGTTCACCGTCTACACCCTGCGCGAGCCGCATGGCGTCACGGGCCATATCGTGCCGTGGAACTACCCGATGCAGATCATCGGGCGCTCGGTCGGCGCGGCGCTGGCGATGGGCAATGCGTGTGTACTGAAACCGGCCGAGGAGGCGTGCCTGTCGGCGCTGGCCTTCGCCGATCTGGCGCGGCAGGCGGGGCTGCCTGATGGGGCGCTGAATGTGGTGCCGGGTCTGGGCGAGGAGGCGGGCGCGGCGCTGACCGCGCATCCCGGCGTCAACCATATCTCGTTTACCGGATCGGTGGGCGTCGGCAAGCTGGTGCAGCGGGCGGCGTCCGACAATATCGTGCCGGTCACGCTGGAGCTTGGCGGCAAGTCGCCGCAACTGGTCTTCGCCGATGCCGACCTCGACCGCGCCCTGCCCTTCCTGGTCAACGCGGGGATCCAGAATGCCGGGCAGACCTGTTCGGCTTCGTCGCGCATCCTGGTCCATGAGAGCATCTATGACGAGCTCTGCACCCATATGGCGGCGGCCTATGACGGGCTGACGGTCGGCCCCGCGATTGAGGATCACCGGGTCGGGCCGCTGATCTCGGCGAAACAGAAGAAAATCGTCGAGGGGTTCCTGTCGAAGACCGACGACAACCACGTGCTGAGCCGGGGGCGCATCGTCGATAATGCGCCGGGTGGTGGCCACTACGTCGCGCCGACCCTGATTTCCGGTATTGGCCCGGATCACGCGCTGGCGCAGGACGAGATCTTCGGGCCTGTGCAGGTGATCCTCCCCTTCCGCGACGAGGAGCATGCCGTCGAGATCGCCAATGGCACCGCCTACGGGCTGGTCGCCTCGGTCTGGTCGGCGGATGGCGGGCGGCAGATGCGGCTGGCCAAACGCCTGCGCGCGGGCCAGGTTTTCCTGAACAATTACGGCGCGGGCGGCGGTGTGGAACTGCCCTTTGGCGGGGTCGGCCATTCGGGGCATGGGCGCGAAAAGGGGTTCGAGGCGCTTTACGGGTTCTCTGTGTTGAAGACGGTTGCGGCCTGGCACGGGTAAGCGCGGCGTCGACGCCGCGCGGGAACGCGATTTCCAAATCGCGTGCAAGCTCTTTCGAAAGAGCTTGGGCCGCTTGAACAAACCGGTGTGGAGGGGTAACTCCGCCCTACTCTAGCATCCAAGGATCATCCCATGCCCATTGACCGCACCGTCAAGATCGCGCCCTCCATCCTCTCCGCCGATTTCGCCAATTTCGGGGCCGAGATCGAGGCCGTGGAGGCTGAGGGCGCCGATTGGGTCCATGTCGATGTGATGGACGGGCATTTCGTACCCAACCTCACCTTCGGCCCGGCGCTCTGCAAGGCGATCCGGCCCCATATCAAGACGGTGATGGATGTGCATCTGATGATCGCGCCGGTGGACCCTTATATCGACGCCTTTGCCGATGCGGGTGCTGACATCCTGACCGCGCATCTCGAGGCGGGCGCACATACGCATCGCACGCTTCAGGCCATTCGCGGCGCGGGCGTCAAGGCGGGGCTGGCGCTCAACCCCGGCACGCCGGTCGAGGCGGCGGCACCCTTGCTGGATCTCTGCGATCTGGTGTGCGTGATGACGGTGAATCCCGGTTTCGGCGGGCAGAAATTCATCCGCACCCAGGTGGAGCAGATCAGGAAATTGCGCAAGATGATCGGTGACCGGCCCGTGCATATCGAGGTCGATGGCGGCGTCGATCCGAACACCGCCCCGATGGTGGTCGAGGCCGGGGCCGACGTGCTGGTTGCCGGATCGGCGGTGTTCAGGGGCGGCTCGGTCTCCAACCCCGCGCCCTATGGCGAGAACATCCGCGCGATCCGCGATTCACTGGCTGGCCGCGCCTGAGACCAGGCTGTCCAGCATCGCCATGCCAAGCGCCGCCTCCTCGCCCGCGGCGCGATACCAGCTGCGAATGATCGCGCGCTCCTCGGGTTCCATGTAGGACACGTTCGCGGGCGGCATCGCGTCGGTCAGCCCCGCCTGAAGGTAGATCACCTGCGCCGCGCGGGCAATGTCGGCGGGGGTTTCCAGCAAGATATCGCGCGGCGCGCGGCGGATACCGGGCCAGGAGGGCTCGCGCGCGTGGCACATGGCGCAGCGGCCCGGAACGATGGCCGACACATCCTCGAAACCGGCGGCGGCGACCAGCACCTCCTCGCGGGCGGTCAGGTCGCGGGCCTCGCTTTCCTCCCAGCTGTCTTGCTGGATCCCGGCGGTCGAGAGCCACATGATCACGATGAAGAGGGCGGCGGTCACGGCCCAGGTCCAGTAGGGCTCGCCCTTGCGGGAGTGCATGGTGTTGAAGAAGTGGCGGATGGTGACGCCCATCAGGAAGACCAGCGCCGCGATGATCCAGTTATACTCGGTGGCGAAGGCCAGCGGGTAGTGGTTGGACAGCATCAGGAAGATGACCGGCAACGTCAGGTAGTTGTTATGGGTCGAACGCAGCTTGGCGATCTTGCCGTATTTCGCGTCGGGCGTGCGGCCCTCCTGCAAATCCTTCACCACGATGCGCTGGTTTGGCATGATGATGAAGAACACGTTGGCGGTCATGATCGTGGCGGTGAAGGCCCCCAGATGCAGCAGCATGGCGCGGCCGGTGAAGATCTGGTCATAGCCCCAGCCCATGATCACCAGCAGGACGAACAGCAGCAGCATCAGGGTGGTCGGGCTTTCGCCCAGTTTCGACTTGCACAGGAAGTCATAGACCAGCCAGCCGATGGTCAGCGACGCGGCGGAGATCACGATGCCCTGCCAGGTGGCGAGATCGGCCTTGTTGGGGTCGATCAGGTAAAGCTCCGCCCCCGCCCAGTAGACGATCATGAGCAGCACCGCACCCGAGAGCCACGTCATGTAGCTTTCCCATTTGAACCAGGTCAGATGCTCGGGCATCTCGGACGGGGCCACCAGGTATTTGCGGATATGGTAGAAGCCGCCGCCATGGACCTGCCATTCCTCGCCATGCGCGCCTTCCGGCATGTCGGGGGCCTTTTGCAGCCCCAGGTCGAGCGCCACGAAGTAGAAGCTGGAGCCGATCCAGGCGATCGCGGTGATGACATGCAGCCAGCGCACGGCGAAGCCCAGCCAATCCCAGATGATCAGAAAATCTTGCATCGCGCGGGTCCCCTCGGAATCGTGAAAATCGCTGTGGCATTTCTATCTGAAAGGCGCTTTTGTCGGTATTGCAAGAAATTGCCCAGCTGTTTCAAAAATCCGCTAAGAATGCCCCATGGCCTATCTCGACAACATCAGAACGTTCGTGCGCGTGTATGAGCTTGGCTCGATGTCGGCGGCGGCGCGGGATCAGCGGATTTCGGCGGCGGTCGCGTCCTCACGCATCTCGCAGCTTGAGGAGCATCTGAGCGTGCGCCTCTTTCAACGCACGACGCGCCAGTTGAACCCGACCGAGCAGGGCCAGATCTTCTATCGCGGGGCCTGCAAGATATTGGAGGCGGTGGAAGAGGCCGAGGGCGAGATCAGCAATGTCACGGACACGCCGCGCGGCACGCTCTATATCGCGGCGCCCCTAGGCGTGGGCCGCAGGCTGATCGCCCCGGCGGTGCCCGATTTCAAGCGCAAATACCCGCTGATCGACATTCGCCTGCGCCTGTCCGATCGCCGTCTGGACATGGCCGCCGAGGGGCTGGATGTCTCGTTCTTCCTGGGCGTGCCCGAGGACAGCACGCTGCGCATCCGCAAGATCGCCGATTGCCCGCGGGTGATCTGCGCCGCGCCGGATTACCTGGCGCAGAAGGGCACGCCGCAAACGGGACGTGACCTGACCGGGGGCAAGCATGACTGCCTGAACCTGCGCTATCCCGGCGCGCCCGAGTTTCAATGGCCGCTGCAGATGCCCGAAGGGGTCACCCGCATCGCGGTCAAGGGGCCGTTTGAATCGGATGATGGCGACGTGCTGACGGCCTGGGCGCTGGCCGGGCACGGGCTGATCCTGAAGCCCGAATTCGAGGTCGCGGATCACCTGGCCTCGGGGGCGCTGGTGCGGGTGCTGGAGCACGAGCCGCCAGTGCCGATCCAGATGGCCTGCCTCTACATGCACCGGCGCAGGCAAGACCCGAAGGCCCGCCTGCTGATCGACTTCATGGCCGAGCATATCCGCCGGGAATTGCCGTGACCCCGCGAAAACTTTTGGTCAAAAGTTTTCCGGGCCAAAAATCTTGGCCAAGATTTTTCGGTCTCAACTGCCCCGATAGGTGCTGAAGCTGTAGGGCGACAGGAGCAGCGGCACATGGTAATGCGCCTCGGAATCCGCCATGCCGAAGCGGATCGGGATCTGGTCGAGGAACAGCGGCTCCTCGCCCCCATTCCCCGTGCGGCGCAGGTAGTCGCCCGCGTGAAAGACCAGCTCATATTGCCCGGTCTCAAAGCTGTCTTGCGGCAGGATCGGGCTGTCGGTGCGGCCATCGGAATTGGTTTCCATCTCGACAATCTTGTCACGCGCCTCGCCCGTGAGGCGGTAGAGCACGATGCGCAGCCCAGAGGCGGGCAGCCCGGTCGCGGTGTCCAGAACATGCGTGGTCAGATATCCGGCCATAATTCCCTCACTTGCTGTTGTCCCTGCCCTTTATACGGGCAAACCGGGCCGCCGCACGTCCTTCCCCGCTACAGCAGTTTCAAAAAACTCCGATAAGTCAAAAAGATTTTATTGCCCTAAGGTGGCCGCCAAGGAGAGGAGCGTTCACAGTGACAAGATACATCCGAGACATGCGCGGGTATGGACCCACGCCCCCCAATGCGAATTGGCCCAACGGGGCCAGGATCGCCGTGCAGATCGTCCTGAACTACGAGGAAGGCGGCGAGAACTGCATCCTTCATGGCGATGCCGCCTCGGAGGCATTCCTGTCGGAGATCGTGGGGGCCGCGGCCTGGCCGGGGCAGCGTCACTGGAACATGGAATCGATCTATGAATACGGCGCAAGGGCCGGGTTCTGGCGGCTGCATCGGCTGTTCACCGAGCACAAGATCCCGCTGACCGTCTACGGCGTCGCCAGCGCGCTGGCGCGCAGCCCCCAACAGACCCGCGCCATGCAGGATGCCGGGTGGGAGATCGCCAGCCACGGGCTGAAATGGATCGAATACAAGGATGCCGACCCCATGGCCGAGGCCGCCGACATGGCCGAAGCCATCCGCCTGCATACCGAGGTCACGGGCGAACGCCCGCGCGGCTGGTATACCGGGCGTTGCTCGGACAACACGGTGCGGCTGGCCGCCGAAGAAGGCGGGTTCGACTACGTCGCCGACACCTATGCCGACGACCTGCCCTACTGGACGAGCTTCGGCAGCAAGGACCAGCTGATTGTTCCTTACACGCTGGATTGCAACGACATGCGCTTTGCGACGCCGCAGGGTTTCAACTCGGGCGATCAGTTTTTTGCCTATCTCAAGGACAGCTTCGATGCGCTCTATGCCGAGGGCGCGGCAGGCGCGCCCAAGATGCTGTCGATCGGCCTGCACTGCCGCCTCATTGGCCGTCCGGGCCGGGTCATGGCGCTGAAGCGGTTTCTGGACTACGCGCAGTCGCACACGGATGTCTGGTTCGCCCGCCGCATCGACATTGCCGAGCACTGGATCCTGAACCACCCGCCGCAGCATGTCGAGCGTCCGTCAGAGATGGATCTTGAGACCTTCGTGGCCCGATACGGTTCGATCTTCGAGCATAGCCCCTGGATCGCCGAGCGCGCCCATGATCTGGAGCTTGGGCCCGCCCATGACAGCGCCATAGGGCTGCACAATGCGCTGACGCGGATGTTCCGCAGCGCCAGCCGCGAGGAACGGCTCGGCGTGTTGACGGCGCATCCCGACCTGGCGGGGAAACTGGCCGCCGCTGGCAAGCTGACGGCGGAATCTACCGCGGAACAGGCGGGCGCTGGCCTCGACATGCTGACCGACGCGGAGCGTGAGACGCTGACCCGTCAGAACGAGGACTACGTCGCCAAGCACGGCTTTCCCTTCATCATCGCGGTGCGCGACCATGACAAGGCGTCGATCATGGCCGCCTTCACCCGGCGCATCGACAACGACACCGAGACCGAGTTCGCGGAGGCCTGCCGCCAGGTCGAGCGCATCGCGGAGTTCCGGCTGAAGGATCTTCTGCCGTGAGCGCGCCCCTGATCCCCGTGCCGCTGAATGCCGAGGATTTCGCGCCGTTCGGCGAGGTGATCGAGATCGGCGGCGCACCCGACAAGCTGATCAATCAGGGCATGTGCGGGCGGCACCACGATCTGGCGCGGCTCGATTTCTCGGACGGGCGCGCGGGCATAAGCCTTTTCGACGCCAAGGCCCGGTCCCTGCCCTGCCAGGTCGAGATGATGGAGCGCCATCCCAAGGGAAGCCAGGCCTTCATCCCGATCAGCGGCACGCCGTTCCTGGTGCTGGTGGCCGAGGACGCGGGCGGCACGCCCATCAACCCGCGCGCTTTCGTCACCCGGCCGGGCCAATCCATCAACCTGCATCGCAATGTCTGGCACGGGGTGCTCTGGCCCCTCGATGCGCCGGGCCAATACGCCGTCATCGACCGGATCGGCGACGGCCCCAACCTCGAAGAACACTGGTTCGACCAGCCGCTATCGGTCGGCCAGTTGGATTAGCGAACCCGCCGCAAAAGAGCGGGGATCGACACTACACTCAAATCCAAACGAAGGAAGACAACAACCAATGGCTGATCATTCGATTGGGACCGCAGAACAACTGCGCGATCCGAATTTCACTCCGCCGCTGCACAAGGCGATCCCGCTCGGGATTCAGCACGTGCTGGCAATGTTCGTATCCAACGTCACGCCCGCGATCATCGTGGCCGGCGCGGCGGGCTTCGGCTTCGGGTCAAACTCGCCCGATTTCCCCGAGCTTCTTTACCTGATCCAGATGTCGATGCTGTTTGCCGGCGTTGCGACGCTGTTGCAGACCATCACGATCGGCCCTGTCGGCGCGGCGCTGCCCATCGTGCAGGGCACCAGTTTCGCTTTCCTGCCGATCATGATCCCGCTGGTTGCGGGCCAAGGCGTCGATGCGCTCGCGGCCCTCTTTGGCGGCGTCATCATCGGCGGTCTCTTCCACGCCTGCATCGGTCTGTTCATCGGCAAGATCCGCTTTGCCCTGCCGCCGCTGGTCACGGGCCTTGTGGTCACGATGATCGGTCTGGCGCTGGTCAAGGTCGGCATCCAGTATGCCGCGGGCGGTGTTCCGGCCATCGGGACCGAGGAATATGGCAGCCTGCTGAACTGGTCGGCGGCCCTGGTCGTGATCGTGGTCACGCTCGGCCTCAAGTTCTTCACGCGCGGAATGCTGTCGATCTCGGCGGTCCTGATCGGCCTCATCGTGGGCTATTTCTACGCCATCGGCGTTGGCATGTTGTCCTTCGAATCCATCGCGGGTTCCTGGAACAACTCCGCCGCATTCGCGCTGCCAGATCCGTTCCGCTATGGCTTCACCTTCTCGGCCGCCGCGGTCATCGGCTTCTGCCTGATGGCCTTCATCTCGGCGATTGAAACGGTGGGCGACGTGTCCGGTATCACCAAGGGCGGCGCGGGCCGTGAAGCGACCGAGGAAGAGATCCAGGGCGCGACCTATGCCGACGGTCTCGGCACCGCGCTGGCCGGTGTCTTCGGCGGCTTCCCCAACACCTCGTTCAGCCAGAACGTGGGCCTGATCGCGATGACCGGCGTGATGAGCCGCCACGTCGTGACCTGCGGCGCGATCTTCCTGATCATCTGCGGCCTGATCCCCAAGGTAGGCGGCGTCATCCGCACGGTGCCCATCGAGGTGCTCGGCGGCGGCGTCATCGTGATGTTCGGCATGGTCGTGGCCGCCGGTATCTCGATGCTGTCGGACGTGGACTGGAACCGCCGCAACATGGTGATCTTCGCGATTTCGCTGTCGATCGGCCTGGGCCTGCAACTGGAGCCCGGCGCGTTGCAGCACCTGCCGCAGACGGCCAGTGTCCTGCTGACCTCGGGCCTGCTGCCCGCGGCGCTGATCGCCATCGTTCTGAACCTGATCCTGCCCGAAGACCTCGCCGCGGAAGCGACCGAGGAAGTGTCGGGCGGCCATGCTGGTCATGGTGTCGGGAGGTTGCACCCGGACTGAAGACACCGATGGTCCGCCAAGAATGCGGGCCGACAGCAAAGACCCTGGCCCCGCCCGCGACATGCTGGCGGGGCTTTTCTTGACAGACATGGCGAACCGGACAGCCCCCCGTCGCGGCAATCGGACACGGCCCGAAACATGTGCTAGGGTCCGACGTCTGCACCCCCTGCAGCGGGATGGGATCATGCAAGACAAATGGACCGATGGCGATGCCTACGAGATGTATGTCGGCCGTTGGAGCAGGCAGACCGGAAAAAGCTTCCTGTCCTGGATAGACGCGCCTCATCGGTTCAGGTGGCTTGACCTCGGCTGCGGGACCGGGGCGCTCACGTCGCGGATATTGCAGGATGCGATCCGGTTTCCGTGGTGGGAGTCGAGCCGTCCGAAGGGTTCCTGGCCCTGGCGCGGCGCGCGATCGCCGACGATGATCGCGCCAGTTTCGTGCAAGGCACGGGTGAGAGCATCCCGGTGGCGGATGGCTCGCTCGATGTGGCGGTGTCGGGGCTGGTCCTGAACTTCATTCCCGACAAGCCGGCAGCCATCGCCGAGCTCAAACGCGCGGTTCGGGACGGCGGAACCGTTGCGGCCTATGTCTGGGACTATTCCGGCCATGTCCAGTTCATGCGCTATTTCTGGGATGCGGCCACAGCGCTTGATCCTTCCGCCGCTGACAATGACGAGGGGGTCAGGTTCCCGGTCTGCCGCCCGGACCCGCTGGCGGCCCTGTTCTCGGAGGCGGGGCTGACCGAGGTCTCGACCGCACCCATCGACATCGTGACTCCGTTTGCGGATTTCGATGACTATTGGTCGCCGTTCCTGTCCGGTGTTGGACCTGCCCCGGGGTATTGTGCGTCTTTGGACGACACCGCGCGCCAGGCCCTGAAAGACCGGTTGATCGAGACATTGCCGACTGATCCCGACGGTATGATCCTGCTGGCCGCGCGCGCTTGGGCTGTTCGCGGAAGGGCCTAGACCCGCAGTACGACAACGCCCGACGCCATCACTGGCACCGGGCGTCACGGTTTCGGATCGGACCGGGCGTCAGAGAAACGGCATATGCCGGTTCACGTCCTTGTAGAGCAGATAGCGGAACGGCCCCGGACCGCCCGCGTAGCAGGCTTGCGGGCAGAAGGCGCGCAGCCACATGAAATCGCCCGCCTCGACCTCGACCCAGTCCTGGTTGAGGTGATAGACCGCCTTGCCTTCCAGCACGAATAGCCCGTGTTCCATCACATGCGTCTCGGCGAAGGGGATGACCGCGCCGGGTTGCAGCGTGACGATGGTGATGTGCATGTCATGGCGCAGGTCGTCGTGATCCATGAAGCGCGTCGTGGCCCAGGCCCCGTCGGTATCGACCATCTCGTTCGGCGCAATATCGGCATCGTTGGCCACGAAAGGTTCGGGCGTGCCGAGCCCCTCGACCGCCTGGTATCTCTTGCGGATCCAGTTGAACTGCGCTGTCGCGTCGCCTTTGTTGCGCAGGCTCCAGGACATGCCGGCGGGGATATAGGCAAAGCCGCCGGGGCCGACCTCATGCGCGGTGCCGTCGATGGCGATGCTGAGCGTGCCGGACATCACCAGGATACCGGACTGCGCCGATGCGTCGGTTTCGGGCCGGTCGCTGCCACCGCCCGGTTCCACCTCGCCCACATATTGCGAAAAGGTCTCGGCAAAGCCGGTCATGGGCCGCGCGATGACCCAGAAGCGGGCCTTGTCCCAGAAGGGCAGCAGCGAGGTGACGATATCCGACATCGTGCCGCGCGGGATCACGGCATAGGCATCGGTAAAGACCGCACGGTCCGTCAGCAGTTGCGTTTGGGGCGGCAACCCACCCGGCGGACCGACATATCTACGCCCTGACATCGGCAGACTCCTACGATTGCACCTGGCCGCCATCAGACCCTGCAACCGCCTGCTTTCCAATAGCAAACCGGGCCTGAAAACCATGAAGGATTGCCTTGGCATTCCTGATAATGAAAAGGTGGGGCCGGACCGCTCCGGGTCAAGCATTGCAACCCGCGCGCGATTGCGGAACTGTCCGGGCAAATGACGCGGGAGAACGCATGGCCTTCACACCGATTCCCCCAGGCGACAGTGCCGTCGCGGTCGTGAACCCGGACGGCGGCGGGCCGCTGGTGCTGGTCTGCGAACATGCCTCGAACCATATCCCCGCGCGCTATGGCGGCCTGGGGCTGGCGGAGGCCGAGCGCGACAGCCACGCCGCCTGGGATCCCGGCGCCTTGGGCATCGCGCGGGCCTTGTCGGATCGTCACGACGCACCGCTGGTGGCGGGCGCGGTCTCGCGGCTGGTCTATGATTGCAACCGCCCGCCCGATGCGGCCAGCGCCATGCCCGCACGGGCGGAGCGCATCGAGGTGCCGGGCAACCGCAACCTCTCGCCCGACGCGCGCGCGGAACGCGAGGTCTCGGTCTACCGCCCGTTCTGTGCCGCGGTGGCCCGCGTGCTGGAGGCGCGCCGCGCGGCAAGGGTCGGCACCGTTCTGGTCACGATCCACAGCTTCACGCCGGTATTCAACGGCCAGCCCCGCGCGGTCGAGATCGGCCTGTTGCACGATCAGGACACGCGGCTGGCCGACCTGATGCTGCAGAACGCCCCGGCCCTGCCGCATCGCCAGATCGCCCGCAACGCGCCCTACGGGCCGCAGGATGGCGTCACCCACAGCCTGCGCCTGCACGGGTTGGCTCGCGCCCTGCCCAACGTGATGATCGAGATTCGCAATGACCTGCTGACAAGCGCGGCCGATCAGGCCAGATTGGCGGGCGAGATCGACACATTGCTGACGCCCGCCCTGATCGCCCTCGGGCTGTCCCCGGTGGCGCGCGCCCTCTGACCCGGAAAGACATTGCCCATGACCGCTGCCCTCACCTTCGACGACCTGAAAGAGCAGACCGCCGCCGGCGCGGTCGATACGGTCCTGGTCTGCATGGTCGACATGCAGGGCCGCCTGATGGGCAAACGCTTTCACGCCGCGCATTTCGTGGCCTCGGCCTGGCGCGAGACGCATTGCTGCAACTACCTCTTGGCCACGGATCTGGAGATGGCGACGCCCGAGGGCTATGCCTCGACCAGTTGGCAGGCGGGCTATGGCGATTACACGATGCGCCCCGATCTGGCCACGCTGCGCCCGGTGCCCTGGCTGGAGGGCACGGTGATGGTGCTTTGCGATGTTCTGGATCATCACGGGCAGGCCGAGATCGCCCATTCCCCCCGCGCGATTCTGAAACGCCAGATCGCGCGGCTGGCCGAGATGGGATACGAGGCGCGCATGGCGACCGAGCTGGAGTTCTTCCTCTTCGAGGAGAGCTTCGAGACCCTCCGCAAGCAGGGCTACCGCGAATTGCACCCGCTGAGCGGCTATAACGAGGATTACAACATCTTCCAGACCACCAAGGAAGAACATGTGATGCGGCCGCTGCGCAATCAACTCTTCGCGGCGGGCATCCCGGTCGAAAACACCAAGGGCGAGGCCGAGGCCGGTCAATCCGAGTTGAACATCACCTATGCCGCCGCGATGGATTGCGCCGATCACCACACGATCGCCAAGCAGGCGGTCAAGGAGATCGCCCATGCGAAGGGCCACGCCGCCAGCTTCCTGCCGAAATGGCACCGCGATCGCGTCGGCAGTTCGGCGCATGTGCATCAGTCGCTCTGGAAGGACGGGGGGAACGCCTTCGTCGACGAAGGCGACGCGCTCGGGATGTCGGAGGTGATGAAATCCTACATGGCCGGGCTGATCCGATACGCCTCGGATTACACCTGTTTCTTGGCGCCCTACATCAACAGCTACAAGCGGTTCCAGAAGGGCACCTTCGCCCCCACCCGCGCGGTCTGGTCGGTGGACAACCGCACGGCAGGCTTCCGGCTGGTGGGTGATGGCAGCAAGGCGGTACGCGTCGAATGCCGGATCGGCGGATCGGACCTGAACCCCTACCTGGCGATGGCCGCCCAGATCGCGGCGGGGATTGCCGGGATCGAGGAGGGGCTGGCGCTGGCCCCGCCTTTCAAGGGAGATGCCTATGATGGCGACGTGGCCGAGATCCCCGGCACCCTGCGCGACGCGCGCGAGACACTCAAGGGCTCGACCATGCTGCGCGCGGCGATGGGCGACGAGGTGGTCGATCACTACGTTCGCGCCGCCGAGGTGGAGATCGAGGATTTCGACCGCGTGGTGACGGATTACGAGATCGCACGGGGGTTTGAGAGGGCCTGACCCTTCGGCGCCCTGGCAAGGCTCGGATGCCTGCGGCGCAGGTATTTGGGCAACGAAGATGATGGCATGAGCGCGAGAAATTCGAGGCTCTGCGCGACGAAAGGAAAGTGACGACATGACCCTGACCGCCAACTGGTCCTACCCCACCGCGATCAAGTTCGGCGCGGGCCGCATCGCCGAATTGCCGCAGGCCTGCGCGCAGGCGGGAATCACCAACCCGCTTCTGGTCACCGACCGGGGCCTGGCCGAGATGGCGATCACCCGTGACACGCTGGACCTGATGCAGGCCGCGGGGCTTGGCCGGGCGGTCTTTGCCGAGGTCGATGCGAATCCGACCGAGGCGAACCTTGCGGCGGGCGTAGAGACCTACCGCGCGGGCGGGCATGACGGGGTGGTCGCCTTCGGCGGCGGCTCGGGGCTGGACCTGGGCAAGATGGTGGCCTTCATGGCGGGCCAGACGCGCCCGCTCTGGGATTTCGAGGATGTCGGCGATTGGTGGATGCGCGCCGACAGCGCCGCCATCGCGCCCATCGTGGCGGTGCCGACCACGGCAGGGACCGGGTCCGAGGTCGGGCGCGCCAGCGTCATCACCAACTCTGAGACCCATGTGAAGAAGATCATCTTTCACCCGCGCGTGCTGCCCAGCGTGGTGATCTGCGACCCTGAGCTGACAGTGGGGATGCCGCAGCCGATCACCGTGGGCACCGGGCTCGATGCCTTCGCCCATTGCGTCGAGGCCTATGCCAGCCCGCATTTCCACCCCATGTCCCAGGGCATCGCGCTGGAGGGGATGCGGCTGGTCAAGGACTATCTGCCGCGCGCCCATGAAGATGGCACCGATCTCGAGGCGCGCGCCCAGATGATGGCCGCCGCCCTGATGGGGGCGACCGCGTTCCAGAAGGGGCTCGGCGCGATCCATGCGATCAGCCATCCCATCGGGGCGGTCTACAACACCCACCACGGCACGACGAACGCGGTCTGCATGCCTGCGGTGCTGGAGATGAACGCGTCGGCGATCGCGGAGAAGTTCGCGGGCGTCGCGGCCTATCTGGGGATCGAGGGCGGCTTCGACGGGTTCCGGCATTTCGTACAGGAATTCAACGACCGTCTCGGCGTGCCGCGGAGGCTGGCCGATATGGGCGTCGGCGATGACCGGATCGACGAGTTGACCGCGATGGCGCTCCAAGACCCCTCCTGCGGCGGCAACCCGGTGGAATTGACCGAGAAGAACGTGGCGGGTTTGTTGCGCGCCTGCATTTGATCCTGGTGGGCGCTGCGTCGACGCGGGCGTGAAACTCAGGTCACGCGGGAACGCCTGTTATATTCAGGATCGCGCCAGATTTCCTTGACCATCACCTCCTCGATGATCTCGGCGGCGCGGATCACGTCGCCCTCGTCCAGGTAGAGCGGCGTGAAGCCGAAGCGCATTATGTCGGGCGCGCGGAAATCGCCGATCACGCCGCGCGCGATCAGGGCCTGCATCACCGGGTAACCGTTCTCGAAGGCGAACGAGACCTGGCTGCCACGCGCCTCGGGGTCGCGGGGGCTGGCCAGCGTCAATTGCGGGCAACGCGCCTCGACCTCCCTGATGAACCTCTCGCACAGCGTCACCGAGGCGGCGCGCAGATCGGCCATATCGACCCCGTCCCAGGCCTCCAGCGCCTGTTGCAGCACCGCCAGTTGCAGGATCGGCGGGGTACCGACGCGCAGACGTTCGGTGGCCATGGCCGGACGATAGGCCAGTTCCATGTCGAACGGGCTGGCATGGCCGAGCCACCCGGCCAGCGCCGGTTGCAGGCCCTCGACGATGTCCGGCCTGGCATAGATGAAGGCCGGCGCGCCGGGGCCGCCATTGAGGTACTTATAAGTGCAGCCGACGGCGAATTCCGCGTTGCTGGCGGTGATGTCCACCGGCACCGCGCCCGCGCTATGGGCGAGATCCCAGATCATCACCGCGCCCGCCTCATGCGCCTGCCGCGTGATCGCGCCCATGTCATGCCTTCGCCCGCTGCGGAAATCGACCTCGGTCAGCAGGACGGCGGCGACATCCTCGCCGATCGCGTCGGCCACATCCTCGGGGGCCACCAGCCGCAACTCATGATCCTTGCCGATCGTGTCGATCAGGCCCTGCGCCATGTAGAGATCGGAAGGGAAATTGCCGGTATCGGACAGCACCACCTTGCGCGCGGGCCGCATCTGAAGCGCCGCCGCCAGCGCCTGGTAGACCTTGATCGACAGGGTGTCACCGGTGGCCACGGACCCTTCCGGCGCGCCGATCAACTGCCCGATCCGGTCGCCCACGACGCGCGGCAGGTCCATCCAGCCCGCCGTGTTCCAGGCCTTGATCAGGTCCGCGCCCCATTCGTCGCGCATCACGCGGGCCACACGCTCGGCGGCCCCTTTCGGCAGCGGCCCGAGCGAATTCCCGTCGAGATAGAGAACCCCCTCGGGCAGGTCGAACAGCTCTTTTCGCGGCAGGGTCATGGGCGGGCCTTTCTATCGGGGCCTGTGTGCGGCTAGGGTTGCGGCCATGAAAGGCAAAGAGGCGCGGAATATGCAAGATGCCGAGACCGGAATAGACTGGGAGGATGCGTTCCAGAACGGCGATTACATCCCCGGTGGCACGGAGTATCCGGCGCGATGGGCCGAGCGGGCCGAGGCGTTTCGCGCGGGCGGCACCGATATGCGGCTGGACGTGGCCTACGGCCATGGCGCGCGCGAGCGGCTGGACCTGTTCCTGCCCGAGGGCAGCCCGCAGGGTCTCGTGATCTTTGTGCATGGCGGCTACTGGAAGGCAATGGACAAATCGCTCTGGTCCGACCTGGCGATGGGGCCCCTGGCGCGGGGATGGGCGGTGGCGATGCCCGGCTACACGCTGGCCCCCGAGGCGCGGATTTCGCAGATCACGCATCAGATCGCCTCGGCGCTGGAATCGGCGGCGGGGCGCGTGGCGGGGCCCATTCGGCTGGCGGGACATTCGGCGGGCGGGCATCTGGTGACGCGCATGGCGTGCCGGGACAGCCCGCTGAGCCCAAGTGTGGCCAGCCGGATCGACCGCGTGATCTCGATCTCGGGCGTCCATGACCTGCGGCCCCTGCGGCTGCACTCGATGAACGCCGATCTGCGGCTGGACAGGGCCGAGGCGCGGACCGAAAGCCCGGTGCTGCTGGCCCCGTTGCCGGGGATCGCGGTGACCTGCTGGACCGGCGCGCTGGAGCGGCCCGAGTTCCTGCGACAAGCCGCGCTGCTGGCCGAGGCCTGGGCGGGCAAGACCGACATGCGGCCGCCGGTCTTCGCGCCGGAGAGGCACCATTTCGACGTGATCGACGGGCTGCGCGAGGCCGATGATCCGCTGACACGGGCGCTGTTGGATTGAAAGGCGGATCATGGATATTCTGAAGAACCCCCATCGCGGCACCGGATTGGACTGTCCCGATCTGGCTGAGATGCCATGGCCGAGTATTGACGCGGAGAAACCCACCGCGCTGGTTGCCCGCTGCCCGCGCGCAGACGCCACGCCGTTGGTGGAGAGTGCCGATCTGGCGCGCCAAGCCGAGATCGGGACGCTGCTGATCAAGGATGAACGCGACCGGATGGGACTGGGCAGTTTCAAGGCGCTCGGCGCGGCCTATGTCATCGCCTGCGATGCCGAGGCGGGCCGCGCCAGGGGGCAAAGCTACGTCACCGCCAGCGCGGGCAATCATGGCCTCTCCGTCGCCGCCGGGGCCGCCGCCTTTGGTGCGCGCGCCATCATCTACCTGGCCGAGACGGTGCCCGAGACTTTTGCCGACCGGCTGCGCCGCGAGGGGGCCGAGGTGGTGCGCGCGGGCGCGACTTACGAGGCCAGCATGGAGGCCGCGCAACAGGCGGCGGAGGAAAACGGCTGGCAGTTGCTCTCGGACAGCTCCTGGGCCGGGTATGCCGCGCGCCCGCACCGCCTGATGGAGGGCTACCTTGTCCTGATGCAGGAAGTGACCCGCGCGATGGACGCCCCCACCCATATCTTCCTGCAAGCGGGCGTCGGCGGGCTGGCGGTGGCCTGCGCCGCCCTTGCCCGCGCCGCTTGGGGGGACGCGCCGCAGATCGTGGTGGTGGAGCCCGAGGCCGCCCCCGCCCTCATCGCCTCGATCCGCGCGGGCCGCCCGGTCGAGACGCAAGGCCCGGTTTCCGCCATGGGGCGGCTCGACTGCAAGACACCGTCGCTGATTGCGCTGAAGGGCCTCGCGCGCGATGCCGATTGGTTCATGACGATCAGCGAGGCCGAGGGCGAGGCCGGGAACGCGGCTTGCGCGGCGGCGGGGTTGGAAACGACACCTTCGGGCGCGGCGGGGCTGTCCGGTTTGCTGGCGGCAAGCTCTGCCTTCGGGTTGGACGCCACCTCCCGCGCGCTGGTCATCCTCAGCGAAGGGCCGGAGGGATGAGCGCGCCCCTGCCCGACTTGCCGTACACGCTGACGGAAACCCGCGCGCCGCAGGTCGGGCTGATCATCCTGCAAAGCGATGAAAGCATCGAACGCGATTTCCGCCGGATGCTGCCGTACGGTCTGGAACTGATGATCTCGCGCGTTGCCTCGGGCCTTGAGGTGCGGCCCGACACGCTGGAGGCGATGGCGGGGCATCTGACCGGCTCGGCGGCCCTGTTCCCCGATGGCGCACGGATGGCGGCTGTTGGTTATGGCTGCACCTCGGGCGCGGCGCAGATCGGGCCGGGTCGGGTGGCCGATCTGATCCGCGCGGGCATCGCGACGCCGGAAGTGACCGAACCGGTCAGCGCGCTGATCGCGGCTTGCGCGCATCTGGGGATCGGGCGGCTGGCGATCCTGAGCCCCTACATCGCCGATGTCTCGGCCCGGTTGCGCACCGTCCTGGCCGGGGCGGGCGTGGCCACCACTGGTTTCGGCAGTTTCAACGTGGCCGAGGAGGCGCGGGTCGTGCGCATCGCGCCCGAGTCCATCATCGAGGCGGGCTGCGCGGTGGCCGGGATGGCAGATTGCGACGGTCTGTTCCTGTCCTGCACCAACCTGCGCACGCTGGACGTGATCGAGGAGATGGAGGCGCGCCTTGGCATGCCCGTGCTGTCCAGCAACCAGGTGCTGGCCTGGCACCTGTTCCGCCTGGCGGGCTCCGGCGCGGGCGATTTCGCGCCCGGACGGCTGTGGCGGGCGTGATTTTCGTGATTTGACAGGGGCTTGGCAAGCTGCATGGCACCACTGGAAAATGAGAACAAAGTATGAACATATGGAAAGGTGTATGCGCCTCGATTCGTCATATGGGCAGGTGAAACGCCTTTCCCGACGCGCCCCGCCCCCCGCCAACCGGGAGGCTCCGGGGGCGGAGGCGGCTGTGCTGCGCGATGCGTTGAGCGCGGGCGCGCTGGATATCTCGGCCACCGGCTTCGTGCTGGCGCGGCTTGCGGGCGCGGATCGGCCCATCCTGTGGGTGCAGGACCGGCTGTCGCGGCAGGAAAACGGCGGGCTTTATGGCATCGGGCTGGCGCAACTGGGGCTGAAGGCACCTGTGTTACAGGTCACTGTAAACCACCCGCGCGATGCGCTTTGGGCGATGGAACAGGGCGCGGGCTGTGCCGGTCTCTCGGCGGTGGTGGGCGAGATCCATGGCGCGCCGACGGTGCTGGACTTCACCGCGACCAAGCGGCTGGCCCTGCGCGCGGAACGCGCGAACGTGCCGATCTGGCTGATCCGCAGCGGCGATCCCGGCACGCTCAGCGCCGCGCGCGAACGCTGGCGCATCGGGGCGCTGCCCTCGGGGGCCAATCCGCACGACGCCCGCGCGCCGGGGCCGCCCCGCTGGACGGCGGAGCTTTTCCGCGCGCGCGGACGGCCACCGGGCGCATGGGTGGCCGAGTATGACCCGCGCGCGGCCCGATCAACGGATCGTCTCGGTCTGGTTCCCGCATCTGGCGATGCAGCGCTGGCGCAGGACGGCCAGCCGCGAGCGGACGCTGCCGGGGGGTGACGTGCCCGTGGTGCTGGCCCGCGACGGCACCCATGGCCCGGTAATCCACGCGCTGAGCCAGGCCGCCATGGCGCGTGGGCTGTCCGAGGGCCTGCGCGTGGTCGATGCCCAGGCGATCCATCCCGACCTGCATGTGGAGCCCGCCGATGTCGCGGGCGATGCCGCGATGCTGGACCGGCTGGTGCATTGGGCGCGGCGCTGGTGCCCCTGGACTGTGGTTGACCGCGCGGGCGGGCTGATCCTGGACACCACCGGCTCGGCGCATCTGTTCGGCGGCGAGGCGGCGCTGATGCGCGATATCGAGACCCGGTTCGCCATCCAGGGGCTGACCGCGCGGCTGGCCATGGCACCGACCCGCATCGCGGCGCAGGCGCTGGCCTGTCACGGGGAAAATCGGGCGATCTGTGGCGCGGAGGATGTCGCGGATCACCTCGCCCCCCTGCCCCTTGCCGCGTTGCGGATCGGGGCCGAGACACAGCGCCTGCTGCACCGGTTGGGCCTCAAGACCATCGGCACGCTGGCCGAGATGCCGCGCAGCGCCCTGATGCGCCGCTTCGCCAATATGGAGGCGGGCCACAACCCGCTGATCCTGCTCGACCGCGCGATGGGGCGGCAGGCCGATCCGCTCAGCCCGCCGCCCGATCCCGTGAACTGGCTGATGCGGGTGCGGCTGGCCGAACCCGTGATGGACCCCGAGCCGCATATGCCGGGGCTGGCGCGTAAGCTCTGCGCGGCGCTGGCCGAGGCCGAACAGGGCGCGCGGCGGCTGAGGCTGACCATCTACCGCATCGACGGCGAACGCCGCGCGGTCACGCTTGGCACCGCGCAGGCGACCCGCGACCCGGCCCATATCCTGCGGCTCTTCGATGGCAAATTCGCCAATGTCGATCCCGGTTTCGGCTTTGACCTGCTGACGCTGGAGGCGCTGGATGTCGAGCCCGTGTCACTGACGCAGGAACGGCTGGACGGCGCGCGCGACACCGACAAGGATCTGGCCGCCCTCATGGACCGGCTCAGCGCGCGGCTGGGGCCCGACCGGATCACCTGGACCGGCTGGCGCGAGAGCCACGTGCCGGAACGCGCCGAGGCCCGCATCCCCGCGCTGACCGCCACGCCCGCCGCGCCGCCCGTCATTACCCGCGACCGCCCCTTGCGCATCTTCGACCCGGCCGAGGAATTGCGCGTGCTCTATGCCGTGCCGGAAGGCGCACCGGCGCAGTTCCGCTGGCGGCGCGTGACCTTCCGCACCGCGCGCTATGAAGGCCCCGAACGGATCGCACCGGAATGGTGGCAGGACCGTCCCGGCACGCGGCTGCGCGACTATTACAAGGTCGAGGTCACGGATGGCCGCCGCTTCTGGCTCTACCGTCAGGGCGTGATGGGCGACGGGCGCGGGGCCGATCCGCGCTGGTTCCTGCATGGGCTCTTTGCCTGATGCCGCAGCAGGAGGGGCATAAGCGGCGCAGCCATGAGGAAGACGGCTTCACCCCGAATCCGCGCGCGGGTTACGTGGAACTGGGGCTGGCCAGTTGCTTCTCGTTCCTGCGCGCGGCCTCGGACGCGGTGGACCTGACGGCGACGGCGAACCGGCTTGGCTATGACCGCATCGGGATCGCCGATCACAATTCCCTGGCCGGTGTGGTGCGGATGTATAGCGAGGCCAAGGCCGCCTGCATCCATCCCCTGATCGGCGCGCGGCTGGAACTGCTCTGCGGGGCGGAGTTTCTGGCCTATCCAAGGGACCGCGCCGCCTATGCGGGGCTGTCGACGCTGCTGTCGAAGGGCAAGATGACGGATGCCGAGGGCGACTGGCAGGAGAAGGGCGAAACCCACCTGACGCTGGAGATGCTGGCGGATCACGCGACGGATACCCTGCACCTCATCGCCCTGCCCGGCCCCGATCTGGAGCGCTTTGCCGCCGGTCTGCCGCGTCTTCTCCGCGCCCTGCCGGGGCTGCGTCATATCGCGGCGAGCCACCTCTATCGCGGCGATGACCGGGCGCGGATCAACCGGCTGGACGGAATGGCGCGGGCGCACGGCCTGTCGATCCTCGCCACCAATGACGTGCTTTACGCCACCCCCGACCGCCGCCCGCTGCAGGATGTGATGACCTGCATCCGGCAGGGCGTGACCATCGCCAGCGCCGGGCGGCTCTTGGAGGCCAATGCCGAACGCCACCTGAAATCGCCCGATGAGATGCGCCGCCTCTTCGCAGACTGGCCCCATGCGATTGCCGCGACGCGGGCCCTGGCAGACAGCATCACATTCACGCTGGATGACCTGAAATACGAATATCCGCATGAGATCGTCCCCGAAGGCCGCACCGCGCAGGAGGAGCTGGAGCGCCTGACATGGGAAGGTGCTACGGGGCGCTATCCGCAAGGCGTGCCGGAGGCGATCCGCAAGACCATCGAGAAGGAATTTTCCCTGATCCGGTCCAAGAAGATCGCGCGTTATTTCCTGACCATCCACGACATCGTGCGCTTCGCCCGCGAGGAGGCCACCCCGCCGATCCTGTGCCAGGGGCGCGGCTCGGCGGCGAATTCGGCGGTCTGTTTCTGCCTCGGCATCACCTCGGTCGATCCTGCCGAACATGACCTCCTGTTCGAGCGGTTCCTGAGCGAGGAGCGCGACGAGCCGCCCGATATCGACGTCGATTTCGAGCATGAGCGGCGCGAGGAGGTGATCCAGTACATGTATGGCAAATACGGCCGCCACCGCGCCGGCCTCTGCGCCACCGTGATCCATTACCGCCCGCGATCCGCGATCCGCGAGGTCGGCAAGGTGATGGGGCTCAGCGAGGATGTGACCTCGAAACTGGCGGGCACGGTCTGGGGCAGTTTCGACGCAGAGGTGCAGGACGACCGCGTGCGCGAGGCCGGGCTGGACCTGTCTGATCCCTACCTGCGCATGGTGCTGACACTGGCCCGCCAGATGACCGGGATGCCGCGCCACCTGAGCCAGCATGTCGGCGGCTTCATCCTGACGGAAGCGCCCCTGACCGAGATCGTGCCCATCGGCAATGGCGCCATGGCTGACCGCAGCTTCATCGAATGGGACAAGGACGATATTGACGCGCTCGGCATCTTCAAGGTCGATATCCTGGCGCTTGGAATGCTGACCTGTATCGCCAAATGCTTCGACCTGATGCGCGCGCATTACGGGCAGGATCACGAGCTGGCCAGCATTCCGGCGGATGACACCGCCACCTATGACATGCTGTGCGCGGGCGACAGCCTCGGCGTCTTCCAGGTCGAAAGCCGGGCGCAGATGGCGATGCTGCCGAAACTGCGCCCGCGCCGGTTCTACGACCTGG
Source organism: Alterinioella nitratireducens (assembly GCF_013155465.1). Classification (GTDB taxonomy): domain Bacteria; phylum Pseudomonadota; class Alphaproteobacteria; order Rhodobacterales; family Rhodobacteraceae; genus Alterinioella; species Alterinioella nitratireducens. Next base: position 269,532 of record NZ_JABJVX010000004.1, on the reverse strand, counting down.
TGATCGAGGTCGCCATCGTGCGCCCCGGTCCCATTCAGGGCGACATGGTGCATCCCTATCTGCGTCGGCGTCAACGGCAGGAGCCGGTGAATTACCCCGCGCCGGGGCCGGAGCATCCGCAAGATGAGTTGCTCAACATCCTCGGGCGCACCCTGGGCGTGCCGATCTTCCAGGAACAGGCGATGAAGATCGCCATGGTCGCCGCCGAGTTCAGCCCCGCCGAGGCCAACCAGCTGCGCAAGGCGATGGCGACCTTCCGCTCGCGCGGGCTGGTCTCCAGCCACAAGGAGAAGATGGTCAGCCGCATGGTCGGGCGCGGCTACGACCCCGATTTCGCCGCCCGCTGCTTCAGCCAGATCGAGGGCTTCGGCGAATACGGCTTTCCCGAAAGCCACGCCGCCAGCTTCGCCAAGCTGGTCTACGTGTCGAGCTGGATGAAATGCCACTACCCCGCCGCCTTCGCCTGCGCGCTGCTCAATTCGCAGCCGATGGGGTTCTACGCCCCCGCCCAGATCGTGCGCGATGCCCGCGATCACGGCGTGGCGGTGCGGCCCGTCGATGTGAACCTGTCGGATTGGAACTGCACGCTGGAACCGGGTGGCGAGGGCTTCGCGCTGCGCCTCGGGCTACGTCAGGTGGGGGGGATGCGCGAGGAGGCGGCGCTCAGGATCATGGCCGCGCGGGACATGCCTTACGAGGATGTGGCGGCGCTGAAATCGCGCGCGCGGCTGGATGCGGGCACCATCCGCCGCCTCGCCGCCGCCGATGCGATGCGCAGCATGGGCGCCGACCGGCGGCAGGCCCTGTGGCAGGCGCAGGCCCTGCGTGACGCGCCCGCCCTGCCGATCTTCGACCATGCCGAGGCGGCAGGCGAAGGCCCGGAGCCCGAGGTGCATCTGCCCGCCATGCCAAAGGCCGAACATGTGGTCGCCGATTACCAGACCCTGCGGCTGTCGCTGAAGGCGCATCCGATCTCGTTCTACCGCGCCAGCCTGCGCGCGCAGGGCTATCGCTGCGCCGCCGATCTGACCGGGCTTGGCCATGGCGCGCGGGTCTCGCTGGCGGGCCTCGTGCTGGTGCGCCAGAAACCGGGCAGCGCCAAGGGCGTCTGCTTCATCACGCTGGAGGATGAGACGGGGGTGGCGAACCTGGTGATCTGGCCCAAGCTCTTCAAGCATTTCCGCTCCGTGATCATGGCGGCGCGGCTTCTGGTGGTGCATGGCCAGGTCCAGACCGATGGCCGCGTGATCCATATCGTCGCCGAGAGGCTGGAGGATCGCAGCGACCGGCTGGACGGCCTCTCGGATGTCAACCTGCCCCCGATCACCACACGCGGCGACCACCCGACCCATCCGCTGCCGAACCAGGTCGGCATGCGCGGCCACCCCCGCAACGCCCGCGTCATCCCGAAGTCGCGGGATTTCCATTGAGCCGAAAGTCCCGACCAGGCATCAATGTTCAGAAAAGGGGAAAGTGGCGGACTGGGGAGGATTCGAACCCCCGACCCCTTGATTCGTAGTCAAGTACTCTATCCAACTGAGCTACCAGTCCGCATCAGAGTGGGGCGGATGTATCGCCACGGGCGGGGCATTGCAAGGGGCAATCGGCAGCTTTCTGACCTCAACTTGCAAGCGCCACGCGCGAGGACGGCAGGGTGATGCGGAAGGTCGAGCCCTCGGGCCCGGTCTCCTCCAGCTCCAGCGTCCCGCCATGGCCGCGCACCAGTTCCGCCGCGATGGCCAGGCCAAGACCGGTGCCGCCCTTGCGCGCGCCGCCCTGGAACGGCGTGAAGAGGTGATCGAGCGCCTTTTTCGGCAGGCCCGGACCGGTATCCGAGACCGTGATCCACCAACTCGTATCGCCCTCGCCCGCCTTGATCGTCACCTCGCCGTGTGCGCTTGTTCCCGCGATGGCCTGGCGGGCGTTGCGGATCAGGTTGCCCAACACGCGGTAGAGTTGTTCGGGATCGCAGCGCACCATCAGGCCCGGCGGCACATCGGCGGTCAGAGTCACATCCTCGACATCCGCCGAGAGCCGTTCATGTTCGATCACATCGGCGACCAGCGTGGCGATGTCGATGCGCATGAGGGCCGGTGGGGCCTCCTCGGCGCGTCCAAAGGCAAGCGTGCCTTCGCAGAGGTTGACCGCGCGCGACAGCGAGGAAAGCAGTTTCGGCGCGGTGCGCTTGACCGCCGGGTCGGCCGAGCTTTCCAGCCGGTCGGCCAGCAGGGTCGCCACGGTCAGGATGTTGCGCAGATCGTGGCTGATCTTGGCCACGGCGGCCCCCAGTTGCGCCAGGTGTTCGCGCTGCTTCAGCGAGGCGGTCAATTGGGTCTGCAACTTGCGCAGCGTCACCTCGGCATCGCGCAATTCGCGCGCGCCCGCCGAAGGCTCGATGATGCGGCGGGTATCCTCGGGCTGTTCGGAATAGGCATGCATCGAGGCCACGACCCGCTTGATCGGCATCACGATCACCCGGCGCACGGCCAGGAAAAGCAGCGCGGCCGTAATGACCGAGATCACCAGCGACAGAAGCAGGATGTTCAGCCCGTATTCCAGCATCGCGTCGCGCAAGGGGCCGGTATGCAGGGTCACCTCGATCTGGATCCCGGCCTCGCGCACCGGGTTGCCCATGACGCGGATCACCTGGTCCTCGGGCTGCCACAGGCGGGCCATTGCATCGACCATCAACCGCCAGGCACCGGGATCGCGCAGGTCGAAAAAGCCCGAGACCGGGGGAATTTCCTCGCTGGTCAGGATCAACTGGCTGAACGCATCGCGGCGCATCACGACGTTGAGGACGCCCGCATTTTCCAGAAGCTCGCCCTCCAGCGCCTCATCGAGCATCATGGTCTCGTCGGCCAGCACGGCCAGCGAGGCGATCTGTGCCCGTTCCAGACGCGCCAGCAGGTAATCCTCGCGGAAGCGCGCGATGGAGGGGACGAAGATCAGAACTTCGGCCAGCATCACGAAAATGACCGTCAGGATCAGGAACCGACCTGAAAGTGAGTTCACCTCTGTCCCTCCCTTCCTTCGCGCGGTGTCAGAACCGCTGCACCAGCCGCACGATACGCTTGATCCACGGATTTTCGAACAGCTTGGGCGTAAAATAGGCCCCGGCGGCGCGCTTGTTGACCTCTCCCAATGTGGGATATGGCGCCACCATGGCGGAAATTGCACTCATTTTCAAACGGTTGGCGATGGCCAGCGCCCAGGTCTGGATCAATTCACCCGCCTGCGCGCCGACGATGGAAGCCCCGACAGGCCGCCCCTTCACCACCATGACCTTGATCAGTCCCACTGTCTGCCCGGTAGCGACGGCGCGGTCATTGCCGGAGAACTCGGCCCGCACCACGGTCAACCTGTCACCATGGGCCTTGCGCGCTTGCGCTTCGGTCAGGCCGACCTGCGCCATTTCGGGGTCGGTAAAGGTCGCCCAGGGCAGGTGATCTCTGCGCGCCTTTGACGGCAGGCCAAGCAGCATGGAGCGGATGACGACGCCCGCGTGATAGCTTGCGACATGGGTGAATTGCAGCCCGCCCGCGGCATCGCCCACGGCATAGACGCGCCGGTTGGTGGGCGAGCGCAGGCGGGCATCCACCCTGACCGCGCCGTTCTCTTCCTCCAGCCCCGCCTTGTGCAGGTCGAGCCGGTCGATATTGACCTTGCGCCCGACCGCGACCAGCAGGTGAGAGCCGTGGAAGCGCGCGCCGTCCCTGGTCTCGACCGTGATGTCGCCCGCGCCGCCGCTGATCTGGCTGGCCAGCGCGCCTTCGACGATCTCGATGCCTTCGCCGCGCAGATGCTCCAGCGCGATTGCCGCCAGGTCCGGGTCATCCTTGCCAAGCGCCTTTTCGCCCTCCAGCACCGTGACCTTGCTGCCGAGGCGGCGATGCGCCTGCGCCATTTCCATGCCGATCGGGCCGCCGCCGATGACGATCAGGTGCTCAGGCCGCTCGCGCAGGTCGAAGACGGTTTCGTTGGTCAGGTAAGGCACATCCTTGAGCCCCGGAATCGGCGGCACGAAGGGGCGCGACCCGGTGGCGATGACAAAGCGGCGCGCGGTGATCACGTCCGCGCCCACCTGCACCCTGTCATGGTCGATGAAGCGCCCGTAATCGCGGATGACGCGCACGCCGAGCCCTTTGAACCGCTCCTCGCTGTCATGCGGGGCGATACTGGCGATGACCTGCTCCACGTGATCCTTGGCGGCGGCGAAATCGGTCGTGACCGCCCCGCCGCTGACGCCGAACGCCCCCTGCCCCATCGCATGCGCCTTGTGCCCCGCCGCCAGCAGCGCCTTGGACGGCACGCAGCCATAGTTCAGGCAATCGCCACCCATCTTGTGCCCTTCCAGCAGGACCACGTCGGCCCCCATCTGCACGGCCCCGGACGCGACGGACAGGCCACCGCTTCCGGCCCCGATCACGCAGATGTCGCATCTGATCTCGGCCATCGCTCAGACCCCTTCCTTGCCGCGCACGGCCTTGATGATGATCGGCAGCAGCGCCAGCGCGCAGAGCCCAAGGATCGGCCCCAGGATCATCGGCTCGAAGATGATCCCCAGATCGGGCGTGTCGCCACGGGCGAAAACCTCACCCAGTCCCGCGCCGACCCAGGTGTAGACCACCGTGCCCGGCATGATTCCGAAGAACGTGGTGAAGACATACGGCCCCAGCGCGACACCGACGAGCGCGGGCAGCAGGTTGGCAACGAAAAAGGGCACGGCGGGGACCAGACGGATCAGGAACAGCATCGGCAGCTCGTTCGCCTCGATCCCCTCCTTGATGCGCTTGATCCGGCCCGAGGAGGCATCCATCCGCGCCGCCAGCGCCTCGCCCAGGCCCCACTTGGCGGCCAGGAAGATGACGATCGCGCCGAGCGTCGCCGAGACCACGACATAGAACGCACCGGGGAAGAGACCGAAGAGGAAGCCCCCCGCCAGTGTCGCCGGTGTCGCGCCGGGCAGGGAAAACGCCACGATAGCGACATATGCCACGATGTAACCCGCGACCATTGCCAGGTAATTCGCATCCCGAAAGGCCAGGAGCGCTTCACGATTGTCGCGCAGCGCCTCGAAGCTCAGGTAATCGCGAAAGAAGAACCAGCCGGATGCCGCCACGAGTGCAATCACGATCAGCGGCAGATATCGGGTCATCGAACTTCCTGACGGGGCTGTGGTATCGGACATGGTTGCACCTTTCGCAATCGCTTGACCAGAAGATGCGCGTTCCGGCGGCCCCGCAACAGGCCCTTCACGCCCGCTTGATGGGGCGTGACCGTTTCGGGCCGGATATGTCGGTTTCCGGCCCGATCTGAAGGATTTCGCCGCGCGGATGTTTCAAACCCCGCTTTTCGGCCCGCGCCATTGTTGACACCGCGCGGCACTGGTTCTATTGGCGGGGCTTCAAACGGATTCTCTGGCCGTCGATGCGCAATCCCTCGCGCGTTCCGGCCCGTGACGATACGGAGCTTGAGAGATGAAACGCACTTACCAGCCGTCCAACCTGGTCCGCAAACGCCGCCACGGGTTCCGCGCCCGCATGGCAACCAAGGCCGGCCGCAAGATCCTGAACGCCCGCCGCGCCCGCGGCCGGAAGTCGCTCAGCGCGTAATCGCGTGCCGATTTGGGGGCCGATGCGCCCCCTGGAGGAGCCCCTTCGGCCATCATGGCCACAGGGGCTTTTCGTATTTCGGCTTTTCGTGTTTTGAAGGATCGCGCGTGACGCAGCGGATCGAGACCCTGGCCAATCGCCCCGATTTCCTGCGCGCCGCCCGTGCAGGCCGCGCCCATGCGCCGGGCTTTCTGGTGCAGGGCCGCAAACGGCGCGAGGGGGAGCCCGCCGACCCCGACCTGATCCGCGTCGGCTATACCTGTTCCAAGAAGGTCGGCAATGCCGTCGCCCGCAACCGCGCAAAGCGCCGCCTGCGCGAGATTGCCCGCGCCGTGATCACGACCGAGGGGCGTCCTGGATGGGACTACGTGCTGATCGGCAGGCCCGAGCTTACCGCGACCCTGCCCATGGACCAGATGCGCGCCGACCTGTCCCGCGCCCTGCAAAAGCTGCACGGATGAGCCCGCTGGCCCATATCGCCGCCCTGCCGGTGCGTGCCTACCGGCTGATCTTTTCGCCTTGGGTCGGGTTCAACTGCCGCTATCAGCCCACCTGTTCCGCCTACGCGCTGGAGGCGCTTGAGAAGCATGGCGCGCTGAAAGGCGGCTGGCTGGCGCTGCGCCGCATCGGGCGCTGCCATCCGCTTGGCTCCTCCGGCTACGATCCGGTGCCGGACCCTGACAGCGATATGTCCGACGGGTGACACTGACCTTCAGGCCGTCCTGTCCGACATCACCCACGAGGCCGGGTTGTGGCGCGTGTTGCGCGCGGTGGTCAGCGAGGCGGCGCGCGCCTTGCGCAGGGCCCGGTTCGAGGACGGCCTGACGCCGCATCTGCGCCGCGACCTTGGCCTGCCACCATCGCAGCCGCCGCCACCGAAACGGCAGTTTGATTTCTGAAAACGCAAGGGGCCGGGGCGTCGCACAGGCCCCCTCACACCCGCAGCGCCTGATCCCCGTTCGACGCCGGCAGACGCGTCGGCATAGTCGCCGCCGATTGCCCCGCCAGGGTGCGGGCGACATCCTGGTAGACGCCGGCATTGTCGAAATACCAGGTGTGGGAATAACGCACGCTGCGCTGTGCCTGCGGCACCGTGCGGTCATATTGCTGGCCGCAATAGAGGTCGTTGAACCGGCCCGGCAGCGGCCCCGACATGCCGTTGCGGCCGATCTTGGGGGCCGTGCCGAACTTGTTGATCTCGGACAGGGCCAGCACATCGTCAAAACCGCTGTAATAGTTGGTCAGCCGCTTGCAGCGATGATCCATGACCAGCCCGCCCCAGGCCCCCGCCTCCATCCAGCCCACGGTGACATCGGCGGCCAGGAACAACACCTGCTCCACGCCCCAGGGATGGGTGCCGGGCGCGCCGGAATCGCCCACCTGGCTGAAACCGCGCAACGTCAGGTAGGCGCCCATCGAATGGGCCAGGATGTGGATGCGGATACCGGGCCGCGCGTTGAGGATCGGCCCGATCCCGTCCAGCACCAGGTAGGGCGCGGTTCTCTTGGCGTCCGTGCGGTCGCGGCCATAGCCGGACAGCACACCGTCGCTGGCCCAGTCCAGCCCGATCACAGCGCCGCCGAAGCCATGCGCCATGAGGCCACCCTGGATCTTGCGCTGGCGGATCAGCATTTCCGCCTGCGAGGTGTTGAAGCCATGCACGAAGATGACGACGTCGTTGGTGGTGGCCGAGGACAACACGCCTTGCAACCACTGGTCGCGGCTGATCAGATGCGCGGCCCCGGCCTCGGCAATGGGCTCAGGCACGCGGGCATAGCGCGTCAGCGCCGCGAAGTCCTTGGTGAACGTGCCCTTGCTCTGGTTGAACGTGCGGCGCGAGAAGAAATAATCCATGTCGCGGCCCTCCCTGTCCCGCAGTATGCCCCAGGCCGCGCGGATATCAAAACCGTTGCGCGGGGCACCCGGCGGCACTATGCGGGGACCGCGACACCCGGAGGTCCCAGATGCTTGACGACAGCGACGATATCCACCCGCTCTTTCACGGCGCGCCGAAGACGGCGGAGTTCAAGAAACTGCGCAAGCGGATCATCCGCGAGACCCGCGAGGCGATCCAGCGCTACGGAATGATCGAACGCGGCTCACGTCGCGCCGAGGGCACGCAGCCGGACAAGTGGCTGGTCTGCCTCTCGGGCGGCAAGGACAGTTACACCCTGCTGGCCGCCCTGACCGAGCTCAAATGGCGCGGGCTGCTGCCGGTCCAGATCCTCGCCTGCAACCTCGACCAGGGCCAGCCGGGCTTTCCCGCGACCGTGCTGCCGGAGTTTCTGGAGAAGATGGGTGTGGAGCACCGGATCGAGTATCAGGACACCTACTCCATCGTCATGGACAAGGTGCCCCAGGGCCGGACCTATTGCGCGCTCTGCTCGCGGCTGCGCCGTGGCAACCTCTACCGAATCGCGCGTGAGGAAGGGTGTTCGGCGGTTGTTCTGGGCCATCACCGCGACGATATTCTCGAGACATTTTTCCTGAATTTGTTTCATGGCGGCAAGCTGGCCACGATGCCGCCCAAGCTGCTCAACGATGAGGGCGACCTCTTTGTCTACCGCCCCCTCGCCCATGTCGCCGAGGCCGATTGCGAGGCGTTTTCCCGCGCCATGAACTATCCCATCATCCCCTGTGATCTCTGCGGATCGCAGGACGGGCTGCAACGCCAGCAGATCAAGGCGATGCTGAACGAGTGGGAGGCGCGCAGCCCCGGACGGCGCGGCAAGATGTTCTCGTCCCTGATGAATGCGCGGCCTTCGCATCTGCTGGACCCGAGCCTTTTCGACTTCGCCGGACTGGCACGGTCGGAACAATTCGACTGAAATCAGAGACAGTAATCGGCGGTCATTAACAGCCTGTTTGGCAGTTTGGCTTAGCCCTTTTCGGCAACGTTCCCATTCCGTTCACCTGGGGACGGTGTGAGACAAAGGGTGTGCCGATGCGTGTTTCTGCGACCTCCTCGATGGACCGGCTTGCCCGCGGCATTCGCGGCGCGCTGGCCCGCGTCGAATTCCTGGCGATCTTTCCGCTGCTGGCGCTTGGCGCGGTCTGGATCGGCAAGGCCGAGATCATCTTTGCCACTTCGGTCCTGTTGCCCGCGCTCCTGGCGCTTCAGGCGCTGCGCCCGCCCGCGCGCATCGACCCCGACACAGGCCCGCGCGACGGCAAGACCGGCCTGCCCATGCGCGAGGCGTTCCTGACCGCGCTGGATCGGTCCATGAACAGCCCCGAGGCGCAGGGCCGCGCCACCGCCTGCCTGATTGCCGAGATCGACGATTTCCCCGATCTGGTGGCGCGTTGGGGCGCGTCGGCGGGCGATCAGATCCTGCGCCGCAGCGCCGAACGTCTTCAGACCTCGCTGCGCCGGGGCGATGCCGTCGCCTGCATCGGCGAGGGCCGCTTTGCCATCGCGCTGGAACCCATCGCCAATGCCAAGCTCGACCTCGTCGTGTCGGTGGTCGAACGCCTGCAACGCGCACTTTCCGAACCTGTCGCCATCGCCGGATCGGCGGCCCACCCGACCCTCTCGGTCGGCTTTGCCACGCCCGCGCAGGCCGAATACGGCAATGCCGAATGCGTGCTGGATGCCGCCCTGACCGCGTTGACCGAGGCGCGCAGGAATGGCCCCGCCGGGGTGCGCGGCTATTCCGAACGCGTGAAAACCCGCTCGCGCCGCCGCCATGGCCTGTCCGAGGAGGTTGAAACCGCGCTCGATTCCGGGGCCATCCGGCCCTGGTTTCAGCCCCAGATCAGCACCGATACCGGGGCGGTGTCGGGCTTCGAGGCGCTCGCGCGCTGGCATCACCCTGAAGAAGGCGTGCTGATCCCCGCCGATTTCCTGCCCGCCATCGACGATGCCGGCTGCATGGGCCGGTTGGGCGAGGTGATCTTGTCGCACGCGCTGGCCGCGCTGAAGGTCTGGGACGAGGCCGGGTTCGCGATCCCCTCGGTCTCGGTCAATTTCTCGGCTGAGGAACTGCATGACCCGACCCTGGCCGACCGCGTCAAATGGGAGGTCGACCGTCACGAGATGCGCCCCTCGCGCCTGACCGTCGAGATCCTGGAGACCGTCGCCGCGCAATCGCAGGACGACGTGGTGGTGCAGAATATCGAACGGCTCAGCGCGCATGGCTTCAACATCGACCTCGACGATTTCGGCACCGGCAGTGCCGCCATCGCCAATATCGCCCGCTTCCGCGTCAACCGCATCAAGATCGACCGCAGCTTCGTGACGCGGATGGACCGCGAATCCAGCCAGCAGGCCGTGGTCGCCGGTATCCTGGCGCTGGCCGAACGGCTTGGCGTCGCCACCGTGGCCGAAGGCGTCGAGACCGAGGGCGAACAAAGCGTGCTGGCGCAACTGGGCTGCGACCATATCCAGGGCTACGGGCTGTCGCGCCCCATGCCGCTGGAAGACACCATCGGCTGGATGCGCAGCTACAACGAAAAGATCCCCCAAACGCCCCGGATCGGACGCCGCGCGGGCTGATCCGGCCCCATCCGGGGTGAAACCGATGCCAAACCGCGCGCAACGGTGCCACAGGCGGGGAAAACCGCTTGACCTTTGCGGCCTCAATCTGTTGAACCTCCGTGGATTCAAACAAGGCTGGACAGGGCGGTTATGGACAATCAGAACAAGAATTTCATTCTTGCAATGGCCTTGAGCCTGGGTGTGATCCTGATCTGGTCGATCCTGTTCCCGCCCGCCGACCTCCCGACCGATCCCGACAGCCCCGAGGCCGTCGTCACCACCGAGGGCGAGGCCCCCGATCTTGCTCTGACCCCGCCCACTGTCGGCGGGACCGAAACCGAGGCCGGCGCGCCGGTCGAGGCGACCGCGGAAGCCCCGCGCATCGCCATCGACACGCAGGCGCTTTCGGGCTCCATCTCTCTCACCGGTGGCCGCCTCGACGACCTCGAACTGCGCAACTATTTCGAAACGCTGGAAGAGGACTCGCCCAATGTCCGCCTGCTCTCGCCGGTCGGGCAATCCGGGGCCTATTACGCGCTCTACGGCTGGACCCCCGGCGGCGCGCTTGGCTATGAGGATGTCCCCGGTGCGAACACCGAATGGGAGGTCGAGGAGGGCGAGACGCTGACCGTCGAGACCCCGGTGACGCTTCGGTGGGACAATGGCACCGGCCTGATCTTCCGCCGCACGATCTCGGTCGATGAAGATTACATGTTCACGATCACCCAATCGGTCGAGAACACTAACGAGGACGCGGCCCGCCTTGCCCCCTACGGCATCGTCGCGCGCCACGGGCTGCCCGATGACCTGCAGAACTTCTTCATCCTGCACGAAGGCGTCGTGCAAAGCTCGGACGGCACCCTGAACGAGCTTGATTACGACGACATGACCGACCTCGATTTCCTCGAACGCGAAGGCGCGCGGGCCGAAGTGACGGACGTAGCCGAGGAAGGCTGGATCGGTTTCACCGACAAGTACTGGATGACCACGCTGATCCCCGAGGCGGGCCAGCCCTTCACCGCCGTTTCCCGCTATGTCGCCAGCGCCGAGATCTACCAGACCGAGGCCCGCCTGCCCGCCGTCACCGTCGAACCGGGGCAAACGGTCGAGCGCTCGACGCGCCTTTTCGCGGGCGCCAAGGAATGGGAAACCATCCGCAACTACCAGAACGAGGACGGCATCGACGGCTTCCTCGATTCCATCGACTGGGGCTGGTTCTACTTCCTGACCAAGCCGATCTTCTGGCTGCTTCACAACCTCAACGCGCTTATCGGCAATATGGGCGTCGCCATCATCGCGCTGACGCTGCTGATCAAGGCCGCGCTCTTCCCGCTGGCCTATAAATCCTACGTCTCGATGGCCAAGATGAAGGAGCTTCAGCCCAAGATGGAGGAGCTGAAGGAACGTGCGGGCGATGACCGCCAGAAGCTGCAACAGGGCATGATGGAGCTCTACAAGAAGGAAAAGGTGAACCCGGCCTCGGGCTGTCTGCCGATCCTTCTGCAAATCCCGATATTCTTCTCGCTCTACAAGGTGATTTTCGTCACGCTGGAGCTGCGCCACGCGCCGTTCTTCGGCTGGCTGAATGACCTCTCGGCGCCCGACAGCTCGTCGATCTTCAACCTCTACGGGTTGCTGCCCTACGCGGCACCCGAACCCGGCACCATCATGGCGCTGATCTTCATCGGCGTGCTGCCCCTGCTTCTGGGCGTCTCGATGTGGCTGCAGCAAAAACTGAACCCGGCGCCCACCGATCCGACGCAGGCGATGATCTTCGCCTACCTGCCCTGGGTCTTCATGTTCATGTTGGGCAGCTTCGCCAGCGGCCTGCTGGTCTACTGGATCACCAACAACACGGTGACTTTCATCCAGCAATACACGATCATGCGCAGCCAGGGCTTCAAGCCCGACGTGTTCGGCAATATCCGCCGCAGTTTCCAGCGCAAGAAACCGGACGACACATGACGCCCCGTGTCACCGGCCTCTGGCGGCACCCGATCAAGAGCCATGGGCGCGAGGCGCTGACCTCGGTCCGGCTTGAGGCCGGCGCCACCATGCCTTGGGACCGGACCTGGGCCGTGGCGCATGATGCAAGCGACGTGGATGGCAGCGCATGGGCGCATTGCCGCAACTTCACCATCGGGTCGAAGGCGCCCGGCCTGATGGCCATCGACGCGCGGCTGGATGACGCCACGGGCACGGTCACCCTGTCCCATCCGGACCTGCCCGACCTGATAATCGACCCCGATAAGGACGGCGACGCGCTGATTGCCTGGTCAAGGCCACTGCAACCGGAGAACCGCGCCCAATCGGCCCGTGTCGTCCGGGTTCCGGGGCGCGGCATGACGGATACGGATTTCCCCTCGGTCAGCATCGGAAACATGGCCTCGCACCGCGCTGTGGAACACAAGCTGGGGCAGAGCCTGTCGGAAAAGCGCTGGCGCGCGAATATCTGGCTCGATGGATTGCCGCCCTGGGACGAGGGCGACTGGATCGGCAAGACCGTGCGCATCGGCAGCGCCGAGATCGCAGTGCGCGAACCGGTCGTGCGCTGCCTTGCCACCACGGCCAACCCCGAGACCGGCCAGCGCGACGCCGACACGCTGAGCGTGCTGAACGAGGCGCGCGAGTTCTGCGTTTATGGCGAGGTGGTTACAAGCGGCGAGATCGCGCTTGGCAATGGTATCGAGGTGCTCTGAGATGGAGTTGAAATTCCCCCTGGCCGAGGCACCAGACGCGCAGGCCGCCGAGAAGGGCCGCATCCTCTTCGCCGGTGAGACCGAGTTCCTGAAAGGCGTCGTCGCGATGGACGGTATGCCTCCGCCCGACCGGGTCGAGGTCTGTTTCGCGGGCCGCTCCAACGTGGGCAAATCCACGCTGATCAACGCGCTGACGGGCCGCAAGGCGCTGGCGCGGGCGTCCAATACGCCGGGCCGCACGCAGGAAATCAACTTCTTCACTCTGGGCAATGAGCGCTACCTGGTCGATCTGCCCGGCTATGGCTATGCCAACGCGCCGGTCAACGTGATCGAGAAATGGCAGCGCCTGCTCAAGGCTTACCTTTCAGGCCGCGCCAACCTGCGCCGTGCCTTCGTGCTGATCGACGCGCGCCACGGCGTGAAGCCGGTGGATAGCGAGATCATGGAGTTGCTCGACCGCTCCGCCGTGCCGTTCCAGGCGGTGCTGACCAAATCCGACAAGGTCAAGGAAAAGGACCGAGAGAAGGTGTTGGCGCAGGTGCGCGGGGCACTGGCAAGGCACCCTGCGGCCTTTCCCGAACTTGTGCTGACCTCGTCCGAGAAGGGCGACGGCATCGCCACCCTGCGCGCGATCATCGCCGGGATCGACTGATCCGCTTGAGCGGGGCGCAGCGCGGGGCTAACAAGGTCGGACCAGAGAGGTTCCTCCGATGAAAAAGCAGACCGCCATGTCCCGTGACTACGCCGCCACCGCCCGCACCCTGTCCGAGGCGCTGCCCTACCTGCAACGCTTCAACGACGCCATCGTGGTGATCAAGTTCGGCGGTCACGCCATGGGCGATGACGAGGCCATGGCGACTTTCGCCCGCGATATCGTGTTGATGCGGCAGGTCGGCGTGAATCCTGTCATCGTGCATGGCGGCGGGCCGATGATCAACGAGATGCTGAAGAAGCTCGGCGTCATCTCGGAATTCGTCGATGGCAAGCGCGTCACCGATGCGGCCACGGTCGAGGTTGTGGAAATGGTGCTGTCGGGCAGCGTCAACAAGCGCATCGTGCAGGCCATCAATGCGCAGGGGGGACGGGCCGTCGGCCTCTCGGGCAAGGATGCGAACCTCATCACCTGCGACCCGGAAGATCCGAAATTCGGCTTTGTGGGCGTGCCGAATGACGTGAACCCCGAGGTGCTGCACAACCTGTTCAAGGACAAGATCATCCCCGTCGTCGCCCCCTTGGGCGCGGGCCGGGGAGGCGAGACATTCAACATCAACGGCGACACGGCGGCGGGCGCCATCGCGGCGGCGCTCAAGGCCGACCGGCTGCTGTTGCTGACCGATGTGGCGGGCGTCAAGGATGCCAGCGGCGAGGTCGTGACCGAGTTGAGCGCCGAGGATGTCGTGCGCATGACCGCCGATGGCATCATCGCGGGCGGCATGATCCCCAAGACGCAGACCGCGCTGGCCGCCGTGCGCGCGGGCGTGCGGGCCTGCACCATCGTCGATGGCCGGGTCTCGAACGCCGTGCTGCTGGAGCTCTATACCGATCACGGGGCGGGCAGCATGATCCGCGCCTGAGGCGGGTGCGATGACCTATGACGACATCCACAGGAGGGCCGCAGGTGAGGGCCTGACGATCTTCGGAGGCTTCCTTCCCGAACCGGCGGATGCCTGCCCCGATGGCACGGCCACGATGCTGCTCTTCGCGCCGGAGGAGCCCGGTTTCTGGCCCCGCGTCGCCGCCACGCCCGAGTTTCAGGACGAGGCCCCCGACCCGCTCGACCGTTGGTCCACGCGGGTGATCGGCGCGCTGGCCGAGACCACCGGCGGCCGGGCGCTTTTCCCCTTCGGCGGGCCGCCCTACCTGCCCTTTATCGCCTGGGCCACGCGCACCGGGCGGGCCTGGCCCTCGCCTGTCGGGATGCTGGTGCATGACCGCGCCGGGCTCATGATCTCGATCCGGGGGGCCATCGCCCTGCCCTATTCCATCGACCGGCCCGCAACCGGCCCGCGCCCCTGCGAGACCTGCGCCGCCCCCTGCCGCAGCGCCTGCCCGGTGGATGCGCTTGGGCCGGACGGCTATGATGTGGCGGCCTGCCATGCCTATCTGGACACCGACCCCGGCAGGGATTGCATGGAATTGGGCTGCAAGGCCCGCCGCGCCTGCCCCCTCAGCGCCGCATCGGGGCGCGTTCCCACCCAATCCGCCTATCACATGAGGCAGTTTCACAAATGACCCGCACCCTGATCCTGATCCGCCACGCCAAGTCCGATTGGGACGATCCGCGCCTCACCGATCACCAGCGCGCGCTGAACCCGCGCGGTCGCCGCGCCGCCCCGCGCATCGGGGCCTGGCTGGCCCGCGAGGGGCTGACGCCGGAGGAGGCGCTGGTCTCGGACGCCACCCGCACCCAGGAGACCTGGCACCTGATCGCGGATCGCCTGCCGGACGCCCCCGCCCCCAGGCTGATCCCGGCCCTCTACCATGCCAGCCCCGACACGATGCTGCGTCATCTGCGCGACGCCTCGGCCCCCGTCGTGGCGATGGTCGCCCATAACCCCGGCACCGCGGCCCTGGCCCGGATGCTGGCGAAGACCCCGCCCGCGCATCCCGACTTCGGGCGCTACCCGACGGCGGCGACAACGGTGTTGGGGTTTGACGCGGAGGATTGGCGGGACATCGCCCCCGGCACCGGCCAGGTTCGCGCCTTTGTCACCCCGCGCGACCTGCCAGACCCGGCATGAAAAAAGGGCCCTCCGATTGCGCGGAGGGCCCTGCTTGTCACCTGGAACCGACCTTCAGTGCCCCAGAATCTGGCTCAGGAACAGCTTGGTCCGGTCGCTCTGCGGGTTGTTGAAGAACTCTTCGGGTTCGTTCTGTTCGATGATCTGGCCCGCATCCATGAAGATCACGCGGTTGGCGACCTGGCGGGCAAAGCCCATCTCATGCGTCACGCAGAGCATGGTCATGCCTTCCTCGGCCAGCTGGATCATGGTGTCCAGCACCTCCTTGATCATCTCGGGATCGAGCGCCGAGGTGGGTTCATCAAAGAGCATGATCCGGGGCCGCATGCACAGGCTGCGCGCGATGGCCACGCGCTGCTGCTGACCGCCGGACAACTGGCCGGGATACTTGTTGGCCTGGTCGGGGATCTTGACCTTCTCCAGGAAATACATCGCCGTTTCCTCGGCCTCGCGCTTGGGCGTCTTGCGCACCCAGATCGGGGCCAGCGTGCAGTTTTCCAGAATCGTCAGATGCGGAAACAGGTTGAAGTGCTGGAAGCACATGCCGACCTCGGACCGGATCTTGTCGATATTCTTGAGGTCGTTGGACAGTTCCGTGCCATCGACGACGATCTTGCCCTGCTGGTGTTCCTCCAGCGCGTTGATGCAGCGGATCAGGGTCGACTTGCCAGAGCCAGAAGGCCCGCAGATCACGATCCGTTCGCCCTGGTTCACGGTCAGGTTGATGTCGCGCAGCACGTGGAAGGTGCCGAACCACTTGTTCATGTCCGTGATCTCGATGGCCACCTCATCCGAGACTTTCATCTGCGACCGGTTGACGGAGCGGGGTTTGGTTGCTGTGTCAGTCATGTCAAAGGTTCCTTAGCGATGTCCGGTGTTGAGCTTGCGCTCCAACCACTGCGAATAGCGGGACATGGAAAAACAGAAGATCCAGAAGCAGATCCCGATGAAGATGAACAGTTCCCAATAGATACCGTTCCACTCGGAAGTGGCGCGGATCAGGTTGGAAAAGCCGATCGGATCAGAGAGGCCCACGAAGACCACCAGCGTGGTGTCCTTGAACAGGCCGATAAAGGTGCTGACGATGCCCGGAATGGAAATCTTCAGCGCCTGCGGCAGCACGATCAACTGCATGGACTGCCAGTAATTCAGGCCCAGGCTGTCGGCGCCTTCATACTGCCCGCGCGGCAGGGCGGCGAGGCCCCCCCGGACCACCTCGGCGATATAGGCCGAGGCGAACAGCGTCACCATGATGATCACCCGCAGCATCAGGTCGAAATTGGTCCCCGGCGGCAGAAAGTAGTTCAGCAGCAGCGAGGCCGTGAACAGCCACACGATCAGCGGGACGCCCCGGATCACTTCGATGAAGATCACCGAGCACTTGTTGATGATGAAAAGGTCCGATTGCCGCCCGAGCGCCAGCAGGATGCCGATGGGCAGCGACAGGATGATGCCTGTGCCGCCGATGACAAGCGCCAGGAGGAAGCCGCCGATTTCATCCGATCCAACCGCCTCGATCCCGATCGGGGCCAACCCGTGCAGCCATCCGGCCACCGGGCCGACAAGGTAGAGCCAGTAGAGCAGCGGCACCACGATCGCAGCCAGGGTTGCCGCAAGCGAGCCCAGGATGTCCTGCGTATAGGTCAGGATCGCCCAGGCCAGGATGAACCCGACCGCAACCGCCGCCGGACCCCAGACCGACCCGCCCCAGAGCAGGAAATAGGCCACGAAGGGGAAGATCGCGGTGACGATCAGCAGCGGGCGCGGCGCGTTCTCGAACAGTACCGGGGCCACGGCCACACCGAACAGCGCCAGCGTCAGGATCGGACGCCAGTAGAGGTCCTGCGGGTAGAAGCCGAACAGCAGCTGATGCCAGCGATCCGTGATGACGGCCCAACAGGCGACCTCACGGCCGTGGCCATAAAGCTCGTCGCGGATGGCGCGGCATTCCGTCAGGGATTCCGCGTCCCAGATGCCGCCGATCATCCACGGACCGATCCCCGCAAGGATGTAGTAGATCACGTAGAGCGACACGACGGTCATGATCGCATTGGGGATGGAGGAAAACAGGTTCTCCCGCATCCACAGCACGGCCCCTTTCTGCGATGCCGGCGGGTCCCGTTCGGGCAGCATCTCCTTGCGGACATAGGCGGTGTGCAGGGCGCTTTCGGAATGTGTATCGCTCATCTCAGCGCTCCTTCAGTTTGACGGAGGCATTGTAGATGTTCATCACACCTGCAATCGCCAGCGACGTGATCAGGTAGAAGAGGCCAAGCAGCAGCATCCCCTCCAGCTCACGACCGGTCTGGTTGATGGTGATCCCGCCAAGCGTCGCGCGCACATCCATGTAGCCCACGGCGATGGCCAGTGACGAGTTCTTGGTCAGGTTCAGATATTGCGAGATCAAGGGCGGGATGATCACCCGCAGCGCCTGCGGCAGCACAACCAGGTTCATGATCCGGTTCGACCGCATTCCCAGGGCCCCCGCGGCCTCGGTCTGGCCGTGGCTGACGGCAAGGATACCGGCGCGCACGATCTCGGCGATGAAGGCGCCCGTGTAGAGGGACAGGGCGAACCACAGCGCGATCAGCGAGTTGCGAAGCTGCAAGCCGCCCTCGAAGTTGAAGCCGGCCAGTTGCGGACGCTCGAATTGCAGCGGGCGGCCGCGATCGACCGTGTCCTCCAGCGGCGCGAGGGCCACGCCCTCGACACCGGCGACCAGGGTTTCGCCGGCCTCCGGCGAGATCACCGCCAGGACGCACTCACCCGATTCGATGTTGGATTGCAGATCGGCGGAGGTTTCCACCGGCACGATCGAGGCACGTTCACCGATGGCGCGGAGGTCGGTCGAAAGGTTCACCGCGGCAGTGCGCGGCAAGGCGCATATCGCGGGGTTGCGGTTCTCGTCGGTGAACTCCTCCAGCGTCATGCCCTGTTGGGCGCCGACGGCCAGAACCGGAAACTGATCGCGCGCACCGGTCGCCGAATAGGCCAGGTAGACCAGAAGCGTCGGGACGATGAACAGACCAAGCGAGACCCACAGGACCGGAAGGATCTCCCCGGTTGCCTCTTGCCGTTTATGGGCAAAGCGGCGGAACAGGAAGATCGCGACCAGCGATGCCACGAATGTCAGGACCAGCAGCATCGCCCCATCGCCCCAGACCGGAGACGGAATGAAGATGCCGCGATTGGTGATGGCGACGCTTTCGCCCAGGATCATCGAGGCATCGGGGTCATCGCCCCGGAAATCCCTCGGCTGTGGCGTGGCTTCGGTCATCACCGCGAAAATGGCGATGATCCACAAAAGCAGCGGCACGTTGCGGAAACCCTCGACATAGACCGTCATCAGGCGGCCCACGATCCAGTTCTTCGACAGGCGCAGCACGCCCGCGATGACACCCAGGATCGTCGCCATGAGGCAGCCCAGGAAGGCCACCAGCAGCGTGTTGAGGATACCCACCAGGGCCGCGCGGGCGTGGGTGCTGTCATTGGTGTATTCGACCAGGCGCTGGTTGATGTCATACCCCGCGCGCTGCGACAGGAAACCGAAGTCGAAATCCTTGCCCAGTTCCGAGAGGTTCTGGACGGTGTTGCGGGCCAGCCAGTAGATGCCGCCCATGATCAGGATCAGCGCGATCACCTGGATGGTCATCGAACGGTATCGGCTGTCATAGATAAGCTGGCTAAGTCGGAACGACTGCGCTGGCGGGTCTGAAATTGCTGACATAGCAGGGAACCCCGGTTCTGTTGGAATGCCGAGCGATCCGAGCCATGCTCATTGTTACGGCGGCTCTGGTCGGTCGGTCGATTGTCGTTGTGACGTGGATGGAAAAAGGGCGCGGTGTGACCGCGCCCTTTTCCTTGGATTTAGCGGAACGGCGGTGCGTAGAGCAGGCCACCATCGGTCCACTGTGCGTTCAGGCCACGCGAGAGGCCGATCGCGGAGTTCTCACCGATGTTGCGCTCGAAGCTTTCACCGTAGTTGCCGACAGCGGCAATCGCGCGCTGTGCCCAGTCATTGTCGAGGCCCAGCATCTCGCCCAGCGCACCTTCGGTGCCCAACAGGCGGTTGATTTCCGGGTTCTCGGTGCCACCGGCCAGTTCGGCGACGTTGGCCGAGGTCACGCCCAGCTCTTCGGCGGCGATCAGTGCGTTCAGCGTCCAGCGGGCGATGTCGCCCCACTCGTTGTCGCCATGGCGCACCAGCGGCCCAAGCGGCTCTTTCGAGATGATCTCGGGCAGAACGACATGCGCGGCCGGATCCTCGAAGGTGGCGCGGGTCGCGGCAAGGCCGGAGGCGTCGGTGGTGTAGACGTCGCAGGCGCCAGCCAGATACTGCTGCTGCGCTTCGGCGTTGGTTTCGACCGGAACCGGCTCATAGCTCATGTTGTTGGAGCTGAAGAAGTCGGCCAGGTTCAGTTCTGTGGTGGTGCCGGTCTGGATGCAGACGGTCGCGCCGTCCAGTTCCAGCGCCGAGGCAACGCCCAGGTCGCGCGGAACCATGAAGCCCTGGCCGTCATAGTAGTTGATGCCGACAAACTCGAAACGCAGGTCGACGTCGCGGCTGAAGGTCCAGGTGGTGTTCCGGGCCAAGAGGTCGATCTCGCCCGAGGCCAGCGCGGTAAAGCGGGTCTGGCCGGTGGTGGGCACGAAGTTCACTGCGCTCGGGTCGTCAAGCACGGCGGCGGCAACGGCACGGCAGACATCGACGTCGAAGCCCTGCCACTCGCCATTCGCATCGGGGGCGGCAAAGCCCACGAGGCCGGTGGTGACGCCGCAGTTCAGAGCGCCGCGCGCCTGCACTTCGCCCAGCGTGCCGCCGCTATGCGCGTCGGCAGCGGCGAAGCCGGCTGCGAGACCAGTCACGGCAAGAGTGCCGAGAAATACGGATTTTTTCATGTTATCCTCTTCCTGATGGACCGCCGCATGAGGGTGAACCCACGGGCGGTTTTATTGGCCTTGCGACCATTGCTATAGCGTAAGAGGTGCCAGAAGGCGCCCCCAACGGGTCTTAATTGGGCAAATCTGGCCCGTCAGGTCAAGGGTTCGTTCTGACGATTTGCCGGACACCCCGCCTTACGCGGGGTAAACCGGGCCGTTCGGGGCGCTTTTCTGCGCTGCGGCACTCAGGCCCAGCCAGAAAGGTCCAGGAACCGGGCCGCGTGCAGGAAAGCCGCACGTTTCAGCGCCGCCTCTTCGGCGGCCTGGCGATCCTCGCCCCATTGCGCAACCTGCCAATCCTCGTCGATCCGGCTGAGCGCCCAGGCCGCCTCGGCCTCGCCCGCGCCATCGGCGACCCAAAGCGCCAGGATCAGCGAGCCCGACAGCGTGACAAGGTCATGCAGGGCGGTCATCGAAAAGGGCCGGAACGCGGCGACCGCACGGTGGTATACGCTCAGGCTGGAGGCGGGCTGTTCGGCGGGCAGCACCCCCGTCACCGTGATCAGCGGCGCGCCATAACGATCCGCGGCCCAAGTCAGGATCGGGGTCCAGCCCTTGTTTTGCTGATCAATCAGGCCCTGCGGCTGCGGTGCGCGATAGCACAGCAGATCGGTCTCGGCATAGCCCGCCAGCATGGCCGCGACGGCCTCTTGCTGCGGCATCAGCTGGTCCAACGCCGAATTGGCCGAGCGCGTGACCGGCATCGTCATCGGGTCGATCACCCCCTCCTGCGCGTCCCATTCGGCGGCGGCGGCCTCGGCCATCGACCGGGTGGGCATCACCAGCAGCGTCTTCAGCGGCGTGCGCACGGGCCGCCCATCGAGGCGCAGCTCGAAACCGGTATCGCCCTCGACCACGTTGGTCTCGCTCCAGAACCGTTTCGCTTTCCAATCGCTCATTGCAGCCTCCATCGGCGCTCCAGGGCCGGGATCACGCCCGTGAAATCGTCGATGACCTCCGACGCGCCGCCCTGAAACAATCTGTTCCTATCGTGATAGCCCCAGGTGACGCCCAGCGCGTGAACGCCCGCGTTGCGGCCCATTTCCATGTCAAACGCCGTATCCCCGAGAATCGTTGCGTCCCGCGCATCAACCCCGGTCTCGACAAGGCAGGCGCGCAGCATCTCGGGGCTTGGCTTGGAGGGGTGGTCATCGGCTGTCTGGATGCTCTGGAACATCCCCACAAGCCCGTGCTGCGCGATGAGATGCGCCATGCCGCGCCGCGATTTGCCGGTCGCGACCGCCAGCAGGACATCGTCGCGGCCCGCCAACGCGTCCAGCGCATCGCGGGCACCGGGATAGAGCGGCGACAAATCCTCGGCCCCCACTGCCCGCAGATCGCCATAGCCCTTCCGGTAGCCCGCGACCAGCCGCGCCTGCAGACCGGCATCCGCCTCGGGCGCGATGCGCGCCATCAGGACCGGCAGCGACAGGCCGACGCATCCCAGGACCGCCGCGCGGGCCGGCGTGGCCAGTCCTTCCCCCTCGAAGGCGCGGGTGGCGGCGGCCATGATATGCGCCTGGCTGTCGACCAGCGTGCCGTCGACATCGAAGATGACCAGCCTGGGGCGGCTGCTCAAAACTCCGGCTCCTCGAACGGGTCGGCGGGCACGTCGCGTTCGTGCCAGCCCAGCGTGTCCCAGGTCCGTTTCATATGCTCGGGCAAGGGCGCCGTCAGGTTCAGCGTCGCGCCGGTGAACGGGTGCTCCAGCGTCAGGCTGCGCGAATGAAGGTGCAGTTTGCGGCTGATCTCTCCGCCCAGTTGGGCGCCCCAGCCGTCGCCGAGATTCTCCTGCCCCGAGCCGCCGTATTTGCCGTCGCCGATGATCGGATGGCCAAGCTCGGCCATATGTGCGCGCAGCTGGTGGGTGCGGCCCGTGACCGGCACCATCGCGACCCAGGAGACGCGCCCGCCAAGCCCTGACAGCACCGCATAATCCGTGGTTGCCCGCTTGGCGCCCTCGGTCGCATCGACCTCGGCCGGGTGGATGCAGTGCATCTTCTCGCCCTCGCCGCCCTTGCCGTGGCCGGGGGCCTTGACCAGCCCGTATTTGATCGTGCCCATGCGCGGCTGCGGCACGCCCGCGACCGCGCCCCAATAGATCTTGCGCGTATTGCGGTGCCGGAAGGACGCCGTCAGTTTCGAGGCCGCCGCCCGTGTGCGCGCCATCAGCAGCACGCCCGACGTGTCCTTGTCCAGCCGATGCACCAGGCGCGGTTTCTCATCCAGCCCGAAACACAGCGCATCGGCCAGCCCGTCGATATGGCGCGTCTGCCCGGTGCCGCCCTGCGTCGGCAGCCCCGGGGGCTTGTTCAGGGCAATGACATGATCGTCGCGATAGATCACGAGGTTCCGCATCATCGCCGCATCGGCATCGGTGATCCGGACCTTTGCATTGGCGGGCGGCTCGATCACGTCATCGGGCAAGGGCGGCACGCGCACCGTTTGCCCCGGCTGCAGCCGTGTATTGGCCTTGACCCGACCGCCATCGACGCGGATCTCGCCCTTGCGGCAGAGCTTCTCCACCGCGCCATGCGAGATATGCGGGAACTGGCGGCGGAACCAGCGATCAAGCCGCTGGTCCGCGTCGCCCTTCGCAACCTCGATGGTCTGAACCCGGCTCATGCGAACACCCCTCTGGCCAGCATCACGCCCAGCCCCAATCCCATTATGGACAATACCACCGACAGCACGACATAGAGCGCAGCACTGCCGATATCGCCGCGCTCATATAGCGTCATCGCCTCCAGCGAGAAGGCGGAAAAGGTGGTGAACCCGCCCAGGAGCCCCGTCATCACGAAAGGCGACAGATAGGTCAGCCCGCGCTGCGCGGCTGCGACCACGAAAACGCCCATCAGGAACGAGCCCAGGACATTGACCGCAAGGATGGCGACAGGGAAACCCCAGTGCCCCGTCAGCCGGATGATGCCCAGCCCCGCCGAATAGCGCAGGCAGGCCCCGATCGCGCCGCCGATGGCGACCTGGAGAAGCGTTGCAAACATGGGGCGCGGTGTGTGCCTTGGCGGGGCGCTTGTCAACCGCCCTGCCGCTTGGCGCGCAGCTTGGAGAAATAGGCCAGCCGCTTGGCCAGGTCACGCTCGAACCCGCGCTCGACCGGCTGGTAATAGGCCTCGCGCGCCATGGTCTCGGGGAAGTAGTCCTGCCCCGAGAACCCGTCCTCGGCATCATGGTCATAGGCATAGCCCGCGCCATAGCCCTGGTCCTTCATCATCCCCGTGGGCGCGTTCAGGATGTGCTTGGGTGGCGGTTCCGACCCGGTCTTGGCCGCCGCCTTGCGCGCCGCCTTGTAGGCGACATAGGCGCCGTTCGATTTCGGGGCCAGCGCCACGTAGATCACCGCCTGCGCCAGGGCCAGCTCGCCCTCGGGGCTGCCGAGCCGCTCATAGGTTTCCCAGGCATCGAGGCATTGACGCTGCGCCGCCGGGTCGGCCAGGCCGATATCCTCCACCGCCATGCGGGTCAGGCGTCGGGCAAGGAACCGGGGATCCTCGCCGCCCTCCAGCATCCGGGCGAACCAGTAAAGCGCGGCATCGGGGTCCGAGCCGCGCACCGATTTGTGCAAGGCGGAAATCAGGTTGTAATGCGCGTCGCCCGATTTGTCGTATTGCGCCGCGCGGCGGCTGAGGCGCTTGCCAAGCTCGGCCGGGCCGAGGGGCGCGTCGGTCTTCCACGCCGCCGCCTGTTCGACCAGGTTGAGCAGCGCCCGCCCGTCGCCATCGGCCATCTCGCGCAGCGTCGCGCGCGCACTGTCATCCAGCGGCAGGCGGCGTTCCAGCGCCGCTTCCGCACGTTGCATGAGTTCCTCCAGATCCTCATCCGAGAGCCGCTCCAGCACCAGCACCTGGCTGCGCGACAGCACGGCGGCATTCAACTCGAACGAGGGGTTTTCGGTGGTCGCGCCGACCAGAAGAATGGTCCCATCCTCCATATGCGGCAAGAACCCGTCCTGCTGCGCCTTGTTGAAGCGATGGATCTCATCGACGAACAGGAGCGTGCCGGAGCCATTGGCGCGCCGGATCTTCGCGGCCTCGAAGACCTTACGAAGGTCGGAGATCCCGGTAAAAATGGCACTGATCTGGACGAAATGCAGGTCCGTCTCCTGCGCCAGAAGCCGGGCGATGGTGGTCTTGCCCACGCCGGGCGGCCCCCAGAAGACCAGCGAGCCGAGCGCGCCGGCGTCCAGCATGCCCCGCAGGCTGCCATTCTCGCCCAGCAGATGCGCCTGGCCGATCACCTGATCCAGGGCACGGGGACGCAGCCGATCCGCCAGGGGGCGGGGGCCGGCTGCGTCGGGGTTTGCGGGCGGGGCAGTGTCGAACAGGTCGGCCATGCCCGCACCCTATGCTGTCGATGCGTTGGGGAAAAGCCAAAGGCACGATCCCGGTCAGTGCATCTTCGTGGCCATGCTGATCGTAACGCAGCGGCTTTCCTCCCCGTCGAAATCGAGGATTCGGCCCGCCGGAACGCAATCCAGCCCCACCCGACGCGCCAGGCGCGGGCTGTTGGCCGGGATGATTCCCAGCACCGAGGTTGCCCCCAACTCGCGCGCCGAGTTGACCATTTCCGAGATCAGCTGCATCTGCACCCGCATCCGCAGCTTGGCGGGCACATCGCGGCTGACGAAGACGCGGCTGCTTTCCCAGATATGCGGGGCCACGGGCGCGGTCTCGTCCAACAGGTCGGACGGGATCGAATCCAGCAGCCCCCGCTGCGCGTCACGGATCATGTAGGTGTAGATGCCGCAACGATGCGTGGTCGGGGTCAGACGCACCCCGGCCATGACCTGCCCGTATTCATGTACCGCTATCCAGCGGCTGGCAGGCGTGTCGTACTGGTCAAACTCCATGCCGTTCGCTTCCGGCAGGTCCCAGTTGTTCTGGACAATAAATGTCTGGTGTCTCGCGCGCAGCATGTTTGCGAACAGTTCACCATGATTGTGCATGTTCTCGAAAGAGAGGGTAGTGACTTGCATGTGGGTGCCTCCTGGTTGGCGGTTGAAAAACCTGCACCGAGGCAACTGCGTCAGCCTTCATAATAATCGGAATTCCCGTGCCTTTTTCAATGCCTCCGCCGTGGTTCGCGCACCCAGACGAACCCTGGCGGAGGAAAGGCGCGCCTTCAGCGCGCTTTCGGAAATACCTAGCTTGGCAGCCGCTGCGGTATGACGATCACCATCGGCAATGAGGCGGAGCGCCTCGACTTGTGCCTTGGTAAGTTCGGTCGGGGGGGCCGCCGCGTCATGCAGCGACCGCGCACATTCGGCGATCTGGTCGATCTCGGCGTCGGTGAATTCGCGATCTCCGCGCGCGGCACCGATGATCGACCGCGACGTGATCGGCCCGCAGGACACCACCGCCCCATAGAGCAGGCCATGCTGCTTGGCCTTCTGCATGATGCTGAACGGGTCCGGCAGCCTGATCTCGCTCCACCGTGTCTGGCCACTGATGCCGATCCCCCAGAAGACGAGGGGATCGCGCAGGGCATAAGCGTTATCCTGATACTCCTGCTGCCAGGCGGCAGGGTATGTGCTGCGAAGAATGAGGGGGGAGGCAAACCGAATGTGCAGGCCGACGGTGTATCCCATCGGGGCCAATGTGCCTAACTGATTAAGCAAGGATATGAGTACTCTACTTTGGGACATGTCTTTTTAGATAGGTTGTCTGAAATGGAACGGGCCGTAAAGTCTTATTATGACGAACAACTTGGCGAGTCGAATGTCCGAGAAGATTAATGCGGATCTTTTCGCGCGTCTGATGGGTCTGGCCCACCCGGCACGCAGGGATCTTTTGGAATTCATGGGGGAAACCCCTATTGCGGAAGCGGAACTGGAACGGCTGATCGAAGAGATCGCTCAGAAAGGTAACAGCGAAACACCAAAACCGGTTTAACAGATTACGCGAAAGCGGCAGAATGCCGCTCCATCACGAGAAAACCCCGCCCTTTCCCAAGGCGGGGTTTCGTGTTTTTCGGGCCGTCCTCGGGGGCGGCGCGGGCGGCGTTATTCCGCCGCTTCCTCGGCCTCGACCCGTGCGCGGTCGCCCGCACCCTTGGCATCGACGTCGCGGTCGACGAACTCGATGATCGCCATCGGGGCCATGTCGCCGTAGCGGAAGCCCGCCTTCATGATGCGGACATAGCCACCCTGACGCTCGGCATAGCGGGGGCCGAGAACCTCGAACAGTTTCGCAACATAGGCGTCTTGCTTGAGCTGGCTCGCGGCCTGGCGGCGCGCGTGCAGGTCGCCGCGCTTGGCCAGCGTGATCAGTTTCTCGACGATCGGACGCAATTCCTTGGCCTTGGGCAGGGTGGTCTTGATCTGCTCATGTTCGATGAGCGAGCCGGCCATGTTCGCCCACAGCGCCTTGCGGTGCTCATGGGTGCGGTTCAGGCGGCGGTATCCTCGTGCGTGACGCATGATTTGGGTCTCCTTACATTTTGCTTTGTCCGGGGACAGGTGCGTGCCCGTCCCTCACCTATTGGGGCGTGGTTGCCCAAGGCGGGTTTTGGCCAAGGGCCAGGTTCCGCTGTTGTCGTGCGGCAGGACATTGCGCCCTGCCGTAGGGTGGGCAGTTTGCCCACCAATCAGAAATTGTCTTCGAACTTCTTCGCCAGATCCTCGATATTGTCGGGGGGCCAGTCGATGATGTCCATGCCCAGGTGCAGGCCCATGCCCGACAGCACTTCCTTGATCTCGTTCAGGGATTTGCGGCCAAAGTTCGGCGTGCGCAGCATCTCGGCTTCGGTTTTCTGGATCAGATCGCCGATATAGACGATATTGTCGTTCTTCAGGCAGTTGGCGGACCGCACCGACAGTTCCAGCTCATCGACCTTCTTCAGCAGAAGCGGGTTGAATTCCAGATCGTCCTCGTCGTCCTGGCGGCCGGCGGCCTCGGGCTCGTCGAAGTTGACGAAGATCGACAGCTGATCCTGGATGATCCGCGCGGCATAGGCCACGGCATCGTCGGGGCTCAGCGAGCCGTCGGTTTCCAGCTTGAGCGTCAGCTTGTCATAATCCAGCACCTGCCCCTCGCGGGTGGGCTGCACGTCATAGCTGACCTTCTTGACCGGCGAATAGATCGCGTCGATGGCGATCAGGCCGATGGGCGCATCCTCGGGGCGGTTCTTGTCGGCGGCAACATAACCCTTGCCGGTGTTGACCGTCAGCTCCATGAACAGGTCCGCGCCCTCGTCGAGGTGGCAGATCACGTGATCGCGGTTCAGGATCTCGATCCCGGCGCTTTCGGAAATGTCACCGGCGGTGACGACCTTGGGGCCCTTGGCGGAAATCGAGACACGCTTGGGGCCATCGGCATCCATGCGGATCGAGACGCCCTTGAGGTTCAGCACGACATCGGTGACGTCTTCGCGCACACCCGAGATCGAGGAGAACTCGTGCAGGACATTGTCGATCTGCACCGAGGTGATCGCGGCACCTTGCAGCGAGGACATCAGCACGCGGCGCAGCGCGTTGCCGAGCGTCAGGCCAAAGCCACGTTCCAGCGGTTCGGCCACGACGGTCGCCTGACGGGCGGGATCGTTGCCGGGGTTCACCACCAGTTGCGTGGGCTTGATCAGCTCTTGCCAATTCTTATGGATCATGTGTCGCCTCCATTCCTGTTCCGGGCCTTGTGATCCGTGGCCGGAACGCTCGAGGATCAAAATGACACCACGGGCCGCGCAAAATGGCACGGCCCGGGGAGAGTAAACGGTATCTTAAACGCGGCGGCGCTTCGGCGGACGGCAGCCGTTATGCGCCATCGGGGTCACGTCGCGAATCGCGGTGATGTTGAAGCCGACAGCAGCCAAGGCCCGCAGCGCGCTTTCGCGGCCCGATCCCGGTCCCTGCACTTCGACCTCAAGCGATTTCACGCCGTGTTCCTGTGCCTTCTTGCCTGCATCTTCCGCAGCCATCTGCGCCGCGTAGGGCGTGGATTTCCGGCTGCCCTTGAAGCCCATCGTGCCAGCGGAAGACCAGGAAATCGCGTTGCCCTGGATATCCGAGATGAGGATCTTGGTGTTGTTGAACGAGCTGTTCACATGTGCCACGCCGGTGGCAATATTCTTGCGCTCTTTGCGCTTGGGTGCTCTCTTGTCGCGTGCCATTGATCTGCCCCCTTACTTCTTCTTGCCGGCAATGGCCTTTGCGGGGCCTTTGCGGGTGCGTGCGTTGGTATGGGTGCGCTGACCGCGCACGGGCAGGTTGCGGCGGTGGCGCAGGCCACGGTAGCAGCCCAGGTCCATCAGGCGCTTGACGTTCATCTGCGTCTCGCGGCGCAGGTCGCCTTCAACGGTGAAGTTGGCGTCGATATGTTCGCGGATCTGCAGAACCTCGGCATCCGACAGCTCATTGACCCGGCGGGTCTGGTCGATGCCGACGGCGTCGCAGATTTCCTTGGCCGACGAGGGGCCGATTCCGGTGATATAGGTCAGCGCGATCGGAACGCGCTTGGCGGTGGGGATGTTCACGCCAGCAATACGTGCCACGTAAGTCTTCCTTTTCGTTGCGGTTCCGTGCTTCCAGAACCTTTTTTCACAACCGAAAGCCCGAGGCGGGGTGCCACCGGGCCGTCGAAACTGATTTGCACTGTCGGGTCGCGGGTCGCGGCCATTTCCCAGGCGATTCCCTTACGGGACGCTTGCAGGTAGTGGCATTTCACCCTGGGGTCAAGGGGCCGGTCAGGCCCTGTCAAGAACTTCCTTGATTTCTGCCGAAACAGCCTCGATATCGGCCATTCCGTCCACCGCCACATGCTGCCCCTTGGCATAATAATAGCCAATCAGGGGCGAGGTATCGCGGTAATAGGCCAGAAGCCGGGTGCGAAAGCTGTCCTCGTTGTCGTCGGGGCGGCGCTTGAACTCGGACGCGCCGCATTTGGCGCATGTGCCGTCGGCGGGCTGCGGCTTGGTCTCGTCGTGATAGACCTCGCCGCAATTTGCGCAGGTCGAGCGTCCGGTGACGCGCGCGACCAGTGCCTCGTCATCGACCTTCATCTCGATCACGGCATCGAGGGTCTCGCCTTCCTTCTCCAGCAATTCCCCAAGCGCGTCGGCCTGGGCCAGCGTCCGGGGAAAGCCGTCGAAGATGAAGCCCGCGGCGTCCACCGTCTCGATCTGCTCCTCGATCAGGCCGATCACGATCTCGTCGGTGACAAGCTCACCGCGCGCCATGACATCGGCCACGCGCTTGCCCATCTCGGTGCCCGAGCTTTGCGCCGCGCGCAGCATGTCGCCGGTCGAGAGCTGCACCATGTTGCGGTCGTCAACCAGGCGACGCGCCTGCGTGCCCTTGCCCGCCCCCGGCGGTCCGAGAAGGATGATGTTCATCGCCGCGCCGGTCCCTTCTTCCGTTTGCCAGCCTTGGCACCACCCTTGCGGCCGCGCAGCTGCGATTTCTCGATCAGGCCCTCATACTGATGCGCCAGAAGATGGCTTTGCACCTGTTGGACCGTGTCCATGCCCACCGAGACGATGATCAGGATCGAGGTGCCGCCGAAATAGGCCGTGATCGACAATTGCGTGCGGATCATCTCGGGCAGCAACACCACCAGCGCCAGGTAGCCCGAGCCGAGGACGAGGACGCGGTTGACCACGTATTCCAGGTATTCGGCGGTCTTGGGACCGGGGCGGATACCGGGGATGAAGCCGTTCTGGTTCTTCAGGTTGTCGGCGACGTCCTCGACCTTGAACGACACGTTGAGCGTGTAGAAATAGGTGAAGAAGATGATCATCCCGGCAAAGAAGATCAGGTAGAGCGGCTGACCGGGACCGAAGAGCGTCAGGATCCAGGTCATCAGCGGACCGGCATTCTGCCCGGAGAAGGTGCTGATCGTCGTCGGCAGCAGCAGCAGCGACGAGGCGAAGATCGCCGGGATCACGCCCGCCGGGTTCACCTTGATCGGCAGGTGGCTGGAGCCGCCGTCATAGACCTTCATCCCCACCTGGCGGCGCGGATACTGGATATGGATCTTGCGCAGGGATCGCTCCATGAACACGACGAAAAGCAGCGTCGCCATGATCATCACCAGCACGCCCAGGATCACCGGCGTGGTGATCGCGTTCTGGCGCCCCTGCTCGAAGAACTGGGCGAAGGCGCCGGGGATCTCGGCGATGATGCCGACGAAGATGATCAGGCTGATACCGTTGCCGATACCGCGCGCGGTGATCTGTTCGCCAAGCCACATCAGGAACATCGTGCCGCCGACCAGCGTCACCACGCAGGCCGCGCGGAAGAACCAGCCGGGATCGGTGACCAGCCCGCCCGCTTCAAGGCTGACGGCAAGCCCGTAGGCCTGGAAGGTCGCCAGCAGCACGGTGCCGTAGCGCGTGTACTGGTTGATCTTCTTGCGGCCCTGCTCACCCTCTTTCTTGATGTTCTCAAGCGCCGGGACCATGGCGGTCATCAGCTGGATGATGATCGAGGCCGAGATATAGGGCATGATGCCCAGGGCAAAGACGCCCATCCGCCCGATCGCGCCACCGGTAAAGAGGTCGATGACCCCGCCGAGGCCCGCCGCCGCCTGCTCCATGAAGGCGCGCAATTCGCCGCCGTCGATGCCGGGAACCGGAATATAGGTGCCGAGGCGGTAGATGATCAGAAGGCCGATGGTGAAAAGGATGCGCTGGCGCAGCTCGGTGGCCTTGCCAAAAGTGCTCCAACTCAGGTTGGCCGCCATTTGCTCTGCAGCAGATGCCATGTGGTCTCTCTCATGCACTGCGCCGCGAGATCGGGATCGACCACGCGGCGCGGGAAGAACGTTGCCTGATGATGTAAGCGCTAACGGGCGCGCTCACAAGCATTCATCAAGGCGCGCGGTTATTCCGCCGCAGCAGGCGCCGCCACGGTCAGGCTGCCACCGGCCTTCTCGACGGCCTCGACGGCCGATTTGGAGGCACCGGTCACCGTCAGGGTGACTTTCGCGGACAGATCGCCCTTGGCCAGCACGCGCACACCGTCAAGCTTGCGCCGCACGAGGCCCGAGGCCAGCAGAACATCCTCGGTGATCTCGGATTTCGCGTCCAGCTTGCCGTCGTCGATGAATTTCTGGATGTTCCCGAGGTTCACCACGGCAAAGGACTTGCGGTTGGGCTTGTTGAAGCCGCGCTTGGGCAGACGCTGGTAGATCGGCATCTGGCCGCCCTCGTAGCCCTTGATGGCCACGCCGGAACGGGATTTCTGACCCTTGATGCCGCGCCCGGCGGTCTTGCCCATGCCGGACCCGGCACCGCGTCCGACGCGTTTCTTGGGCTTCGTCGCGCCGGGATTGTCGCGCAGTTCGTTGAGTTTCATGTCGCTTCTCCTTGCCGGAACTGACCCCCGAAGCGATCTGGGGCCAAACACGGCTTTGTGGTTGATTCTGGTGGCGGTATGAGGCCACCGGGGGCGTATAGACGGGGTGAGGGGGTGGATCAAGGGGCAATGACCTGAGGCCCTGGCCCCAAAAAGAAAAACGCCCCGGCCATCACTGACCGGGGCACTCTGTTCCATCCGCAGGGTGGGCAGTTCTGCCCACCAAACGTCAGCCCTTCTCTTCCACGATCTCCACCATATGCGGGATCTTGGCGATCATGCCGCGCACGGCGGGGGTGTCTTCCAGCTCACGGGTCTTGTGCATCTTGTTCAGACCCAGGCCGATCAGCGTCTGGCGCTGCTTTTCGGGGCGGCGAATCGGCGAGCCGATCTGCTTGACGACGATTGTTTTTGCCATTGGTCTCAGGCCTCCTCGGCAACTTGGCTGGACTCGGCCGGCGCGTCATCCCGCTTGGGCAGGATATCGGCGACCTTCTTGCCACGGCGCGACGCGACCATGCGGGGGCTGCTTTCCTGGCGCAGACCGTCCAGCGTGGCGCGGATCATGTTGTAGGGGTTCTGCGTGCCGGTCGATTTGGCGACGACGTCCTTGACGCCGAGCATCTCGAAGATGGCGCGCATCGGGCCACCCGCGATGATCCCGGTCCCTTCCGGTGCCGTGCGCATCGTGACCTTGCCGGCGCCGTGATGGCCCTTGACGTCGTGATGCAGCGTGCGGCCTTCCTTCAGCGGCACGCGGATCAGCTGGCGCTTGGCCTGCTCGGTGGCCTTGCGGATCGCCTCGGGCACCTCTTTCGCCTTGCCCTTGCCAAAGCCGACACGGCCCCGCTGGTCGCCGACGACGACGAGGGCCGCGAAGCCGAAGCGCTTGCCGCCCTTGACGGTCTTGGAGACCCGGTTGATCGCGACCAGGCGGTCTGCGAATTCGGGGGTTTCGTCGCGTTCCTGGCGACGGCCCCGGCGTTCGTTACGTTCTGCCATTCTCAGGCGTCCTTTCCATCAAGGCGCTTGTGCGCGCCGCTCTTGTCTCAATCGAAGTGAGCCCGCAGGCCCCCCGATCATCGAGGCGGCGCAGGTAGCGCGCCGCCCGCATTTTCAATCCGTAGGGTGGGCTGTTAGCCCACCTCAACCCGTCAGAACTTCAGGCCACCTTCACGCGCGGCGTCGGCCAGGGCCTTCACCTTGCCGTGAAAGAGGAAGCCGCCACGGTCGAAGTAGCAATCCTCGATGCCCGCCGCCTTGGCGCGCTCGGCGATTGCCGACCCGATCTTGGCCGCCGCTTCGACGTTGTTCTTGCCCACGACGCCCAGGTCCTTCTCCATCGAAGAGGCCGAGGCGAGCGTGACGCCGTTCACATCGTCGATCAGCTGCACGCTGATGTTCTTGTTCGAGCGGTGCACGCTGAGGCGCGGACGCCCGTTCGCGGTGCGCCGCAACTTGTTCCGAACGCGCAGGCGGCGTTTCTGGAACAGGACTTTTTTGCTGTTTGCCATTTTTCGCGCCTTTACTTCTTCTTGCCTTCTTTGCGGAAGACGAACTCACCCTTGTAGCGGATGCCCTTGCCCTTGTAGGGCTCGGGCTTGCGCCATTCACGGATGTTCGCCGCCACTTGACCGACCAGTTGCTCGTCGATGCCCTCGATGATCACTTCGGTGGGCTTCGGGGCGGTCACGGTGACCCCCTGCGGCACATCGAAGATCACGTCATGGCTGAGGCCGAGCGCCAGCTTGAGCGAATTGCCCTGCATCTGCGCGCGATAGCCCACACCCTGGATCTCGAGCTCTTTCTTGAAGCCTTCCGTCACACCGGTGACCAGATTGGCCACCTGGGTGCGCGACATGCCCCATTGCTGACGGGCACGCTTGGAGCGCCCACGCGGCGTGATCGTCACGGCATTGTCTTCGACCGTGATCGTCACATCGTCGGTTGCGGTGAAGCTGCGGGTGCCTTTCGGCCCCTTCACTTCAACGGTCTGGCCGGACACCGAGGCGCTGACGCCGCCGGGCAGGTCGACCGGTTTTTTCCCAATACGAGACATTCCAGACCTCCTTAGAATACGGTGCAGAGCACTTCGCCGCCAACATTGGCACCGCGCGCTGCTGCGTCCGACATCACGCCCTTCGACGTGGAGACGATGGAAACACCCAGGCCCTGACGGACCTGCGGGATGTCGTTCACGCCCATGTAAACACGACGGCCCGGGGTGGACACGCGCTTGACTTCGCGGATCACCGGGGTGCCTTCGTAGTATTTCAGGCTGATTTCGAAGCCGGGATGACCACCGTCAACCGTGGTGGCCTCGTAGCCGCGGATATAGCCTTCGTCCGCCAGCACATCCAGAACCCAACCGCGCAGCTTGGAGGCCGGGGTGAGAACCGTGGATTTGCCGCGCAGCTGACCGTTGCGGATGCGGGTCAGCATATCACCGATAGGATCGTTCATTGCTTTCCCTCCCTTACCAGCTCGACTTGACCATGCCGGGGATCTGGCCGTTCGAGGCCAGATCACGCAGCTTGATCCGCGACATTTTCAGCTTGCGGTAATACGCCTTGGGGCGGCCGGTCAGCTGGCAACGGTTGTGCAGCCGGGTGGCCGAGCTGTTGCGCGGCAGTTCGGCCAGTTTCAGGCGCGCCTTGAAGCGCTCCTCCATCGGGCGGTCTTCGTCAGACGCGATCGCCTTCAGCTCGGCACGTTTGGCGGCGTATTTCTCCACCAGGCGCTGACGCTTCAGCTCGCGTTCGATCATTGCTTTCTTAGCCATGTCTTTGGTCCTCTCCGCGGATCAGCTGTTGAAGGGCATGTTGAAGAGCTTCAACAGCGCCTTTGCTTCCGCGTCGGTATTCGCGGTGGTGGCGATCACGATATCCAGGCCCCAGACCTCATCGACCTTGTCGAAGTTGATCTCGGGGAACACGATATGCTCCTTCATGCCCATGGCATAGTTGCCACGACCGTCGAAGCTCTTGCCCGGGACGCCGCGGAAGTCGCGGATACGGGGCATTGCGATGGTGATCAGACGATCCAGAAATTCATACATCCGGTCGCCGCGCAGCGTGACCTTGGCGCCAAGCGGCATCTCTTCACGCACGCGGAAGCCCGCGATGGATTTCTTGGCCTTGGTGGTCATCGCCTTCTGGCCCGCGATCAGCGTCAGATCTTCCTGCGCAGACTTGGCCTTCTTGCTGTCACGCACCGCCTCGGCCCCGCAGCCGATATTCAGGACGATCTTGTCCAGGCGCGGGATCTGCATGTCGTTGTCGTAGCCGAACTGCTCTTTCATGGCCGCGCGGATGCGGTCCTTGTAGTCGGCCTTCAGGCGCGGGGTGTAATTTGCACTATCAAGCATCGATCACGTCCCCCGTGGTTTTCGCAAAACGCACCTTCTTGCCGTCTTCCATGCGGAAGCCGACGCGCGTTGCCTTGCCCTTGGCATCCAGCAGCGCCAGGTTGCTCAGCTGGATCGGCATCGCCTTGGGCAGACGTCCGCCCTGGTCGCTCTGGGATTGCTTGGTGTGGCGGACGGCCATGTTGATGCCATCGACCACGGCCTTGCCGGATTTGGGATCGACGGAGGCAATCTCGCCCTCCTTTCCCTTGTCCTTGCCGGCCAGCACGACGACCTTGTCGCCCTTTTTCAGTTTCGCGGCCATCACAGCACCTCCGGCGCAAGCGAGATGATCTTCATGAAGTTCTTCGCGCGCAGCTCACGAACCACCGGCCCGAAGATACGGGTGCCGACGGGCTCGTTGTTGTTGTTGAGGATCACGGCGGCGTTGCGATCGAAGCGGATCGCGGTGCCGTCTTCACGGCGAACTTCCTTGGCGGTGCGCACGACGACGGCCTTGCGGACGTCGCCCTTCTTCACGCGGCCGCGCGGGATGGCTTCCTTCACCGAGACGACAATGATGTCGCCAACGGAGGCGTATTTACGCTTGGAACCACCCAGGACCTTGATGCACTGAACTCGGCGAGCGCCGGAGTTGTCAGCAACATCCAGATTGGTCTGCATCTGGATCATGTGGTTTCTCCCGACCTGTGGGGAGGGCTTCAGTTATGCCCTTTTCCCCCGCGGTTTCGATTAAACCGGGTGTGATGGCCCTTAGGAGGCGATCACCTCCCAGCGTTTGGTTTTCGACATCGGGGCACATTCCTGGATACGGACGGTATCCCCGATCTTGAAACTGTTCTCCGGATCGTGGGCCCGATATTTCTTGGACTTCCGGATGGTCTTCTGCAGCACCGGGTGCTTGAAGCGGCGTTCCACGGAAACGCTGACGGTCTGGTCGTTGGCGTCGCTGGTCACGGTACCTGTCAGGATGCGTTTGGGCATGGGCTCAGGCCTCCGATTGCGCAGCGGCGGCTGCTTTTTCGTTCAGGATGGTCTTCACGCGCGCGGCGTCACGACGGACGCTGCGCATGCGCGCGGTGTTTTCCAGCTGGCTGGTGGCCTGCTGGAAGCGGAGGTTGAAGGCCTCCTTTTTCAGGTTGGCAAGCTCATCCCGGAGCTGGTCCGGTGTCTTGTCGCGCAGTTCACTGGCGTTCATGTCGCCTCTTCCTTCTCTCAAAACACCAGCAGGCCCCAAAGACGGGTCACCCTTGACCTGGTGGATGAATGACAAACGACGAATCCCCGGAGGTGATCCGGGGACTCGGCAGATGGGGCCTTCTAGGGGGGATGGGCGCGGGTGGCAAGGGGGAAGTTTGGGGGGGGACGATGGCACATGGCTGCACGCGAGCAGGAGCAAAGCAATCCGCTATCAGGCCGGGGAGTGTCAAGAACTCTGTGTATCTGGCGCGGCCCATGCAGGTTTCAGATACGGTCACGCGTTGAAGCGCTCGAAAGCGGCGTGATGGGCGCCGGTCGTCTCGTAGACCACGAGGTCGGGGGCCACCCGCGCCGATCCAGCGGCGCAGGGCGTGAATTCACATGGTCCTATTGGCAAATTGCGCGGCGTCGCCGGTGGTAAGGCGATGCACGTCGAGGTGCGCTTTCGAGATATCGATGCCAATGCTATCTTTCATCATCTTCGCGTGTCCTATGCTTGTCGTAGAGCGCTTCATGCCGCCCTGTATCCGTTCAGGCCCAATGCGAAGACGATGGCTGATCACACTCCAACACGGTCCCTCACGACGAAGCCTGTGACGATCCAGCCACCGCCAGCGTGCGCCATAGCTGGTGTGGCGCACGCTGGCTCTTTCTTCGCATAAGAACCACGATCAGCATAAGGCAAGCATGTCGCTCAAAAATGGGAACCGGTTTTGGGCTTCTCGGACATGCGTCTCAATGGGTTGGAGTGCGCCTGCGTGATTGCAGATGAACGCGGCGCGCTAGCCTTCAGTCGAGGTCCGTCCAGGGCCAGGGTTTCACGTTGCTCGCCGCCGTCTGGTAGCGCGCCGCCTTCGCCATCCAGATGCCCAGATCGGTGCCGAACTCGGCCAGCCTCTCGTTGCGCTCCTTCTGGACGGCCATGATGATGAACTGGATCACAGTGGCCACGCCCAGCACGGTCTGCGCCAGCTGGATCATGACCCAGATGATCACCATGAAGACCAGCCGCAGAAGGATGCTGTCCTCCTCGGTCTCGAACTGCTCACCATGCAGGCGACCCGATATCCTGTCTTCGTCGGTGTCGCGCATCGTCATTTCCTCCGGCTGACCGTCCGCACATATGGGACATGAGCGCAGCCCCAATGTAAAGCGCCCCCTTCCCCCGATGCCGTCCCTGCCCTATAGCCCGATCCCATGAGCCAGAACCCCCCCGACCTCCGCCCCGACCTCGCGCCCAAAGCCCGCATCGCGGAGCCAAACCGCCCCGGCCAGCCGACCATCGGCATGGTCTCGCTCGGCTGCCCCAAGGCGCTGGTCGACAGCGAACGCATCCTGACCCGCCTGCGCGCCGAGGGCTACGCGATCTCCCCCGATTACGCGGGCGCGGAGGCGGTCATTGTCAACACCTGCGGGTTTCTGGACAGCGCCAAGATGGAGAGCCTCGAGGCCATCGGCGAGGCGCTCACGCAAAACGGCAAGGTCATCGTCACCGGCTGCCTCGGCGCGGAGCCCGAGGCCATCACCGGCACGCATCCCACCGTCCTCGCCGTCACCGGCCCGCAGCAATACGAACAAGTCCTGGATGCCGTCCACGCCGCCGTGCCGCCCAGCCCCGACCCTTACATCGACCTGCTGCCCGCCTCCGGCGTCTCCCTCACGCCGCGCCATTACAGCTATCTCAAGATCTCCGAGGGCTGTAACCACAAGTGCAAGTTCTGCATCATCCCCGACATGCGCGGTCGCCTCGCCTCCCGCCCCCACAAGGTGGTGATGCGCGAGGCGGAACGCCTCGTTGATGCGGGCGTCAAGGAGCTGCTGGTGATCTCCCAGGACACCTCCGCCTATGGCACGGACTGGAAGGACCGCGACGACAAGTTCCCGATCCTCCCCCTCGCCCGCGATCTGGGCAGCCTGGGGGCCTGGGTGCGGATGCACTACGTCTACCCCTACCCGCATGTGCGCGAGATGATCCCCGCGATGGCCGAGGGCCTGATCCTGCCCTATCTCGACATCCCCTTCCAGCACGCCCATCCCGACACATTGAAACGCATGGCCCGCCCCGCCGCCGCCGCCCGCACGCTGGACGAGATCGCCGCCTGGCGCGCGGATTGTCCGGATATCACCCTGCGCTCCACCTTCATCGTCGGCTATCCCGGCGAGACCGAGGCCGAGTTCCAGACCCTGCTGGATTGGCTCGACGAGGCCCAACTGGATCGCGTCGGCTGTTTTCAGTACGAAAACGTCGCGGGCGCGCGCTCGAACGCCCTGCCCGATCATGTGGCCGATGAGGTCAAGGCCGAGCGCTACCACCGCTTCATGGAGAAGAGCCAAGCGATTTCCGAGGCCAAACTGGCGGCCAAGGTGGGGTCGCGGCTTGAGGTGATCGTGGACGAGGTCGACGCGGAAGGCGCCACTTGCCGGACGAAAGCGGACGCCCCCGAGATCGACGGGAACCTCTTTATTGACGAGGGGTTCGAGGGGTTGGGGCCAGGGGATATCGTCACGGTGGAGGTGGATGAGGCCTCGGAGTATGATTTGTGGGGGCGAGTCAACGAAAGCGGGCAAACAAATTTCTCGACACAACCATAGCTAGAATGTACATTCTTGGTTTAGGATATTCAGCCAATTCTGGGAGATTGCCTTGAAAAACGTTTGCCTATCTGCGTTGACAATTGTGGCCCTATTCCTCTCTTCATTTGCCGCGACTGCCGCTCCTGACTGTTCCGCTGGTCGCGCCGTTGCCAGTGCTCGCGTATCACTGCCCGAAGCAAGACGAAACTATACGCAAATCGTGCAATATGCGTGGGACGGTGCAAATCGCATTGTGAACGTCTGCGACCTGACTGGCAGCACCAGCAACCTTGGATGGTGGGAACTCTTTTCTGGTGAAGTCGATCAGAGTTATCCGGGAATCTGTATTGGTATTACCAACAGTTCGGGCCAGCAATTATTCTCGTGCGCTTCGCCGTCCGCAGTCAGAATAGCGTTTGGCGCCCCCAGTGACACCCAAAACAGCGTAATCCGATTCAATCGCTGGTATACGTCCCCGAGCGCGAACTGACACGCAATCGAGATTCGGGGCTAAAAGCGGCAGCAGCTTGTCCCTGCCCCCTCTCGGCAGATTTCTCTTGGAAATCGCCTGCCGGGTCAACGCTGACGATGGCGCTGCGGCTACGCCTTGATTCCGCGCCAGAATTCGTAGGGTGGGCAGTTCTGCCCACCACGCCGCCGTCACCCCAAAACCGAAAAATGCGACGCATCCCGCGCCGCATTTCTCTTTTCTCCCACCAATGTTGCGCGCGCACCCGTTCAGGCCGGGCGCACCCCGAACCGGGGCCGGGTCAGCCACTGGCCGACGGTCCGGGCCATGTCCTTCATCGCCTCGGCGCGCAATCGCCTTGCCTGTGCCAGCACGGCGCGAATCTCGGCATCCGTGGCCATATGGAAATCTGTATCAGTCATCTGGTGGTCTCTTTCGGAGAGTCTGAGGTTGGGTCTCAGGCGCTAGATAGACCCTTGGCGGCGCGGCAACACCGCCCATCCGCGAAGACCCGCTATGCTTGCGCTGCATGTATGGGTGCCTGCCGGCCGCACTTGCCCCGGCCAGCAAAACCGGGCTTTCATGACCGCGATCCAGACGGAGGACGCCCCCATGCAGATCGCCCTCATCGGCACCGGTGCCATCTCGACTTACGTTCAGGACGCGCTGGCCGCGCAAGGCAAGCCCCCCGCCGCCCTCCTCGTCCGGCCCGCGCGCCTTTCCGAGCCCTCCGACATCCCCCGTGTCGCCTGCGCCGCCGACCTGCCCGCCCAAGTCACCCATCTCGTCGATTGCGCGGGCCATGAGGCGCTGGCCAGCCACGGCCCCGACGCGCTCGCCAAGGGCATCGACGTGATCACCGTCTCCATCGGCGCGCTGGCCAATCCGGGTCTCCTGCAAGACCTGCAAGCCGCCGCCGAGGCCGGCAATGCCCGCCTGCATCTGGCCAGCGGCGCGCTCGGCGGGCTCGACGCGCTGCAATCGGCCCGCGCGGGGCAGCTCAGATCCGTCACCTATACGGGCCGCAAGCCGCCGAAGGGTTGGCTCGGCTCGCCCGCCGAGGACCGGATCGACCTGACCGCCCCGATGGACGGACCGCAGACGCATTTCAGTGGCACGGCGCGCGAGGCCGCGTTGCAATACCCCAAGAACGCCAATGTCGCCGCCGCCGTGGCGCTGGCCGGTCTGGGGTTCGAGGCCACGCAGGTGGAGCTGATCGCCGATCCGACCGTGACGACCAATATCCACGAGGTCCGGGCAGAGGGCGATTTCGGAGACTTCACCTTCACCATCTCGGGCCATTCCCTGCCCGCCAGCCCCCGCACCTCCGCGCTGGCCGCGATGAGCGTCGTCGCCACGCTGGCCCGGATCGCGGCGCGCATCCGCAGTTAAGGGCGGGGCTTTGACGCCCCAGGGGGGTGTACGGGGGGTGCATCGGGGGGTGTACGGGGGGTGTACGCCTATTTTTCGGCCAGATAGACCCGGACCGCCTCGGCCACATGCCGGAACCGGTCGCCGCCCAGATGCTTGCCACCGAACCAGCGCGTGACGATGACAACGTGATCTTGCACCCCCGCGCCCTCCAGCACCTGCAAGATCACATTGCCCGCCCCGGCCTCGCCATCGTCGGATTTGAGCGGCCCCTCGGGCAGCAGCACGGCCCAGGAATTATGGGTGGCCTTTGCGAATTTCTTCTTCTTTTTCAGAGCTTTCAGAACGTCATCCACATCCGCACGCGATGCAACAGGCGCGCCCGAGACAGCATATTTCGACCCCCGGTCGCGGATCACCCCCTCGATCACCCGCATCAGCCCACCAGCACCACGGCCCAGGCCACACCCACAGCGATCGCGCTCAGCGCCACGCCCGCGCTGGCCATATCCTTGGCATCCCGCGCCTGATCGCTGCGCGTGGAATCGGCAATATCGACCACCCGCTCAATCCCCGTATTGAGCAGCTCAGCCGCCAGAATCAGCACACCGCCCATCAGGATTATCATTGTTTCGGAACGGGTTAGAGGAAGCCATAGCGCCAGCGCGGCAGAAGGGATATTCATGCAGGTCCAGAATTTGAGGCTCGGTTCCTCGGCCCAGGCCCGCCGCCATCCGGCCCAGGACCAGATGCACCGGTTCCTCAATCGCTCCCATTCCCGGCGCAGCATGCTCGCCCCTCCCCCGCTTCGGATCCCGCAAGAGACGCTACTGCGGCGTCGGCCCCCTGTCACCGGGAAACCGCCATGCGGCACCCTGTCAGGGCTTCAGCGACTTCAGTTTTTCGCCGTTCCGACAATAGGTTGGCGTATCCCCGGCGCTGTCATGCGCTTCCAGCCAGGCCTCACAGGCCTCGGGCGAGGTGCAGTTGGTGCAGCTCAACACCATCGCGTTCCGCTCCCCCGGTCTCAGGTCGCCGCGCAGCTCGGCCTCGTCCAGATCGGTGCCCAACCGGTCGGCCATCCTGGCAACCAGCCGCCCGTGTTTCTCCATCTGCTTGCTACTTGGCATCTTGCAGCCCTTTCGCCTTGGGCCATGCCCCCCGGCACGGCGGATGGTGAAAGCCTGCGACCTAAGGTCAACCTTGACCTTGATGCAGATCAATGCCGCCTGTCACACGCCTACAAGCGCTTGTTTCCCTTGATGAACTCATGCCCCCAGATCAGGGCTAGGCAAGCCGCGACACCGGTTCTAAGCTGCGGCCCATGTTTACCATCGAGCATGAATTCGACGCCACGGTCGTGACCCTCGTGGATGAAGGCGCAGCCCCCCTGCAGGAGGATCTGACCATCGCGGCCTTTGCCGAATGCGTCACGCTGGAGCAGCTTGATCCGCGCACCGACCGGGTGCAGAAGATCACCCTGTCGGAAAGCCAGTTGCGCGACCTGGCCGCGGCGTTGGACCTGCCCGAAGGCATCTACCGCCTGCGCCCCGCCGAGAGCTAGGACCGCCCATGCCCCTTCCCAATCTGCTGATCGCGGGCGCGCAGAAATCGGCGACCACATGGCTGCACCAGGCGCTGAGGAAATCGGCGCAGTTCCAGGCCTCGAAACCGAAGGAGCTGAACTTTTTCCTCGACCCGGATTATGCCGCGAAACTCGACAGTTACGCGGCGCATTTCCCGGCGCGGGACGGCGTGCGCCATGCTTACGAATCCTCGCCCGAGTATTTCCGGCTTCCGGGCGACCGGGGCGATGTGGCCGCGCGGATTGCCGAGGTGCTGCCCGATGCCGAGATCCTCGTGATCCTGCGCAATCCCGTCGATAGATACCTCAGCGCCTATACCCATCACATGATGAAATCGCGCTATCCCTATGCGCCCGAGATCGACGTGATGGAGAGTTCCCGCAATATGCTGGCCTTCGGGCTATACGGGGCGATCCTGGCCCATTGGCGCAAGGTTCTGCCGCAGGTGCGGGTCTATTTCTTCGACGATTTCGTAGCAGACAAATCGGCGTTCTTTTCAACAATCCTGGGTGATCTGGATGTCGCGCGCGACGTGGCGGATGCCGATCTGGATTTCGTAGTCAACGCCAAGGCGCGCAAGTTCAAGAAGAACGACTGGCCCGTGATGCCCCGGTTGAGCGACGGGCTGCGGGCCAAGCTGCACGCCTATTACCAAGACGACATCGCCCTGTTGGAAGAGCAGACCGGGCGCGACCTGAGTGCCTGGAAAGCGGCATAGATCGTTTCAGGTCCAGTTGCATCGGTTTCTCTGCCTCGCCCGTTTCAGGGTCGAACGCGAAAACCGATCCTCACTTTTCGTTGGAACCCGAAACGCCTCAGGACGCGCAGGAGATGCAGCGCATCGCGGCGGCATCGGAATCGAGCCGCCCAAAGCCGATGAAGCTGCCGCAATCATCGCACCAGCCGAATTCGCCTTCCTCGATCCGGCGCAGGGCGGCGTCGATGGCGCGGATGCGCCCGTGTCGGCGCGCCTCGAGCGCCGCCTCCATCGCCTGGCCCTGCATCGCGTCCATGCGCGACAGCCGCCCCACCTGCGTCTGATCCAGCATGACCGGCTTGCGCCCCTCGCCGGTGTCCTCGGACGCGGTCAGCAGGGCGGCGCGCTCCTCCTCCAGGGCGGTTCGGTAGCGGTCGGCCAGCTCGGTGTCGGTAGGGTCCGTCATGCCCCCAGAGAAGCCGCCCGCACCCGCCCTCGTCAAGCACTTGCAACGCAAGGCGGGCGGGGCCACTCTGGCGGCAAGGCCATCAACGGGAGGGATCATGCGCACAGGGTTTTTCTGGGACGAACGCTGTTTCTGGCATTCGGGTGGAAATTACGCCGCAACGATGCCGGTCGGTGGGCTGGTGCAGCCGATGGCGGGCGGGCTGCCCGAGAACCCCGAGACCAAGCGGCGGCTCAAGAACCTGATGGAGGTGACCGGCCTGATCGACGAGTTGATCCAGCGCCACGCCCCGCCCGCGACATATGAAGACCTGCGGCGCGTCCACCCCGAGCGCTACCTGTCCCGGTTCAAGGAGATGTCAGATGCGGGCGGCGGAGAGTTGGGGCTGCGCACGCCGTTCGGCCCCGGCGGATACGAGATCGCCTGCGTCTCGGCAGGGCTGGCCAAGGCGGCGCTTGCGGCCGTGCTGACCGGCGAGGTGGACAATGCCTATTCCCTGTCGCGCCCGCCCGGCCATCACTGCCTGCCGGATTATCCCAACGGGTTCTGCCTGCTGGCCAACATTCCCATCGCGATCGAGGCGGCGCTGGCGGGCGGGCTGGCCACCCGCGTCGCGGTTGTGGATTGGGACGTGCATCACGGCAACGGCACCGAGGCGATCTATTACGACCGCGACGATGTGCTGGCGATCTCGCTGCACCAGGAACGCAACTACCCCATCGACACCGGGGATTTCGAGGATCGCGGCCTGGGCGCGGGCGAGGGGTTCAACCTCAATATCCCCCTGCCCCCCGGCGCGGGCCATGCGACCTATCTTGAGGCGATGGAGCGGCTGGTCCTCCCCGCCCTGACCGAGTTCCAGCCCGACGTGATCATCGTCGCCTGCGGCTATGACGCGGCGGCCATCGACCCGCTCAGCCGGATGCTGGCCACCGCCGAGACCTTCCGCGCCATGACCACGATGGTGATGGAGGCCGCCGCCGACCTCTGCGGCGGCAAGCTGCTGGTGGTCCATGAGGGCGGCTATTCCGAGGCTTACGTGCCCTTTTGCGGCCATGGCGTGATTGCCGAAATGGCGGGCAGCACGATCGACGCGCCCGACCCCCTGGGCGACACCTTCGACGCCCGCCAGCCGAACGCCCGGTTCGAGCATTACTGCTCGATCCTGATCGCGGAAATGGAGGCGGCGCTCTAGATGCGCTTTGCCGCGCTGCGGCACATGCGTTGACAGTTACATCGGCCCGCGTCAGGTTGCGCGGGGTTTCAATGGGAAAGGTGCTCCATGAAGAAGGTATACGGCTCGGCTACTGAAGCGCTGGACGGTGTCCTGCACGACG
This sequence comes from Alterinioella nitratireducens, assembly GCF_013155465.1. Classification (GTDB taxonomy): domain Bacteria; phylum Pseudomonadota; class Alphaproteobacteria; order Rhodobacterales; family Rhodobacteraceae; genus Alterinioella; species Alterinioella nitratireducens. The sequence continues at coordinate 224,684 of NZ_JABJVX010000004.1, read as the reverse complement.
GCATGCTTATCGCCGCGGGGGGGTTCGGCCTCTGCGGTATTCCGGAACTGCTGATCGACGGCATCGTCGCGTCGGGCGTCAAGGATCTGACGGTTGCCTCGAACAATGCGGGCGTTGATGGCTTCGGCCTCGGCAAGCTCCTGGAGACCCGGCAGATCAAGAAAATGATGTCGTCCTACGTGGGCGAGAATGCCGAATTCATGCGGCAATACCTGTCCGGCGAGCTGGAGCTTGAGTTCAACCCGCAAGGCACGCTGGCCGAACGGATGCGCGCGGGCGGGGCCGGTATTCCGGGCTTCTACACCAAGACCGGCGTCGGCACCCAGATCGCCGAGGGCAAGGACGTCAAGCAATTCAACGGCGAGGACTACATCATGGAGGAAGGCATCTTCGCCGACCTCTCCATCGTCAAGGCGTGGAAAGCGGACGACACCGGCAACCTGATCTTCCGCAAGACGGCGCGCAACTTCAACCCGCCCGCCGCGATGTGTGGGCGTATCTGCATCGCCGAGGTCGAGGAGATCGTGCCGCGCGGCTCGCTGGACCCCGACCTGATCCACCTGCCCGGCATCTACGTGCATCGCCTGATCCAAGGGCAGCACGAAAAACGCATCGAACAGCGCACCGTGCGCAAGCGGGAGGACGCATAATGCCCTGGGATCGCAACCAAATGGCGGCGCGTGCCGCGGAAGAACTGGAAGACGGCTGGTATGTGAACCTCGGCATCGGCATTCCGACGCTGGTGGCGAATTACGTGGGCGACAAGGACATCACCCTGCAATCCGAAAACGGCATGCTCGGCATGGGCCCGTTCCCCTATGAGGGCGAGGAAGACCCCGACCTGATCAACGCCGGCAAGCAGACCATCACCGAGTTGAGCCGCACCGCCTATTTTGATTCAGCTACCAGCTTCGGCATGATCCGCGGCGGCAAGATCGCGGCGGCGATCCTGGGCGCGATGGAGGTGGCCGAAAACGGCGACCTCGCCAACTGGATGATCCCCGGCAAGCTGGTCAAGGGCATGGGCGGCGCGATGGACCTTGTCGCGGGCGTGGGCCGCGTGATCGTGGTGATGGACCACACCAACAAGCATGGCGACAGCAAGCTCCTGAAGGAATGCACCCTGCCGCTGACCGGCACCGGCGTGGTGGACCGGATCATCACCAACCTGGGTGTTCTCGATGTCGTCGAGGGCGGGCTGAAGATCGTCGAGACCGCCGAGGGCGTGACCGAAGACGAGATCCGCGCCGCGACCGAGGCGACCATCGTCAATTGAGATCGGGCCGGGCGGGGGGGCTTTCCCCTGCCCGGCACCTCACCGCGCGGGCACCAGCCGCGCGACGACCTCCTCCAGCACCTTTCGGAATGGCTCCACCCCCAGTGCGGGTTCCGCATCGGGGCGCAGCATCAGGCCGACCGGCCCGGTGGTCAGGCTGGTGTCGAAGGGCAGTTCGACCAGTTTGCCCTCGGCCACCTCATTGGCCACGACGCCCGAAGAGATGATCCAGATCGCGTCCGACCGGTGGGTGTAGACCCGGCCAAACGCGCCCGAAACGGTCTCCAGCTTGCGGGGGATCTCGCCCACGCCATTGGCGATCAGGAAACGCTCGACCAAGGGCGCGATGGCCGAGCCGTCGGGCGGGTAGACCACGGGCCAGTCGGTCAGCGCATCCAGGCTGGGGGCCTCAAGGATCGGGTGGCCGGGGCGGGTGACGAAAACAACGTGCTCATTGTAAAGCTGCATGAAGGACAGACCTTGCATCGTGTCAGGGGGCCCCATGCGCCCGATCACGAGGTCCAGATCCCCGCTGCGCAATCGCTCGATCAGGTAGGCGTGCGGGCCGTCGAGGATGCGCAGGGCAAGCTCGGGCAACGCCAGTTCGGCCTCTCGCACGACCTCGGGCATCAGCCAGGCGGCGACACTGGGCAGGAGGCCGACGGACAGCAGCGACCGCCCGCGCCGTTCCACCTGTGCCACGCCGTCGAAGCCCTGGCGCAGGGCAGCCAGGCTCATCCGGGCGAAATGCAGGAAGACCTTGCCCTGCGGCGTCAACGTCACGCCTGCGCGGCTGCGAATGAGGAGCGGCTGGCCAACGATCTCCTCCAATTCCTTCAACGTGCGCGACATGGCCGGTTGGGTGAGATAGAGCGCCTCGGCCGCGCGGTTCATGCGGCCCTGGCGCGTGATTTCCACGAAGGCCTGAACATGGCGGATCTTGATGCGACGGTCGATCATTGCTTGCCCATTTCGATAAGTAAACTGGCGACAAACGGATTTTGCAATCCTTGGCCGTCAAGTTACGGTTAGGCAAGGGAGGATCATCATGCGTACACAAGTGGTCATCATCGGCGGCGGGCCCTCGGGCCTCCTGCTCAGCCAGCTTCTGCACCGCAAGGGCATCGACACGGTCGTGCTGGAACGCAAGACGCGGCAATACGTGCTTGGCCGCATCCGCGCGGGCATCCTGGAAGTCGGCTTCGTCGACCTGATGCGCGAGGCCGGGGTGGGCGCGCGCATGGATAACGAAGGCTTCATCCATGATGGCACCGTCATCGCCTTCGACAACGAGGATTTCCACGTCGATTTCAAACGCCACACCGGCACAACGGTCATGGTCTACGGCCAGACCGAGGTGACGCGCGACCTCTATGATGCGCGCGAGGCAATGGAGGGCAAGGTCGTCTTCAACGTCGATGGGGTGACGATCCACGGGGCCGACAGCGACGCGCCGCATGTCACCTATTTCGTGGACGGGGTCGAACACCGGATCGACTGCGATTACGTGGCGGGCTGCGACGGGTTTCATGGTGTCAGTCGCCAGACCATCCCCCTGTCGGTGCGGCGCGAGTATGAGAAGGTCTATCCCTTCGGCTGGCTCGGCATCCTGTCGGAAACGCCGCCCGTGCATGAGGAACTGATCTATTCCAATTCGGATCGCGGTTTCGCGCTCTGTTCGATGCGCAATGCCAATCTCAGCCGCTACTATATCCAGTGCTCGTTGAGCGATTCCCCCGACGACTGGGATGATGCGGGTTTCTGGGAGGAATTGAAGCGCCGTATCCCGGAAGAACATGCCGACAACCTGATCACCGGGCCGAGCATCGAGAAATCCATCGCACCGCTGCGCAGTTTCGTGACCGAGCCGATGCGGTGGGGGCGGCTGTTCCTCTGTGGCGACGCGGCCCATATCGTGCCGCCCACGGGGGCCAAGGGGCTGAACACGGCGGCCTCGGACATCCACTACCTCTATCACGGTCTGTTGGCCAAGTATCAGGACGGCGAGGCGGAGGGGCTGGACAGCTATTCCGGCAAGGCGCTGGCCCGCGTCTGGAAGGCCGAGCGCTTCAGTTGGGCCACCACCAACATGCTGCACCGCTACCCCGATCAGAGCGAGTTCGACATCAAGATGCAGCGCGCCGATCTGGAGTTCCTGCGCGACAATGACAGCGCGCAGAAGGTTTTCGCGGAAAATTACGTCGGCCTGCCCTATTGAAGGAACATGCGATGAGCGAGAGAATCGAGACCGGCATGGCCGTGCGCCGCAAGGTTCTGGGCGATGCGCATGTCGACCGGGCCGAGGCGAACAAGACCGATTTCGATGCGCCCTTCCAGACGCTGATAACCGAGGCGGCCTGGGGCACGGTCTGGGCCTCGGACGCGATCAGTTTGCGGGAACGGTCGATGCTGACGCTGGCGTTGCTGGCGGCGACCGGCAATTTCGAGGAGATCCCGATGCACATCCGCGCGACCGTTAACACCGGCGCCAGCGAGGCCGACGTGATCGAGGCGTTCCAGCATGTCGCCATTTACGCGGGCGTGCCGAAAGCCAATCATGCGATCAAGCTGGCCAAGGCCACCTATGCCGAAATGAGGGAGGACAAGACATGAAACCCGCAGAGTTCTATGCCCGCGACCGACGCTGGCACCCGCCCGCGCTGGCGCGCGATTACAAGACCTCCGTCACCCGGTCGCCTCAGTACGCCGCGATTTCCTTGCAGCACTCGGCCTCGGAACTGACCGGCCCGGTCTTCGGCCATAACGACATCGACGCGGTCGACAATGACCTGCTGGCGAATTACGCGCAGCCGGGTGAAAGCCCCATCGGCGAGCGCATCATCGTTCATGGCCGGGTGCTGGATGAAAACGCCCGGCCCGTGCCGAACACGCTGGTCGAGATCTGGCAGGCCAATGCGGGCGGACGCTACCGGCACAAGAAGGACACCTATCTTGCGCCTATCGACCCGAATTTCGGCGGTTGCGGGCGGACCCTGACGGATGAGAACGGCTATTACTATTTCCGCACCGTCAAGCCCGGTGCCTACCCGTGGCGCAACTGGGTCAACGATTGGCGGCCCGCGCATATTCATGTGTCCGTGTTCGGCTCGGGCTTCGCGCAGCGCCTGATCACGCAGCTTTACTTCGAGGGCGACCCGCTGATCGCGAAATGCCCCATCGTGGCGACCATTCCCGACCCACAGGCGATCGACATGCTGATCGCGCGGCTGGACATGAACGCAACCATTCCGCTCGATACCATCGCCTATCATTTCGATATCGTGCTGCGGGGGCGACGCTCGACCCTGTTTGAAAACCGGCTGGAGGGGAACTGATGGGAATGAAATACCTCAAGGAAACGCCCTCGCAGACGGCAGGGCCTTACGTCCATATCGGCCTCGCCCCCGGTGCGGCGGGCTTCGACATCTACCGCGAGGAACTGGGCCATGACATCGCCGGACCGAACCCCAAGGGCGAACGCATCCGCGTCGAAGGTCTGGTGATCGACGGCACCGGAAGCCCGATCAAGGATGTGCTGCTGGAGGCATGGCAGGCCAATGCCGACGGGCATTACGCCCATCCCGAGGGCGGCGGCGAGGTCGAGGAGGGTTTTCGCGGTTGGGGCCGTGTCATCACCGATTTCGAGACCGGCGAATGGGGCTTCGACACGGTCAAGCCGGGACGCGTGATGGGGCGCAACGGGCGGCTCATGGCGCCGCATATCAACCTCTGGATTGTCGCGCGCGGGATCAACCTGGGGCTTAACACCCGGATGTATTTCGCTGACGAGGACGCGGCCAATGCCGAGGATCCGGTGATCAACCTCATTGAATGGGAACGTCGCCGCGCGACGCTGATCGCCAGGCGCGAGGACCGCGACGGCTTGCCCCTCTACCGCTTTGACATCAAGGTGCAGGGACAGGACGAAACCGTCTTCTTCGACATCTGAGAGGCCCCGACATGACCAAACCCTGCATCATCTGCGTGGCGATCACAGGCTCGGTGCCGCAGAAATCGGACAATCCCGCCGTGCCGATCACGGTCGCGGAACAGATCGAGAGCACCCAGGCAGCGTTCGAGGCCGGGGCCAGTATCGTGCATGCGCATGTGCGCAACGATGACGGCTCCACCACCAGCGACCCGGAGAAGTTCGGCCGCCTGATGGAGGGGATCAAGACGCACTGTCCGGGGATGATCATCCAGTTCTCGACAGGCGGGCGGTCGGGCGCGGGGTCGGCGCGCGGCGGCATGTTGCCCCTGCGCCCCGACATGGCCTCGCTGGCCGTGGGGTCCAACAACTTCCCCACCCGTGTCTATGAGAACCCGCCCGATCTGGTCGATTGGCTGGCCTCGGAAATGCGCGCGCATGATGTCGTACCCGAGATCGAGGCCTTCGACCTCAGCCATATCCACCAGGCGGTGGCGATGCACAAGGACGGGCGGCTGCCAAAGCCGCTCTATGTGCAGTTCGTCATGGGGGTGAAGAACGCGATGCCGGTGGATCGGGACGTGTTCGACTATTATGTAAGAACGATGGAGCGCCTGGCCCCCGAGGCCGAATGGTGCGCCGCGGGGATCGGGCGGCACCAGCTTGAGGTCAATGAATGGGCGATTGCCGCGGGCGGGCATACGCGGACGGGGCTGGAGGACAATATCCGCCTGGACCGCGACACGCTTGCCCCTTCCAACGCGGCGCTGGTGGAACGCACGGTCAATGCCTGTAAGAAATACGGGCGCCCGGTTGCCAGCTGGCAGGAGGCGCGCGAGATCCTGGGGCTGCGGCCTGAGTAAAGGACGCGCTTGAGACGACCCCGCGCCTACCCGTCCATCATCGTGCGCAACACGCAGCCATCCGTGACCAGTTCCGGCGGTGTCACGCAAAGCAGCCGCGCCGCGCGCCAGGTTGCCAGAACCCTGGTCACATAGTCCCGCGTCTCCGCGTAATCCGGCACGCCATCCGCCGCGCGCACGGCCCCCTCGCCCGCGTTGTAGCCCGCCAGCGCCAGGATCGGATCGCGGTCGAACTCCTCCATCAGCCAATCGAGATAGGCGACACCGCCGGAGATGTTCTGGACCGGATCGAAACTGTCGGACACGCCGAACCGGGTGGCGGTGGCCGGGATCAGCTGCATCAGACCTTGCGCCCCCGCGCTGCTTTCGGCCCGCAGGTCGCCGCGCGATTCCACCGCCATCACCGCCAGCACCAAGGCCGGTGAGACGCGCGTGCCGATGGTGGCGCGCAGGATGTCGAGGTCATGACTTTCGGAGAGCGCCAGCAATGTCTCGGCCCGCGCGATGGGCAGGCCCGCCGCCTCGGGCGCGGTTTCCAGCAGACGGATCGCCGCCATGAAGCGCCCCGCGCCCTGATCGCGGCCTGCCGGTATCTGGTCCCAGAACCACGCCGAGGAGGCGGGCGCGGCTGGCCTCTCGGGTGTGGCGACGGCAGCGGGTGCAACCGCCTGGGGCCCGATCTGGATATTGATCAGGGGACCGGTATGGCCTGCATCGGGCACCGTGATGCGGCGAAAACTGAATTCGGGGAACGGCGGCGGACCGTCTGTATCACCCTCCTGCGCCGCGACGGGCGCGACCAGCCCCGCCAGAACCAGCAAGACGGCGGAAAGACCTGCACTGCGCATGGAACCTGCTCCTCATGGCTGCGATTTTTTCCTTTCAGTCTGCCTGATCCGCATTTTTTAGGAAAGAGGTCCAGGCCGCGCCTCTGACCAATCTGCGTTAACTTATTGATAATAAATAATTCCCACCCCAAAACCCTGAGCCGGCATGGTAAATATTACGTGAAATGACCGAAAACCCGCCCAATTCCTGCCCGATTTCCGGGGCCTAACTTCTCTCATTCGCCGATCCGGGCGGGACCAACGCAGAGCACATCCCCGGTCCGGATCACCAGAGGCGGGCAAGAAGAAACCGAGCAACCACAAACCTGTCGAGGGACAATCCAATGACCGCATATATCAAGAACTTCGCCAAATCCGAATCCGGTGCCGTGACCGTTGACTGGGTCGTGCTGACCGCCGCCATCGTGGGCCTCGGCCTGGCCGTCATGGCCGTCGTGTCCGCCGGTGTGGAAGACCTGTCGGGCGACATCCAAGGCCAACTGGTGGGCCAGGGCATCGACACCGATTTCAGCACCGCAGCCACCCTGCCCTGATAGGACGCGATCCAGAACACCTCCTACAAAGGGGGCCGCGCAACCAGCGCGGCCCCCTTTTCTCATTTCCAGAGACGCGCCATACGATCCCGAAAAGTCTCCGAATCTTCTTACTAAAATCCAAACAAATCCCCTCGATCGCCCAATTCGTGCCTCAATGGACCAGCATATTCATCTCATCCCAAGGGGGCACACCCCTCAAACGGGCCAACCCTGACTGAAGACAAACCAAATCTGGAGCTAAACAAATGACCGCATATATCAAGAACTTCACCAAATCCGAATCCGGTGCCGTGACCGTTGACTGGGTCGTGCTGACCGCCGCCATCGTCGGCCTTGGTCTGGCCGTCATGGCCGTCGTGTCTGCCGGTGTGGAAGACCTGTCGGGCGACATCCAAGGCCAACTGGTGGGCCAGGGCATCGACACCGATTTCAGCACCGCAGCCACCCTGCCCTGATAGGACGCGATCCCAAACACCTCCCGCAAAGAGGGCCGCGCAACCAGCGCGGCCCTTTTCATGTTTCCAATACCCAGATAATTCACGAAATTTGTTTCCAAATTTCACCCGCAATTTGTCATCAATTGCCCACTTTTGCCCAATTTCCGCCTTAGTTCGCCGCGATTATTTCCAGGTCTGCTCGGGATGCTGCCACATCCCTTAAAAACCTGGAGGATCTGCCATGCGTGCTGCCGCTCGCCTGAAGTCGTTTGCCTTGTCGGAATCCGGTGCTGTCACCGTCGACTGGGTTGTCCTGACCGCCGCTCTTGTCGGCCTGGGGCTTGCCGTAACCAACACGGTCGGCGCGGGTCTGTCGAACCTGTCCAATGAAATCCGGACACAGCTGGAGCGTGACCACATCAGCACCGGCTTCGACTGATCCCCGACGGGTCTCGTTCCCCCCCCGCTCCGGATCCTGCACCGGAGTCCGGGGGGAATTGAGTCAAACTCTCGCGGTTTTGCACCGCCCGGTCCCCGCTCTGCCTTTTTTCTGCCCCCTCCTGCGGGCCAATTGAGCGGGCCCTACAAGGTGCAGGCGACAGAATGCGCTCCGGCCCCCGCGATATCCGCGTGGCGGTCTTTCCAAGACAAACGCAGGAGCAAACCCCATGTCTTTCAAATCTCTTCCCAATTTCCTTGCCGACGAATCCGGCGCCGTGACCGTCGACTGGGTCGTGCTGACCGCCGCGCTGGTGGGCCTTGGCCTGGCCGTGATGTCGGTCGTCTCGGGCGGGCTCGAGGATCTTTCGGGCGATATCAACAGCCAGCTGGAAGCAGACCACATCACCGACGCCTTTTCGGACTGAGGTTGCCACATCCGCCTGACCTGGCCCCGCATGAGCGGCCCGGCCAATCCACTCGCATGTTCGGCGCGCCGCCCGCCTCGCGGTTGCGCGCCGAACCAAAACTGCCGATCAAACGTCCCGCGCCGACCATTCTTTCGCCCCAATCCTTTGACAGATTGGCGCGGAACGAAACCGGCCGGGACCGATCCGGCCTGATGACAGGCACTATATAAGGGGCTCGTGACATGCGCGTAATTTTCGGACTCGTCCTCATCATAGGCGTTGGCCTCGCGGGATTTGCCGTTTACGTGGCAAAGGACCGGTTCACGCAATACCAGGATGCACTGGCCTCGCAGCGCGATGCCATCGTTCCGACCACATCCGTCTATGTCGTCAACCGCGAGATGCGCTATGGCGAACAGATCAGACCGGCGGATGTCGAGGCCATCGAATGGCCCGAGGCAAGTGTCCCTTTCGGGGCCTTCACCAGCGCCGAGGAGCTGTTTCCCGAAGGCGAGGACCTGCGCACCGTTCTGCGCGTGATGGAACGCAATGAACCGGTGCTGATCACCAAGGTCTCGGCCCCCGGTGCGGATGCCGGCGTCGCCTCGCGGCTGGAACGCGGGATGCGCGCCTTTGCGCTGCGCGTCGATGTCGCCACCGGCGTGTCGGGTTTCATCCGGCCCGGCGACCGGGTCGATGTCTACTGGTCCGGCAATGCACGCGGGGAAAACGTGACCCGTCTGATCCAGGCCTCGGTTCCGATCATCGCGATCGACCAGATCTCGGATCAGGACCGGCGCAACCCGACCGTGGCCCGTACCATCACCATCGCCGCACCCGCCCATCAGATCGCGGCGCTGGCACAGGCGCAGTCCACCGGCGCGCTCAGCCTGTCGCTGGTCGGTGTGCGCGACGACAGCGAAAGCGAGACCATCGAGGTCGATCAGGACGCGCTTCTGGGTATCGCCCAGGCCGTGGAAGCCGAAGGGCCCGAGATCTGCACCGTGCGCAACCGGCGCGGAGCCGAAGTGATCGTCACGCAGGTGCCTTGCACCAACTAACCGGAAACAAATGACAAAACGGCCTCCACAATATTGGGGGCCGTTTGCGTTCCACTGCTGAACTTGCGGTTGCGTGCTTTTCAAATCACATGAAACTCACCCCACAAGATGCTGATTCTTGCGCATTATTGCAAATTGGGGCATGGTGCGCACAATCGGGTCAAAAGAACCCTCCCAAATCCGTGATCAGAGAGGCAGGATCACAATGAGCATTATACGCCATATCTGCGCGGTCCTCCTGGGCTGTGCAGTGATCGTCACAACCCCCCTTCCCTCGACGGCCCAGGTCCTGCGCGTGCTGGAAGGCGCGACATCGACCACGTTGCGCGTGCCCATGAACCGCGCCGTGGTGGTCGAGAGCGAGGCTCTCTTCGCCGAGCTGTCCGTCGCCAACCCGCAGATCGCGGATATCGCGACCCTGTCCGAGCGTACCATCTACGTCCTCGGGCGCGCGCCCGGCCGCACGACGATGACGCTTCTGGGTGTCGATGGCGGGCTGATCGCCAATGTCGAGGTTCAGGTCATCCCCGACCTGGCCGAATTCCGCGAACGCCTGCGGGAGATCCTGCCAAGCGAGGCCATCGAGGTGCGCAGCGCCAATGACGGCATTGTCCTGTCCGGCACCGTCTCCTCGGGGCAGATCCTGGATCGCGCGCTTGAACTGGCGCAACGCTACGCGCCGGACCGGGTGTCGAACCTGATGGTCGTCGGCGGCACGCAGCAGGTGATGTTGCGGGTCCGCTTCGCGGAGATGTCGCGTACCGTACGGCGAGAATTGAACGCGAGCTTCGGGGCAACTGTGGGCGATTTTCAACTTGGCACAGGCAACGCAGCGGCTGCGTTCCCGCCATCCCCAAGCCCGTCTGGTGATGCAAACGGCGCTCTTGGTGTCACTTTTGGGTCCGGATCTGCGCAATTCGCCGTCTTGCTCGAAGCGCTGGAAAGCAACGGCATGGTGCGCACCCTGGCCGAACCGAACTTGAGTGCGTTATCCGGCGCAACCGCGTCGTTTAATGCGGGCGGTGAGTTTGCTGTTCCTGTTCGCTCCGACGACGGCGTGTCGATCGAGTTTCGTCCTTTTGGCATCAACTTGGCATTCACCCCGACCGTGCTCAGCGATGAGATCATCAACCTGAACTTGGCTGCTGAAGTTTCGGCAATCGACGCTGATCCGGCTCTTCGGGTTGAGGGCGTCCCCGGCCTGCGCACCCGAACCGCCTCGACCACTGTGGAAATGCGTGACGGGGAAAGCTTCGTCATCGCAGGGCTCTTGCAGGACGATTTCCGCGACAGCATCGGCCAGGTGCCCTGGCTTGGCGACATCCCGGTTCTGGGTGCGCTCTTCCGCAGCACCAATTACCAGCGCGAGCAATCGGAACTGGTCATCATCGTCACCGCCCACCTGGTGTCGCCGACACGGGGCGAGGCGCTGGCCCTGCCCACCGATCGCGTGCGCATCCCTACGGAAAACGAGCTGTTCCTCTTTGGACAGACCGCCGGGCGGCCCGCCGCAGGCAGCGCCGCCGGCGATGTCGCGCAGCAGGATTTCAGCGGTTCCTACGGCTATGTGATGGAGTAAGGACATGACCATTCGATTCCCGATCGCACTTGTCGCGGGCCTCTCGGTCCTTGCCGTCGCGGGCTGTGAAACCATCGGCGGGGTCCGCGAAGCCGGGCATTCCCTGGATGAGGGCCGCTTTGGCGACCCGACGATGAACAACATCCTGGTGATGACCGGCCAGCGCGACTATTACGAACAACTGGCGCAACGCTTTGCCGCGGAAGTGCCGACCACGATCAACTTCGCCTTCAACTCGGCGCAGCTGAGCCCGCAGGCACAGGCCGTGCTGCGGCAACAGGCGCGCTGGATCAATGCCTTCCCCGAGGTTCGGTTCAGCGTCTACGGCCATACCGACCTTGTCGGCACCGACGCCTATAACCTGCGTCTGGGACGCCGCCGCGCGCAGGCCGCCGTCAACTACATGATCGCGCAAGGCGTCGATCGCCACCGCCTGGATGCGCTGGTTTCCTTCGGCGAGACGCAGCCGCTGGTCGCCACGCCGAACCCGGAAATGCGCAACCGGCGCACCGTGACCGAGGTGTCGGGCTTCATGCAGGATCATCCGATGGTCCTGGACGGGCGCTATGCCGATATTGTTTACCGCACCTATGTCGCCTCGGGCGGGAGCGGGGAATAACCGGCCAAACTGCCGAAAATCGGGAACAATACCCCAGTATTTCGGCTTTTTGGTCGCAATCTCGCCCAAGTTAACGGGCAAGTATCGGAGCGGAGGCACCAGACCCGGGTTCTGATCGAGCATATCCCCGAACATGGTCCTCCCGGTTCCTTGGGCTATCTGCCCGGACCGATATGACAACCGATCCGGCGACAAGCCGGGCGAACCGGGGTACTGAGGATGAGCGGAGGCTTGGCGTTACAATCTAATCCAGCACCAATCGTTGCATGTACAATTGCGCGAGACGTGCAGATCTTTGACCTGCTGATCGACGACATCGAGGCGGAACTGGGCGAAGCATGGGGCGACCTGAGCTTTCTTGAGGCACAGACCTTCCTGAACCAGCCCGATGCCGAAACCCTGGAGTTCGTGGCGATTGCCATCGACGACGAGGACGAGCCCGAGATCGAGCTTGTCTGCTCCATCATCCGGCTTGCGAAATCCAAGGATATCAAGGTGATGCTGATCGCCGAGGATGTCAGCCCGGCGGCACTTCACAAGCTGCTGCAATCGGGCACCGACGATTTCGTGCCCTACCCCCTGCCCGAGCGCGCCTTTCACGATTCGCTGGCCCGCATCCGCAGCAACACCCCCGCCCCCGCCGAGATCGGCGATCACGTGAGCGAGGGGGCAGAGTCGATCCAGCCCACCACGACCGATATCAAGGATCACGTCCTTTTCGCCGTGCAAAGCATGGCAGGCGGCACCGGGGCCACGACGCTGGCCGTCAACCTGGCCTGGGAACTGGCCAATATCGACAAGAAACTGTCGCCCTCGGTCTGCCTTCTGGACCTGGACCTGCAATTCGGCTCGACCTCGACCTATCTGGACCTGCCGCGCCGCGAGGTGATCTACGAGGTGCTCTCGGACGCGCAGACCATGGATGTGGATGCGTTCAAGCAGGCGCTGCTCAGCTTCAACCAGCGTTTGTCGGTCTTCACCGCGCCCTCGGATATCCTGCCGCTGGACATCATCGGCCAGGAAGAGGTCAAGGCGCTCTTGCGACTGGCGCGCGAGACCTTCGATGTGGTCGTCGTCGATATGCCCTCGACCATCGTGGGCTGGTCCGAGACCGTGATGAACGAGGCCGATGTTTATTTCGCCACGCTGGAACTGGACATGCGGTCGGCGCAGAACACGATGCGCTTCATCAAGGCGCTTCAGGCCGAGGGCCTGCCAACAGACAAGTTGCACTACGTGCTGAATCGCGCGCCCCGCAACCTGGACCTGTCCGGCAAGGGCCGCGTCAAGCGCCTGGCCGAAAGCCTGGATATCGAGCTCAAGACACAGCTTCCCGACGGCACCAAGCAGGTCAGCCAGGCCTGCGACCATGGCGTGCCACTGGCCGACATGGCCCGCAAGAACCCGCTGCGCAAGGAAATCCTGAAGCTTGCCAAGACCCTGCATGAGGCCATCGCGGTCCAAGCGGTCGCCAGATAGAGGACGCCTAGGATGTTTTCGCGCTACAAGAAATCCGGCAATGCGACGCCCATCCACCCCGCATTGATGACCGACGCCCCCCCTGCCCCGGCCAGATCCGCCGAGGCCGAGGTCAAGCCCAAGACCACGCTGCGCAAGCCGCCGAAGAAATCGGATGTGGCCCCGGCGGAACCTGTCGCGCTGGACAAGGAAGCCAAGCGCCGCCAGCGCCTGGACGAGATCAAGACCGAGATGCATTCGCGTCTTCTGGACAATCTCAACCTCTCGGCGCTGGAAACCGCCAAGGAAAGCGAGCTGCGCGCCGAGATCATCTCGATCACCAATGACGAGCTGGCCGATATGGGCGCGGTGCTGAACCGTGAGGATCGCACCACGTTGCAGACCGAGCTTTTTGACGAGGTCACGGGGCTCGGTCCGTTGGAGCCGCTGCTCAAGGACGACACGGTCAACGACATCCTGATCAACGGCCCCTACAACATCTTCATCGAACGCGCCGGCAAGCTGGAAAAATCCAGTATCCATTTCAAGGATGAACGCCACCTTCTGCGCATCATCGACAAGATCGTGTCCGCCGTGGGCCGCCGGGTCGACGAATCGAACCCTTATGTCGATGCGCGCCTGAAGGACGGCTCGCGCTTCAACGCGATGGTGCCGCCCGTGGGCGTCGATGGCAGCCTCGTCTCCATTCGTAAATTCAAGAAGGACAAGCTGCAGATCGACGACCTGGTGCAGTTCGGCGCCTTCAACGAGGAAATGGCCGCCTATCTGCAAGCCGCCGTCGCCTGCCGCCTGAATGTCGTCGTCTCGGGCGGCACGGGGTCGGGCAAGACGACCACGCTCAACGCGCTGTCCAGTTTCATCGACAATTCCGAGCGCATCCTGACGATCGAGGATACGGCGGAACTGCAATTGCAGCAGGAACATGTGGGCCGGATGGAAAGCCGCCCGCCGAACGTGGAAGGCAAGGGCGCGGTCACGCAGCGCGACTGCCTGCGCAACGCCCTGCGGATGCGGCCCGACCGGATCATCGTCGGCGAGACGCGCGGCGAGGAAGTGATCGACATGCTCCAGGCCATGAATACCGGCCATGACGGCTCGATGACCACGATCCACGCCAACAGCGCCCGCGACGGAGTCAGCCGCCTGGAGAACATGATCGCCATGGCGGGCATCGAAATGCCGCTGAAAGCGGTGCGCAGCCAGATCGCCTCGGCCGTGAACCTGATCGTGCAGGCCAGCCGCCTGCAGGACGGCTCACGCCGCATGGTCTCGATCACCGAAGTGACGGGGATGGAGGGCGACGTGATCTCGATGCAGGAGATCTTCCGCTACGAGCGCCTCGGCCTGCAACCCGATGGCAAGATCATCGGCCGCTTTACCGCCTGCGGTGTGCGCAGCCATTATTCCGACAGGTTCCGCCAATGGGGCTATGACCTGCCGACCTCCATCTATGAACCCGCCGGGGACTGACGCCCATGAACCTCTCCATCGAACCGCTTATCTATATCGGCATCTTCATCGGCGTCATCATGCTGGTCGAAGGCGTCTACCTTATGGTCTTCGGCAAGTCGATCAGCCTCAATTCCCGCGTCAACCGGCGCCTGGACCTGATCAACAAGGGCGGCAACCGCGAGGATGTGCTGGCCAAGCTGCGCAAGGAACTGGACCAGCATACCGGGTCGAAGACGATCCCGCTCTATACCCTGATCGCGTCCAAGGCGCAGAAGGCCAATATCGCCTTCACGCCGCCGCAACTCTTGCTGGTCATGGCCGGGCTGACGGTCGCCGCCTTTGTAATGCTGACCACCGCGACGGGTGCGTCGCTGCCGATCAGGCTCCTGGTCTCGGTCATCATGGGGGTCGGCGGGGTCTATTACTGGGTCAACTCCAAGGCCAAGAAGCGCATCGGCATGATCGAGGAACAACTGCCCGACGCGGTTGAACTGATGGTGCGGTCCCTGCGCGTCGGCCACCCCTTCATCTCGGCCATCAACACCGTGGCCAAGGAGGTTCAGGATCCGCTCGGCTCGGAACTCGGCATCATCGCGGACGAGGCCGCCTATGGCCGCGACATCTCCGAGGCGATCGAGGCCATGGCCGAACGGCTGGACCTGCAGGATCTGCGCTTTCTGGCGGTTGCCGTGGGCATCCAGCAGAAATCGGGCGGCAACCTGGCCGAGATCCTGTCCGGCCTCGCCGCCGTGATCCGCTCGCGGTTCAAGCTCTTTCGCAAGGTCAAGGCGATCACCGCCGAGGCCAAGTGGTCGGGCATGTTCCTGTCGATCTTTCCGCTGCTGGCGCTGGTCGGCATCAACGTGATGCAGCCCGACTATTACGATGACGTCATGGAAAGTGCCGCCTTCATTCCGGCCGCCGCCGTCGTTGCCGTCATGTTGGGTGTCAACGTCATCGTCATGCGCATGATGGTCAATATCAAGGTCTGAGGAGCAACCAGTATGGACGCGATCAACACATATATCACCGATCTCCTCGGCCCCCTCGGCCCCCTCTTCGTGGTCGGCGGGCTTGGCCTTCTGCTGGTCCTGCTGGCGGTGCCCGCGATCCTGTTCCAGAAGAAGGATCCGCTGTCCAAGCTGAAGGAGTCGCAGAACGATCGCCATGCAGGCGTTCCCAAGGGCCTGCGCGTCGGCGGCAAGAATGAGAAACTGGACAAGTTCAAGCAGTTCCTGGAGCCGCAGAACCAGGAGGAATACGGCGCCGTCCAGCTGATGCTGATCCGGGCCGGCTATCGCTCCAAGGGGGCGGTGCAGACCTTCCATTTCGCGCAATTCGCGCTTGGCATGGGCTTTCTGGCGCTCGGCGTGATCTACACCTTCATCGCGGGCGAGATGACGACGCAGAAAAGCATCCTCAGCGTGCTGATCCCCGGTGCGGTCGGTTATTACCTGCCCAAATACTGGGTCCAGCGCCGGGTACAGACCCGCGAGGAGGAGATCACCTCGGGCTTCCCCGACGCGCTCGACCTGATGCTGGTCTGCGTCGAGGCGGGCCAGTCGCTGGACCAGGCGATCATCCGCGTCGCCAAGGAAATCCGGTCCTCCTATGAATCGCTGGCCGACGAGTTCGAGATCGTCGCCTATGAGATGAAGGCCGGCAAGGACAAGACCAAGGTGCTGCGCGACTTCGGCGAACGCTGCGGCGTGCAGGATGTGAACAGCTTCGTCACCGTGCTGATCCAGTCGGCCACCTTCGGCACCTCGATCGCCGAAGCGCTGCGGGTCTATGCCGAGGAAATGCGCGACAAGCGGGTGATGCGGGCCGAGGAAAAGGCCAACAAGCTGCCCACGAAACTGACACTGGCCACGATGATGTTCTGCGTGCCGCCGCTCTTGATCATCCTGATCGGTCCGTCGGTCTACGGCATCAGCCAGAACCTGGGCGGGCAATAGGAGAAGAAGGGGCAAACTGGATGTGGGGCAAGACATTCCTGGTGATGGCCGTGTTCGGTCTGGCCGCGTGCGAGAATTCGGCGCGGCTTGACCCGTTGGAAGGGGGGCCCCCGCTGCCCCCCGGCATGGCGGTCCAGCGCGGCGGCGTCGACCAGATGATCGTCGGCCACCGGCTGATGGATGCGGGCGAATACCAGCTTGCGCTGACCGCCTATATGCGCGCCGCCGGTGAGAACGGCATGACGGCGCAGGCGCTGTCCTCGCTCGGGTCGGCCAACCTGCGCCTGGGCCGCCTGGGCCAGGCCGAGGACCAGCTGCGCGAGGCGGTCGAGCTTGACCCGGACTCGGTCCCCGCCTGGAACAACCTCGGCGTGGTCTTGATGGAACGCGGCGAATACGGCGAGGCGCGGCGCATCTTCCGCCATGCCTATGCGCTGGATAGTGGCGAAAGCGACTCGATCCGCGAAAATCTTCGGCTGGCTATCGCGCGAACCGAAATTCCCGACTACACTGAGGAAAATACGAATAACAGCTTCGAGTTGGAGCGGCGAGGCGGCGGGCGATACCTCCTCCTCCGGACCCCATGATCGAAGGAAACGAGAGCAGTGAGAGGCCGATAATGCGCCCATATATCAAAATCACGGCAGTGATCTCTGTCGCGCTTGCGCTTGCAGGCTGCGAACAATCGGGTTCCGCGGATGTGGACCGCGCGATCGGGGATCTCAATGTCATCGACGAAAACAACCTCAACGACATCATGTTGTCGGCGGCGGACCCGGCCGAGGCGGTGACCTATTTCCGCAGTGCCGCCGCCGAAAACCCCGACCGGATCGACCTGCAACGCGGTCTGGCCACCAGCCTCATTCGCGCCCGAATGCACACCGAAGGGGCCGCCGCCTGGGCCCGCGTGGTGGCAAGCGACGAGGTCACCGACCAGGACCGGGTCGATTATGCCGATGCGCTGATCCGCACCA
Source organism: Alterinioella nitratireducens (assembly GCF_013155465.1). Lineage (GTDB taxonomy): Bacteria > Pseudomonadota > Alphaproteobacteria > Rhodobacterales > Rhodobacteraceae > Alterinioella > Alterinioella nitratireducens. The sequence continues at coordinate 206,826 of NZ_JABJVX010000004.1, read as the reverse complement.
ATGACTGGGGCGGGGCGGAAGAGCAGCTGGACCTGGTGCCGCCCACCTTCGAGACCTATGAACGCTACCGGCTGGAGGCGATGGTCGCCGACAGCGACCAGGAATGGGACCGCGCCGACAGTTTTTATGAAACCGCCGTGGGGCTGACGATGCAGCCCGCGGGCGTGCTCAACAACTGGGGCTATTCGATGCTGACGCGCGGCGATCACGAAGGGGCCGAACGCCTCTTCACCGAGGCGCTGACCTATGACCCCGACCTGTTCCACGCCAAGAACAACCTTGTGCTGGCCCGTGCCGCGCGCGGGCAGTACACCCTGCCGCTGGTGCAGGTGACGCAGGTGGAACGGGCGCAGCTGCTGCACACCATGGCGCTGGCCGCCGTGCGTCGCGGCGATATCGATATCGGTCGTGGCCTGTTGCAGGATGCCATCGACACCCACCCGCAGCATTTCGAGGCAGCCGTCACCGCGCTGCGCTCGCTCGATAGCCAAGGATGACCGCCCATGACCCTCGCCCTGACCGCCGCTGAGGCCCTCTGGTTCCTGCCCTTCGTCCTGCCGATCTGCATCTGGGTCGCCTGGTCCGACCTGCGCGAGATGCGCATCCCCAATGTCAGCGTGCTGGCGCTGGCCGGTGTCTTCCTGGCCGTGGGTCTCATCGCGCTGCCCTTCGAAGTCTATTACATGCGCCTGCTGCAACTGGCGATCGTGCTGCTGGCGGGGTTCCTGCTGACCTCGCTCGGCCTGGTCGGCGCGGGCGATTCCAAGTTCGCTGCCGCCATGGCGCCCTTCATCGCACCGGGTGATTACCTGATGTTCCTGACCCTCTTCGCCGCCGTGCTGATCGGATCGTGGATCACCCATCGCGGGGCCAAGGCCGTGCCGGCGGTCCGCCGCGCGACACCCGGTTGGGTCTCCTGGGATCGCGGCAAGCTTTTCCCCATGGGCGTGGCGCTGGCCGGTGCGCTGGTGGTTTACCTGGCCCTCGGGATTGTCACCGCGCCTTAATTAATTCGCAATTCTGGTGTGAAATTGCTGGTGTGAAGCAGAAGGTCCGTCGCCCATGAACATGCACGCAAATGACACTGCCTCCTTCGCGCCGCCCAAGCTGCGGCGGCTGGAGGATACCGGCCTCCAACCCGTGATGATGCGGGATATCCTGCTCAAGACGGTCTTTCGCAAGAATGTCGAACAGGCCAGCCAGATTGCCGAGGCGATCTGCCTGCCGATGCCACTGACACAGGCGCTGATCGACGGGCTGCGGGAAATGGGCCTGTTGCAGGCCATGGGCACGATGCACGCGACCTCAAGCTCCGAGATGGGGTTTCAGCTCACCGATGCGGGCAAGGCGCGCGCGCTCGATGCGCTCGCCCAGTCCGAGTATTACGGCGCGATGCCGATCCCGCTGGAGGCCTACAAGGAACAGGTCAAGCGCCAGTCGGTCAAGAACGTGCTGATCACGCGAGCCGCGCTTGAGGCCAGCATGGGCCACCTGATCCTGCCCAAGGGCATGATCGACCAGCTTGGGCCAGCCGTCAGTTCGGGCCGCTCGGTCCTGATGTACGGCCCTCCCGGCAACGGCAAATCCTCCATCGCGGAAGGTATCCGTGCGGCCCTTGGCGACACGATCTACGTGCCGCGCGCGATTTCCTATGCCGGTCAGGTGATCACGGTCTTCGACCCCATCGTGCACAGCCCCGTCGCCGTGGACGAGACCGAAACCAGCGCGCTGCGCCGCCGTTCGGAACGCTTCGACACGCGCTACCTGATGTGCCAGCGGCCCACGGTGATGACGGGCGGCGAATTGACCCTGTCGATGCTGGACCTCAACTACAACAAGACCTCGCGCACCTACCAGGCCTCGCTGCAACTGAAATCCTCGGGCGGCGTCTTCATCGTCGACGACCTTGGCCGCCAGGAGGAGCCGCCGCAGGCCCTGATCAACCGCTGGATCGTCCCGATGGAGGTCGGATATGACATCCTGACGCTGCAATCGGGTGAAAAGTTCGAGGTGCCCTTCGACACGCTGGTGGTGTTCTCGACCAACTTCCACCCCAATGACCTCTTCGACGGTGCGGCGCTGCGCCGGATCTTTTTCAAGGTCAAGGTGGACGGCCCCACGCAGGAGGAATTCCTCAAGATCTTCGCCATGGTCGCGCGCAAGAAGAAAGTGCCGCTGGACGAGGCGTCGCTGCTGCACCTTCTGAAGAAGAAATACCCGACGATCGACAACCTCTATGCCAACTATCACGCGCCGTTCCTGATGGATCAGCTGATCGCCATTTGCGAGTTCGAGGGCATCCCCTACCAGATGCGGCCCGACCTTCTCGATCGCGCCTGGCAGAACATGTATGTGACCCAGGAAACCATCGCCCACTGACGCGCGCCTTTTCCGTCGACGGAAAAGACCGCCGCGTGGTCGACCGCGCGCAAAGGCGCATCATGCGCCTTCCCCGCGCCCCGGCTCTGGCGTATCCCTTGGGGCATGACGCCCCTCCCCGCCACCATCGAAGCCTGGTTCACCGATCAGGGCTGGCACCTGCATCCGCATCAGCGCGCCATGCTCGCCCGCGCGGGCGAGCCCGCCCTGATGCTGATCGCACCCACGGGTGGCGGCAAGACCATGGCCGGGTTCCTGCCCACGCTGGCCGAGCTGGCCGATGGCAGTCATGACGGGCTGCACACGCTTTACATCTCGCCGCTCAAGGCGCTCGCGGCCGACATCAAGCGCAACCTGCGCCGCCCGGTCGAGGAGATCGGCCTGCCCATCCGCATCGAGGACCGCACCGGCGACACCAGCCAGACGCAGCGCAAACGCCAGCGCGCCGACCCGCCGCATATCCTGCTGACGACGCCCGAAAGCCTCGCCCTGCTGACCTCCTACGAGGATGCAGCGCGCACCTTCAAGGGCCTCAAGCGGGTGATCGTCGATGAAATCCATGCGCTGGCCGAAAGCAAGCGCGGCGATCAGCTCTTCCTCGCCCTCTCGCGGCTGGAGACCCTCGCCCCCGGCCTGCGCCGTGTCGGGCTGTCGGCCACGGTCGAGGATCCTCCCGCGCTGGCCAACCTCCTCGCCCGCCACCCCGACCCCTGCGCCATCCTGATGGCCGATCCCGGCCCGGATCCCGACATCTCGATGCTGCAAACGCGGGAGAAACCGCCCTGGTCCGGCGGGGGTGGCGCCTATGCGATCCCTGCCGTGCTGGACCAGATCCGCCAGCACAAGACCACGCTCATCTTCCACAACACCCGCGCGCAGGCCGAGATCTTCTTTCACAACCTGTGGCTTGCGAATGACGAGGCCCTGCCCGTCGGCATCCATCACGGCGCGCTGGCCCGCGAGCAACGCGAAAAGGTCGAGGCCGCGATGGTCGCGGGCAAGTTGCGCGCGATCGTCTGCACCGGCTCGCTCGATCTGGGCATCGACTGGGGTGATGTCGATCTGGTCATCCAAGTCGGCGCGCCCAAGAACGTCAAGCGCCTGGTGCAGCGTATCGGGCGCGCCAACCACCGCTACAACGCCCCCTCCAAGGCGCTGCTGGTGCCCGCCAACCGCTTCGAGGTCGTCGAATGCGTCGCGGCGCTGGAGGCCGTGCGCGCCCGCGACCTAGACGGCGAGGCGCGCGGCCCCGGTCCGCTGGACGTTCTCTGCCAGCACGTCTTGATCCGCGCTGCCGCGGGGCCGTTCGACGCCGATGACCTCTTCGCAGAAATCATCACCGTGGGGGCCTATGCCGCCCTGCCCCGCGCCACATTCGACCGCTGCCTGGATTTCACGGCAACCGGCGGCTATGCCCTGCGCGCCTATGATCAGTGGCAACGGCTGGTCCAGCGCCCGGACGGCCTCTGGCAGTTGCGCGACCCGCGCGCCGCATCCCGCATCCGGATGAATATCGGCACCATTACCGATAGCGAGAAACTGAAGGTGCGGCTCAGACACGCCCGCGGCGGGGCTGCGCTTGGCGAGGTCGAGGAAGGCTTTGCCGCCACCCTGACACAAGGCGACACCTTTCTGATCGGGGGCCGCATCGTGCGCTACGAAGGCTTGCGCGAGATGGTCGTGGAAGTGACGAAGAACGCCGGCCGCAAACCCCGCGTCGCGGTCTTCTCGGGCACCAAGTTCGCCACCTCCACCCAGCTTTCCGACCGTATCCTCGCGATGTTCCAGCAAGAGAGCTGGCCCAACCTGCCCACCCACACGGCCGAGTGGCTGGCCCTGCAACGCCAGGTCTCGCGCCTGCCCGAACGCAAGCGGCTGCTGGTCGAGACGTTTCCGCATGACGGGCTGCATCACCTGACCGCCTACGGCTTCGCGGGCCGCAATGCGCAACAGACGCTCGGGCTTCTCCTGACGCAGCGGATGGAGGCGGCCGGTCTGAACCCGCTCGGCTTCGTCGCCACCGATTACGCCACGCTGATCTGGGGGCTCGATCCCGTGACCGACCCCGCCCCGCTCTTTGCCCGCGACAACCTGAAAGACGCGCTCGAGGGCTGGCTGGCGGGCAACGCGGTGATGAAACGCACCTTCAAGACGGCGGCGCTGGTCGCGGGGCTCATCGACCGCAACAGCCCCGGCAGGCGCAAATCGGGGCGGCAGGCGACATTTTCCACCGACATCCTCTATGACACGCTGCGCAAATACGATCCCGACCACCTGATGATGCAGGTCACGCGGGACGAGGCGATGCGCGGGCTGGTCGATTTCAGCCGCATCGAGGCGATGCTGGACCGGATCGGGGGCCGCATCGACCATGTCGTGCTCACCCGCGTTTCACCCCTCGCCGCCCCCCTGTTTCTTGAGGCTGGCCGGGTGCCCGTCGCGGGACGGGCCGAAGAGACGCTGATAGACCGCGAACGGCACGCGCTGATGGCGGCGGCGGGGCTTGAATAGCGCGGCGCCCCGTGCGATTGAACAAATCATGAACGGGCTTTCCTTCAGTCTTGCGGGCGCGGACCTGCTGGCCCTGGCCTCCGGCGCGCTGTTCTGGCCCGCGCGGGACCTGCTCTGCGTCTCGGACCTGCATCTTGGAAAATCCGAGCGGATGGCCCGGCGCGGCGGCCCGATCCTGCCGCCCTACGAGGCGCGGGAGACGCTCGCCCGACTGGCCCGCGACATCGACGCGGTGAGGCCACAGACCGTCATCTGCCTTGGCGACAGCTTCGACGACCTGGGGGCCATGCGCGCGCTGGAGGACGCAGCCAAGGCCGAGATCGCGGCGCTGATGGCCGGACGGCGCTGGATCTGGATCGAGGGCAATCACGATGCCGGACCGGTCGATCTTGGCGGCTCGCATCTGCATGATCTGCAAGTCGCCCCCCTCACCTTCCGCCATATCGCCAGCCCGGATGCCAGGGGCGAAGTGTCCGGCCATTACCACCCGAAGGCGCGGCTTGCGCTCAAGGGCCGGACCCTGACGCGCGCCTGTTTCCTCGTCGATGACGCCCGCCTGATCCTGCCCGCCTATGGCACCTATACCGGCGGGCTCTACAGCGACAGCGCGGTGCTCACCGATCTCATGGCCCCCGAGGCCCGCGCCCTGATGCTGGCCGATCCGCCCCTCGCGGTGCCGATGCCGCGCCGGACTTGTGCGCCCGCCTCGGTGCGGGCATCCTGAGGACATGGACCGGATCAAGGACAGCTTTGCCAGACAGGGCCTGATGCAGACGCTCGGCGCGGAACTCTCCGCGATCGCCGAAGGCCGCGTCGTGATCACCGCGCCCATCACCCCTGCGGCCAGCCAGCAGCACGGTTTCGCCCATGCAGGCATGACCTTCGCGCTTGGCGACAGTGCCGCGGGCTACTCGGCCCTGACGCTTATGCCCGAGGGGGCCGAGGTGCTGACCGCCGAGATGAAGATCAACCTGCTGGCCCCCGCCGACGGGGTCCGGCTGATCGCGACGGGCGAGGTCGTGAAACCGGGCCGCAAGCTGGTCGTGGTGCGCGCCACGGTCGAGACCGAGACCGCCGACGGCACCCGCAAACCCGTCGCGATCCTGCAAGGCACGATGGTGCCGGTGATTCCGAAATCAGGCTGATCACTCCTCCGCGGGGGCGCTGAACCCGCCCGCTTTGTGGCTGCCATCGCAAAAAGGCTTGTTGGCGGACTGCCCGCAACGGCAGAAGAAAAGCTTCTCGCCCCGCGCGATCCGCCCGCCGGTCGCATCCGTCACTTCCATCGGGCCGACCAGGCCAAGCGGCCCGTTCGGCACCGGCCTGATCTCCAGCACCGCCCCGATCTCGTTCCCGCCGCTGTCCTTGTCGGATGCAGGCGGCATGCCTGTCGCGGCGAACCCGGCCTCTTTATGCGCGCTGTCGCAAAACGGCTTGTTCTTCGACGCGCCGCAGCGGCAAAGCGTCAGCCGGGTATGGCTCTCGCCGTTCAGGCGCAGATCGCCCGTCAGTTCCAGCGGCCCGTTCTCCTGGATCCGCACCCGGTTGATGCCTGCGGGACGCTCCTCAGCGCCCCCGTCCTTGCGGGCGAACTGCAACGCGCCGGAAGGGCAGGTCCGGATCATTGCCGCCACCTCCTCTGCCGGGACGGCATCCGGATCGACCCAGGGCATGCGCGCGGGGTCGAAGACCTGTGGCAAGGACAGAAAGCAATTGCGCGAATGGATACAGCGGGACATGTCGAAGCTGATGTCGATATCCGTCCCGGAATAGCTGCGGGGCTTGGCCATGGGATCCTCCTGGCGTGGCTGCACTGGGATCGAGCATAGCCGCCCGCGCCCCGGGTCACCAATAGGCCCGGTTCTGCCTTCATCTTGGTCGAAATACTTTGGGGAGCGCGAGGGGTAAAACCCCTCGCAACGCCTGCAAGAGACCCCGAACCTCCGCGACTCTGCCCCCGCGACCCGCCACGGGTCCATGGCAATGCGCGCGGACGAGGGCTCCTGCAGGGGGCCTGAGGCCCGTGCGCCCCCCACTCAGGCCGTCAGGCCCTCGGGCTCTTCCAGCCCGTTCGCCCGGCAGCACGCGGTCACGGTGTTGGCCAGCAGGCACGCGATCGTCATCGGCCCGACGCCGCCCGGCACCGGCGTGATCGCGCCCGCGACCTCCTTGGCGCTGGCGAAATCGACGTCGCCGACCAGCCTGGTCTTGCCCTCTTTCTCGGGATGGGGGATGCGGTTTATGCCCACGTCGATCACGGTGGCACCGGGGCGCACCCAATCGCCGGGGATCATCTCGGGCCGGCCCACGGCGGCGACAAGAATATCTGCCCCGCGGCAAACCTCGCCCAGATCCTTGGTCCGGCTATGGGCGATGGTCACGGTGCAGCTGTCGCCGAGCAGAAGCTGCGCCATCGGCTTGCCGACGATGTTGGACCGACCGACAACGACCGCATTCATCCCCGACAGCGAGCCGTGATGATCGCGCAGCATCATCAGGCAGCCGAGCGGGGTGCAGGGCACCATGCTTTTCTGCCCGGTGCCCAGAAGGCCGACATTCGAGATATGGAACCCGTCCACATCCTTGGCCGGGTTGATCGCGTTGATCACCAGGTCGCTGTCAAGGTGATCCGGCAGCGGCAGTTGCACCAGGATGCCATGCACCGCCGGGTCGTTGTTCAGCCGGTCGATCAGCGCCAGCAGGTCGGCCTCGGAGGTGTCGGCGGGCAGCTTGTGCTCGAAGCTCTCCATGCCGACCTCGACCGTCATCTTGCCTTTCGAGCGGACATAGACCTCGCTTGCCGGGTCTTCGCCTACCAGCACCACGGCCAGGCCCGGCGTCAGCCCGTGATCGTCCTTGAGCCGCGCAACATGGGCGCCCACCTGCATCCGCACCCGTTCCGCGAATTCCTTGCCGTCAATGATCTTGGCCGTCATCTGGTCTGTCTCCCTCGGTCGAACTGGTCACGCTTCTAGAGAAAGGGCGCGCCGGTTGCACGCCCTCTCCCCTTGTTTTTCAGAACAACCCCTCGACCACGCCCGCGTCATTGATGCGGATGCTTTCGGCGGCAGGGGTGCGCGGCAGGCCCGGCATGGTCATGATCTCGCCGCAGATCACCACGACAAAGCCCGCGCCCGCCGACAGCCGCACCTCGCGCACCGGCACCGAATGGCCCGTGGGCGCGCCGCGCCGGTTCGGATCGGTGGTGAAGCTGTATTGCGTCTTGGCCATGCAGACCGGCAGGTTGCCATACCCGGCCTCTTCCCATTCCTTCAGCTGGTTGCGGATCTTGGCATCGGCCAGCACCTCATCGGCGCGGTAGATGCGCTTGGCCACGGTCTCGATCTTCTCGAAGAGGCTCAGCTCGTCCTTGTAGAGCGGCGCGAACTGGCTGACACCGCTATCGGCGATCTCGGCGACGCGGGTGGCAAGCTCGGCGGAGCCTTCGCTGCCAAGCTCCCAATGGCGGCTCAGGATCGCCTCGGAACCCTGCGTCTTCACGTAATCCTTGACCGCCTGCACCTCGGCATCGGTGTCGGTGACGAAATGGTTGATCGCCACGACGACCGGCACGCCAAAGCTTTTCAGGTTGCCGATATGACGGCCCAGGTTGGCGCAGCCTTCCTTGACGGCATCGACGTTTTCCTGTCCCAGGTCGGCCTTGGCCACACCGCCATTCATCTTCATCGCGCGCACGGTGGCGACCAGCACCACGCAATCGGGGGCCAGCCCTGCCTTGCGGCATTTGATGTTCATGAATTTCTCGGCCCCCAGGTCGGCGCCGAAGCCCGCCTCGGTCACCACGTAATCGGCCAGTTTCAGGGCCGTGGTGGTGGCGATGACGCTGTTGCAGCCATGCGCGATATTGGCGAAGGGGCCGCCATGCACGAAGGCGGGGTTGTTTTCCAGCGTCTGCACGATGTTGGGCTGCATCGCGTCCTTGAGCAGCACGGTCATCGCGCCATCGGCCTTGATGTCGCGCGCATAGATCGGGCTGCGGTCGCGGCGGTAGGCCACGATCATCCGGCCCAGGCGTTCGGTCAGGTCGGCCAGGTCGCGGGCCAGGCACAGGATCGCCATGACCTCGGAGGCGACGGTGATGTCGAACCCGGTCTGGCGCGGGAACCCGTTGGAGACGCCGCCAAGCGAGGTCACGGTGTCGCGCAGCGCGCGGTCGTTCATGTCCAGCACCCGGCGCCAGGTCACGCGGCGCTCGTCGATCTCCAGCTCATTGCCCCAGTAGATGTGGTTGTCGATCATCGCCGACAGCAGGTTATGGGCGCTGGTGATGGCGTGGAAATCGCCGGTGAAATGCAGGTTCATCTCCTCCATCGGCACCACTTGCGCATAGCCGCCCCCGGCGGCCCCGCCCTTCATCCCGAAATTCGGGCCCAGTGAGGCCTCGCGGATACAGACCGCGGCCTTTTTTCCGATGGCGTTGAGGCCGTCGCCAAGACCCACCGTGGTGGTCGTCTTGCCCTCGCCCGCGGGCGTCGGGTTGATCGCCGTCACCAGGATCAGCTTGCCGTTCTTGCGGTCCTGGACCGAGTTGATGAACTCCTGGCTGACCTTTGCCTTGTCATGGCCATAGGGCAGCAGGTGGTCGCTGGAAATGCCAAGTTTCTCTCCGATCTCCTGGATCGGGCGTTTCTTGGCCTCGCGGGCTATTTCGATGTCGGTCTTGAAGGCCATTGGGCAGGCTCCTGTTGGAAGCGGCGTTGTTCATGCGCAGCCTATAGCAACCTGACCGGGCGGCAAGCTGAGCGATTGCGACCAATTCCGTCTTGCATCCGCCAAAACCGGCGTCCCGATCACGAAGACGTTTTTTTGTGAACCTTTTGGCGGGCCTGCGCGTCTTACTGGTAACGACGATGCATTCAAGCAGGAGTAAACCAGATGAGCACCCCGATCCTTTTGATCCATGCAGGTTTCGGTTTCGGCATTGGCCTCGGCCTCGCGGCCCTGGTCCTGATCGGCGCCTAAGCGCCCCGCCGCGCCGCCGCGAGATGCGGCCACGCGGCTGGTCCGGCACATGCAGACGGATGCGCTCGCCGATGGCCAGCACCCCCTCGCGCTCGACCCAGGCGGTGATGCCGCGCAGACCTTGCGCCGCCTGTTTGAAGGCACGGCCCCGCCCCGGCCCCTCCGCGTCAATCGGCTTCGCGGGCAGATGACAGGGCCGGTTTTCCATATCCACAACCAATGTCGCGCCGCCCTCGCCCTGTAGACGGGATGCCGGCGGGATATGCGTGAAATCGGGGATGCCCTCGATCACCATGCTGGCCCCGATCAGATGCGGATCCAGCCCCTCCACCCCCATATTCCGCGCAATCCGCGCCAGATCCTCGGCGCTGACGATGGACAGCTGCCGGGTGTTGCGGATTTCGGTCCCGCGCGGGTATTGCGCCGTCACCCGGCTGCAAGAGGGGCGCGTCAGCCCGCCATGCGCCTCACCCTCGGGGCCGGAAAGGCGCAATTCCATCCGGTCGCGGCGGGCGGAGGGCAGCGCGGCGTCGCGATCCTCGACGATGCCTAGCCAGATGATCGTGCCATAATACTGTGTGGGCAAAAGCGCGGGCATGTCCCAAGTCCTCGTATGCGGGGTCGGCCCCCCGGATAGCAGCAGACCCGCGAAGAGGCGACCAAATTTGACCTGCCCCCCGGAAATCGTGCTAGCATCGGGCGCAACCCCAAACGGAGGCTAATGGACATGTCGGATCAGAAGGACTTTTTCAATCAGGCCAAGGCCCAGATGGAGAAATGGCAAAGCGAGATGCAGAAGCTGCAGAAACAGGCCATGGAGAGCGGGCAGGAGCATATGAAGACCCAGTTGGAGGCCCTGAACGCACAGCGCAAGGAGGCCGAGAAGCAGCTGGAGACCATGGCCAACGCCAACAGCGCCGCGATGAAAGACATGCAGGCGGGTGTCGACAAGGCATGGAAGGAAATGGAGAAATCCATGGAATCCGCCCGCAAGCGGTTCGAGTAACCCGCGCCTGCGTCCACACGCAAAAAGGCCCCGGATTTTCTTGTCCGGGGCCTTTCGTCTATCCTGCAGCAGGGGCGATCAGGTCGAGGGTTCCGGCTCCATCCCGCCATCCTCATCCGAGGAAGACGCCTTGGTCTTGGTCTTCGGAATGGCCGTGATGGACGGGGTGCCGCCGGTATCGGCGTCGTCGTCATCCTCGCCCCGGTTGAGCGGCTCACCGGCGATCACGCGGGTGATCTCGTTGCCGGTCAGGGTCTCGTATTCCAGGAGGCCCTGCGCCAGCCGCTCCAGATCGTCGGATTTTTCGGTCAGGATGCGCTTGGCGGTCTGATACCCCTCGTCGATCAACTGCTTGACCTTGTCGTCGATCACCTTCTGCGTGTCTGCCGAATGCGACGTGCCGCCGCCATAGGGCCCCAGGTGGGACTGCTGTTCATTGGCGTAATCGACATAGCCAAGCTCCTCCGCGAAGCCGAATTGCGTGACCATGGCGCGCGCGATCTTCGAGACCTGCTGGATATCCGAGGCCGCGCCCGAGGTGACATGTTCGGGCCCGAAGATCAGTTCCTCGGCCACGCGCCCCCCCATCGCCATGGCGATCTTGGACTTGTACTTGCGCAGCGTCACAGACAACTGGTCGCGTTCCGGCAGCGACAGGACAAGGCCGAGCGCGCGCCCGCGCGGGATGATCGTGGCCTTGTGAATCGGGTCGTGTTCCGGAACGTTGAGGCCGACGATGGCATGGCCCGCCTCGTGATAGGCGGTCAGCTTCTTCTCGTCCTCGGTCATGACCATGGATCGGCGTTCCGCCCCCATCATCACCTTGTCCTTGGCGTTCTCGAAATCTTCCATCACCACGAAGCGCCGTCCGACACGCGCCGCCATCAGGGCGCTTTCGTTGACGAGGTTGGCAAGGTCCGCGCCCGAGAACCCCGGCGTGCCGCGCGCGATGATGCGCAGGTCGACATCCGGTCCGAGCGGCACCTTGCGGGCATGAACGCCCAGGATCTTCTCACGCCCCTTGATGTCGGGGTTGGGCACCTGCACCTGGCGGTCGAAACGGCCGGGGCGCAGCAGCGCGGGGTCCAGCACGTCGGGACGGTTGGTGGCCGCGACGATGATGATGCCCTCATTGGCCTCGAACCCGTCCATCTCGACCAGCAACTGGTTCAACGTCTGTTCGCGTTCGTCGTTGCCGCCGCCATAGCCCACGCCACGGGACCGGCCCACGGCGTCGATCTCGTCGATGAAGACGATGCAGGGGGCGTTCTTCTTGGCCTGCTCGAACATGTCGCGCACACGGCTGGCGCCGACGCCCACGAACATCTCGACGAAATCGGAGCCCGAGATGGTGAAGAAGGGCACCCCGGCCTCGCCTGCGATGGCACGCGCCAGCAGCGTCTTACCGGTGCCCGGAGGGCCGACCAGCAGCGCGCCTTTCGGGATCTTGCCGCCAAGGCGGCTGAATTTCTGCGGGTTGCGCAGGAATTCGACGATCTCCTCAAGCTCCTCCTTGGCCTCGTCGATGCCCGCCACATCGTCGAAGGTCACGCGACCGGATTTCTCGGTCAGGAGTTTTGCCTTGGACTTGCCGAACCCCATCGCGCCGCCACGTCCGCCGCCCTGCATCCGGTTCATGAAGAAGATCCAGACGCCGATCAGCACCAGCACCGGCAGCCACATCACGAGGCCGGCCATGAAGCCCGACTGCTCCTGCGGGCGGGCCTGGATGCGCACGTCGTTTTCCAGAAGCACCGGGGTCACATCAACCTCGGAGGGGCGCACGGTTTCGAACGTGCCCTGTCCGGTCGTGAATTGAATGGTCTCGCCATCCAGCACGACAGAGGTCACGCCGCCACCCTCGACCTGGGAAATGAAATCGGAATAGGCGACCGAGCGCGCGGTCATTTCGGACTGGTTGCCACTGAAGAGATTGAAGAGCGCGAGGATCAACAAAAACAGAATGACCCAGAAAGCGATGTTTCTAGCGTTGCCCAAAAGTGATCTCCTCTACATGGCGGTCGGGGGCGCGCAGCGGTGCCACGGTCCCACGGGCTTAAAATAGGGATGCGCGCCGGGGTTTCAATGCGATAAAATGGTCCGGTGGAAACTCGCCCATGGGGCAGGCGTGGCCGCGATCCGCTCGGGGTGATGGAATTGCGGGACGGCCAGCAGGTTATCGCCCTGCCAGACGCCCGGCAAAGCGGCCAGCGCGGCCTGCGGCAGGCCCTCGGGGCGCGGCAGTTGCGCGGTACCGGAATCGCCGAGCGCGCGGATGGTGGCGGCGGGGTGATCGGGCGCCTGGATGCGCCAGCGGTTGTCCCACCAGGCGGTGCCGTCGGCGGCGACCTCAAGACCCGCGACCGCGCTGTATTCCCGGCAGATCAGCAGGGTTTCGCGATACGGCATCAGCTGGCAGCCATGCAGCGTGCCCGCCTTACCCGCCAATGCGGCGGCCAGCGTGTGTTCGAGGGCTGTCAGGCGGGGGCGATAGGGCGCGCCGGAGAGGCATTTAAACGCGTGGGCGACGAGGCGTAGACGGGTCTCGGCCTCGGTCCCGGCCAGTCCCTGAATGTCAAAGGCGATGATGCCGGCCTGTTCGGTCGCAATCCGGGTCGCCACATCTTCGGCCCGGCGCTCCAGCGCCTCGCGTGCCCGGTCCATGGCGCGCGCGGTCTCGGCCAGGCGCGCCGGATCGAGGCCTAGCGCGTCGATCGCGCGCCGCACCCGCACCCGGTCAAAGCGCGGATCGTCATTGCTGGGGTCGCTGGCCCAGGTCATGCCGCGCGCCGTCAGGTAGGCTTGCAGGTCGGCACGGGTCTCGGCCAGCAGGGGGCGCAGGAACAGATCCCGGCCCATGCGCCCTTGGCGCATCGCCGCCAGCCCGTCGACGCCCGAGCCCCGCGCCAGCCGCATCAGCAGCGTCTCGGCCTGATCGTCCTGCGTATGACCCAGAAGAACCGCGTCGATGCCTTCCGCCTTGCAATGTTCCGCGATCAGGCGGCGGCGGGCCTGCCGCGCCTCGGCCTGCAGGTTGCCGGTCCCGTCCCATCCCTGCCAGTGCAAGAGCGTGTGATCGGCCCCCAGGCGCTGCGCCTCCCTGGCCACCTGCGCGGCCTCCTCGGCGCTGCCTTCTCGCAGCCCGTGGTCGACGGTGACAGCCTCCACGGCGGTGCCGCGTCCGGCCCAATCACAGGTCAGCGCCAAGAGGGCCAGCGAATCGCTACCCCCCGAGACGGCAACGCAGAGGCGATCCGGCCGCGCACCATCCAGCACGCGGGCCATCGCCTCGGCAAACCTGTCCGTCAGGGTCAATTGCAGCCGAAACGCGTCATCGCGGCACGGGCGTCCAGGACACTCGGAGAATCGGGATAGCGCCGTTCGACCTCGCCCAGGGTCAGGCAGGCTTCGTCCGACTGGCCAAGCTCCTGCAAACTGGTGCCTAGCCGGTAGAGGCTTTCCGGCGCGCGCGGGGCCTCGGGCGAGCCGCTGAAACTGGCCAGATAGGCGCGCGCGGCCCGGTTCCACGCCCCTTGCGCGGCTTCGGCCTCGCCGCGCCAGAAATGCGCCTCGGCGGACAATGCGCCGCCGGGATAGGTCTCGGTATAGGCTTCGAACTGTGTCGCGGCGCTGTCGAAATCGCCTTCTTCATAGGCGGCCATGGCGCGGTCGAAGTCGCTCTGCTCGGCCGCTGCCATGCTGGTGCCGGGGGACGTGGTGGTCGGGGCGGGCGCAGGGGCCAGCCCCGCCGAATCGCCGCCGCCAAGGGTCGAGGTCTCGTCCAGTGTGGAGATGTCGCAATCGCTCTCCAATTCGCAGAGGCGAAACTCCAGGTCGCCGACACGGGTGGTGCCGTCCGAGACCACCCTGTCGATGCGCAGCTCCAGCTCTTCTGTGGCGCTGGTCAGGCGGCGCAGCTCGGCCTCGATGGCATCGACCCGCGACAGGACCGACCCGCCGCCGCCCGAACCCGACGGTGCGCCGGTCGTGTTCAGCTCACCGCGCAGGCGCTGCAACTCGACATAGAGCACCGACAGTTCCTGCCGAATATCGGCCAGCGTTTCCTGCTGCGCATGGGCCGCGCCGGGCACCAGCAGGGCCAGTGAGACAAGAGCCGCGCGCCACATGACCGTCAGCTCCCCAGGCCAGCCGACAGCACCGTCACGGCGCGGCGGTTCTGGGCATAGCAGCTTTCATTCGAACAGATCTCGATCGGACGTTCCTTGCCATAGCTGATCGTGTTCAGGCGCGAGGCCGAGACGCCACGGCTGATCAGGTAGGCCTGGACCGAGGCCGCGCGGCGTGCGCCAAGCGCGAGGTTGTATTCACGGGTGCCCTGTTCGTCGGCATGGCCCTCGATAAGCGCGGTGTATTCCATGTTGCGCAGCAACCAATCGGCCTGGTCGTCCAGCGTGGCCTCGGCGGTCGGCGTAAGGCTGGATTGATCGACCAGGAACAGCACACGGTCGCCCACGGTCTGGTTGAAATAGGCCACAGAGTTCGGGTCGCCCGCCGCGCCTGCGGCGTTCGGATTGATCGTGGTGTCGCCCAGATAGCGGTTGTTGGCACAGGCCCCAAGGCCCAGGACTGCGACGAGCAATGTCAGTTTGAGGAGGAGTTTCATACCTGCGGTATCCTTGTTTCTTGCCCTTTTGCGGCAAATTACCATGTCTTCGCCGCCCTGAACATGGGCGGCGTGAAAGAGTCAGTTATTGAGCGGCGACCACGCGGGATCGGAGGCCATGCCGGGCGTCGCCACCCTTTGCAAATTGCGCCCCGAGATGTCGACGGAATAGATCGCGGGCGCGCCATCGGTCCCGGCGGTTTCACGGGTGAACATGATCACGCGACCATTCGGGGCCCAGGTCGGTCCTTCATCCAGGAAGGAGGAGGTCAGCAGCCGTTCCTCGGAGCCATCCGTGCGCATCACGCCGATATGGAATCGCCCGCTCTGCTGGTTGGTGAACGCGATGAGATCGCCGCGCGGCGACCAGACCGGCGTACCATAGCGCCCCTCGCCCTGGCTGATCCGGCGCGCCTCGCCGCCCGTGGCGGGCATGATGTAGATCTGCTGGCTGCCCGAGCGGTCGCTTTCAAAGACGATCTGGGTGCCATCGGGCGAAAAGCTCGGCGCGGTCTCGATCGACGGCGCCTCGGTCAGCTGCGTCTGCATGCCGGTCGCCACATCCATCAGGTAGATGTCGGTATTGCCGCCCTGCTCCAGCGAGAACACGATGCGGTCGCCGTCGGGCGAAAAACGTGGCGCAAAGCTCATCGTGCCGTTGAGATGGTCGGAAAGCGGTCGGCGGCTGACAGTGGCCAGGTCCAGCGTGTAGAGCCGGGGCGAGCCGCTTTCGTAGCTTGTAAAGAGCAGCGTCTGCCCATCGGGCGCGAAGCGCGGAGCCAGCACCAGCGACCGGCTGTCGGTCAGATACTGCACATTCGCGCCATCGTAATCCATGATCGCGATCCGCTTGAGGCGGGCATTCTTCGGCCCTTCCTCATGCACGAAGGCGACGCGGCTGTCGAAATAGCCGCTCTCGCCGGTGATACGCTCATAGACATTGTCGGCCACGTTATGGGCCATGCGGCGCCAGCTGTCGGGCGAGCCCACGAATTGCAGACCGGCTCCGAGCGGCTCGTTCGAGAACACGTCGAACAGGCGGAACCGCACCACCAGCTGCCCGCCCTCGATGGTGACCGAGCCGGTGATCAGCGCCTGCGCGTTGATCGCCTGCCAATCGGCATATTGTACCGGGCTGTCGAAACTGGTGATCGGCGAGATATGCGCATCGCGCGGGATCTCGCGGAAGAGGCCGGTGCCCGAGAGGTCGGCGGCGATCACACGGGTGATGTCGGCGGCCTGGTCCTCGGCGCCGGGTCCGGCGATGAATTGCGGCAGGGCAAACGGCAACGGCTCGATGACGCCCTCGGTGATCTCGATCCTCAGCGGGCCGGGAGTGTCCTGCGCCACAGCGGGCGCGGCGAGGCTGGCGAGGGCCAGGAAGGCAATGGTCAGGAATCGGGTCATCTCAACCTCTTCTCCGGGGAAAATGGCGTCATGTCAAAACGGCGCAACAACCAAAAAGGTTCAATCGGGAAATCATAGCCGGACTGGCCCAGGCCTGACACAGCACATCGGTCGGCATCAAAGGCTTGCCCGAGGGGCGTGACCGAACCGCCACTCTTCTTGGTCATGGGCCGCTTGGTCTCGCTCATCTCAACCTCATCTCTTCGGGGTTGAAGGTGATCTCGATCTCGCGCCAATGGTCATAGCTTTCGACCGGCAGGTCATAGCCCGATGTGCCACAGCGCAGGACCGCCCGTCGCGCGGCCTCGAAGGCCTGACGGATCGCGGTCTCGGAGCCGCCGGTATTGTCGATCATCCGCACCGAATTGGTCTCGGGCACGCCGCTTTGCGACATCTGCACCGAGATCGTCACCGTCACGCGCTGCGCCTCGGTCGAGAGGGATCCGATATTCCAGCACTCCTGCACCGCCAGGCGCAGGCCCTCGCGCGCGCCCGCGCTGAGCGGCGGGCCGGAGGGCGTGGCGGGGGCAGAGGTCGCGGCTTCGGCCACGGCGGCCGCAATCGCGTCGGCCATCGCGTCGGAAGGCTCCTCGGTCTCCGGCTCGTCGGCCGTGTCCGGCACCTGCACCTCAGGCGCCGGTTCGGCAGCAGCCACAACGCGGTCGGGCCTCGCGGCGGGCCGGGTCGAGGCCACAGGGGCCAGGCTGGCGGCGGGCGTTTCGGCCTCGGTCACGATCTCGCTCGTGGCTTCCTCGGGCGCTGTTTCCGCCACTTCCGGCAGCGGCGCGGGCGTCTCGGACGGCTCGGGCTGCGTCACGATCTCGGGCGCGATGTCGGCCTCGGGCGGCGGTGCTGGCGCGGGGGTGGGGGCCACGCGCGGGGCCTCGCTCGGTGCGGGGGTCTCGCTCGGCGGTGCTGTTTCGTCCTGCGCGGGCGGGCTCGGCAGGGCGCCGACCTCATCGGTCACATCGGCCTGTGGCGGCGGCGCCAGCGCGGTGACATCCGGTTCGGTTTCGGTGGGCGGCGGCGGCGTGGCGTCGGGCACGGCGGTTTCCGGCGCGGGGGCCTCGGGCGTGGGGGCGACAGGCGTTTCGGTCGGGGCCTCGACCGAGGGCGGTGTCGGCGCGTCCGACACGGTGGGGGCCGGAGCCTGTTCGAACATCGCGTCGAACTCGGAGGTGCTGAGCAGCGTCACGCCGGTGACCTGGAACTCGGGCTCTTCCCGGTCCCAAAGCAGGTTGCCGCCAAGGACCGCCCAGAGCAGCACGGCCAGGTGAATCCCGCCGGATGCGTAAAGCGCGCGCCGCATCTCCATGTCATTCCAGCCCCGCGTCAAGGCGCGGGCCGCCCGCATCCGTCACCAGGCCGATCTCGCGGAAGCCACCGGCGTTCAGCGCCCCCATCACCTGCATCACGGCGTCATAGGGAATGGCCCCGTCGGCGCGCAGGAAAATCTGGCGGCTCGTCCGTTCGGCGGCGATGGCCTGAAGCCGGGTGATCAACTCGTCCATCGCCACCTCGGTGGTCTGGATCAGCACCCGGCCATCTTCGGTCAGGGTGACGGAAAGCGGTTCCTCATCGCTGTCGCTTGGCAATGCTTCGGCCGAGGTGTCGGGCAGTTCCACCGGCACGCCCACGGTCATCAGCGGCGCCGAGACCATGAACACGATCAGCAGCACCAGCATCACGTCGACGAAGGGCGTGACGTTGATCTCGGACATCGCGGCATGGCCCGAACGGCGGCTGCGCCTGCGGCCTGTCTGTTTCTGACGGATACCGGCGGCCATGGCTCAGTCCAATTGCCGCGACAGCAGGGTCGAGAACTCATCCGCGAAGCCCTCGTAGATCGCGACCAGCCGGTCGGAATCGGCGGAAAGCTTGTTGTAGAGGATGACGGCGGGAATCGCGGCCAGAAGGCCGAGCCCGGTGGCCAGAAGCGCCTCGGCGATACCCGGCGCGACAACGGCCAGCGAGGTGTTGCCCGAGGTCGCGATCTCCTGGAAGGACCGCATGATGCCCCAGACCGTGCCGAACAGCCCGATGAAGGGCGCCGTGGCCCCGGTGGTGGCAAGGAAGTTGAGGCCGGAGGTCAGCCGCTCGGCCTCACGCGTGATCGCCACGTCCATCGACCGGTCGACGCGCTGCTGCACACCGGGGATCAGCGCGCCATCGTCACGCAAGGATCGCCGCCATTCGGTCATGCCCGCCGCGAAGACCCGTTCCGAGGCCGATTTGGGTGATTCGACGATCTGCTCGTAAAGCTCATCCAGTGGCTCGCCCGACCAGAAGGCGGCGTCGAACTCGGCCGCGCGGCGGCGCGAGCGGCGATAGGTCGAAAAGCGCGAAAAGGCGATGGCCCAGACCCAGACAGAGGCCGCAAACAGCAGCACCATGACGATCTGCACCACGAAGGATGCGCGGAAGAACAGCGCGAGCAAGGAAAAATCAAGCTCCTGCGCGGCTGCAAGCGTTTCGGTTTCCATGAAGTCGTATTCCTGATTGCCCGGCCTCTGATCGGGTGTCTGGTTGTTCGCGACACCTCATTTGGGCCGGACACTAGCAAAGCGGAAGGGAAAAAACCAATTATTCCGGGTCTGCGCCGCTGGCTTGCTGAAATCGCGTTAACTTTTGGCGAATATCCGCCGGAATCCGCGCCGCACGGCCTGCCGCGTCCAGGCAGACCACCTGCACATCGGCCTGAAAGAGGCGCGTCCCATCGCGCCAGACCGACTGATCCAGCGTGAATCGCGCGCCGGTCAGGCTGACGAATCCAGTGCGCACCTCCAGCATATCCTCGAATTTCGCGGGGGCGAGAAACTCCACCGCCATTCTGCGCACGGCGAAGACGATCCCGTGATCGGATTTGAGGTCGCTCTGGCTGACCCCCGCCTCGCGCACCAACTCGGATCGCGCGCGCTCGATGAACTTGAGGTAATTGGCGTGGTAGACGATCCCCGCAAGGTCGGTGTCCTCGTAATAGACGCGGGTGTGGAAATGGTGGGTCATGGCCGGGTTCCCTTCAACAGCAGCAGCACGGGCATGAGGCCAAAGACGATCTGGCCGCCCAGGCCGATCCATCGCCGCGGGTCTCCATAGCTGGTCAGAACCTCCGCCAGCGGCTGACCGAACCCGATCACCCCCAAGACGATCTCGGCAGACATCAGCAAAATGAAGGCGACCCCGCCCATCGCAAGCCGCAGGGGCAGGCGCGCGGGCACGCCATGCCGCGCCACCTGCCAGCGCGCGACCAGGAAGGACAACGCCAGCATGATCGGAACCTCGATGGCCTCGGCCCATACCGCGCCGATCCGCGGCACCAGCACCAGAACCCGCAACGTGCCCAGAACAAACCCCGCCGCAAAGATCAGCCCCGCATAGCTTGCCGCCGCCGCGGCGATACGGGTCAACCCGACCTCGGGGCCGAAACACGCGCCGCCAGTCGCAGCGCATGGGCCGGGTCACTCGCACTGACGGGCATCACCGGGTCGTAGGCGGCGCGGATCACCTCGGCGATCTCGGGCTTGAGCAGCGCGGGGCCACCCTCGGCGGCGGCCAGGGGGGAGGTTTCCGCGAAGGCCGTGTCGGACCACAGCAAGATCACCTGCACGATCTGGCCAAGCGCGATCGTCTCGGCGGGCAGGTCGCGCATGGCCGCGTCCATCCGCACGAAGACGAAGCTGGCCTGGATCGCGCCGTCCCCGTCGAAGCGAAAGCTGCGATACTGGTTGGCGTCCGCCGCCTTCAACCGCTCGACCAACGGCCCTAGATCGGGGATCAGGCGGTGCAGGTTGGGTGTCTCGGTCAACTCGTCCCAGTCGCGGATGAAGAAGATCATCAGGTTCGCGCCAAGCTCCGGGTCGGTCTCGGCCATTTTGTGACCGGCCAGCGCAACGACCGCCTCGATCGCGCCCTTGACGATGGACACCGTGGCCTCCTCCACCCCGAAGACGACCGGCACGATGGGGCGGCCCCAACGGGCAAAGAGATATTCCCCCGTCGACCGGGTAAACAGCGCGGCGGCGGTGTCGGCGTCCATGGCGGGCCTTCCTAGTTGCTGTGCTCGTTGATCCAGCCGCGGAATACAGGGTCGCCCGCCTCAGCGCCATAGGTGACCGGGGGGCTGCCCGCATCCAGCAATGCCGCCGCCGGGGCGCCGTCCGAGATGCGGATGCCCCAGACCCCGCCCGAGACGTTGCAGCTATGCGCCATGCAGCCCGCGCCAAGCACCCAGTCGCCGCGCTGGATCACGTTGTTCGCGGGGCCGATGCGGGTCGAGAGGTCGCGGATCTCCTCAACTGTCATGATGGTCAGGAACCGGGCGCGCTCATCGGCGTGGCGGAAGATCTCGTAGGGGTGTTCGCCGATCCAGCGCTGCGCCTCCGGCCCCGCCCCGGCAGGCTGGCCGGAGGCGAAGGGCAATTCGTTCGGCGTCTCAAGCTGGCCCTCGTCGCTGAACCGGTAGGTTGTGAATTGCTGGCGCATCCCGTCGCGGTAGATGTCAAGCTCCAGCGCCTCGGGGTAGACCCTCAGATCGCGCAAGGCCCCCTCGCAGCCGCCGGTCTCGCCCATCGGCTGCACGCGCGCCTCAGACACACGGATGACGGTAATGCCCGGTCCGCACATATTGCCGCCATGGTGATGCGTGGCCAGGAGCCAGTCGTGATCAGCCTCCGCCAGCGCATAGGCCCCCAGGATGGTCCAGCGGTAATCGGTCTCGACCGGCAGGGCCGCGCCCAGGACCGAAAGGCTTTGCTGATAGATCTCACCCGTCACCTGCGCCGGGCCGAACCGGGTCTGGTATTGCTGGTAGGCGCCCAATTCCACATCGGCGTTGGCCGTCGTCGCGGCAAGCGCCAGTGACAGGGAACACAGGAAACGGCGCATGACGGTCCTCCTTCAGGACGAAAACTCAGAACAGGCTGGCCTGATCGGGGCTTTTTGGCGCGTCCAGGCCCAGATGCGACCAGCCTTTGCTGGCCAGCATCCTTCCCCGCGGGGTGCGCGCGATCAAGCCCTGTTGCAGCAGAAACGGCTCGATCACCTCTTCGATCGCGTCGCGGCTTTCGCTCAGAGCCGCCGACATCGTTTCCACCCCCACCGGGCCGCCGCCGTAGTTTTCGGCCATCAGGCTCATGTAGCGCCGGTCGGCCCCGTCGAGGCCCAGGTGATCGACACCAAGCCGGGTCAGCGCTGAATCGGCAATCGCGCGGGTCAGGGTGCCGTCGCCTTCGACAAGGGCGAAATCCACCACCCGGCGCAGCAGCCTGCCCGCGATACGCGGGGTGCCGCGCGCCCGCCGCGCAATCTCCATCGCGCCATCGGGGTCGCAGGAAATGCCCAGAAGGCGCGCGCCACGGGTCACGATCTCGTTCAGCTCGGGAACGGTGTAGAATTGCAGCCGCGTGGGAATGCCGAACCGGTCCCGCAAGGGCGTCGTCAGCAGCCCCAGCCGCGTCGTCGCGCCAACCAGCGTGAAGGGCTGCAACTCGATCCGCACAGTGCGCGCGGCGGGGCCTTCGCCGATCACGAGGTCCAGCTCGAAATCCTCCAGCGCGGGATAGAGCACCTCCTCCACCGCCGGGTTCATGCGGTGGATCTCGTCGATGAACAGGACGTCACGCGCATCCAGATTGGTCAGGATCGCCGCCAGATCGCCCGCCTTTGCCAGGACAGGCCCGGAGGTCATGCGGAAGTTCACGCCCAATTCCCGCGCCATGATCTGCGCCAGCGTGGTCTTGCCCAATCCCGGCGGCCCGTGAAAGAGGACGTGATCCATCGCCTCGCCCCGCCTGCGCGCGCTTTCGATGAAAACGCCCAGATTGGCGCGCGCCTCCTCCTGCCCGATGAACTCGGACAGGTGCTGCGGCCGCAAGGCGCGATCCGGGCTCTGATCCTCGGGCAGGGGCGTCGGGCGCAGGGTGGGATCGGGGTCGGTCATGTCAGTCCTTCGGCGCCAGCAGGCGCAACGCGGCGCGGATCAGGGCGGAGGTTCCGGCCCCCTCCTCCGCACCCGCTGCCCGTGCCACGGCCTGCGCGGCATCGGCGGGGGCATATCCGAGGTTGCGCAGGGCCGACAGCGCCTCGGTCTGCGCGGCAGATGTGGTGGGTGTGACGGCGGCAGCGGGCGCGGCAGGCGCATCGCCCAACGCCTCGACCACATCGCCGCCCATCGCCATCACGCCCGGCGCCTTGTCCTTCAACTCGTTCACGACGCGCGCGGCCAGTTTCGGGCCGACACCCGGCGCGGCCTTGACCGCCGCCGCATCGCCAAGAGCGATCGCGCGGGCCACGCCTTCCGCCCCCAAAGTGCCCAGAATGGCCATCGACGCCTTCGCGCCCACCCCCTGGACCGAGACCAGCAGCCGGTGCCATTCCCGGTCATAGGCGGTGCGAAAGCCGAAAAGCTGCATGAGATCCTCGCGCACCAGAAGCTCGGTGAAGAGCGCCACGCGGCTGCCCACCCCCGGCAATTCCGCCAGCGTCCGGTCGGAGCAATGCAGCTCATACCCCACGCCGTTCACATCCAGCAGGACCATCCCCGGCCCCTTGTGATCGACCACCCCCGTCAGCTTGCCGATCATCTTGCGGCCCCGACGGCGATGCGCGCGGCGGTCCGGGCATGAAACGCGTGACAGATCGCGATGGCCAGCGCATCGGCGGCATCCGCGCTTTCGGGCAACGCGCCGGGAAGTTGCAACCGCACCATATGCGCCACCTGCTGTTTCTGGGCATGGCCGACGCCCACCACGGTCTTCTTTACGGCATTGGGCGCGTATTCGGCAACGGCCAGCCCGGCCTGCGCAGGCACCAACATCGCGATTCCGCGCGCCTGCCCCAGTTTCAGCGTCCCGGCCCCGTCGCGGTTGACGAAGGTCTGCTCCACCGCCGCCTGATCGGGGGCGTAGCGGGCGACGATCGCGCTCAACTGGACATGCAGCGACAGAAGCCGCGCGGCCAGGTCGGTGCCGCTGCTGGAACAGACCCCGTTGGCGACATGGCTGAGTCGCGACCCATCCGCCTCGATCACGCCCCATCCGAGGTATCTCAGCCCCGGATCGATTCCGATTATCCGCATTTCCGCCCGACCCGTCGTTTTTGTTGTTTCTTTTTTGCACCACTAGCACGAAACGCGAACACTGACCAGCCTTGGTCGCTTTCAGTGCGCCGATATCCTGATTGCGACATGCGGCGTTGATCCTGTCCGAACCAGACAAGCGGATAGTCAGTTTCGGACATGTGACAGAGCGGATTCTTGCCGTGTTTACATCATGTTAAGCGCGATTCCCGTCATGCGGAAATCGCATGGCACCCATGCAAAATTCACCTATTGCCCCGGCAGGGGCCAAAGCCTAGTTGCGACTTATCGAACGTATTGACAGGCCCCAATTTCAGAGATCGGAAAGGATGACTCAGATGGCTATCATGACGAACCGCACCCTCGGCGCTGGCCTCAGCACTGTGAACATCTTCGCCGCCCTGGTGGGCCGCATCGCCGCCTGGAACGACGCCCGCGTGACCCGCAAGGCGCTGTCGGCCCTGACCGACCGTGAGTTGGACGACCTCGGCCTGCATCGCGGCGACATCGACGGCATCGCGACCGGCATCCGCCGCTAAGCCGGCCGCACAGGTCACAGATCGAAGGGCCGTTTCCGCCGCGCGCGGACGCGGCCCATTCGTGTTCCGCCTACTGGACCGGCGCGGGCGCGCCATCCTCCAGACCGGCAGTCCTCTCCGGTGCGGCCTCGCGGTCCGGTGGCGCGCCGATAACGGCAGAGATCTGTTGCGCAATCCAGGTCGAGGCCGGATCCATCGACAGAACCCGCGCCGCGATCTGGCCACCGGTCGTCCCGGTCTCCAACTCGGCCAGCCGCGCGGCATAGCCGGTCTCGCCCTGGTGCCAGATCATGAAACCCTTGAGGGCCAGGAAACAGGCCAGTGCCAGTGTCAGGCTACGCCAGGGGATACCGGGCCGCCAGATCGGCTTGCGGTATTCGACCAGCCCATCGCGGCGGATATGCATGTTACGGGGAAGCCGCGCCGAGGCGGAGCGTTCGATTCGGTTCACGCGCTGGTTGAAGCGCGACAAGTTCTGATCCATGGGTGGCAGCCCTGCATCTGACGCCCCCAACCCCGTGGCAAATTATATGCAGAATTGTGGCAAATTTGTGGTCATCAGCGGATCAGCGTCAGCGTCGTCCAGTCGCCGATCTCGGCGCGATGCTCCAGCCGCAGGCCCTCGGCCTCATAGGCAGCGATCACATCCCCGGCCTGCGCGTTGAGCAGCCCGGACAGGATCACATGCCCGCCCGTGCCCAGATGCGCCGCCACATCCGGGGCCAATTCGATCAGCGGCCCCTTCAGGATATTGGCGAAAATCAGGTCATAGGGCGCCGCTTTGCCAAGCGTCGGATGGTCGAACCCCGCCGCCTCGACGCAAGCGACCCGCCCCGCCTCGCCATTGGCCGCGACATTGGCCAGGGCCACCTCGACCGCGACCGCGTCAATATCCGAGGCCAGCACCGGCTGGCCCCAGGTCTTGGCCGCCGCCAGCGCCAGAACGGCGGTGCCGCAACCGATATCGACCGCGTTGCGCTTCTCATGGCCCGCCTGGATCAGCCGCTCCAGCGCTTCCAGGCAGCCTTGCGTGGTGCCGTGATGCCCGGTGCCAAAGGCCATCGCCGCCTCGATCAGCAGCGCCACCCGCCCCTCGGGCACGGCATCCGCGTCATGGCTGCCATAGACGAAGAACCGCCCGGCCTCGACGGGATGCAGCTCGCGCCGCACATGCGCCACCCAATCGGTCTCGGGCAGTTCCGAGACCACGAAGGGCTTGGCCCCATAGGCCGCCGCCAGCACCGCCAGCGCCACGTCGTCGGGCGCCTCCACGAAATAGGCCCCGACCTCCCACAGGTTTGATCCGTCCTCCATCTCGAACACGCCAACGCCGGTCGGGGCAGGATCGAGACTCTCCAGCTTCTCGCCCAGGGCCTCGGCCTGGGACCGCTCGGTCAGGGTGGTCAGCGCGGTAAAGGTCGGCATCGGGTCTCTCCCATTCGGAACATGGCCCCCCGCATAGGCCGGGACGCGCAACTTCGCCAGCCCCATCTTCTTGGTCCAAATACTCAACTCCGCGCGGGCGTCAGCCCGCGCGCCCGGTCGACGCCGTCAGGCGGCGAAACCCCTACTCCGCCGGGCGCGGTGTCGGCAGCGTCAACACCGTCTCATGCCCCGGCTCCGGGTGGCGCGGGATCAGCGTCGCCAGCACCAGCGAGGTCAGCGCCATTCCGGCCGCCATCAGGAACACCGCCATCGGCGAGGTCAGCCACAACAGCCCCAGAGCCACCGGCAGGAACACCGCCGCGATATGGTTGATGGTGAAGGCCACCGCCGCCGTGGGGGCGATGTCGCCGGGGTCGGCGATCTTCTGGAAATAGGTCTTGATCGCCAGGGCCAGCGAAAAGAACAGGTGATCGACGATATAGAGCACGATGGCCAGCCACACGCCCCAGTCGAACAGGTAGATCCCGGCATAGAGCAGGAAGATCACCGCCAGCCCGATATACTCGAAGACCAGCGCCGCGCGTTCGCCGAAGACGGCCACGACCCGGCCCAGGATGGGCGCGACCATCATGTTCAGGACCAGCGTCGCCATGAACAGTCCCGCGACCTCATGCACGTCGAAATGGAACCGCTCCACCATCATGAAGCCCGCGAAGACGATGAAGATCTGCCGCCGCGCGCCTGCCATGAATTGCAGCGCATAGTAGAGCCAGTAGCGCCGCCGCAGGATCATCTGCTTGCGCTGCGGGTTCGGGGCCTCGAATTGCGGGTAGAGCAGCAGCGCCGCGACCGCCACCAGCGCGGTGAAGCCGCCGCCCGCCCAGTAGACGGTGGAATAGCTCAGATCATAGGCGCGCCAGGTCAGGATGATCAGCGTATAGGCCAGCAGCGTCCCGGCGGACCCTGCCGCCATCAGCCAGCCAAGCACCTGCGGCGCGCGCTTCTTGTCCAGCCATTGCAGTTGCAGCGACTGGTTCACCGTCTCGTAATAGTGAAACCCGATGGAACTGAAGAGCGTGATCACCAGGATGCCGCCAAGCGACGGAAACTGTGCCGTCAGCCCGGTCGCCACACCCAGCAGCACCAGCGAGACCAGTCCCAACACCTGTTCGCGGATGAAGATGATCAGCGCGATCACCCCCACGGCCAGGAAACCGGGGATCTCGCGCACCGTGTGCAGAAGCCCGATATCGGCCCCGTCGAAACTGGCCACCTCGATGACGAAATTGTTGAGCAATGCCGACCAGGTCGAATAGGCGATCGGCATGGCCAGCGCCATCAGGACCAGCAAGCCGATCGGCTGACGCCAGCGCGGCAGGGCGCGGGCCTCCTCCAATGTCACGGTTCTGATCTTGTCGCCAATCATCCCCGCCCTTTACACCCGCGGCGCGGGATTGACGAGAGGTCAGGGACACGCGGCCCCTGCGGCTGCACTGTGCCTCCATGCACAGCCCCGGCCAGGGGCCGCCGATCAGGTTGCCAGCACGTTGCGGAACGCCCAGGGCACGCTTTCGTCGATCTCCTCGGGGAAATGCTCCCACCGGTCCTGCAAGGGGGTCCAATCGGTGTAATGCGCCTCGACCGGGCCCAGATAGGGGCGCTGCACGTCCAGGCACCGCGCATGGTCCATCTCATCGGTCTCGACGATGCCCGCCTGCGGGTTTTCCAGCGCCCAGACCATGCCCGCCAGCACCGCCGAGGTGACCTGCAACCCGGTCGCGTTCTGATAGGGCGCAAGATCGCGGGCCTCGTCATTGGACAGGCGCGAGCCGAACCAGAGCGCGTTCTTTTCGTGCCCGAAGAGAAGCACGCCCAACTCGTCGATGCCCTCGACGATCTCGTCGACATCCAGGATCTCATGGCGCGTCTGCTGCCGGCCCGAGCCGAACATCTCGTGCAAGGACAACACCGCGTCGTCGCTCGGGTGATAGGCATAATGGCAGGTCGGGCGATACTCCGGGTCGCCCGCATCGCCGATGGTGTAGTAATCCGAGATCGAGACCGCCTCGTTATGTGTCACCAGGAACCCGAATTGCGGCCCCGGCGTGGGACACCAGCTATGCACGCGGGTGATGGCGCCGGGCCGCTCCAGCCAGATCGCGGATTGGCAGCCGGTCTCGAAACGGTGGCCGTTCTCGGGGAACCACGGCTCATGCGTGCCCCATCCCAGTTCGGCGGGCTGGAAGCCCTCGGCGATGAAGCCCTCGACCGACCATGTGTTGACGAAGGTGCCGCGCGGACGCGGTTTGCGGCGGGCCTGCGTGTCGCGTTCGGCGATGTGGATGCCCTGCACGCCCAGATCGCGCATCAGCCCGGCCCATCCCTCGCGCGCCACCGGCTGCTTGATCTTGCGCCCGGTATCGCGGGCCAGGGTCAACAGCGCCTCTTTCACGAACCAGCTGACCATGCCGGGGTTGGCGCCGCAGCAACTGACCGCCGTGGACCCGCCCGGATTGCGCGCCTTCTCGTCCCGCACCGCCTGGCGCAGCGCGTAATTGGTGCGCTCGGCGTTTTCCGTGGTGTCGAAATAGAACCCGGCCCAGGGCTCCACCACCGTGTCGATGTAAGGCACCTCCATCTCGCGGCAGAATTTCATCAGGTCGAGGGATGAGGTATCGACGCTCAGGTTGACGCAGAACCCCTTGCCGCGCTCGAACAGCCCGCCCAGGACATCGCGGTAGTTCTCCGGCGTCAGCGCCGTGGCAACGTGGTTCAGCTTATGCTGGCGCAGGAAATTCGCCTGCCCCGCATCGGGCTCGATCACCACCAGCTTGTCGGCATCATAGTCGAAATGGCGTTCGATCAGCGGCCAGGTTCCCTTGCCGATCGAGCCGAAGCCGATGATGACGATGGGTCCGTCGATCCTGCCGTAAACCGGGTATTCCGTGGTCATGGCCTGCATCCTCCGCGCGTGTCTTGCCGTGGGAACCCGTGATGCGACGGTCGGGGCCGGATCGCAAGGGGGTCTTTTGTCGCCGCGCGCGCAAGGCGGCGGGGAACAAGGGGCGGGGGCATTCGGTTGGGTCCGAAACGCACCGCTTTGAAAGGACACGCAACATGACCGATCTGAGACAGGAGTTCTGGAAGAGGCTGGACGATGTCCAGGCCGGCATGCTCGGGCTTGACGGCCAGGATCGGCTGGTCCCGATGTCGCCGCAGGTCGATGATGACGTACCGGGCCATGTCTGGTTCATCACCGCCAAGGGCACCGATCTGGCCGAGGGCGTGGCAAGCGGCCCCAAGGACGCGCGCTTTGTCGTGGCAGACGCGAAATCGGGGCTCTATGCCGATGTCGCGGGCCAGTTGCGCCAATCGAACGACCGCGAGGCGCTGGACGAGGTCTGGAGCTTCATCGCCGAAGCCTGGTTCGAGGGCGGCGAGACCGACCCCGATGTCTGCCTGCTGCAATTCACGCCGCGCGCGGGCGAGGTCTCGCTAACCGATGGCGGGGCGAAATTCCTCTATGAAATCGCGAAAAGCACGCTGACCGACGCCAAGCCCGATGCGGGCGCGCAAGGTTCGGTCAGTTTCTGACACCCTTCGGGAACAGGAAGAAAGGGGCTGACGCCATGCTGTCCGCCGCTCCTATGGCGGGGCAAACGCCGCTCTCTCGCGCGCCAGGTAATCTGCCAGGCTGGACGGGGCATGGCCGGTCAGGCGTTCGAGGTCCGGACGCACGGGGGCCGCGCGGCCAAGGCGCTGCACGGTGTAGAGCGCGGCCATGACCAAGGCCAAGGAGGCGGGCCGCCCGTGTCGGACCTCGCGCAGGACAAAGCCGGGGACGGAGGTGGGGCGGTAGCAGACCCGCCGACCGAGCAGCCGCGTCATCACTTCGGCCACTTCCCCGAAAGTCAGCGCCTCGGGCCCCGTCAGATCGTAGCCGCGCCCGTCATGCTCGCCCGGCGCGGCCAACACGGCGGCGCAGGCGCGCCCGATGTCGTCGGCGTCGAGGAATGCCGACCGGCCCC
The DNA here is from genome assembly GCF_013155465.1 of Alterinioella nitratireducens. Lineage (GTDB taxonomy): Bacteria > Pseudomonadota > Alphaproteobacteria > Rhodobacterales > Rhodobacteraceae > Alterinioella > Alterinioella nitratireducens. The sequence continues at coordinate 176,888 of NZ_JABJVX010000004.1, read as the reverse complement.
GCCCTGCCGGTACCGCGATCTCTCCGTCCTTCCGGATCGAAACCCCATGCCTGTCGGCGAGGTTCTGCATGAAGTCGGCAGGCCGAAGGAACGTGTGCGGCAGGCTGCTTGCCCGCACAGCCGCCTCCATGTGCCGATGCGGCAGCACCCGTGAGGTGTCGGCACCGTAGACCGAGGCGCAGACGACGTGGCGCAGGCCCGCCTCCCGCGCGGCGGTCATCAACCGCTCGAACGGCGCGCGCGAGGTCGTGGTCGGCGGACGCATGACGAAGATCTCCGTGCAGCCCGTCAGCGCGGCGGTGAAGCCGTCCGGGTCATCCAGGTCGAAGCGCACGGCCTCAGCCGCGCCGTCCACGGGCGCGCCCGACCGTGTGCCCGCCCGGACGCGACCGGCGGCATGGCGCAGCACCGCGCCGCCCATGCGTCCCGTCGCCCCCATCACGAACAGCATGTGTTTCTCCGGATCATTGCTCGGCAGTCCGTACCAGCTTACCACGAGGCCAGGACATGCCCAGACCCGCCCGGACCGGCAAGGCGGCCATGCAACCCTCCCGCAGCATCGTGCGAAACGATGACCTCCTCCTGGCCGCGATCATCACCACATATGAAAAGGGGCCGCAGCCATATGGCGCGGCCCCTTTTTCCTTTGCTGCGCGAGGCGCGGCTCAGTTCTTGGCGTAGTATTCCACGACCAGGTTCGGCTCCATCATCACCGGGTAGGGCACATCGCCCAGGGCCGGGACGCGCACGAAGGTGGCGGTCATCTTGGAGTGGTCGGCCTCGATGTAATCGGGCACGTCGCGCTCGGCCAGCCCGACGGCTTCCAGCACGGCGACATTCTGCTTCGAGCGGTCGCGGACCTCGATCACGTCACCTTCCTTCACGCGGTAGGAGGGGATGTTGACCTTCTGCCCGTTCACGCGGACATGGCCGTGGTTCACGAACTGGCGCGCGGCGAAGACGGTCGGCACGAACTTGGCGCGGTAGACGACGGCATCGAGGCGACGCTCCAGCAGGCCGATCAGCTGTTCACCGGTATCGCCGCGCTGACGCTCGGCCTCGGCATAGATGCGGCGGAACTGCTTTTCGGTCAGATCGCCGTAATAGCCTTTCAGCTTCTGCTTGGCGCGCAGCTGCAGGCCGAAGTCGCTGAGCTTGCCCTTGCGGCGCTGGCCGTGCTGGCCGGGGCCGTATTCGCGGCGGTTGACCGGGGATTTCGGACGACCCCAGATGTTTTCACCCATCCGGCGGTCGATCTTGTACTTGGCAGAGGTGCGTTTGGTCACCGTCTGATCTCCTTCTATCTTGGCACCATCATCTGATCCGAAAACCGGTTCCCACTTTTCGGGTGATGGTCGCTGCTGCGACAGTCCCCGTTGCGCGAACCGACGTCCAAACCAGACGCGGCATTGAAGGGCGTTGTCCTCTAAGCTTGCGCTTTGACAGGCATCCCCTTGCGGGGGCCACCAACACCAATGAAAACCCCGGCAGTCGCCTGCCGGGATCGGGGCCTTTTACACCCGTGTGCGCCGGTGTCAATGCCGCGAAAGCCGTGGCTTCATTCCATGCATCAGGATCGCCGCCTCGGCCCGGTCCAGCATCCGCCGCGCGGGCGCGCCATAGGTGAAGGGATCGGTGCCAAGCTCGGGGCGCAGGTCCAGCAGCGTCTCGCGCTGTTTGCCGTCCAGATGCTCCAGCCCCATATAGCCGGGGTGGAAGGTCTCGACCTCCAGCCCGTTGGCCCAGACCACCTGGTGACGTTCCAGCATCAGGTGCACATACCAGGTCTCGCGCATCGAGTGATCGACCGTCACCCGCGCGTCGCCGATCAGGTCGCTGGCACAGACCAGAACCTCGGGCTGCGCAAAGAGGTCGCGCGCGGCGGCCCCCTTCACGATCACACGATGCTCGGGCGACACCACCAGATCGGCGTCGGGCCTGTAGAGGCCAAGCGCACCGGCGCGAATACGGATCGGCCGCTGCGAGGGCATCGCGAAAAGGCGCGCACCCGACATGCGGCGCTGGCCGGTCCACTGAACCTCCTGCGGGCCGTCATCGCGGGTCAGCACCTTGTCGCCGGGGCCGAGATTCTCGATCGCGACCGCACCCTCGGGCGTGCGCAGCCGCGTGCCTGGGGTGAAGCAGATGACCGAGGCGACCTCGGGCGCATAGGCGCGCGGACGCGGCTGGTTGGCGCGCACGATGGTCAGGTCGCGCCCCACTGGCGGGATGGTGTCGGGAAAGATCAGGATCGGCAGCCGCCCGGCATGGGCCGCGACCGGCACCACGGTGTAGAACCGGGTGCCATCGGACAGCACGAACGCATCGGCGAATAGCGGGTCGGCCTCATCGGCGGCGGTCTCGCTCTGGGTGGGTGCGGGGTGGTGCATCAGTTTGCGCACCACCCGCGCCGCCCTGGCACGCAGCTCGGCGTGATCCTGGCTGACTCCCAGAAGCAGCGCGGCGCCATCGCCTTCCAGAGGAAGTGCGCGGCCATGCCAGCGCCAGGTCATCCCTTCGGCCAGTTCACTATTATTATCTGCCGGATCGCCCTCTATCAGGGTTTGCGACCATGCGATCATGGTCAGGCCCCGAATGCCCGTGCCCATCTTCATTTGCCTGTTTATTATAGTGCTTATACCGCTCTTTGGACCGACGCTAACACGCGCGAATCACCCTGTGAAGTAGATGATTCGCCCCTGCGGCATTTTTTCGAATCACTGCGGCAGCGCTGTCAGAACTGAAACCCGAACGAGACCGAGCCGATGGTTTGCCCCTCGGGCTGGCCGACGAACTCCTCGGACAGGTGGGTCAGGCCATAGAAGATGTTGGAGGAGCCGAAGGCGTAATTGACGCCCGCGCGCAGCCGGTAGCGCGCCTCCTCCACCTCGTAGCCGCGATCCGATGGCAGGTAGCGCGAGCTGTCGACATAGGCCATGTCACCGCCCAGCAGGAACGAAAAGCCCTGGTCGATGCCGCCGTCGATGGCGGTGATCCGCTGGCCTGTCGTGCTGTCGCGCACGCGCAGCCCGTCCAGCCCGTAATCGCCGATGGTCAGGTCGAACCCGATCCGGGCCAGCGTCTCGACCCCTGCCTGCACCTCGACGAACGGGCGGATGCGCGCGCCGCCAAGGTCGATCTCCTGGCCCAGTTCAAACGTGCCATGCAGGTAGACACCATTCTCGACCTGGAAATTCTGTACATTCGGGCTGACCAGGCTGAAGACGTCATGCACCGCCTCCTGCATGTGGCGCACGCCGGATTGTTCGCCCAACACCATGACGTCTGCGCCAAGCGCGGCCTCCAGGCCCTGCCAGGTGAAATACGTATGCGCGCCCACCGACAGCACCCCGGCATAGAGCCGGTCGCCCGCAGCGGGGCGGTTGATATTGGCGGGCGTGATGGTCTCGCCCCGGAACCGGTATTCCATGATCTCGCCCATGCGCATGGGCAGGCCCCCATCCCAGCCGGACCCGCGCAGGACCGAGACGCTATAGGCCCCGGATCGCCAGCGGTCTTCACCATCGCCGATCAGATCGTTTGTGAAAAGGCGCGCGCGCCCCAGCGTCTCGCGACTGTCCCACCAGGACTGCGCCAGCGCGGATTGCGGCAAGAGCGCCAATAGAAAAAGGAGGACACCTGCCCGGCCCAGCACCTGCATCATCGTCATTGCCTCATCTGCCCGTCGCGATTTTTTTGCGAGCTTATTGTTGAATTGAGGCGAAATTATCACGCGGAGTCCGATCGGACCAGCCCAAGGTGGCATCGATTCGAAATTCGGGGCCGTGAGGAAGAATTTTGTCACAAAATTCTTCCTCACCGGAAAATCCTTCAAGAAGGATCTTCGGCACCCCCGGTCAGGCGGCCTTCGACGGCAGGAAGACCGACTTGATATTGACGAACTCGCGCATTCCGAACCCGCCATGTTCGCGGCCATAACCGGAGTTTTTCACGCCGCCGAACGGCATGTTCGGGTCAGCCGCGCCGAAGGAATTGATCCGCACCATGCCGGTGTCGAAATGCTTGCGCGCCAGGTCCAGCGCGCGCGCCTCATCCTTCGAGAAAATGCCCCCGCCCAGCCCGTAGCGGCTGTCATTGGCGATCCGCATCGCGTCCTCATCGTCCCTGGCGCGGATGATCGAGGCGACGGGGCCGAAGATCTCGTCATCATAGGCGGGCATGCCCGGCTCCACATCACCCAGCACCGTGGCGGGGTAATAGGCCCCCACCCGCTCCGGCGCTTCGCCACCGCAGAGCAGGCTGGCACCTCTCGAAATACTCTTCGTGACCTGTCTGACGACCGTATCCAGCTGCTCCTGGCTGGAGAGCGGGCCCAGCTTGGTGCCTTCCTCCATCGGGTCGCCCATCTCGATCTGCTTCATCTGTTCGACATAGGCGTCGACGAAGGCGTCATAGACCTTGTCGGTGACGATGAACCGCTTGGCGCTGACGCAGGTCTGACCGTTATTGTAGAGCCGCCCGATGGTGGAGAATTTCACCGCCGTTTCGATATCGGCATCCTCCAGCACCAGGTAGGCGTCGTTCGAGCCAAGCTCCAGCACCGATTTCTTCAGCGCCTCGGCGGCCTTCGCGCCGATATGACGCCCGGCATCGTCGCTGCCGGTCATGGTCACGGCGCGCACATGGTGATGGGCGATGATCCGGTCGCTGATGTCGTGGTCGATCACCAGGACCTGGAACAGATCCTCGGGCAGCCCCGCCTCGACGCAGATCTCGGCCAGGCGCAATGCGCTGCCGGTGCAGATCGCGGCGTGTTTCAGGACACAGCCATTGCCCGCCATCAGGTTCGCCGCCAGCACGCGGACCGGCTGGTAGAGCGGGAAATTCCACGGCTGGATCGAATAGACGACACCAATTGGCTGGTAGGTCACGACACCGCGCTTCCCGTCGCCATGGACGCGCTCCTCATCGGCCAGCAACTCGGGACCGTGCTTGGCGGCATATTCAAAAATCCCGGCGCAGAGCTCCACCTCGGTCTTGCCGTCCTTGTAGAGCTTGCCCACCTCCTGCGTCATCAGCTTCGCCAGGTCATCGGCGTTCTCGCGCAGCTTGGCGGCGATGGCGGTCAGATGCTCGCCGCGTTCGGCATGCGTTTTCGTGCGCCAATCCAGGAACGCGGCATGGGCCGCTTCGACGATCTGTGTGGCTTTCGTCTCGGACATCAGGTCATAGCTGGCCAGGGGTTCCTCGGTGGCGGGGTTGATCGTGGTGATCTGGGACATGTCAGGGCTCCTCATCCTTTCGTTGGCGAGCCAACGGCTGAGGGGCGCGATCTGTTCCGCCTTAGCCCCGCCTCACCCGCATTTCGAATAGGCGCAATTGGCGCAGGTCAGGCAACCTTCCATCATCCGCATCTCGTGCTCGCCGCAATTCGGGCAGGCGGGAGAGGACGGACGCGCGCCGATCTCGACCACTTCCGCCTGCGGGTCCGATTTCAGGCCCATCCCCTCGCCGCCGATAAAGCCGATTGCGATGAGATGCTTCTCAATCACGCCGCCGATGGCCGCCAGGATCGAGGGCACATATTTGCCCTGCATCCAGGCCCCGCCGCGCGGGTCGAACACCGCTTTCAATTCTTCCACGACAAAAGACACATCCCCCCCGCGCCGGAACACCGCCGAGATCATCCGGGTCAGCGCCACGGTCCAGGCGAAATGCTCCATGTTCTTGGAGTTGATGAAGATCTCGAAGGGCCGCCTGTGGCCCGCGATGACGATATCGTTGATGGTGATGTAGATGGCGTGATTGCTGTCGGGCCATTTCAGCTTGTAGGTGTGGCCCTCCAGTTGCGCGGGGCGGTCCAGCGGCTCGGCGATATAGACCACGTCGCCCTGGTCGTCGGGCGTGGCCGCCGGGGCCTCGGAGGCTTCCGACACGCTCAATACCGATCCCGTCACCTCGTTCGGGCGATAGGTCGTACAGCCCTTGCAGCCTGTATCCCAGGCCTGCATGTAGACATCCTTGAACGCCTCGAAGGAAATATCCTCGGGGCAGTTGATGGTCTTGGAAATCGACGAATCCACCCATTTCTGCGCCGCCGCCTGCATCTTGACATGCTCCAGCGGGGTCAGGGTCTGGGCGTTGACGAAATACTCCGGCAACTCGCGGTCTCCGAACTTTTCGCGCCACATCTGCACGGCGTAATCGACCACCTCTTCCTCGGTCCGGCTGCCGTCGCGTTGCAGCACCTTGCGCGTGTAGGCATAGGCAAAGACCGGCTCGATGCCCGAGGACACGTTGCCCGCATAGAGGCTGATCGTGCCCGTGGGCGCGACCGAGGTCAGCAGCGCGTTGCGGATGCCATGCTTGCGGATGTCATCGCGCAATTCCTGGTCCATGTTCACCATGTTGCCCGAGGCCAGATACGCCTCCGCCTCGAACAGCGGAAACGCCCCGCGTTCCTTGGCCAGATCGACGCTTGCGCGATAGGCCGCATGCGCGATGGCCTTCATCCAGGCCTCGGTCTGCGCCGCCGCCGCGTCCGAGCCATAGCGCAGCCCCAGCATCAGCAGCGCATCGGCCAGCCCGGTCACGCCCAACCCGATCCGGCGTTTCGCCTTCGCCTCGGCCGCTTGTTCCGGCAGCGGAAACCGCGAGGCATCGACCACGTTATCCATCATCCGCACCGCGACGCGCACCAGGTCCTCCAGCGCGCCCATGTCCAGGGCTGCCGCCTCCTCGAACGGGTCGCTCACCAGACGCGCCAGGTTCACCGAGCCCAGCAGGCAGGCGCCATAGGGCGGCAGGGGTTGCTCGCCGCAAGGGTTGGTGGCGGCGATGGTCTCGGCATAGCCCAGGTTGTTCGCGGCATTGATCCGGTCGATGAAGATCACGCCGGGTTCGGCATGGTCATAGGTCGACTGCATGATCCGGTTCCACAGATCGCGCGCCTGCACGGTGTGGTAGACCTTGCCGCCAAAGACCAGGTCCCAGGTGCCATCGGCCTTCACCGCCTCCATGAACGGATCGGTGACCAGCACGGACATGTTGAACATGCGCAGCCGGGCGGCGTCGGATTTGGCGGTGATGAATTCCTCTATGTCGGGGTGATCGCAGCGCATCGTCGCCATCATCGCGCCCCGGCGGCTGCCCGCACTCATGATGGTGCGGCACATCGCGTCCCAGACATCCATGAAGGACAGCGGGCCCGAGGCATCGGCGGCCACGCCCTTCACATCCGCGCCCTTGGGCCGGATGGTCGAGAAGTCATAGCCGATCCCGCCGCCCTGCTGCATGGTCAGCGCGGCCTCTTTCAGGGCCTCGAAAATGCCGCCCAGGCTGTCGGGGATGGTGCCCATGACGAAACAGTTGAACAGGGTGACGTTGCGCCCCGTCCCCGCCCCCGCCGCGATCCGGCCCGCGGGCAGGTATTTGAACCCGTCCAGCGCGTCGTAGAATCGCTCCTCCCACAGGTCCGGCTCCGATTCGACCGCCGCCAGCGACCGCGCCACGCGCCGCCAGCTATCCTCGACGGTCTGGTCGATGGGCGTGCCATCGGCCTCCTTCATCCGGTATTTCATATCCCAGATGGCCTCGGCGATGGGGGCGGAGAAACGGCTCATGGGTCACTGCCTGCGCCCTTGGGGCAGGTCCATATAGGTGGTGGAAGAGGGACAAGATACCCACAAGACTTTGCCGGGTCAACGTGGACGGCACCGGTTTGACACCCTATGTTGCAATTCGGAAGGAATCGCGATGCCCGGCACCTTTACCCATCTCATCAAGCTCTCGGTCGGCACCGAGTCCGTCGAATCGCTCACCGAGTGGCAGGAGACCGCGCGCTTGCGCTGGCCGGACAAACAGCCGCGCCACATCACGCGGATGTGGCCCAAGCGCGCCGATGAGGTGCTGAATGGCGGCTCGATCTACTGGGTCATCAAGGGCGTGATCCTGTGCCGCCAGCGTATCCTGGCGCTGGAGGAGGTGATCCGCGAAGACGGCATCCGCCGCTGCGGCATCGTGCTCGACCGCCCCCTGATCCGGGTCGAGGCGACGCCGAAACGCGCCTTCCAGGGCTGGCGCTATCTGCCCCCCGATGATGCGCCCGCCGACCTCTCCGCTGCCCGCGCGCGGGAAGAGAAACTGCCGCCCGAGCTGCAATCGGCCCTGGCCGAGATCGGCGTGCGATGACGGGGCTGGCAACTTTCCTCGCCGCCTCACTGATGGCGGGCTAGGCTGCCGCGCTCTGTTTCTGTCCGCAATGCGTGTTGCCCGGTTTCCGGTCTTTCCAGGCCGCCAGCACCAGCATGCTGCCCGCTTTCGCCCCCGGTGCCTGTTTCGTGACCGAGAGGCGGGACCGCGACACCAATCCGCCGCCGCGCGGCGCGATCATCGTGTTTCGCCATCCGCTCACCGATGCCGACCCCATCTTCCGCCTGACCGGCCTGCCCGGTGACGAGGTGCAGATGCGCAACGGACGGCTCTGGCTGAACGGCGCGGAGGTCGCGCAAAGCGCCTTGCCCGATCTGACCTATGACACATCGCAAGACCCCACCTTCCCTTGCCCCTCCGCCCCGCCCGGCACCGCGACCTGCGAGATCGACCGGGCGATGGAGACACTGCCCGGCGGGGCCAACTACCCGGTGCTGAACCTCAGGGACGGCCCGCTGGACGACACCGGCCTGCTGACAGTGCCCGAGGGCCATGTCTTCGTCCTCGGCGACAACCGCGACAACGCCGCTGACAGCCGACTTCCGGCTCATAGCGGCGGCCCCGGCATGATCCCGGTCGGGAATATCTGGGGCGTGGTCAGCAGCGATTCCTGAGCGTTCGGAACGGGTCCGCGGCCCGTCGACGGGCCGCCGATGCGCTCGATCGACCGAGCGCATCCCCAGGTCGAACCGTTGTCTACCGCAACCGCTCGCTCAACTGCTCCAGCGCCGCGCGGTCCGCGTCGCTCCACTCCGCCACGCGCGACTTGAACAGCACCGCCTGGCTGCGATGGATCAACCCGTCGGACAAGAGCTTCAGGTGATTGGCCCGCAGGGTCTCTCCGGTCGAGGTAATGTCGGCCACAGCCTCGGCGGTCAGGTTCTTGACGGTGCCCTCCGTCGCGCCCTGGCTATCGACCAACTGGTAATCGGCAACGCCCGCATCGCGCAAGAACTCGCGCACCAGCCGGTGGTACTTGGTGGCGATGCGCAGCCGGTGGCCGTGGCTGCGGCGGAAATCGGCGGCGGCGGCATCGAGGTCCTCCAGCGTGTTCACATCGACCCAGAAGGCCGGTACCGCGATGATCAGGTCGGCATAGCCGAACCCCATCGGCTGCATCGCCTTGACAACCGCCTCCCAGGCCGGGATGCGCTCCCGCACCAGATCGCTGCCGGTGACACCCAGATGGATGCGCCCCGCCTGCAATTCACGCGGGATTTCCCCGGCGCTCAGCAGCACCAGGTCCAGGTCCGCCCCCTCGACCTCGGCGGCATATTCCCGGTCCGACCCGGTCCGCCGCATGGTGACACCACGGGCCGCGAACCAGTCGAAGGTCTTCTCCATCAGCCGCCCCTTGGACGGCACGCCCAGTTTCAGCGTCATGCCAGCCCCTCCCGCAGGATCTGCACCAGGCCCGGACGGATCACGCCGCCCACGGCCGGGATCTCGGCTCCGCGCCCCAGAACCCGCGTCAGCGCGTCATAGCGCCCGCCGGTGGCGACAGGCGGCAGGTCGGGCCGCGCCTCGGCCAAAAAGCCGAAGACGAACCCGTCGTAATATTCCATCGTGGTGCGCCCGAAACTGGCCTCGAAGGGCAGCCCCGCCACATCGACACCCGCCTGCGCCAGCGCCTCCATCCGCCGTTCCATCCGCTCAAGGGCAGGCGTCAGACCGGGCAGGTCGACGGCGATGTCGCGCAACTGGTTGCGGGCATTGGGCAGGGTCTCGCGCAGGGACAGGATGGTGTCCAGCACCTCCGCCTCGGCCCGCCCGATGGCAGGCGCCGCCGAATCCTCGGCCAGCGCGTTGAGCCGCCGGAGCACATCGCCCGCGCTGCGCTGCCCGATCCGGGGTCCGGCGCGCTCCAGCACCGCCTCGGCCCCGTCCTGCGCGACCATGGCCAGCGTCGCCAGCCGCAAGGGGTCGGTCGCCACGCGGCCCGTGAAGCGGTCCAGCAACCCGCGAAACCGGCGCGGCCGCCAGATATGGCGCATCAGCGCCGCCTTGCGCCGCCCGGTCGTGGACAGGCAGCCCACCGCCGCCTTCAGCACCCCGATATCGCCCGTCGCCGCGCGCAGGCCAAGCGGCGACAGCGCCTCGGCAAAAAGCGCGAAGACCTCGGCATCGGCGGCCTCGGGGTTCTCCCGGTCAAAGACCTCGTAGCCCACCTGCAGATATTCCCGCGCCCGGTCCGAGCCGCTTTGCTGCTTGCGGAACACCTCGCCCATATAGGTGTAGCGCGCCGGTTCGCCGCCCTCGCGCATATGGGTCTGCACCACCGGCACGGTGAAATCGGGGCGCAGCATCATTTCGCCCGCGTCGGGGTCCTGCGTGACATAGGCCCGCGCCCTTATATCCTCGCCATAGAGGTCCAGGAGCGTGCCCGCCGGTTGCAGCAGATCGGCATCCACCGGCTCCGCGCCGCCCGCCTTGAAAAAGGCAAAGAGCCGCTCCGCCTCGGCCCGCACCGCCAGTTTGTCGCTCATGCCAACCGGTCCAGGATCGCCCGCACTTCGCCCACCAGGTCGTCCCGCGCCACCTCGCGCTGCGCCGGCTGGCTCTTCCATTCCTCAAGGCTGGCGCTGGCGGCAATCTCGGCCCCAAGCGCCAGGTCCTTGATCTGCACCACGCCGCGCGCCGCTTCGTCCGAGCCCTGAATGATCGCCACCGGGCTTTCGCGCTTGTCGGCATATTTAAGCTGATTGCCGAAATTCTTCGGGTTGCCCAGATAGACTTCGGCCCGAATGCCTGCATTGCGAAGCTCCGCCACCATCGCCTGATAGTCGGCCATCCGGTCCCGGTCCATCACGGTGACGACGACGGGGCCTTGCATCTTGCCGCCCGCGCGTCCCTTGGCGCGCAAGGCGGCCAGCAGCCGGTCGACGCCGATGGAGATGCCCGTCGCGGGCACCGCCTGTCCGGTGAACCGCTTGACCAGATCGTCATACCGCCCGCCGCCCGCGACCGAGCCGAACTGGCGCGGACGGCCCTTGTCGTCCAGCACCTCGAAGGTCAGCTCCGCCTCATAGACCGGCCCGGTGTAATAGCCGAGGCCGCGCACGACGGAAGGGTCGATGACGATGCGGTCGGGGCCGTAGCCTTGGGCATCCAGAAGGGCGGCGATCTCCTCAAGCTCCGCCACACCCTCGGACCCCATGACCGAGTCCCCCACGGCAGCGCGCAGGTTCCGCACGGTCTCGGCCCCGGTTGCCCCTTTCGAGGTCAGGAAGGCCAGCACCGGCCCCGCCTGATCCTCACTCAACCCCACCCCGTCGATATAGGCCCCCGACGCATCCAGACGCCCTTTTCCCAACAACTCTCGCACGCCCGACTCGCCCACCTTGTCGAACTTGTCGATAGTGCGCAGCACGGCGTCGCGGCGGGATTGGTCGTCGCCCAACCCCATGCTTTCCAGCACCCCGTTCAAGACCTTCCGGTTATTCACCCGCACCACATAATCCCCGTGCGGGATGCCCACCGCCTCCAGCGTATCGGCCAGCATCGCGCAGATCTCCGCATCCGCCGCCATCGAGGCAGACCCCACCGTATCCGCATCGCACTGGTAGAACTGCCGATACCGCCCCGGCCCCGGCTTCTCGTTGCGCCAGACCGGCCCCATCGTGTAGCGCCGGTAGGGTGCGGCCAGGTCATTGCGGAACTGCGCCGCCACACGCGCCAGGGGCGCCGTCATGTCATAGCGCAGCGCCAGCCATTTCTCATCTTCGTCTTGCCAGGCAAAGACGCCTTCATTCGGGCGGTCCACATCGGGCAGAAACTTGCCCAGCGCCTCGACCGTTTCGATCGCCGAGGTCTCCAGCGGGTCGAAGCCATAGCGGTGATAGACCTTGCCGATCGTCTCCAGCATCGCATTTCGTTCGCGCACATCCGCGCCGAAATAATCGACGAACCCTTTCGGCGTTTCCGCCTTGGGGCGCGGCTGTTTCTTGACTTTGGCCATCTGGTCCATCCCGGCTCAACTCTGGGTCGCCCGCCTCCTAGCCCAGTGGCCAGCGGGGGGCAAGGAGGGCCGGGCTGGCCAAAGCCCCTCCCCTGCCCTAGAACCGCGCCATGAGCAGCCTCGTAGACCTCGAAGAAGCCCTCGCCCACCTCACCTGCCAGGTCGAGGAGATGTCGGACGTGATCGCCCGCCAGGACCGAGAGATCGACCGCCTTACGGCCCGCGTCCAGATGCTGATGAACCGCGAGGCCGAACGCGAGGCCGACAGTTCCGGCACCATCCCGCTGGCCGACCAGAAACCGCCGCATTGGTAAGCCCACCGACATGCCTCTTTCATTTTGCTGAGAATACCTCGGGGTCGTCATTGTTGCGCCATTGGTCCGAGCGACAATGACGACGGCAGAGCCCCGGCCGGTCGGCGCGCCGAGGGCGCGGCGAAACCAAGTCTCCAATAACCCCGAATTAATGCATCAGGGGGTGTACGGGGGGTGCATCGGGGGGTGTACGCATATGCACCCCCCTCAATTCGCCACCAGATGCCCCGCCGCCCGACGCGGAAACGGCACCAGCCGCTCGTGTTCCTCGTCCCACAGTTTCAGCGTGAAACTGCGCAAAGCCTCGGGCCATTTGATCACCCTCAGCCCGTATTCATCGCGCAGCGCCCGGTGGCATTTGCGCAACCGGTAGGAGGGGATATTGGCGTTGAAATGGTGGATGTCGTGATAGGCGATATTGCCCGTCGCCAGGTCGAACCACCACCCCAGATCCAGCGCCGAGGAGCCCTGCAGCGCCGCCATGTCGGGGCGCAGATCGGGGCGGCGGTCCCAATAGGTGTCCTCGAAATTATGCTGCAGATAGACCAGGAAAACCCCGGTGCAGGCCGCCACGAAAACGGTGATGGCATAGACGATCAGCGCATTTGTACCGCCCAGGATCCACAGCAGAAAAATCCATGCAATCAACAGGATATTGTGGATCAGCACGCCGGTGACGCCGACCCGGCCCGTGTTCTTGGGCCAGCGATAGCGCAGCGCGTAGACGAAGATGCCGCCAAGCGGAATCAGGATCGCGGGGTTGCGGTAGAGCCGGTAGCCAAGCCGCTCCCAGACCCCTGCCCGCTCCCATTCGGCCAGCGTCATCGTGTGGATCTCGCCCGAGCGCCGCTCCTCCAGGTCGCCGAGGAACTTGTGATGCTGGTTATGGTTGAACTGCATCACCCGGTAGGGCGTCAGCGTGAAGGTGGACAGGCCATAACCCGCCCAATCGTTCACCCAGGCCCTGGCGAAGAGCGAATGATGCCCGCAATCATGCTGCAACACGTAAAGCCGCACCCCCGACAGCGCATTGATCACCGCCAAAGGCACCATCAGCCACAGCGTGTCGAAACTGATCACCGCCAGCCACAGCGTCAGGAAATACACCGCGAACGTGCCGAAATAACTGGCCGCGGCCAGCGGATCGCTGCGGTTGCAATAGGCGCGGGTAATCTCTCGGATCGTGGCCATGACACTGAAACTCTTCAAAGGCGGGTTTGGTTTCACCCCGGCAGTCTAGGATCATCGCGAATGATTTCAAGGAAATGGCGGAATTGTCCAGCGGCCGACTGGGGCCGCGCGCAATGGGCCGAAAGCCGCCCGTTCAGGCCGGAACCGTCCCGCGCCGGCGCGGGCGGGACCGTATCAGGATCAGCCCGATGATGGCGATATTGACCAGGTTGAAGGCGATCCCGTTCAGGAAGGCCCATTGATAGCTGCCGGTCAGGTCATAGATCCAACCCGACATCCAGCCGCCCAAAGCCATGCCCAGGATCGTCGACATCATCACGAAGCCCACCCGCTGCCCCGCCTCGCGCGCAGGGAGATACTCGCGCACCACGACGGCATAGCTCGGCACGATCCCGCCCTGGCTGAGTCCGAAGATCAGGCTGACGAGATAGAGCGCATTGAGCCCACTGGTCGGCAGGTAGAGGAACAACGCCACGCATTGCAGCCCCGACCCGATCAGCAGCGTCGCCACCCCGCCGATCCTGTCGGCCAGCGCGCCCGAGACCAGCCGCGAGGCAACCCCGCCGAACAGCATCAGCGACAGCATCTCGGCCCCCACGGCAGGGCCATAGCCGAGGTCCGCGCTCAGCGCCACGATATGAACCTGCGGCATCGACATCGCCACGCAGCAGCCGATCCCGGCCGCGGCCAGCAGCCAGGTCAGCGCGCGCGGGCTGAACCCCGAGGTCAGCGCACGCGATGCGGCGGCGCTCTCGGCCTCGGCCCGCCCCGCCTCGGAAACCTGCGCGCGCAGGAGCAGCGAGAGGGGGATCATCACCGCCACGCAGGTCGCCGCGATGATCAGGTAGGCGCTGCGCCAGCCCCCCGGACCGGCCAGCACTTCGGCCAGGACCAGGGGCCAGATCCCGCCGGAAAGGTAATTGCCGCTGGCCGCGATCGCCACCGCGATGCCGCGCCGTTTCAGGAACCAATGCGAGATATCGGCGATAAGCGGCCCGAAACAGGCCGCCGAGCCGAAGCCGGTGATCAGTTGCAACGCCGACAGTACCCAGATATTGGGCGCAAACGCCCCGAGGCCGAACCCCACCCCCAACATCAGCGCCGCGCCGGACAGCGCCACGGTGATGCCCCACCGGTCCACGACGCGGCCAATGTAGTAGTTGCCAAGCGCGAAGCCGATCATGGTCAGCGTATAGGGGATCGAGGCATCGGCCCGCTCGACCCCGAATTCGGTCTGCATCGCGGGCATGATCACGATGATCGCCCACATCCCCACATTGCCCACCACGGCGATGGCCAGCGAGATCGCAAGGCGCAGCCAGGAGGCGCGCGAGTCGAGGGCGGAGGGGTGCATCATGCGCCGGACGGTAGGCGCGAGGGTGGGGAATGGGAAGATGCGATCAAGAAAACAATGCTATCAACAGGCTTACAACTCCCAGACCGATTGAGAGGGAAGCCAAGAGCGCCGGGATTCTTATCGCGGGATCGCGTCGACGCAAGTACCAGCGCAGCGCCCCCCAGAATCTGAGTTTGCGAATTTCGAGAGAGTATTTCTTTCCGACGTTCAAACCGAGCGAGTTACGAAGCTCGAAATCCATGCCGATCTTATTGTCGAGAACTTGCCGACCAATAACGGCTGCATCTGCAAACTTTCCGCAAGACGTCAGGATCCGAACCACCTGATGGCGTTTTGCTCCATCCCGTTGTGAATTATGAATCACAACCCGCCCTAGACCCACATGCGTTGGGGGGCATTTGACAACCTCTAGTGTATGCACGCGATCACTCTGCACGATGAGACCAGGAAAGCCCTCTGACCGTTGAATCCCGAGTGAACGTGCCAGACTGGAATACGTATCTTTCATAGGTTCTCAATTAAACCTCCTCCACCATCACCACGCCCTCCAGGCTCTTCAGCGCGCCCTTGATCTGCGGGTTGACCGGAAAATCCTCGCCGAGCAGCACCTCCACCTCACCCGGCAAATCGGCGTCCAGCAGGCAAAGCTGCACCGGCCCGCGGCCCTTCAGCTTGGCCTCGCCCTTCGCGCGTTCCAAGAGCCCCGCGATACCGGGCACCGCCGTGGGTTCCTCGATGAAGACGCGCAAGCCGCTGCCGCCCGCATCCGCCACCGCGCCGTCGATGGGTTGCACGCCGCGCGCCAGAAGTTTCAGCTGATCGCCTTCAAACGTCGCCTCGACCGTCAGTACCAGGTTGGAGCCGGAATTCAGGTGCTCGCGGCTTGCCTCCAGGACGTCCGAGAACATCGTGACCTCGTAAAGCCCCGTGGGGTCCGACAGCGAGACGAAGGCGAAACGGTTGCCGCGCTGGCTCTTGCGTTCCTGGCGTGACGACACCGACCCGGCCATCTTGGTCACGAAAGCCCCGCCCTCGGCGCGCGCCTGCACCTCCTCCAGCGTCAGGCATTTGCGCCGTTTCAGGGCGGGCATATAGTCGTCCAGCGGATGACCGGACAGGTAGAAGCCGACCGCCTTGTGTTCCTCGGCCAGCCGTTCATTGGGCAGCCAGTCGGCAGGCGAGGTCAGGCGCGGTTCGGGCAGGTCATCCCCGGCCTCGCCAAACAGCGAGACCTGGTTGGAATTGCGCTGCTCGTGGATCGCGGCGGAATAGGCCACCAGCGCATCGAGGCTGTCGAAGACGCGGCGGCGGTTGCGGTCAAGCTCATCGAAGGCACCGGACCGCGCCAGCATTTCGAGCGACCGCTTGCCGACCCGTTTCAGATCGACCCGGCGGGCGAAGTCGAAGAGGGTGGAAAAGACCTGATCGCCGCGCGCCTCCTCAATGAGGCGCATCGCGTCGGTGCCGACGTTCTTGAGACCGCCAAGCGCATAGACCACGCAGCCATCCTTGACCGTGAACATGGCGGCGGAGCGGTTGACGCAAGGCGGGATCACCTCGATCTCCAGCCGGTCGACCTCCTGCTTGTAGACGCTCAGCTTGTCGGTCAGGTGGATGTCGCAATTCATCACGGCGGCCATGAACTCGACCGGGTAATTCGCCTTGAGGTAGGCGGTCTGGTAGCTGACCACCGCGTAGGCCGCGGCATGCGATTTGTTGAAGCCGTAATTGGCGAATTTCTCCAACAGGTCGAACACCTCGGTGGCCTTGCGCTTGTCGACCCCGTTCGCCATCGCGCCCGCCTCAAACTTGGGGCGTTCCTTGGCCATTTCCTCGGCGATCTTCTTGCCCATGGCGCGGCGCAGCAGGTCGGCACCGCCCAAGGAGTATCCCGCCATCACCTGCGCGATCTGCATCACCTGTTCCTGGTAGACGATGATGCCCTGCGTTTCCTCCAGGATGTCGTCGATCAGCGGATGGATCGAGGCGCGGTCCCTGAGGCCGTTCTTGACCTCGCAATAGGTCGGGATGTTCTCCATCGGGCCGGGCCGGTAGAGCGCGACCAGCGCCACAATGTCCTCGATGCAGGTGGGTTTCATGCGGCGCAGCGCGTCCATCATGCCCGAGCTTTCCACCTGGAACACGGCGACCGTCTTGGCGCTGGCGTAAAGGTCATAGGTCTTCTGATCATCGAGCGGAATGAGCCCGATATCGAATTCCACCCCGCGCGGTTTCAGAAGGTCCAGCGCGTTCTGGATCACGGTCAGGGTCTTCAGCCCCAGGAAATCGAACTTGACCAGTCCGGCAGGCTCCACCCATTTCATGTTGAACTGCGTCGCCGGCATGTCGGAGCGGGGATCCTGGTAAAGCGGCACAAGCTCATCCAGCGGCCGGTCGCCGATCACCACCCCGGCGGCATGGGTGGAGGCGTTCCTGAGCAGCCCCTCGACCTGCTGGCCATAGGTCAGAAGGCGGTCCACAACCTCCTCGTTCTTGGCCTCCTCGCGCAGGCGCGGCTCATCGGCCAGCGCCTTTTCGATGCTGACGGGCTTGACGCCTTCGACCGGGATCATCTTGGACAGGCGATCGACCTGCCCGAACGGCATCTGCAAGACGCGGCCCACATCGCGCACGGCGGCCTTGGACAGGAGCGCGCCGAAAGTGATGATCTGGCCCACCTTCTCGCGGCCGTATTTCTCCTGCACGTAGCGGATCACCTCCTCGCGGCGGTCCATGCAGAAGTCGATGTCGAAATCGGGCATCGAAACGCGTTCGGGGTTCAGGAAGCGTTCGAACAGAAGCTGATAGCGCAGCGGGTCAAGGTCGGTGATGGTCAGCGCATAGGCAACCAATGACCCGGCACCGGAACCGCGCCCCGGCCCGACCGGAATGTCATGATCCTTGGCCCATTTGATGAAATCGGCCACGATCAGGAAATAGCCGGGAAAGCCCATGTTCTCGATGATGCCAAGCTCGAATTCCAGCCGCTTTTCGTAATCCTCGACCGGGGCGGCATGGGGGATGACGGCGAGCCGCTTCTCCAGACCCTCGCGGGCCTGTCTGCGCAACTCCTCGACCTCGTCATCGGCGAATTTCGGCAGGATCGGCGGGTGCGTGCGGGCGCGGAAGGCGCAGCGGCGGGCGATCTCGACGGTGTTCTCCAGCGCCTCGGGCAGGTCGGCGAAGAGCGTGACCATCTCCTCGGGCGACTTGAAATAGTGCTGCGGCGTCAGGCGGCGGCGGGGTTGTTGCTGGTCGACATAGGCCCCCTCGGCGATGCAGATCAGCGCGTCATGCGCCTCGTACATCCTGGCCTCGGGGAAATAGACATCGTTGGTGGCAACGAGCGGCAATTCCATCGCATAGGCCATCTCGACAAAGCCGCGTTCGCTGGCGCGTTCGGCCTCGGGCAGGCCGCCATCGGACGGGTGGCGCTGCAACTCGACATAGAGCCGGTCGGCGAAGATATCCTTGAGCCGCGCCATCAGCGCCTCGGCCTTTGGATGCTGGCCACCCTGCAGGAACCGCCCGACCGGCCCGTCCGGCCCCCCTGTCAGGCAGATCAGCCCCTCGCTGTGCAGAGAAAGCTCGGCCTCGGTGATGTGCGCCACGCTGCCATCGCCGCGCAGGTAGAGGCAGGAGTTGAGCTTCATCAGGTTGGAATAGCCCGCCTGGTTCTGCGCCAGCAGCACGATGGGCGCGGGCAGGCGCGGTTTCTCGCCCGGGGCGGGCGGATCATAGTCCAGGTCCATCTGGCAGCCGATGATGGGCTGCACGCCGGATTTGGCGGCGGTCTCGGAAAACTCCAGCGCCGCGAACATGTTGTTGGTATCGGTGACTGCAATCGCGGGCATACCCAGACCCGCGGCCTGTGCGGGCAGTTTCTTGACCCGCATCGCGCCTTCCAGCAACGAGTATTCGGTATGGGTGCGCAGGTGGATGAATCGGGGGCTATCGGTCATGGGGGCGAGGCTAGCGCAGGCCGCATCGCGCCGCCACGCAAAACCACCCGGGAAGTGGCGAGGAGCGCCCGGAACGGGGGCGAGGAGCGGTCAGCCAATGGTGCAGATGCGGGCCGAACCACAGAGATTTTCGCCGCATCGTTGAAAGACTTTCCCGATACCGTCGGGCATCCACCCTTGCCACACGCCCCAAAAGCCGCTTTCCTGCCCCATGCAACAGGGAAATACGGCGCTGCGCCTTATCGTCGCCTCGGGCCGCGCAATAGAGGACAACGATCCTCCGACAAGATCGCGACCAAGAGTTACGTCATGACTGACACGGTGCGTTTTCATCTGAACGGCCAGCCTGTCGAGGTGCCGGCCCCCCCGCCGACGCGCACACTCCTGGATTGGCTGCGCGAGGATATGGGCCTGACCGGCACCAAGGAAGGCTGCAACGAGGGCGATTGCGGCGCCTGCACGATCATCGTCACCGATGAGAACGGCCCGCGTGCGATGAATGGCTGCATCCTGTTCCTGCCGCAGATCGACGGCAAGGCGGTGCGCACGGTGGAAGGCATCAGCGGCCCGGATGGCCGGATGCACCCCATTCAACAGGCGATGGTCGATCTGCACGGGTCGCAATGCGGCTTCTGCACGCCGGGGATCGTGGCGTCGCTGGCGGTGGCGCATCTGAAGGGTGCGACGGATTACGATGATGTGCTGGCGGGCAACCTCTGCCGCTGTACCGGCTATGCGCCGATCATCCGCGCGGCTGAGGCGGCGGCGAGCCATGAAGTGCCGGAATGGATGTTGGAGGATGCAAGGCTGGTGGGTGACCCCGCTGCGGCGCCGCAGAACCACCCGCCCTACGCGCCGACCTCTGCCGATGAGTTGGCCGAGTGGTATCTGGCCAATCCCGACGCGGTGCTGATCGCGGGGGCCACCGATGTGGGGCTCTGGGTGACCAAGGCGCTGCGCCATCTCGATCCGGTGGCGTTCCTGTCGGGCTGCGATGACCTCAAGCAGATCACCTCCACGGAGGATGAGATCCGCTTCGGCGCGATGGTCTCGTTCACCGACATGATGCCCGTCATCGCGCCCCTGCACCCCTCCCTGGACGAGATGCTGCGCCGGTTCTCCTCGGTCCAGGTGCGCAACGCCGCGACCGTGGGGGGCAATATCGCCAATGGCTCGCCCATCGGGGACAGCCCGCCCGCCCTGATCGCGCTGGAGGCCACGCTGCACCTGCGCAAGGGCGAGGCCCGCCGGAGCCTGCCACTGGAGGAGTTCTTCCTCGATTACGGCAAGCAGGACCGCGAGACGGGTGAGTTCGTCGAGGCCGTCTCCATCCCCCGCCAAACCGACCGGCTGCGCTGCTACAAGCTGTCGAAACGGTTTGACCAGGATATTTCCGCCGTCTGCGGATGCCTGAACATCACGGTGGAAAACGGCACTGTCACCGCCGCCCGCATCGCCTATGGCGGCATGGCGGGTATCCCGAAACGCGCCACCAACGTGGAGGCAGCCCTGATCGGCCAAGCCTGGACCGAGGCCACGGTGCGCGAAGCGATGGCCCGCTATGGCGACGATTTCACCCCGATGAGCGACATGCGCGCCTCGGCCCATTACCGCCTGACCACGGCGGCCAACATGCTTATGCGCTATTTCCACGAGGATCAGGGCGTGGCTACGAATGTGCTGGAGGTGTCGGCATGAGCGTGCGCACCCCTCTGCCCCACGATTCCGCGCCGCTGCATGTCACGGGTCGCGCGCGCTATGTCGATGACATCCCGACACCCGCGACCTGCCTGCACCTGGCCTTCGGGATGGCGCAGATCGCGCATGGGCGCATCACCTCGATGGACCTGGACGCTGTGCGATCCGCGCAGGGCGTCGTTCAGGTCATCGCCGGGTCCGATCTGGACGAGATCCCCGATTGCTCGCCCTCCGCCGAGGATGAGCCGCTTCTGTCGGACGGCACCATCCACTACCTCGGACAGCCCGTCTTCCTGGTCGCCGCCACCAGCCACCTGGCCGCGCGCCGGGCGGTGACGCTGGCGAAGATCACGTATGAGGAGGCCACGCCGCTGCTGACCATCGACGCCGCGCTGGAAGCGAATAGCCGGTTCGAGGACGGGCCGCGCGTCTATGAAAAGGGTGACGTGGATCAGGCCCTTTCCAGCGCCGCGCATGTCATCGAAGGCCGCATCGAGATGGGCGGGCAGGAGCATTTCTACCTCGAAGGTCAGGCCGCGATGGCGATGCCGCAGGATAATGGCGACATGATCGTGCATTCCTCGACGCAGCACCCGACCGAGATCCAGCACAAGGTGGCGCATGCCCTGCACCTGCCGATGAACGGCGTCCGGGTCGAAACGCGGCGCATGGGCGGCGGTTTCGGCGGCAAAGAGAGCCAGGGCAACCACCTGGCCATCGCCTGCGCCCTCATTGCGCATCGCACCGGGCTGCCCGCCAAGATGCGCTATGACCGGGACGATGATTTCATGATCACCGGCAAGCGGCATGATTTCCGGATTGATTACCGCGTCGGCGTGAATGATGAGGGCCGCATAGCCGGTGCCGAGTTCACCCAGATGACCCGCTGCGGATGGGCGCTGGACCTGTCGCTGCCGGTGGCCGACCGCGCCATGCTGCATGCCGACAACGCCTATCACCTGCCCGCCGCGCGGATCACCTCGCACCGGCTGCGCACCCACACCCAGAGCGCCACCGCCTTTCGCGGGTTCGGCGGGCCGCAGGGCGTTGTGGGGATCGAGCGGGTGATGGACCATATCGCGCACGCGCTTGGGCTGGACCCGTTGCAGGTGCGGCAGCGCAACTATTACGACGATGCGTTTGGGGCAGGCGTGGCGCAGGGGGGGCTGTCTGCCCCCCCCGGCCCCCCCGAGGATATTTCCGGAACAAAGAAGGCAGGGACAGCGCACAAGCTGTCGAGCGGGACCGGGGCCTCGAAACGCTTTGGCGGGGCGCATTCGCCTGAGCCGATGGCAGGCGGCGCGCAGACCACCCCCTATCACATGGAGGTCACCGATTTCCTGCTGAACGGGCTGACCGAGAAACTGGCCACGGATTGCGACTACGCCGCGCGCAAGGCGGCGATTGCCGAGTGGAACGCGGGCCAGCCGGTGCTGAAGAAGGGCATCGCGCTGACGCCGGTCAAGTTCGGGATTTCCTTCACGCTGACGCATCTCAACCAGGCGGGCGCGCTGGTCCATGTCTATGCCGATGGTTCGGTCCATATGAACCATGGCGGCACCGAGATGGGCCAGGGGCTGAACCAGAAGGTCGCGCAGGTTGCCGCCGACCGCTTCGGCATCTCGCCCGACATGGTCAAGATCACCGCGACCGATACCGGCAAGGTGCCCAACACCTCGGCCACTGCCGCCTCCTCGGGTTCCGATCTGAACGGGATGGCGGTCAAGGCCGCCTGCGACACGATCCGCGACCGCATGGCCGAATATCTCGCCACCGAACACCAGGTGAAACCGCATCAGGTGCGCTTTGCCGATGGCATGGTGCATGTGGGCGCCGAGGAGATCCCCTTCGCCGAGGCCGCCAATCGCGTCTATATGGGCCGCGTCAGCCTGTCCGCGACCGGGTATTACAAGACCCCCGATATCGAATGGGACCGGATCGCGGGGCGGGGCCGCCCGTTCTTCTACTTCGCGCAAGGGGCCGCCTGTTCCGAGGTCGTGATCGACACCCTGACCGGCGAGAACCGCATCCTGCGCACCGATATTCTGCATGACGCGGGCTCCAGCCTGAATCCAGCGATTGATATCGGCCAGATCGAGGGCGGTTTCGTGCAGGGCGCGGGCTGGCTGACCACCGAGGAACTGGTCTGGGACGAGACGGGCCGCCTGCGCACCCACGCGCCTTCGACCTACAAGATCCCCGCCTGTTCCGATCGGCCCCGCATCTTCAACGTGGCGCTCTGGGATGCGCCCAACCCCGCCGAGACGATCTACCGTTCCAAGGCCGTGGGCGAGCCGCCCCTCATGCTGGGGATAAGCGTCTGGTCGGCCCTGGCCGATGCGGTCTCCGCCTGCGGGCCGAACTACCCGGACCTGCAGGCCCCCGCCACCGCAGAGGCCGTGCTGGCCGCCGTTGCGAGGGCGCGCGGGTGAGTTTCGACCGCTCAGCCCTTGCCCGGGCGACCCATGCGCATGGGCCTGTGATGCGGGTGGTCATTGTGCGGGTGCGCGGCTCGACCCCGCGCGAGGTCGGCGCGTCGATGCTGGTCTGGCCGGGCGGGCAATCGGGGACGATCGGCGGGGGAGAGCTTGAGTTTCAGGCCGCCACCCGCGCCCGCAGACAGGCGCAGCCCCGCGCGCTTGTCACTTTGCCGCTCGGCCCCGAACTGGGCCAGTGCTGCGGCGGGGCCGTCACATTGCTGATGGAGCGCTTCGACATCGCCGACACCGCCATGCCGCTGCCCTATGCGCGCCCTCTCGACCCACACGACGATCCGGCCGACATGCCGCAATCGGTCGCGCGGCTGGTGCAGGACGGGGCGCTGGACGGGCCGACCGTGCTGGAGGGCTGGTTCATCGAGCCCGAACTGAGACCCGCGCACAGCCTCTGGATCTACGGCGCGGGCCATGTCGGGCGGGCCATCGTCGGGGTCATGGCCCCGTTGCCGGATTGGCGGATCACCTGGATCGACACCTCGCCATCGCGTTACCCCGCAACCCGCGAACCCGGCGTCTCGTATTTGCCCGCCGTCAAGCCTGCCGATACCGTGCGCCACGCGCCGGATAACGCTGAACACCTCATTCTGACCTATAGCCATGAGATGGACCTGGAGATCTGCCACCGGCTGCTATCGCGTGATTTCGCCTTTGCGGGGCTGATCGGGTCCGACACCAAATGGGCGCGGTTCCGCAGCCGATTGAAGGCGCTCGGACATGCGGCGGAGACCATCGACAGGATCACCTGCCCGATCGGCGATCCGGATCTCGGCAAACATCCGCAGGCCATTGCCGTCGGCGTCGCCGCAGACTTACTCACACGCGCAAGAGCCGCGTCACACGCCGCAACAGGGGACATGACCATGACACAAGACGCGGATCAGGGGGCGGGACCATGAGCGATACGCCGCTTCTGAAGATCGAGGGGCTGACCAAGGCCTATCCCGGCGTCGTCGCCAATGATGACGTCTCGTTCCAGATCATGCCCGGCGAGGTGCATTCCCTGCTTGGCGAAAACGGCGCGGGGAAATCCACGCTGGTCAAGATGATCTACGGGTTGGTGCGCCCCGACAGCGGGTCGATGAGCTTCAAGGGCGCGCCTTTCACGCCATCAGAGCCGCGCGCCGCGCGGGCCTCGGGCGTGGCCATGGTGTTCCAGCATTTCAGCCTGTTCGAGGCGCTGAACGTGGCCGAGAACATCGCGCTTGGCATGGAAAACCCGCCGAAACAGGCCGCCCTTGCCGCCCGCATCCGCGAGGTGAGCGAGGCTTACGGCCTGCCGCTCGACCCTGACCGACTGGTCGGTGATCTCAGCGCGGGCGAACGCCAGCGGGTCGAGATCATCCGCTGCCTGTTGCAAGATCCCAAGCTGCTGATCATGGACGAGCCGACCAGCGTCTTGACCCCGCAGGAGGTCGAGATTCTTTTCCACACCCTGCGCAAGCTGTCCGAGGAGGGCACCGCGATTCTCTATATCAGCCACAAGCTGGAGGAGATCCGGGCGATCTGCGACGAGGCCACGATCCTGCGGCTTGGCAAGGTCGTCGGCACCTGCACCCCGCGCGAAACATCCGCCGCCGAGATGGCCGAACTGATGGTCGGCAAGTCGCTGGCCAAACCGGGGCGCAGCGATGTCACGCATGGCGAGGTGGTCCTGAAGGTCTCCGGTCTCTCGGTGGAGCCCGCCAGCCCCTTCGGCACGCCGCTGCGCCATATCGGGATCGAGCTGCGCAAGGGCGAGGTTCTGGGCATCGGCGGCGTCGCGGGCAACGGACAGGACGAATTGCTGGCCGCCCTGTCGGGCGAGGCCACGACGGCACCCGGATCGGTCACGCTGGAGGGGGAGAAGATCGGCGCGCTCGGCCCCAATGAACGCCGCGCGCGCGGGCTGCTCTGTGCGCCCGAGGAACGGCTCGGCCACGCCGCCGCCCCCGATATGAGCCTGACGGAAAACGCGCTGCTGACCGCGCGCGGGCGCAAGGGGCTGGCCCGGAGCGGGTTCATCAACTGGGGCAAGACCCGAAGCTACGCCGAAGAGATCATCAGGGATTTCGACGTGCGCACCCCCGGCCCGGAGAACGCGGCGCGGTCGCTGTCGGGCGGTAACCTGCAGAAATTCGTCACCGGGCGCGAGGTGCTGCAGGGCCCCACCGTGCTGGTCGTCAACCAGCCCACCTGGGGCGTCGATGCCTCGGCCGCCGCCGATATCCGGCAGGCGCTGCTGAACCTGGCGCAGGAAGGCGCGGGCGTGATCGTGATTTCCCAGGACCTCGATGAGTTGCTGGAAGTCTCGGACAATTTCGCCGCTCTGAACGAGGGCCGCCTGTCCAATGTGCGCGCCACGTCCGGCCTGACGATGGAGACCATCGGCCTGATGCTCGGCGGGGCGCATGACATGCACGAAGCAGACAAGGAGGCACTCCATGCTGGTGCTTGAAAAACGCCCGCAGCCGTCGAAAGGCTGGATCGCGGCGACGCCGGTTCTGGCCGTGGTGCTGACCATGATCGCGGGCGGGCTGATGTTTGCCGCGCTTGGCAAGAACCCGGTCGAGGCGATTCGGATCATCTTCTGGGATCCGCTCTTCAACGCGCAATTCGCCTCCTATGCGCGGCCGCAATTGCTGGTGAAGGCGGCGCCTCTGATCCTCATTGCCATCGGGCTGGCGCTCGGGTTTCGGGCCGGTATCTGGAATATCGGGGCCGAGGGGCAATATATCATGGGCGCGCTGGCGGGTGCGGCTTTCGGGCTCTATTTCTACCCGACCGAAAACCCGCTGGTCTTTCCCGGCATGATCATCGCGGGGGCCGCAGGCGGATGGGCCTGGGCGATGATTCCCGCCATCCTCAAGACCCGGTTCCGCACCAATGAAATCCTGGTCTCGCTGCTGCTGGTCTACGTGGCCGAGAAACTCCTGGCCTCCGCCGCGACGGGCTGGCTGCGCAACCCCGACGGGCGCGGCTTTCCGGGCAGCCGGAACCTGAGCCAGATCGAGGCGATGAACAACCCCGAGCTGATTGCGAACACGGGCATGCATTGGGGCGTCGTGGCCGCCTTCATCGCGGTGATCATGGCCTATATCCTGCTCAACCGGCACATTCTGGGCTATCAGATCAAGCTGGCCGGTCAGGCCCCGCGCGCGGCCCGTTTCGCGGGCGTCAGGCCGACGCGGCTGATCGTGCTCTGCCTCGGGACCTCGGGCGCGCTGGCGGGTCTTGCCGGCGTCTTCGAGGTTACGGGTCCAGCCGGTCAGATCAGCATCGACTTCAACGTCGGCTACGGCTTCACCGCGATCATCGTGGCCTTCCTGGGCCGGTTGCACCCGGTGGGCATCCTGCTGGCCGGTCTCCTGATGGCACTGACCTATATCGGGGGGGAGCTTGCGCAGCTTATGCTGACCATCCCCGCCCCGGCGATCCAGGCGTTCCAGGGGATGCTGCTGTTCTTCCTGCTGGCCGTCGACGTGCTGTCGAATTACCGAATAAGACTGAAGCGGGAGGGCCTGGCATGATGGGCATTGATCCGGTCACCCTTATCGCCGCGCTGATCGTGGCCTCCACCCCGATCCTGCTGGCGGCCATCGGCGAACTGGTCGTCGAGAAGGCGGGCGTCCTCAACCTGGGCGTCGAGGGCATGATGATCACCGGCGCGATCTGCGGGTTTGCCATCGCGGTCGATAGCGGCTCGCCCACGCTCGGCTTTATCGCCGCGGCAGGGGGCGGCGCGGCGCTGTCGCTGGTCTTCGCCTTCCTCACGCAATACCTTTTGTCCAATCAGGTGGCGACGGGGCTGGCACTGACCCTTTTCGGGCTCGGCCTCTCGGCCCTGATCGGGGTCAGCTATTCGGGTATCTCGCCGCCGGTGACGCCCTCGCTGGACATCCCCGGCCTCAGCGACATGCCAGTGCTCGGGCCCATCCTCTTTTCGCATGACGCCATCGTCTACCTGTCGGTGGCCCTGGTCGCCGCTGTCTGGGCGACGCTGAAATACAGCCGCGTGGGCCTGATCATCCGCGCCGTCGGTGAAAGCCACGATGCCGCCCATGCGCTTGGCTACAAGGTGGTGCGGATCCGGGTTCTGGCGATCATGTTCGGCGGGGCCTGCGCGGGGCTCGGCGGGGCGTATCTCAGCCTGGTGCGGGTGCCGCAATGGACCGAGGGCATGACGGCGGGCGCGGGATGGATCGCGCTGGCCATCGTGGTCTTCGCCAGCTGGAAACCCTGGCGCGCCCTGATTGGCGCCTACCTCTTCGGCGGCATCACGGCGCTGCAACTGCGACTACAGGCGGCAGGCTTCGACATTCCGGTCGAGTACCTGTCGATGTCGCCCTATGTCGTCACCATCCTGGTGCTGGTCATCATGTCCTCCGACCGCAATCGTGCCGCATTGAATGCGCCCGCATCCCTCGGCAAGGTGTTCCATGCAACCGGCTAGGAGAGACCATGACCCGCAGCGATGTCCTGCACATCCTGGATGGAACCGGGCCGCGCTTTGGCAAATCCGTGGCGCTGGCGCTGAACGGGTTGATCCTCTTGTCGGCCGCCACGATCGCGGTCGAGACCATGCCGGGCCTGCCCGCCCCGCTGCGATCCGCCCTCTTCTGGCTGGAGGTCGCGATCCTGGCGATCTTCGCGGTCGAATATATGGTCCGCGTGATCTGTGCGCCCCGGCCCTGGCGCTACATCTTCAGTTTCTGGGGGCTGGTCGACCTGCTGGCCGTGCTGCCCGCGCTGGTCTTGCTGCAACCGCAATGGGCCTCGGTCCGGGTGTTCCGGCTGATCCGCCTGGTGCGTCTGCTGAAACTGTTCCGCACCTCGCTGGCGCTGAACCGGATGCGCCGGGCCGTACGCTCGGTGCGCGGCGAATTGACGGTCCTGGGCGTGATGGCGGCGATGGTGCTCTATGTCGCCGCCGTGGGCATCTACATTTTCGAACACCAGGCACAACCCGAGATCTTTTCCTCGATCCCCATGGCGCTCTGGTGGGCCGTCGCATCCTTGACCACTGTCGGCTATGGGGACATGGTTCCGCTGACAGTGGGAGGGCGGATTTTCACAACACTGGTTCTTTTCGTGGGCCTCGGCATCGTGGCCGGTCCCGCAGCGATCATCACGGCGGCCCTGCTCGAATCCGATCTGGAGGATGCAGGGCTGGAGCTTTCGGAAACGCATGAAGACAACGATGACAACAAGGGAGATGTCACATGAAGACAACCACAACACTCCTCGCCGGGGCGGCGCTTGCGCTTGGCCTGGCGGGCGGCGCGATGGCGCAGGACGAGCCGCTTCAGGTCGGCTTTGTCTATGTCGGCTCGATCGGCGATCTGGGCTGGACCTATGAGCATGACCAGGGCCGCCTCGCGGTCGAGGAGTATTTCGGCGACGCGGTCGAGACCACCTATGTCGAGAACGTGCCGGAAGGCGCCGACGCCGAACGCGTGATGACGCAGATGGCGCTGTCGGGGGCCGACCTGATCTTTACCACCTCGTTCGGCTACATGGAGCCCACCAACAACGTCGCGGCGCGGTTCCCGGACGTGATGTTCGAGCACGCCACCGGCTATCTGCGCAATTCGCCCAACGTCTCGACCTATGCCGCGCGCTTCTATGAGGGCCGCGCCGTGATGGGCCATATCGCGGGCAACATGACGGAAAGCAACATCATCGGCTATATCGGCTCCTACCCGATTCCCGAGGTGATCCGGGGCATCAACTCGGCCTATCTGCACGCGGCCGAAGTGAACCCGGATGTCGAGTTCCGCGTGATCTGGGCCTATACCTGGTTCGATCCGGCGGTCGAGGCCGAGGCCGCGCAGGCGCTGATCGACCAGGGTGCCGACGTGATCTTGCAGCACACGGATTCGACCGCACCGATGACCGTGTTGGCCGAGGCGGGCGCCATCGGCTTCGGGCAGGCCTCCGACATGGGGCAGTTCGCGCCGACGCCGCGCGTCTCCTCGATCATCGACAACTGGGCCCCCTATTACATCGAGCGGGTGCAGGCGGTCATGGATGGCACCTGGGAAAGCAGCGATGTCTGGGGCGGCATCGACAGCGGCATGGTGGAAATCGGCGAAATATCCGACGCGATCCCCGAAGAGGTGCGCGCCTCGGCGCAGGCACTGGCCGACAGCATCGAGGATGGCAGCTACCACCCCTTCACCGGCCCGATCAACCGGCAGGACGGCTCGGTCTGGCTGGCCGAGGGCGAAACCGCCGATGACGGCACGCTCCTGGGCATGGATTTCTATGTCGAGGGCATGACCGGCGACGTGCCGAACTAAGCCCGGCAGCACAAAGACAGCGAGAGGCCCGCCCTGACCCGGCGGGCCTCTTTTCGTTTCGACGCTGCTCCTCGCCTTCAGCTCCTCGCCGCGCCTCGATTCATGCCGGGGTCGGTCAGACACAAAGGAACCGGCGATGACCCGGATACCCCGTTTCGACGACGTCACCATTGCCGATCTCTACCGCGACCCGCAGGCGATCTACACGCGGTTGAGGCATGAGGCGCCCGTCGCGCATATCCCCGCGACGGGCCGGGTCTTCATCACCCGCGCCGCCGACCTGCGCCACATCAAGGAAAGCCCCGACCTCTTCGCGAGCCGAGGACACCACCACCCCCGCCGACCGTAGCTTCCAGGCCACCACGATGATGCGCAAGGACGGCGCGCTGGCCCCCGGCCTGTCGGCGGGGAATGTCGCGGATGAGCGTGGCCGAGGCGCTGCTGCCCGCGCTACTGGATCGCTTTCCCGACATGGCGCTGATCGACGCAGGCGCCGTCAGATGGCACGGCTTCACCTTTCGCGGCCCCCTCGCCTTGCCCGTCCGCTTCTGACATGCCATGCCTTCGCGCATGAGCACGGATTTCCTCATCATCGGCGGCGGCATCGCGGGCATCTCGACCGCCGCGCGGCTGTCTCATCTCGGCTCGGTCCAGGTGCTGGAGGGCGAGGAGGCGCTGGCCTATCACGCTTCGGGCCGGTCGGCGGCGCTGTTCGAGCCCTCCTATGGCAACGCGCCGACCGTGGCCCTCAACCGCGCCTCGGCGGCCTATCTGCAGGGGGCCAATGGCGGCGTGCTGTCCCCGCGCGGGCTGATGTTCCTGGCGGGACCGGGCGAAGAGGCGGGCCTAGAGGCCGACATCAAAGCGATGGACCTGACGCCGATGAGCCTTGCGGACGCGCGGGCGATGGTGCCGATCCTGGATACGGCCTACCTCACGGGGGCCGCCTATCACGCCAGCGCCTGGGACATCGACACCGACCTGATGGTGCAGAATTTCGCGCGCGAGGCACGGGGCAATGGCGCGGTGATCACGACGAAGGCGCGGGTCACCGGCATCGCGCGGGGTGGCTCCGGCTGGCAGGTCGACACCGCATCGGACAGCTACAGCGCCCGCATCCTGGTCAATGCGGGCGGTGCTTGGGCCGATCACATCGCCAGCATGGCGGGCGTCGCCCCCATCGGCATCACGCCGCTGCGCCGCTCGATGGCGCGCCTGCCTGCCCCTGGCGGCCATGATGTCGGCGGCTGGCCGATGCTGATCGGCGCGGGCGAGACCTGGTATGCCAAGCCCGACGCGGGCAAGTGGCTGGTTTCCCCTGCCGAGGAAGACCCGGTGGAAACGCCCCACGATGCCTGGGCCGATGACATGGTGCTGGCCGAGGGGATCGCCCGCTATCAGCCCTATGTCACCGAAGAGGTAACGCGGGTCGAGACCTCCTGGGCGGGCCTGCGCAGTTTCGCGCCCGACCGGACGCTGGTGCTTGGGCCTGCCGTGGACGCCGGTGATTTCATCTGGGTTGCGGCGCAGGGCGGCTATGGGTTCCAGACCGCGCCTGCAGCCAGCCAGTTGATCGCGGACCTGATCGCGGACCGCAGGCCCGAACTCCCCGCCGGGATCGTCGCGGCCCTCAGCCCCGCGCGCTTCGCATGACCCGCGCGCCCATTCATCCCGACCGACCCGATGCAGAGGAGAATGGCCGCCTGCGCGCGCCCGCAACGGCGCGCAATTTGGGGCCGATCCTCGATGTCCTGCTGAGCCATGCCCCCCGCGAGGGCCGCGCGCTGGAGATCGCGGCGGGAACCGGCGAACATGCCGTGGCCTTTGCCCGCGCCTTTCCCGGCCTCGACTGGCAGCCCAGTGATATTGACGAGACCCGGCTTGCCTCGATCGCGGCTTGGGCGCGGGCCGAGGGGCCGGAAACCCTTCGCGCCCCGATCCACATGGATGCGACAAGACCCGGATGGGCCGAAGATCACGGTCCCGTCGAGATGATCCTGGCTGTCAACCTGCTGCACCTGATCTCCAAGCGCGAGACCGAGACCTTGCTGTCCGAGATGACCCGCGCGCTGGCCCCCGGCGGCACGGGTTTCCTCTACGGTCCGTTCCTGCGCGACGGCGCGACCACCAGCGCGGGCGACGCGCAGTTCCACGCCAGCCTTCAGGCGCAGGACGCGCAGATCGGTTACAAGGACCTCGCCTGGGTCGTTGACAGGCTGTCTCCGCTGGTCGTCACCGCCCAGGAGATGCCCGCCAACAACCTGATGCTGATCGCACGCCAGGCGGATCGGGGCGGCTGACCGCCAAGATTCTCCTTCCCAAGGGGCCCCCAAACATGCTGATCTGAGGCGGATTTTGGAAACCGACCGGGGGGTCATTCATGTCCATTCTTCGTTTGCTGCAAGAGGCCCAGGGCGGGCACGGCATCGACCAGCTGGCCGAGCAACTGGGGATCGACCGCGATCAGGCCAACCAGTTGACGGGCATGCTGGCCCCGGCCATCGGCTCGGCAGCCAACAGGCGGGTGCAATCGGGCGGCATGGCCGACCTGCTCGGCGCGCTGCGCGGTGAGGCGCAGGCACGGAATTTCGACGACGCCACACTCGCGGCCAGCGAGGAGGGGCGCGAACAGGGACGCGATTTCCTGTCCGCGCTGCTTGGCGGCCGCGATCAGGCCGACGAATTGGCCAGCGAAGCCGCGACACGCGCGGGCGTCGATAGCGGCACCGTGCAGCAATTCCTGCCTGCCCTTGCCGCAATGGTGCAGGGCGGCTTGCAGCGTCAGGTGCCCGACAGCTCGATCGACGCGATGGAGACCGAGGATCAGGGTGGCGGGCTGATGGGGCTTGTCGGCGGATTGCTCGGCGGCGGCGGTGGGGGTGGCGCGAACGCGTTGTCACGGATGCTGGACGCCGATGGCGACGGATCGGCGCTGGATGACGTGTTGGGGCGGTTTATCCGGTAGAAGTATCGACGCGCTACGCGCGCCGACCGATGCGAGGGGCGCTGCCCCTCGCGCTCCCCGAGGTATTTTTCGCAAAATGAAAGGGGTTATCCGTCCTTGCGGATCGCCGCGTTGGTCGGGTCATAGGGGCTGTCCTGCGCGATCTCGGCATTCCAGAGCCGGTCGAACATCTTGACCTTCAGCCGAGTTCCGGGCACCGCCAGATCGGGGCGGACATAGCCCATGCCGATGGATTTGCCGAAAGCGACGGAATAGCCGCCCGAGGTCAGTCGGCCCACCTTGGTGTCGCCGTCATAAAGCGCCTCGCGGCCCCAGGGGTCGGCATCCTCCGGCCCGTCGATCAGCAGAGTGACGCATTTGGCGCGCACGCCCGTGTCCAGCATCGCCTGCTTGCCGTGATAGTCCTTGTCCATATCGACGAAGCGCGGCAGGTCGGCCTCGAGCGGGGTCGCGTCGCGGCCAAGCTCATTGCCGAAGGCGCGGTAGCTCTTCTCCTGCCTGAGCCAGTTCTGCGCCCGCGCGCCGACCAGCTTCATGCCATGCTTCGCGCCCGCGGTCTCCAGCAGGTCGAAGAGGTAGTTCTGCATCTCGATCGGATGGTGCAGCTCCCACCCCAATTCGCCGGTATAGGCGACGCGGATGGCGTTGACGGGGCACATGCCAAGCTCGATCCTGCGGGCCGAGAGCCACGGGAAGCGCTTGTTCGACAGCACCGTGTCGGGGTCGGCATCCTTGACCACCTCGCGCAGCACATCGCGCGATTTGGGACCGGCAATGGCGAAGACGCCCCATTGCGTGGTGACATCCTGGATCTCGATATAGCCGAACTCGCCCATCTTGTCGGCGGCTGCCTTGCGCAGGAAATCGGCGTCATATTCCGTCCAGGCCCCGGCGGAGACGAGGTAATAGCTGTCCTCGCCATTGCGCACGATGGTGTATTCGGTGCGCGTCGTGCCATGCGCGGTCAGGGCGTAGGTCAGGTTGATCCGCCCCACCTTGGGCAGCTTGTTGCAGGTGAACCAGTCGAGGAACCGCGTGGCCCCCGGCCCCTTGACGACATGCTTGGTGAAGGCGGTCGCGTCGATCAGGCCCACACCTTCCCGGATCGCTTTCGCCTCCTCGACCGCGTATTGCCACCAATCGCCGCGCCGGAAGGACCGCGCGTCGTGGTCGAACGTCTCGGGCGCATCGAGGGGCCCGTAATAGTTGGGCCGTTCCCACCCGTTGACGAAGCCGAACTGCGCGCCGCGCGCTTTCTGGCGGTCATAGGCGGGGGCGGTGCGCAGGGGGCGGCAGGCGGGGCGTTCCTCATCGGGGTGGTGCAGGATGTAGACGTGGTCGTAGCATTCCTCGTTCTTGCGGGCGGCGAACTCGGTGGTCATCCAGCTTTGGCTGTAGCGCTTGGGGTCGAGCGAGGCCATGTCGATCTCGGCCTCGCCATCGACCATCATCTGCGCCAGGTAATAGCCCGTTCCACCCGCCGCCGTGATGCCGAAGGAGAACCCCTCCGCCAGCCACATGTTGCGCAGGCCGGGCGCGGGGCCGACCAGCGGGTTGCCGTCGGGCGTGTAGCAGATCGGGCCGTTGAAATCGTCCTTGAGGCCGCTTTCCTCACAGGACGGGATGCGGTGGATCATCGCCATGTATTGCTCTTCGATCCGCTCCAGGTCGAGCGGGAAGAGGTCGGCGCGGAAGCTGTCGGGCACGCCATGTTCAAAGACGGCGGGCGCGTGTTTCTCGTAGACGCCGAGGATCCAGCCGCCGCGTTCCTCGCGCACGTAGGATTGCGCATCGGCGTCGCGGATGACGGGGTGTTCCTTGCCGCCCTGCTGGCGGTACTCGACCAGCGCCGGATCCTTGTCCATGACGATGAACTGGTGCTCGACCGGGATCGCGGGGATCTTGATGCCGAGCTTCTTCGCCGTGCTCTGCGCGTGGTTGCCGCTGGCGGTGACGACGTGTTCGGCGGTGATCACGATCTGCTCGTCGGAGGGCACCAGGTTGCCGCCCTTCTCCACCATTCTCGTGCAAGTGACCTCCCAGGCCTCGCCGGTCCAGTGGAAGGCATCGGCCTGCCATTTGCGCTCGATCGCGACGCCGCGCTGGCGGGCACCCTTGGCCATGGCCTGGGTCACATCGGCGGGGTTGATGTAGCCGTCCGTGTGGTGATAGAGTGCGCCTTTCAGGTCTTCCGTATTGATCAGGGGCCAACGCTGCTTGATCTCGTCGGGGGTCAGCCACTGATACGGCACCTCGCAGGTTTCGGCGGTCGAGGCATAGAGCATGTATTCATCCATCCGCGCATCGGTCTGCGCCATGCGCAGGTTGCCGACCACGGCGAAGCCCGCGTTGAGGCCGGTTTCCGCCTCCAGCGATTTGTAGAAATCGACCGAGTATTTGTGGATATGGGTGGTGGCGAAGCTCATGTTGAAGAGCGGCAGGAGGCCCGCCGCGTGCCAGGTCGAGCCGGAGGTCAGCTCATCGCGTTCCAGCAGCATCACATCCTCCCACCCGGCCTTGGCCAGGTGATAGGCGATGGAGGTTCCGACGGCACCGCCGCCGACGACAAGGGCTTTGACCTGGGTTTTCATGGGGAACGGACTCCGCGCGTCTGATTTGTTGCGGCCAATCTGGCGAAATTCGCGCCGGGGTGACAGGTTGACCCGACCTGATAGCGCACATTTCCGACGCGGTTGTCAGAAATTCCTGACAGGTTTGTCAGCTTTTCGCATGCGCCGGTGCGCGGCGGACCCCAGACCGGCGAGGAGACAGGCGAACGCGATCAGAGCGGGGAGGAGGAGGCACACCTACGCGATCGAACGTCTAACCAGCGCCATCAGCCCCCACAGCAGCAGCGCCGGGAGCACAACCATTCGCAATACGAAGAGACCGATGATCGTCAGGCTTGAGCTGAACAACACATCCGCCTCGTTCATGAACAGGCGCACAGCGTCTCTGTAGCGGGCGACAGCATCCATCGCATCGCCAGCCGCGGACACGCCATCTCCCACCCAGCTGAACAGACCGCCTGCTTCTTCCTCAACCTCAATCTCGACATCGTCGCCCTCGCCGATCAGGACACGTGCCTCCCCCGCCACAGCGTCCAGTTGAGAGATGGCCGAGTCCCATTGTGGTTGGGTCATACGCTCACCAAGCCAACTGCCGCCGGCAAAGACGAGCGGCAATGCCAAGCCGAAAGCGAGGCCGAGTCGTGCGGCGCGCAAACTGGACCTTTGGATCTTGGATGATCCCGAGACATCCGCGGCAGCCAAGCCGAGCGATCCAATTCCCAACAAGACCAAGCCCAAACTGGCCACGGGCCCCAGTCCGACCAGCATCAGCGCGGCACCAGCGGCGATCGCAAAGATTACATGACTTACCCGTTCGACGGTATCATCAACGGGTTCGAGCACTCTGAAGGGCTGCGCGGAGGCCTGAACGCCAATGGAACCACCAACTTCAATCTCCTGTGCCGCCGAGAGCGCCGCGTTGATCACGCGAAGGGAAACATAGACGCTTGCGGTCGCCGCGGCGATTTCGCTTGCCCTTTCCTCCGCAATCGGAACTGCGGGGTTGACGCCACCGCCACCGGATATTTCCCACAAGCCAACAACCAAGGCCAGGGTGCCGATCAGGACAAATGCCAACGATTTGAAACGCAAGGCTTTCAATACGGCATCTCCCGCCACCCCCCTCACAACATATTCGGCACCACAAGATCGGGTGGCCTGTGCCCATCGGCGAAGGTCTTGATGTTGATCAGCACTTTCTCGCCCATCTCGACCCGGCCCTCGACCGTGGCCGAGCCCATATGCGGTAGCAGCACCACGTTCTCCAACTCGCGCAGGCGCGGGTTCACGTCCTTGCCGTGTTCGAAGACGTCCAGCCCTGCCCCCGCGATTTCGCCCGCGCGCAGCATCCGCGTGAGGGCGTTCTCGTCGATGACCTCACCGCGCGAGGTGTTCACGATGACCGCCGAGGGCTTCATCAGCTTCAGCCGCCGCGCGTTCATCAAATGAAAGGTCGACGGCGTATGCGGGCAGTTGATCGACAACACATCGACGCGCGCGATCATCTGGTCGAGGCTTTCCCAATAGGTCGCCTCCAACTCGGCCTCGATATCCTCATGCAAGCGGCGGCGGTTGTGGTAATGCACCTGCATCCCGAAAACCGCGGCGCGGCGGGCGACGGCCTGCCCGATCCGGCCCATGCCGAGGATGCCCAGACGCTTGCCGCCAATGCGCCCGCCCATGAAGGCGGTGGGGGCCCATCCGGTCCAGCGGCCCGCCTGCATCGTGGCCAGCCCCTCGGGGATGCGGCGGGTGACGGCCAGCAGCAGCGCCATGGTCATGTCGGCGGTGTCTTCCGTCACCACGCCCGGCGTGTTCGAGACCAGGATGCCGCGCTGGCGGGCGGTGTGCACGTCGATATGATCCACGCCAGCGCCGTAATTGGCGATCAGTTTCAGCTTTTCGCCCGCCTGGCCCAGAAGCCCTGCGTCGATCGTATCGGTCACGCAAGGAACAAGGATATCGGCCCGACGCGTCGCGGCGACCAGTTCATCGCGGCTCATCGGGGTGTCGTCGCTGCGCAACTCGACATCGAACAGTTCCGACATCCGGGTTTCAACGGCTTCGGGCAACCGTCGCGTTACGACAACACTCAGCTTCTGACCTGGCATCACATGCATCCTTTGCTGGCTTTGCTGCCCTTTCCGTGACACTCTCTTATCCGCGCCCGCGCCGCAAGGCATCGCCGCGCGGGCGCGACAAAAACACCAACGAGGCCGCAACAAACGCGGCCCATGAGACGGGCAGACAACCACATGAAACGCATCTGGGCGGGCCTCGTCCTGGCTTTGGCACTGTCACTTGGCGCGGACCCGGTTCCGGCGCAGGATCAGGCCGTCGGACCCGTCACCGGCTTTCCCTTGCCGCGCTACGTCTCGATCCGGGCCCCCGAGGCCCATGCCCGGCGCGGACCGTCGCGCAGTCACCGCATCGACTGGGTTTTCCAGCGCCGCAACATCCCGATGCAGATCGTCGCCGAATATGGCAATTGGCGGCGCGTGATCGACCGCGACGGGGCTGGTGGCTGGATGCATTACTCGCTGCTTTCGGGCGTGCGCACGGCGATTGTCGAGGTCGACATGCTGGAATTGCGCCAGCGCCCCGACCCCGACTCCCCGGTGCGCGCGCAGGCCGAGCTTGGCGTCATCGCCTTTGTCGAGGAGTGCGCCGACGACTGGTGCCGGCTGGACGTGGGCGGGCATAGCGGATGGGTGCCGATCACGACGCTCTGGGGCGTCGATCCGGGCGAGGAGTTCGATTGACCGCGCCCCGCGCCGCGTCTCCTGCCCCTACGGGCTGTCCGCGCTGAGCCCACGCCCGTCCAGCAGCGCCCCGACCCCCGGCATCCGCCCCCGGAACGCGGTGTAGAGCGCATCGGCCTCAGCGCTGCCGCCCGCCGACAGGATGAAGCGTTCCAGCCTGGCCGCCGTGTCCGCATCGAACGGATCGCCCGCCTCCTCGAAGGCCCGGTAGGCGTCGGCATCCATCACCTCGGACCACATGTAGCTGTAATAGCCCGAGGAATAGCCGTCGCCGGAAAAAACATGTGCGAAATGCGGCGTCGCGTGGCGCATCACGATGGCATCGGGCATCTTGATCCGGGCAAGCGTCTCGGCCTCGGCCGCCATCGGATCGGCGGGTGCGGGGCCGTCGTGGAAATCGAGATCGACCAGCGCCGAGGCGATGAACTCTACCGTCTGAAACCCCATGTCATAGGTCTGCGCGGCCAACAGCCGCTGCAACAGGTCGCGCGGCATCGGCTGGCCGGTCTCGACATGCAGCGCGTGTTTCTCCAGCACCTCCGGCACGTCCAGCCAGTGTTCATAGAGCTGGCTCGGCAATTCGACGAAATCGCGCGCCACCGAGGTGCCGGAAATGGATTGATAGGTCACATCCGACAGCATCTGGTGCAGCGCGTGGCCGAATTCATGGAACAGCGTGCGCGCATCGTCATGCGACAGGAGCGCCGGGTCGCCCTTGGCGAAATTGCAGACATTGACCACGATGGGC
The DNA here is from genome assembly GCF_013155465.1 of Alterinioella nitratireducens. Taxonomy (GTDB): domain Bacteria; phylum Pseudomonadota; class Alphaproteobacteria; order Rhodobacterales; family Rhodobacteraceae; genus Alterinioella; species Alterinioella nitratireducens. The sequence goes on along the minus strand of NZ_JABJVX010000004.1, from coordinate 138,415 downwards.
CGGGTCTCGCCATCCAGCTTCGACTGCGACCGCATCGCCGAACACCACGCGCCCGAGCGCTTCGAGCCGCGCGCGAAATAATCGCCGAGGAAGACAGCCATGTGGCGGCCCTCCCGCGTCACCTCCCAGGCGCGGACATCCGGGTGATAGAGGGGCACATCGAGCGGCGTGAAGTCCAACCCGAAGAGGCGGTTTGCGCAATCGAAGGCCGCCGCGATCATGCGCTCGAGTTGGAAATAGGGCTTGAGCTCGGCCTCATCCAGATCGTGCTCGACCTTGCGCCTTGCTTGCGCGTAGTAGCGCCAGTCCCAGGGCGCGAGGTCGCCGTTGATCCCGTCTTCACGCATCATTCCGGTGAGGATCTCGGCATCCCTCTGTGCCTGCGCGCGGGCCGGTTCCCAGACCTGCATCAGCAACTCGCGGACATTGCCCGGCGTCTTCGCCATCTCGGTTTCCAGCTTGTAGGTGGCGAAACTCTCATACTCCAGAAGCTGCGCCCGCTCCTGGCGCAAGGCCAGTATCTCCGCCGCGATGGCGCGGTTGTCGGTGTCGCCGCCATTGGCCCCGCGGGCCGCCCATGCCTTCTGCGCCTTCTCGCGCAAGTCCCGGCGCGGGCTGAATTGCAGGAACGGCACAATCAGCGAGCGCGACAGCGTGATCACCGGCCCCGCCGCACCCTTTTCCCTACCTGACGCCCGCGCCGCATCGACGACGAAACCGGGCAGGCCCTCGAGATCGCCCTCGGCCAGCTCCAAGAACCAGCCGCGTTCCTCGGCCAGCAGGTTCTGGGTGAACTGCGTGCCAAGCACCGCCAGCCGCGCCTTCACCTCGGTCAGCCGCGCGCGATCCTCACCTTCCAGCGCCGCGCCCGCGCGCAGGAAAGACCGGCGGGTCAGCATCAGCACCCGGGCCTGCTCCTCGGTCAGGCCGAGCGCCTCGCGGCTCTGCCAGAGCGTCTCGATCCGGCGCCACAGGGCGCGATTATTGGTGATCTCGGAGGAATAGGCCGCCAGCTTCGGCGCCATCTCGCGCTGCAACGCCTCGCGGGCCGGGGTCGCATCGGCCCCGGCGAGGTTATAGAACACGCCCGCGACCCGATCCAGAAGCCGGTCGGCACACTCCAGCGCCTCGAGCGTATTGGCGAATGTGGGCGCCTCGGGATCCTCCGCAATCGCGGCGATATTGCGCCGTCCTTCCGCCAGGGCCGCCTCCAGCGCGGGTCCGAAATGCGCGTCCTCGATCCCATCGAAGGGCGGCAGACCGAACGGCGTGGTCCAGTCCTGCAAGAGCGGGTTGGTCATATACGATCTCCTCTGTTGGCGCCTAGATAGACCTTCACATCCGCAACCGCCATGCCCCGCTAACCCCCGATTAAGGTTAACGCGCGCCTGCCCCCATCTTCTTGGTCCAAATACTCAAAATCCGACCCAAGCCACAGGCACCGCACCCACAAGCCCTGGCACGCCCCTACCCGTCCGGCCTCTGCCGCATCCGTTTCTCGAACCGGCGCAGGACCAGCGACAGGGTGATGGTCATCGTCAGGTAGATCAGGGCGACCACGTTATAGGTCTCGAAATAGCGGAAGTTGCCCGCCGCCGTAACCTTGCCCAGTTGCGTGATGTCCAGCACACCCAGAACCGAGACCAGGCTGCTATCCTTGACCATCGCCACGAAATCATTGCCCAGGGGCGGCAGGATGGTGCGGATCGCCTGCGGAAAGACGATATGGCGAAACCGGTTCCAGCGGTTCAGTCCAAGCGCCTCGGCGGCCTCGATCTGGCCCGCGTCCACCGATTGCAACCCGGCGCGGAACACCTCGGCCAGGAAGGCGGAATAGCCGATGGACAGCGCCAGGATCGCCCGCCAGAGCAGGTTGAAATCGCGGGTGCGGATGGGGTCGGCCCCGACGCTTTCCGCGCCCCAGTTCCACAGCGCGACCAGCGCCGGGGCCAGCACGAAGGCGACATAGAGCAGCAGAACGAGGATCGGGATGCCGCGGATGATCTCGACATAGAAGCGCGAGACCTGGCGCAGGATCAGGGACCGCGACAGCGCCGCCAGCGCCAGCAGGAGCCCAAGCGCGGCGGCCAGCGCAAAGCCTACCAGCGTCACGAAAACCGTCGTCACGATCCCGCGCCTCAGCGTGGACAGAACCTGGGTATAGAGGTCGTCCGACAGGATCTGCCAATAGGCAAAGCCGCCAAGGGCCACCACCGCCAGCAGCCACCAGGGGAAATCCTTGTCCGGCGCGGATGCCGCCATGATCGCCGCCCTCCATGCGAAAGCCCGGCCACTCGCAGGGGTGGCCGGGCCGCAAACACGTTATCGTTGCAGGTTATTCGAACTCATACTCGACGAACCAGTGCTGGTTCAGCGCATCCAGCGTGCCATCCTCGCGCATCGAGGCGATCGCGGCATTGATCGGGCCGACCAGGTCCGATCCCGGCGGGAAGATGAAGCCGAACTCCTCGGTTCCCAGAGGGTCTCCGACAATCCGGAGGTCGTCGGGATTGGCCCGCACATAGCCCTCGCCGCCGGTCGAATCGGTCAGCACCATATCGACATCTTCCGTCAAAAGCGCCTGCACGGCGGCCCCGAAAGTCTCGAACAGGACAATGCGCGGGTTGGCCTCGTCGCCGTCCAGAACCTCGTAGACGCCGACATAGAAGGGCGTGGTGCCGGCCTGGCTGCCCATCAGGAAATCGTCATCCGAGGCAAAGCCCTGCGCGTCGGAAAACCGGTCCTCATCGGCGCGCACCAGCATCCGCATCTGGCTGGTCATGTAGCTGTCCGAGAAATCGACCATCTCGGCGCGGTCCTCGCGGATGGTGATGCCGGTCATGCCCATGTCGAACTGGCCCTCGGCAACGGCGGCGATCATCGCATCCCAGGAGATCGTCTCATAGGTGATGTCGGCATTGAGGCGCGCGGCGATGATCTCCATCGCGTCATATTCCCATCCCACGGGGTCGCCAGTGACGGGATCGACGAATTGCAGCGGCGGATAGGCGTTCTCGGTGGCGATGACGATCTCGCGCCCGTCGAGATCGGGCAGGTGGCCATCGGCCAGGGCAAGGGTCGGGGCCAGCGCGGCAATGGCCAGCGCGGCAGCAACTAGGCGGTTCATTTTCGTGATCTCCCTGTCTGTTATCCCCGCAGTATGGCGCGGTTCCCCGCCCGCGCAAGGGGGTCAGCCCGCGCCGCAGACCGGGCAGTCGGGGTCGCGCTTGACGGTGATGACGCGCGTTTCGGCGTAGAGCGCATCATAGATCAGCATCCGGCCCTTCAGCGGTTCACCCGCATGCGCGATATGCTTGATCGCCTCGGCGGCCATGAGCGAGCCGATGATGCCGGGCAAAGCGCCGATCACGCCGGTCTCGGAACAGGTTGCCGCCTGTCCTGGCGCGGGGGGCTTGGGAAAGACGCAGGCCATGCAGGGCGCGCCGTGCGCAGGGTCGAAGATCGTCACCTGCCCCTCCCAGGCGGCGATGGCCCCGGACACGACAGGCGTTCCGGTCGCCACTGCGGCCCGGTTGATCAGCGCGCGGATCGCGTAATGGTCGGTGCCGTCGAGGATGAGGTCATACTCGGCGAAAAGCTCCTGCGCGATATCCTCTGTCAGTTCCCGGTTGTAGGGGCGGAGATCGACATGCGGGTTGAGGGCCGCGACACGCTCGGCCGCGGAAAACACCTTCGGCATGTCCTGCGCCGCGTCGGTATGGATGATCTGGCGTTGCAGGTTCGAGAGGTCCACCACGTCATGGTCGATGACCCCGATGCGGCCCACCCCCGCCGCCGCAAGGTAGAACAAGGCGGGCGAGCCAAGGCCGCCTGCCCCCACCACCAGCACCTTGGCCTGCTTCAGACGCCGCTGCCCGGTGCCGCCGATCTCGCGCAGGGTGATGTGGCGGGCGTAGCGCTCAAGCTCGGCGTCACTGAAAGGGCCCGGTTGCGGCGCCTCGTCGGCGCGGGCCTCCTCGGCCTCACCGGCACGCGCGCGCAGGCGTCCGAGAACCTGGCGATAGGCCAGCACCAGCCCGACCAGCCCCGCCAGCACCAGCCAGGGACCGGCGCTGTCGCCCAGGGCCAGACGCAAGGGATGCCCGTCCGGCAGGGCTACATGGATCGCCAGAACGCCCAGGAACAGGAGCCCGAGCAGGATCAGCCGCGCCCGCACCGGCGTTCCCATCCACCAGCCAAGCGCCCAGAGACCGCCCGCGATCAGCAGAACCCACCCCATCAGCCCACCCCGGTGGAGCCGAAACCGCCGCCGCCCCGGTCGCTTTCGGTCAAGGCGTCGACCAGGTCGAACCCCGCCCGCACCACCGGCGCGATCACGGCCTGCGCGATGCGGGTGCCATGGGCGATATGCACGGGCTCAGCCCCGAGGTTGATCATCAGCACCCCAAGCGGCCCCCGGTAGTCGCTGTCGATGGTGCCGGGCGTGTTGGGCAGCGAAAGACCCTGTTTCAGCGCCAGGCCCGAGCGCGGCCTGATCTGCATCTCGTAGCCTTCGGGGATCTCGACCCGCAGCCCGGTCGGCACAATCGCCCGCGCCATCGGGGCCAGCACGATCCCGTCCCGATCACTTTCCGCGAAATTCGCCCGCAGGTCGGCCCCCGCCGCGCCCGGCGTCGCATAGGCGGGCAACGCCACGCGCGCATCGGCCCAATCTTCCCGCATGACCCGGATATCGACGCGCATCGCCCCTCCCATCTTCTTGGCCAAAATACTCAAAATTCCGCCCTAGCGGCCAAGCGCATCGGCGATGCGGCGCGCCAGCCTGCGGGCGGTCTCCTCCTTGCTGAGGCGCGGCCAGTCCTCGACCCCCGTTCCGGTGATGATGCTCACCTTGTTCTCGGCCCCGCCCATGATGCCGGTCGCCGCCGAGACATCGTTGGCCACGATCCAGTCGCAGCCCTTGCGCATCCGCTTGGCGGTGGCGTTGGCGGCGACCTCATGCGTTTCGGCGGCAAAGCCCACGACGAGGGCGGGGCGGCCCTCGCCCATCTGCGCGACGGTCTTGAGGATATCGGGGTTCTCGGCAAATTCCAGCGTCGGCAGCCCGGTGCTGTCGGTCTTCTTCATCTTGCGGTCGGCGGCATTGGCCACGCGCCAATCCGCGACGGCGGCGGCGAAAACGGCGGCGTCGGCGGGCAGGGCGGCCTCGACCGCCTCCAGCATCTCGCGCGCGGTCTGCACCCGGACCACGCGGACCCCGGCAGGCGGCGGGATATCGGCGGGGCCGGTGACAAAGCTCACTGTCGCGCCCAGGTCGCGCAAGGCCGCGGCAATCGCCGATCCTTGCGCGCCCGAGGAGCGGTTGGCAATGTAGCGCACCGGGTCGATGTGTTCATGCGTCGGGCCGGAGGTCACGAGGACATGCTTGCCGCTCAAGGGCCCATCGGTCAGCGCGGCGCGGATCGCCTCGATGATGTCGGGCACCTCGGCCATGCGTCCGGGGCCGAACTCGCCGCAGGCCATCGCGCCTTCTTCTGGTCCCGCGACCAGCACGCCGTCGCCTTTCAGCGTCGCCAGGTTGCGCTGCGTCGCCGGATGCTCCCACATGCGCACATTCATGGCCGGAACAATCACCACGCGCTTGTCGGTGGCCATCAGCAGGGTGGAGGCGAGGTCATTGGCCAACCCGCCCGCCATCTTGGCCATCAGGTCGGCGGTGGCGGGCGCGACGACGACCAGGTCGGCGGCGCGGGATAGCTCGATATGGCCCATCTCGGCCTCATCGGTCAGGTCGAAGAGGTCGCGATAGACCTTCTCCGCCGAGAGCGCCGAGGCCGATAGCGGCGTCACGAATTCCTCCGCCGCGCGGGTCAGGACCGGCGTGACGGTGGCGCCCTGGTCGCGCAACCGTCGAATGAGGTCGAGCGATTTGAACGCCGCGATGCCGCCGCCGATGATCAGGAGAATGCGCTTGTCGGTCAGCATCGTGATGTCCCTTTGTGCCGCTTGCCCCAGAGGTAGGGGGTTGAGGGGCCAAACTCAATCGAAATGGCCCGGATCAGCGGAAGGCGTCGCAGGGATCAGGGCGGTCGATGGGCGGGGTAACGCGCCAGAGATCATAAGGGGCCGTGCCCTCCGGCGGGGCCTCCAGCTGGCCGAGCGACAGGGTGGTCAGCTCCGGCGCGGCCTGTGCCAGAACGCGCGGCACGCCCCAATCGCTGCGCGCATGGCCATTGCCGGTGATGACCGCGACCGGGCCGCCGGTGGCCTCTTGCGCCAGGATCACCTGCCGGGCCAGTTCCGCGTCGCGCAGGCGCTGTGCCGCGACCATGCCGGGCAGCATCTCGACCGGCAGGGCGCCGCAATGGGCCGCCCCCTGCCCCGCCTCGCGCGCCGCCTGTTCGTCCGGCTCCAGTGGCGCGGCCAGCCCGAACTGATCTGCATCGCCCGAAAAATGCGCAACCGCGCCCTCCGTCACGGAGGCGCGCACCGTCGCGGGCGGCAGCGCGGCGCCGTAGACCCGTGCCGAGCCGAGGGCCGCGAAGACCGGCGCGTAGATCCCGAAATCTGGCCAGCCGCTGTTATCCCAGTCCAGGTCGGCGGCAAGCGCCTCGGGGTTGTCCAGTAGGTCGGGCGTGATGCGGGCGGCCTGGTCTCCGCTCAGCATCTCGAAGACAACAGCGGTGGGGGTCAGGGCACGCAGGGCACGGGCCTGGAAGAGGTGATGATCGGGATTGTCATGCACTTCGCCGAGCAGCACCACATCGGCCCCGGCCAGGGCGTCGATGCCTGAAAGCTCCTCGCCCAGTGCGGGGACGGTGAAGATGAACAGGGCAAGGAAAAGGCGCAGCATCATGGCGCGTATCTTGACCATGATCGGCCCCCTATCCGCAAGCTCAGCCGATAAAGGCGCGCAACTCCTCTTCGCGGGGGGCGAGGTTCTGGCGCATCTTGACCAGCGCCGCCGCCTCGATCTGGCGCACGCGTTCCTTGGAGAGGCCAAGCTCCTCGCCTAGCGATTCCAGCGTGCGGGCAGTCTCGGACAGCTTGCGGGCGCGGATGATGGTCTGTTCGCGCTCGGTCAGGCTGCCAATGGCCCCCGAAAGCCAGCCCTTCAATGTCTCGGTGTCGCGTTCGCGCGTGACCTGATCGGCGGCCTGTTCAGTCTCATCCTCCAGAAGCTCGATCCACTCGCGGCCCTCCTCGCCCTCGCTCTGCACGGCGTTGAGCGAGAAATCCGAGCCGGCAAGGCGGCCTTCCATCATCTCGACCTCGCTCAGCTTGACGCCGATCTCATGCGCGATCATCTCGCGCAGCTGGAACCCGTCGAGGCGTTCACCATTGGCGGCTGCCTCGCGCTCCAGCCGGGCGCGCACACGGCGCAGGTTGAAGAAGAGGCTTTTTTGCGAGGAGGTCGAGCCGGTGCGCACCATCGACCAGTTGCGCATCACGAAGTCCTGCATTCCCGCCCGGATCCACCACACGGCATAGGTGGAAAAGCGCACGCCGCGATCCGGGTCGAACCGGTCGGCGGCTTTCATCAGGCCAAGCCCCGCCTCCTGGATCAGGTCGCTCATGGGCGCGCCGTAATTGCGGAATTTCCAGGCGACCGAGATGGCCAGCCGCATATAGGCGGTGATCAGGCGGTGCAGGGCGGCCTCGTCGCGGTCATCGCGCCAGGCGCGGGCGAGGTCGGCCTCGGTTTCCGCATCCAGCAATTCCGCCGCGCGGGCGTGCCGGGAAAGTGTCTGGTCAGCGTGAATATCGAGTGCCATAACGCCCCCTCCTGGGTCAGGTTCTGCTAGGGTTACGCGCCGTTAAGGGGTCTGGTTCAAATTTTCTGCGAAAAAATGCGGGGGGCCGCGCATGTCTTTGCCGTCTTTGTCATTGATCCTGGGCGGGGCCGCGTCCGGCAAATCGGCCTATGCCGAGGGGCTGGTGCGCGCGGTCTCCGCGCGGCGGGTCTATATTGCGACGGCGCAAGCGTTCGATTCCGAGATGGAGGCCAAGATCGCGGCGCACAGGCAGGCGCGGGCGGGAGACGATTGGGACACGGTCGAGGCTCCGCTTGCGCTGGCCGATGCGGTTGGCGGGCTTGCGGCGGGGGACGTGGCGCTGGTCGATTGCGCGACGCTGTGGCTGAGCAACCTGATGCTGGCGGACCGCGATTGGCAGGCGGAGGCGCGGGCGCTGATGGCATCCCTTGCCGCCTGCCCCTGCCCGGTGGTCGTCGTCAGCAACGAGGTCGGCCAGGGCATCGTGCCGGAGAACGCGCTGGCGCGAAGGTTTCGCGCGGCGCAGGGCGGGCTGAACCAGAAGCTGGCAACGGAGGCCGGATTTGTCGCCATGGTGGTCGCGGGTCTGCCGATGGTCCTGAAAGGGGACGGCCCATGACCGTCTGGCACTGGGTGCGGCATGCTCCGACGCATGAGACGGCCTTCGTGGGCTGGCGCGACGTGCCCGCCGACCTGAGCGATAGGGCGCGGATCGCGCGGCTTGATGCGGCGCTGCCAGTGGGGGCGCTGCTGGTCTCCTCCGACCTGATCCGCGCGGTGTCAACGGCGGATGCGCTGGCGGGTGGACGCACACGCCTGCCCCATGCGGCGGATCTGCGCGAGTTCAACCTGGGCGATTGGGACGGGCTGCGGTTCGACGCGGTCGCTGCACGCGACCCGGCCTTGAGCCGCCGCTACTGGGAGGAGCCCGGCGATGTCGCGCCCCCCGGCGGCGAAAGCTGGAACGCGGCGGCGGAACGGGTGGCGGGGTTCGTCGATCGGATTAATGCGGTCCATCCCGAGGCCGAGATCATCGCGGTGGCCCATATCGGCGTAATCCTGACGCAGATCCAGCGCGCATCAAGCTGCACGGCCTATGAGGCGCTGGCGCATGAGATCGGCAATCTCTCGGTGACGCATCTGGTGCATGAGGGCGGCTGGCGCGTCGAGGCGATCAATCGCTGCCCGTGATGGGGCGCGCCACGAATTGGCATTGGACAGGCGCGCCGGATCAGGGTCTTGTGCCGCCATGACATATGAATTGCTCATCGCCGACAAATCCTATTCCAGCTGGTCGCTGCGCGGCTGGCTGTGCTTCGCCGCGTTCGGTATTCCGGTGAACGTGACCTCGACCCGGATGTATTGCGACGATTTCGCCCGTGATCTGGCGGCGTTTTCCGACACGGCCCGCACGGTTCCGCTGGTGAAGGCACCGGACGGCGCGCTGCTGACTGACAGCCTGGCCATCGCATGGGCTCTGGCAGAAGCCTTCCCCGACAAGGGGCTGTTGCCCGCCGACCCAGGCGCGCGCGGCGACGCGCTGAGCCTCGTGGCCGAGATGCATTCAGGGTTTTCCGCCCTGCGCGCCGCCTGCCCGATGAACCTGCGCACGGGCTGGACGGGGTTCGAGCCGAGCGCCGCCGTTCTGGCCGATATCGGACGGGTCGAGGCGTTGTGGGCGCGGGCCTTGGGGGCGCATGGCGGTCCGTGGCTCTGTGGCGCCTATTCTCTGGCCGACGTGTTCTTTGCCCCGCTGGCGACGCGGCTGGTGACATACGGTCTGCCGGTCTCCGAGAGGGCGCGCGCCTATGTCAGTCGCCACCTGGCCCACCCGCGCCTTGTCGAATGGCGCAAGGCGGGGCTGGACGAGGGGCCGGACCAGCCCGCCTATGAGATGGACCTGCCGCGCCGGGAATTTCCGCAATCCTGATCGGCGGTTAACCTTTCGCTAACCCGCGCGGGCTAATCGTTAACCATGCTCGATGCCCCGCGCCCAGACAGCCTTGCCCGCACCTACACCGTCGCCTTCGAGGGGTTGGAGGCGCGCCGCGTCGAGGTGCAATGCGCCGTCACCCCCGGCCTGCCCGCCTTTTCCATCGTCGGCCTGCCCGACAAGGCGGTCTCGGAGGCGCGCGACCGGGTGCGCACGGCGCTCTCGACCATGGCGATTGCGCTGCCATCCAAGCGCGTGACGATCAACCTGTCGCCCGCCGACCTGCCCAAGGAGGGCTCGCATTTCGACCTGCCCATCGCGCTGGCGCTGTTGGGCGCGCTCGGCGTGATCCCGCAGGAGCGGGTCGAGGCGGCGATGAGCCTGGGCGAGATGTCGCTCGATGGCTCGCTCGTGGGCGTCATCGGCGCGCTGCCCACGGCGCTGGCGGCAGGCGAGGATGGCCGCGCGCTGCTGTGCCCCGCCGCCTGCGGGGCGGAAGCCGCCTGGGTCGGGGCGACGCCGGTGTTCGCGGGGCGCACCCTCGCCGAGATCATCGGCCACCTGACCGACCGCGCGCCGCTGGCCCCCGCCGAACCCGGCGAGGTGATCGCCGAGGCATCGGTGAAGGACCTGCGCGAAGTGCGCGGGCAGGAACGCGCCAAGCGGGCGCTGGAGATCGCCGCCGCCGGACGGCACCACTTCCTGATGGTGGGGGCGCCGGGGTCCGGCAAGTCGATGCTGGCCGCGCGCCTGCCCGGCCTGATGCCGCCGCTCACTGCCGCCGAGGCGCTGGAAACCTCGATGATCCATTCACTGGCGGGCCTGCTGGACGAGGGCGGAATTTCCCGCACAAGGCCTTTCCGCGCGCCGCATCACACCGCGTCGATGGCCGCGATTGTCGGCGGAGGGCGCAATGCCAAGCCGGGCGAGATCAGCCTGGCCCATAATGGTGTGCTGTTCCTGGACGAGTTCCCCGAATATGCCCGCCCCGTGCTGGAGACTCTGCGCCAACCCATCGAGACCGGCGATGTCGTGGTCGCGCGGGCCAATGCGCATGTGACCTACCCGTGCCGGTTCCTGCTGATTGCCGCCGCCAATCCCTGCCGCTGCGGCCATCTCTACGATGCCGACCAGGCCTGCGGGCGCGCGCCGCTGTGCGGTGAGGATTACATGGGCCGTATCTCGGGGCCCCTGATGGACCGGTTCGACCTGCGGCTAGAGGTGCCGCCGGTAGGGTTCACCGACCTGGACCTGCCGCCTTCGGGCGATGACAGCGCCACGGTCGCGGCCCGGATCGCGACGGCGCGCGCGGTGCAGAGCGCGCGATTCGAGGCGCTGGAGGTGACGGCGCGCGTGAATGCCGATGCCGACGGCGCGCTGTTGGAGGAGATCGCGACCCCAGACAAGGAAGGACGCGACATGCTGCTGAAGGCCGCCGACAAGTTCCGCCTCTCGGCGCGCGGCTACCACCGGATCTTGCGGGTGGCGCGCACGATTGCCGATCTGGAAGGGTCCGACGGCGTGGCGATGCCCCATATCGCCGAGGCGCTGAGTTTCCGGCTGATCGCGGCGCGGAATTGAGGGGCCGCTCCTCGCCCGCTTGCGCGCGCTCCTCGCTTCAGCCCCGTTTCGCCTCGATGGCCTGCCAGATCTTTTCGGCAATGTTCAGGCCGTCAAAGCGCTCAAGCTCCTGGATGCCGGTGGGCGAGGTCACGTTGATCTCGGTCAGCCAGCCGCCGATCACGTCGATGCCGACGAAAATCTGGCGCTTTTCGCGCAAAAGCGGCCCGATGCGGGCGCAGATCTCTCGGTCGCGCTCGGTCATCTCGACTTTTTCGGGTCGGCCGCCGACATGCATGTTGGAGCGCGTCTCGCCCTCGGCGGGCACCCGGTTGATGGCGCCCACAGGCTCCCCATCGACCAGGATGATCCGCTTGTCGCCCGCCGCCACGTCGGGCAGGAATTTCTGCGCAATGAGGGGTTCGCGGTTGAGGACGGCAAAGAGCTCATGCAGCGAATTGAGGTTGCGATCCTCGGGCGTCAGGCGGAAGACCCCCGCCCCGCCATTGCCGTAAAGCGGCTTCAGGATGATGTCGCCATGGCGCGCCTTGAAGGCCTTGAGCGTGGCCAGATCGCGCGCCACGGTCGTGGGCGGCGTGAGGTCGGGGAAGTCTAGGACCAGCAGCTTCTCGGGGTAGTTGCGGACCCAGAACGGATCATTCACCACGAGGGTTTCGGGATGGATGCGGTCGAGCAGATGCGTCGTGGTGATATAGCTCATGTCGAAGGGCGGATCCTGGCGCAGCCAGACCACGTCGAATTCGGCAAGATCGACCTCGGCCCTGTCGCCCAGGGTGAAGTGATCGCCGCGCTGTCGGCGGACCGTGAGCGGCCAGCCCCGCGCGGTGATCCGCCCCTCCTGGTAGGCGAGCTTGTCGGGGGTGTAGTAAAACAGCGAATGACCGCGCGCCTGCGCCTCCTCGGCGATGCGGAAACTGCTGTCGGCGTCGATATCGACCGCGTCGATCGGGTCCATCTGGAAGGCAATCTTGAGGGCCATGGCGCATCTCCGGGCTGGTCAGGCTGCGGCATAGATGACCCGAGTTGGCGCGAGGTGCAATGGCGGGCCTGCCGCCTCAGGCGCACATCACGTTGTCGAGGATGCAGATCCGGCCTTGCGCGTCGAGCAGCGCCACGTCGACGCGGGCATTGGTGTTGGCCCCGTCCGGCAGCGAGCCGATGTAATCCTCGGCGCTGAGGAAGATGCGGCGCAACTGGCGTTGCGACAGGCGTTCCGCGGCACGCGCGTGATCGCGGCTTTTCTTGACCTCGATGAAGATGACAACGCCATCGCGTTCGACGACAAGGTCGATCTCACCGCCCGCGCCCCGCCAGCGGCGGGAGAGAATCACATGGCCCGAGCGGGCGTAGTCGCGTGCAACCTGGTCTTCCGCCGACAACCCCGCGAGATAGGAAACCTTGCCGCTCATGTCTCATCCTCCTGCCGCGACAGTTGCAATGCCGCCTGGTATACCTGCCGCTTCGGCAACCCGGTCGCCGCCGCCACCATCGCCGCCGCATCCTTGACCGACTGGCCGACAAGGGCCTGACGCAACGCATCGTCAAGTGTTTCCGCGTCTGTTTCCACCGCGTCGCCCTTGTCGATTACGACGACGATTTCGCCCTTGAGCGCTCGATCCGCGATTCGGTCACGCAGGTCATCAATACTGCCGCGCAGCACCTCTTCGAAATGTTTCGTCAGTTCCCGGCAGATCGCGACCCGCCGGTCGCCCCCCAGACCATCCGCCAAAACATCTAACAATTTGTGAATCCGGCGCGGCGATTCGTAGAGGATCAGCGTGGCGCGGATCGGGGCCAGTTCCGCGACCCAGGTCTTCAGCGCGGCCCTGGACTGCGGCGCGAAACCCGCGAAGAGGAAACGGTCGCTTGGCAGGCCCGAGAGGCACAGCGCGGCGATGGCCGCCGAGGCCCCCGGCGCGGTGGTCACCGGCAAGCCCTCCGCAATCGCGGCGCGGGCCAGTTGGTAGCCGGGATCGGCGACCAGCGGCGTGCCGGCCTCGGAGACATAGGCCACGGATTTGCCCTCCTCGATCAGGCGCAGCACGCGGGTACGGGCGCTGTCCTTGCTGTGATCGTGATAGGCCAGAAGAGGCCGCCCGGCGACGGCGACCCCGTGGATCTCCATCAGCTTGCGGGCGGTGCGGGTATCCTCGGCCGCGATCGCATCGGCCCCGGCCAGGACATCGAGCGCGCGCAGCGTGATGTCGCGCGCCGCCCCGATCGGGGTCGCCACAAGGTAGAGGCCCGGTGCAAGGTCGTGCGCGAGCCCCTTTTTGGCGGTGGCTGGCTGATCACTCATCGCGGGCGTTTCCTGTCGTTTACTTGTGGCAATGAACCCGTGTAGGGTCCGGGCAAAACATCCCCCTCGCCGCATCGGGAGACGGCTTTCATGACCATTGCTATCAGCCTGCTTCGCCGGACGCCACGCTATCTGATCCTGACCTTCCTCGCCTTCGTGCTGGCCGCCTGCGACGTGGCCTTGCCGATCGGCGGCGCGGGCCCGCAACTGCGCAGCGGCACGCCTGTGTCGGTCGCCATGCTGCTGCCCTATGGCTCGGCCAATGCAGGCGACGAGCTGGTCGCGCGGTCGCTGGAAAACGCGGCACGGCTGGCGGCCTCGGAATTGAACGGCGTCGAGGTCGAGCTGACCGTCTACAACACGGCGGGCAATGCCGCACAGGCCGCGTCGGTGGCGCGCCAGGCGGTGCAGGACGGCGCGCAGGTCATCATCGGGCCGCTGCGCTCGGATGCCGCCGCCGCCGTTGGCGTGGCCGTCGCCAGCAGCAATATCGCGGTGCTGAGCTTCTCCAACAACACCGAAATCGCGGGCGGCAATGTCTTTGTCCTCGGCAACACCTACGAGAACACCGCCGAGCGGCTGGCGGGCTACGCGGTCACGCAGGGGCGCAACCGGGTGATGATCCTGCACGCGCAGAACCTGGCCGGCGAGGTCGCGCGCGACGCGGTGCAGAGCGCCGTTTCCCGCGCCGGCGGCACGGTCGCGGGCGTGACCAGCTACGAGTTCTCGCAAACCGGCGTGATCAACGCCATTCCCGACGTGATGGGCCAGATCCGGTCGGCGGATGCCAATGCGCTGGTGATCACCTCGGACGCCTCCGCCGCCCTGCCCCTCTTCGCGCAGCTTCTGCCGGAGAACGGGCTGGACACCGAGGCGGTGCGGGTGATGGGCCTGACCCGGTGGGATGTGCCCTCGCAGACGCTGGAGCTGTCGGGGCTGCAGGGCGGCTGGTTCGCGCTGCCCGACCCGAACGCCGCCGCCGCCTTCAACGCGCGCTACACCGCCGCCTATGGCGACGCGCCGCATGTGCTGGCCGGGATCGGCTATGACGCGATGCGCGCGGTCGGCGAAACGGCGGCAACGACCGGTGCCCTCGGGGTGACCAATCTGGCGGGCGCGACCGGCTTCAACGGGGCCGGGGGCGCGTTCCGTCTGCGCAGCACCGGCACCGTGCAGCGCGCGCTGGCCATCGCTGAAATCCAAGATCAACAGGTGGCGATCATTGACCCCGCTCCAGGACGCCTTGGCGGTCCCGGCTTCTGACCGGAACCCCCGCCTTCCCGCCATTTCATCGGACCCCGGAGAGCTTATTCTTCCGGGGTCCGAGATATTTGACGCAAGCGCCGTCGCTGACCGGCTGGATGCCGACCTGGCCGGTCTGAGCGATGCCGCTGACATCCGCGCCGCAACGGTCGCGGTGCTGAACGAGGTTCAGGACAGATCGCGCGCCGCCATCGCCGCGGCCTTCGCACAAAAGCCGCTGGCCGCGCGCCGGGTGTTGCGGGCCTATGCCCTTCTGGCCGACGGGATGGTGCGCGAGACGCTGCGCGTGGCCACCACCTATCTGCACCCCTGCCCCAACCCGACCGAGGCCGAACGCCTGGCGCTGATGGCGGTTGGCGGCTCGGGACGCGCCGAGATGGCGCCCTATTCCGACCTCGACCTGCTCTTCGTGCTGCCCTGGAAGATGACCGGATGGGCCGAGAGCGTGATCGAAAGCTGCCTCTACATCTTGTGGGATCTGCGCCTTAAGGTGGGTCACGCCAGCCGCTCGATCCCCGATTGCGTCCGGCTGGCCCGCCAGGATTTCACCATCCGCACCTCACTGCTTGAGATGCGTTATGTCGCGGGCGATGCGGGGCTGGCCGAGGATCTGACCCGCACCCTGCATGACAAGGTCTTTGCCGGCACCGTCAGCGAGTTCATCGAGGCCAAGCTGGAGGAACGCGCCGAACGGCATGAGAAACAGGGCGGCCAGCGCTACGTGGTCGAGCCGAACGTGAAGGAGGGCAAGGGCGGCCTGCGCGACCTGCAGGCGCTCTACTGGATCGCGAAATACGAGCATGACGTGCAGCGCGCGCGCGAACTGGTCGATCTCGGCGTCTTTTCGCTGGACGAATACCGCGCCTTCAATGCCGCCGAGCGGTTCCTCTGGGCGGTGCGCTGTCATCTGCACCTGATCACGGGCCGGGCGCAGAACCAGCTGACTTTCGATCTGCAGGTCGAGGTGGCCGAGCGCATCGGCTATGTCGATCACGGGGGGCGGCGGGCGGTCGAGCATTTCATGCAGGACTATTTCCGCCACGCCACCCGCGTAGGCGAGCTGACCCGCATCTTCCTGACCGCGATGGAGGCGGCGCATCTGAAGAAGGAGCCGATGCTGATCGGCCTTCTGCGCGGGGCGCGGGCGCGGCGGCGCAAGCTGAAACCGAATTTCACCGTGATCCAGGGGCGGCTGGCCATCGTCGATGACGCAGAGTTCCTGTCCGACAAGCTGAACCTTCTGCGCCTCTTCGAGGAGGCGCTGCGCACCCGCTACCTGATCCATCCCGATGCGATGCGGCTGGTGGTGGCCAACCTGCACCTCATTGACGACGAGATGCGCCGCGACAAGGTCGCCACCCGCATCTTCATGGACCTGCTGCTGAAACACGGCAATCCCGAACGCGCGCTGCGCCGGATGAACGAGCTTGGCGTGCTTGCCGCCTTCCTGCCGGAATTCGCGCCGGTCGTGGCGATGATGCAGTTCAACATGTATCACAGCTACACGGTCGACGAGCACACGATCCAGGTGATCTCGCACCTGGCACAGATCGAACGCGGCGAGGTCGAGGAGGAATTGCCGGTGGCCTCCGCCATCCTCAAGGCGGGCGTCAACCGCAAGGTCATCTACCTGGCCTGCCTGATCCATGACCTGGGCAAGGGCCGATCCGAGGATCACTCTGTCCTGGGGGCCCGGATCGCGCGGCTGATGTGCCCGCGCCTGGGTCTGAAACCCGAGGATACCGAAACCGTCGCCTGGCTGGTGCGCCATCACCTGCTGATGTCGGACATGGCGCAGAAGCGCGACATTTCCGACCCGCGAACGGTGCGCGATTTCGCCAAGGCGGTGAAGACCATCGCGCGGCTGGACCTGCTGACGGTGCTGACGGTCTGCGACATTCGCGGCGTCGGGCCGAAAGTGTGGAACAACTGGAAGGCGACGCTTCTGCGCCAACTCTACCACACCACGCGCGAGGCGCTGGAGACGGGGCTGGAGGACCTGAACCGCGACAAGCGCAAGACCGAGGCCAAGAAGGCCCTGCGCGCGCGGCTGAAAGGCTGGGACCGCAAGGCGCTGACTGCCGAGACGGGGCGCCATTACGCGCCCTATTGGCAGGGCCTGCACACCGATGCGCATGTCATCTTCGCCGAGATGCTGCGCGATATAACCGAGCACGAGATCCGCATCGAAACCGGCCTGGACGAGGATCGCGACGCCACCCGCGTCTCATTCGCGCTGGCCGATCATCCCGGCATCTTCAGCCGCATGGCGGGCGCGCTCAGCCTGGTGGGGGCCAATGTCGTCGATGCGCGCACCTTCACCACCAAGGACGGTTATGCCACCGCCGTCTTCTGGGTGCAGGACCACGAGGGCCACCCCTACGAGGAACGCCGCCTGCCCCGCCTGCGCACGATGATGGAGAAGACGCTGAAGGGCGAGGTCGTGACCTCGACCGCGATGGACCAGCGCGACAAGATCAAGAAGCGTGAACGCCGCTTCAACGTGCCGACCACGATCACCTTCGACAATGACGGATCCGAGATCTACACGATCATCGAGGTCGATACCCGCGACCGGCCCGGCCTGCTCTATGACCTGACCAAGACGCTGGCCGACAGCAATATCTACATCGCCAGCGCCGTCGTCGCGACCTTCGGCGAACAGGTGATCGACAGTTTCTACGTCAAGGACATGTTCGGGTTGAAGCTGCACAACAAGCTCAAGCAGGAGGCGCTGGAGAAGAAGCTGCGCGCCGCCATCGCCCGCGTCGCGGAACGGGCGGGCGCATGAGCGCGCGGCCCATCCGGCTGGTCTCGGGGTTCCTGACCGTGGGGGGCTGGACGCTGGTCAGCCGCGTCATGGGGTTCCTGCGCGAGATCCTGATCCTGGCGCTGATCGGCCCCGGCCCGTTGCTGGATGCCTTCGTCGCCGCCTTCCGGCTGCCCAACCTCTTCCGCCGCTTCCTGGCCGAAGGCGCGTTCAACGCGGCCTTCGTGCCGATGTATGCCAAGCGCGCCGAGGCGGGCGCGGATGCCGATGATTTCGCGCGCGAGGCGTTCGGCGGTCTCTCGGCGGTCGTGCTTGTGCTGGTCGCACTTGGCATGGTCTTCATGCCCGCGCTGGTCTGGGCCACGGCGGAGGGGTTCCGGGGCGATGAACGGTTCGACCTCGCCGTGGGCTTTGGGCGCATCGTCTTTCCCTACATCCTGTTCATGTCGCTGGCGGCGCTGTTCTCGGGCGTATTGAACGCCAATGGCCGTTTCGCCGCCGCCGCCGCCGCGCCGGTGCTGCTCAACATCTTCGCCATCGGTGCGATGACGCTTGGCGCGCTGACGGGTGGCGCGGTGATCACCTGGCTTCTCTGGGCCATTCCACTGGCGGGGGCCGCGCAACTGGCGCTGGTCTGGCGCGCGGCGGAGAAGGCGGGCGTCGTGATCCGGCCAAGCCGCCCGCGCTGGTCGCCCGAGATGAAGCACCTTGTGGCCGTGGGCCTGCCTGCCGCGCTCGCCAATGGCGTGGTGCAGATCAATCTTGTCGTGGGGCAACTGGTCGCCTCGCGCACCGAGGGCGCGGTCAGTTGGCTTTTCGCGGCCGACCGGCTCTATCAATTGCCGCTTGGCGTGGTCGGCATCGCCATCGGCATCGTGCTGCTGCCGGAGCTGTCGCGGCGGCTGAAATCGGGCGATGACGCGGGCGCTCGGTCCTCTTTCAGCCGTGCGGGCGAATTTGCCATGACCCTGACCCTGCCCTGCGCGGCGGCCTTCCTTGTCATCCCCCTGCCGCTGGTCTCGGTCCTCTATGAACGCGGCGCGACCGAGGCCAGCGACAGTGCCGCCATTGCCTCCGCCCTGGCGATCTACGGTCTCGGCCTGCCCGCCTTCGTCCTGCAAAAGCTGCAACAGCCGCTCTTCTTCGCGCGCGAGGATACGGCGCGGCCCTTCCGCTATGCGCTGGTTGCGATGGTGGTGAATGCCGCTCTCGCCTTCGGCCTCATGCCCTGGATCGGCTGGCTGGCCCCTGCCGTCGCCGCCACGGTCTCGGCCTGGGCGATGTGCGGGCTGCTGTTCTGGGGCGCGCGCAAATTCGGAGACGTCGCGCGGTTCGACGCCCGCTATATGGCGCGTCTTGGCCGGATCGTGATGGCCTCGGCTCTCATGGCGGCGTTCCTCTGGGGCCTGGCCCGCGCGCTGGCGCCGATGCTGGAAACGGGCGGCTGGCGCTACCTGGCGCTGGCGCTTCTGGTGGTGCTCGGGATCGCGGTCTACGGGGTCGCGGGGCAGGTGATGGGCGCGTTTCGCCTGTCCGATTTCCGGCAGGCCCTGCGCCGGGGCTAACGCCGCCGGATCTTGACCAGGAAGCGATGCCAGCCGCCAGGACTTAGCAGGAAGGACAGGAGGAACCCGGTCACGAAGCCGCCGAGATCGGCGACGATATCCCCGTATTGGCCGTAAAGCGTGGCAAAGAGAAGCTGGATCGCCAGCAGGATGGCGATCAGCTGGAACGCGCGGAACTGGCTGCCTCCGGTGCCGCGCAGGCCGACCCACTGGATGAAGGAAAACGCCCCGATCAGGCCATAAACACCGGGATAGCCCCCGACCAGTGCCGGACGGCTGTCCAGGATCGTGACGAAGGCCAATGCGCCGACAAGGGCCGAGATCCAGAAGATCGCGAGGAAGGCGGCGGAGGAGAACGCCTCGGCCACCAGCTTGCCAAGGGCCAGCAGGAAGACAACGACAAAGGCCGCATGAACGAAGCCGCCATGCAGCAGCGGATAGGCGATGAAGCGGAGCAGTTCATCGGGCCGGAAATTCCGGTTGGCCAGCATCCATTCCCAGACATCGTCGCGCACCGCGTAATCGGTCAGCGCCGCGATGCGCCAGCCGACCCCGTCCTGCCCGCCGAGTATTCCGGCGGCGGCAAGCTGGAACATCACCTCCAGCCCCGCGATCAGGACCGACAGGGCCACCACGGCGGGCGGGATCACGTTGAAGGGGGATGAATCGTCGCTACGCATCGTCTGTGCCTCTCGGTTGACGGGCCTTGCGCCCATGGGTAAGCGAGACGCGCGTGGATGAAAAGATGCCCCGACCGCAAGGGCACCAGCGAAGGGCGACAGCGATGACAGCCAAGTTTACCCCCCGTGTGTTCTCGGGGATGCAGCCCTCGGGGGATTTGCATCTGGGCAATTACCTGGGCGCGATGAAGCGGTGGGTCGACATGCAGAACGCCGGGACGCACGAGACCGTCTATTGCATGGTCGATCTGCACGCGATCACCGTCTGGCAGGATCCCGCCGCGCTGGCCCGCAGCACGCGCGAGCTGTGCGCGGGCTTCATCGCCGCCGGGATCGACCCGGAGAAATCCATCCTGATCAACCAGAGCCAGGTGCCGGAACACGCGCAGCTTGCCTGGATCTTCAACTGCGTCGCGCGCATGGGCTGGATGGGCCGGATGACGCAATGGAAGGACAAGGCAGGCAAGAATGCCGAGGCCGCATCGCTTGGGCTTTTCGCCTATCCGGCGCTGATGGCCGCTGACATCCTGATCTATCATGCGACCCATGTGCCGGTAGGCGAGGACCAGAAGCAGCATCTTGAGCTGACCCGCGATATCGCGGCCAAGTTCAACCATGACTACGGCGTCGATTTCTTCCCCATCACCGAACCTGTGATCGAAGGCGCCGCCACCCGCGTGATGAACCTGCGCGACGGGACCAAGAAGATGTCGAAATCCGACCCGTCCGACATGACGCGCATCAACATGACCGACGATGCCGACACGATCGCCAGGAAGATCAGGAAGGCCAAGACCGACCCCGACCCGCTGCCCGACAATCTGGGGGGGCTGGACGCACGGCCCGAGGCGCGCAACCTGGTCAATATCTGGGCCGCGCTGGCCGAAACCACGCCCGAGGCAGTGGTCGAGGCCAATGCGGGCAAGCTCTTTGGCTATTTCAAGCAGGACCTGGCCGAGATCGCGGTGGAAAAACTGGCTCCGATCGCGGATGAGATGGCCCGGCTGATGCAGGACGAGGGTGAGATCGACCGCATCCTGGCGCGCGGGGCGGACCGGGCCCGCGCGCTGAGCGCGCCGGTTCTGGAGGAAACCTACCGCATCGTCGGCATGGTCGGACGCTGATCCGAGCGGGACAAACTGCCGCAACATCTGACAGATCAGCCCTGATTTGACGCAACATTCATGCGCAAGGCACCGCCCAATCCCCGGTCCCGCGCGCTTGACCCTTGGCATTTTGAGCCTGATCGGCTAAACCCTCCTTGTTAGCGTTAACCCGCGCTTAAGACCTAAGCGGGATAGTGCACTTGCGCCTTCTCACGAGGCGCGACAGTCAATAAAAATCGACAAGGAGGAGACGGCATGTCTGACGCCAAGACACTTGCACACCCGACGCCTACACCCGTCACGCAGGCCCCCCAAGCGAAGCCCGAAACCGCGGCGGCAGCCGACAAGCCCGAGCCTGCGGCGATTCCCGTCACCATGGACTACCAGCAGGGCTTTACGTCTGGACGCTAGGCCCGATACGACGCAAGGTGCCCCCGAGATCTGAAAGGGGGCATCTGCAATGGCGACCGGCACCAATATCCGCACATATTTCGAAGGCCAATGGCATGAGGGCGACGTGCCCATCATGCGCGCCGCCGATCATGGCGCATGGGTCGGCAGCACGGTCTTCGACGGCGCGCGCTACGCCTATGGCGTCGCCCCCGACCTGATGGCACATTGCGAGCGGGTGAACCGATCGGCCCGTGCCCTGATGCTGGAGCCGACGCACTCGGCGCAGGAGATCCATGACATCACCTGGCAGGGCATCGCGCTCTATGATGCCGATACGCCGCTCTATATCCGACCGATGTATTGGGGCCTCGACGGGGACGCGACCGCGGTGGTGCCGAAATCGGACACGGTCGGGTTCTGCATCTGCCTGGAACAGATTCCGCTGGCCCCGCCAGATCGCACCGCGCGCCTGACCACGACGCAGTTCCGCCGCCCGGTGCTGGCCGACAACGTGACCAATGCCAAGGCGGGCTGCCTCTACCCCAACAACGCCCGGATGCTGGCCGAGGCGCGCGCCAAGGGCTATGACAACGCGCTGGTGGCCGATGCGATGGGCAATGTCGCCGAGACCGCCACCGCCAATATCTTCATGGTCAAGGACGGCATCGTGCGCACGCCGGTGCCAAACGGCACCTTCCTGTCCGGCATTACCCGCGCGCGCCATATCGTCAACCTGCGCGCGGCGGGCCATGACGTGCGCGAAGAGGTGCTGAGTTTCGACGATTTCCGCAGCGCGGACGAGGTTTTCATGTCCGGCAACATGTCCAAGGTCACCCCGGTGGTGGAGTTCGACGGCACCCATTACCAGGTCGGCCCGGTCGCAAGGGCCGCGCGCGATCTCTACTGGGCCTGGGCGAAGGGCGGCTAAGGCACGAACCGGCGCAGGTAGTCGTCGGAATAGTCCACCTCAAGTTCGATCCAGATCGGCAGGTGATCGGACATCTCGTAGGTGGCCCAGGTCTTGTAGGAGCGTGAGAAATCCTTGTAGGGCGCATCCCGCATCGCGTTCGCGTGAGGCCGGTAATGGTCCATGTCGCCGGGCCGGTAGACCGCGCTGCGCCAATCGAAACAGCCCTTGTTCAGAAGCCGCGTCTTGACGTGATCCTTGGTAAAGGCGATCTGGTCGTAATGCTTGGTCCCGCCCAGATTGGTCGGACCGAACAGGGGCACATGCAGCCTGCGGTCTGTCATCGCCTGCATGATGCTGTCATCAGCCGCCTCGATATTCATGTCACCAAGCAGGACATAAACCTCATCCTCGGCATTCGAACGCTTGATCAGCGCGTCGGAAATGGCCGCGATCTCGGCGGCGCGCAGGGCATGGTCGCGCGGCCCCGTGCCCCCATAGAGGATATGCGCGCTGCACAGGGTGAAGCGGAACCAGCCGGCCTGGAAACTGGCGAAGAAGGGCGAACGCGCGATCTGCCGCCCCTCGATCAGGGCCTCCTGCGGCAGCACCAACTCGCCGATCAGGTTGCGGAACCGGACCCGGTTGCGATTGTAGAGAAACGCCATGCGTTCGCGGTTGCCGGGGCCGCCCTCGGTCACGTCGGAGACGAAGAAATCCCAGGACGGCCCAAGCAGCTTCACCAACCGGCGCAGGGGGGCAAGGTCGGACTTCACCTCCTGCACGGCGCAGATGTCGAAATTGTCGATGATCTCGGCGATATAGTGAAAGCTCTCGTCCATGCGGGGGCGGCCATCGTCGAAGGCGCGGATGTTCCACGAGCCGATGATCAGCGAGTTCGACCGCCGCCGCACCCGGATCTGCAATTCCAAGTCGGCGCGCAACTCCAGCAGGCGCTGCGCGATCCAGGCCGCTTTTTCAGGCCCATAGCCCTTGAGATCGTGGTAGAATGCCATCGCGCCCCCCCCTTGCCGGTGCCATCATGCCGCAGGTCATGCGTCCGGCCCAAGGAAAATCCGGCGGTTGCGGGATGGGCCGTGCTCGGCCATGATGCCCGCCGGGGAGAGAAGGATCAGCCCATGCGCAAGTTTCTTGTCGTTCTGGACGACTCACGCGAATGTCTGAACGCGATGCGCTTTGCCGCGATGCGGGCGGCGCATACCGGCGGCGGCGTGCAGGTTCTGTCGGTGATTCCGCCCGATGAGTTCAACCACTGGATCGGCGTGGGCGAGGTCATGCGCGCCGAGGCCCGCGAGCGGATCGAGGCACATTTCAATGTCTTCGCCAAGTGGATGCGCGACAAGCAGAATGTCGACCCCGAACTGGTGATCCGCGAGGGCGTGCCGCTCGACGAGATCCTGGCGCAGGTCCGGGAAGACCGCGAGATCGGCGTGATGGTCCTGGGGGCCGGAACGGGCCGCAAGGGGCCGGGGCCGCTGGTCACGTCGCTGACCAAGAGCGCGGGCACCTTGCCGGTGCCGATCACCATCGTGCCGGGGGAGCTGTCGAAAGAGCAGCTCGAGGCGATCACCTGACCGTTTAGAACGGTTCTAAATCTTGACATTTGCGCCCCTGACGCGCATATCCGATGCAACCGCGAAGGAGTGCGCCCGATGTTCATCCAAACCGAATCCACCCCGAACCCCGCCACGCTGAAATTCCTGCCGGGCCAGCAGGTGCTGGACGCAGGCACCGCCGATTTCCCGGCGGCGGACACGGCGGGCAATTCGCCGCTGGCCAGCCGCATCTTCGGCGTCAATGGTGTGACCGGCGTGTTCCTGGGCACCGATTTCGTGACCGTGACCAAGCAGGACGGCGTCGAATGGGACCATGTGAAACCCGCCATCCTGGGCGCGATCATGGAGCATTTCCAATCCGGCGCGCCCGCCATGGAGGGCTCCGAAGGCGCGGGCGGCCATGCCGAACACAGCGGTGAGGATGCCGAGATCGTGGGCCAGATCAAGGAGTTGCTTGACACCCGCGTACGGCCTGCCGTGGCGCAGGACGGTGGCGACATCACCTTCCACGGCTTTGACCGTGGCATTGTCTACCTGCACATGCAGGGTGCCTGCGCGGGCTGCCCGTCTTCGACCGTGACGCTGAAGATGGGGATCGAGAACCTGCTGCGCCATTACATCCCCGAAGTGGTCGAGGTGCGGCCCGTTGCCGTCTGACACCCCCCTGATCCTCAGCTTCGACACATCGGCCGCGCATTGTGCGGCCGCTTTGTTGTCGGGCGACAGGGTGCTGGCGGCTCAGCAGGTGGAGATGGGCAAGGGCCAGGCCGAGGCGCTGATGCCGATGATCGAGGCGGTGATGGGCGCGGGCGGTGCGGGTCTGCGCGACCTGACCGCCATTGGCGTCGGGATCGGTCCGGGCAATTTCACCGGCGTGCGTATCTCGGTCTCGGCAGCACGGGGGCTGGCGCTGGCGCTCGGCATCCCGGCGGTCGGTGTGACGCTGCTGGAGGCGCTGCGCGAGGGCCATGACGGCCCGGTTCTGGCCAGCATCGACGCGCGGCGCGACCAGCTCTACCTGCAACGCTTTGCCGAGGGCGCGCATCGCGGCCCTGAAATGGTGGCCTTCGACGCGATTGACGATAGCTGGTCGCTTCCGGGGCTGATGTGTCTCGGCAACCGTGCCGCCGAGATAGCGACCAAGCTGAATGCCGAAACCGGCCCCGCCCCCTTTGCGCCCGCCCCTGCCATCGCCCGGATCGCGGCGCGGCGCTACCGCGACGGTGCCCCCCGCCCCGCCCCTCTCTATCTGCGCAGCCCCGATGCGGCACCCGCGCGCGATACCGGGCCGGTCCTGCTGTGACGCCCGAGGCGCTGGCCAGCCTGCACCGCGCCGGCTTCACGGTGCCGCGCCCGTGGCGGGCGGAGGAGTTCGCGGGCTTCCTGGCCGATCCCCTCTGCGACCTGATTCCCCATGATCACGGCTTCGCCCTCGTCCGCACCCTTGCAGGCGAGGCCGAGCTTCTGACCATCGCCGTTGATCCGGCGCATCGGCGCAAGGGAATCGCGCAGGGCCTGATGGGGGCCGCCCTGGACAGGGCCGCGGCGCGGGGGGGCGAGGCCATGTTTCTTGAGGTTGCCGCCGGAAACGCAGGCGCGATTGCCCTATACCAGGCGTCCGGATTCCGGCGCATCGGCCTGCGTCCCGCCTACTACGCCTGCCCCGACGGAACGCGGGCCGATGCGGTTCTGATGGCGCGAAACCTGACCTCCGGCACGGTCGCAATGCCAGAATCCGGTTGACCGCCCGCCCCCTCTTTGGCCTTAATCCCGCAGGGATCAGATGATCTTTGCGGGCGGGGCACACGCCTTTCGAACGATGCCCCGCCGCCATCCAACTCGGGAGAGACTTATATGACACTCATGAAAACCTTCCTCGGTGCCGCTGCGGCCATGGCCCTTTCGGCCGGTGCCGCGCTGGCCCAGGACCCGGCCATCATCTTCGACCTCGGCGGCAAGTTCGACCGCTCGTTCAACGAGGCCGCCTGGCGCGGGGCCGAGCAGTGGTCGGAGGAAACCGGCAATTCCTACCGCGAGATCGAGTTGCAGTCGGACGCGCAGCGCGAACAGGCGATGCGCCGCCTGGCCGAAGCGGGCTCGAACCCCATCGTCATGGCAGGCTTCAGCCAGGCCTCGGCATTGGAAGTCGTGGCCCCCGACTATCCCGACACCACCTTCGTGATCATCGACGGCGTGGTCGACGCGCCGAACGTGCGCTCGGTCGTGTTCCGGGAGGAGCAGGGCTCGTACCTGGTGGGGATGCTGGCCGCGATGGCCTCCGAGACCGGCACGGTCGGCTTTGTCGGCGGCATGGATATTCCGCTGATCAGCCGCTTTGGCTGCGGCTATGCGCAAGGCGCGCGTGCGGTCGATCCCGATATCGAGATCATCCAGAACATGACCGGCACAACGCCCGCGGCCTGGAACGACCCGGTGCGCGGCGGTGAACTGACCCGTGGCCAGATCAGCCAGGGCGCCGACGTGGTCTTCGCGGCCGCAGGCGGCACCGGCCTGGGCGTCCTGCAAACCGCGGCGGATGAGGGCATTCTGGGTATTGGCGTGGACAGCAACCAGAACCACCTGCATCCCGGCTCGGTCCTGACCTCGATGCTGAAGCGCGTCGATGTGGCCGTCTATGACGCTTTCTCGACTCCCGTCGAGGAGATCGAGACCGGCCTGCACTTCTTTGGCCTCGAAGAAGACGGCGTGGGCTATGCGCTGGACGAGAACAACGCCGACCTGATCACCGAAGAGATGCAGGCGCGTGTGGCCGAGGCCCGCGACGCGATCATCTCCGGCGAGATCGAGGTGCATAACTACTCGGATGACGGGGCCTGCCCGGTGATGTGATCGCCACAGCCCTGACATGACAAGGACGGGCCGCCCGGTGCAAGGGGCGGCCCGTTTTCTGTTGCCTCGGCGCTGGACAGGGGGAAGTGCTGTGGTAACGTCTGAGTCTGCCCGGGCGGCGGGCCGGAAAGACCAACAAGACCACGCGGGACAGAGATCAGCCAATGACAGACGCCCAATCGGACAGCGCGCCCTATGCCATCGAGCTCAAGGGCATTTCCAAGGCCTTCGGGCCGGTCCAGGCCAACAAGGACATCTCGATCAAGGTCCGCAAGGGCACAATCCACGGCATCGTGGGTGAAAACGGGGCCGGAAAATCGACGCTGATGTCGATCCTCTACGGGTTCTACAAGGCCGATGAGGGCGAGATCTTCATCAATGGCACCCTGACCCCGATCCCCGACAGCCAGGCCGCGATCCGCGCGGGCATCGGCATGGTCCACCAGCATTTCAAGCTGGTCGAGAATTTCACCGTTGTCGAGAATGTCATCCTGGGGGCCGAGGATGGCGCGCTGCTGAAGCCCTCGGTCGCCAAGGCGCGCAAGCTGCTGACCGAACTGGCGGCGGAATATGAGCTGCATGTCGATCCCGATGCGATCATCGAGGATCTCAGCGTCGGTCACCAGCAGCGGGTCGAGATCCTGAAACAGCTCTACCGCGAGGCGGACATCCTGATCCTGGACGAACCCACCGGGGTTCTGACGCCCGCCGAGGCCGATCAGCTTTTCCGCATCCTCGGACGTCTCAAGGACGAGGGCAAGACGATCATCATGATCACCCACAAGCTGCGCGAGATCATGGATGTGACCGATACCGTCAGCGTCATGCGGCGCGGCGAGATGACCGCGACGGTCAAGACCGCCGACAGCAGCCCCGAGGAACTGGCCGAACTGATGGTGGGGCGCAAGGTTCTCTTGCGGGTGGACAAGTCCCCGACGAAACCGGGCCAGACGGTCCTGCAAGTGCGCGACCTGGTGGTGCATGACGAACAGAAGGTCGAACGGCTGAAAGGCGTCAGTTTCGAGATCAGGGCCGGCGAGGTCCTGGGCATCGCGGGGGTGTCCGGCAATGGCCAGACCGAGTTGCTGGAAGTGCTCGGCGGCATGATCGCCGCGACCAGCGGCGAGATCGTCCTGAACGGCGACAGCATCGACCTGACCGGGGCGAAATCCGACGGCCAGAGCCGCCGCAAGCGTGGCATCGCGCATGTGCCCGAGGACCGCCAGCGCGAGGGGCTGATCATGAATTTCGCGGCGTGGGAAAACGTCGCCTTCGGCTATCACCACGATCCGAAATACCAGAAGAACCGCCTTTTCATGGACAATGCCGCGATGAAGCGCGACACGGCCGAAAAGATGGAACATTACGACGTGCGCCCGCCCGATCCGATGTTGCAGGCCAAGAATTTCTCGGGCGGCAACCAGCAGAAGATCGTCGTCGCCCGCGAGATCGAGCGCAACCCGGACCTGCTGCTGGTCGGGCAGCCGACGCGGGGCGTGGATATCGGCGCGATCGAGTTCATCCACAAGCAGATCATTGCCCTGCGCGACGAGGGCAAGGCGATCTTGCTGGTCTCGGTCGAGCTGGACGAGATCTTCTCGCTATCGGACCGCATCGCGGTGATGTTCGACGGGCGCATCATGGGCGAGCGCCTGCCGGACGAGACCAATGAGGGGGAACTCGGCCTGCTGATGGCCGGTGTGACCAAGGGGGCCGCGTAATGGACAAGATGCCGAGATGGGCCGACGTGGCGCTGATCCCCTTCATCAATCTGGTGCTGGCATTGGCGGTGTCGGCGCTGGTCGTGCTCTATATCGGCGAAAGCCCGGTCGAGGCATTGCAGGTCATGATCCGGGGCTCCGTCGGCAGCGCCTATGGATGGGGCTTTACCCTCTATTACGCCACCAACTTCATCTTCACCGGGCTTGGCGTGGCGGTGGCCTTCCACGCCCGCATGTTCAATATCGGCGGCGAGGGGCAGGCCGCGTTGGGCGGGCTTGGCGTGGCCATGGTCAGTCTCTACATCCCCTGGCCGCATTGGTCGCTGGCGCTGCTCGGCGCGACGATCGGGGCGGCGATCTTCGGGGCGGCCTGGGCCGCGATCCCGGCCTATCTGCAGGCCAAGCGCGGCAGCCATATCGTGATCACCACGATCATGTTCAACTTCATCGCCTCGGCGCTGCTGGTCTACCTGCTGGTCAACGTCTTTCGCGTGCCCGGCAACATGGCCCCGGAAACGGCGCGCTTTGCCGAGGGCGCGCGCCTGCCCAATGCCTATGATGTCGCGCCCTGGCTCGGCTTCAGCCGCTCGACCCCCCTCAACGTCTCGTTCTTCGTCGCCGTCGCCGCCTGTATCGGGGTCTGGCTGATGATCTGGCGCACCCGGCTCGGCTACGAGATCCGGGCCTACGGGTTTTCCGAACCCGGTGCGGTCTATGCCGGCATCAACCCGGTGCGGATCATCATGATCTCGATGCTGGTCTCGGGCGGGCTGAGCGGTCTGATGGCGATCAATTCGGTGATGGGCGAGGCCGAACGGCTGGTCATCGACCCGGTGCAGGGCGCGGGGTTCGTCGGCATCGCGGTGGCGCTGATGGGCCGCTCGCACCCCGTCGGCGTGTTCCTGGCGGCACTCCTCTTCGGGATGCTCTACCAGGGCGGGGCCGAGCTGGAGTTCGAGATGCCCGCCGTGAGCCGCGAGATGCTCCTGGTGATCCAGGCCTTGGTGATCCTCTTTACCGGCGCATTGGACAATATGGTGCGCACACCCGTCGCGCGGGTGTTCCTCAGCCTCAGGAGGGAGAGGGCATGATCCTCGAACGGCTGCCCAACCTGCTGATCGCCGGGGCTGCGCACCTGACCGGCGTTCTGTCATCCGGCCCCGGTGTCGCGCTGATCCTGGTCTGCGGCTTCCTGATCTCGTTCCTCGGGCACGGGGCATGGGCCGTCGCGCTGTCCTTGGCCCCGTTCCGCGCGCCCAATGCCCGCGCCAGGGCCGGGGTCGAAGGCGCGCTTGGCGTGTTCTTTGCCTTTGCCGCCTTCAAACTTGCCACCAGCCGGAGCTGAGCCATGGATTTCGCAACCATCCTCCAACTGCTCGACTCGACCGTCCGATCGGCGACGCCGCTGCTGCTGGCCTGCCTGGCGGGGCTCTATTCGGAGCGCTCGGGCATTTTCGATATCGGGCTCGAGGGCAAGATGCTGATCTCGGCCTTCTTCTCGGCCTCGGTCGCGGCCTTCACCGGCAATGTCTGGATCGGCCTTCTGGCGGGCATCGCCGCGTCCATGGTCTTTGCGGCGCTGCACGGGCTGGCCTCGATCACCTTCCGGGGCAACCAGCTGATCTCGGGCGTGGCGATCAACTTCCTTGCTGCCGGGATGACCGTGGTGCTTGGCGATAGCTGGTTCCAGCTTGGCGGCCGCACGCCGCAACTGGTGGGCGATGGCCGGTTCCGCGACATCACCCTGCCCTTTGCCGAGGCAATCGCCGACGTGCCCCTGGTCGGGCCGATCTATTCCGACCTCATCTCGGGCCATTCGATCCTGGTCTACATGGCCTTCTTCTTCGTGCCGCTGACGTGGTGGGTCCTCTACCGCACCCGGTTCGGGCTGCGCCTGCGGGCCGTGGGCGAAAACCCCGCCGCGGTCGATACCGCCGGGATCTCGGTCGTGCGGGCGCGCTATTCGGCCGTGTTGATCTGTGGCGTGCTGACCGGCATCGCGGGGGCCTACCTTGCCACCAGCCTGGCCGCCGGGTTCAACAAGGACATGAGCGCGGGCCGTGGCTTTATCGCGCTGGCCGCCCTCATCTTTGCCAAATGGCGGCCCTGGTATGCGCTTTATGCCAGCCTGCTCTTCGGTCTGCTGGACGCGGTGGGGGCGCGGTATCAGAACATCGCGATTGGCGAATTCGTGATCCCGGTGCAGTTCATGCAGGCGCTGCCCTATATCCTGACCGTGGTGATCCTGGCGGGCTTCGTCGGCAAGGCGATTCCGCCACGCGCCGGCGGCGAGCCTTACGTGAAGGAGCGCTGAGATGGCCGGGCTCGACCGTGTGCTTGCAACCATCCGCGACCGTGCGGGGGCCGATCCGGTCGCCATCGGCCTGATCCTCGGCTCGGGCCTGGGGCACCTGGCCGACGCGGTCGAGGGCGTGGCGATCGACTATGCCGACCTACCGGGATTTCCCCATGCGGGCGTGTCGGGTCACAATCCCAAGCTGGTCATCGGCGATCTGGAGGGCACGCGTGTCGCCGTCTTCGGGGGCCGCGCGCATTACTACGAAAGCGGGCGCGGCGATGCGATGCGCTTTCCGCTGGAGGTGCTGCACGCGCTTGGGGCCGAGGCGCTGATTGCCACGAATGCGGCAGGCTCCATGCGGCCCGATATCCAGCCCGGCGACCTGATGCTGCTGAGCGATCACATCAATTTCTCGGGCCTCAATCCGCTGATCGGGGAAGCCTCGGACCGGCGCTTCGTGCCGATGACGGACGCCTATGATCCGGCGATCCGCCGCGCCCTGCAGGCCGCCGCCATCGCCGAGGACATCGCGCTGTCCGAAGGCGTCTATGCCTGGTATTCCGGCCCCTCCTTCGAGACCCCCGCTGAGATCAACGCGATCCGCATCCTGGGTGCCGATGCCGTCGGCATGTCGACCGTTCCGGAGGTCATCCTGGCCCGGTTCCTGGGGCTGAAGGCGGCCGCGATCTCGACCGTGACCAACATGGCGGCGGGCCTCAGCGACGAGTCCATCAGCCACGAGCACACCAAGAGATGGCCCCGCTTGGCGCGGCCAAGCTGGAAAAGATCTTGCGCCGGTATCTGCGCGCGACCTGACGCGCGATCCCCGGCGGCGCGGGTTTTTCGCACCGGCCCCGAACCCAAGGGCCGATTGCTCCGATCTGTCGCAGGCAGGGGCCCGCGTGCGTGACTGGCAATGGCGCGCGGGTCAGGCTAAGGGACATGCACGTATAAGGAAATGCGCCGCACATGTTGATCTACCTTCCCATCGCAGAAGTCAGCGTAAACGCGTTTCTTTTGCTTGGGCTTGGCGGGCTGGTCGGCATCCTGTCGGGCATGTTCGGCGTCGGCGGCGGGTTCTTGATGACGCCGCTCTTGTTCTTCATCGGCATCCCGCCCGCCGTCGCGGTGGCGACCGAGGCGAACCAGATCGTCGCCTCCTCCTTTTCCGGCGTGCTGGCGCATTTCAAGCGCAAGACGGTCGATCTGAAGATGGGCGGCGTGCTGCTGGTTGGCGGGCTGATCGGTGCCGCGCTCGGTGTGCAGCTTTTCAATGCGCTGCGCGCCATCGGGCAGGTCGATCTGCTGGTCAAGCTGTCCTACGTGGTTTTCCTCGGCATCATCGGCGCGCTGATGTTCGTCGAAAGCCTGAACGCCATCGCCAAGTCCCGCAAGGCCAGCGGCCCACCACCGCGCCGCCACCATCGCGGCTGGATCCATGCCCTGCCCTTCAAGACCCGGTTCCGCACCTCGGGCCTCTACCTCAGCGTCATTCCGCCGCTCCTGGTCGGGGTCGCGGTCGGTGTGCTGGCCGCGATCATGGGCGTCGGCGGTGGCTTCATCATGGTGCCCGCGATGATCTATATCCTCGGCATGCCCACCAAGGTCGTGGTCGGCACGTCGCTGTTCCAGATCATCTTCGTCACCGCCTTTTCGACGCTTCTGCACGCGACCACGAACTTTACCGTCGACATGGTTCTGGCGGTGCTGCTGCTGGTCGGCGGCGTCGTCGGCGCACAGGTGGGCGCGCGGATCGGTGTCTACCTCAAGGCCGAACAATTGCGCATCCTGCTGGCGATCATGGTGCTGGCGGTCTGCGGCAAGCTGGCCTTCGACCTGTTGGTGCAACCGGCCGAGCTGTTCTCGATCGGCATGGAAGGGTCGCATTGAAACGGCTCGCCCTCATATGTGCGCTGATGCTGGCCCCCCTCGCAGGGCTGGCGCAGGAAGACGACGAAACCCCGCCCGAATCCATCGTGGTCGGCCTCAGCCAGGAATCCGTCGCCATCACCGCGAATTTCAACGGCTCGGAAATCCTCGTCTTCGGGGCGGTGCGGCGAGACGGACCGGTGGAGGGCGAAGACCCGCTGGAGGTCATCATCTCCATCGAGGGCCCTCCGCGCCCCGCCACCGTGCGCCGGATGGACCGCAATTACGGCATCTGGATGAATGTCGAGTCGGTCGAGATCGACGCCGCCCCCACTTTCTATGCGGTCGCCACGACCGCGCCTTTCAACGAGGTGATCACATCGACCGAGGACCTGCGCCATCGCATCTCGATCCCGCGCGCGATCCGGGCCGTGGGCACCGGCAGCGACAGGCCCGCCGATTTCACCCAGGCCGTGATCCGCATCCGCTCCGATGCGGGGCTCTACCAGGTGCTGGAAAACACGGTCACGCTGCGCGGCGAAACCCTGTTCAACACCTCCATCGCGCTGCCCGCCAACCTGGTCGAGGGCGATTACCGCGCGCGCATCTTCCTGACCCGCGGGCGCGAGGTGGTGTCGAGCTACACCGCCGCCATCGAGGTGCGCAAGGTCGGGCTGGAACGGCTGATCTACACGCTGGCGCATGAACGCCCGCTGGTCTACGGGCTGCTGTCGCTGGTGATCGCCATCGCGGCGGGCTGGTCGGCCTCGGCGGTGTTCCGGTATATCCGCAGCAATTGAGCGGCGCGCAAGGCCTGTCGACAGGCCTTGGAAAGAAGGGCCGTCGACGGCCCTTCCACGCGGTTTCGAAACCGCGTGGAATACGCCGCGCCGACGCGGCGCCCCCTCAGCCTCGGCCAACAAATGGCATCTTCGTCGCCATCACGGTCATCGACTGCACATTCGCCCCCGGCGGCAGGCTGGCCATATGCAGCACGGCGCGGGCGACATCCTCCACCTCCATGATCGGCGGTTCTTCCTGGCCGAGCGCCCGCGCCCCCTCCGCCACGCTTTCAAGGAGCGGCGTGCGCGCATTGCCGATGTCGATCTGACCGGCGGCGATGTCATAGGGCCGCCCATCAAGGCTCAGCGTCCTGGTCAGGCCAGTCACGCCATGCTTGGTGGTCGTGTAGCAGACCGATCCGGGGCGCGGGGAATGGGCGCTGATCGAGCCGTTATTGATGATCCGCCCGCCCTGTGGCACCTGCGCCCGCATCTGGCCGAATGCCACGCGGGCCGCATTGAACATGCCGGTCAGGTTCACGGCGAGGCTGGCGGCCCAATCTTCCGGGTCGATTTCGTCTATGGTGCCCTGCGGCGCGAAGATGCCCGCATTGTTGAACAGCGCATCGAGCCGGCCGAAGCGGGCCACCAGCGCCGCCACTGCGCCCTGCATGGCGGCCAGGTCGGTCACATCGGCGGGCAGGATCAGCGCTTCTTCGTGGCCCTCCGCCACCGCCTCCAGCGCCTGCCGCCGCCGTGCCAGCAGACCGACTTGCCAGCCCGCGCCAAGGAACGCCTGCGCCGTCGCCCGGCCAATGCCCGAACTTGCCCCGGTGATCAGGATCACGCCCATCTCATATCCCCTCCAGATCGTCCTGCGCTTGCAGCGTCAGCGGCGTCACCGGCACCTCCAGATCGTCGGTGCCAAGCGGCGTGGTCGGTTTCGACAGGGCATAGCGCCGGATCCAGATCAACCGCTCCTCCGCCCGCGTGATCGCGACATAGGCCAGCCGCTTCCACAGGGCCTGCCCCGCCTCCATCCGCCCCATCCGCGCCGCGCCGTAGAGGTCGGGCGCGAAGACCTGCACATCCTTCCACTGCGACCCTTGCGCCTTGTGGATGGTTACCGCCGCCCCGTGCAGGAACGCCGCCCCCATGCGCGCGGCATAGGGGATGAAGGGCTCCTCCTCATCCGGTTTCTCGATCTTGACGATGGAGGCCGCCGACAGTTGCGGGCTCTCCGCCCCGACCACGTGCAGACGCGAAAAGCCGGGCTTGCGCCCCGGTCCCAGGTAGACCACCTGCGCGCCCTTGATCAGGCCGCGCGCCTCCAGGTCGATGCGCTTCTTGCGGTGCTTCACGGGCAACTCGATGCCGTCGCAAATGAGCGGCTCGCCGGGCAAGAGCGCATCCTCGGGCGCGCCATGCGCCAGCCGGAAGGCCCGGATCAGCCGGATACGCGTGGCATTGCGCCAGACCAGGACCGGGCTGCGCGCCATCAGGTCGCTATCGGCCCGTGCGCCCAACACGATCCGCTCATCGCGGGCTGCCGCCTCCTCGACCATGCGTTCGAACTGCTCAAAGCCGAGGTCCGGATCGCCAAGCGCATGGGCCAGGTCCAGGATCGGGTTATCCGCCTCCTGCCGGTGAATGCGGCGAAGCTCCAGCTTGCGCGGGCCCGAGAGCCGGTCGAACACCATCTCACCCGATTGACCGACAGGGGCCAATTGCGCCGGGTCGCCGAAAAGCACCAGCATCGGAAAGATCTCGCGCAGATCGTCCAGCTGTTTCTCATCCAGCATCGAGCTTTCATCGACGAAGCCGATATCCAAGCCGTCCTCGCGCCGTTTCCAGCCGGTGATGAAATCCGAGCCGCGCAGCCCCGCAGCCGCCAGCGCCGCGGGCACCGATTTATGCGCGTCATAGACCAGCTTGGCGCGGTCCAGCATGGCCTCGGTCAGTGCCTCGATCTCGGGGCGCTCGCCCTGGCCCGCCAGCCATTCCGCGACCTTCTCGTATTCCGGGTCATAGACAGGCGTATAGAGGATGCGGTGAATGGTGGTCGCGGGCACGCCGCGGGTGCGCAACACGGAGGCCGCCTTGTTCGTGGGGGCCAGGATGGCCAGGGTGCGCCGGTCGCGCCGCCGCTTGCCCTCCCAATCGCCCGAGACCAGCTCCACACCCAGGCCCTCCAGCGCGGTGACAAGCTCGGCCAACAGCAAGGTCTTGCCGCTGCCCGCCTTGCCGATCACGGCCATGACCTGCGCCTTGCCCTCGGCTGCGGGCAGAAGCGTCTCGGCCTCCAGATCGACACCGACCTTGCGCATGGCCTCGGCCAGCGCATCGAAGGCCGCCGCCTGATCGTCCGAAAATGTCACTGCCGCGCCTGCCATGGGGCCACCCTACCGGCAAGGAAATCGGGCCACCATGCGAAAACCGCGTCTGATCATCTTCTTGGTGCAAATACTCACCGGCGCAACAGCGGTCACAACCACCATGGTCAGTTGGACTCATCGCCCCCTGATCCTGTCCATGGAAATGCGGCGCAAGGAGGGCTGCCAAACGCGGCCTGACGCGCGCCGCCCCGGCCCCCCGCAACGACAAAGGCCCGCGCGTTCAATGGGCGCGGGCCTCTCAGTCCAGTGCATCCGGATCAGGCTTTCGGCCCGGCCTCCAGCACATCCTCCAGCGTCAGCAAACCAGTGCGCGGGGCCTGCACGAGGACCGACATGTTGCCCGGCTTGTGCTCGTTCTTGTACATCTTCATATGCGCCTGCGGCAGCTCCTCCCAGGGGAAGACCTCGGACATGCAGGGATCCAGCCGCCGCTCGACCATCAGCTTGTTGGCCGCCGAAGCCTGCTTGAGATGGGCGAAATGCGAGCCTTGCAGGCGCTTCTGGTGCATCCACATGTAGCGCACGTCGAAGGTCGTGTTGAACCCGGAGGTTCCGGCGCAGATCACCACCATGCCGCCCTTCTTGCAGACCAGGGTCGAGACCGGGAAGGTCGCCTCGCCGGGATGCTCGAAGACGATGTCGACATTGTTGCCCTTGCCGGTGATGTCCCAGATCGCCTTGCCGAACTTGCGCGCTTCCTTGAACCACTCGGCATATTCCGGCGTGTTGACGGTGGGCAATTGCCCCCAACACTTGAAGTCCTTGCGGTTGATCACGCCCTTTGCGCCCAGGTCCATCACGAACTGGCGCTTGTCCTCGTCCGAGATCACGCCGATTGCGTTGGCGCCTGCCGTGTTGATCAGCTGGATCGCGTAAGACCCCAGGCCCCCCGAGGCGCCCCAGACCAGCACGTTCTGGCCGGGCTTCAGCTCATGCGGGTGGTGGCCAAAGAGCATCCGGTAGGCGGTGGCCAGCGTCAGCGTGTAGCAGGCGCTTTCTTCCCAGGTCAGGTGCTTGGGACGCGCCATCAACTGCTGCGCCTGCACGTTGGTGAACTGCGCGAAGCTGCCGTCCGGCGTCTCGTAGCCCCAGATCCGCTGGCTGGTGGAAAACATCGGATCGCCGCCGTTGCATTCCTCGTCGTCGCCATCGTCCTGGTTGCAGTGGATCACGACCTCGTCGCCGACCTTCCAGCGCGTGACCTTGTCGCCCACGGCCCAGACGATGCCGGAGGCGTCCGAGCCCGCGATGTGATAGGGCGCGCCATGGCCGTCGAAGGGGCTGATCGGCACGCCGAGGCCCGCCCAGACCCCGTTGTAATTGACGCCTGCCGCCATCACCAGGACCAGCACCTCGTTGCTGTCCAGCACCGGCACGTCGACCACCTCGACCTGGAACGCCTCGGTCGGCTCCCCATGGCGTTCGCGGCGGATCGCCCAGGCATACATCTGCTTGGGAACGAACCCCATCGGGGGAATCTCGCCCATCTCGTAGAGGTCTTTTTCGGGCGCGTCATAGGTCGCGATTGGGGGGTTGCTGTCCAAGGCCATCAGCTCCTCCATCAGGAATTTCTGCAATGCGGAATGATTCCGCGCTTGCAGCAAGGGATAAAAGCCCCTGCGCAACTATGCAACCCGGAAATGGGGGTATCGCGTAATATTATGTCGCGGCGTAGATCAGTCCGGGCTGTCTCCGTCAAAATCCACCAGGAGAGGCGCGATGGATTGGGCGTAGAATTGCATGATCTCTTCGCCATCCTGGGTCAGGATCAGGGCATCATCCTGCACCTGCAGCATCTTGCGCAGCGCCAGCCCGTTGAGCCCTGCGTCGATGACGGTGTCGAGGTCAGCCTCGGGCATCTGCATCCGCGCGCCCCGCGCCTCCAGATACGCGACACGGGCCTTGACGGCAGGGGTCAGCGCCGCCCGGCTGCGCACGCCCGCAGTCATCGCATGGGCGATCACCGGGAAGGGCACGACGGGCATCACGTCCGAGATGCGCGCCATCAGGTCATCGCCCAGTGTCTCGGCCTGGCCCTGGTGCTCTTCCATGAAACTGCTCAGGCGCAGCGGCTCGCCGAAACTGACGGCGGCGATCCCGTAGCGATGCACCCGGCCCGTCAGTTTCTGCCAGACAAGGTTGCGCAGGTAACGGTAGATCGGCTTGAGCGAGAACCGGAAGTTCCGCGTGCCGGATGTGTTGGCCTGGATCAGCGCGCGATCCTCCATCACCCGGTCATAGTTGATCGCCACCGGCATGAAGACGACATCACGGCTTTTGCCCGGTTCGAACCCGTCGATGATATAGGACAGCAGCCCCAGTTTCGGTTCACGCAATGCGCCGGTACGGCTGAGGCCGCCTTCGGGGAACACGGCCTGGGTCACGCCCGCCTCGGTCGCCATCTGCACGTAGCGCGCCAGCACCTTGCGGTAGAGCGGGTTGTTGTGGCGGCGGCGGATGAAGTAGCCGCCGAGCATCCGGATGAGGGGTTGCAGCGGCCAGACCCGCGCCCATTCCCCCACCGCATAGGCCAGCGCGGACCGGTTCGCGGCCAGCCATGTGACCAGCACGTAATCCATGTTCGAGCGGTGGTTCATCACGAAGACGACGGTGGCATCCTCGGCCACGCCCTCCAGCGCGTCGGCGTTTTCTGTGCCGACCCGCACCTGGTAGAGCGAGCGCGACAGGAACCTTGCCACGCGGATGGCAAACCCGAAATAGGTGAAGGCCGAGAAGGAGGGCACGATCTCGCGCGCGTAGCGCTCGGCGCGTTCAGCCACGGCATCCTCGCGGATATTATGCTCGCGCGCGTAATCCAGCACCGCGCGGGCAACGGCGGGATCATAGCGCAACCGCATGATCGTGTCGTGGCGCCGCGCCAGCTTGAAGGGCCGGATCGGGATCGCAAGGCGCTGGTTCAACCGCTCGACCGCGCGCTCCAACCGGCGGCGCAGATACCATCGGACGGACGGCATCAGCACCCGGTCCAACGCGGTGACCGCCGCGAAAAGCAGCATCAGGATCAGGAACCAGGCCGGGACTTCGATTGATCTGAACATTGCGGGCGACGGTGGCAGGAAAACCGCGTGGCATCAATTGCGCTTATGCAGCATGATCGGGGCCGGACAGCAAGAGGAGACGACCGATGCCCAAGCCCGATCTCGACAGCGCCTATGCCCTTGGCGACGCGAAAGAGACCAAGGAGTTCTACGCGGATTGGGCCGAGACCTATGACGAGAGCTTTGCCGAGGCGCGCGGCTATGCCTCCCCGCGTGAGGTGGCACGGGTGTTCCGCGCCGCCGAGGGGAATAACGCGCCGGTTCTGGATATCGGCGCGGGCACGGGCTTGCTTGGCGAAGCCATGCAGGGCACGGTGATCGACGCGCTGGACCTGTCGCCCGAGATGCTGGAGGTCGCGCGCGGCAAGGGCGTCTATCGCAATCTGATGACCGGCGACCTGACCGGGCCGCTGGATATCCCGTCCGAAAGCTATGGCGGCCTGGTGTCAACCGGCACTTTCACGCATGGCCATGTCGGCGCGGTCTGCTTGGCCGAACTGTGGCGCATCGCCAGGCCGGATGCCCTCTTTGTCTGCACCGTGATCGCGGATGTTCTGGACAGCGCCGGGTTCGGATCCGCGCTGGCGCAGATGGTGGCGCGCGGACAGATAACGCCGGTCTCGTTTCATGAGTTTGACATCTACGACAAGCCCGGGGGCGACCACGGCATTGACAGGGCCCTGATCATGCAGTTTCGCAAATGCGGCTGACGGTCCCGCCATGCCGCAACGCAGCACGTTGACAAGGTATTTTTGTTTCTCATATATCGTGACTAACGAAACAAGATTACCCGTTCGCTCAGGAGCCTTGCCATGACCGCCGCCCAGAAAGACCGCCCCTGGCTGATCCGCACCTATGCGGGCCATTCCACCGCCAAGGCGTCGAACGCGCTCTACCGCGGGAACCTAGCCAAGGGGCAGACGGGGCTTTCCGTGGCCTTCGACCTGCCGACGCAGACGGGCTATGACAGCGACCACGAACTGGCGCGCGGCGAGGTCGGCAAGGTTGGCGTGCCGGTCTGTCACCTGGGCGACATGCGGGCGCTGTTCGATCAGATCCCGCTGGAGCAGATGAACACCTCGATGACGATCAACGCGACGGCACCCTGGCTTCTGTCGCTCTATATCGCGGTGGCCGAGGAACAGGGCGCGGACATCTCCAAGCTGACCGGCACGGTGCAGAATGACCTGATCAAGGAATATCTCAGCCGGGGCACCTATGTCTGCCCGCCCGAGCCGAGCCTGCGGATGATCGCGGATGTGGCCGAGTTTTGCTACACGAATGTGCCGAAATGGAACCCGATGAACGTGTGTTCCTACCATTTGCAGGAGGCCGGTGCCACGCCCGAGCAGGAACTGGCCTTTGCGCTGGCCACGGGCATCGCGGTGCTGGACGCGCTGCAACCGCGGGTGCCCGAGGGTGATTTCCCGATGCTGGTCGGGCGCATTTCCTTCTTCGTGAATGCGGGCATTCGCTTCGTCACCGAAATGTGCAAGATGCGCGCTTTCGTGGATCTCTGGGATGAGATTTGCCGCGACCGCTATGGCGTTGACGACCCCAAGATGCGGCTCTTTCGCTACGGCGTGCAGGTCAATTCGCTTGGGCTGACGGAACAGCAGCCCGAAAACAACGTCTACCGCATCCTGATCGAAATGCTGGCCGTCACCCTGTCGAAAAACGCCCGCGCCCGCGCCGTGCAATTGCCCGCCTGGAACGAGGCGCTCGGATTGCCGCGCCCCTGGGATCAGCAATGGTCGATGCGGATGCAGCAGATCATGGCCTATGAAACCGACCTGCTGGAATATGGCGACCTCTTTGACGGAAATCCCGTGGTCGATGGCAAGGTCGAGGCGCTGAAAGAGGGCGCGCGGGCGGAATTGGCCAATCTCGATGCCATGGGCGGCGCGATTGCGGCGATTGATTACATGAAGACACGGCTGGTCGAATCGAATGCCGACCGTGTGAACGCGATCGAGCGCGGCGACACGGTCGTGGTCGGCGTCAACAAATACACCGAGGGCGAGCCCTCGCCGCTGATGAGCGAAGGGGGCGGAATCATGGTCGTCGATCCCGCCACCGAGGCCGAGCAGATCGAACGCCTTAACGACTGGCGCGCGTCCCGCGACGCGGATGAGGTGGGCCGCGCTTTGGACGATCTGCGCGCCGCCGCCACCGAGCGGCGCAACATCATGCCCGCCTCGATCAAGGCCGCCAAGGCCGGCGTCACCACGGGCGAATGGGCCGATGTGATGCGCGTCGTGCATGGTGAATATCGCGGCCCCACGGGTGTAGCACGGGGCGTGTCGAACAAGACCGAAGGCTTGGAGGATATTCGCGCGGCGGTTGACCTCGTTTCGGACAAGCTCGGCCATCGGCTGAAATTCCTGGTCGGCAAGCCGGGCCTCGACGGGCATTCCAACGGGGCCGAGCAGATCGCCTTCCGCGCGCGCGATTGCGGCATGGATATTTCCTACGAGGGCATTCGCCTGTCGCCGGAACAGATCGTGGCGGCGGCGATTGAGCAGCGCCCGGATGTCATCGGCCTGTCGATCCTGTCAGGCAGCCATGTGCCCCTGATCGGCCAAGTGATGGACCGGCTGCGCGCCGAAAACCTGGGTCACATTCCGGTAATGGTGGGCGGAATCATCCCCGATGACGATGCCGAGAAATTGCGCGGTTTCGGCGTGGCGCGGGTCTATACGCCCAAGGATTTCGAATTGAACCGGATCATGATGGATATTGTCGGTCTGCTCGACCCGACGGAAATTGCCGCGGAATAAGGCGCGATCCGTCATTCCCTCGGCAATCCGCCTATACTTTTCGTCAGGTCACGCCAATGGGAATTGAATTCGGTTCTACTTCGGCTATGTCAGTCCCTGAACGCAAACAGGGAGAAATGAGAATGGCAATCGACCTTGATTCGATGTCGAAAGACGAATTGCTGGCATTGAGGAAGAACGTCGACAAGGCGCTGGCGAGTTTCGAGAAGCGCCAGAAGGAAACCGCTCTGGCCGCTGCGAAACGCGCCGCCGAGGAGCACGGGTTTTCGCTGGACGAAATTCTCGGCAAGAAAACTTCAGGCAAGACCGCGGTGCCGAAATACCGCAACCCCGAGAACCCGAGCCAGACCTGGACCGGACGCGGACGCCAGCCTGCCTGGTACAAATCGGCCATCGCAGCCGGAAAAGACGCCTCCGAAATGGAGATCTGAAATCCCGCACCGGGCCCGGCGCGCTTTCACTGGGTTGCGCCGGGTCCGTGTTTTGGGTCTGATGCCCGCAATCAGTCACATGCGGGGTTCCCATGACAGTCCATATCGGCGCGAAGCCAGGTGATATTGCCGAAACCGTCCTGATGCCGGGCGATCCGCTGCGCGCGAAATGGGCGGCGGAGACATTTCTGGACGATCCAAGATGCGTCAATGACGTGCGCGGCATGTTGGGCTTTACCGGCACCTGGAAGGGCAACCCGGTGACCATCCATGGCTCGGGCATGGGGATGCCGAGCCTGTCGATCTACGCCAATGAACTGATCCGCGACTATGGCGCCAAGACGCTGATCCGCATCGGATCGGCGGGCGGGATGCAGCCACATGTCAAGATCCGCGACGTGGTGCTGGCGATGACCTCGACGACGCTTTCCACGCCGTCCTCGGGTTTCTTCAAGGAACTCAACTATGCGCCCTGCGCCGATTTCGGGTTGCTCATGGCGGCGCACAAGACGGCGGAGAAGACCGGCGCGGGCATCCATGTCGGCGGCATCTATTCTTCGGACGTATTCTATGACGAACGGCCCGACCTGACCGAGCAGATGACCCGTCACGGGGTGCTGTGCGTCGAGATGGAGGCCGCCGAGCTCTACACTGTCGCCGCGCGTCACGGGGCGCGCGCGCTGGCGGTTCTGACGATTTCCGATCACCTGCAAACCGGCGAGGCGCTGCCGTCGGAGGATCGGCAGTCCAGCTTCGCCGACATGGTCGAGATCGCGCTGGAGGCGGCCTTCGCCTGAGCCGTCAGGCCCTTGGACTCCGGGGTCTTGCCGTCATTCAGACGCGGCAGGACCCCCGGACCCCCTCCCCCTTGACCCTGTCCTCAGATCGTTTCAGGTCCGCAAAGCATCGGTTTTCTCTGCCTCGTCCCTTTCAGGGCCGAACGCGAAAACCGATCCTCTGTTTCGATCGGGACCTGAAAAGCTCTAGATTGCCACGACATCCAGCGGCGGGAAGCCGTTGAAGCCGACCGAGCTGTAGCTCGACGTGTAGGCGCCGCAGTTGCGGATGAGGATCCGGTCGCCGGATTTCAGACCCAGGGGCAGTGCCACCGGGCGAATCTCGTAAAGCACATCGGCGCTGTCGCAGGAGGGACCGGCCAGGATGCAGGGGCCGGTATCCTCGTGATCGCGGTCGGTGGTGAATTGGTAGCGGATCGCCTCTTCCATGGTTTCGGCAAGCCCCGAGAATTTGCCGATATCCAGATAGACCCACCGGCACAGATCGTCGTCCGATTTGCGCGACACCAGCAGCACCTCGGCGGCGATCATGCCGGCCTCGGCGACCAGCCCGCGACCGGGTTCGGCCATCACGCGGGCACCGGGGAAGCGCGCCTCGACCTGCGCCATGACGGCGGCGGCGTAGGTGGTGGGGTGGGCGATCTCCTCGCCGTAGAAGGCCGGGAAGCCGCCGCCGATATTGATCAGCGACAGGGCGAAGCCCGCGTCACGCGCGTCGGTCCAGATCGCCGCGACCTGATCGAGGGTCGAGGACCACATCTCGGGCTTGCGGGTCTGGGAGCCCACATGGAACGAGAAGCCGACCGGATCGAGGCCGAGGTCACGCGCCATCGCCAGCAGGTGCAGCGCCTTGCCGCGGGTGGTCCCGAACTTGCGCGTGAGCGGCCAATCCGCGCCCGAGGCTTCCACGATCAGGCGGATGTAGACCTGCGCACCGGGGGCGTTTTCCGCAATCTTCTCAAGCTCTTCCTCCGCATCGGCGGCGAAGAGGGTCAGCCCGGCATGGTGCGCGAAGGCGATGTCCGAGGCGCGTTTGACGGTGTTGCCGAAGGAGATATGCTCCGGATGCGCGCCGAGCGACAGGCAGAGCTCGATCTCGCCGCGCGAGGCCGCGTCGAAATGCGAGCCGAGCGACACAAGACGTTCGATGATCTCACGCGCCGGGTTTGCCTTGACGGCGAAATGGATGTCGGCGCGGCCAAGGCCCGCTTTCAGCGCGTGATACTGCGTCTCGACCGCGTCGATATCCAGGACCAGCGTCGGCCGGTCGAAACTGGTTTGACGGATGAACTGCTCCACGCGGGAGGGGGTGGCGACAGGGAATCGTGCCGAGAAATCGGCTTGCGTTACGTGCATTGGTCATCTCCATAAGACCCGGCCATTCCGGTTTCCCGGCGCAGACCGCTCACTTCAAAGGGAGACGTTACCGTCGCTACGTAACTGCGTGGGATGTAGCCCACCGTGACAGAGGCGCGTGCGTTGGCGTCTTGATTGCGCATTTGCGCCCGTTCGCATCACAAATCAAGACTTTTTTCGCGTCGGCCAGATTATTTTTTCAGCCCGTGCCCGCCGCAATATCCGTTGCGTTCCGGGGCTTGCCAATCGGGGGTTGCGGCGCAGTCGAAGACCTCGACCAGCAGCGGGTGACAGGCGGCGGCATCGGAGGAATGTTGCGCGCCGCAATCGCCGCCCGGACAGGTCGAGAGCGCGCCGAGAAGGTCGATTTCCGATATGAAATCAATATGATCGCCGGGGCGCACCGGGCTTTGTTTCATGAAATACTGGCCCGTGTCGCGGGTGAAGCCGGTGCACATGAAGACGTTGAGCACGTCATGCACGAGCGGCTCGGCCTCGTCGGGGGAGAGGTCGGTTTCAGCGACGAGGGCGCGGGTCAGGTTGGAATGGCAGCAGTGATGATACTGCCCGCCGCTTAACAGATGATGTGTGTAGGGGTCGCATCTTGTGCCGATCACGTCATGAACC
Source organism: Alterinioella nitratireducens (assembly GCF_013155465.1). GTDB lineage: Bacteria > Pseudomonadota > Alphaproteobacteria > Rhodobacterales > Rhodobacteraceae > Alterinioella > Alterinioella nitratireducens. Next base: position 93,638 of record NZ_JABJVX010000004.1, on the reverse strand, counting down.
GAGCCGCCGAATCTGTCGATTCCATACCAGTCGAGCGTGTCGGCGATGATGGTCGCCATCGGGCGCAGGGCGGGGAAACCTGACCAGAGCCGGTCGCCCGTCGTCACATGCGCCCCGTGCAGCGCTCGGGTCTTGCCGGAATAGAAGCGTTCGGATAAATCCTTTGAATTCCACAGGTTGAGGTCGCCCACCTGCGGCCCCTCGACCGAGGTGATGCGGAACGCCTGGCCCGGTTTGACGTGAAAACAGCGCGCGTCGCGGGGCGGAACCAGCAGTTCGGACACCTTCTGCCAATCCGATCTGGCGCGCTCCATCAGGGCCGGGTCCAGCCTGGGCAGCGTGTCATTCGGGTAGCAGATCACGGGGGTGACGGCGCGGCGGGCCTCGGCGTCTTTTGGCTCGGTCATGGTCGGTTTCTCCCCTGAAATTGGCATGTCACCCCCCGTACACCCCCCGATGCACCCCCTGTACACCCCCCCGGCGGATACGGGGCGCGAAAATATCACACGGCCTCGCCCACCCGTTTGCCCGAGAAGATGCAGCCGCCCAGGAACGTCCCCTCCAGCGCGTTGTAGCCGTGATAGCCGCCGCCGCCGAAGCCTGCCGCCTCACCGGCTGCGAAGAGACCGGTGAAGGGCTGGCCGCCGGGTTGCAGCACCCGGCCCTGCATATCGGTGTGCAGCCCGCCGAGCGATTTGCGGGTCAGGATGTTGAGGCGCACGGCGATGAGCGGCCCGTGTTTCGGATCGAGGATGCGATGCGGTCTGGCGGTGCGGATGAGCCGGTCGCCGCGATAGGCGCGGGCCGCGCGGATGGCCATGATCTGCGCGTCCTTGGAAAACGGGTTGGCGATCTGGGCATCGCGCGCCTCGATCTGGGCGCGGATCTCGGCGGGGTTCAGCGTCGCCTCGGGCGTCAGCCGGTTCATGCCCTCGATCAGCGTGTCGAGATCGCGCGCGACGACGAAATCCTCGCCCTTCTCCTTGAACGCCTCGACCGCCCTGGTGGCCCCCTTGCCGAGCCGTTCCTTCAGAACCGCCTTCCATTTCGCCGCCACCAGGTCGGGGTTCTGTTCCGAGCCGGAGAGGGCGAATTCCTTTTCGATGATGCTTTGCGTCAGGATGAACCAGCTGTGCGCGTGGCCGGTTTGCAGGATGCGTTTGAGCGTCGCTGCCGTGTCGAAACCGGGCAGGCAGGGGGCCTCCATCCGCACCCCGTCGGCGTCGAACCAGAGCGAGGAGGGGCCGGGCAGCACGCGGATGCCGTGGCCCGGCCAGATCGGATCCCAGTTCTTCAGCCCCTCGCAGTAATGCCACATCCGGTCGCGGTTGATGACATGGGCGCCCGCGCGCTCCGCCGTCAGTTGCATCTTGCCATCGACGTAGTCGGGCACGCCGGTGACCATGTGCTCGGGCGGCATGCCGAGACGGTCGCGCGGCCAGTAGTCGCGCACGACCTCCTGGTTGCCGCCGATGCCGCCGGTGGTGATGACCACGGCCCCGGCCTTGAGGTCGAAACTGCCGGTGATCTCGCGGCTGGTGGGGGCCCCGCGCGGCGCGTCGTCATCCGCCAGGATGTCGCCATGCACGCCCTCGACCCCGTCATCGTGGTAGTCCAGCGCGGTGACGCGGTGACGGAATTTCAATTGCAGCTGACCCTTTGCCTCGGCCTCGCGCATTCGCGCTGCAAAGGGCGCGACGACGCCCTCGCCCGCGCCCCAGGTGATGTGAAAGCGCGGCACCGAATTGCCGTGGCCCGTCGCCAGCCCGCCGCCGCGTTCGGCCCAACCGACGACGGGAAACCACGACATGCCGAGGGCAGAGAGATAGGCGCGCATCGGGCCTGCGGCGAAATCCAGATAAGCCTCGGCCCATTTGCGGGGGTTCGCGTCCTCGGCCCGGTCGAAGCGCGCCGACCCCATCCAGTCGGAGCGCGCCAATGCGTGGCTGTCGCGGATCCGCATCCGGCGCTGTTCGGGCGTGTCCACCATGAAGAGGCCGCCCAGGGACCAGAACGCCTGCCCGCCCAGGGATTGCGGCCCCTCCTGGTCGAGCAAGATGACCTTGCGGCCGCGTTTCACGGCCTCATGCGCGGCACTCATGCCCGCAAGACCCGCGCCGATGATGATCACGTCTGCGTCCATGCCCCCCCTCTCCTTCGGAGGTTCAGCCTAGGCGAGGGACGGGGCGGGGCAAGCTGGAAATCGATGGAGGGGCGGATTCGGTGCGGGTGTGTTGCGGGAATGGGGATGGCGGCGTGCCGTGGTTTGAGAGGTTGTGCGCTTGGCCGGGGCACGGGAGCCTCCCCTTTCAGCGGTATGACGCCGCCTATCGGGCAATGGGCAGGGATATTTGTGGAACAAAGAAGGGGGGCGGGGGCGCGTTAACCTTATCCGGCGGTGAAGGCAGGGTCGGTCACATCATCTCGACCGAGAGGATTGTGGGCAGGTGGCGGGCGACCTCGTCCCAGGTCTCGCCTTCATCATGGCTGAGGAAGATCGAGCCGGTATTGGTGCCGAAACCCAGCGTGGCGTCGCCGTGGACCGCCATGCCCTGGCGCAGCACCGTGAAGAAGCAGCCCTGTTGCGGCAGCCCAGCGCGCTTGTCGGACCAGCTTTGCCCGCCATCGGTGGATTTCCAGACGGCGGCCCTGGCCCCGGGCGGGAAGCGGCCGTCGATGTCGCCGTTGAGCGGGATGGTCCAGAGGGTTTCGGGATCGCGCGGGTGCACCGCGATGGGGAAGCCGAAATGGGAAGGCAGGCCGTGGCTGATGTCATGCCAGACGCGCCCGCCATCGGGGCTGCGATAGGTGCCGTGATGGTTCTGCTGGTAGAGCAGGTCGCCCTCGGCGCGGGCGATGTTGTGGACGCAATGGCCGATCTCGCCCCCGCTTGGGGCGGCGGGGTGGTGGTGATGGTCGCAGGCATCGGCATTGGAGATGCGGTTGCGGCGCGCCCATGTCTCGCCGCCATCCTCGGTGGCGAAGACACCTGCCGCCGAGATGCCGAGCCAGAGTTTCGCGGGGTCGTCATGGCTGACGATGGAGTGCAGGACGAGGCCTGCAGCACCGGGGGCCCATTGCTCGCGGTCTGGGAAACTGGCGAGGCTCTCGGACTGGGTCCAGGTTTCGCCATTGTCGGTGCTGACGTAGAGGTTGGCCGGGTTGCCGCCCGCGTAGAGGCGGCCATGGGCGTGGTGCAGCGACCAGATGGATGTGACCTGCCCGTCAAAGGGCGTCTCGGTCGGCGTCCAGTCGAACATCGCCGCCATGTCTGGATCGCCCGCGGCCCATTCATCCATCTGGCCGTTGGAGAGCTTGGCGAGCGTCCAGGTCGCGCCCCGATCGGTCGAGCGCCAGATGCCCGCGCCGAACCAGTCGCCACCACCGCCGGCCCAGATATGGCCGGTCTCCGCATCGCCGACGACATGTTTGATGCCCCAACCGCCACAATGCGGGCCGGAGACCTGCCAGCCGTCGGCATGGCTGAGGAGGAAGGCCCCCTTGGTGGTGCCGATGAGGATGGTTGGATGGGTCATGGATGCGCCTCCCCCTGGGTGGGGAAGGTAGCACGATTCCGGGGGCCGGAGCTATCGGCAGGGGCGAGGCTCTTCGAAGAGCCTCAGCAGAGCCTTGGAAGGCTCTGCGGCTACAATTGCCGCTCCACCATCATCTTCTTGATCGCGCCGATGGCCTCGGCGGGGTTCAGGCCCTTGGGGCAGGTCTTGGTGCAATTCATGATCGTGTGGCAGCGGTAGAGCTTGAACGGATCCTCGAGGTCGTCCAGGCGTTCGCCCGTCGCCTCGTCGCGGCTGTCAATGATCCAGCGATAGGCGTGCAGCAACGCGGCCGGCCCCAGGTAGCGGTCGCCGTTCCACCAGTAGCTGGGACAGGCGGTCGAGCAGGACGCGCACATGACGCATTCATAGAGCCCGTCGAGCTTCTTGCGGTCCTCGATGCTTTGGCGCCATTCATGTTCCGGGCGCTGCGTCTTGGTCTCCAGCCAGGGCATGACGCTGGCGTGCTGCGCGTAGAAATGCGTGAGGTCCGGCACCAGATCCTTGACCACGGGCATGTGCGGAAGGGGGTAGATCTTCACGTCGCCCTTGATCTCGTCCATGCCGAAGATGCAGGCCAGCCGGTTCATGCCGTCGATATTCATCGCGCAGGAGCCGCAGATGCCTTCACGGCAGGAGCGGCGGAAGGTCAGGGTCGGGTCGATCTCGTTCTTGATCTTGATCAGCGCGTCCAGGACCATGGGGCCGCAGTTGTCCATATCGACGAAATAGGTGTCGATCTGCGGGTTCTTCCCGGCATCGGGATTCCAGCGGTAGATCTGGAACTTGCGCAGGTTCGTCGCGCCCTTCGGCTTGGGCCAGGTCTTGCCGGTCATCATCTTGGAATTGCGCGGAAGCGTCAGTTGGACCATGGGGCTGCTCCTTCAGGCGGTGTGGATGGGCGGTCAGGCTGCATGGCGCAGCTCCCGCAACCAGGACGTGGGGTGGGTCTCATAGCCGAGTGTCACGAGGTCTTGCCCATGACGTTCGGCGTATATCTCGGCGACGCGGCGCGGCAGGGCGGTCTTCCACTGCGCGATCTTGCCGGAGGTCACATGTGTCTTCACGCGGTCGTCGCGCTTGGTGTCTTTCGCGAGGCCGCCGAAGAGGCTCTTGCGCCAGAAGATTTTTGCCCCCTCCTCGGCCTCGGGCACAGTCAGGCCGAGGGCGCGCAGGTGCAGGGTGAAGGCGACCGCGTCCCTGTCCTGCATCAGATCCTCGTAGCGCAGCTCGATCACGTTGGGGCGGGTGTAGTCCCAGGCGACCATTTCGCCAATCGTCCGTGCGTGACGTTCGCGCATCTCGAAGAGCAGCTTTTCCTCGTCATTGGGAAGGCTGCAGATGTGTTCCTGGTAGCTCAGCCCGCCGAGATCATCGCGCTTCATGTGGATGGCTTTCTCGCCAAATTCACCGCAGACCTGGTGATAGCGCATGCCCGACAGCAGCACGTCGCGCGGGTCGCGGATGATGTGCATGATGCGGGTATCGGGGCGCGCCAGGATGCTTTCGTGAAACCGCGTCGACCAGGAGAAGAGGAAGATGCGGCCCTCCTCGGGCACCAATTCGTCAGCCGTCTTGCGGAAGACCTGCGCGCAGGGGATGCCCAGCGTCCGGCCCATCGAGCGGAATACCCGCTGCATCCAGACGGTGCCGGTCTTGTGATGGGTGCCGAGCCCCATGACGCGGGGTTGGGTCAATTCCATGGCGCCCTCCTGGATATGGCGGCGGCGCGGATCACAGTAGGCTCAAACTGTTGCGGGCGAGGCAGGTGACGGCCTCGGGGCGCGCGGCGATGTCGAGGACGTTTTGCACGGTGCGGTCGGTGACGCCGGTGACGGAGGCGCCCGCCAGCGACAGGATCTCGGACGCATCCGCCGCGTCGATGATGCAATCGGTGACGGGGGCCGCGTTGACGCCCGGAAAGCGGTCAGCGACGACGCGGTTGACGGTGGATCTGGCCTGGTCGCGGGCGAGGTCGTCGGTCGCCTCGGAGACGACACCGCAGGAGGCGATGAGGGCGGTCAGCGCCATAAGGGGAAGCAGTCGTGCGCGCATCAAGGGCCTCATAGCGACAGGGGCCGGGTCGGACCGGCACCGGTGTTCTGGCGGAAGCAAGTGTCATAGACGAGGTAGGGATCGCGGCCCTGGATGTAGTCGCTGGTGATGGTGATGGACCCCGTCGCGGACGCCCCGCCCGAGCCGACGCCCACCCCGATCATGCCGCGCGGTTGGGCGGCCAGGCGGGCGCGCTCGGAACAGAGATCATAGGCGCGGCTGGCGCTCATCGGGCCGCAGGCCGTAAGCACGACCAGAGCGACCCCGATGGCAATATGACCCGCCGCGTTCACCTGGCCACCTTAATAGACCCGCGCCTTGGGCGCGATCTTCTTCATGTCGATGCCGCCCTGATCCTCGTCCGTCAGCGGATCGAGATGCACGGGACGATAGGCCAGCGTCACCTTGGCCCCGTCGACCGTGGCGAGACTATGCTTGCGCCAATTCTTGTCGTCGCGGTCGGGGTAATCCTCATGCGCATGGGCACCGCGGCTTTCCTTGCGCGCCTCTGCCGCCACGATGGTGGCCATCGCGTTGGGCATGAGGTTGGTGAGCTCAAGGCTCTCCATCAGGTCCGAATTCCAGATCAGCGAGCGGTCGGTGACCTTGAGATCGGACATCTTGCCGGCGACGGCCTGCATCTTCTCGACGCCCTCGGCCAGCGTCTTGTCGGTGCGGAAGACGGCGGCGTCTTCCTGCATGGTCTGCTGCATTTCGTCGCGCAGATCGGCGGTCGGGATCGACCCGTTGGCATAGCGGATGTCGTCGAAGCGGCCCAGTGCCTTGTCGAGCGAGGCCTGGTTGGTGGGCGCGTTCGACGCCTCCGGGTCCACAACCTTGCCCGCCCGGATCGCGGCGGCGCGGCCGAAAACGACGAGGTCGATGAGGGAGTTGGAGCCGAGGCGGTTGGCCCCGTGAACGCTGGCGCATCCCGCCTCGCCCACGGCCATCAGGCCCGGCACGATGGCGTCGGGATCCTTCTTGGTCGGGTTCAGCACCTCGCCCCAGTAATTCGTCGGGATGCCGCCCATGTTGTAATGCACGGTCGGCAGGACCGGGATCGGCTCCTTTGTCAGGTCGACACCGGCGAAGATGCGGGCGGATTCGGAGATGCCCGGCAGGCGCAGGTCCAGCGTTTCCTTGGGCAGGTGGTTGAGGTGCAGGTGGATATGGTCGCCCTTTTCGCCGACGCCGCGACCTTCGCGGATTTCCATCGTCATGCAGCGGGAAACCACGTCGCGCGACGCCAGATCCTTGTAGGTGGGCGCGTAGCGTTCCATGAAGCGTTCGCCCTCGGAGTTGGTCAGATACCCGCCCTCGCCGCGCGCTCCTTCGGTGATCAGACACCCTGCGCCGTAGATGCCGGTGGGGTGGAACTGCACGAACTCCATATCCTGAAGCGGCAGGCCAGCGCGGGCCACCATGCCGCCGCCATCGCCGGTGCAGGTATGGGCGGAGGTGGCCGAGAAATAGGCGCGGCCATAGCCGCCGGTGGCCAGCACGACTATCTTGGCGTTGAAGACGTGCAGCGTGCCGTCATCCAGTTTCCACGCGACGACGCCCTGGCATTCGCCATCCTCGGACATCAGCAGGTCGGTGGCGAAATATTCGATGTAGAATTCGGCGTTATGCTTGAGGGACTGGCCATAGAGCGTGTGCAGGATGGCGTGGCCGGTGCGGTCGGCGGCGGCGCAGGTGCGCTGCACGGGCGGGCCTTCGCCGAACTCGGTGGTGTGGCCGCCAAAGGGGCGCTGGTAGATCTTGCCTTCCTCGGTGCGGCTGAAGGGCACGCCGTAATGTTCCAGCTCATAGACCGCCTTGGGCGCCTCGCGCGCGAGATATTCCATCGCGTCGGTATCGCCGAGCCAGTCGGAGCCCTTGACGGTGTCATACATGTGCCACTGCCAATGATCCGGCCCCATGTTCGAGAGGCTGGCAGCGATCCCGCCCTGCGCCGCGACCGTGTGGCTGCGGGTCGGGAAGACCTTGGTGACACAGGCGGTCTTCAACCCCTGTTCCGCCATGCCGAGTGCCGCGCGCAGGCCCGCGCCGCCGGCCCCGACAACAACGACGTCATAGGTATGATGGATGATCTCTTGCGAAGCGGTCATGAGCGGAAAAGCCCCCTGAAATGGATTAGAGCGCGATTTGAGCGAGGGAAATGAGGCCGAGCGCCATCAGACCGTAGCTGATGCAGGCCATGACCACGATGGACACCTTGCGCGCGGTTCCCTGCACGTAATCCTCGATCACCATCTGGATGCCGAGGCGGAAGTGATAGAAGCCCACGATCAGCATCAAGGCAGTGGAGAGCGCCGGGAAGGGACGGCCAAGGGCGGCCTGCACGTCCGTATAGGGATTGCCCAGAAGCGGCGCGACGGAAAAGAGGAACATCGGCACGATGACCAGAAGCGCGACCGAGCTGATCGTCGTCTTCCAGTGGTGATCGGTGCCGGAGCGGGCCGAGCCCAACCCCTCGACTCGTTTGCGGGCGGTCATCATGGCCATGGCTCAGGTCCCCCAGATCGTGATGATGGTCAGGAAGGTCAGCGCCACCGAGCCGATCACAGCCCCCCAGGCGGATTTGTCGGAGGTGTCGGGATGGAAGCCATAGCCCATGTCCCAGACCAGGTGCCGGATGCCCGCCAGCGCGTGATACCACAGCGCCCAGACGCTGAGCGTCATGACGATATCGCCCAGGATCGAGGTCAGCAGCCAGTCGACCGTCGCGAAATACTCCTCGGACACCGCCGCCGCCATCAGCCACCAGACGAACAGAACCGCGCCGCCCAGAAGCGCCACGCCGGTGATCCGGGTCAGGATCGACGTGACCATGTTGATTTCGGTGCGATAGACTTGCAGGTGCGGGGATAGGGGCCGGTCGCCCCTGTTAACGTCTGCCATGGCTGTGACCCTTTCAGGTTAGGCGTATCTCAGGTCCGTGTGCCCCAATGAATACCGAGTTTTGTGGCGGAGTCACGGGGGACAATGGGAAAACATCGCCCTTTCATGGGTCGTATCGCCGCATTTTTCGCGGTTGTGATCACATGAATTGGCGGTGTGATCACAGAACCGAGGCAACGAACCCCGCCAGCATCACCGCGATCAGCGCGACGGCGGGACGCCAGGGTGTGCGCACCCCTGTCAACGTCTCGACCCGGCGCGGATAGATCACGCAGGGCAGGCCGACGATCAGCCCGATCAACAGGGGGCGCATCTTGATCAGCAAGGGGTCGCTCGCCTGGATCGCAAGGGCGAAGAGCAGCGCGGATATGCCGCTTGCCATCAGCCCCGCGCCCAGGATCCGGCACAGGGCGGTCAGCACCGCCTCCAGCCCGGGCGTGAGTGTCGTGCCGTCGCGTTCCAGGATCTCGCGATGATAGGGCATTGGCACCGGGCCGAAGACATAGAGCGCGGCGATGCCGATGGTGCCAAGCGCGGCAAGGCCATAGAGCGACAGGGACAGGATCATCATGGGGGCGTCGCTCCGTTACGAATGGGGGCACGGTAGCCGCAGCGGGTGCCCCGCGTCAAACCGGGATCAGCACCCAGTAATCCAGGTCGAGCAGCACGTCGGCCAGGTATTTGCCATCCGCGCCCTTCAGCGCGCCGACCTCTCCGCCCTTGGTTGCCACCAGCCGCAGGCGCATCGCGCCCACACCCGGCGCAGAGGTTTCGGCCTTGTCCAGCACCTCCGTCCAGGCCCGGACCGTATCGCCCGCGAAGCAGGGGTTGGCATGGGCGCCCGCGTTGATGCCCGCGATCATCTGCGCGTTGGCAAGGCCGTTGAAGGACAGCGCGCGCGCAAGGCTGATCACGTGCCCGCCATAGATCAGCCGCTTGCCATCGGCGCGGTTGGTCGCGTCGAAATGGACCTTGGCGGTGTTCTGCCACAGGCGGGTGGCCAGCATGTGCTCGGCCTCTTCGACGGTGACACCATCGACATGGTCGATCACCTCTCCGACCTCGTAATCGGCCATCCGGTGCGGCTCACCCGCCAGAGTGAAATCGTAGCGCGTGAAATCGAGGCCCTCGGGGATCACGAGGCTGTCGGGCGGAACCACCTTGGCCAGATCGGGGATCACGGTTTCGGGGGCTAGGGCATTCAGGTCGTGCTTGCGCACCATGACCCAGCGCACGTAATCCAGCACCACCTCGCCCTTCTGGTTCAGCCCCTCAGTGCGGACATAGACCACGCCGGATTTGCCGTTGGAGTTTTGCTTGAGGCCGATCACTTCGGAGGTGCTGCGCAGCGTATCGCCGGGGAACACAGGCTTCCGGAACCGCCCCTCGGCATAGCCCAGATTGGCGACAGCGTTGAGCGAGACATCCGGCACGGTCTTGCCGAAGGCCACATGAAACGCGGCCAGATCGTCGATGGGCGAGGCAGGCAGCCCGCAGGCGCGCGCGAAGTCGTCCGAGGAGTGCAGCGCATGACGGGCCGGGTAGAGCGCATGGTAGAGCGCGCGTTCGCCCCCCGAAACGGTGCGCGGCACGGCGTGGTCGATGCGCTGCCCGAGGCGGTAATCCTCGAAGAAATTGCCGGGATTGGTCTTGGCCATTTATCAGCGCCCCTTCAGCCGCCGAACGGCCAGGGACCGAGCCAGCTGTGGATATAGCCGATCACGACGAAGAGGACGAGCGCGCCGACCGCCGCCATCGCATCGCCCTTGAGCGAGGTGTTTTCGCGGCCCTTCCAGCCGGGCTCGGCCCGGTTGATCACGATGACCTCGGCCACGGCCCAGGCCAGGAGCCCGCCAAAGAGGATGATCGAGGCAAGGTCGCCATTGACCAGCAGATGCGCGATGGCCCAGGTCTTCATCCCCGCCAGCATCGGGTGGCGCATACGGGCCGTCAGCGACGCCTTGGTATCGCCCGCCGCGAACAGATAGAGCGCGATGAGGACCAGCAGATTGTTCACATGGGTCAGGAAGGGCGGCGGCGACCAGACCGGGATGAAGTCCATCCCGCGATAGCCGATCACCATCAGGACGATCGCGCCGACCAGAGCCAGCGCGATGACGCCCTTGCCGCCCTGCCCCATCCGGGCGCGGGCATCGGGTGCGATACGCTTGAAGAAATGCGCCCCGGCCCAGAGGGCGAGACCGGCGAGGAGGAGGATAAGGGACATCAGGCGGTTTCCAATCTGGCAATCATGTCGGCTTTGGCCAGCGTGGCGCGGGCGGTGGCGACATGCAAGTTCTCGACGATCCTGCCATCGACGACGGCGACGCCCTGCCCTTCGGCCCCGGCCTGCTCGAAGGCTGCGATCTGGCGGCGGGCAAGGTCGATCTCGGCCTCGGACGGGGCGAAGGCGGCGTTGGCGATGGCGACCTGGGCGGGGTGGATCAGGGTCTTGCCGTCAAAGCCCATGTCGCGGCCCTGGTCGCATTCGGCGCGCAGCCCGTCCTCATCCTTGAAGGCATTGTAGACACCGTCGACGATGGGGATGCCTTCGGCCTTGGCCGCCAGCAGGCAGAGGCCCAGCCCCGCCATCACCGGCAGGCGGTCGGGGCGAGCCCGCGTGTTCAGATCCTTGGCGAGGTCATTGGTGCCCATGACAAAGCCCTGCAACTGAGGATGGGCGGCGATCTGGGCCGCGTTCAGCATACCGCGCGGCGTCTCCATCATGGCCCAGATGGGGGTGTCGCCGATGAGGTCGGCCAGCGCCAGCACCTGATCCGCGCGTTCGACTTTCGGCAGGAGGATTGCGTCGCAGCCCATACCGGCGGCGGCCCTGGCATCGTCGGCGCCCCAATCGGTATCCAGCCCGTTGATGCGCACGATCTTCATGCGCGGGCCGTAGCCGCCCTGGGCCAGCGCCTCGGCCAGCGTGGCGCGCGCGGCGGGCTTCTCCTCGACCGCGACGGCATCCTCGAGGTCGAAGATGATGGCATCGACGGGCAGGGTCCTGGCCTTCTCCAGCGCGCGGGGCTTGGAGGCGGGGATATAGAGAACCGAGCGGAATGGGCGGGCGGTCTGATCCATCGGCGGGCGGTCCTTCTGTCTGTGTCCGGTCTGCTTCCGGGCGCAAGGAACAGCAAGAATGCTGCGAACGCAAGTTCCGTTTCGCCGCAGCGTAGCGAAATATTATTGCGCAATCACGCGGCGCGCGCCGAGGGGTGAAGAATGGTTATTCGCGCCTTAACCATTACTTTGCTATTTTATGAGCATAGTCGGGACGATCCGCCGCTCATGGCGGACCCGATCCAATCGGGGGACGAGCTGCGGGACGGATCCGTTGCCTACCCACCCCTTTCGGATGCCGATCCCCGTCAGCCTGCCCCCTTCGACCTGAAAGGCAGGACCATGACACAGGCAATCAAACTGATCACCGGCGCGCTGGCGGTCATCCTCACCACCGGCACGCTCCACGCACAGGCCCCAAGGGCCGTCTGCGGCGCGCGCGACCAGGTCGTCGAGACGCTGACCGGGCGCTTCGGCGAGGTCGCGCAAAGCTGGGGCATGGGGCCGGGCAACCGCATCGTGGAGGTCTTCGCGTCCGAGGAAACCGGCACCTGGACCATCACCGTGACCGACGCCAACGGCACCACATGCCTTGTCGCCTCGGGCCGCTACTGGGAAAACCTGGCCCCGGTTCCGGTGGGCGGAGCGCTGTAGGGCGGTGCAATCGCTGATGGCATACTGCGGTATACAGTGACGATTTGCATCAGTCGGCGCGAAAAACAACGTGATATCCGACCGTTAGAACGCCCGCGCCCGGTAACGCCCGACCAGTGGCCTATGGGGCCGTATTGCAGGGGCCTTGCACGACTCTCCCAGTGGGGATAGGCCACGCTCCAATATCAACGGAGCTTCGGAGAACGTCTCTCATGGCCAGACCCAAGATCGCCCTTATCGGCGCAGGACAGATCGGCGGCACGCTTGCCCATCTGGTAGCACTCAAGGAACTGGGCGATGTCGTCCTGTTCGACATTGCGGATGGCATCCCCCAGGGCAAGGCCCTGGATATCGCCGAGGCCGGCCCCGCCGCAGGGTTCGATGCCGATATGAAAGGCACCACCGATTACGCCGACATAGCGGGCGCCGATGTGGTCATCGTCACCGCCGGTGTGCCGCGCAAGCCCGGCATGAGCCGCGACGACCTTCTTGGCATCAACCTGAAAGTCATGAAATCCGTCGGTGAGGGCATTGCCGCCAACGCGCCCGATGCGTTCGTGATCTGTATCACCAATCCGCTGGACGCAATGGTCTGGGCGCTGCGCGAGTTTTCCGGCCTGCCGCACAAGAAGGTCGTCGGCATGGCGGGCGTGCTCGACTCGGGCCGTTTCCGGCATTTCCTGGCCGAGGAATTCGGCGTCTCGATGCGCGATGTCAGCGCCTTCGTGCTTGGCGGGCATGGCGACACGATGGTGCCCTCGGTGCGCTATTCCACCGTCGCGGGCATCCCCCTGCCCGACCTCGTCAAGATGGGCTGGACCACGCAGGAGAAACTGGACGCCATCGTACAGCGCACGCGTGACGGCGGCGCCGAGATCGTCGGCCTGCTGAAGACCGGCTCGGCCTTCTACGCGCCCGCCACCAGCGCCATCGAAATGGCCGAAGCCTATCTGAAAGACCAGAAGCGCGTGCTGCCCTGTGCGGCCTGGTGTGACGGCGAGTTCGGCCTCGACGGCATGTATGTCGGTGTGCCGACCGTGATCGGCAAGGACGGGATCGAGCGCATCGTCGAGATCAACCTGTCGAAGGAAGAACAGGCCGGGTTCACCAAATCGGTCGAGGCCGTCAAGGGCCTGATCGAAGCCTGCAAGGGCATCGACGAGAGCCTGAAGTAAGGCACACCCCGCGCGGGTATCGCAGGGGCCGGGGGCATCGCCTCCGGCCCTTTTCCGTTTGTCACCCCGGCCTGCCTGGGACAGCATGCTGTCGGTCGACCCCGCGATTCGGGGTCGATTCGCCGTGCGAAGACCGGAATTGGCACGGGTTTGAACTTATGTGATCACAGGCCCAATTCGTGTGATCACAAATGTCGGATTTCCCCGCGAATCCCTGAAAAGCAACTGGATTGCTGTTTCTTTTCAACATCCGGTCATGTTTAGACTGCCCCAACCGAAAGCAACACGGGACAGTTTCATGAACATTCATGAATACCAGGCGAAGGCTCTGCTTCGCCAATACGGTGCCCCGGTCAGTGATGGCCGCGTGGTTCAGAAAGCCGAAAATGCCAAGACAGCCGCAAGCGAGCTGGACGGCCCGCTCTGGGTCGTGAAGGCGCAGATTCACGCCGGCGGGCGCGGCAAGGGCAGCTTCAAGGAGGCCGATGCCGGCGAGCAGGGCGGCGTGCGCCTGGCCAAGTCGGTCGAAGAGGCCGCCGAGCACACCAAGAAGATGCTCGGCCGCACCCTGGTGACGCATCAGACCGGCCCTTCGGGCAAGCAGGTCAACCGCATCTATATCGAGGATGGCTCGGGCATCGAGACCGAGATGTACCTGGCGCTGCTGGTCGACCGGCAGACCAGCCGGATCTCCTTCGTCTGTTCGACGGAAGGCGGCATGGATATCGAGGAGGTCGCCGCCGAGACGCCCGACAAGATCCTGTCCTTCAGCGTTGACCCTGCATCCGGCTACCAGCCGTTCCATGGCCGCCGCGTGGCCTTTGCCCTCGGCCTCCAGGGCCAGCAGGTCAAGCAATGCGTGCAACTGATGGGCATCCTCTACAAGGCCTTCACCGAGAAGGACATGGAGATGCTGGAGATCAACCCGCTGATCGTGACGGATAATGGAGACCTCAAGGTGCTGGACGCCAAGGTCGGGTTCGACGGCAACGCGATCTACCGCCATGACGACATCGCGGCCCTGCGCGACGAGACCGAGGAAGACCCCAAGGAACTGGCGGCCTCGAAATACGACCTGAACTATATCGCGCTGGATGGCGAGATCGGCTGCATGGTGAATGGTGCAGGGCTTGCCATGGCGACGATGGACATCATCAAGCTCTACGGGGCCGAGCCTGCGAATTTCCTCGATGTGGGCGGCGGCGCCACCGCCGAGAAGGTGACCGAGGCGTTCAAGATCATCACCTCCGATCCGAACGTGAAGGGCATCCTGGTCAATATCTTCGGCGGCATCATGCGCTGCGACATCATCGCCGAGGGCGTGGTCTCGGCGGTCAAGGAAGTGGGCCTTCAGGTGCCGCTGGTGGTGCGCCTGGAAGGGACCAATGTCGAAAAGGGCAAGGAGATCATCAATTCCTCGGGCCTCAACGTCATTGCCGCCGACGATTTGAAAGACGGCGCGCAGAAGATCGTGAAAGCAGTGAAGGGGTAAGGGATTTGCGAAGCCTGTCCATATTGTCTTTCGCAGCAGTTCTTCAGGTCATCAGCGGTTCTTTTCCGACGCTGACCTACGCACAGACTAGCGAGCCCACCATAAGCGTCGGTGACGTTGCTGGCCAAGTATTCGAACTACTGTGTCTCCAATCGACTTGGCGGTCAGGCGGCGAGTCCCAAACCGTCCTCGCAGTCGGATTTGAGCACTTAATTTCGGCAGCTGATCGGAGGGTTTACCGAAGCGGAGTCTTTATGCTTGCGTATGATCAAGGCCCTGGGACCGAAGGTTGCACACTTTCCTCACAATATGGTGAATTTAGTTCAGTGTTGTCATCCATTTCGCGCTCTACCTGGTTGGACGATCGTCTAACTACAGCTGTCGTTGAGGATGGCCTTCACCGTTGGAGCTTGCCGAATACTCCGGGGGAAATCTGGCTGTCAGACCGTCCAAATTCTCCTACGACTGGATTCGCTTTGAGTTGGCACCCCTCGTTGTAGATTCAGGAATTTAGAGACAATCAGAACGAAAACCAAAAGGAGACGACCATGACTGCCATCATGAAACTCGCGATTGCCTCTGTCCTCGTGCTCGGCCTGGCGGGCTGCTCGCGGGAACTGGTGCGCAACAACGGCCATTCGTTCTTTCCGCCGATCTCGACCGACGGGATGGAGCGGGTGCTGGATGATCCGGGCCATCCCGGCGTGATCCTGAACGGGCAGGCCGTCACCGCCACCCGCCACTACTGACCACCCCGGCTGGAGACCAGGAGCATCTGAGCCCATGACTTCCCTTCCCCATTGGCGGCTCTTGCAGGGCCTCTGCATCGCGGGGGCCGTCGCGTTTGCGGCAGGGCAGGCCGTGGCCGACGAGGCCCCTGATACCGCCGCGCTGGCGCAATCGGCCTTCGCCGCGATCTGCACCAATCCGGGCCAGACGGCGGCGGTGATGGAGGCGCGGATGCGGGCGCATGTGGCCAACGCGGGCGGCTCGGGCCTGCCCTTCGGGACCAGCTTCTACGACACCACGCTTGGCGACACGCCGGATGATCCGACGCCCGGCACCAATCGGCGCTGCGAGGTGTCCTTTCCCGGCGACCATGTCGAGGACGCGACCGAGACCTTGCGGAGCGCCATGCAAGGCCCGCCTGTCTTCGGCACCGTCACCGAGTTGCCAGACGGCTTCGAAGCCCATGACGGCACACATTTCATCCAAGCCCGCCTGCTGAACGCCCGCGGCATCCGGGCCGTTGTGCATGTGGGCACGCGGGACGGGTCGGACGGCCAGGAAACATTCATCAACGTGGAGCGGCTGCCGCCGCCCGCCGACTAGAACCAGAAAAAGAGGGACAGGCAACATGGCCGTACTCGTCGACGAAAACACCAAGGTTATCTGCCAGGGCTTCACCGGCAGCCAGGGCACCTTCCATTCCGAGCAGGCGATCGCCTATGGCACCAAGATGGTCGGCGGCGTGACCCCCGGCAAGGGCGGGCAGACGCATCTGGACCTGCCGGTTTTCAACTCGGTGCATGAGGCGCGCGCGACAACCGGGGCGAATGCCAGTGTCATCTATGTGCCGCCACCCTTTGCCGCCGACAGCATCCTTGAGGCCATCGACGCCGAGATGGAGCTCATTTGCTGCATCACCGAAGGCATCCCGGTGCTGGACATGATGCGGGTCAAGCGCGCGCTGGAGGGCTCCAAGTCGCGTCTGGTCGGCCCCAACTGCCCCGGCATCATCACGCCCGACGCCTGCAAGATCGGCATCATGCCGGGCCATATCCACAAGCGCGGGTCGGTGGGTGTCGTCAGCCGCTCCGGCACGCTGACCTATGAGGCGGTCAAGCAGACCTCGGATATCGGCCTGGGCCAGTCCACCGCCGTGGGCATCGGCGGCGACCCGATCAAGGGGACCGAGCATATCGACGTGCTGGAGATGTTCCTGGCAGATGACGAGACCCAGTCGATCATCATGATCGGCGAGATCGGCGGCAATGCCGAGGAAGACGCGGCGCAATTCCTGGCCGACGAGAGGAAGAAGGGCCGCTGGAAGCCAACCGCCGGTTTCATCGCGGGCCGCACCGCCCCTCCGGGCCGCCGCATGGGTCATGCCGGTGCCATCGTCGCCGGCGGCAAGGGCGGCGCCGACGACAAGATCGAAGCCATGCGCGCCGCCGGGATCGTGGTGGCCGACAGCCCCGCGACGCTTGGAGAGGCGGTGCTTGAGGCGATTGGGTGATACCATGTTGATTTCGCACCGATACCAATTCGTTTATATGAAGACGTTCAAAACAGCGAGTACGGCCGCGGAGAACGCCCTTGTTCCTTTTTGCCTTGCGCCTGGAACCGACCCAACAATTAGGCCGCTCCCACGTGAAACTGAGCATGGAATAATCTCGACAGGCGGAAATCACGGCGACGATTGCTGGGGGGGGCCACACGCACCGGTGAAACGCATCCGTGCGGCACTCGGAGAAGAGCTCTTTGATCGGTATTCGAAAATTGCAATGGTGCGGAATCCCTTCGACAAGACAGTATCCGCGTTTTTCTGGCGGTCGAAAGGACATGATGTGGTTTTGGACATCAGTGGATTGAGCCGCTCACAACTTGTGTCCAAATTCCGAGAGTTCGTCCAAACAACCGGCGGCGACATCCGAACCCGGCCAGGTTTCCATGTAGACTACGAGGCAACTCATTTGGGCAATCAGCAGGTGATTGACCACTGGGTTCGCTCTGAGTTCCTCGAGGACGATATGCGAAGAGTCTGCGCTAGCTGTAGTATGGAGCCCATGGAACTTCGTGTCGGAAAATCAAAAACGGCTTCGCGCAGTGGAGATCGCATGCCGATTGCGGACTGGTATGATCGCTCGACCGCAGATATCGTTCGCAATGAGCTTGGCTGGATGTTCGCTGCGGGCGGCTACTCGCTAGATCCTGACGATGCCTCAAGAGTTCTCAGCACGTGACGCAAACCGGTGGAGATTTGGTAAATTCCAAGGGTTCGCCTTGTCCGCGGTGTGCCCATCCTGTCGAAAGCCATTTCATTTTGTCGCGGGTTCGCCTCTACCTCGCTCCACACATTTGCCCCTAACCCGGCCCCAATAGATACGGTCCCAACCCACATGAGGTCCCCCCCATGACCGACCAATCCCCCAACGACGCCTTCCAGGCCTCCAGCTTCATGCAGGGCCATAATGCCGAATATCTGGAGCAGCTCTACGCCCAGTACGCGCGCGATCCCGCCGCCGTGGACCAGGCCTGGGTGGAGTTCTTCAAATCGCTCGGCGATGGCGAGGCGCAGGTCAAGGCCGAGGCCGCCGGCCCGTCCTGGGCGCGCGCCGACTGGCCGCCGATGCCGGGAGACGACCTGACCCATGCCCTGACCGGGGAATGGCCCGACACGGCGTCCGCCGAGGCAAAGGCGGCGGCCAAGAAGATCGCCGACAAGGCGTCCGAAAAGGGCGTTTCGGTCTCGGATGAGGCGGTGCGCCGCGCGGTTCTGGACAGCTTGCGCGCGCTGATGCTGATCCGGGCCTACCGCATCCGGGGGCATCTGGTGGCCGATCTGGACCCGCTTGGCATGCGCGCCCACACGCCGCATCCCGAGCTGGACCCGGCGAGCTACGGCTTTGTCGATTCCGACATGGACCGGCCCATCTTCATCGACCAGGTGCTTGGGCTCGATGTCGCCTCGATGCGGCAGATCCTGGAGATCGTGAAGCGGACCTATTGCGGCACCTTCGCGCTGCAATACATGCACATCTCAAACCCCGAGGAGGCCGGCTGGCTGAAGGAGCGGATCGAAGGTTTCGACAAGGAGATCAAATTCACCCGCGAGGGGCGCAAGGCGATCCTGAACAAGCTGGTCGAGGCCGAGGGCTTCGAGAAATTCCTGCATGTGAAATACATGGGCACCAAGCGCTTCGGCCTCGATGGCGGCGAGGCACTGATCCCGGCGATGGAGCAGATCATCAAGCGCGGCGGCGCCCTGGGCGTCAAGGACATCGTCATCGGGATGCCGCATCGGGGGCGTCTTTCGGTGCTGGCCAACGTGATGGCCAAACCCTACCGCGCGATCTTCAACGAGTTTCAGGGCGGCAGCTTCAAGCCCGAGGACGTGGATGGCTCGGGCGATGTGAAATATCACCTCGGCGCGTCCTCGGACCGCAGTTTCGACGGCAATTCGGTTCATCTCAGCCTGACCGCGAACCCCAGCCACCTTGAGGCGGTGAACCCCGTCGTCCTGGGCAAGGTGCGCGCCAAGCAGGATCAGCAGAACGACTCGGACCGGACCGCGGTTCTGGGCATCTTGCTGCATGGCGACGCGGCCTTTGCGGGGCAAGGCGTGGTGGCCGAGGGCTTCGGCCTGTCCGGTCTGCGCGGCCACCGCACCGGCGGCACGATGCATATCGTCGTCAACAACCAGATCGGCTTTACCACCGCGCCGCATTTCAGCCGCTCCAGCCCCTACCCCACCGATATCGCGCTGATGGTCGAGGCGCCGATCTTCCACGTCAATGGCGACGACCCCGAGGCCGTGGTCCACGCCGCCCGCGTCGCCACCGAGTTCCGCCAGAAATTCCACAAGGACGTGGTGCTGGACATCTTCTGCTACCGCCGGTTCGGTCATAACGAGGGCGATGAGCCCATGTTCACCAACCCGATCATGTACAAGAAGATCAAGAAACAGAAGACCACCCTTCAGATCTACACCGACCGGCTGGTCAATGACGGGCTGATCCCCGAGGGCGAGATCGAGGATATGAAGGCCGCCTTCCAGAGCCATCTGAACGATGAGTTCGAGGCCGGAAAAAGCTACAAGCCCAACAAGGCCGACTGGCTGGACGGGCGCTGGAGCCACCTGGACCGCGAGGGCGAGGAATATGAGCGCGGCCAGACCGCGATCAAGCCCGAGACCTTCGAGGAGGTCGGAAAGGCGCTGGTCACAGCCCCGGACGGCTTCGCCCTGCACAAGACGGTCGGGCGGCTTCTGGACGCCAAGAAGGAGATGTTCGACAGCGGCAAGGGCTTTGACTGGGCCACCGCCGAGGCGCTTGCCTTCGGCAGCCTCCTGACCGAGGGCTACCCGGTGCGCCTGTCGGGTCAGGACAGCAGCCGCGGCACCTTCAGCCAGCGTCATTCCGCGCTGGTCAGCCAGGAGACCGAGGACCGCTACTACCCGCTCAACAACATCCGCGAGGGGCAGGCGCAATACGAGGTCATCGACTCGATGCTGTCGGAATATGCCGTGCTCGGGTTCGAATACGGCTACAGTCTAGCCGAACCCAACGCGCTGGTCGCCTGGGAGGCGCAGTTCGGCGATTTCGCCAATGGCGCGCAGATCATGTTCGACCAGTTCATTTCCTCGGGCGAACGCAAATGGCTGCGCATGTCGGGCCTCGTGATGCTGCTGCCGCATGGCTATGAGGGCCAGGGGCCGGAACACTCCTCGGCCCGGCTGGAGCGCTGGTTGCAGATGTGCGCCGAAGATAACTGGATCGTCGCCAACTGCACGACGCCCGCCAACTACTTCCACATCCTGCGCCGCCAGATCCACCGCGATTTCCGCAAGCCGCTGGTCCTGATGACGCCGAAATCGCTGCTGCGTCACAAGCTGGCGATCAGCGATGCCGACGATTTCACCACCGGGTCCAGCTTTCACCGGGTGCTGTGGGATGACGCCCAGAAGGGCCATTCCGACACCGAACTGGTGGCGGATGACCAGATCAAGCGCGTCGTCATGTGCTCGGGCAAGGTCTATTACGACCTGCTGGAAGAACGCGACAAGCGCGGGATCACGGATGTCTACCTGCTGCGGCTGGAGCAATTCTACCCGTTCCCGGCGCTGGCCCTGGTCAAGGAGTTGGAGCGCTTCAAGGGCGCCGAGATGGTCTGGTGCCAGGAAGAGCCCAAGAACCAGGGCCCGTGGAGCTTTGTCGAACCCAATATCGAATGGGTATTGAGCCGGATCGGCGCCGATCACACGCGCCCGCGCTATGCCGGGCGTCACGCCGCCGCGTCGCCCGCGACCGGCCTCGCCTCCATGCACAAAGAACAGCAAGCCGCACTCGTCAACGATGCGCTCACGATCGAAGGGAAGTAATCCATGTCCGTAGAAGTCCGCGTGCCCACCCTGGGCGAAAGTGTCACCGAGGCGACCATCGCAACCTGGTTCAAGAAACCGGGTGACTCTGTCGCCGTAGACGAAATGCTCTGCGAGCTGGAGACCGACAAGGTGACGGTCGAAGTGCCCTCGCCCGCCGCCGGAACGCTGGCCGAGATCGTGGCCGAGGAAGGCGAGACCGTCGGCGTCGACGCGCTGCTGGCGACGCTGGATGCCGGTGACGGGGCCTCTGACGGCGGGTCCAAAGACGATGCCGAGGAGAAGCCCAAGGCGAAACCGGATGCCGATGAGACCCCCGCGAAGGGAGGCAACGGCTCCACCGATGTGATGGTGCCGACATTGGGCGAAAGTGTCACCGAAGCGACGGTGGCCACCTGGTTCAAGCAGGTCGGCGATGCCGTCAGCCAGGACGAGATGCTGTGCGAGTTGGAGACCGACAAGGTCTCGGTCGAGGTGCCCGCGCCCTGCGGCGGCGTGTTGACGGAAATCGTCGCCCCCGAGGGCACCACGGTCGATGCCAAGGCCAAGCTCGCGGTGATCTCGGGCAGCGCGGATGGCACGGTCGAACCCGGCCCCCGCCCCGACGCGTCGGAAGAAAAGGCCCAGGCCAGCAGCGGCAAGGACGTGGAAGACGCCCCCGCCGCCAAGAAGATCATGGCCGAAAAGGGCATCGACGCGGCCAGCGTCAAGGGCTCGGGCCGCGATGGCCGGGTGATGAAAGAGGATGTGGTGAAGGCCGCCGCAGGCTCCGCCCCCGCCAAGACGGAAAGCCCCGCCCAAGCCCCGCGTGCGCCCGATGCCGCCGAGGACGCCGACCGCATCGAACGCGTCAAGATGACCCGCCTGCGCCAGACCATTGCCCGCCGCCTCAAGGACGCCCAGAACACCGCCGCGATCCTGACCACCTACAATGAGGTGGACATGACCGAGGTGATGGCGCTCCGCAACACCTACAAGGAGGCGTTCGAGAAGAAGCACGGCGTGCGCATGGGCTTCATGTCCTTCTTCACCAAGGCCTGCTGCCACGCGCTGAAAGAGGTGCCAGAGGTCAATGCCGAGATCGACGGCAATGAAATCGTCTATAAGAACTTCGTGCATATGGGCGTCGCCGCCGGCACGCCGCAGGGCCTTGTCGTGCCGGTCATCCGCAATGCCGACCGGATGAGCTTTGCCGAGATCGAGAAGGCGATCGGCGAAAAGGGCCGACGCGCGCGGGATGGCAAGCTGTCCATGGCCGAGATGCAGGGCGGCACCTTCACCATCTCGAACGGGGGTGTCTACGGCTCGCTTATGTCCTCGCCCATCCTGAACCCGCCGCAATCGGGGATCCTGGGGATGCACAAGATCCAGGACCGCGCGATGGTCGTGGACGGCGAGATCGTGATCCGCCCGATGATGTATCTGGCGCTCAGCTACGATCACCGGATCGTTGACGGCAAGGGGGCGGTGACGTTCCTGGTGCGCGTCAAGGAAGCGCTGGAGGATCCGCGCCGGTTGCTGATGGATTTGTAAGCGGTCCAAGCGGAAGAATTTTGCCCAAAATTCTTCCGCCCTGAAAAATCTTCGGGAAGATTTTTCCCGCCCACGCGCCCGGTCCGTCACAGGACCGGGCGCTTTCATTTGCCAAATTTTGACCTCTCCTCCATACTGTCGCCAAAGCGGCAAAGACCGCAAACCCGAGCAGTCACCGAACGAGGCACGCGATGAGCAGTCGCTTTGGCACCCGAACCGTCCTGTCCTGCATGCGCAACGAGGGGCTCTTTCTGCTGGAATGGGTCGCCTTTTACGGCGCGCTCGGCTTCGACAACCTCGTCGTCATCACCAATGACTGCACCGATGGCACCGACCTGATGCTGGACCGGATGCAGGAAATGGGCCTCGTGACCCATCTGCGCAACAATGCCTATGGCGCGGAAAGCCCGCAGATCTTCGGGCTGCGCAAGGCGAAGGAGGAATTGCCCATCGTGGGTGAGGCCGACTGGCTTCTGCATATCGACAGCGACGAATTTCTGAACATCTTTCACGGCGATCATCAAATCGACGACCTGATCGAGGTCGCGCAAGGCTTCGACGCCTGCGCCATCGCCTGGCGGCCCTTCGGCGATAGCGGTCACAAGACCTGGCCCGGCGGCACGGTGCTGGAAAACTTCCTCCGCTGCGACAAGAAACCGTTCTGGAACAATGCCTTCCACAAGGCCCTGTTCAAGCCGCGCAAGTTCCAGGGCATCCATGTCCATATGCCGAAACACCCCCTGCGCCCCGACGCGCGCCAATGCAACGCCATGGGCGAGGAGATCGACGCCGCCGCGCTCTATACCGCCGCGCATGAACGCCATCGCGGCATGGACCGGGCCAAGCTGACCTGGGAAGGGGCCTGCCTGAACCATTACACGATCAAGTCCGAGGATCTGTTCCTGCTCAAGAACGACCGTGGCGACGGGGCCAACCAGGGCGGCACGAAACGCTACCTGAACTCCACCTTCCACCGCCGCTACAACACCAATCGCCGCTCCGACAGCTCGATCCTGCGGCACATGCCCGAGGTCAGCGAAAGGATGTCCGAAATGCGTGCCGATCCCCTGCTGGCGACGCTGGAACAGGCCGCGCAGATCTGGTGGGACAACCGCCGCGACCGCGTTCTGACGCCCGAGCGTATCGCCGAATGGACCCTGCCGGTCGAGGGCGCCGACACCCCCGCAAAGGCCGCCTGATGGAAAGCCGCCACGGGTCAAAGATCGTGCTCAGCTGCATGCGCAACGAGGGCATGTTCCTGCTGGAATGGATCGCCTATTACCGCGTGATCGGGTTCGAGAAGGCGGTCGTCGTCACCAACAATTGCACCGATGGCACCGACCTGATGCTGGATCGGCTGGAGCAGATGGGTTATGTCCGCCACCTGCGCAATGACTGGCGCGGGGCGGGACGGCCGCAGATGGAGAGCTTGCGCATCGCGCGTGAGGAGATCGACGATCTCGTGCTGGCCGAATGGTGCCTGCATGTCGATAGCGACGAATTTCTCAATGTCACTTGCGGCGACGGCCATGTCGATGACCTGCTGGACCTGATGCCGCCGACCGAGACGGTGGCCATCGCCTGGCGCCTCTTCGGCAACAATGGCCACAAGACCTGGCCCGGCGGGCTGGTGACCGAGAACTTCACCCGCGCCCGCGCCGAACCGGCCTGGAATTCCTGCCTGCACAAGGCCCTGTTCAAGGCGCGCAAGTTCAACACGATCTCGATCCACATGCCCAAGAACCCGACCCATCCGAAAGTGCGCAACCACAACACGCGTGGCAATGCCATCACCACGGATTCGATGTTCAAACCGGCCCATGAACGCCACCGCAAGATGGACCGGGCGGAACTGACCTGGGACAACGCCCAGATCAACCATTACGCCGTGCGCTCGGACGATACCTTCCTGATGAAGAACGACAGGGGCGCGGCGAATACGCTAGGCCTGGGCAAGTATTTCATGGACTCGATCTTCTACACCCGCTGCAACCGCAACGATGTCGAGGATGCGTCGATCCTGCGCATCCTGCCCGCGTTGAAGGAGGAGCTTGAGGAGTTGCGCGACGACATGATCCTCTACCATCTCGAACAGGCCGCGCTGCATTGGTTCCATGAGCGCCGCGATCGCATCCTGACCCCCGAGAAGATCGCCGAGTGGACGACCGACCCCGCCGATCTGCCACAAGCTGCCGAATGACCCAGGAACTGACCGCCCTGACCTTGGCCGCGCTGCTGCAAGTGGTGCAATTCGTCATCATGGCCGTGCCCGCGAACATCCAGCTTGGACCCGCCAAGACGACCGGCCCGCGCGACCAGCCGCTGGAATTGCACGGGCTGGCCGGGCGGCTGAAACGCGCGCAGGACAACCATTTCGAGGGGCTGATCCTGTTCTCCATCGCCGTCATGGTCATCACCGTCTCGGACCAGTCCAGCGCCGTGACCGTCACCAGCGCCTGGGCCTATCTGGTCGCGCGCATCCTCTATGTCCCGGCCTATGTGATCGCCGTCGGCATGTGGCGCTCGGCGATCTGGGGGCTGGGATTCCTGGCCACAATCGTGATGCTCTGCGCCGCCCTGGTCTGAGCCCGCCCATTTGTGATCACACAATTCGGCACGCGGAGAAACGCGCGCGAAAAACCGCCCCGATTTTGGCGCCGCTTTCCAATTCCGGTTGACCTCGCGTCGCGAACGGCCCAAACCTTGGGGAAATCGGCCCCGTGCCTCTGACAAGGAGACCCTGACATGGCAAGCTATGACGTGATCATCATCGGTTCCGGCCCCGGCGGCTATGTCTGCGCCATCCGCTGCGCGCAGCTGGGTCTGAAAACGGCGGTGGTCGAGGGGCGCGAGACGCTCGGCGGCACCTGCCTCAATATCGGCTGCATCCCCTCCAAGGCGCTGCTCCATGCCAGCCACATGCTGCACGAGGCCGAGCACAACTTCGCCAAGATGGGCCTCAAGGGCAAATCGCCGTCGGTCGACTGGCCCGCGATGCTGGAATACAAGGACGAGGTGATCGGCCAGAACACCAAGGGCATCGAATTCCTATTCAAGAAGAACAAGATCGACTGGCTGAAGGGCTGGGGCTCGATCCCCGAGGCGGGCAAGGTCAAGGTCGGCGACGACACGCACGAGGCCAGGAACATCATCATCGCCTCGGGGTCGGAGCCCTCATCGCTCCCCGGTGTCGAGGTCGATGAAAAGGTCGTGGTCACCTCCGAGGGCGCGCTGAGCCTGTCCAAGACGCCCAGGAAGATGGTGGTGATCGGCGCGGGTGTGATCGGGCTGGAGCTTGGCTCGGTCTATGCCCGCCTCGGGGCCGAGGTCACGGTGATCGAATATCTCGACGCCATCACACCGGGCATGGACGGCGAGGTCGCCAAGACCTTCCAGCGCATCCTCAAGAAACAGGGGATGAATTTCGTCATGGGCGCGGCGGTCTCCAGCGTCGAGGCGCTCAAGACCAAGGCCAAGGTGAACTACACCCTGCGCAAGAAGGAGAGCGAGCACCAGATCGACGCCGATGTCGTGCTGGTCGCGACGGGGCGCAAACCTTACGTCGACGGCCTCGGCCTCGACAAGCTCGGCGTCGAGATGACCGACCGTGGCCAGATCAAGACCGACGATACCTGGGCCACCAGCGTCAAGGGCATCTATGCCATCGGCGACGCCATCCCCGGCCCGATGCTGGCCCACAAGGCCGAGGATGAGGGCATGGCGGTGGCCGAAGTACTTGCGGGCAAGCATGGCCATGTGAATTACGGCGTCATTCCGGGCGTCATCTACACCACGCCCGAGGTCGCGACCGTCGGCAAGACCGAAGAGGCGCTGAAGGACGAAGGCCGCGCCTACAAGGTGGGCAAGTTCTCCTTCATGGGCAATGGCCGGGCCAAGGCCGTGTTCCAGGGCGAAGGCTTCGTCAAGATCCTGGCCGACAAGGAGACCGACCGTATCCTCGGCGCGCATATCATCGGCCCCTCGGCGGGCGATCTGATCCACGAGGTCTGCGTCGCTATGGAATTCGGGGCCAGCGCGCAGGACCTGGCGCTGACCTGCCACGCCCACCCCACCTATTCGGAGGCCGTGCGGGAAGCCGCGCTCGCGTGCGGCGATGGCGCCATCCACGCCTGAACCGCGCAGCATGCGCGTCACCTCCGCCTGGCGCGCGACCTACGTGCCGGCGCTTGCCGTCCGCGCGGGCGACAGCGTCACGCCCGGACGGATGGACGACGACTATCCCGGCTGGCAATGGGTCACGAATGCCAGCGGCCTCGGCGGCTGGATCCCGGCCAGCCTGCTCGAGGGGGGCCGCGTCGCGTCAGATTTCGACACGGCGGAACTGACGGTGCATCCCGGCATGATCGTCACAAGCCTCAAGACCCGCGCCGGCTGGCACTGGTGCCGCGACCGCACGGGCAACGAAGGCTGGCTCCCCGCCTCGCACCTTGCCCCGACCTGACCTTTCTTTGTTCCGGAAATATCCCGGGGGGTTTGGGGGGCTGGCCCCCCAATTCGTCGGATTGCGAAGCAATTCGATCCCCTACCCCGCCAAGAGCCGCAAGCCTTGCGTCACATCGGCCCGCACCGCCACGCGCAACCCCGGCTCGTCCCCCGCCTTCAACGCCGCCAGAATCAGCCGGTGGTGACGTGGCGGATCGGTCCGCCTGAGCCGCCCGTAAAGCGCACGCATCGTCGGGCCCATCTGCAACCAGACCGTTTCCGCCAGCGCCAGCATCGCCGGGGCCTGCGCGCGCAGGTAGAGGGTGCGGTGAAACTCCAGGTTGGCGCGGATATAGCCCACGGCATCGCGTTTCGCGACCGCCTCGGCCACGGTGGTGTTGATCGTATCCAGCCGATCCAGCAGTGCCAGATGCGCCCGCGGCAGCGCGCGCGCGGCCAGTTCCGGCTCCAGCAGCGCCCGGATCGCGGCCAGCTCCTCGATCCGGTCATTACTCAGTTCCGGCGTCCCGACCCGCCCCGACGAGGACAGAGACAGCGCCCCTTCGCTGACCAGCCGCCGCACCGCCTCGCGGGCGGGCGTCATCGAGACGCCAAACTCCTTGCCGATCCCGCGCAGCGTCAGCGCCTGGCCCGGTGCAATCTCGCCATGCATGATCCGGGTCCGCAAGGTGCGGAACACGCGGTCATGGGCGACACCGGCATCGGGCGGGCGGGGGTTCAACAGCATGAAATTACGTGATCACAAGCCGCCCCTCAGGGCAAGCTGTCAAAGCGCCAGGCCAGAAGCTCGGAGCCCTGCGCCTTCAACCACCCCCGCGGCGCGGCGTAGCCGGGGCAAAGCCGCGCGCAGGTGGCCCAGAAGGCGGGCGAATGGTCCATATGGGCCAGATGCGCGACCTCATGCGCGGCGACGTAATCCAAGACCTCGGGCGGCGCCATGATCAGCCGCCAACAGAACATCAGATCCCCGCGCGAGGAACAACTGCCCCAGCGCGACCGCGTATCGCGCAGCGTGATCTTGCCGTGGGACCGGCCAAGCGCTCGTGCATGAACCGCGCAGCGTGCCGCCAATTCCTCGCGCGCCATGCGTTTCAGGAGGGAGGTCAGCGCCACCGGCCCGCGTGGTCCCTCGGGCATGAACAGCACGCCATCGCGAAACCGTGCGGCGCGTCCGTGTGCGGCCTGCACCAGCCGTTCCACGCCCTGCACGGGAAAGCTGCCGCCGATCTCGGGCCGCCTGGGGCCCGGTGCATCCGACAGATGCTTGCGCACCCAACCGGCGCGATCGTGCAGGAAGGACAGCGCCTCGGCCTCGCGCGCGAAGGGCGGCATCGACAGGCTGACCGTCCCGCCCGAGCGCGAGACCCGCAAGGTGAACCGCCGCGCCCGCGGATTGCGCTTCAGCGCCACCTCGATCGGTGGATCTCCGTCCAGAATATGGGTTTTCCGCCCCATGCGCCCGCTTTCCTCATTGGCCCACCCCCGGCAGCCGAGGAAAGGCTTTGACAGCCCCGGAACATTGTGTCAGGTGACCGCATTCACTCGATAGCGATGATTGAAGGGGGTGTCATGCCCAAAGAAGAATGGGGCGTCAAACGGGTCTGCCCAACCACCGGCAAGCGGTTCTATGACCTGAACCAGTCGCCTGTCGTCAGCCCGTATACCGGCGAGGTCGTGAATATCGACACCGGCAAGGGGTCGCGCAGCCTGACCGCCGACAAGCCCGACAAATCCGCAACCAAGGCGAAGGCCAAGGATGGCGATGATGCCGCCGTGGTCGATGATGCGGATGCGATCCTGGAAGATGACGATGACGACATCGAACTGGATGACGATCTGCTCGAGGATGACGACGACGACGATACCGTCGCGCTGGACGATCTGGCCGATGTCGCCTCGGATGACGACGACAGCTGAGCGGGTCCGACTTGCGGAGAACGAGACGGGGCGGGCATCCATCATGCCCGCCTTTTTTCGTGCCGGATTGCCGGGGTAAAGGGCCGCGAATTTTTCCCTTGATCCTGTCCGCGCTCTCCCATAAACCGCGCCTACGGTCGCGACAGCGGCGGTATTCGGGGCCTTAGCTCAGCTGGGAGAGCGCCTGCATGGCATGCAGGAGGTCAGCGGTTCGATCCCGCTAGGCTCCACCAAGCACCTTGCAACGCAAGCTGCACGATCCGGCAGCATATCCCAAGGATATGCGAGAGGATCCCCCTGCCCGAAATTGATCCCTTCTCCGACGCCGCCTACAATGCTCCGATCCCTGTCCAGTCCCGGATACCAGCCATGACCGCACCCGATTTCGGCCCACCCACCGAACTGCCCGCCCGCACGGGCACCGCCATCCGGCTGCGCCCCGGCGACCGCATCCGCATCACCAACACGCATGGCAGCCAGGTCGTCGACACCTGGGCCGTGAGCGCGAATGACCCATCCGAGGTTCTGTCGATGGAGCATACCCGTCGCGTCACCGGCCATCTGCATCCGGTGACAGGCGACCACATGCTCAGCAATCGCCGCACGCCCATGCTGGCTCTGGTGGAGGACAGTTTTCCCGGCACGCATGACACCATCGTGGCCTGTTGCGATCCGTGGCTCTATGCGCATCTCGGCTGTGCCCCCGGTCATGCCAATTGCCGCGACAATTTCATCGCCGCGCTGGCCGAACAGGGCCTCCATGCCGATACCGCGCCGAACCCGCTGAACCTGTGGATGAATGTGCCGGTCGAGGGCAATTCCGTCACCGTCACCGCGCCGCTCAGCCGTCCGGGCGATAACGTTACCTTCCGCGCGCTCTGCGACCTTTTTCTCGTGCTCTCGACCTGCCCGATGGATGTCCCACCGGGCAGCGGCGCGGCCCCGATCAACGGCCCGGACTGCACACCGATGCCGGTGCATTACGCCGTCGCGCGGTAGCGCGTCACAGCAGCCAGTCGCTGCCTTCGCGCACCTCGATCAGCGTCGGGCGACCCGCCTTGAAGGCCGCCGCGAAGACCTCGCGGAATTCCGCCTCCGATCCCGGGCATTCCGCATGGCATTGACAGGACCGTGCCAGCATCTGGAAATCCGGGTTGATCCCGTCGATTCCGACCCGGTCGATGCCGCGCGCATCCATGTCGTCGCGGATCTGTTTCAGCGCCTCGTTGTTCCAGATCACGATGGGCAGGGACAGGCCCTGTTCGGCGGCCACCAGGATCTCGGGCATGGTGAACATGAATCCGCCATCGCCCACCATCGCCGCCACCGGCACGCCGGGCCGCGCCTTCATCGCGCCGATCGCATTGGGCAGCGCATTGCCGAGCGAGCAGAACCCCGCCGGATACATCCAGTGGCGCGGCGCGCGCGTGGGCAGGGAGAAGAGCCCGGTATAGGCGATCTGCGTCGCATCGGCGGACCAGATCGTGCCCTCGGGCGCGACCTCGTCCATGATCCTCGTCAGGCGCACATGCTGACGCTCGGCGGGGCTGAGCGTGGCGGCGATGCTCTCGCGGACCTGCACCAATTCCGGTCGCGGATCGCACACCGCCGCGCCCCCCTCCAGCGCCTTGCGCAGCCGCGCCATGGCGTGTTTCGTATCCCCCACGATGCCGATCTTGGGCGGGTAGAGATCGCTGATCTTGGTCGGGTCGATATCGACGCGGATGATGTCGCCGGGCAGGTCCATCCGCTCGACATAGCTGTCGGTCTCGGCCAGTTCCGTGCCGACGGCCAGGATCACATCGGCCTTGGCCGCGAAGTCCCTGACTTCAGGCTTGCCCATCGCGGCAGAGAGCGACAGCGGGTGATCATCCGGTACGATCCCCTTGCCCGCGCTGGATGGAATCACGGCGGCGCCCAGCGCCTCGGCAATCGCGGTCAGGTCCGCCGCCGCCCCGGTCGCGCCGCCGCCGGGCAGGATCAGGGGGCGCTTGGCCCCCCGCAACAATTCCGCCGCGCGGTCGACCAAAGCCATATCGGGTGCCGGGCGGGCGGGCAGCGGAACGGCCTCCCAGATCTCGTCCACCAACTCGGCCTGCACATCCATCGGCAAAGAGATATGCACCGGGCGGGGCCGCTGGCTGTTGAAGGCGGCAAAGGCGCGCGCCACCAGGTCGGGGATGTCGGCGGCACAATGCGCGGTGGCGGAAAACGCGCAGATCGGCTCGGTCACGCCGCGT
Organism: Alterinioella nitratireducens; assembly: GCF_013155465.1. Taxonomy (GTDB): domain Bacteria; phylum Pseudomonadota; class Alphaproteobacteria; order Rhodobacterales; family Rhodobacteraceae; genus Alterinioella; species Alterinioella nitratireducens. The sequence continues at coordinate 62,484 of NZ_JABJVX010000004.1, read as the reverse complement.
TGTTCGGTGATCTCGTGCAATACGCCCCACCCCTTGCCAAGCGTTCGCGTCGGCGGCTCGGCCGAGATCAGCAGCATCGGCAGGCTGTCGGCATAGCACTGCCCCACAGCGGTGGCCGCATTGGTCACGCCGGGGCCGGAGATGACGACGGCCACCCCGACCTCGCCGGTCGCGCGCGCCCACCCCTCGGCCATGTAGCCCGCGCCCTGTTCATTGCGCGCCCGGATATGGGTGATCGCGCCCGCATTGTCGCCGCCGGTCAGGCCCCGGCACAGATCCAGCGTGTGAACGCCGGGAATACCGAAGACGGTGCTCACGCCATAGCGCGCCAGAAGGCGCATCGTCGCTTCGCCACAGGTCATGCTCATCGGGCCGGTCCTCCGTTCTTGCCATCGCGCGGGGAGTTGACCACCGGGCCGCCCGAATGGCCAGCACGAAAATGGGCGGCGGGGGGCCCATTGCCCATCCGCCGCCCATGCGTGCCACTGGCCGGTTATTGCAGCGTGATCTCGCCGACCAGATCGCTGAGGTAATAGACCTGGTAGGTGCCCGGCGTGCCCGCGCCGAGGAAATAGAGCCCGCGATCCGAGCCGTTCGCCTCCTCGTCATCCCAGCTGATCGAGTTGGAGTAATCGTTCTGCAACGACCCGCTCAGATCCTGCCCCAGCGGGGCCAGGGGAATGCCATCGGGGCCGACCAGCGAGATGTAGTTGTTATAGAAGAAGAAGCGGTTTTCACCCTGATCGGAATCCGTCTTGGTGTTCATCAGCGGCCTCAACGTCGCATCCAGCCGCAGAAGCTGCCCCATGGTCGGCGTCATGGTGATGGCCAGTTCGCCGCCCGTCAGCCGCCGGTCGCGCGACATGGATTCGTCGATGGAGAGGCCGTTCAGCGTGACCTCGACTGTCTCCAGCGGGCTCATCATCTCGCTGACGGGGATGTCGAGGTTCAGGATGATTTCGAATTGCTCGCCCTCCTCCCCCACGGTCAAGGTCGCCTGCGTGACGCCGTCTGGCACCATCCACAGGTTGTTCAGGAACGCCTGCGCGGTCTCATCGGGCCAGTCGCGCGGGCGGCGGGCCGAGATGGAGCCGCCGGAGAGTTCCACCATCGGCAGGTAGTTGATCCGCCCGAAGGCGCGCAGCCCGTCCTCGTCGCCGCCCTCGAAATTCAGCAAGATGTCGCGCCGCGAAATCGAGACGCGGTCCAGATCATCCGACCAGGCGACGTTGAAATCCAGGTCGATATAGTAGAAATCCTGATCCGGTCCGCTTTCCAGCATCGGCAGGGCGCAGCAGGCCATGCCGTGATCGGGCTGCAATTGCGGCAGCGTGTCATAGCGGGTGACGGAGATCGAGACCGGCGTCAGCGGCGATTGCGCCAGAACGGGCGCCGCAGGCAGCGACAGGGCCAGGGCAAGGACTGTGGCGGATGCGAAACGGGACATTGGTGAAAACCCTCCAAAATTGCTTTGATTAAGGGTTACAGCCTAGGGGGAGTCGCCGGGTTCGCTCAAGGTTTGTCCTGGATTTACCCCGGCTCACCCTCGCAGATGGGTCAGCAGGGCGGCGCTGGCGATGCCGTCCACGCCAAGACCGTTGGCGCGCTGGTAGTCGCGGATCGCCGACTGGCTGGCCGGCCCGATCACGCCATCCACCCCGCCGGTGTCATAACCCGCGCGGGTCAGCAGGCGTTGCACCTCCTGCCGTCCGGCCCGCGTCAGCCCGTATTCATCGGGCGGATAGGTGCCGCGAATGGGCGGCCCGCCGACCAGCCGGTCGGAGAGATGCCCGATGCCGATGACGTAATTGTCGGCGGGGTTGTAGCGCCGGATCGCAAAGAAGTTGCGGAACGCCATGATCCCCGGCCCGTTCACCCCCATCGGCAGAAGCAGCGCCGCCTCGCCGTGATCGGGCACCGGGGCCCCGTCCATGTCGCGCACGCCCGCCGCGTTCCAGGCCGCCACGCTGCGCCCGTTGCCGCGGCCGGCCAAGTCGGCGTCGAACCCGTCCGGCACCTGCACCTCCATCCCCCAGGGGCGGCCGCGCTGCCAGCCGTAGCGGCGCAGGTAATTGGCGGTGGTGGCGAGCGCGTCGGTCGGGTCGTCCTCCCAGGCGCCCTTGCGCCCGTCGCGGTTGAAATCGACGCCGTATTCCTCAAGCACCTCGGGCATGACCTGCGTATGCCCCATCGCCCCCGCCCAGGAGCCATACATATCGCCAAGCTGCGCATCGCCCCGGTCCAGCGTGCGCAAGGCCGACAGAAGCTGCGCGTTGAAGAACCGCTCGCGCCGCCCGTCAAAGGTCAGCGTGGCCATGGCGGCCAGCGTCGGGGCATCGCCCATGCGCGTGCCGTAAAAGGTCTCCATCCCCCAGATCGCCGCGACCACGTTTCCCGGCACGCCGTATTCCGCCTCGATCCCGTCCAGGGTGCCGCCATGCTGGCGCAGCCTCTGGCGACCTAGCGAAATCCGCTCATCCGAGGCGGCGATGGCAAGGTAGTCCTCCATCGTGCGGTTGAACTCGGCCTGGTTGCGGTCGCGCTCGATCACCAGCGGCACATAGCCCATCTCGCGGCTGGCGCGCGTCACCGTCGGCTCCGAGATGCCGCTGGCCACCGCGCGGGTCCGGAACCCCGCCAGCCAGGCGTCGAAATCGGCATTCGGCACCGTGCGCCATTCATTGGCGCTGCGCGCGGGCGGGGCGATGCCGCCGATCCCGGTGGAACAGCCCGCAAGGGCCAGCGCAGGCAGGCCGAGGGCGATCATGCGGCGGGTCGGGCGAAGGGTCATTGCGTGGGTCACTCCTGGGGTCGGGTCCGGGCCAGCCTGCACCGAAGCCACCGGGCGTTGCAATGGCCCGGTCGCCCGCGATTGATCCGGATCAAGTCCCGTCGGCTGAAACCCGCTATGATCCATGTCAGGACCAGCGGAGGGAAACGGCATGAGTCTGAAGAGCATCCTGTGCGCCTATGGCGGCGAGACCAGCGGCGGAGGCGAATTGCGCCATGCCCTGCGCCTGGCCGATCACCACGGCGCGCACCTAACCGGCGTGCTGCGCCACGGCAACGACCTGTTGCAATCGCGCCATCACGCGATGATCCCGCATGACCTGATGAAGCAGCTTCGCAACCTCGACTCTGACCGCATCACCGAGGTGAAGCGCAAGTTCGCCCGCACGATGGAGAAGTCGGGGATGCAGGACCGCTCCGAGTTCATCAGCCTGGAGCCCGAGGGCGGCGTTCGCCTGTCCGAGCTTGCCCGCCATTACGACCTGATCGTCACCGGCCCGCATAGCGGCGCGACCGCCGAATCGCACCTCTCGGCCAATCCCGACACGCTGGCGCTGAACAGTGGCCGCCCGGTGCTGGTGGTGCCCGACGGGTTCGAGGCCGAGGGGCTGTCCCGCCACGCGATCATCGCCTGGGACGGCAAGAAATCCGCCGCCCGCGCGCTTGGCGACGCGATGGCCACGCTGGAGGAAAAGGCCAAGGTCACGGTGCTGACCATCGGCAAGACCCTGCCCGCGGCCATGCCCGGTGGCGGCATCATGACATTGCTGGAGCGCCACGGCATCCACGCGGTGTCCATGCATGTCGACCGCGACCGCCGCTCCATCGCCCGGATCATCGCCGAAGCCGCGCAGAAGGTCGGGGCCGAATTGCTGGTCATGGGCGCGTTCGAACATTCCAAGTTCTCGCAGGACATCTTTGGCGGCGTCACCCATGACATCCTGAAAGCCCCGAAAATCCCGGTGCTGATGAGTCACTAAGCGCAATCCGAAAAGTGGGCACCGGTTTTCGGACCAGATTGCGCGTCCACAAAAGAGCGCAATCCGAAAAGTGGGCACCGGTTTTCGGAGCAGATTGCGCGTCCTCAAAAGAGCGCAATCCGAAAAGTGGGCACCAGTTTTCGGAGCAGATTGTGCGCCACTAAACCTGGCTAGATATCCAGCTTGATCACCGCGCCGGGGCTGGCGGCGCGGCTCTGGCAGGTGATCATCGCGCCCTCGCGCTGCGCCTTGGACAGCACGAAATCGCGATGCTCCACCGCGCCCTCCCGCACGCCGCATTTGCAGACACCGCAGATGCCATCCTCGCATTTTATATCGACGGCGATCCCGGCCTCCTGCAACATCTCGGCGGCGGATCGGTCCTCGGGCACCTCCAGCCTGCGGCCATCCTTGAGTTCCAGCGTGAAGGGGTGGTTGACGTAATCCGGCACCTCGGGGACCGAGAAATACTCCAGGTGCCGCGCCTCGTCCGGGAAGCCCGCCGCCTCCGCCGCCTCGATCACGCCCGCCATGTAGCGATCCGGCCCGCAGGTATAGACATGGGTGCCGGGGGCATAGGTCAGGATGCGGGGCAGATCGGCGCGGCTGCCTTCATCCGAGAAATGATACTGCACCCTGCCCGCCCAGGGCATCGCCGCCAGATCGTCCAGATACCCCGCGGCGCCCCGGCTGGAGCAGGAGTAATGCAGCTCGAAATCGCGCCCCAACGCGTGCAGCCTGTGGGCGAAGGCGATCATCGGCGTGATCCCGATACCACCGCCCATGAGGAAGGTTTTTCCGGCGTCTTCCACCAGCTCAAAGTGGTTGATCGGCTTGGAGATGAAGATCTTGCGCCCCTCGGCAAAGATCCGGTGCATCAGCGCCGATCCGCCCCGCCCGCCCTCCTCGCGCAGCACGCCGATCTGGTATTTCGACCGGTCCGCCGGGTCGCCGGACATGGAGTATTGGCGCAGGAACTCGGGCGCGACGACAATATCCAGATGCGCCCCGGCGGTCCATTCCGGCAAGTCGCCGCCATCGAGCGCGCGGAACTCGAACTTGGTCACCTCGGGGGTCATCTTTTCGGCCTTCGTCACCTCGACCCGGATCACGGGGGCATCGCCCGGAACCTTGTAGCTGTGCAGGAACCCGGTCTCGCCCATCTTCAGCCGCGCCTGGTATTCGCGCGCCGTGACCATCGCCTGATAGGCCTCGATCCCCGCCTCGCGGTCCATGTGGAACGGGTAGGGCCAGGGATGCGGGGCCAGCGGCGCGGGATAGACGGCCAGCGTCTGATCCTCGAATTTCAGGTCCAGATCCGTCTGCAAATCGCGTCGGTTGACCGCGTGCTGCGTCGGGCGATAGCCGCCATCCTCCTGCAACTCGATATCCCACCACCATTTCTTGACATCGTTCAGCCCGCCATTGCCGACCGCATCATCCAGCTTCGCCAGCACGGGGGCCGCCTTGGGCAGCTTCATCGCGGCCCACCGGAACGGGGCCTCCTTGAACAGCCCCTCAAGGTTCCACGGGCAGGTCTTCATGCAGCGCCCGCACATCGCGCCGCCCTTGGTGGTGATCCGGTAGGTGGCGCATTTCTGGCTGTCGGATTTCCAGATTTCGTAGCCATTGAACATCAGCTTCGGCCCGGCGGTGATCGCGCCGGACGGGCATTCGCGGGCGCATTTGTTGCAGGACTCGCAAAAGCTTTGCAGCCCGAAATCAATCGGCTTGTCATGGGTCAGCGGCATATCGGTCGTCACCACGCCGGATTTCAGGCGCGGGCCCAGATAGGGGTTCAGGATCACCTCGCCGATGCGGGAGACCTCGCCCAGCCCCGAGAGCAGCAGCAGCGGCGGCTGCAACACCTCGCCATCCATCACCGTATGCGCCTTGGCCTTGTAGCCGAGGTTGCGGATCTGCTTGGCGATCACGCCACCGAGCAGCGAGAACCGCAGATAGGCCCGCATCGACTGCGCCACCGCGATCCAGTCATCGCCGCTGGATCCTTCCATCGTCTCGTAACCCTGGTCGATGATCATGCTGATGGCCTGGTCATGCGGCGGGTCGATCGGGTCGCCGGCGGCGTCATGGGAATACCACGTCCAGTCCGGGCAGCGGCTGATCCCCACCGCATCGACGCCCAGGAAATAGCTCGCCGCCTTTATATTGGCGGCATTGCGGGCGGCGTCATCGGGGCGCGGACCGTCCCCGGCGGGGCCGTCCTGCAACAGCACGAAAGCGCCAAGCGCGCGGCGCTGCGCAAAGGCGGGCGCGGCCTTGCGCACGTAATGCCCGCCCTTGGCCCCGTCCTGCAACGCCTTGCCCATATCGCCGAATTGCGCACGGGCGAACATGTCGGCGCGTTTCGGCACCCGCGCGACGCGGGGCTCGTCGATATAGGTGGTGGGCGTGTCGACGCGTTTGAGCTTCTCAAAGGGCTGCGCGCCATCGACGAAGCGGCGCTTGTCATAAGGGTTGCCGTTCAGCCCCGACCGGGCAAAGCCCATCCCCAATTGCCACGCGGGGCCCCTGGTGCGGAACGCGGGCTGCGCCGCCTCGGGGGCCAGCGGCCTGTCGGCCTCGAGCGTCAGGTCGCAGGTCACAGCCGCCAGCCCGAAGCGATCCCCGATATAGGGCGCGCGCAAGGACTCCCCCCAGACCAGCCCCGCCGCAACGGCCAGCTTGTTCAGGTCCACATCGCTGGCGTTGGAGGAATGCGCACGCGCGTCGAACCCCAGGATGCGGATGTAATTGGCGATGACGCAGGCGGTTTCCGTCGCCCGCAGGCAGGCGCGATGCTCCTGCGCATCCTCCAGCCAGTCGCAGCCCTCCTCGCCTGGCTCCGGCGCGCGCGGGTTCTCGTAGAGGAAGACCAGAGCATGGCTATGCCCTGCGATGCTCGTCGCCGGGGCCTCCATGCTTTCCTTGAGGTCGGCCATGATCATGTCGATCCCCGAGGCCAGCGTCTTGGTCTGCTTGGTGCGCAGATCCTGCGCCAGGCGGTCGATATCGGGGTTCTCGACGGGGGTTTCCAGCAGCGCCGCACGCGGCAGCTCGCACACCCCCACCATCGCGGCATCCGAGAAGTAGCCGAATGATTTCAGGTGGTTCGACCGCTCAACCGGATCGGCGGGGATCTCGGCCACCGCCTTGTTGACCAGCCCGATCCGGATCGCATCCATCATCGCCTGGTATTCGCCCATCGCGTTGACGATGCTCTCCGGCGCCCCCGGCCTGCGGAAGGACAGGGGCCGCATCGGCGTTACGGCGTCCAGGTCCACGCGCGCCACCCGCGCCAGCCGTTCCAGCGGGAAGGGCCCCAGATGCACGGGGCGGGACTTGTCGGAAAAGATGCGGGTCATGAGCGGTCCTGTCTGGCGATCCTCGCCTTGAATACCGCGCCGCCGGAGATTAGTCATGTCACCCGAATGTATGACATCATGCGCCCCCTGCCCCGCGATGCCGCCGCGCGCCTTGCGGCCTCGGTCCCCGGCCCCGATTTCGGGCAGAGGCTGCTGGCCCATATCCGCACCGCCGCCAGCATCGCCAATTTCGGGGCCTTCTACATCGCCGATCGCGCGCGGCCCGACCCGGTGCTGTCGGTCTGGTCGGGCGAGATGAGCGATTACTGGTTCAACCGCAACGCCCGCACGATCCTGTCCAACCCCTTCCTGCGCGACGACATCGCCTCGCGGATCGCGGCCGCGCCCGAGGGTGGCCTCGCCATCGAACACTGGCACCCGCCCAGTCACGATCCCCGTGCACCGATCTACGCCCGTGATGGCGTGATCGAAAGGGTCACCGTCTCCTCGCGCACGGGCCGGGCCGGATTCCTGTCCTTCTACCTGCGCGGGGCCGAGGCCGGACCGATCAGCGCGCCGGACCTCGCCCGCCTCAAATCGGTCCTGCCGCTGGCCCATGAACTGATCGGGTTGCGCCATCGCATCGTGGGCTCCGAGGCGTTCCACTTCGCCCCCCGCGCCAGCGCCTCCGCCCTGCGGGAGCGCAGCGTCGCGGGCTTCGCCGGCCTCTCCATGCGTGAGGCGCAGGTCTGCGACCTCATCGTCAAGGGCATCAGCGTGGCGGGCAGCGCGCTGGAACTGGGCGTGTCCGAGAACACCATCCGCACCCTGCGCCGCCGTGCCTATCGCAAGCTCGGCCTGACCTCGGCCACGCAGGTGGTGGCGCTGGTCCTCGGCGCGGGTTCTTAGGGCTTTTCGACAGGCGATTTCCGTGAAACGCTGCCCGCGATAACGGAGGGTACCCCCATGCGGTTGCAGGACAAGACGGCGATCATCACCGGCGCGGGCTCGGGCTTCGGCGCGGGCATTGCGGCCCGCTTCGCGGCGGAAGGCGCGCGCGTCATGGTGGTGGATCTCAACGAAGGCGCGGCACAGGGTGTCGCGGGCGAGATCGGCGGCATCGCGCAGGTCTGCGATGTGTCCTCCGCGGCGGATGTGGCCGCGATGACCCAGACCGCGATGGACAGCTGGGGCCGCATCGACATCCTCGTCAACAACGCCGGCATCACCCATATGCCGAAACCGCTGGAGGAGGTCAGCGAGGAAGAGTTCGACCGCGTCCTCTCGGTCAACGCCAAGTCGGTCTACCTGACGGCGCGCGCCATCGTGCCCCATATGAAGGCCGCAGGCGCCGGCGCGATCCTCAACGTGGCCTCCACGGCGGGCGTCTCGCCGCGCCCCAACCTCAACTGGTACAACGCCTCGAAAGGCTGGATGATCACGGCCACAAAGACCATGGCGGTGGAGCTTGCCTCGCACGGCATCCGCGTCAACGCGGTCAACCCGGTGGCGGGCGAAACGCCGCTCCTGAAAAGCTTCATGGGCGAAGACACACCCGCGATCCGCGAAAAATTCCTCTCCACCATCCCGCTCGGCCGCTTCTCCACGCCCGACGACATCGCCAATGCCGCGCTCTACCTCTGCTCGGACGAGGCCAGCATGGTCACGGGCGTCGCCATGGAAGTCGACGGAGGCCGCTGCATATGACACCCCTCCTTTTCCCCTTCTTTGTTCCGAAAATATCCTCGGGGGAGCGCGAGGGGGCAGACAGCCCCCTCGCACCGGTCGGCGCGCCTGCGCGTCGAACCCATCCAAACTCGGCCCCCCGCCCATGATGCGCCCCGGTCCCCGCAACCTGATCACCGACATTCCCGGCCTTCTTGTCGGCAATGCCGAGGATCACGCCGTGAAGACCGGCGCAACCGTGCTTCTCTCCGACACCCCCTTCACCGCAGCCGTCCATGTCATGGGCGGCGCCCCCGGCACGCGCGAGACCGACCTTCTGGCCCCCGACAAGACGGTGCAGCAGATCGACGCGCTGGTGCTGTCGGGCGGCTCGGCCTTCGGGCTGGATGCGGCCTCGGGCGTGGCCGACGGGTTGCGCGCGGCGGGGCGCGGCTTCGACGTCGGCGGCCAGCGCGTGCCGATCGTGCCCGGTGCGATCGTCTTCGACCTGCTCAATGGCGGCGACAAGGACTGGCGCGACAACCCCTACAAGCGCCTCGGGCGCGCGGCGCTGGAGGCGGCGGACACACAGTTCCCCATCGGGACCACAGGCGCGGGCACCGGCGCCACGATTGCCGATCTCAAGGGCGGTCTCGGATCGGCCTCGCTGATCCTGCCCTCGGGCCATACGGTCGGCGCGCTGGTCGTGGTCAATGCGCTCGGGCAGGTGACGGTGGGCGACAGCCCGCATTTCCTCGCCGCGCCCTCTGAGATCGGGGCCGAGTTCGGCGGCCTCGGCCCCGCGCCCATCCATGACCCCACCGCCATGCCCCGCTTCAAGGGCCACGCGCGCGAGGCGACGACCATCGCTATCGTCGCCACCGATGCCGCGCTGACCCAGGCCGAGGCCACCCGCATGGCCACCGCCGCGCATGACGGCATGGCACGCGCGATCTCGCCCAGTCACACGCCGATGGATGGCGACCTCGTGTTCGCCGCCGCCACCGGCACCCGCCCGCTCGATCCTTCCGGTCAGACCCCGCTTCTGCTGGGTCATGCCGCGGCGCTGTGCCTCTCGCGGGCCATCGCGCGGGGCGTCTTTCACGCGACCGCCGCCAGGGGCGACACGCTGCCCACCCATGCCGACCGCTTCCGCCGGTCCTGATCGGGCTTCCCCGAAAGCCCCGGCGGCGTTACCCTGACGGGGAAGTTTTCACCGAACGGAGATGTCCCATGCGTCTTTTGACCCTCGCCACCGCCGCAACCCTGGCGCTTGCCCCCGTGCCAAGCCTCGCCGACAGCCATGCCGATCCCATCGCAACCAGCCTGCAAAACGCGCTGGACGCCTATGCCGATGGTGACCTGCAATACGCGCTGGACGAGCTCGCCTATGCCGAACAGCTTCTGAACGCGCTCAAGGCGGAAGGACTGGCCGAATTCCTGCCCGAGCCGATGGACGGCTGGACCATGACCCTCAACGAGGAAGCCGGGGCCGCGATGGGCTTCATGGGCGGCGGCTCCATCGCGTCAGGGGACTATTCCGGCAATGGCGACGGCTTTACCATCACCCTGATGGCCGACAGCCCCATGGTCACCTCGATGGGCGCCATGCTCGGCAACTCCGCCCTGATGGCCTCGATGGGCACGATCCACCGCATTGGCCGCGTCAGCTTCGTCGAGCAGGATGGCGACCTGAACGCGCTGGTGGCCAACCGCATCCTGGTGCAGGCCGAGGGCGGCGATATCGACACCATGATCGCCCACCTCGAAACCATGGATTTCCGCGAGATGCAAAATTTCGGGCAATAGGGCCGGTCTCGGTCAGGGCGCGATCAGCAGTTTCGCGTCCTTGACCGCCAGCGCCTGCGCGGATGTCTCCAGCGCCTCATTCAACGGCAGGGTGGCGGAAATGTCGGTTGACCAGGCCCCGGTCGCGAACCGCGCCTGCACATCCGTGACGGCCTTGCCAAGTTTCTCGACCCCGGCCTCGCGCATCCACTGGCTCAGCCAGAACCCCTCGATCCGCTTGTCCATGAAGATGAACTGGCCCATTTCTCTCAGCACCGGCGGCTTGGTCGCCAGCCGCCCATAGGTGATCCAGCGCGCCCCCTTCGGCATGGCAAAGAACAGGTCGGCCGAGATCTGGTCGGCCACCGCATCCAGCAGGACGCGCGGGCCCCGCGCCTTGATCACCTCCGCCGCCTTCTCCTTGAAATCATCCTGAGAGGTGACCAGAACCTCCGCAGCCCCGAGCGCCCTGAGGTCCTCGACCTGCTCGGCCCGGCGCACCACCGGGATGGGCGCGAGCCCGTGATCCTTGCCGAGCCCGATCATGAACTTGCCCAATTGCGAGCCACCGGCGGTAAAGAGGAAGCTTTCCGCGCCATCCTCCCGCGCGATGCCGAACATCGCCATCGCCGTCATCGGGTTCACGATCAGTCCGGCGGCATCCTTGTCCTTCAGGTCGGGGCGCAGCGGGATCATCTGTTTCGCATCGGTCAGCGCGTATTCCGCCCAGGTGCCCGAACCGCTGCCGAAAAAGCTGACCCGCTGGCCGATAAGCGGCGTGTCGCCCGCCACGACCTCGCCCACACCCTCGAAACCGGCAGGCGCACCCTTGACGCGCGGCTGACCGTAAAGCCCCGCCACGAACATCAGGTCCGAGGGGTTCACCGCCGCGCGCGCCACCTTGACCAGCGCCTGCCCCGAACCGACCTCGGGCAGCGGCACCTCGGCCAGCTCGACCAGCCCGGTCAGGTCTTTCGGCATGTCCCGGTCGCCGCCACTGGCGTAGCCGTCATGGCACTGGATCAGGGCGGACATCTTGGAGGGCAGGGTCATGGCTGGGTCTCCTTTGGCAGCATTCCGACTCTACCTAGTGCGCCCGACCCGCCCCCGCAAAGAAAAACCCGGACCGACGCCGCGTCAGTCCGGGTATCTCGTTTCGCCAGGGGCGGCGCCTGTCAGTGCAGACGTTCGCACTGTCAGTGCAGACGTTCGCCCACCTCGGTGATCGAGGCGTCGATCAGCTTGTTGGCATCGGCCGCACTCGTCTTCTCGGCGATCACCTGCGCCGCCACCTGGGTGGCGATGGCGATGGCGCGGTCGCGCACCTCGCGCACGGCATTGGCCTCGGCGGACGCGATCTGATCGGTCGCCGCCGCCAACCGGCGCTTAATCGAGGCTTGCAGATCGGCCTTGGCCTGCTCGGCGGCCAGCTGCGCCTCCTCGCGGGCCTGGGCGACGATACGCTCGGACTGCTCGGCCACTTCACGCTGCTTGCGCTCATAGGTGGCCAGGATCGTCTGCGCCTCTTCGCGCAGGGCACGCGCCTCGTCCAGATCGTCGCGGATGCCCTCGGCGCGCTTGTCCAGCATACCGGCCAGGATGCCGGGCACCTTGAAATAGAGCAGCACCGCGATGAAGACGAGGAAGCCAAGCCACGCCACGAAATCGGTGTTGAAGAGCGAGAAGAACGACACTTCGGCGGCAAGTGCCGGCGTTGCGATCAGGGTAAAGAGAAGGGTCAGTCGTTTCATGATCCTATCCTCTCACGCGGGCTTCGACAGCCGAGGCGATATCGGCCTCGTCGGCGGCGGCACCGGGGGCCAGCTTGGCCACGATCGCCTGCGCGGTGTCCTTGGCGACGGCTTCCACCGCCTCCAGCGCACCGGCGCGGATCTCGTCGATCACGGCAGCCGATTCCGCCGCTTTCGCCGCGATCTCGGCATCGGCCCTGGCGGTCGCCTCGTCCAGCTCGGCCATGATCTCGGACCGGGCTTCGGCGGCGATGCTCTGCGCCTCGGCACGGGCGTCAGCCAGCGCCTTGTTATAGGCGGTCTCCGCCTCCGTGGCCTGACGTTTCAGATCCTCGGCCGCGGCGATGTCATTCGTTATCGTGCCCTGGCGCTCGGCCAGAACCGCCCCGATCCGGGGCAGCGCGACGCGGTCCAGGATCAGGTAGATCGCCACGATGGCGACCACGAGCCAGAAGATCTGGTTCGGGAAAGTCGAAAAGTCGAGCTGCGGCATTCCGGGTGCGGAAGCAGCGCCCTCTGTTGCGTCAACAGCCATCATATCCTCCTGGAAACCGGGTTACTCCGGCCCACCCGTCCAAACAGATGGGCCGTGCGTAAGGATGGTCCGCTCGGGGGTTTAGACGGCGAACATCAGCAGCAGGGCGACGAGGAACGCGAAGATCCCCAGCGCTTCCGCGAAGGCGATGCCGATGAAAAGGGTCGCGGTCTGGCCGGCAGCGGCCGAGGGGTTGCGCAGGGCGCCTGACAGGAAGTTGCCGGCCACATGGCCAACCCCGATCGCGGCAGCGCCGGACCCGATTGCTGCAAGACCTGCGCCGATATGTGCGAGTTCACCTTCCATGAGAATTCTCCTTACGATTGGAAGTTTGAATTGAGAGTGACGGGTCGGACCTCAGTGTGACGGATGCAGCGCATCTTTCAGATACACACAGGTCAGAATGGTAAAGACATAGGCCTGGATGAAGGCGACCAGCACCTCCAGCCCGAAGACCGCCGTGATGGCGAAGATCGGCAGGACCGAGCCGACCCCCAGCACCCCGGCAAAGCCCGCGAAGACCTTGATCACGGCGTGACCGGCCATGATGTTGCCCGCCAGACGAATGGAATGGCTGACGGGGCGCACGAAATACGAGATCAGCTCGATGATCGCCAGGACGGGGCGCAGCGCCAGCGGCGCCGAGGCCACCCAGAACAGGCCCAGGAACTTGGTGCCGTTCTTGACGAAGCCCACCACGGTGACGGTCAGGAACACGGCCAGCGCCAGCACGGCGGTGACGGCGATATGCGAGGTGGTGGAAAAGCTCATCGGGATGAGGCCCAGGAAATTGGCCATCACGATGAACATGAAGAGCGTCATGATATAGGGGAAGAAGGGCAGCGCATCGCGGCCCGCCACATCCTCGACCATCTTGCGCACGAAGCCATAGGCCAGCTCCGCGATGGACTGCGCCCGGCTCGGGATGATCGCGCGGCCCGAGGTACCGACAACCATCATCAGCGCGACCGCCAGAACCGCCAGCAGCATCCACAGGCTCACATTGGTGGGGGTGTACCAAGCAATCGCGCCCTCGCCGAACAGACGCTCGGGGATGAACTGGTCCATCGGGTGGATCTGCAACCCGCTCGGCTCGACGCCGGGAATGTCATGGCTCGATCCGCCAACGGCGGCCGCGGCGTCACCGCCATGGTTCGAGCCGCCTTCCGCAAGGGTTTCCGCGCCGTTGGTTGCTGTATCTTCAGACACCGTTCAGTCCCTCTCATCGCCCTGCGCGGCCTCATTCGCCTGCGCATCCCGCTGCATCTCATGGGCGGATCGGATCATGGTTTTGACCCCCGCCACGAACCCCAGCAATGTAAACACAACCATCAGCCAGGGCGCGGTGCCGATCAGGGCATCCAGACCGAGGCCGATGAAAAATCCGATCCCCAGACCGGCCACCAGCTCTACCACCATCCGCCAGGCGTGCTGCGCCTGTGAATAATGCTCCTCGGTATGCGGTTTCGCGTCGCCCTGGCCCTTCAGCCGGTCCAGCCGTTCTTCCAGCGCCTTCAGGCGATCAGGATCAGGGTGGTCAGACATCGAAATTGCCCCATCCGAGGTGTCGTGCGGAACCTAGGCAGGCGGGGGGTGGGAGTCAACGCGAAGTTGACGTCGTTGGAGGCTGCCCATGTCATTGATATAGCTATATTTTTCCATTTGTCGTACCACCCGCCTCCCGGCACGGCGGCCCGCGATCCGCAAATCCCATATTCAACCCTTTGGTTGAGTATTCTACGGCACATGCCCGACCCGGCGCCCGAAAACCCGCATCGCGCGCCCGTCGATGAACAGCAACCCGGCGAAGATCAACGCCATCCCGGCGATGTGAAAGGCCCCGATCTCCTCGTTCAGGATGACGACGCCCAGGAACACCGCCGAAACCGGCGCGATGAAGGTGATGGTCGAGGCGGTGGTTCCGCCGACGATCCGGATCAGCCAGAACATCACGATGAAGCTGGCCGAGGTCAGCAACAACCCGATGAACAGCAGCGCCCCCCAGGTCTCGGCCCGCGTGATCACCGGCACGCCCTCGGCCCAGATCGCCAGGGGCGCGATGATCAGCGCGCCAAAGCTCAGCGACCATGCGGTCAGCACGGTCCGGTCCATCGCATCCATCCGGCGCAAGAGGTTCACTGCGATGCCATAACACAGCGGCGCCGAGATCGTGCCCAGAAGCGCCCAGGGGTTCGACGGCCCCTGCCCCCGCATCGCCGGGATCGCCATGACGACGATGCCGGCAAAGCCCAGCACCACCCCCGCCGATTTCAGCGGCGTCGCGCGTTCGCCCTGCGGCCAGACATGGCTGACCAGCACCACCATGATCGGCGTCATCGCATTGACGATGCCCGCGGCGGAGGAGGTGATGAATTGCTGCATAACCGGGTAGATGGTCAGCGGAACGGCATATTGCACCGTGCCGAACAGGGCCAGCTGCGCCAGCGCCGCGCGCGGCACCGCCGCCGACACCCGCCGCACCGACAGCCACAGCCAGCAGCCCACCGCCCCCATGCCGACCCGACCCAAGCCCACCGTGATCGGTCCCAGCTCGCGCAGCAGGATCTCGTTGAAGAAGAAGGACGACCCCCAGCCGATGCCCAGCACGAAGATCACCAGCCAATGGCGCACTGTCATCTGTCGGTCTCTCCTGTCGCGTCCGGTCCGCCGCCCGCTCTACCCCCGATCGCGCGCCATGCACAATCCGGAACCTGCGCTTTCCCTGCCGCTCCGCACCGCGTAGAGTTCCGCCATGCCCGCCTCTCTCGACACCGTCTTCGCGGCCCTCGCCGACCCCACCCGCCGCGCCATCCTGTCGATGCTGCTCGAGGATGACATGGCCGTGACGGATGTGGCCGAGCCTTTCGAGATGTCGCTGGCCGCGATCTCCAAGCACCTGACCATCCTGGCCCATGCGGGCCTGATCACGCAGGAAAAACGCGGCCGTCTGAAATGGTGCAAGCTGGAGCCCGACGCGCTGAAAGCGGCCTCGGTCTGGATGCAGGGCTTCGGCCAGTTCGAGCCGGTCAACCTCGACGCCTTCGAGGCCTTCCTGGCGCGCGAATTCAACACGCCCTCAGACTGACCCTTTCATTTTGCCGGAAATACCTCGGGGGTGTGGGGGCAGCGCCCCCACGAAAGGGGGTGGGTGGGCGGGCCCACCCACCCGTCAATGCTCATCCTTCAACAGGAGCAGCAACGCCACCGCAGTCAGCCCGACCCCCACCGCCACCAGCGGCCCCGGCAATCCGTTGCCTAGGAAGAACTCCCACCCGATCACCCAGGTCGGCGTCAGATAGGTATAGGCCATGACCTTGGAGGAGGGCAGATGCAGCGCCGCGAATTGCAAGAGCACCGTGGTCGCCGCGCTGGCGAAGACCGCCGTGTAGACCAGCGTGATCCAGACGATCGCGGGCAGCCCCGGCCAGTCGGTCGCCACAACCTCCTGCCAGCCCCAGCCCATCAGCGTGACCGCGCCGCCCAGCATGGTGCCGAAGGCGAAGACGACCGCGTTCTCGCCCCGGTTCAGCATCCGCACCATCGGCGCGTAAAGCGCATGCGCCGCGCAGCCGATGAAATAGATCACCTCGCCCCGGCCCACCTCGAAGGCCATCAGCGCCCCCAGGTCGGCCCGGAAGATCACCCAGAGCGCGCCCACCGCGCCGCAGAACATCGCCAGCGCCATCCGGCCTGTCATGTGCTGGCGCAAGAGCAGGTATCCGAACCCCGCCGCCATCAGGGGCGTCAGCGTGAACACCGCCGAGGCCGACACCGGCGGCGCGGTCTTCAGCCCCTCGAACATCATCACGAAATAGAAACCGAAGAGGCCGCCCAGCACCAGGTAGCGCCAGGGCGCGCGAAAGGCGGCGCGCGGCACCCCGCCCCATGCCAGCGCCACGCCCCCGATCACCGCCGCCGCCAACACGAAACGCACCGCGTTCAGGGCCACCGGCGCGATATGATTGGCCGCCAGTGAGCCCAGCGAGAACGACCCCGCCACCAGCGCCGAGAACACCAGCATGGCCAGGTGGCCGCGAGACACGCCTGACATGTCAGGCGGGCTCCACCGGCCAATCCTGCACTTTCTCTTTCAGGAACCGCAGGAAGGTCTGCACCTTCGCCGTCCGGTGCAGGTCCATATGGGTGACCAGCCACAGCTTGGTCGACCACTCCTCCATCGGCGGCAGCACCTCGACCAGCGCGTCTTCCTCGCGCACCTCGGCCCGGCTGATGAAGCCGATGCCCATATTCGCCCGCACCGCGTGGCGGAACGTGTCCAGCTCATTGGCGCGGAACACGATACATTCGGCCGGCACCTGCTCGGTCAGCCAGCGCAGGAACGGCGCGCGGCTGTTCTCGATGGTCGAGCCGATGAAACGGTGACTGTCCAGGTTGGTGTCATCGGGCAGGCCATGCGCGTCGACATAGGCCTGCGTGGCGTAAAGCCCGACCGAGGAGGTGCAGAAGGGCTGCACGATATTGTCGGGGCTGTCGCCGGGCTTGCCCGCCCGGATGGCGACATGCGCCTCGCCGTATTCCATGCGGAAGAGCCGCGTATCGGTGACAAGCTGCACCCGCAGGTCGGGATGACGCTCCTGGAACTCGCCCATCGCGGGCACCAGAAGGCCCGAGAGCCCGTTGATCGAGGTCACGATCAGGTCGCCCGTCACCTCGTTGCCGCGCCCCTTGATGCGGCCCGCAAGCTGCGTGAACTGGTCATCGGCACGGCTGCCGACGCTCAACAGGTCCTGGCCCGCCTCGGTCGGCGTGTACCCGCGCGCGTGGCGCTGAAACAGCTTCGCGCCAAGCCGCCCCTCCAGCGCGTCGATATGGCGAATGACGGTGGCATGATGCACCCCCAGCACATCCGCCGCGCCGCTGACCGTCCCCATCCGCGCCACCTGGTAGGCGGTGCGGATCTCATCCCAATGATCAAATGACATATCCATAACTCCGTGCGCCACTGCACATAAACCATATCATCTGGCCAGATTGTGCCTGATCGCGCAAGGCCCAATTTGTCGGAGCATGCAAGACCCCCCATCAACAGGATCCAGATCATGCCCCATTCCATCCTCCGCCTCGATGCCTCCGCCCGCCGCGACGGCTCGGTCACGCGCGACCTGACCGGTCGTATCCTGGCCCGGTTCCCGCAGGCCGATGTCACCACCCGCGACCTGGCCGACGGCCTGCCGCTGATCGACGCCGCCTGGGTTGCCGCGAATTTCACGCCCGAGGCAGACCGCGACGCCGCCCAGCGCGCCGCCCTCGCCCTTTCCGATACGCTGATTGCCGAGGTCAGGGCCGCCGACACGCTGGTCATCGGGTTGCCGATCTACAATTTCGGCGTGCCCGCGACGCTCAAGGCCTGGATCGACCTGATCGCGCGGGCCGGCGTGACCTTCCGCTATACCGAGGCCGGGCCCGAGGGCCTTCTGACCGGCAAACGCGCCATCGTCGCGGTTGCATCTGGCGGCACCGAGACAGGATCGCCACTGGACTTCGCCACCGGCTACCTGCGCCATATTCTCGGCTTTGTCGGCATCACTGATGTCAGCTTCGTCAGCGCCGACCGGATGGCGCTGGACCCCGAGGCGACGGTGAAATCCGCGCATGACCAGGTCGCCGCATTGCCACTGGCGGCGTGACCCCGACGAGGCGCGCCACCCCTGCGGAGGCGCG
This sequence comes from Alterinioella nitratireducens, assembly GCF_013155465.1. Classification (GTDB taxonomy): domain Bacteria; phylum Pseudomonadota; class Alphaproteobacteria; order Rhodobacterales; family Rhodobacteraceae; genus Alterinioella; species Alterinioella nitratireducens. The sequence goes on along the minus strand of NZ_JABJVX010000004.1, from coordinate 43,988 downwards.
ACCAGCCTCCGCAGGGGCAGCGCGGCCTGCGGATGGGCCCGAATGGACGGGCTATCTTCTTTGCAATCCGGACCTTTGGGCTCCGTTCCAGTGCGGAATGGATTGCCGGGGCCGGACCGGGCGCGATACCCGGTCTCTTCCGCCTGTCGGAACGGAAGGCATGGCGCATGGCTGACCGACGGCCTGGTCAATCGCGTCTTCGACATCTTGTTCGGCAAAGGTATCGAGCCTGCGCGCATTCCGAAGGCGGAGAGGCGCAAACCGCTGGCCCGCCTCCTCAGCCTGCCCCTGCCAGATGAAACCGAACGCATCCCATCCACCGCCCGTCCGGCGACGCCCAACGCGGCGTTTCGCATATAGGCAGGCCCGTGCTAGCCTGCGTCCCATGCGTTCCCTTGTCTTTCTCGCCCTCACCCTCCTCCCCTCGCCGGCCCTCGCCCTCACCTGCGCGCTGAGCTTCGACATCACCGTCACCCACGGCATCGGCCCCTACCCGCCCGGCACCACCCTGTCCGGCGAGGCGCAATTCCGCACGGTCCGCTCCTTCCGCCAGGAAGGCGGCGCCACCGGCCACCTCGCCACCGGCTCGATGACCCTGGACGGCAATATCGCCGGTCGCCTGTGGACGCTCATCACCACCCGGCGCACCCAGGCCGCCGATCTGGTCGGGGTCTATGCCGTCGATGTCGAGGGGCTGGAATTCGCGGGTCAGGAATTCACCGGACCGATGGCCATCACCCTCTACGGCGATCCCGGCAGCTGGCGCCATGACCGCCCGCCGATCACGCAAGATGAATGGGACAGCCTCGACCTGCGCCGCGTCTTCATCCTGCACGCCTCCAACAGCCAGGACATGCTCGGCGGCGACGTCACCCGGCTGGATGCCACCTGTGTTGACTCCGACGCCCCACAGGACTAAACCCCGCGCCAATACCCGGGAAGTGCCAGCTTTCCGGTCCTGGCCTGCGTCAGGATCGCCCCCCGTCAGCGAGGTTTCGCCCACGGGGGTGTTGGTGCATTCGGGCTCGGCCCCTATCTTGGCGGGGACCAGTGACGCATGAAGGAAAGGGCCGCGCCCGATGTTTGAAAATCTCTCCGAACGCCTCTCCGGTGTCTTCGACCGCCTGACCAAGCAGGGCGCACTTAGCGAGGATGACGTCAAGACCGCGATGCGCGAGGTCCGCGTGGCGCTCCTGGAGGCCGACGTCTCCCTGCCCGTCGCGCGGCAGTTCATCAAGGCGGTCGAGGCCAAGGCCACCGGCGCCGCCGTCACCAAATCCGTGACCCCCGGCCAGCAGGTCATCAAGATCGTCCATGACGAGCTCATTGCCACGCTGACCGGCGATAGCGACCCCGGCAAGCTCAAGATCGACAGCCCGCCCGCCCCCATTCTGATGGTCGGCCTGCAAGGCTCGGGCAAGACCACCACCACCGCGAAACTCGCCAAGCGCCTGAAGGAGCGGGAGGGCAAGCGCGTCCTCATGGCCTCGCTCGACACCAACCGCCCCGCGGCCATGGAACAGCTCGCCATCCTCGGCAGCCAGATCGGCGTCGACACCCTGCCCATCGTCAAGGGCGAGACCGCGCAACAGATCGCCAAGCGCGCCAAGACCCAGGCCAGCCTCGGCGGCTATGACGTCTACATGCTCGACACCGCCGGTCGCCTGCATATCGACCAGGAGCTGATCGCCCAGGCGCAGGAGGTCCGCGACATCGCCACCCCGCGCGAAACCCTCCTCGTAGTCGACGGCCTCACCGGCCAGGACGCGGTCAATGTCGCGCAGGAATTCGACGACAAGATCGGCGTCACCGGCGTGGTCCTGACCCGGATGGATGGCGACGGGCGCGGCGGCGCGGCGCTTTCGATGCGCGCCGTCACCGGCAAGCCCATTCGCTTCGTCGGCCTCGGCGAAAAGATGGACGCCATCGAAACCTTCGAGCCCGAACGGATTGCCGGACGCATCCTCGGCATGGGCGACATCGTGGCGCTGGTGGAAAAGGCGCAGGAAACGCTCGAGGCCGAACAGGCCGAACGCATGATGAAGCGCTTCCAGAAGGGCCAGTTCAACCTCAACGACATGCGGGGCCAGCTTGAACAGATGCTCAAGATGGGCGGCATGGAGGGCATGATGTCGATGATGCCCGGCATGAAGAAGATGGCCAAACAGGTCGAGGATGCGGGCATGGATGACAAGGTGATCCGCCGCCAGATCGCGCTGATCAACTCGATGACCAAACGCGAGCGCGCCAATCCGGCCCTCCTTCAGGCCAGCCGCAAGAAACGCATCGCCAGGGGCGCGGGCCAGGAGGTCTCCGACCTCAACAAGCTCCTGAAGATGCACCGCCAGATGTCGGACGCGATGAAGAAGCTCGGCAAGATGGGCAAGAAGGGCATGATGCGCGGCGGCCTCGGCGCGCTCTTCGGCAAGGGCGGCATGCAAGGTGGCCCGGGCGGCGCGGGCGCGGGCATGGACCCCGCCGCGATGGAGGCGGCGGCCCGCCAGATGGGCCAGGGCGGCAGCCTGCCCGGCCTCGGCGGCCAGCCGCTTCCCCCCGGTCTCTCCGGCCTGGGAAAAAAGAAATGATCCCATCTTCTTGGTCCAAATACTCAAACAACACCGCCCGCATCCGCGCCACGCCCGCGTTGATGCGATCACCGGCCCCTTGCCTGCAAACAAGCCGCGCGGCAGCGCGTCAATTTGGTTGAGTGCATGACCGCGCCCCTGCCTATCCCCACCCTCGAAACCGCGCGCCTGATCCTGCGCGGCCCCGTCATGGGCGACGCGCAGCCCTGGGTCGATTTCGTGGAGACCGACCGTGCGGAGTTTGTCGGCGGCCCGAATCTGGGGCTGGCGAAAGGCTGGCGCGGCTTTGCCCATGCCGCGGGCATGTGGATGCTGCGCGGCTATGGCAGCTTCGTCTTCGCCCTGAAATCCGACCCCGGCACGCCGCTCGGCATGACCGGCCCCTGGCATCCGCTGGACTGGCCGGAAAAGGAACTGGGCTGGACAATCTGGTCCGCCGCCGCCGAAGGCAAGAGTGAGGCCGCGACCGCCGCGCGCCGCTTCGCCTATGACAGGCTCGGCTGGACCACCGCCGTCTCCTATATCGACGCGCGCAATACCCGCTCCATCGCGCTGGCCGAACGGCTTGGCTGCACCCTCGACCCGCAGGCCGAGGCCCCCGCGACCGAGGCCGACAGGCCGATCCTCGTCTACCGCCACCCCGCCCCGGAGGCGTTGGCATGATCCGGCCTCCGCATGAGATCGCCACCCCCGGCCCCGCCGCCGATGCGGCTGTCCGGATGCGGGCCGCCCTGCCGCGGCTGGAAACCGCCCGCCTGATCCTGCGCGCGCCCCGGCTGGAGGATTTCGAGATCTATGCCCGGATCGGCGCCAGCGACCGGGGCCGCCACCTGGTCGCGGACAATACCGACCGCGCGGCGCTCTGGCTCGATTTCACCCAGATGGTCGCAACATGGCTCCTGCGCGGCCATGGCGTCTGGACGGTCGAGGCGCGCACGGATGGCGCGGTCCTGGGCTTCGTCCTGATCGGGTTCGAGCCCGGCGATCACGAACCGGAACTGGGCTACCTCTTCCGCGAGACCGCCGAGGGCCGGGGATATGCGCAGGAGGCTGCAACCGCCGCCCGCGACCACGCCCTCACCACCCTCGCCCTGCCAAGCCTCGTCAGCACCATCGACCCTGACAATGCCCGCTCCATCCGCCTCGCCACCCGGCTCGGCGCGGCCCGCGATTGTGCGGCCGAAGCCGCGCATGGCAACTCCATCCGCGTCTACCGCCACCCCACCCCGGAGGCCCGAACATGACCACGCGTATGTACGGGGGGTGCATCGGGGGGTGTACGGGGGGTGCACACCCGATTTCGACCTCTGGAGGCCAGACATGACCGACGCCGCGACCCGCGCCGCCGCCCTTCTGAAGGACCACCGCGAGAGCATCGACAGGCTCGACGCGATCCTGGTCTACACGCTTGGCGAGCGCTTCAAGCACACCCAGGCCGTGGGCAGACTCAAGGCCGAACACGCCCTTCCCCCGTCCGATCCCGCCCGCGAAGAGGCGCAGATCGAACGGCTCGAAGACCTGGCCCGCAGGGCCGATCTGGATCCGGAATTCGCCAAGAAATTCCTCAACTTCATCATCGCCGAAGTCATTCGGCATCACCAGCGACACCAATCGTAAGGCGCGGGGGCAACCCCCGCCAAACCCGCCATTTCAAAGGAGAAACTCAAATGGCCATGAAACTTCGTCTCGCCCGTGGTGGTTCGAAAAAGCGTCCCTTCTATCGCATCGTCGCCTCCGACAGCCGGATGCCCCGCGATGGCCGCTACATCGAGAAACTGGGCACCTACAACCCGCTCCTGCCGAAGGATTCCGAGGATCGCATCCAGATGGACATGGAGCGCGTGCAATACTGGCTCGACCAGGGCGCACAGCCGACCGACCGCGTCAGCCGCTTCCTGGAAGCCTCCGGCGTGATCGCCAAGAAAGAGCGCGCCAACCTGAAGAAAGGCACGCCGGGCAAGAAAGCCACCGACCGCGCCGAGGAAAAAGCCGCCAAAGCCAGCGCCGCCACCGAGGCCGCCAACGCCCCCGCCGAGGCCGCCCCGGCCGACGACAGCGCGGAATAAGCGTCTGGAAGGACACAAGAAAACATGGTCCCCCGATACTGGATCGGCGTCGTTCACCAAGCCCAGGCCCGCGCCGCGCAAGCGGCCGGGCTCATTGCCTTGTCACATGGCAAGGAAGCTGCGGCGAAGACGCGCTCTCCGGGGGACCATGTCCTGTCTTATACGCTCAAGGGCGATTTCCTGCGCCCGCTGCTCGACCGTCTCAGCTTCGCCAAATCGCCGTTCAGGTGCCGCCAGTTCGAGATTTCGGAAAGCGATTTCAACCTGATAGCAGAGGGGATGGGACTGTCATGACGGATCGCATCTGTGTCGGCGCCATCACCGGCTCCTTCGGCGTCAAGGGCGAAGCCCGCGTCAAGAGCTTCTGCGCCGAGCCCGCCGCGATCGGCGATTACGGCCCGCTGACCACCAAGGACGGGCAGACCAGCTACAGCCTGACCATCACCCGCCCCGTCAAGGGCGGCTTCGCGGTGCGCCTCTCGGGCGTCAAGACCAAGGAACAGGCCGACGCCCTGCGCGGCACCACGCTCCACGCCCCGCGGGAGGCATTACCCGCGCTTCCAGACGATGAGTTTTACCACGCCGACCTGATCGGCCTCACGGCGGTCGAGACCGGCGGGGAAGAACTGGGCCAGGTTCATGCCGTCCACAACCATGGCGGCGGTGACCTGTTGGAGTTGCGCCAGAAGGGCCGGACCGGCACCGCGCTGGTGCCCTTCACGCAAGGCATCGTGCCGACCGTCGATCTCGCCTCGGGCCGCATCGTGATCGACCCGCCGGAGGGTCTGCTGGACGACGCCTAGCCCGGACCGCCCAACCGGCACAGGAAGGCGGGCGCGCCGCAACGCGGGACCGGGGGGGCCTCGGGCTCCGGGCTTTCCATTGGCAGAAGCAGTGCCTCGACCTCGCGGTTATCGCCATGGCTGACAAAATCGAACGGGTTGTACGCCAGTGCCGCCGTCAGGTCGCCGCGAAACGGGCCCAGAAACACGTCGATATGGTTGCCGGTGACCGCGCCGCCGGTATCGCCGCAGGTGAAAATGCCGTCATGCACGGAGCCATCGGGCAGCACCGTGCCATCGGCGGCCGGGATATAGAGCCTCTGGCCAAACTCCGGGTATCCCCCCGCCACCCAGGGGCGCGAGCCGCCGACCCATCCCAGGTCGCAGGCGATGGTGCGGAAGGGGCGCAGCGGGTTCGAGCGGGATCCGGTGCCGTAGGGGTGCGGTGAGCGTTGCCAGCGCACCCGCTCGCTCGGGTCATGCGGGCAGGAGGCCTGCGAGCCGCCATTGGTGCCCGCGAAGTTGTAGACCTGTCCGCCGACGCGCATCGACCCTGCCAAGGCTCCGGCGCACCAGTCGGCCCGGGCCACCGCTGGCCCGATCTCGGCGCCGCGCATGTTGCGGATCGGCACACCTCCCTCGACCGGGCGCGCCTCGACCAGGCGGTAGATCGTCGCCCAGACGGTGACGGGCGTGCCTTCCGTCGGCGTGGCGCGGGTCTGCGTGCCGGTGGCGCAGCCGAAAAGCGGGATCAGCAGGCCCGCCAGAAACAGGCGCGAAAAAATGCGCATTGGATGCCCCCATGAAAAACCCCATCCTGGCAGGGATGGTCTTGAATGACGGGCACGTTAACCTATTTCACCGGCCCTGCAAACAAGGGGTCGTTCCTGCCTGATATTGTCACCGCCCCGCTTTCCCGGTAACGCCATCGCTCATGAAAGAACCGCCCAGGAAATCCCATGGTCGCCTGTCGATCAGCGCCAGCCACACGCCGCGCGACCTGATGACGCCCACGCCGCATCTGAAGGGCGCGTGGAAGGCGAAGGTGATCACCCTCTTCCCCGAGGCGTTCCCCGGCGTGCTTGGCCAATCCCTGACCGGCAAGGCGCTGCAACACGGGCTATGGGCGCTGGAGCCTATCGACCTGCGGACCTTCGGCCAGGGCAAGCATCGCAATGTCGATGACACGCCGGCGGGTGGCGGGGCGGGGCTGGTGATGCGCGCCGATGTGCTTGGCCGCGCCATCGGCATGGCGTCACGCGGCACGCCCGAGGATCCCGCCCGCTGGCCCCGCGTCTTCCTGACCCCGCGCGGGCGGCCCTTCACGCAAGCGGATGCCGAGCGTTATTCCCGCGCCGAGGGCATGACCCTGCTCTGCGGGCGTTTCGAGGGCGTCGACCAGCGCGTGATCGACCATTTCGACATGGAGGAGGTCAGCCTTGGCGATTTCGTCATGACGGGCGGAGAGATCGCGGCGCAGGCCCTGATCGACGCGACCGTGCGGCTGATCCCCAATGTCCTCGGCAACCAGGCCTCGACCGAGGAGGAGAGCTTCTCCGACGGCCTGCTGGAACATCCGCAATACACCAAGCCCGCAGACTGGCAGGGCCATGCCATCCCCGAGGTGCTGCTCTCGGGCAATCACGCCAAGATCGCCGAATGGCGGCGCGCGCAGGCCGAGAAGCTGACGCAGGAACGCCGCCCCGACCTCTGGGCCGCGTATGAGGCGCGCAAGGATCAGAGCTGAGGCGGCCCAAGCCCCTCACCGGCCAGCCCCCGCATGCCCTGCGCCTGCATCGCGGCCACCACATCGGCAGGATCAATCGCCTGCACCGCGCATTCCCCGCGCAGCGCCAGGGCTGCCCCGTTGCCAGCAGCCTGCCCCATCGCCATGCATTGCGGCATGCCGCGAATGGACGCGAAGGCCGCCGGGTCGGCCGAAACGATCCGACCGGCAAAAAGCAGGTTCTCGACCATTTCGGGCACCAGGCAGCGAAAGGGCAGCGTGTAATATCCCTGCCCTTCAACCGCCGCCTCATGTGTCATTGCGCCATCGGCCCCCCGCATCACGTCATCGACCGGGTTGGAACAGGCCACGATCCCGTCCTCGAACTTTGTCGCCATCGCCACGTCCGAGGCGCTGAGTCGATACAACCCGTGCAATTTTCGGGTTTCGCGCACGCCGACTGTCGGCCCGAGCGCGGTCATCCACGCATCTGAGAATCCCGGCACCTCGGCCCGCAGGAACGCCACCAGCTGCGCCACCCGGCGACGGCCTTCCTGTGTGGCGCGGGCGATGGCATCGGCATCCCGGCCATCGACATCGCGGATGATCACCGAGTTGCAGAATACCGTATCGCTGTGAAACCCCCGCATCAGGTAAAGCTGCGCCAGATCGGAGTGCAGGCGACCATCGGCAACACCGCGCCTGGCATGGCTCGTGAAATAGGGGTCGGGATCGGCAAACACCACGTCCCAGGGCGCGTTCACCAAGAGAAACGAGAGCGTCACCCCCATCATCGCGCCGCTCGCGTCACCCAGGTCGAACGGCACCCCGGCTTGCGCCGAAAGATCGCCATCGCCCGAGCAATCCACGACAAGGCGCGGGGTCAGGGCAAAACAGCCATGCCGGTTGGCGCAATCAATGCGTGCGATGCGCGCCCCGTCCATCACGGGCCTTTGCGCCAGCGTGTTCAGGTGGCATTCGACGCCAGCCTCTTCCAGCATCCCGAACATCGCGATTTGCGGCATGTCGGGGTCGTAAACAATCTCGGGCCCGAAATTCTCCAATGTCGACCGGCGGATCTCCGCGGCTGGCGGATCAAGCGCCCTGAGCCGGTCGGTCAGCTCCTCCATCACCCCCCCGATGGACGTGCCGCAGGGATATCCGCCGCCCCACGGCATGCCGGGACAGAAGGCCATGACCCCGCCGATCCTGGCCCCGGCCTCGACCAGGCAGACCTCGAGCCCCTGCCGCGCAGCCGTCACCGCCGCACCGAACCCTGCCGTGCCGCCGCCGATAACCGCGAGGTCAACCGCCCTGCCCGAACCTGCCATCGTGTTCCCCCTATGCGTTTCGCGCCATGTTGCATTGGCCGAAGGGTGCTGCCAAGGTCAGGTTCCCGCGATTTGGGGGCGCGCCGCCAAGTTGCGCTTGATCCCGGCCCCTTTCCTGCCTATACCCCGCCCGTCCCGGTCGGAAATCCGACTCGGGGCCGTTTTGCTATTGCCACGGCCATCTGCAAACGGGGTTTCTTCGCCCCCTCCCTGCGGCCACTGGCACCTGCAAGACGCGACAAGGAAACGTTGACCTGACCTCTGGCGGGCGCATCATGCGGACCCGGAAGAAGACCGAGAGCTCTCGAGGGCGGCATCACATTCACGGGACAAACCGTGGTCAGTATTGGAGAATTGCGATGGACCTGATCGCACAGATCGAGGCGGAGCAAGTTGCCGCCCTGGGGAAAGACATCCCCGATTTCAAGGCGGGTGACACCATCCGCGTCGGTTACAAGGTGACCGAGGGCACGCGCAGCCGTGTGCAAAACTACGAAGGCGTCTGCATCGCGCGCAAGAACGGGTCGGGCATCGCCGGATCCTTCACCGTCCGCAAGATCAGCTTCGGCGAAGGCGTGGAACGTGTGTTCCCGCTGCATTCCACGAATATCGACAGCATCGAGGTTGTCCGCCGTGGCCGTGTACGCCGCGCCAAGCTCTACTACCTGCGCTCGCGCCGCGGCAAGTCGGCCCGGATCGCGGAAGTCACCAACTACAAGCCCAAATCCGGCGCTGAAGCGTAAGGAGCGGATGTCATGAAAAAAGAGACCCATCCCGATTACCACATCATCGACGTCAAGATGACGAATGGCGATGTGATCCAGATGAAATCCACCTGGGGGTCCGAGGGCGACCAGCTGTCGCTGGACATCGACCCGACCGTTCACCCGGCCTGGACCGGCGGCTCGTCCCGCCTGATGGATACCGGCGGCCGCGTGTCCAAGTTCAAGAAGAAATACGAGGGGCTCGGCTTCTAAGCCTTCGCTCTCGCTGTTCTACGGAAAAACGCCGCCCCCGTTCGGGCGGCGTTTTTCTTTGGGCCTGGTCGGCGTGCGGCTTAGTGATTGTGGCCGCAGGAGCTGGTGGGTTTTCTCAACCGCCAGGTGATCATGGACAGAAGGCAGGCCTGACCGGGGTCGCGCGCATCCCGGATGCGGCCCATCAGCGTGGCCCAGTCTTCCTCGGGCGCGCGGTTCGAGAAGTCGGCAACCGCCATGCGGGCATAACCGGCGGGGTCCATGCCTTCGGACGCGGCGGCCTCGCCCAATGCGGCCCAGATTTCCGGCTCGGCACGGGCCAGCCAGTCTTCCATTCCGGACCCGGACTTGCGCGCGGCGGCAAGGACTTCACCCAACATCATGACAGTATCTCCAGCAAATTGGCAGTAGGTGGCGGACCATGCAGGCCGGGGCGGGGACTGTCAATTCACCCCCCATGCGGCAGCGAGACGCATTTGAGGAACGTCCGATCCTCGCGCAGCAGGAGTTTCTCGCGCTGCGCATAGTCGTAATTCTCGTGCCCCAGGGGATCATCGGCCAGCCGCGCGCGATAGGCCTCGTATTCGGCCAGCGACGGGATGTTGTAGATGCCATAGGCCAGCGTCGAGGATCCCTCATGCGGGGCGAAATAGCCGATCAGATCGGCGCCGTTGCGCGGAATGGCCTGGCCCCAGTTGCGGGCATATTGCGCGAAGGCATCGCGCTTGGTCGGGTCGATCTGGTAGCGGATGATGCAGGTCAGCATGGGGTCTTCCTTCATGGTTCGATGATGGGCGAACCATAGCGGATTGATTCGCGCCGATGGTTCGGCTACGGTCGAACCATGAAAGAAGGCCCCGACATATCCGCCATCGCCGCGCTGATCGGCGACCCGGCCCGCGCCAATATCCTGACCGCGCTGATGAGCGGCAAGGCCCTGACCGCCAGTGAATTGGCGGCAGAGGCGGGCGTCACCTTGCCCACGGCCAGCGCGCATCTATCGAAACTGGCAGGCGGCGCGTTGATCGCGGCGCGCAAGCAGGGGCGGCACAAGTATTTCACCATCGCCTCGGACCAGGTGGCCGATGTGCTTGAGGCGCTGATGGGGCTGGCGGCGGGCACCGGCCATCTGCGCACCCGCATTGGCCCCAAGGATGCAGCGCTGCGCGAGGCGCGCATCTGCTACGATCACCTGGCAGGCACCATGGGCATCGCGATGTATGACAGCATGATCCGCCGGGGCCTCCTGCGCGACGATGCCGAGTTTCCCGAACTGACCGCCAAGGGCCGCGCGGCGCTGATCGGCATGGGCCTTGACCTGGCACCGCTGGAGGCCGCGCGCCGCCCGCTCTGCCGCTCCTGCCTGGATTGGAGCGAGCGGCGCACGCATCTTGCCGGCAGTCTGGGGCAGGCGATGCTGGAGATGATGCAGGCGCGCGGATGGGCCACGCGCGACCCGAACAGCCGCGTGATCCGCTTTCCCCCCCACGGACGCGCGCAGTTTCAGACACAGTTTCCAACTGCCTGACCTTTCCGCCTTAACACCCGGCAAACCCTTCCGTATATTGCCGCGAAAATGAGGTCGGCCCCGCCAAACGAGGGTCGGTTCGGGACATATCTCAAAGGGGACAGCGGTGGCGCATATCATCGTTTTCGGCAACGAAAAGGGCGGGTCGGGCAAATCGACCTCGGCCATGCATGTGGCGACGGCGCTGGCGCGCATGGGCCACCGGGTCGGCGGGCTGGACCTCGACCTGCGCCAGCGCAGTTTCGGGCGCTATATCGAGAACCGGCGCAACTCGATCGCCGCCCGCGACCTGACCCTGGCCGCTCCAATGCTGATCGAATTGCCCGAGATCGACCCAGACACGCTTGGCCCCGATGAGAACATCTATGACCTGCGCCTGTCCGCGGCGGTCAGCGATCTTGAGGGGCGCTGCGATTTCATCGTCATCGATTGCCCCGGCAGCCACACCCGCCTCAGCCAGGTGGCTCATTCCCTGGCCGACACGCTGGTCACGCCGATGAATGACAGTTTCGTCGATTTCGACCTGCTGGCCCGGATCGAACCCGAGACCTACGAGATCAAGGGCCCATCGGTCTATTCCGAGATGGTCTGGCACGCGCGTCAGTTGCGCGCCAAGGCGGGCCTCAGCCCGATCGACTGGATCGTCGTGCGCAACCGGCTTGGCGCGCAATACATGCACAACAAGCGCAAGGTGGGCGACGCATTGACCGCGCTGTCGCAGCGCATCGGGTTTCGCGTGGCCCCCGGCCTGTCCGAACGGGTGATCTTCCGCGAGTTGTTCCCGACGGGCATGACGCTGCTGGACCTGCGCGACATGGGGGTGGAGAAGATGAACATCTCGAACGTCGCCGCGCGGCAGGAAGTGCGCGACCTGGTCAAGGCGATGAACCTGCCCGGCGTGACGGTGGATTTCTGATCCGGCTCAGCGGGCGAGGAAATCAGCGATCTCATCCGCCGCGCGGTCAAGATTGGTGTCGACCTCTCCGAACCGGCCAAGTAGCGCGTCCCCCGCCTGCTGTGGCGGCGCGTCGAGAAAACGCAGCGCATCCTCGGCCGTTTCGATATTGGGCAGATCCTGAAACACGGGGTGTTCGTTGCGAAAGACGGCGGCCATCCTGCCACGATAGAGGCTGTCCAGGATCGCCGTTGACGCGGTCGATATGGTGAGGTCGGCAAGGTCCAGCACATCGTGCATGTCCATGGCTTTCAACGGTCCCGAATGGGCGTTGGACAGCACGACATTGGGGACCGCGCGCAACAGCTCGGCATCCTTCTCACGGTGCATCGCCCGCGCCTTGCCACGGTGGCCGCGCAGGATGAACAGGTGATCGGGGCGCGCGCCCGCGACCTGCCGGACGAAGGCATAATAGCTCTCGATCTCCGAGCCCGAGTAGCGCGCCTGCCAGCGGAAGGAATGACAGAGCAGAACGGTCCGGGCAAAGCCCGATTGCAGTTGGCGAAAGGCCGGTGACGGCGGGCGGGGCGCGAAGAGGGGCCGTTTCAGGAACCCGACCTGCCGGGCGCGGCCACGGGCCTCCTCGGTGATCGCGGTGGCTCCTTGAGGCGGGCCATAGAGCAGCAGCAGGGCGGAATGAAACGGCTGCGGGTCTGCCATGTCGAGAGGATAGTTCACATGGGTCTGGATCACGCCATGCTGCACGAAGATGCTGTCGATCCCGTGGCGCAGGATATGCTGCCCCCGCCGCCCCGTCGCGCTGCTGTCATAGGCCGGATCGGCCAGCACCACCGGCACATCGCCCGGTTTCAGCCACAGCCCCGAAAATCGCTTGAGCAGACGGTTGGGGATCAACCTGACAGGGACAGGGGCCTTCGCGACAAGCCCGCGCAGGCGCGGCTCCCGGCGCGGGGCGGCCGACGCTCCGAAACAGTTTACCGGCACACCGCGCGCCGCCAGGTGACAGGCCAGCGGGAACAGTGCCTCGTAATCGGGCAGCCCGTGCAAGAAGAAGACGGCCCGGCGTTGTGGCATCGTCACCCGCCCTAGACCCGGTAATCGTCGATCAGCGGGCTTGGCTTGGCGAACTGCTCAAGATCGGACTGATCGGTGATCGTGACCCTGTTGCCGTCGACCTGCACCCCGTAGGCGCGCAGGTTCTTGAGCGCCCGGCTCATGTTCTCGGGCGTCATGCCAAGCGACGAGGCAAGGCGGCGCTTTTCGGTGTGCAGCGTGAATACCGCGGCACCGTTTGCCCGCTTCTGCTGACGCAGGAGGTAGTTGGCCAGCCGCTCGACCGAGCTGCGCAGTTTCAGATCCTTGGTGTTGCGCACCACCGAGCGGTAGCATTGCGCCAGTTCGGTCACGATGGCGCGGGCGAAATCGGGGTCGGCATCGAAGGTTTCGCGCACATCCGACGAGGGCAGCAGCACCACCCGGCTTTTCTCCAGCGTGCGCGCGGACATCAGGTAGGGCGCGTCCTTGATGGTGGCGGCCAGGATGAAGGTCGAGACCGGCCAGACCGTGGACATCGTCGTCTCGCGCCCGTTCCAGCTTGAATAGAGCTCGACCGAGCCCGACAGCAGGATATGCAGGAAATCGCTCTGGTCGCCCTCGGCGATCAGGTCGATCATCGGCGGGAAATTCTGCACATAGGCCCCGCGCGTCAGCCGATCGAAATGCGAATCCGCCATCTGCGAAAACACGTTCAGGGATCGGATATGATGCTTTTCCGACTCAGGCATGGTGGCAGCGCGCCCCGCTTTTGGATGGATTGACATTTATCAAGGCGGGGCGGGGGCGATGTCAACACCTCTGCAGAATTTCTCGGGCCCTGCCTTGCGAAACCCTGCCCCGCCAACTGACATATTTTTGTAACTCATTTATTTCATACGCTTTTTCCCGGTTTTTGACCCAGATCAAGCAGCCCGCCCATCCATCCTGACAGGGTCCGGCCAGATCAAGCAAGGCAGTCAGGTTTGCATCTGCCAAGGATCGGAGGGAACTCGATGGAGCTGCAAAACAAGGCCACCAGTCTCTGGGGCAATTTCTTAAACGTGAAGATGGTGCAGATCAGAACCTTCCACATGACGTGGTTTGCGTTCTTTTCGTGCTTTTTCGCATGGTTCGGCATTGCGCCACTTATGTCTGTCGTGCGCGATGAACTGGCGCTGACACCCAACCAGATCGGTTGGGCGATCATCGGCTCGGTGTCGATGACAATCTTCGCGCGGCTGTTCATCGGCTGGCTCTGCGACCGGATCGGCCCCAGGAAATCCTATACCTGGCTGCTGATTCTGGGCTCGCTGCCGGTGATGGGCATCGGTCTGGCGCAAAGTTTCGAGACCTTCCTGCTGTTCCGCGTTCTTATCGGCGGCATCGGGGCCTCCTTTGTGATCACGCAATACCACACCTCGGTCATGTTCGCACCGAACGTGGTGGGCCAGGCGAACGCCACATCGGCCGGTTGGGGTAACCTGGGCGGCGGTGTCACGCAGTTCGTCATGCCGCTGCTGTTCTCGGTCATGGTTGTCGGGTTCGGCTTTTCCGAGGCGGTCGGCTGGCGACTGTCGATGGTCGTTGTCGGTATCATCATCTTCCTGGTCGGGATCGCCTACTATTTCCTGACCCAGGACGCGCCCGACGGCAATTTCGACGATCTGCGCGCCCAGGGCCGCATGATCGAGAAAAAGAACGTCAACAAGAACTACAGGCAGGCGCTGCGCGACCCGAGGGTCTGGGTTCTGTTCGTCATCTACGGGGCCTCTTTCGGCATCGAGCTGACGGTCAACAACGTCGCCGCGCTCTACTTCATCGACTATTTCGACCTCACGCTGGTGACTGCCGGCCTGGTGGCCGCAAGCTTTGGCCTGATGAACCTCTTTGCCCGGACGCTCGGCGGCATTTTCGGGGACAATTTCGGGGCGCTCTGGGGCCTGCGCGGCCGGTCGTTCTGGCTGTTCATCTGCCTCCTGTTCGAGGGCATCGCGCTGATGATCTTCAGCCAGATGCAGGTGCTGTTCCTGGCCATTCCGTCGCTCATCGTTTTCTCGCTGTTCACCCAGATGGCCGAAGGGGCCACCTATTCGGTCGTGCCCTTCATCAACAAGAAGGCGCTTGGTGCCGTGGCCGGCGTGGTCGGCGCGGGCGGCAATGCGGGCGCGGTTCTGGCGGGGTTCCTGTTCAAGAACATGATCGACTGGTCCGAAGCCTTCTTCATCCTCGGCATCGTGGTGACCTGTGCCTCGTTCCTGGCCTTCTTCGTCCGCTTCTCGACCCGCCAGGAAGACGAGGAACGCGCCAACTTCGCCGCGGCCAATATCGAGACGCTGCGCCGCCGTGCTGAACGGGCCAATGCCGAGCTGGAGGAAGGCCTGATCGCGATCAGAAGCCGCGATCAAGCGCCGCAGCCGCAATAAGCAACATCTCCCGCGCTTCGCCGCCGATCCCAGGCGGCGGGGCGTCACACACCCTAAAGAACGAGGAGACCACTCGTGGGACAAGACCTGAGAAACTACACACCGGATGATGAGTCCTATTGGGCGTCGACCGGCAAGGGGATTGCGAACCGCAACCTCTGGATTTCCATTCCATCGCTGCTCTGCGGCTTTGCCGTCTGGCTCTACTGGGGCATCATCACGGTCCAGATGATCAACCTGGGCTTTGCCTTCGAGCAATCACAGCTCTTTACCCTGACCGCGATCGCGGGTCTCGCCGGGGCGACCTTGCGTATCCCCTCGACCTTCTTCATCCGCATCGCTGGCGGGCGCAACACCATCGTCTTTACGACCGCGCTGCTGATCATCCCCGCTGTCCTGACGGGCTTTGCCCTGACCAACCCGGATACGCCGCTCTGGCAGTTCCAGGTTCTGGCGTTCCTGTCGGGTATCGGCGGCGGCAACTTCTCCTCCTCGATGTCCAACATCTCGTTCTTCTTCCCCAAGAAGATCCAGGGCTATGCACTTGGCATGAACGCCGGTCTGGGCAATTTCGGCGTGACCACGATGCAGATCGTGATCCCCCTTGTGATGACTTTCGGTTTGTTCGGCGGCGAGTCGATGACGCTGCAGAACACCTCCGGCACCTTCTTTGCCCGTATCCCCGCAGGTTCCGAGACCTACATTCAGAACGCAGGCTTCGTCTGGCTGCTTGCGCTGGTTCCGCTGGTCATCATCGGCTGGTTCGGGATGAACAACATCCGTGACGAACATGTCAGCCCGAACATCCCGAACCCGTTTGGTGCCTTTGGTATCATCACCGGCATGCTGCTGATCGGGTTTGCGACCTCTGTCCTTGGCATCTGGCTGATGCTTCCGGGCGTGGAAGGCGGCATGCCGTCCTCCGGTCTGGGCCTGTCGAAATGGCTCGTGCTGCCCATCGTGATCGCGCTGACCGTGTT
This sequence comes from Alterinioella nitratireducens, assembly GCF_013155465.1. Taxonomy (GTDB): domain Bacteria; phylum Pseudomonadota; class Alphaproteobacteria; order Rhodobacterales; family Rhodobacteraceae; genus Alterinioella; species Alterinioella nitratireducens. The sequence goes on along the minus strand of NZ_JABJVX010000004.1, from coordinate 27,639 downwards.
GGGCCTCAAGCTGATCCCCGGTGCCGTCGGGCAGAACCTGTCGCGCCAGTACAAGATCTTCGGCAACAAGCACACCTGGGCAATGACCGTGATCTACACGATGACCTTCGGCAGCTTCATCGGCTATTCGGCGGCACTGGCGCTGACCATCAAGGTGGTCTTCGGCTTCCAGCATATCGAGATCGACGGCATCATGACGCATGACACCGCCAACCCCGATGGCCCATCCGCCCTGATGTTCGCCTGGATGGGGCCGTTCATCGGTGCGCTGATCCGTCCGATCGGCGGCATGATGGCCGACAAACTGGGCGGGGCGCGTGTGACGCAGTGGATTTCCATCGTGATGGTCGCCTCGGCGCTTGGCGTGGCCTACTTCATCCAGGCCGCCTATGCCTCGGCGACACCGCAGGACTTCTTCCTGCCCTTCCTGATCCTGTTCCTGATCCTGTTCGCCGCCACCGGCATCGGCAACGGCTCGACCTTCCGCACGATCGCGGTTGCGTTCAACAAGGAGCAGGCCGGACCGGTCCTGGGCTGGACTGCCGCGGTTGCCGCCTATGGCGCGTTCATCATCCCGCAGATTTTCGGGGAGCAGATGAGCGCCGGCACGCCGGAATACGCCCTCTACGGGTTCGCGGCCTTCTACGTGCTCTGTATCGCCATCAACTGGTGGTTCTACCTGCGCCCGAACGCCTACATCAAGAACCCCTGATCCGACAGCGCCTGCCCGGAGCGCCGCTTCGGGCAGGCCCCACCACCCCACCCCTTAGGGAGCCAATGACATGAGCCACCTGCTCGACAGACTGAATTTCCTCCGCTCCGACACGGTCGAAAAGTTCTCGGACGGACATGGGCAGATGACCCGTGAAAACCGCGATTGGGAGGACACCTATCGCAACCGCTGGCGCCACGACAAAGTCGTGCGCTCGACCCATGGCGTGAACTGCACCGGGTCGTGCAGCTGGAAGATCTACGTCAAGTCCGGCATCGTCACCTGGGAAACGCAGCATACCGATTATCCGCGCACCCGGCCCGACCTGCCCAACCACGAACCGCGCGGCTGCGCCCGCGGCGCCTCCTATTCGTGGTATCTCTATTCCGCCAACCGGGTGAAGAACCCGCTTATCCGTGGCAAGCTGATGAAGGTCTGGCGCAAGATGCGCGAGACGAAATCGCCGATCGAGGCCTGGACCGCGATCCAAGCCGATCCGATCCTGCGCCAGGGCTATGTCGAGACCCGCGGCAAGGGCGGCTTTGTGCGCGCCACCTGGGAAGAAGCGACCGAGATCGTCGCCGCCGCCAATTCCTACACCGCCAAGACCTATGGCCCCGACCGCATCTTCGGCTTCTCGCCGATCCCCGCGATGTCGATGATTTCCTATGCCGCGGGCTCGCGCTACCTGTCCCTGATGGGCGGCGTCTGCATGTCCTTTTACGACTGGTATTGCGACCTGCCGCCCGCCTCGCCCATGACCTGGGGCGAACAGACCGACGTGCCGGAATCGGCTGACTGGTATAACTCGGGCTACCTGCTGCTCTGGGGCTCGAACGTGCCGCAGACGCGGACGCCGGATGCGCATTTCTACACCGAGGCGCGCTATAAGGGCACCAAGTCCGCCGTCGTCTGCCCCGACTATTCCGAGGCCGCCAAGTTCGGCGATGTCTGGCTGCCCGCCAAGCAGGGCACCGACGCGGCGCTGGCGATGGCCTTCGGTCACGTCATCCTGCGTGAATTCCACCTCGACCGTCAGGCCGAGTATTTCGAGGATTACTGCCGCAAATATTCCGACTTCCCGATGCTGGTGAAGCTGGAGGAGAAAGACGGCAGATACGTTCCGGGCCGCTTCCTGCGCGCCGACGATCTGGATGGCAAACTGGGCGAGGACAACAACCCGGAATGGAAGACCGTCGCGCTGGACGAGACATCCGGCGACCTGGTCGCACCGAATGGCTCGGTCGGTTACCGGTGGGGCGAAGAGGGTGAATGGAACCTCGAGGAACGCGCCAAGGGGGCGGATACGCAGCTCAAGATGAGCCTGATCCTGGAAGAAGACCATGACGATGTCGTCGGCGTCGATTTCCCCTATTTCGGCGGCCAGGCGCATGAGCATTTCGCCACCGGCGCGGACCATCCCGATATCCTGACGCGCAACATCCCCGCCCGCAAGGTGACCACCGCCGAGGGCGAGACCCTGGTGACGACGGTGTTCGACCTCTTTTGCGCCAACTATGGCCTGGATCGCGGGCTTGGCGGCGACTGGGTGACGTCCGACTATGCCGACGAGATGCCGGGCACCCCGGCCTGGGCATCGCGCATCACCGGCGTGCCCGCCGACAAGATCATCCATGTCGCGCGTGAATTCGCGCAGAACGCCGAGGACACGCAGGGCAAGTCCATGGTCATCCTGGGGGCCGGTATCAACCACTGGTACCACATGGACATGAACTATCGCGGCATCATCAACATGCTGGTGATGTGCGGCTGCGTCGGTCAATCCGGCGGCGGTTGGGCGCATTACGTGGGCCAGGAGAAACTGCGCCCGCAGACCGGCTGGCTGCCGGTGGCCTTCGCGCTGGACTGGCACCGCCCGCCGCGTCACATGAACTCCACCAGCGCCTGGTATGCCCATACCGACCAGTGGCGCTACGAGACGCTGGAGGCCAAGGAGATCCTCAGCCCCACCGCGCCCGAAGGCGATTGGGACATCAACCTGATCGACTACAACATCCGGGCCGAGCGCATGGGCTGGCTGCCCTCCGCGCCGCAGCTCAAGACCAACCCGCTGGAGGTTGCCAAGGCGGCCAAGGCGGCCGGAAAGGCAATCCCGGAATACGTCACCGAGCAGCTGAAATCGGGCGAGTTGCAGATGGCCTGCGAAGACCCCGACGATCCGGCGAACTGGCCGCGCAACCTGTTTGTGTGGCGTTCCAACCTGCTTGGCTCGTCCGGCAAGGGGCATGAGTATTTCCTCAAGCACCTCCTGGGCACCAAGCATGGCGTCATGGGCAAGGACCTGGGCGAGGAAGGCGGGCAACTGCCCAAGGAGGCCAAGTGGCACGAGGAGGCCCCGCGCGGCAAGCTGGACCTGCTGGTGACCATCGACTTCCGGATGTCCACCACCTGCGTCTATTCCGACATCGTTCTGCCGACCGCGTCCTGGTACGAAAAGGACGACATGAACACGTCGGACATGCACCCGTTCATCCACCCGCTTCAGGCGGCGGTCGATCCGGCGTATGAATCCAAGTCGGATTGGGAAATCTTCAAGGCGATTGCCAAGAAGGTGCAGGAGGTCGCGCCGGAAATCCTGGGCGAGGAGACCGACATCGTCGCGCTTCCGATCCTGCACGACACCCCTGCCGAGATCGCGCAGGACCAGGTCAAGGACTGGAAGAAGGGCGAATGCGACCTGATCCCCGGCAAGACCGCGCCGAACTTCATCGCGGTCGAGCGGGATTACACCAAGATCTACGACCGTTTCACCGCGCTTGGACCGCTCATGGACAAGCTCGGCAATGGCGGCAAGGGGATCTCGTGGAACACGCAAAGCGAGGTGGACAATCTCGGCGATCTGAATGGCCGCCAGCTTGACGGCTCGGCCGAGGGTCGTCCGAAGATGGAAAGCGCGCTCGATGCCTGCGAAGCGGTGCTGATGCTGGCGCCTGAAACCAACGGTGAAGTGGCCGTCAAGGCCTGGCACGCGCTGGAGAAGGCCACGGGTCGCGAACATGCGCACCTGGCCGAAGGCGAGCATCACAACAAGATCCGCTTCCGGGACATCGCGGCGCAGCCCCGCAAGATCATCTCCAGCCCCACCTGGTCGGGGATTGAATCCGAGAAGGTCAGCTACAACGCGGGCTACACCAACGTGCATGAGCTGATCCCGTGGCGGACCCTGACGGGGCGTCAGCAGCTCTACCAGGATCACCTGTGGATGCGCGCATTCGGCGAAGGCTTGATGAGCTACCGGCCCCCGGTGGACCTCAAGACCATCAACAAGGACGTGCTGGACGAAGGCGACAGCCTGTTCCTGAACTTCATCACGCCGCACCAGAAATGGGGCATTCACTCGACCTATACCGACAACCTGCTGATGTTGACGCTGAACAGGGGCGGGCCGGTCGTCTGGATCTCCGAGGTGGACGCGCAGAAGGTGGGCATCGTCGATAACGACTGGATCGAGCTTTACAACGTGAACGGGGCGCTGACGGCCCGGGCGGTTGTGTCCCAGCGGATCAAGGAAGGCTCGACCTTCATGTATCACGCGCAGGAGAAGATCGTGAACACACCGGGCAGTGAGAAGACCGGCAATCGCGGCGGCATCCACAACTCGGTCACCCGCGCCACGCTGAAGCCCACGCATATGATCGGCGGCTACGCCCATCAGGCCTACGGCTTCAACTACTACGGCACGGTCGGGTCGAACCGCGATGAATATGTCGTGGTCCGCAAAATGAAGAACGTCGACTGGCTCGACAATGAAGCAACCCCCACGGAGGCAGCAGAATGAAAGTCCGCGCTCAAATCGGCATGGTGCTGAACCTCGATAAATGTATCGGGTGCCACACCTGCTCCGTTACCTGCAAGAACGTCTGGACCAGCCGCGACGGCGTCGAATACGCCTGGTTCAACAACGTCGAGTCCAAGCCGGGCCTTGGCTATCCCACCGATTGGGAGAACCAGGCCCGCTGGAACGGCGGCTGGGAACGGACCCGCGCCGGCAAGTTGCAGCCCAAGCAGGGCAACAAGTGGCGTATCCTGTCCAACATCTTCGGCAACCCGGACCTGCCCGAGATCGACGATTACTATGAGCCGTTCGATTTCGACTACGACCACCTGAAATCCGCCCCCGAGGGCGCGGCATTTCCGACCGCCCGGCCCCGGTCGCGGATCTCGGGCGAGCGGATGCAGAAGATCGAGAAAGGCCCCAACTGGGAGGAAATCCTGGGCGGGGAGTTCGAGAAGCGCAGCAAGGATTACAATTTCGAAGGCATCCAGAAGCAGATGTATGGAGAGTATGAAAATACCTTCATGATGTATCTGCCGCGGCTGTGCGAACATTGCCTCAACCCGACCTGTGCGGCCTCCTGCCCCTCTGGCGCGATCTACAAGCGCGAGGAGGACGGTATCGTCCTGATCGACCAGGAGAAATGCCGGGGCTGGCGGATGTGCGTCTCGGGCTGCCCCTACAAGAAGGTCTATTACAACTGGGAAACCGGCAAATCCGAGAAATGCACCCTGTGCTATCCCCGGATCGAAAGCGGCAACCCGACCGTCTGTTCGGAAACCTGCGTCGGTCGAATCCGGTATCTCGGCGTCATCCTCTACGATGCCGACCGGATCGAGGAAGCGGCGAACGCGCATGAAACGAGCGACCTCTACGAGGCACAACTGAGCGTCTTCCTGGACCCCAAGGACCCCGAAGTGATCGCCGCGGCGAAGCGTGACGGCGTCCCGCAGGACTGGATCAAGGCCGCGCAGCAAAGCCCGATCTGGAAGATGGCGATGGAGTGGAAGGTCGCCTTCCCGCTGCATCCCGAATACCGGACGCTGCCGATGGTGTGGTATATCCCGCCGCTTTCCCCGATCCAGAACGCCGCCGAGGCGGGCGCGATCAGCTCCAAGAACGGGATGCCGGATGTGCGCAACCTGCGGATCCCGGTCAAGTATCTGGCCAACATGCTGACGGCGGGCGAGGAAGCCCCGGTTGTCACCGCGCTGGAACGGATGCTGGCGATGCGCTCCTACATGCGGTCCAAGACCGTCGAGGGCGTCATCGACGAAGGCATCGCGGAAAGCGTCGGCCTGAATGGCCGCATGATCGAGGACATGTACAAGATCATGGCGCTGGCCGATTACGAGGATCGTTTCGTCATCCCGACGACGCACCGCGAACATGTCGAGGAAGCCTATGACCTGCGCGGCGGCTGCGGCTTTACCGACAGCAATGGCTGCTCCACCGGCAACAAGGGCGGATCGCTCTTCGGTGGCGGCAAGAAACCCCTGAAGATGCCGACGGAGGCAAGGTAATGACCCTGCAATTGCAAGACCGCACCTTGAAGGCATTGTCGCTGATCCTGAGCTATCCCACCCGGGAGCTTCAGGCAGCCATGCCCGAGATCGCCGGCACGCTGATGGCGGAAAGCCGTCTGACCGCCGCCGCCCGCCGGGACCTGAGCCCCTTGCTGGAGGAATTGGCGCAGCGTGACATCTACGAGTTGGAGGAGCAGTTCGTGATGCTCTTCGACCGCTCGCGCACGCTGTCGCTCAACCTCTTCGAGCATGTCCATGGCGAAAGCCGGGACCGGGGCGGCGCGATGGTTTCGCTGGTGGAAACCTACCGCGCGGCGGGGTTCGACCCCGCCACGCCCGAACTGCCCGATCACCTGCCCGTATTGTTGGAATTCCTGGCCACGCAACCCTTCGTCGAGGCCAGGGAAACTCTGGCGGACGCGGCCCATATCTTCGAGGCGCTCGCCACCCGGCTTGACCGGCGCGAAAGTCCTTATGGTGCCGTGTTCGCCGCTCTTTTCCAGCTATCGGGTGCCAGGGCGAACGACGAGGCACTGGCGGAACTGCTGGAGCAGCCCGACGACGACCCCGAGGATCTGGAGGCGCTGGACGAGGTCTGGGAGGAAAGCGAAGTGCGCTTCGGCCCCGACCCCAACGCAGGCTGTCCGCAGGTTCGCGACATGCTGTCGAAAATGGACATGCCCGTCCGTAACGCGCCCCACGCGGCCGAATAGGGAGTAATGGAAATGTTTGCAAACTTCAGTATCGACTTCTTCATCTTCGGGATCATGCCCTATATCGCGCTGACCGTGCTGATCGTGGGCTCGATCGCGCGCTACGAGCGCGACCCTTTCACCTGGAAATCCTCCTCCAGCCAGCTCTTGCGCCGCAAGCAGCTGATCCTGGGCTCGATCCTCTTCCATGTCGGTATCATCACGGTGTTCTTCGGCCACCTGTTGGGCCTCTTCACCCCGGTCTGGGTGCTGGACGCGTTGGGTATCCCCTACGCGGTGAAACAGTGGATGGCCGTGCTGATCGGCGGCATCGCCGGCGCCGTGGCGCTTGTCGGCGCGACAATCCTGCTGCACCGCCGGTTGACCGACAGCCGCATCCGGATGAACTCCAGCTTCTCCGATATCGGCATCATGGTGCTGATCTGGCTGCAATTGCTGATCGGCCTGGGCACGATCACCCTGACGCTGCGCCATATGGACGGGGTCGAGATGGTCACCTTCATGAACTGGTCGCAAAGCGTGATCTTGCTCAACATCAACGCCTGGCTGGACGTGGCCAACGTGCATTGGCTCTACAAAGTGCATATCTTCCTGGGCCTGCTGATCACCATCCTGTTCCCGTTCACGCGGCTTGTGCATATGGTGTCGGGCTTCGCTGCTCCGTTCCGTTACCTGTTCCGCTCGGGCTATCAGATCGTGCGGACACGCCGCGCCCCTGCGGCCCGGTCGGAGTAAGCTGCCATGAATGCTGCACTCTTCCCCGACCTGGTGGTCAATGGCGAAACCGTCCCCCACGCCGTGGTGGCCGCCGAGACCCAGAACCACACCGGCCCCAAGGGCAAGCCCGGCATCGCCTGGCGCAAGGCCGCCAATGCCGTCGCGATCCGGACCCTGCTGTTGCAGGAGGCGGCCCGCCGGGGCATCGCGCCCGAGCCCGCCGAAGTGGGACCGGGCCGGTTCGAGACCGAGGAGGAGGCCCTGATCCGGGGCCTTCTCGACACCGCCATCGACGCCCAGGCCCCCTCCGAGGACGCCATCCGCGCCGAATGGCTGAAAGATCCGTCGCGCTTCCGCGCACCGCCGCTTTGGGAGGTGTCGCATATTCTGGTGGCCTGCGATCCGCGCGACGAGGCGGGCCGCGAAAAGGCGCTGACCAAGGCAAGGGCCCTGACCGCCGCGGCACTGGACGCGCCCAAGGGGTTTTACAAACTGGCCGGTGAGGAAAGCGATTGCGGCTCGAAATCCGCAGGCGGTGCCCTGGGCCAGCTTGGACCCGGCGACACCGTGCCGGAATTCGAGGCCGCCCTGCGCGAGATGGCCGAACACGAGATCACGGCGGACCCCGTCCTGACCCGTCACGGCTATCACATCATCCGCCTCGATGGCTTGGCCAAAGGGGCGGTCTTGCCCTTCGACGCCGTCAAGCCGCGCATCGCCGAGGCGATGGAGAAGGCCGCTTGGGCCCGCGCCGCCAAGGATTTCGTCGCCGGTCTGGTGGCCGAAGCCGAGATCAAGGGCGCGGACCTGAAGAACCCGGAAATGGCGGGCTAGGCGGGCGCGATGCTGAGCGATCTTCTGCAACGCAACCGAGACTGGGCCGAGGGCCGGAGCGCGGCGGAGCCGGAGTTCTTCGCCCGCCTCGCCGTGCAGCAGGTGCCGGAGTTCTTCTGGATCGGCTGTTCCGACAGCCGGATCTCGGCCAATGTCGTGGCAGGTCTGGATCCGGGCGAGGTCTTCGTGCATCGCAATGTCGCCAATGTGGTGCATTCCTCCGACCTCAACCTGCTCAGCGCGCTGGAGTTTGCGGTCGATGCGCTCAATGTCCGCGAAATCGTCGTCTGCGGTCATCACGGCTGCGGCGGCGTCAAGGCGGCGACCGAGGAGATCGCTCATGGGCTGGCCGATCACTGGCTTGAACCGATCCGCCGCCTTGGCCGCGCCTACGCCCTGGACCTGGCGCGGCTGGACAGCGCCGAGGCACGGCGCGACAAGCTGGCCGAATTGAATGTCGTCGAGGGCGTGCGAAGGGTGGCCGAAACGCCGATCCTGCAAGCGGCCTGGAAACGTGGCGAGGATGTCCGCGTGCATGGCCTGATCTATGGGCTGAAAGACGGGCGCCTGCGCGATCTGCAATGCAGCGTCGCACGCCCACGAAACGTGACGGAGGCCGAAACATGACCGTGATCGCCCGACTGGACGCGCCCGGCTGCGGCTGCGACGCCGCGCAGGGACTGGCCAGCATCGACCAGGCGCTGGAGCGCATCCGCGCCCTGCCCCGCCGGAAAGATACCGAAGACGTGCCGCTGGCGGTGGCCATGGGCCGCGTGCTGGCCCGCCCGGTGACCGCGCGCGCCAATGTGCCGCCTTTCGCCTCTTCCGCGATGGATGGCTACGCACTCTGCGCGGGCGACCTGATCGGCGATGGCCCCTGGGTCTTGCCGGTCTCGGCCCGGATCGCGGCGGGCGACGATGCCCGTGCCCCACTGCCCCCCGGCCATGCCGCGCGCATCTTCACCGGCGGCGCAGTGCCCGGCGGGGCCGATTGCGTGGTGATGCAGGAGGCGGTCACCGCCCATCCCGGTCGCATCGAGATCCGCACCCGGCCCACCCCCGGCCAGCATGTCCGTTCGGTGGCCGATGACATGGAACAGGGCGACGTGATCCTGCCCGCCGGACGGCGCCTGACAGCCCGCGACATCGCCGCCGCCGCCGCATCGGGGCGCGCGTCGGTGACCGTAACGAAGGCGCTGCGGGTGGCGCTCCTGCTGACGGGCAACGAGATCGTGCCGCAGCGCCAGGACCTCGCCCCCGGTCAGATCTGGGACGTGAACGGCCCGATGATGATCGCGATGCTGACCCGCCCGGATGTCGAGATCACCGCCCGTGCCGTGGCCGAGGATGACGCCGACGCGCTGACCGCGCAGATCGCCGCGCTGGCCGATATGGCCGATCTTCTGATCACCAGCGGCGGCATTTCCGTGGGCGATACCGATCTGGTCAAGCCCTCGCTGCTGGCGCTTGGCGGCACGATCCACCTTTCCGGCGTCGCGATCAAACCGGGCAAGCCGGTTTCGGTCGGCACGCTCGGCAGCACCGCCTGGCTCGGGCTGCCGGGCAACCCGGTTTCGGCCCATGTGATCTGGCAGGTCTTCGGAACCGCCCTGCTGGACCACCTGACCGGCAGGCAGCCCGTCACCGCGCGCCGCCACGCGGTCCTTGCCGATCCGCTTGAGCACAAGCCGGGCCGCTGCGAGATGCGCCCCGCCCTGTTGGCCGGACATGACGCCAATGGCCGCGAGATGGTCCGGTTCGAGGGGCAAACCCATTCCGCCCGTGTCGCCACGCTGGCGCGCGCCGACGGGCTGATCCTGATCCCGGCAGAGGCCGACCATATGCGCGCGGGCGACCTGGTCGAATTCCTGCCCTTCGAGACCTGATGAGAAAGCGAGAGAGATAATGAACATAGCCTATGTCATGGCCGAGGGGCGCGGCGATACCGACCTGCTGCTGGCCGATCTTGCCGACCGCCTGATCGCCGGGGGCACGCGCCTGTGCGGCACCGTCCAGATCAATACCGACCGGCCCGACACGCATCGCTGCGACATGGATGTGCGGGTCTTGCCGGACGGGCCGACCTTGCGGATCTCGCAGAACCTGGGCGCGGCGGCGCGGGGATGTCGGCTGGACCCCGCCGCGCTGGAAACGGCGGTGGCGCAGGCCGAGGCGCGGTTGGCGCAAGGCGCGGATATGCTGATCATCAACAAGTTCGGCAAGCACGAGGCCGACGGGCGCGGGTTTCGGGGCGCCATCGCCGAGGCCGCAGCACGGGGCATTCCGGTTCTGGTCGGGTTGAACAGCCTGAACGCCGAGGCGTTTCACGCCTTCACCGCCGGTCTGGCCGTGCAGATCCCGGCAGACATAAACGAGTTGCTGATCTGGTCGCTTGCAGAAGTGGAGCCGCGCGTCGCGGCGTGATCCTATCGGCTCAGCGTCCCGGCCATGCCCGCCGCGCAGAACCGGATCAGGCGGTCGACCTGGTCGGCCTCGGACCTGACCGATCCGCCAAGAGATGCGATCCGGTCGGCGGAGGTCAGGAGCGCCAGCATCGCCGAGACCGAGAACACGAACCCTTCGGCCACCTGCTGGGGTGAGGCCCCCGGCATCAGCTCGCGCATTTCGGCAATGAAGATCGCCGCTGTTGGATCGAAATGGCGCGCCGAGACCTCGCGCCACCTGTCATCGACCGAGACATAGGCCACCAGCCGCGCGTAATCGCGCCACCGCCCGTCCTGTGCCGACAGCGCGAAGAAGGGGCGGATGAAAGCCTCCAGCACGGATTCGAGGGTCAGGTTTTCCTTGGTCCGCTCCAGCATGGCCAGGCGCGCATCCGACAAGGCGTCGGCCCGGCGCGCCACGATTCGCTGAAACAGCACCTCCTTGCCGCCGCCGTGATGGTGGATCGTGCCGACCGGTTCGCCCGCCTCCGCCGCGATGTCGCGAATCGTGGCGCCGTCGAACCCCCGCAGGGCAAAGACCCGTTCCGCAGCATCAAACACACGGTCCCGCGTCGCCAGCGCCCGCTTGGACGGCGCTCTTTTGCGTTCGGACTCCGTGGGTTGGGTTGTCATCATGGATTTCATCTTGCCTTGTTTTGAACAGTTGTTCAACTTAAGCGGAAGAACGGAGGACGATAATGACCAACGCGCGCGAACGCTTCGCCCTGATCGGGGCGGGGCCGATGGGTTTGGCGACGGCCAAGCTGCTGTCCCGGCATGGGATCGGGTTTCAGGGGTTCGAGCTGAGCTCAGGTGTGGGCGGATTGTGGGACATCGAAGGCCCCCGCTCGACCATGTACGAAACGGCGCATCTGATCTCATCGCGCAAGATGACCGAGTTCACCGATTTCCCGATGCGTGAGGATGTGGCCGAATACCCCTCGCACCGCGAGATGAAGCGCTATTTCGAGGATTTCGCCGAGGCGTTCGACCTGAACCGGCATTACCGGTTCGGGGCCGAGGTTCTGTCCTGCACGCCGCTTGGATCACCTGGCGACGGCTGGCGTGTGACCTGGCGCGACGCGGACGGCACGCATGAGGAGGACTTCGCGGGCCTCCTCATTGCCAATGGCACGCTCAGCACGCCCAACATGCCAACGTTCAAGGGCAATTTCGACGGCGAATTGATCCATGCCGCCGACTACCGCCATCCGCGCCAGTTCGACGGCAAGCGCGTGCTGGTGATCGGCGCGGGCAATTCCGGCTGCGACATCGCGGTGGACGCGATCCATCACGGGGTGTCGTGCGACCTGTCGATGCGGCGGGGCTATCATTTCGTGCCGAAATACGTCTTCGGCAGGCCCGCCGACACCTTGGGCGGTGCGATCCGGCTGCCGATGGCGCTGAAACGGATCGTCGATGGCACGATCCTGAAATGGTTCGTGGGCGACCCGCAGAAATACGGCTTTCCCAAGCCCGACCACAAGCTCTATGAAAGTCACCCCGTGGTCAATTCGCTGGTGCTCTATCATGCGGGCCATGGCGACATCTCGATCCGGCCCGATATCGACCGGTTCGACGGGCAGACCGTCCATTTCAACGATGGCACCAGCGCCGAGTATGACATGATCCTGGCCGCGACCGGCTACAAGCTGGATTACCCGTTCATCGACGACGGGTTGCTCAACTGGCAGGGTGATGCGCCACATCTCTTCCTCAACGCCATGCACCCGGAGCGCGATGACCTCTTCCTCCTCGGCATGGTCGAGGCCACGGGCCTCGGCTGGCAGGGGCGCCACGACCAGGCGGAAATGGTGGTGCGCTATATCAAGGGGCTGCGCGAGGGCACGCCCGAGGCACGGGGGTTGCAGCAAGCAAAAGCGCAGGAGTTCGACCGCGCGACGGGGGGCATGAATTACCTCGACCTGCCGCGCATGGCCTATTACGTCGACAAGGCGACCTATCTCAAGGCCGTGCGAGGCTGGATCCGCAAGCTGAAAGGCAACCGCGCATGATTGACGAGGCGGTTCTGAATTTCTCGGCCGGGTCGCTGACCCTGCTCAACGCGATCCTGGCCATCGTCATGTTCTCGATCGCCATCGACCTGACCGCGCGCGATTTCAAGCTGCTGGCGAAGGCCCCGAAACCGCTGATCGTGGGCCTCGCCTCGCAATTCCTGCTGCTGCCCGCGCTGACCTTCCTGCTGGTGCTGGCCACCGCGCCGCGCGCCTCGGTGGCGTTGGGGCTGATCTTGGTCGCGGCCTGTCCGGGCGGCAATATCTCGAACTTCATCACCCATCGGGCCGGGGGCAATGCGGCGTTGTCAGTGTCGATGACCGCCTTCGCCACTGTCGGCGCCATCCTGCTGACCCCGCTCAACATCGCGTTCTGGGGCAGCCTCTATGAACCCTCCGCCGAGATCCTGCGCGCCACCTCGATCGACCCCGTGCGCATCGCGATTACCGTGGGCCTGATGCTGGTCCTGCCGTTGATCCTGGGGGTGACGCTGAACACCGGGCGGCCCGATCTGACGCGCCGGTTGCGCAGGCCGCTGCAATGGGTGTCGATGGCGATTTTCGTGGCCTTCATCGCGCTGGCCCTCGCCGCGAACTGGGCCCTGTTCCTGGCCTTTGCGGGCGGCATTGCCGGGTTGGTCATCGCGCATAATTCGCTGGCCCTTGCGGGGGGGTACGCGCTGGCCAGCCTCGCGGGGCTGTCGCCCTTCGACCGCCGCGCCGTGACCATCGAGACCGGGATCCAGAACTCAGGGCTCGGCCTTGTCCTGATCTTCGGTTTTTTTGGCGGGCTCGGCGGCATGGCAATCGTCGCCGCGTTCTGGGGCATCTGGCACGCGATTTCCGGGCTGGCACTGGCCAGCGTGATGGCCCGCACCCCGGTCGCGCCATGACCCGCATCCTGATCACCGGCGGCGCGGGCATGGTGGGACGGGCGCTGGCCGATGCGTTGCCGCGCGAGGACATCCTGGTCACCGACCTCGCCCGCGTGGGCCTGCCCGAAGGCGTGCGGTTCCGGCGCATGGACGTGACCGGCCCCGATCCTGATACCGTCATCGGCGACGAGAAACCGGATGTCGTGGTCCACCTCGCCTCCATCGTGACGCCACCGCCGGGGATGACCCGCGACCGGGCCTTCGCGGTCGATGTGACCGGCACGCGCAACGTGCTGGCGGCCTGTGTCGAGCATGGGGTGAGGCGGCTGGTCGTCACCAGTTCCGGCGCGGCCTATGGCTATCACGCCGACAACCCCGTGCCGCTGACCGAGGAGGTGCCCTGCCACGGCAATCCCGAATTCGCCTATGCCGACCACAAGGCCCGCGTCGAGGCGATGCTGGCGGACGCGCGCCGCGATCATCCGGGGCTGGAACAGGTCGTGCTGCGCGTCGGCACCGTGCTTGGGGCGGGCACCGACAACCAGATCACCGCGCTCTTCCGGCGCAGGCGGCTTCTGGCGATCCGGGGCAGCGACAGCCCCTTCGTCTTCATCTGGACCCGTGACCTGGCCCGGATCGTCGAACGCGCCGCGACGGGCGCCCCGGCGGGGGTCTACAATGTCGCGGGGGATGGCTGGATGACGGTCGATGACATTGCGCGCGCCCTGGGCAAGCCGGTTCTCCGCCTGCCGGCGTCGGCCCTGAAACTGGCGCTGGCGGTGGCGCATCCCCTCGGCCTGTCGCGCTATGGGCCGGAGCAGGTGAGGTTCCTGCAATACCGGCCCGTGCTGGACAATCAGCGGCTCAAGCAGGTGTTCGGCTACACGCCCGAATTGACCTCGGCCCAGGTCTTCGACCTCTGGCGGCGGGAGGCGAACCCATGAGAACGGCTGTCATTTCGGGAGGTAATGGCGGCCTTGGACGGGCGATGGCGGCACGGCTGGAGGCCGGGGGCTGGCACTGCGTCTTGATGGATGTCGACATCGGCGGGCTGGAGCATACCGAGACCCGGACGCCGGTGGCCGTCGACCTCACCGATCGGCAGGCTTTGGCGCGGGCGGCGGATCGGATCATCGCCGCGCGCCCCTCGATCGACATGGTGATCTACAATGCGGGCGTGTCGCAGATCTGCCCCTTTGCCGAGGCGGATGCGGCCAGTCACCGGCGCGTGTTCGAGATCAACTATTTTTCCGCGGTGGAGCTGGCCCGCGCGTTCCTGCACCCGATCCGGGCGAGCCAGGGCACCCATCTGGCGATCTCGTCCGTCGCGGGCTTTGCGCCGCTCCATGGCCGCACCGCCTATGCCGCGTCGAAACATGCGATGCAGGGGTTTTTCGGGTCGCTGCGATCCGAGGAGGCGGCGTTCGGCGTGCGCTGCCTGATCGCGGCCCCCAGTTTCGTGGCGACTAACCTCGGCAATGCGGGGCGCGGCGAGGACGGCATCCAGCGGCCAGGCTCGGCCACTGACGGTGTGGATTACATGTCGGCAGAGGCTGCCGCCGAAACCATCCTGCGCGGGGTCGAGCGGGGGCAGGAGTTCATTCCCGTGGGCCGCGTGGCCCGTCTTGCCGCGCTGATCTCGCGCGCGTCGCCGGGGCTATACCAGCGCCTGATGCGGCGCAGGATCGCGGCAGACATTTCCAAACCACAGCGTTAGGTCGACCGGCCTGCCGCCTGCACGCCGCGCAGGGCCGGGTAGAGCGCGCGGAACCCCGCCAGCCGCGCTTGCAGCCGGTCCCTGTCGGCGCTCTGCGGTTCGAACCACCTGGCGACTTCGGGCTTGGTCATCACATCGCGCATCGCCCGCCCGCTTTGTGCCACGCAGGCAAGCCGCGCCGCGCCAAGCGCGGGCCCGACCCCGGCCGCGCCGCTTCTGCCGATCCGGCAATCCATGACGGTGGCGATGGTCTGCATCAGGAAATCGCTCTTGGTGCCGCCGCCAATGGCCAGCAGCGTGCCAGGCTCCGTGCCCCCGCGCCGCAACGCATCTGAGGCATCGGCAAGGGTGAATGCAATCGCCTCGACCACCGCGCGCATCAACCCGCCCGGTGTCGTGGTCTCGCCCAGGCCCGAGAATCCGGCCCGGATCGTCGAATCGCCATGCGGCGTGCGTTCGCCGGTCAGATAGGGCAGGAAGATCGGCCCCGCCTCCGCCACCTCGGCCTCGGCCAGCAGGTCGGCGATGGGTCGGCCCAGAAGGTTGGCCAGCCACGCCATCGGGCGTGCGCCGTTCAGCATCGCGGCCATCTGGAACCACAGCCCCGGCACCGTATGCGCATAGGCATGGATCAGGCTGTCGGTGTTCGGGCGATAGTCCGGCGTCGTCACGAAAAGCTGCCCCGAGGTGCCGAGCGAGATGAACCCGTCCCCCGCCCCGATAGCACCGATCCCCACGGCGCCCGCCGCAATATCGCCACCTCCGACCGCCACGGGAATGCCCGCGGGCAGCCCGAGCGCTAGGGCGGCATCGGTCCGCAACTCCCCCGCCACCTCGGTGCCATAGGCGATCTCGGGCAACCAGGCCGGGTCCGTCGCGCTGACCGCGCAGATCTTCTCCGACCATTGCCGGGTGCGCTGGTCCAGCCAGGAGGTGCCCGCCGCATCGGTCGGATCGGTGACATAGCGCCCATGCAGGCGGAGGCCCAGATAATCCTTGGGCAGCAGGATATGGGCGATGCGGGCATGGGCCTGCGGCTCATGCCGGGCCAGCCAGAGCAGCTTGGGCGCGGTGAAGCCCGCCATCGGGGCAATGCCCGCGATCTCGCCCGTCTCGGGTTCCGCCGCGATCATGTCGGCGCTTTCCTTCGTGGCGCGGGCGTCGTTCCACAGCATCACGGGCCGCACCGGCTGCCCCTGCCCATCCAGCAGGACCGCCCCGTGCATCTGCCCCGACAGCCCGATGGCGCGCACCTCGTGGCGCAACGCCGATGGAAGCGACTGCACGGCGGTGCAGCAGGCGTCCCACCAGGACAGGCAATCCTGCTCGCTGGCACCATCAAAGGGATGGCTTGTGGCAAGCGGGGCGGTGGCCGTTTCCGACACGGTGCCATCCGGGCGCATGAGGCAGACCTTTACCCCGGAGGTTCCCAAGTCTATGCCCAGATACATTCCAGTCCCCTTGCCGCGACGGTCGCGGCTCTCGAATAAAACTTTACTCGCGTAATGTTTTTCAGGTTAACTGGGCAAGACGCAAGCCCCGTTCGCCCGGCTTGCACAGGAACATGGACCAGGAAGCCACGGGATGCCCGAAAAAAAGATACGGAATATGGAGGAGTTCGCCGCCGTCAGCGGCTTGTCGCGTCCGACCGTATCCAAGTATTTCAACGATCCCGACAGCGTCCGGGCCACGACACGCAAACGAATCGAGGCCGCGCTGGAGCGCCACGAATACCGCCCGAACATCTACGCGGTGAACCAGAACCGGCGCCTGACCAAGAATATCGGCATCGTGGTTCCCTACCTGGCGGATCCCTTCTTTGCCGAGATCGCGCGCAGCATCGAGATGCTGGTGATCGAGGCCGGGTTCCGGCCCATCCTGCTCGGCTCGCACGGGGATCGCGGGCAAGAGATCGACAACCTGGAAAGCCTGCGCTCGATCAAGCCCGCCGGTGTCCTGCTGGCACCGCTTGGCCGGATCTCGGACCGGTCCGCGATCGAGAGCTTTTGCAAGGCGGTTCCCACCGTGCTGTTCGACAGCAACATGGAGGGGACAGGCGCTGCCTTCATCGGATCGGACAATGTCAGTTTCGTCGATCAGACCGTCGATTACCTCTGCCGCACCGGCACACCGCCCTGTTTCTTCGAGATGAAAACCCCCGCCAACCCGAATGCCAACAAGCGGCGGCTGGCCTATATCGCGGCGATGGAACGCGCGGGGCTGGACCCGCAGGTGATCAAGATCGACGGCGAGGGCTGGCGCTTCGAGGAGATCGGCCACAAGGGCACGCATGACGTGATCGCATCCGGCGGCTTCCCGTCCGACACGGTGCTGTGCAGCAACGACCGGCTCGCGATCGGCCTTCTGGCGGCCTGTTACGAGCACGGGCTGCGCGTGGGGCGCGGCGATGGCTGCGCGATGCGCGTCGCCAGTCATGACGATCACCCCTATTCGCGCTTCACCTGCCCTTCGCTGACCACGGCGGCGCATGATTACGCGGAAGTGTCCGGGCGCAGCGTCGATACGCTGTTTGAACTGATCGAAAGCGGCGGGCGATTCGATCAGCGGCGCGAAACCCTGTTCGCGGCCCGATTGATCTTGCGGGATTCGGCCTGATTCATCAGTAAATTTTACGCGCGTAAAATATTTTGTTGACTCGGAGTAACATTCTGGACATCTTGCCTGCGATCACATCCAAACAGGGAGGAATAGGATGTTCTTCAAGGCAGCACTACGCACATCCACTGCTCTTGCGCTCTGCGTATCGGCAACTGCGGCATTCGCTGAAAGCCACGCGCCCACCATCACCATCGCCACCGTGAACAACGGCGACATGATCCGGATGCAGGGCTACACCGACCAGTTCACCGAAGAGACCGGCATCAATGTCGAATGGGTCACGCTGGAGGAAAACGTCCTTCGTCAGCGCGTGACGACCGACATCACCACCAATGGTGGCCAGTTCGACATCATGACCATCGGCATGTACGAGACCCCGATCTGGGGCGCAAATGGCTGGCTCGTTCCGCTGGACGGCCTGTCGGAAGAATACAATGTCGACGACCTGCTTCCCGCGATGCGCGCGGGCCTCAGCCATGACGGCACGCTCTACGCCGCCCCGTTCTACGGCGAAAGCTCGATGATCATGTACCGCACCGACCTGATGGATGCGGCCGGTCTGGAAATGCCCGAGGCACCGACCTGGCAGTTCATCCGCGAGGCCGCCGCGGCCATGGATGATCCTGAAAACGGCGTCAACGGCGTCTGCCTGCGCGGCAAGCCCGGTTGGGGCGAAGGCGGTGCCTTCATCACCGTCACCGGCAACTCGTTCGGCGCACGCTGGTTCGACGAGGACTGGAACGCCCAGTTCGACCAGCCGGAATGGGCCGAGGCGCTCAACTTCTACGTCAGCCTGATGAACGACTACGGGCCGGACGGGTATGAGAACAACGGTTTCACCGAGAATCTCAACCTCTTCAACCAGGGCCTCTGCGGCATGTGGATCGACGCCACCGTCGCGGCGTCCTTCGTAACCAACCCGGAAGATTCCACCGTCGCCGACAGCGTCGGGTTTGCACTGGCCCCCAATTCCGAAGGCGTCGATCGCCGGGCGAACTGGCTCTGGGCCTGGGCGCTGGCGATCCCCGCCGGCACGCAGCAGGAAGACGCCGCGATGCAGTTCATCGAATGGGCAACCTCGACCGACTATATCGAGCTGGTGGCCGAGAACGAAGGTTGGGCCAATGTGCCTCCGGGTGCGCGCACCTCGCTCTATGAGAACCCGAACTACCAGGATGTGCCCTTTGCACAGATGACGCTGGACTCGATCCTTGCGGCCGATCCGACCAACCCGACCGTGGACCCCGTTCCTTACGTCGGCATCCAGTTCGTGGCGATCCCGGAATTCGCGGGTATCGCGACCGAGGTGAGCCAGGAATTCGCGGCCGCCTATGCCGGTCAGATCTCGGTCGAAGAGGCCCTGGAGAACGCCCAGGCCATCACCAACGAAGCGATGGAAGCGGCCGGCTACCGTTAAGCCGCCCCTCGCAAACGTTCCGGAAGGCAGCGCGCGCCGTTGCCTTCCGGCCCCAAAGCCCCGCATCTTTCCCCCTGAACACGGTTTCCAACGGGCCTAGCGCCTGACCGCAGAGGATTTGTCCCATGGCGACACAGCATTCCCGATCAGCCGCCCGAGTCATGATGGCCCCCGCCGTCTTCCTGCTCCTCGTCTGGATGCTCGTGCCGCTCTCCATGACCGTGTGGTTCTCGCTCAGAAGCTACCTGCCCCTGCGTGGCGGCGACCAGGGCTTCGTCGGGCTTGAGAATTTCGTCCGTTTCGTCTCGTCCAGCGCCTTCTGGCCGTCCATCGTCACCACGCTGATGATCGTCGGCGGTGCGCTGCTGATCTCGATCGTCTTCGGCATCCTTCTGGCGATCCTCCTGGATCAGCCGATGTGGGGACAGGGCGTTGTCCGCATCCTGGTCATCGCGCCCTTCTTCGTCATGCCGACGGTCTCCGCGCTGGTCTGGAAGAACATGTTCATGGATCCCGTGAACGGTCTCTTCGCCCATCTATGGCGATTCTTCGGGGCCGACCCGGTGGTCTGGCTCAGCGAGATGCCGATCTTCGCGCTTGTCGTGATCGTGTCCTGGCAATGGCTGCCCTTCGCGACCCTGATCCTGCTGACCGCGATCCAGTCGCTGGACGGAGAACAGATGGAAGCCGCCGAGATGGATGGCGCCGGGCCGCTGTCGCGCTTTTTCTACCTGACCCTGCCGCATCTGAGCCGCGCCATCACCATCGTGATCCTGATCCAGACGATCTTTCTTCTGGCCGTCTTCGCCGAAATCTTCGTGACCACCGGCGGCGCCTTCGGAACCCGGACCCTGACCTACCTGATCTACCAGCGCGTGCTGGAAAGCCAGAATGTCGGACTGGGCAGCGCGGGCGGCGTCTACGCCATCATCCTTGCCAACATCATTGCGCTCTTCCTGATGCGCATCGTCGGCAAGAACCTGGATCGTTGAGGAGGAGCTGAACCATGGCACGCGCTGTCACATCCCGACGCAAGGCCCTGAACACCACACTCGCGTGGCTTGTCGGGTTCCTGATCTTCTTCCCGATCCTCTGGACGATCCTGACATCGTTCAAGACCGAGGCGGATGCCATCGCCAACCCCCCCGTCTTCCTGTTCTTCGACTGGACACTGGAAAACTACGAGGTGGTGCAGGAGCGGTCGAACTACATGCGGTTCCTGTGGAACTCGATCTTCATCGCGGGCGGCTCGACCATCCTGGGCCTCCTCGTCGCGATCCCCGCCGCCTGGTCAATGGCCTTCGTTCCGTCGCGCCGCACCAAGGACATCCTGCTGTGGATGCTCTCGACCAAGATGCTGCCCGCGGTCGGCGTGCTCTACCCGATCTACCTGCTCTGCATCCAGCTTGGGGTGCTGGACAATCGCTATGCCCTGGTCGTGATCCTGATGCTGATCAACCTGCCGATCATCGTCTGGATGCTCTACACCTATTTCCGCGAAATTCCCGGCGAGATCCTGGAAGCCGCGCGGATGGACGGCGCATCCCTGAAGGACGAGCTGCTCTATGTGCTGACGCCGATGGCCATTCCGGGCATCGCCTCGACCCTGCTGCTGAATTTCATCCTCGCCTGGAACGAGGCGTTCTGGACCCTCAACCTGACCGCCGTGGATGCCGCGCCCCTGACCGCGTTCATCGCCAGCTATTCCAGCCCCGAGGGCCTGTTCTTCGCAAAACTCAGTGCCGCCTCGACAATGGCCATCGCACCGATCCTCATCCTTGGCTGGTTCAGCCAGAAACAACTTGTCCGTGGCCTGACATTCGGCGCGGTGAAATGAACGGAGGGCCCCATGGGACGCATTACACTCGATAAGGTCGAGAAGAGCTTTGGCGACGTATCCGTCATCCCGCCGCTCGACCTGACCATCAATGACGGCGAATTCGTTGTCTTCGTCGGCCCCTCGGGCTGCGGCAAATCCACCCTTCTGCGGCTGATCGCGGGGCTGGAGGACGTCTCCGGCGGTGTGATCAGCATCGACGGAAACGATGCCACGCGCGTGCCGCCCGCCAAGCGCGGCCTGGCGATGGTGTTCCAGTCCTACGCGCTCTATCCGCATATGTCGGTGCGCAAGAACATCGCCTTTCCGATGCGCATGGCGGGCATGGACAAGGCCGAGCAGGACCGCCGCATCGAAGGCGCGGCGGCGGCGCTGAACCTGACCGATTACCTGGACCGGCGTCCTGGCCAATTGTCGGGCGGCCAGCGCCAGCGCGTCGCCATCGGTCGGGCCATCGTGCGCGAACCGGCGGCGTTCCTCTTCGATGAGCCGCTGTCGAACCTCGATGCCGCCCTGCGCCACGGCATGCGGCTTGAAATCAGCGAACTGCATGAGCGGCTGAAGACGACGATGATCTACGTCACGCATGACCAGGTCGAGGCGATGACCATGGCCGACAAGATCGTGGTCCTGCAGGCCGGTGTGATCGAACAGGTCGGCAGCCCGCTGGAGCTGTATCATTCGCCGCAGAACCTCTTTGTGGCCGGCTTCATCGGCAGCCCCAAGATGAATTTCTTCTCCGGCGCGGATGCCGCCGAGCACGATGCCCACACCATCGGCATCCGGCCCGAACACCTGACGGTCTCGACCACCGAGGGGCGCTGGAAAGGCACCGTCGGCGTCGCCGAACACCTCGGCTCGGACACGTTCATTCACGTCCATCCCGAGGGCGATCCGGCGGCCACGCTGACCGTGCGCGTCGGTGGCGAGTTTGTGGCCAGCCATGGCGACACCGTCCATATCTCGCCGCTGCACGCGGACCGGATCCACAGGTTCGACGCCGAGGGGCTGCGGATCTGATGGGCCGCCTGCGAGGAAAATCAGCCCTGATCACCGGCGCCGCGCGCGGGATCGGGCTGGCTTTCGCCCAGGCCTATGCGGCGGAGGGGGCCAAGGTCGCCCTCGCCGATATCGACCTCGAGCGCGCCAGCAAGGCCGCACGGGACATCGGCGATGCGGCCATCGCGGTCGAGATGGACGTGACCCAGCAGGCAAGCATCGAGGCCGCTGTGGCCGAGACGGTGGACCGGTTCGGGCAGATCGACATCCTGATCAACAACGCCGCGATCTTCACCGCCGCGCCGATTGTCGAGATCGCGCGCGCCGATTTCGACGCCGTGTTCAAGATCAACGTGGCGGGAACGCTTTTCACCTTGCAGGCCGTCGCCCGGCACATGATCGCGCGCGGGGGCGGAGGCCGGATCATCAACATGGCCAGCCAGGCGGGCCGCCGGGGCGAGCCGCTGGTTGCGGTCTATTGCGCCTCGAAGGCCGCGATCATCAGCCTCACGCAATCCGCGGGGCTGGACCTGATCCGGCACGGGATCAACGTGAACGCCATTTCGCCGGGTGTCGTCGATGGCGAGCATTGGGACGGCGTCGATGCCTTCTTTGCCAAGCATGAAGGCAAGGCACCGGGGCAGAAGAAACGCGAGGTCGGCGCGGCTGTTCCCTTCGGTCGCATGGGCACCGCGCAGGATCTGACCGGGATGGCGGTGTTCCTCGCCTCGGACGAGGCCGAATACATCGTCGCGCAAACCTACAACGTCGATGGCGGCAATTGGATGAGCTAATGACAGTTTCAGTTTCAGACCCCCTTCCGCTGTCCGACGCGACGCTGGACCGCTTGCCCGCCGATATCGCCAGACCGGTCTATGACCGCGCGGCGCTGACCCCCGGCATGGTTCATATCGGCCTGGGCAATTTCCACCGCGCGCACCAGGCCTGGTATCTGCACCGGCTGATGCAGTTGGGCGCGGCGCGGGATTGGGCGATCCTGGGGGCCGGTGTCCGGTCCTATGACGCGGCCATGCGCGAGAAGCTGCTGGCGCAGGATTGCCTGACCACGCTGATCGAATTGTCGCCCGACAGCCGTTCGGCGGAAGTGACCGGCGCGATGATCGACTACCTGCCCATCGAGGAGGGCAATGCCAGCCTGATCCGCGCCATGGCCGACCCCGCGATCCGTATCGTGGCGCTGACCGTGACCGAGGGCGGCTACCATATCGACCCGGCCACCGGCGGGCTGGACACGGGCCATGCCGATATCCGGCATGACGCGCAGAACCCCGACCGGCCGCGCACCGCCTTCGGCGCGATGGTCGCCGCATTGCACCAGCGCCGCGCGGCGGGGCACGGCCCCTTCACCGGCATGAGCTGCGACAACCTGCGCGGCAACGGGGACATCCTGCGTCAGGCCGTCGTCGGGCTGGCCCGGTTGAGCGATCCCGACCTTGCCGGTTGGATCGACAGCGAGGGCGCCTTCCCGAACTCGATGGTGGATTGCATCGTGCCCGCCACCGGCCCCGCCGAACGCGCGCTGGCGCGCGACCTCGGCATCGCGGACGAAGTGCCGGTCACGCATGAAAACTACCGCCAATGGGTGCTTGAGGATGCGTTCTGCGCGGGCCGCCCCGACTGGGACAGGGTCGGCGCGACCTTCACCGCAGATGTGCATTCCTACGAGATGATGAAGATCCGCATTCTCAATGCGGGCCACCAGGTTCTGGCCAATGCGGGCGAGCTTCTGTCCCAGGGCACCATCGCCGATTGCATGGCGCATCCCGTCATCCGCGCCTTCTTCCGCAAGGTGCAGACCGAAGAGATCCTGCCCCATATCGACCCGGTGCCGGACATGACGCCGGACCAGTATCTTGACCTGATCGAAAGCCGCTTTGCCAATCCCGCGATCCGCGACACGACGCGCCGGGTGGCCTTTGACGGCTCCTCGCGCCATCCCGGCTTTGTCCTGCCGATCCTGCACGATGCGCCGGCGGCGGGCGGGCCCGTCGAGGGACTGGCCCTGGTCGAGGCGCTATGGGCGCGCATGTGCGCCGGTCAGCGCGAGGACGGCACGGTGATCGAGCCGAACGACCCGTTTTGGGCGGACTTGCACCAGGCCGCCAACGCGGCCAAGACCCGACCGCTCGCCTGGCTGGAGCAATCCGGCATATACGCGGATACCGCCGCCGATCCGGCCTTCTCCGCCGCCTTCGTACGCTGGCTTACGCTGATCTGGCAGGACGGGACCGAGGCGGCATTGGCAGCCTATATCGGCAGGGGATAGGTGTCGCTTCAGACACCACGCGTCAGACCCCCATCAATGCGCCAGTTCTGGCCGGTGACATAGCCGCCATCTCCGGACGCAAGCCACGCGATCAGCGAGGCAACCTCCTCCTCCCGGCCGTAACGCCCCATCGGGATGCGGGCGCGTCGGTCTTCGGTCTCGGGCAGGCTGTCGATGAAGCCCGGCAGGATGTTGTTCATGCGGATATTCTCCGCCGCATGGCGGTCGGCGAAGAGCTTGGCGAACCCCGCCAGCCCCGCCCGGAAGATCCCCGAGATCGGAAATAACGGGTCGGGCTCGAAGGCCGCGAATGTCGAGATGTTGATGATCGCACCACCGCCCTGCGCCGCCATGATCGGCGTGACAAGACGGGTCGGACGGATCACGTTCATCAGGTAGACGTCCAGCCCGTCATGCCAATCCTCATCGGTCATTTCGAGGATGTCGCCTTTTGGCCCATGTCCGGCGGAATTCACGAGGACATCGACCCTCCCCCACCGATCCATCGCGCCATCCACCAGGCGGGCAAGGTCGGCGACCGACCGGTTCGACCCGGTGACGCCGAAACCGCCAAGCGCCTCACCGAGGGCCTCGCCCTTGCCGGAGGAGGAAAGGACGCCAACCTTGTATCCATCAGCCGCAAGCCGTTTCGCCGCGCCGGCCCCGATGCCGCTGCCGCCCGCCGTGATCAGTGCTGTTTTTTCTATCGTCATGCTCCGTTCCTCCTTGCCGCATGTCGCATATCAATTTTACCTTCTCTTCTTGAAATAGGGCGCCTATGCTTGAATCACCAACCAGAAGCTCTGTCACGTGACAGTAGAAATTCTATCATGCCCGATGACGCCGCATTGCCGCCTTTGAACGGCCTCCGCGCCTTCTCTGCCGCGGGCAGGCACCTGAATTTCCGCGCCGCCGCCGATGATTTGGGCGTGACGCAGGGCGCCGTTGCCCAACAGGTGCGCGGACTGGAAGATCATCTCGGGCTGCGCCTGTTCCTCCGGCATCCGCGGGGTCTGTCCTTCACCGAGGAAGGGCGCACCTACCATGCGGCTGTCTCTCGCGCCTTTGCGCAGCTTGCCGAGGCGACGGACGCGTTGCGTCGCGCCCCCGCGCGGGCGACGATCAGCGTCACGCCGACCTTCGCCTCCAAATGGCTCATCCCGCGCCTGGCGGACCTGACCCGTGCCCATCCCGGCATTGATCTCCGCCTCACCGCGACCGAGCGGGTTGCCAGCTTTCACTCGGACGGGATCGACCTTGCTGTGCGGCAGGCACGCCCGCCTTTCGGGGCAAGCCTTCGGGCCGATCTGCTGTTCACGCAAGACGTTATCGCCGTCTGTTCCCCCGCACTTGTCGCCAATCAGGATCTGCCGCTCGATGCCTTGGCTTTCTCGCGGATGACGTTGCTGCATGACACGCATGACCTCTGGCCGAAATTCTTCCAGTCGGCGTTCGGCCAGAGCGTGGACGCGCCACGCAGTCTGCGTTTCAACCAGACGACGCTCAGCCTCGATGCGGCCCTCGCGGGACAGGGGATTGCCCTTGCCAGCCGTTTCCTGGTGGCGCGGGACCTGGCCGAGGGACGCCTGGTCCAGCCGGTCAGATGCAGCCTGGAGGGAGGTCTGGATTTCTACCTGCTTGCACCACGGCATATCGGGTCCGGGGCAGCGGCGCAGGTTCGGGACTGGCTGCTTGGTCTTGCGCGCGATGAGGCGGGCGAGGCAGGGTAGCGTGTCCCCATTCACGCCCGCGCGCGATCAACCCGGCACGTCGATGCCGATCTTGCCCATGTGGGATTTCTCAAGAAACGCCTCCTGCGCCGCGCGCAAATCGCGCAACGGAAAGCTCTCGGCCACAACGGGCCGGATCTCGCCCGCCTCGATGTAGCGCACGAGATCGGTGAAGACGCGCGGGTTCTGCCGGGTGCTGCCGATGAGGGTCAGGTCGCGCAGGTAGAGTGTGCGCAGGTCAAGCTCCACGATCGGCCCGGCGATGGCGCCCGAGGTCACGTAGCGCCCGCCAATGGCCAGCGCCTCCAGCAATTCCGGCCAACGCGGCCCGCCGACAAGGTCCAGCACCACGTCAAACCCGTCCATCGGCACCGCATCCTCGCGGGTCAGGGTCGTATCTGCCCCCAACCGCATCAGCTCCGCCTGCTTTGAGGCGCTGGTCACCGCCGTCACATGCGCCCCGCGCCGCTTGGACAATTGCACCGCCGCCGATCCGACCCCGCCCGAGGCCCCGGTGATCAGAACCCGTTCCGCCCCGAGCGCGGCGCGCTGGATCATGCCCTCCGCGGTGGAAAAGGCGCAAGGAAAGGAGGCAAGCTCCAGGTCGCTCAGCGCGCTATCGACCCGGATCGCGTGTTCGGCCTCGACCGTGGAGAACTCGGCAAAGGCCCCGTTGCGCTCGGACCCGAAAGTCACGAGGGCATGGGGATCCTCCGCGCCTGTCGGATGGTACATCGGCCGCACCAGCACACGCTGACCGGTGCGCCCGGTATCCACACCGGAGCCCGTGGCAACGATCTCGCCACAGCAATCGGCACCCTGGATGCGCGGAAAGCTCAACGCGCCGGACCAGGCCCCGTCGGCATCCGAGGCGCCATCGTAACCAGTCGTCGCCGCCGACCCCGTATCGCCGCGCACGGCCTTGGAATACCAGCCGGTGCGCGTGTTCACATCGGTATTGTTGACCGCCGATGCGCCGACACGGATCAAGACCTCGCCTTCCTCAGGCACCGGAACAGCAACATCGTCACGCCATTCCAACCGGTCGAGCCCGCCATGGCCGGTCAAGAGAACGGCCTGCATGGTATCGGGACGGGGCATCGGTGGAAACCTCACTCGGATCGGGTCATGGACTGATACAGCACAACGCGCAGATCCGCACGGACAATCAATCATATCGGTAACAGGTGGGGTGCTGCATTGCATGCACATGAGTGCGGCGCGATAGACCGGAGACATGCCGTAATTGCCGAGAAAAGGCCCGCGTAACGAATTTATCCAATGAAATCAAAGGATAATGGCGGAGGGGATGGGTCTGACGTCCAACCTTCTTTTGTGGATGCCGCTCGGTTTGCAAGGAAATTCTGATCTTCTGGACTTGTGATCGAGTGCGTACTTTTG